>NZ_JBLXDV010000028.1:0-6047 GCF_048263705.1 Minwuia sp. | reverse complement strand
CCTTGCGAACGCCCGCCGCAACCTGGCCCCCGGCCTGCTTGTCGATCCCGCTGATCTCGACCGTGGTCTGATCCGGAGTCTTCACTTCGAGACCCTCGGGCACGTCGAGGTCGACGTCGGGCGAAGAGCCGAGCTGAAGCTTGAGCTTCTTGCCCTGCGCCTGCGCACGGTAACCCACACCGGTGATCTCGAGGACCTTGGTGAAGCCTTCGGTGACACCTGCAACCAGGTTCGACACCAGCGTGCGCTGCATGCCCCAGTGGTTGCGGGCAGCGCGCGTGTCATTGGCCGGTGTGATCGAAATCTCGCCGTCTTCGAGCTTGTACTCGATCAGGTCCGACAGGCCCATGGTCAGGGTGCCCTTGGGGCCCTTAACACTGAGCGTGTCGCCTTCGATATTGGCGGTGACCCCGCTCGGGATCGCCACCGGCTTCTTGCCGATGCGACTCATCAGAACACCTCCGCCAGCACTTCGCCGCCGACGTTCTCGGTGCGGGCTTCGGCATCCGAAAGCACACCCTTGGGCGTCGAGACGATGGTGATGCCAAGGCCGTTGCGCACGATCGGAAGTTCTTTCGAACCCGAATAGACGCGGCGGCCCGGCTTGGAGACGCGGGCAACGTGCTTGATCGCAGGTTCGCCCTCGAAATACTTCAGTTCGATCCGCAGCTGTGCGTGCTTGGCCGAAGCGTCTTCGCTGTAGCCACGGATGTAGCCTTCGCGCTGGAGCACTTCTAGGACGTTCGCACGCAGCTTGCTGGCGGGCGAAAGGACGCTGTCCTTCTTCGCGCGCTGGCCGTTGCGGATGCGGGTGAGCATATCACCCAGGGGATCGGTCATAGCCATCTGTCTTTACCTCACCAGCTCGACTTGGTCAGGCCTGGGATCAGGCCCTTGTTGCCGAGGTCGCGCAGTTCGATGCGGTTGAGGCCGAACTTGCGGTAGTAGCCGCGGGGGCGGCCGGTGGTGGAGCAGCGGTTGCGCACCCGGGTCGGGTTCGCATTGCGCGGCAGTTCCGCCATCTTGAGGCGCGCGATAAGACGCTCGCTCTCGTCGAGGCTTTCGTCGTTCGCGATAGCCTTCAGCTTCGCGTACTTGTCCGCATACTGCTTGACGAGCTTCTTGCGACGCTCGTTCTTGTTGATCGAACTCAGTTTCGCCATTGGACTTAAGTTCCTCTATTAGCGGCTCACGCCGCCTCCTTCTCTTCCGACTCTTCAGCCGGGAACGGGAAACCGAACAGGCGGAGCAGTTCGCGCGCCTCTTCGTCGGTCTTCGCCGTCGTGGTTACGATGATGTCCATCCCGCGGACCTTGTCGATCTGGTCGTAGCTGATCTCGGGAAAGATGATCTGTTCCTTCAGGCCCATGGCGTAGTTGCCACGGCCGTCGAACGACTTCGGATTGAGGCCACGGAAGTCGCGGATGCGCGGCATGGCCACGGTCACGAGACGATCCATGAACTCGTACATGCGCTCGCGGCGCAGGGTGACCTTGCAACCGATCGGCATGCCTTCACGCAGTTTGAACTGCGCGATCGACTTCTTGGCCTTGGTGATAACCGGCTTCTGGCCGGCGATCAGAGCCATTTCCTCGGCGGCCGTCTGAACCTTCTTCTTGTCCTGGCTGGCTTCGCCGACGCCCATGTTGAGCGTCACCTTTTCCAGCTTCGGAACTTCGAGAGCGTTCTTGTAGCCGAACTTCTCGGTCATCGCCTTGACGATCTGCTCGTCATAGCGCTGCTTCATGCGAGGGGTATAATCAGCCATCGATGGTCTCCCCGGACTTCACGGCGACGCGCACCTTCTTGCCGTCCTTCTCTTCGAAACGGACGCGAGTGGGCTTGCCATCCTTCGGATCTGCCAGAGCAACCTTGCTGATGGCCATCGGCGCCTCGAAGCGGTCGATACCACCCTGCGGGTTCTGCTGGGTCGGCTTGCGGTGACGGGCAGCGATGTTGACGCCTTCGACGACGATCTTGCCGTCCTTCGGCATGACCTTCGCGACGGTGCCGGTCTTGCCCTTGTCCTTGCCGGACAGGACGACGACGCTGTCACCCTTCTTGATCTTAGCGGCGGCCATTACAGCACCTCCGGAGCAAGCGAGATGATCTTCATGAAGCCACGACCGCGCAGTTCGCGCACAACGGGGCCGAAGATACGGGTGCCGATCGGCTCTTCGCTCTTGTTCACGAGCACCGCGGCGTTGCTGTCGAAGCGGATCACGCTGCCATCGGGGCGGCGAACATCCTTCTTCGTGCGTACGATGACAGCGCGATGGACATCGCCCTTCTTCACCTTGGTGCGCGGCTGGGCTTCCTTGACGGAAACCACGATCACGTCGCCCACGGAGGCAGTCCGGCGCTTCGAGCCGCCCAGTACTTTGATGCACTGGACGCGCTTGGCGCCGCTGTTGTCCGCGACGTCGAGATTGGATTGCATCTGGATCATCGATCCGGTTCCTTCTCAATGGCTTGCCGGGACCGATGCCCGGCAGTTCCTACGTCTAATTGCCTTCAGTTACCTGCGGCTTCGACTTCGAGGTCGGCCTCGACAGCCTGCGTGCCGCCTGCGGTAACGCGGTCGATCACCTGCCAGGTCTTGGTCTTGGAGATCGGCTTGGTTTCTTCGATACGCACGACATCACCGAGCGTGAACTCGTTCTTTTCGTCATGGGCATGGTATTTCTTCGAACGGCGAATGATCTTCCCGTAGAGGGGATGCTTCACCTTGCGCTCGACGAGCACGGTAACGGTTTTGTCGGTCTTGTCGGAGGTGACGGTCCCGATCAGAATACGCTTGGGCATGGTCTACTCCTTAAGCCTTGGCTTCGGCGCTGGTCGCGCGTTCGGTCTGCAGCGTCTTGATCTTGGCGATCGTGCGACGCACTTCGCGAATGCGGGCCGGAGCCTCGAGCTGGTTCGTGGCCGCCTGGAAGCGGAGGTTGAACTGCTCGCGCTTCAGCGTGGTCAGCTCTTCGGCCAGCTGGTCGTCCGACTTCTGGCGCAGGTCTTCAATCTTGGCCATCATTCGCCTCCCAGGTGCGAGGTGTCGCCCAGGCGGGCAACGACTTTGGTCTTGATCGGCAGTTTCATCGCCGCACGCTCGAATGCCTCGGCAGCAAGCGGACCGGCTACGCCGTCGAGTTCGAACAGGATGCGGCCCGGCTTCACGCGGGCGGCCCAGTATTCGACCGAACCCTTGCCCTTACCCTGACGGACTTCGGCAGGCTTCTTGGACACCGGCACATCGGGGAAGACGCGGATCCAAAGGCGACCCTGACGCTTGATGTGGCGGGTGATCGCACGACGCGCAGCTTCGATCTGGCGCGCGGTGATCCGCTCGGGCTCCAGCGCCTTCAGGCCATAGGAGCCGAAGTTCAAGGTGGTTCCGCCCTTGGCGTCGCCCTTGATCTTGCCCTTGAAGGCCTTGCGGTACTTGGTTTTCTTCGGTTGCAGCATGGTTCTTTCCTAATCCTGCAATCAGCGCGCCGGACGGACGCCCGAGGTCTGGGCTTCCATCATGAGGCGATCCTGGGCGGTCGGGTCATGCGCCATAATCTCACCCTTGAAGATCCAGCACTTGATGCCGATGATCCCGTAGGCGGTCAGCGCTTCGGCTTCCGCATAGTCGACATTGGCGCGCAGCGTGTGCAACGGCACGCGGCCTTCGCGATACCATTCCACGCGGGCGATTTCCGCACCGCCGAGACGGCCGCCGCAGACAATCTTGATGCCTTCCGCGCCAAGGCGGAGGGCCGATTGCACGGCGCGCTTCATCGCGCGGCGGAATGCAACGCGGCGGATCAACTGGTCGGCGATACCCTGGGCGACGAGCTTGGCGTCGATTTCCGGCTTGCGGATTTCGACGATATTCAGCTTCACTTCGCTTTCGGTCATCTTCGACAGCTTGGCGCGCAGCTTTTCGATGTCCGCGCCCTTCTTGCCGATGATCACACCGGGACGGGCCGCGTAGATCGAAATGCGGCACAGCTTGGCCGGGCGCTCGATCACAACCTTCGAGATCGCTGCCTGCGGCAGGTTCTCGACGATGTGCTTGCGGATTTCGATGTCTTCGCTGAGCAGCTTGGCATAGTCACGCCCTTCGGCGTACCAGCGGCTGTCCCAGGTACGGTTGATCTGCAGGCGCAGACCGATCGGATTGCTCTTCTGGCCCATCTTACGCCTCTTCCTGCTCGCGGACGACGATGCGAAGGCGGCTGAACGGCTTCAGGATGCGCGTCGACTTGCCGCGACCACGGGTGTGAAACCGCTTCATGGTAATCGACTTGCCCACCGAAGCCTCGGCAACGACCAGCGCGTCGACATCGAGGTTGTGGTTGTTTTCCGCATTGGCGATCGCCGATGCGAGAACCTTCGTGGCGTCCTTGGCCATCGCCTTCTTCGAGAAAGCGAGGATGTTGAGCGCCTCTTCGGCCTTCTTGCCGCGGATCAGCTCGGCCACGAGGTTGAGCTTCTGCGCCGAACCACGGATCGTGGTTCCGACGGCGAGCGCCTCGTTGTCGGCTACGCGACGGGGTGCTTTCTGCTTGCTCATCAGCGCTTACCCTTCTTGTCGGCAGCATGGCCCGGGAAGGTGCGCGTGGGCGCGAATTCACCGAGCTTGTGGCCGACCATCTCTTCCGAAACGGAGACCGGGATGAACTTGTGACCGTTGTAGACGTTGAACGTCAGACCAACGAACTGCGGCAGGATGGTGGAACGGCGCGACCAGGTCTTGATCGGCTTGGAGCCACCAGCGTCCTGAGCGGTCTCGGCCTTCTTCAGAAGGCTGAGCTCGACGAACGGACCTTTCCAGACGGAACGAGCCATGTCGGATTACCTCTTCTTCTTCGCGTGGCGCGAACGGATGATGAACTTGTCCGTCTGCTTGTTCTTGCGGGTACGGGCGCCCTTGGTCGGCTTACCCCACGGAGTGACCGGATGACGGCCACCACTGGTACGGCCTTCACCACCACCATGCGGGTGGTCGACCGGGTTCTTGGCGACACCGCGGGTCAGCGGCTTGATACCCATCCAGCGGCGACGACCGGCCTTGCCCAGGTTCTGGTTCTGGTTGTCCGGGTTCGACACGGCACCGACGGTGCCCATGCAGTCCGCACGCAGATAACGCTGCTCACCTGAATTGAGCCTGACGATGACCATGCCGCGATCGCGACCGACCAGCTGGACGTAGGAACCTGCGGCGCGGGCGATCTGGCCGCCCTTGCCCGGCTTCATTTCCACATTGTGGCAGATCGTTCCGACCGGCATCTGGCCAAGCAACATGGCGTTGCCGGGCTTGGTGTCGGCCTTCTCGGCAGCGATGACCTTGTCGCCGACAGCCAGACGCTGCGGAGCAAGGATATAGGCCAGTTCGCCGTCGTCGTACTTCACCAGCGCGATGAACGCGGTGCGGTTCGGGTCGTATTCCAGGCGCTCGACGGTGCCTTCGACGTCCCACTTGCGACGCTTGAAGTCGACATAGCGGTACTTCTGCTTGTGGCCGCCGGCCATGCCGCGCGAAGTGACGTGGCCCTTGTTGTTACGGCCACCGGTCTTGCGCTTGCCTTCGACGAGCGACTTGACCGGCTTGCCCTTGTAGAGGCCCGACTTGTCGACGAGGATCAGGCCGCGACGGCCCGGGCTCGTTGGTTTGTAGTTCTTGAGTGCCATTACTCTCTAGCCCCTCAGATACCGCTGGTGACGTCGATGGAATCGCCGTCCTTCAGGGTGACGATGGCCTTCTTCATGTCCACGCGCTTGTAGGGCTTGCCCTTCCAGCGCTTGGTCTTGCCCTTCGTCACGATGGTGTTCACGCCCGTCACATTGACGCCGAAGATCGCCTCGACCGCTTCCTTGATCTGCGGCTTGGTGGCATCGTTGGCGACCTTGAAGACGACGGCGTTGTGTTCCGACGCCAGCGTGGCCTTCTCGGTGATGTGCGGTGCGAGCACGACGTCGTAGTGACGCGCTTCCACTTCCTGCTTCTTAGCCATTGAAACGGGCCTCCAGCTTTTCGACCGCGTCCTTGGTGAGAACCAGCGTGT
>NZ_JBLXDV010000027.1:0-6439 GCF_048263705.1 Minwuia sp. | reverse complement strand
GCCCCGCCCCCATTGGCCAACAGCACCAGCTGGATAATGTTCATCCGTTTTCTCCGTCCAATTCTCGGTGGACAGGGGCCGCCCCGGATCCTGTCTATTCAGCAGTTGCGGTGGCAGGCGCGTCCTTTTTCTTCGCCAGCAGGTTCTTGAAGTCGAAACTTCCCAGCAGCGATTTCTTCGCGCCAGCCTCTTCCGCGTCTTCCGCGTCCTCGTCGCCGGCGCCGATCACCTGCGTCGACAATTGCTTGATCGACGCGCTCGCCTTCGAACTGCCATTGGCATCGACGAAGGTTTTGCCCAGCTTGGCCGCATTGGCCGCCGCCTTCTGATCGAAGGGGATCTGGATATCGATCTTGCGTTCGATCGAGGCTTCGAAGTCAGCCTTGCTTATCTCTGCGACCCCGGGCTGAACCTTGTTCGCGACGATCAGAACCTGAGCATGCGGGGCATTGGTCTTGAGCCACGACAGGATGCGGATCGTGTCGCGCGCCGAGGCCAGCGACATTTCCGTCGCCAGCACGACGACGTTCACGTCGTTGAGCAGGTGCGGGAAATTGATCATCATGTTGCGCGGCATGTCGAGCACGGTCATTTCGAACGTGTGCTTGAACTCTTCCTGCAGTTGCATGAAAGCCGCGCCATCGGTCATCAGGGGATGGCTGATCGGAGCTTCGGCAGAGAGGATCGAAAGGTTGTCGTTCGCGCGGATCATGGCGCGCTCGATGAACAGGCCGTCGATACGGCTCGGATTGTCGATCGCGTCGGTCAGCCCGCGTCCCGGCTCGAGATCGAGCGTCAACGCACCGGTGCCGAAATGGACATCGAGGTCGAGCATAGCGGTCGGCATGCGCTTTTCCGTCGAGAAGAGCCATGCGAGCGACGTGACCAGCGTCGATGCGCCGACACCACCGCGGGTGCCGATGACCGCAGTCGAGATGTGGCGCTTGACGCCTTCTTCCTCGCCCCCGCGCGGCGCCATGAAGACAGCCTGTGCCTGATTGAGCGAATCGCGGAGCATGCTGGCCGACAGCGGCTTCAGCAAGTAGTCGTGAATGCCGCTAGCGAGCAGATCGCGATAGAGGCGCACGTCGTTGACCTGGCCGATGGCGATCACGACTGTGCCGGGTTCACAGACCTCGGCCAGCGCGTTGATGTCGTTCAGCGGGTCGCCGCTCTCCGACAGGTCGACCATCAGGATGTTCGGGCTTGCCGACACCGACAGCGACTGGATGGCGTTGCGCAGGCCGCCCTTGTTGCATTTTTCGGGCTGCCAGCCGAGTTCGATCACCACCGGACGCAGCACATCGAGGGCCGTCTCGTCGCAGATATAGGCCGCGAATGGGTCGCGATTGCCCGTGATGCCGGATTTGAGTGAAGCGCTCATGGCTGTTTAGCCTCCTCCTTCTTGGGTGCTGACTTCGGCCAGATCGCCGCCCGTGGGGGCCTGCTCACGATAGGCCCTGATGGCCTTGGTCGAAGTGGAGACAACGGTCTCGCCGGTGCCCTGCTGGCCGGAAATCAGGTCTTCCGGGTTAGCGACCATACCGGCAAGATTGCCGTTCACCGCGCAGCCGTAGCCGGGGTAGGTCGCATTGTGTTCATTGGCCTCGTTGTTCGCCGACCAGTCGGGGCAGCCAGGTACGCTGGCAGTCGAGCGGGTCACGACGATACGGGCCTGGCCCGGATCGACATATCCGGCGGTGACCGGCGAACCTTCGCTGATCAGCAGGCCGTATCGACCCGCAAGCGCCGCGAGATCTTCTTTCACCGCGGGATTGGCGGTCGGATCGTCGAGCGAAATGCGGTCGCCGTAGCCGAGACCCATGGCCTCGAACCAGCCATCGACGCGCTGCTGCTCGCTGACCGGAAGCCCGTCGCCAGCGGTATTCACGTCGAGCGTGAAATTGGTCCGCTCCACGACGGGCTGGCGCGCGCTGTAGAGCGAGCGGTTGTCGGTCGGGAAGCCGCCGCAGGCCCCCAGCACGAGGCTGAGCGAGACTGCCAGCGAACCGGCGAGCTTGCGATTGATTGCCTTGGCCATGAAACTCGTCCCCCTATTCGAAGCTGAAGCCGGGCTGGGCCGACGCGGTACGTTCGTTGCGGCGTGCATCGGGCTGGTTGTCCGCCCGCTCCTCGCCATTGTCGGCCGGTGCACCATACGAGATGGTCGGTTCCGCCGGAGTGCTTTCGACGGCGCGCGGTTTCGGGCGGTCGCCGCCCGTCACGCCATCGCTCTGCTGGAAGCCGAGCAGGCGCTGGTACTCGGTCGGCTTGCGGAACCCATCGGTCGGCAGCTTGATGTCGTTCGCGTTGACAGGCTTGACCAGGTAGGGTGTCACCACGATCACCAGCTCGGTCTCGCCCTTGCGATAAGTGGTCGAGCGGAACAGATTGCCCAAGATCGGCACGTCGCCGAGCCCCGGAGCCTTGTCGATCGAATTGGTTGCACTGTTCGAGAGCAACCCTGCGATCATGAAGCTCTGACCGGAGCCGAGCTCGACAGTCGTCTCCGCACGGCGGGTTACTAGCGAAGGCACTTGGAAGCCGTTCAGCGTAATCGCGTTCTGGCTCGAGATTTCCGAAACCTCCGGACGCACTCGCATCGAGATACGGCCATTCGCGAGAACCGTCGGCGAATAGGCAAGGCTGACACCGAAGTTCTTGTATTCGACGGTGGTGGTCCCCAGACCCTGGCTCAGCGGGATCGGAAATTCGCCGCCCGCGAGGAATTCGGCCGTCTCGCCCGAGAGCGCGGTCAGATTGGGTTGCGACAGCGTGGTCACGAGGCCCTCGGTCTCTGCCAAATCGAGCGCGGCGCCGATATCGAGGCCGAGGAACTTGCCGAAGGCACCGAGCGTGGTGCCCGGTGAAATCGGAGTGACTGTGGAGCCGGGCAGTTCTTCGATTTCGCCCGTCACGGGGTTGAACACCCGTTCGACGGTTTGCGAACCGGTTCCCAGCGCGCGGCCGGGATTGAACTCGGGGATCGCGCCCGTGCGTCCTTGGCCAATGCCGAACTTGAACCCGCTGCTGCTGTCGATGCTGGTCAGATTGACCCCCAGCGCGCGAACGAAGCTGCGGCTGACTTCGGCAATGCGGACCTGCAGGTTCACCTGCAGCGGCGTTGCCATCCGCAGACGGCTGATGACGTTCGCACCATCGCCGACATAGGCTTCGACGAGGCGCTGAGCCTCCTCGGCGTCTTCGGGCGCGGCTACGGTACCGGTCAGCAGGATGACATTGGTGCCCATCGTCGCGACCGAAATCTTTGCCTGGGGCATCGCCAGCGCGAGAAGCTGATCGATGCTGCCGATGTTCGAACCCACGCGAACATTGGCCGACCAGATGATGTCGCCCGCACGGTTGCTCGCGTAAATCGTCGTCTCGCCGCCGGACTTGCCAAAGACGTAGAGCTGGCGCTGCGACTTGACTTGAACGTCGGCGACATTGTCGTCGGCGACAAAGATGTCGGCCATGGCGCCTGGAACGTTGACCAGTTCGCCGCGTCCGATCGACAGGACGATTTCCGAACTCGGGCGCACGACCGATTGGGCCGTTGCGACGGTCGTCGGTGCGGCCGCCAGCGGCGTGACCGCCAGGCTGGCGAGCAGCAGTTTGGTGGTAAGACGACGTTTCATGGAATTGCCCCCTGAATGGCTTCCCGCTTGTTCTTTTCGGCTCACTTGACGCCCACCGCCTGTGCGACCGGCACGGCTTTCGCAGCTTGCGCAGTCCCATAGGCTTGCTTGCCGAGGAAGGCGCTGGTCGAGGCGCTGATGCCGACCGCCCCGACCGGCACGTCTTCGGTTTCCTTGCCGCGCGTCACCCGGACGCTCGGACCCTGGCGAACCGGTGCTGCCGCAGGTGCACCAGCCGGTGCCGCCTGGACCGGAGCGCCGCCGACTACGCCCTGCGGCGGGGCCGTCCGGCGCTGGAAGCGCGACACGTCGCCACCGGTGACATAAGTGCTCTTGCCGTCGTCCGGGCGGGCCATCGCCTGGCGCAGCAGACGTTCCTCTTCCTCCGGTGTGGCGTCATCGGGAATGTTGACGTCGCCCGCCGCTATTGCGCGTTCGAGTTCGGTCTGGTTGTCGGCGAGCGAACGCAACGAGAGGCTCAGCGTCCCTATGGTCTGCGCAACCGCAACCTTCTCGGCGATGACCGGGGTGACTTCGAGCGTCACCGTGCGGAACTCCTTGACCACCGTCGAACCATCTTCGGCCTTTTCCGAAACCGTCGACTGGTCGGTCGCCAGGACGCGAAGGTTACGAAGGATGGTTTCCGACGCTTTCAGATTGGCGCCTTCCGTGCCTTCGACCTGCTGGGTCAGCACCATGTCGACACGGTCGCCGGGAAAGACGAACCCAGCCACACCCGACTGAGCGGTGACGGGCACGGTGATGGCACGCATGCCCGGGGCGAGGGCGGCAGCGAGGAAGCCGCGATCACCCGGCGCGACGAGCGAACCTTGGGTTACCGGTTCGCCGGCGGTGATGGGGTGACGAACGACGGTGCCGAGCAGCTTGCTCATGTCGGCCTCGCCGTCGAGGAAATAGGCGTCCTGGACCAGTTCTTCGGGCCAGAGTTGGAAGCCGATCGCATCGGCGGTAATGATTGTCCCAACCGGCAATGCGCGCTGTGCGACGAGGACCTTCGGGCCCTGCGCTTCAACCTGCGCGGCGGCGTCTGCCTGCGGCGCTCCGGCGCCAGCAAACATGCTCCGTGCGACGAGCGCCGTACCGACCGCGACGATCAGTGCAGCAACCAGCAGAACCAGCTTCTTCCTATCCATGGCTATCAAGCCCCCTAGTTCGGCCCGCCAAATTTCAATGCGGGCAAGTATGGTTGCATGCTGTACCGGCGAATTGGTTAAGATCGCGTTGTCAGCCGATGGGGAGCGTCACTCCGCGCGCGAGCAGATCGCCGCTGGCCAGTATCCAGATGCCGGCGAGTGAAATCGCAGGGCCGTAGGGTACCCACAGGTCGTTGTCGTGACGGCGGATGATGCGGATCGATCCGAGCGTGACCACCAGCAGAACAATGAACGGCGCGAGCACGAACAGCATTGCAGCCGTGGCGCTGGTCGAGGCGTTCGGGCCTGCTTCGCCCGGCAGTGGAAGCGTCGGTCCCCCCAGTACGGCACTGGCGAAGACGGCCGCGACTGCAGTCCCGACCACCAGGAATGCCGTGTCGCGAGCAGGACGGGTCCCCAATGTTCTCGAATGGGCCACTCGCCAGGCGCCGATCGCCATGGTCAGCACCCAGCCAAGCATGGCCATGGCGACGAGCAGCATCGTGAATTGCGACGGCGGGATCCACAGCGCGAGGGCAGTAAGCAGTTTCACATCGCCGCCGCCCATCTGGCGGATCGCGAAGAGAAGGCAGCAGGCCGCGAAAACGAGGAGCGACAGACCGATCTGGTATGCGATGCCCGGCCACAGCGGCAATCCGATCGAAAGCCAGTAGAGCGGTGCACCGAGTGCAATCGTCAAGGTCAGCCGGTTGCTGATCGTGCGGCTCTTGAGATCGGTCACGATCACCCACAGGAGTGCGATTGCCAATCCGGCAAGCAATACGTAGGTGAAAATCTGGCTCTGCATGACGCCCCCGAGGCACTTCTTCGGGATGCGGTGCTACAGGAACGTGCTTACCAAAAAGTAACCATAGAGGAGGCCGCCATAGCCGTCATGCAAACGTCACGCGAGCCGATCGATCGCCGCGCGATCCCGCCGCAGGCGAGCGAATCGACCCATCTTCTGGCCGACGGCCACCAGATCAGGCGTATCGACTGGCCCGGCGCACAAGGCGGCGAGCGTGGCTCGATCCTGTTCCTGCCTGGACGCGGCGACTTCTACGAAAAGTATCTCGAAACACTCGAACAATGGCACCGCGCCGGCTGGCGTGTCACGGCAGTTGATTGGCGCGGACAGGCAGGTTCTGGCCGTCTCGGTAAGGACGCGGTCACCGGTCATGTCGACGATTTCTCAAGTTGGACCGCCGACCTTGCACATTTCTGGACCGCCTGGCGCGATGAAACACTAGGCCCGCATGTGCTGGCCGGGCATTCGATGGGCGGCCACCTTGTGATGCGTGCGTTGGTCGACGGACTGGTCGACCCCGATGCCACCGTGCTCAGCGCACCCATGATAGGTATGTCGGGACCGCCGTTGCCGCTCAGTCTGCTCCATGCAGTCGCGCGGTTGATGACGAAGCTTGGAGACCCGGCGCGTCCGGCCTGGAAATGGAGCGAGAAGCCCGGCGAAATACCAGCGCGGAGGCGGGATCTGCTGACCCATGATGACGATCGCTACGCCGATGAGGCATGGTGGCGTGAAAAGCGGCCCGAACTGGTCATGGGACCGGGTAGCTGGGGCTGGGTCGAACGCGCCTATGCCTCGGCCCGCAGGCTGGCAGAGGCGGGGATCCTCGAGGCGGTGCA
>NZ_JBLXDV010000026.1:0-7475 GCF_048263705.1 Minwuia sp. | reverse complement strand
AAAAGCCCGCCAGAAACACCAGCCAGCAAAACCGCCAGCCGCATATCCCCTTCCAATAAACAACAATGTCAAAGAGCGTGGCCCGTCCCGGCTTGCGCCGCTGAGACCAGAAAGCGCCCCTGCCCGAAGACCGGAGCGCCCCCGCCGTCGGGATGTGTTCCCTCGGCGGAGGCGGCTTATAGGCCCTGTCCGCCTTTCGGGTCAACCGCTTTTTTGAAGAAATTGTTGCAGTGCCGCGAAACCCCTTAATCTCTGCGGTCGTTACGGTTTCATGCCGGATCGACGAAGGCGGCGATGTTCGAACGCATTTGCACGTTGCGCGAATCATATACTCAGTTTACTAAGTTATATCAGAAATAAACTATACATGGATAAACTTGCTATGGATCCTGTGCGTAATCCGTACGCTCCGGGTGCCGGAACCCCCCCGCCGGAGCTGGCCGGTCGGCAGCCTATTCTGGATCAGGGCAAAAT
This sequence comes from Minwuia sp., assembly GCF_048263705.1. Classification (GTDB taxonomy): domain Bacteria; phylum Pseudomonadota; class Alphaproteobacteria; order Minwuiales; family Minwuiaceae; genus Minwuia. Next base: position 7,001 of record NZ_JBLXDV010000026.1, on the reverse strand, counting down.
TGCGCTCCAGCGAATAGCTGTCGGCCGTCCGGAAAAAAGTCTGATCCTTGTCGGTCTGCGTGGCGTGGGGAAAACAGTCTTGTTGAACAGTCTTCATATGCGCGCCGAGGAGATCGGCTATCAAACCGCTTTCATTGAAGCACACGAAGGCAAGTCCCTTCCCGCTCTTCTGGCACCGACGTTGCGCACGATCCTGCATTCTCTCAGTTGGATCGAAACCGGAAAGGAAGCGGCGCGCCGTGGCCTGCGCGTTCTGAAAAGCTTCGTCGAATCCGTTTCCGTGTCGGTTGGGGATGTCGCCTTTGACATCAGCATGAATCCCGAACGCGGCGTAGCGGACAGCGGCGATCTGGAAGCCGACTTGCCAGCGTTGGTCCGCGTTGTGGCAGAAGCTGCCAGGGCGGCCGACGTACCGATCGCCATATTCGTCGACGAACTGCAGTATCTCTCGAACGCGGAGTTCAGCGCCCTGATCATGGCGATCCACCTTACGAACCAGCGCCAGTTACCATTGATACTTGTCGGTGCCGGCCTGCCGCAGATTCACGGGCTGGCCGGCAACTCGAAATCATATGCTGAAAGGCTTTTCAGATTCCCGGAAATCGGAGCGTTGGACGAGGCAGACGCGCGAACCGCCGTAGAACAGCCGGCCATGGCCGAAGGCGTCATCTTCAGGGAGAACGCCTTGCAGAAGATCATCGAGCAAACTCAGAGTTACCCGTACTTTCTGCAGCAGTGGGCCTACGAGGCCTGGAATCTGGCCGAGAATGAAACGATTGACGACCGCATAGTCAATCTGGCGGCGATCAAGGCCATTGAGGAACTGGATCAGAGCTTCTTTCGTGTTCGGTTTGATCGATGCACCCCTGCTGAACGACGATATATGCGCGCGCTCGCCGAACTTGGCGAAGGTCGGCAACGCTCCGGTGACATTGCCGAAGCGATCGGAGTAGATGTCCGCTCCGTGGCACCGACACGTAACAATCTGATCAAGAAGGGCATGATCTATTCGCCAGCGCATGGCGATACCGCTTTCACGGTACCGATGTTTCACGAGTACATGCGTCGCGTGATGCCCAACTGGCCCGATAACTAGAGCGGTTTTCAGTTTCATGGAATCACCATGAAACTCAGATAACGCAACTTGCACAGGTGGTTGCCATTCTTGGAAACAGTCTGAATGGAACCATTCAGACTGTTTCCGCCCTAGGCCGGATCGACGAAGGCGGCGACGACTTTCTTGCTGCCGGCCTTTTCGAACGCGATCACCAGGTGATTCCCGTCGATCGCCTCGATCGCGCCGTAGCCGAACTTCTGATGGAACACCCGCTGGCCGGTCTCGAAACGGTTCGGACTCTCAAGCGCCTCGACCCGTGTCGCCGTGCCGTCGATGGTTTTCCCCCTGGTATAGCCACCGGCGCGATAGCCGCGTTCCTTCAGGCGCTGGGTCGCCGCGATCCAGGGCGCGTCATAGACGAAGCCGCCCTGCGCCTGATTCAGACCGCCGCCATAGGCACCGGCCTGCGCGCCGTAGAGGCCGGTTTCGGCACGGACCTCGATGCCGTCTTCGGGCAGTTCGTCGATGAAACGGCTGGGGATGGAAGACACCCATTGAATTCCCCGGTCACCCGAACCGGGCTTGGCAAACATCCGCCGATTAGCTGCATGACTGATAAAACAACGTTGCCGAGCGCGCGTTATACCGACGTAAGCGAGTCTCCTCTCTTCCTCCAACGCGACCGTGCCCGATTCCAACAATGCGCGGTGATTTGGGAACACGTCTTCCTCCCAACCAGGCAGAAAAACCGTATCGAACTCCAATCCCTTTGCAGAGTGCAGTGTCATGATCGAGATTTTTTCAATCTCGTCAGACTGGTCGTTGGCCTGAATCAGTGCCACATGCTCAAGAAACGATGCGAGCGTATCGTGCCCAGCGGCGTCGTTCACCATTTCCTTCAGATTGTCCAGCCGGGCCGGGGCCTGCGGAGTCTTGTCCCGCTGCCACATGTCCGTATAGCCGCTTTCCTCCAGCACGGTTTCGGCCAGTTCCGCCGGGCTGAGATCGTCGCGGATGGACCGCCAGCGCTTGAAATTCTCCAGCACGCCCTTGAGGGAGGTGCGTGCCTTCGCGCCCAGCTCCTCGGTTTCCACGATATCGACCGCGGCCTGATAGAGCGACTTCTCCTCGATGCGGGCGATCTGATGCAGTTTCTGGATCGTGACGTTGCCCAGCCCGCGCTTCGGTGTGTTCACGATCCGCTCGAACGCCAGATCATTGTCGGGCTGCGCGATGACCTGCAGGTAGCTGGTCGCGTCCTTGATCTCGGCGCGCTGATAGAAGCGCACGCCGCCGATCACCTGATAGGGCAGGCCGATCTCGATGAACCGGTCCTCGAAGCTGCGCATCTGGAAGGTGGCGCGCACCAGAATGGCCATGTCGCGCAGGCTCTCGCCCTTGCGCTGCAGGGCTTCGATCTCCTCGCCGATCTGGCGGGCTTCCTCGTCGCCGTCCCAGACGCCGATCACGGTGACCTTCTCGCCGCCGGGCACGTCGGTCCAGAGTGTCTTGCCGAGACGCCCCTCATTGTGGGCGATCACGCTGGAGGCCGCGTCCAGAATGGCCTGCGTCGAGCGGTAGTTCTGTTCCAGCCGGATCACCTGCGCACCGGGGAAATCCTTCTCGAAGCGCAGGATGTTGCCGACCTCCGCCCCGCGCCAGCCATAGATCGACTGGTCGTCGTCGCCGACGCAGCAGATGTTCTTCGAGCCCTGCGCCAGCAGCCTGAGCCAGAGATACTGCGCGACGTTCGTGTCCTGATATTCGTCCACCAGGATGTAGCGGAACTTGCGGTGATAGTCGGCCAGCACGTCCGGGTTGGCCTTGAACAGTTCGGTCGTCAGCAGCAGCAGGTCGCCGAAATCGCAGGCGTTCAGCGTCTGCAGCCGGTCCTGATACATCCCGTACAGCGCCTTGGCCTTGCCGTCGGCAAAGCCGCTGTCCTCCGCGTCGACCTTGTCGGGCATCAGGCCCCGGTTCTTCCAGCCGTCGATCACCGAGGCGAAGGCACGCGCGGGCCAGCGTTTGGAATCGATGTTCTCGGCTTCCAGCAACTGCTTGATCAGGCGCTGCTGATCGTCGTCGTCCAGAATGGTGAAGTTGCTGCGGCGGCCCACCAGTTCGGCATGGCGGCGCAGGATGCGCACGCCGATGGAATGGAACGTGCCGAGCCAGACCCCCTCGACCGCCGAGCCGATCAGCTGGCCCACGCGGTCATGCATTTCGCGCGCGGCCTTGTTGGTGAAGGTCACGGCCAGCACTTCCCAGGGCCGGGCCTTGCCCAGATTGAGCAGGTGCGCCAGCCGCGTGGTCAGCACGCGCGTCTTGCCGGTGCCCGCACCGGCCAGCACCAGCACCGGTCCGTCGAGGCTTTCCACCGCCTGCCGCTGCGGCGGGTTCAGGCTGTCGAGATAGGGAAAATGCTGCGGTCGCGCGCCCGCCGGCTCCGCCGCGCCCAGATCAAATGCGTCATCCATCGGACCTGTATAAACAGCCGAGAGCGAATCGGGAACAGACGGGTGCGCAGAACGTCCCCGCCGGCCCGGGTCAAACAATCGTTTGGCACCTGCCACAGCGCGCGCTATCCATCGCAGCCATGTTCGATCCCATGACGCTCAGACCGGTGGCCGATGTCGATCCGCCGCCCTTCCATGTGCTGAACCGGACTGGCGGCGCACGGGCGCTGCTGGTCTGTGACCATGCGTCCAACGCGCTGCCGCGCGGCTGCGGATCGCTGGGCATTGCGCACAAGAAGATGTTCGAGCACATCGCCTGGGACGTCGGCGCGGCAGCGGTGACGCGCCGGCTGGCCGACCTGCTGGACGCGCCGGCAATCATGGGAGGCGCCTCCCGCCTGTTCGTCGATCTGAACCGGTACCCCGACGACCCGACGGCCATCGCCGAATATTCCGACGGCACCCATGTCACCGGCAACAGCGACCTGAGCGCGGCCGAGCGCACCCGCCGGCTGGACTGGCACCGCGCCTATCACGGCCAGCTGGAGACCATGATCGCGGGCTTCGGGGATGCCACGCCGGTGCTGCTGTTCATCCACAGCTTCACGCCGCGCATCGGCGACCACCAGCGCCCCTGGCATCTGGGCGTGCTGCATGACGGCAACAGCCCGGAGAGCGACGCGCTGCTGACCTGGCTGCGGCTGCGCGACGATCTGGTGACCGGTGACAACCAGCCCTATTCGGTGGACCAGCCGCCGTCCTTCTCGATCTTCACGCACGCGATCGATCCGGGCCGTCCCTACATCGCCCTGGAGATCCGCCAGGACCTGATCGAGACGGTCGAGGACGCCGAGCGCTGGGCCGACCTGATCGCCGAAGCGCTGAAGGAAAGCCTGTCGCCGGGCCGGTTCTTCGGTCAGGATTGAGCCATGAGCGATGAACCCAGCTTCACCCTCGGGATCGAGGAAGAATATCTGCTGATCGATCCGGAGACGATGGATCTCGCGGCCGATCCGCCCGAAAGCGTGCTGGAACGGGCACAGGCCGCCGCACCCGACCAGATCGTGACGCCGGAATTCCTGCGCGCGCAGATCGAGGTCGGCACGCGGGTCTGCGCGACGGTTTCCGAGGCCCGGCGTTCGCTGACCGAACTGCGCCGCGCCGTCCGGGACGCGGTCGCCAGCGAGGGCCTGGCCTTTGCCGCCGCCTCCACCCATCCCTTCGCGGAATGGTCGCTGCAGCATCCCACGCGCAAGGAACGCTACGAGACGCTGGCGCGGGATCTGCAGTCGGTGGTCCGGCGGCTGCTGATCTGCGGCATGCATGTGCACGTCTGCATCGAGGACGAGGAACTGCGCATCGACCTGATGAACCAGGCGCGCTATTTCCTGCCGCATCTGCTGGCGCTGACGACCTCCTCGCCCTTCTGGCAGGGAAGGCGTTCCGGCCTGCAGTCCTATCGTCTGACCGTCTTCGACGCGCTGCCGCGTACCGGCATGCCCGAGGCCTTCGGATCCTGGGCCGAATACGACCGGCTGGTAAAACAGTTCATCCATGTCGGCGTCATCGAGGACGCCTCGAAACTGTGGTGGGATATCCGCCCCAGCGCCAAGTTCCCGACCATCGAGATGCGCGTCGCCGATGTCTGTACCGACATCGATGACGCGATCACGGTCGCCGCCCTCTACCTGTGCATCCTGCGCATGCTGTGGCGGCTGAAGCGATCCAATCAGCGCTGGCGCATCTATCCGGCGGCCCTGATCCGCGAGAACCGCTGGCTGGCCATGCGGCATGGCGCGCAGGGCAAGCTGGTCGACTTCGGGCGTGGCGCACAGGTGCCCTTCGCCGATCTGATCGAGGAAATTCTCGAACTGATCGCCGAGGACGCCGAGGCGCTGGGCTGCCAGAACGAGGTCCGGCATGCGCGCACCATCGCGATGCGCGGCACCTCGGCCAACCGCCAGATGAAGACCTTCGAGGACCGGCTCGCGGCGGGCGACGACGACCGCACCGCGCTAAAGGCCGTCGTGGCCGAACTGGTCGAAAACACAAGCGCCGGATTGGACTGATGCCGGTCACACCCTATCTCTGGGGCAGACTTCAGAAGGAGGCGACAATGGACAAGCAGACACAGACCGAGCTGGAGGCTGCCGCGTTTCGCAGGCTGGTGAGCCATCTGCGCGAGCGCACCGACGTGCAGAACATCGATCTGATGAACCTGGCCGGGTTCTGCCGGAACTGCCTGTCGAACTGGTATCGCGAAGCCGCCGAGGAAAAGGGCGAAGACCTGACCAAGGAAGAAGCACGCGAACGGGTCTATGGCATGCCCTATGAGGAATGGAAATCGGCCTTCATGACGCCGGCGACCGCCGAGCAGAAAGGCGCATTCGACAAGCAGGGCGGCGGCCACTGATCATATCGGCCAGCTACCGGACCGACCTGCCGGCGTTTCACGGGCCGCGGTTTCTCGGTCAGCTCGACGCGGGCCTCGCGACCGTCCGCAATCCCTACAGCGGCAAGGACTATCGGGTGTCCCTGGCTCCTGACGACGTGGACGGATTCATCTTCTGGACCCGGAACGCGAAGCCCTTTCGCGCAGGCCTTGCGCGGGCACGCAAGACAGCCCCCTTCATCGTTCAGTACACGGTGACCGGCTATCCCGCGATGCTGGAAACCGGCGTGCCGCCCGCCGCGCACGCGATTGCCGAGATTCGCCGCATCGTGTCGGACCACGGGCCGGGCACGGTCGTGTGGCGCTACGATCCCGTGATCTGGACGAATCTCACGGACGCGGATTTCCATCGCCGGAATTTCGCGCAGATGGCTGACCGGCTGTCCGGACTTGTCGACGAGGTAACCTTCTCGGCGGCAACGCTCTATGCCAAGTCGAAGCGCAACCTGAAGCGGCACGCCGCCGGTCTCGCCGTCGATGACCCCGACGACAATCGAAAGAAGGCATTGCTGCACGAACTGGCGGAGATGGCCGTCGAGCGCGGCATGGCACCGACACTGTGCAGCCAGCCGCATCTGCTGACCGGGCCGCTGAAACCGGCGAGATGCGTTGATGCCGAACGTCTGCAGCGCGTTGGCGGATCACGGTTCAGAGCGAAGGCCAAGGGCAACCGTCCCGGCTGCGATTGCGCCGAATCGCGCGATATCGGGACCTATGACAGTTGCGCCCACGGGTGCCTGTACTGCTATGCGGTCTCCGACCATGCGAAGGTCCGCGAAAGGCTGAGAGCCGCCACGTCGAGCGCCCCGGTCCAGAGCGGTCCAGCATTTGATTGAAACGGTCAAACGCACCGAGAGTCGGCGATTCAGTCAAAGCCGGGACTGATCTAGGTCACCGACTCATAAGTCCTCAAGCAAATGCGCACTGATGCGAGCTTGATGAGCGCGAGATAGTTCTCAGGGTGTTTTTCGTATCGAGTTGCAATGGCGCGGAAGTGTTTGAGTTTGTTAAAGAACCTCTCAACTGCATTGCGATA
>NZ_JBLXDV010000025.1:0-16040 GCF_048263705.1 Minwuia sp. | reverse complement strand
ACGAGGGCCTGCGCTTCGCCATCCGCGAAGGCGGACGCACCGTCGGCGCCGGCGTCGTCGCCGCAATCATCGAGTAAGGCGGCGATCTGAAGACCGGGGGGCGTGTCCGCACGCTCCCCTCTCCGCTCCGGTCCCGGATCGGATGCGACGGGCATAGGAGTGTAGCTCAATTGGCAGAGCACCGGTCTCCAAAACCGGGGGTTGTGGGTTCGAGTCCCTCCACTCCTGCCATGTCCGGCACACTGTACCTCAACGGTCAGGCAGCGTCCTGTACCGGCACTGAACGAAAGCGATCCTGATGGCTAAGTCGAAATCCGGCAGATCGCGTGGGTCCGGCCAGAAACCGGCTCCGGCGGCAACGCCCGTCGAGGCCAAGGCCGAGAAGCCGAAAAAGCGGACCAATCCGGTCGAATTCATGCGCCAGGTCCGTGCCGAAGGCGCCAAGACGACCTGGCCGACCCGCAAGGAAACCGGCATCACGACCGTGATGGTCTTCATCATGGTGGCGATCGCCGCCGTATTCTTCCTTGTCGTCGACATCATCATCCAGACGGGTGTCGGTTTCATTCTGGACTTGGGGAGCTGATCATGCCCGCGCGCTGGTACATCGTTCATGCCTATTCGGGCTTCGAGAAGAAGGTCGCCGCGGCGATCCGCGAACAGGCCATCCAGAAGGACATGGAGGACCTGATCGAGGAGGTCATGGTCCCGATGGAGGAAGTCGTCGAGATGCGGCGCGGCCAGAAGATCAACGCCGAGCGGAAGTTCTTCCCCGGCTATGTGCTGGTCAAGATGGACATGACCGACGAGAGCTATCACCTGGTGAAGAACGTCGGCAAGGTGTCCGGCTTTCTGGGCGCGGCGAACAAGCCGCAGCCGATCCCGGAACGCGAGGCCATGCGCATCCTGCAGCAGATGCAGGACGGCATCGAGCGTCCGAAACCGTCGATCACCTACGAGATCGGCGAGCAGGTCCGGGTCTCGGACGGACCCTTCGCCTCGTTCAACGGCACGGTCGAGGACGTTGACGAGGAGCGCGCGCGCCTGAAGGTGTCGGTATCGATCTTCGGCCGGGCGACCCCGGTGGAGCTGGAATACACGCAGGTCGAGAAGCTGGACTGAGGCCTGACGGGCCGGGGCGGGCCCGGAAGTTGATTCTTTGTGCTTGAAAGATCGGGCCGGGAACGATACAAGCCGTCGGCTCTGCCAAATACGTGAGGGAGCACCCCGATCTGTCTGACTGCGACGCGGATCCTGAAATGAGAGGATCGGAGACGCAGCGGCAGGCTTTTGTGTGCTTCGACGCGGATGACGGACGAGGAAATGGTGTGGGAGGTCTGCCATGGCCGTACCACGCCCCCTGAAACGGATATCAAGGGACTGAAATGGCAAAGAAGATTGCAGGTTACATCAAACTGCAGGTGCCGGCGGGTGCAGCAAACCCGTCGCCGCCGATCGGACCGGCGCTGGGTCAGCGCGGCCTGAACATCATGGAATTCTGCAAGGCGTTCAACGCCGAGACGCAGAACATGGAAAAGAACATGCCGATCCCGGTGATCATCACCGCCTATTCGGATCGCTCGTTCACTTTCGTGAAGAAGACGCCGCCCGCCTCCTACTACCTGAAGAAGGCGGCCAAGCTGAACAAGGGGTCCTCGACCCCCGGCAAGGGCTATGTCGGCAAGGTGACCGGTGCGCAGCTGGCGGAGATCGCCGAGGCGAAGATGGTCGACCTGAATGCAAACGATATTGACCAGGCGAAGAAGATCATCGCCGGTTCTGCCCGCTCGATGGGCCTGGAAGTGGTGGGCTGAGATCATGGCAAGACGAGGCAAGCGTTACAAGGCGGCGGCTGCGGACATCGACCGGGACTCCCTGGTGCCGATGGAGGACGCGATCAAGGCCGTCAAGGAGAAGGCGACCGCGAAGTTCGACGAGGCAATCGAACTGGCGATCAACCTGGGTGTCGACCCGCGTCACGCGGACCAGATGGTTCGCGGCGTGGTGCGGCTTCCCAACGGCACGGGCAAGTCCGTCCGTGTGGCCGTGTTCGCGCGCGGCGACAAGGCGGAGGAAGCCACGGCAGCCGGTGCTGATATCGTCGGTGCCGAGGATCTGGCCGAGCAGGTGCAGAAGGGTGACATGCCCTTCGACCGGGTGATCGCCACGCCGGACATGATGCCGGTCGTCGGGCGTCTGGGCAAGGTTCTGGGCCCGCGCGGCCTGATGCCGAACCCGAAGCTGGGCACGGTGACGCCGAACGTAAAGGAAGCGATCGAGGCCGCCAAGGGCGGTCAGGTCGAGTTCCGCGTCGAAAAGGCGGGCATCGTCCACGTCGGCATCGGCCGGGCCAGCTTCACCGAAGAGCAGCTGATCGAGAACGCGCGCTCGCTGATGGACGCGCTGATGCGGGCCAAGCCGTCGGGCGCCAAGGGTCAGTATCTGAAGCGGCTCGCGGTCAGCTCCACCATGGGGCCGGGCGTGAAGATCGATACCGGCAGCGTCACCGCGCAGCAGGCGGGCTGAGCGGCTGATTTTGAAGTTTCGCCACCGGGTCCAACCGGTGGCGTGCCTGGTCCGGCAGACCTGAATGAAGGGAATGCCGGGCCGACCTGTCCGAGACTGCAGGTGCCGAAGCGGTTCCGACCGTGACGGCTTAATGGCTACGGCCTGCAATAGACGGGCGTTGAGGCGTAAGGAATTCCGGGATGCGGTTCGCCGTGTCTCATCCTTGGTCGAGACCCTGGGGCAGGACACCAAGAGCGGGACGGGAGATCCGGCGGATCTCATCCAGCCGTCCCAGGGTTGGGGATCGGGACATGTTTGTTCCGGTCTCCGTATAGAGGAGCGAAAGCGTGAACCGGCAAGAAAAGGCGGCGATGATCGACGAACTGAAGGGTGTGTTTGAAAACGCATCTGCCGTCGTCGTGACCCACTACGAAGGTCTTTCGGTTGCGGAGATGACTGATCTCCGGGCGAAGATCGGTGAAGTGGGCGCCAACTACAAGGTGACCAAGAACCGGCTTGCGAAGATTGCTCTGGAAGGCACGTCCTACAGCGGCCTGGCCGACAGCTTCACCGGACCGACGGGCATATCCTATTCGGATGATCCCGTCGCGGCGGCGAAGGCAACGGTCGAATTCGCCAAGACGAATGACAAGCTGGTCATTCTGACGGGCGCGATGGGCGAGCAGATCCTCGATGTGAACGGTGTGAAGGCCCTGGCCGACCTGCCGTCGCTCGACGAACTGCGCTCGAAGCTGATCGGTCTGGTTCTGGCCCCGGCGACCAAGGTCGCCCAGGTCACCCAGGCTCCGGCTTCGAAGCTGGCGCGGGTGCTGAACGCATACGCCACCAAGGAAGATGCCTGACAGAAGCGTCGAGATACGCAGGCTGACAAACGTAACGCAAAGATAGACCAAGGAACTGAAGACAATGGCTGATCTGGAAAAGATTGCAGACGACCTTTCCAACCTGACCGTCCTCGAGGCGGCCGAACTGGCGAAGCTGCTGGAAGAGAAGTGGGGCGTTTCCGCCGCCGCTGCTGCCGTGGCGATGCCGGGTGCCGCCGGTGCCGGCGGTGATGCCGCCGCGGCCGAGGAGAAGGACGAATTCGACGTCATTCTGGCCGAAGTCGGTGACAAGAAGATCAACGTCATCAAGGAAGTCCGCGCCATCACGGGGCTGGGCCTGAAGGAAGCCAAGGAGATGGTCGAGGCCGCTCCGAAGGCTGTGAAGGAAGGTGCGTCCAAGGACGAGGCCGAAGAGCTGAAGGCGAAGCTGGAAGCCGTCGGCGCCAAGGTCGAACTGAAGTGATCGTGCAGGTCCTGCCGGCTGCCGGGTTTCCGGTAACCGGCGGGGCCGGCATGTCACGACCCGTTTTCCGGTCTTTCTGACCGGGTTGCGGTGGAACCGGTGCGGGTCCGTCCCTCGCCGGTTCAGGTCGTTCAGGGACACTGCCTGCCGGATGCGGCGGGCGTGCCCTTGAAGACCGGACCTGAACAAGGGGGTGTCGGTGCCCCGTTTCTGACACATTCGTGTCGGAACAGATACCGGCGGACAGTGTGGGCCCGTCCACGAGGGCCCCGGTCGGATGAGGAACTGGAATGCCGCTTTCTTTTACTGCTCGCAAGCGCGTTCGCCATACTTTTGGTCGTATTGCCGAAGTTGTCCCCATGCCGAACCTCATCGAGGTTCAGCGCGCCTCCTACGAAACCTTCCTGCTGGCTGACATCCCCGCTGAACAGCGCGGCGACAACGGCCTGGAAGGTGTTTTCAAATCCGTATTTCCGATCTCGGACTTTTCCGAGACGTCCAGCCTGGAATTCGTGCGTTACGAATTCGAAGAGCCGAAATATGACGTCGACGAGTGCATGCAGCGCGGGCTCACTTATGCCGCGCCGCTGAAGGTCACGCTCCGTCTGATCGTGTTCGAGGTGGACGAGGACACCGGCGCCAAGTCGGTCCTCGATATCAAGGAACAGGACGTCTACATGGGCGACATGCCCCTGATGACGGACAAGGGCACGTTCATCATCAATGGCACCGAACGCGTGATCGTCAGCCAGATGCACCGCTCGCCCGGTGTGTTCTTCGACCATGACCGCGGCAAGACCCATTCGTCGGGCAAGCTGCTCTATGCGGCGCGCGTCATTCCCTACCGTGGTTCGTGGCTGGATTTCGAGTTCGATCACAAGGACATCGTCCACGTCCGCATCGACCGCCGCCGCAAGCTGCCCGCGACCACGCTGCTGTACGCGCTGGGCATGGGTTCCGACGAGATCCTGGCGCATTTCTACGACACGGTGATGTACCGCCACGACAAGAAGGGCTGGCGCGCGCCGTTCGATCCGATGCGCTATCGCGGCCAGCGCCTGCTGGAAGACATCGTCAATGCCGATACCGGCGAGGTGGTGGCCAAGGCCGGCGACAAGCTGACCCCGCGCGCGGGCAAGAAGCTGGTCGAGGACGGCATGACCGAGATGCTGGTCACCGAGGAAGATGTGATGGGTCGCTTCATCGCCCACGACATCATCAACGAGAAGACCGGCGAGGTGTATGCCGAGGGCGGTGACGCCATCGACGAGGCGCTGCTGGAAGTGCTCAAGAGCGCCAAGGTCAAGGACCTGCCGACCCTGGACATCGACAATGTCACCCACGGTCCGCACATCCGCAACACGCTGTCGGTCGACAAGAACAGCAGCCGCGACACGGCTCTGGTCGATATCTATCGCGTGATGCGTCCCGGCGAGCCGCCGACCGAGGAAACCGCCGAGACGCTGTTCTCGGGCCTGTTCTTCGATTCGGAACGCTATGACCTCTCTGCCGTGGGCCGGGTGAAGCTGAACGCCCGTCTGGAGCTTGAGGCCGAGGACACGGTGCGCGTCCTGCGCAAGGAGGATATCCTTGCCGTCGTCACCTACATGGTCGGTCTGAAGGACGGCCGTGGCGAGATCGACGATATCGACCATCTGGGCAATCGCCGGGTCCGCTCGGTCGGTGAGCTGATGGAGAACCAGTACCGCATCGGCCTGCTGCGCATGGAACGCGCGATCCGCGAGCGCATGAGCTCGGTCGAGATCGACACGGTGATGCCGCAGGATCTGATCAACGCCAAGCCGGCCGCGGCCGCGGTGCGTGAATTCTTCGGCTCCTCGCAGCTCAGCCAGTTCATGGACCAGACCAATCCGCTGTCGGAAGTCACCCACAAGCGCCGCCTCTCGGCGCTTGGCCCGGGCGGCCTGACGCGTGAACGCGCGGGTTTCGAGGTCCGTGACGTGCATCCGACGCACTATGGCCGCATCTGTCCGGTGGAAACGCCGGAAGGCCCGAACATCGGCCTGATCAACAGTCTGGCCAGCTTCGCCCGCATCAACCAGTACGGCTTCATCGAAAGCCCCTACCGGCGTGTGGTCGACGGCAAGGTGACGTCCGAATCGGTCTACCTGTCGGCCATGGAAGAGGGCCGTCACACGATCGCCCAGGCGAACGCGCCCTTCGACCCGGAAGATGGTGCCTTCCTCGAAGACCTGATCTCCAGCCGCCACCAGAACGAATTCATTCTGGCCCGGCCGCAGGACATCGACATGATCGACGTCTCGCCGAAGCAGCTCGTTTCCGTCGCCGCGGCGCTGGTGCCCTTCCTGGAAAACGACGATGCCAACCGTGCCCTGATGGGTGCGAACATGCAGCGTCAGGCCGTGCCCCTGCTTCAGCCGGAAGCACCGTTCGTCGGTACCGGCATGGAAGCCATCGTGGCCCGCGATTCCGGCGTCACCCTGGCGGCGAAGCGCGACGGCGTGGTCGAGCAGGTGGATGCCGAGCGCATCGTGGTGCGCGCGACCGAGGTCACCGACCTCAGCCGTTCGGGCGTCGACATCTACAAGATGATGAAGTTCCAGCGTTCCAACCAGTCGACCTGCATCACCCAGCGTCCGCTGGTGAAGGTGGGCGACGTGGTGAAGGCCGGCGATATCATCTCCGACGGGCCGTCCACCGACCTCGGCGAACTGGCCCTGGGCCGGAACGTGCTCGTCGCGTTCATGCCGTGGATGGGCTACAACTTCGAGGACTCGATCCTGATCTCCGAACGCATCGTGAAGGACGACGTGTTCACGTCGATCCATATCGAGGAATTCGAGATCATGGCCCGCGACACCAAGCTGGGTCCGGAGGAAATCACCCGCGACATTCCGAACGTCTCCGAGGAGAGCCTGAAGAATCTCGACGAAGCCGGCATCGTCTACATCGGTGCCGAGGTCGAGGCGGGCGACATTCTGGTCGGCAAGATCACGCCGAAGGGCGAAAGCCCGATGACGCCGGAAGAGAAGCTGCTGCGTGCCATCTTCGGCGAGAAGGCCGCCGATGTCCGCGACACGTCGCTGAAGATGCCTCCGGGTTCGACCGGTACCGTCGTCGAGGTGCGGGTCTTCAACCGCCACGGCGTCGAGAAGGACGAGCGCGCGATGCAGATCGAGCGCGACGAGATCGAGCAGTTCCGTCAGGACATGGACGACGAACGCGCCATCTACGAACGGAACATCTATGCCAGCCTGCAGCGTCTGCTGGTCGGACAGGTGGCCGAGAGCGGTCCGCGCGGCTTCCGCACGGGCGTGGCCATCACCGACGAGGCGCTGGACGAACTGAGCCACGGCCAGTGGTGGCAGATCGTGCTGTCGGATGCCGAATCGGTGGCCAACATCGAGGCGCTGCGGCGTCAGTTCGACGAGGCCATCGGTGCCCTGCAGGCGCGCTTCAACAACAAGGTCGACAAGCTGCAGCGCGGCGACGAGATGCCCCCGGGCGTCATGAAGATGGTCAAGGTCTTCGTGGCCATCAAGCGCAAGCTGCAGCCCGGCGACAAGATGGCCGGCCGTCACGGCAACAAGGGCGTCATCAGCCGCATCGTCCCGGAAGAGGACATGCCGTTCCTGGCGGACGGCACGCCGGTCGACGTCGTGCTGAACCCGCTGGGCGTGCCCTCGCGCATGAACGTCGGGCAGATCCTGGAAACCCATCTGGGCTGGGCGGCACGCGGTGTCGGCATCAAGATCGGCAACGCGCTGGAGGCCGTGCAGGCCAACGGCAAGGAAATGTCGAAGCTGAAGGCCGAGTTCGCTCAGGTCTACAGCGAGAGCGAGATGGCCGACATCGACCTTCTGGACGATGAACAGCTGATCGAGCTCGGCAGCAACCTGAGCCGGGGCGTGCCCATGGCGACGCCGGTGTTCGACGGTGCCACCGAGCCGGACATCGTCGAGATGCTGGAGAATGCGGGTCTGCAACGGTCCGGTCAGGTAACGCTGCACGATGGCCGCACGGGCGAGAAATTCGACCGTGAAGTCACCGTCGGCTATATCTATATGCTGAAGCTGCACCATCTTGTCGACGACAAGATCCACGCCCGTTCGATCGGCCCGTACAGCCTGGTCACCCAGCAGCCGCTGGGCGGCAAGGCGCAGTTCGGCGGACAGCGCTTCGGCGAGATGGAGGTCTGGGCCCTGGAGGCATACGGCGCGGCCTACACGCTGCAGGAAATGCTGACGGTGAAGTCCGATGACGTTGCGGGACGTAACAAGGTCTATGAGGCCATTGTCCGGGGCGATGACACGTTCGAGGCGGGTATTCCCGAAAGCTTCAACGTGCTGGTCAAGGAAATGCGTTCTCTCGGCCTGAACGTCGAATTGAAGGATTCCGATGGCTGACAGGTTCCCGCGCGAACCCTTTCAGTCACCGTTTCGGAGGTAGATGACCATGCAAGACGCCCTGCAACTTTTCGGCCAGCAGCAGACCGCCCAGAGCTTCGATCACATCAAGATCGGACTCGCCAGCCCGGAACAGATCCGGTCCTGGTCATTCGGTGAGGTGAAGAAGCCGGAGACGATCAATTACCGGACCTTCAAGCCCGAGCGGGACGGCCTGTTCTGCGCGCGCATCTTCGGCCCGATCAAGGACTACGAGTGCCTCTGCGGCAAGTACAAGCGCATGAAGTATCGCGGCATCATCTGCGAGAAGTGCGGTGTCGAGGTCACCACGCAGAAGGTCCGGCGCGAGCGCATGGGCCATATCGAGCTGGCCGCGCCGGTCGCCCACATCTGGTTCCTGAAGTCGCTGCCCAGCCGGATCGGTCTGGTGCTGGACATGATGCTGAAGGATCTGGAGCGTGTGCTCTATTTCGAACAGTACATCGTCATCGAACCGGGCCTGACGTCGCTGAAGCGGTTCCAGCTTCTGACGGAAGAGGACTATTACAACTATCAGGACGAGTTCGGTGAGGACGCCTTCACCGCCGGCATCGGTGCCGAGGCCGTGCGCGACATCCTGATGCATCTGGACCTGGAAGAGATCAAGCGCGACCTGCGCGTCGAACTGGCCGAGACCAAGTCCGAACTGAAGCCCAAGAAGATCGTGAAGCGCCTGAAGCTGATCGAGGCCTTCATGGAATCGGGCAACCGTCCGGAATGGATGATCCTGGAAGTGATTCCGGTGCTGCCGCCCGAGCTGCGCCCGCTGGTGCCGCTGGACGGGGGCCGCTTCGCGACGTCGGACCTGAACGACCTGTACCGCCGCGTGATCAACCGCAACAACCGCCTGAAGCGCCTGATCGAACTGCGCGCGCCCGACATCATCGTCCGCAACGAGAAGCGGATGCTGCAGGAAGCCGTCGATGCGCTGTTCGACAACGGCCGCCGCGGCCGCGTCATCACCGGCGCGAACAAGCGTCCGCTGAAGTCGCTCGCCGACATGCTGAAGGGCAAGCAGGGCCGCTTCCGTCAGAACCTGCTGGGCAAGCGCGTCGACTATTCGGGCCGGTCGGTCATCGTGGTCGGGCCGGAGCTGAAACTGCATCAGTGCGGCCTGCCGAAGAAGATGGCGCTGGAACTGTTCAAGCCGTTCATCTACGCCAAGCTGGAGCTTCAGGGCCTTGCGCCGACGGTGAAGTCCGCGAAGAAGCTGGTGGAGAAGGAACGTCCCGAGGTCTGGGACATCCTGGAAGGCGTCATCCGTGAACATCCGGTGATGCTGAACCGCGCACCGACCTTGCATCGCCTGGGCATCCAGGCGTTCGAACCGGTGCTGATCGAGGGCAAGGCGATCCAGCTGCATCCGCTGGTCTGCACGGCCTTCAACGCCGACTTCGACGGCGACCAGATGGCGGTCCACGTGCCGCTGGCGCTGGAAGCGCAGCTGGAAGCCCGCGTGCTGATGATGTCGACCAACAACATCCTCTCGCCCGCCAACGGCAAGCCGATCATCGTACCCAGCCAGGATATCGTCCTGGGCCTGTACTACCTGTCGATGGAGACCGAGGGCGCGAAGGGCGAGGGCATGGCCTTCGCCAACATCGACGAGATCGTCTACGCGCTGGATCATGGCGTTGTCGATCTGCATGCGAAGATCACGGCCCGCCGCGTGACCCGGGACGACGAAGGCAACGAGATCGTCGAACGGGTCGAGGCGACGCCGGGCCGCATGCTGCTGGCCAACGAACTGCCGAAGAGCCATCTGGTGCCGTTCTCGCTGGTCAACCGCCTGCTGACGAAGAAGGAAATCGGCAATCTGATCGATATCGTCTACCGCCACACCGGGCAGAAGGAGACGGTCATGTTCTGTGACCGGATCATGGGGCTCGGCTTCAAGCACGCGTTCAAGGCGGGCATCTCGTTCGGCAAGGACGACATGATCATCCCCGACGCGAAGAAGGGCCTGGTCGACGAAACGAACGCCCTGATCAAGCAGTACGAGCAGCAGTACCTCGACGGCCTGATCACCACCGGCGAGAAGTACAACAAGGTCGTCGATGCCTGGATGCAGTGTTCGGACAAGGTCGCCGACGAGATGATGAAGGGCATGGAATCCAGCCGCGAGGAGAACAGCGGCCAGCCCAACTCGATCTACATGATGGCGCACTCCGGTGCGCGTGGCTCGCAGGCGCAGATGAAGCAGCTTGCCGGCATGCGCGGCCTGATGGCCAAGCCGTCGGGTGAGATCATCGAGACGCCGATCATCTCGAACTTCAAGGAAGGTCTGACCGTGGCGGAGTACTTCATCTCCACTCACGGTGCGCGCAAGGGTCTGGCCGATACCGCGCTGAAGACCGCCAACTCCGGTTATCTGACGCGTCGTCTGGTCGATGTGGCGCAGGACGCCGTGATCAACGAAGTCGACTGCGGCACACAGGCCGGCCTGCTGGTGCGTGAAGTGGTCGACGGGGCCGACGTGATTGCGCCGCTGGGCGACCGCATCCTCGGCCGCACGGTCGCGGTGGATATCGAGCATCCCAAGACCGGCGAGATCGTGCTGAAATCGGGCGAACTGATCGAGGAGCCGCAGGTCGAGGCCATCGTCGAAAGCGGTGTCGAGGCGGTGCGGATCCGTTCCGCGCTGACCTGTGAGACCAAGACGGGTCTGTGCGGCGCCTGCTATGGCCGTGACCTGGCGCGCGGGACGCGCGTCAACATGGGCGAGGCTGTCGGCGTGATTGCCGCGCAGTCCATCGGCGAGCCGGGCACGCAGCTGACCATGCGCACCTTCCACATCGGCGGTGCGGCGCAGGCGGGCGAGAACTCCTCGGTCGAGGCGGCCTACGACGGCACGCTGAAGATCGAGGACCGGAACGTCGTGGAGGATTCCACCGGCCGCTTCGTGGTGATGAACCGCACGACCGAACTGGTGCTGCTGGACCAGAACGGTCGCGAGCGGGCCCGTCACCGCCTGCCCTACGGCGCCCGTCTGGCCAAGGATGACGGCGCGGCGATCGAGAAGGGCGAGAAGGTGGCCGAATGGGATCCGTTCACGATCCCCGTCATTACCGAGAAGTCGGGTACCGCCACCTACCGCGACCTGGTCGAGGGCGTCAGCGTCCGCGACGTGGTCGACGAGGGGACCGGTATCGCCAGCAAGGTCGTCATGGACTGGAAGACCCAGACCGGCGGCGCCGACCTGCGGCCCCGCATCACCCTGCGTGATGCAGAGGGCGAGGTGCTGACCCTGGAGAACGGTCAGGAAGCCCGTTACTTCCTGCCGGTCGACGGCATCCTGTCGGTCCAGGACGGCGACGAGGTTCACGCCGGCGACGTGCTGGCGCGCATCCCGCGCGAAGGCTCGAAGACCCGCGACATCACCGGCGGTCTGCCGCGTGTGGCGGAACTGTTCGAAGCCCGCCGGCCCAAGGACAACGCGGTGCTGGCCGAATGCGACGGCCGCATCGAGTTCGGGCGGGACTACAAGGCCAAGCGCAAGCTGTCGATCATTCCGACGGACGAGGAGGCCGACAAGGTCGACTACCTCATTCCGAAGGGGCGTCACATCCTGGTGCATGAAGGCGATCAGGTCCGCCGCGGCGACTACATCGTCGACGGCAATCCGGCACCGCACGACATCCTGAAGATCCTGGGCGTCGAGGCGCTGGCCGAGTTCCTGGTCAACGAGATCCAGGAGGTCTACCGGCTGCAGGGCGTGCTGATCAACGACAAGCACATCGAGGTGATCACGCGCCAGATGCTGCAGAAGATGGAGATCACCCGCGGGGGCGATACCACCATGCTTCTGGGCGAGCAGGTCGACCGGCACGAGTTCGATGCCGAGAACGCCAAGACCGTCAAGGAGGGCGGCGAGCCTGCGAAGGGCGAACCGGTGCTGCTGGGCATCACCAAGGCGAGCCTGCAGACCCGTTCCTTCATCTCGGCGGCCTCGTTCCAGGAGACGACCCGCGTGCTGACGGAGGCGTCGGTGAACGGCAAGTCGGACGATCTGATGGGCCTGAAGGAGAACGTCATCGTGGGCCGCCTGATCCCGGCGGGTACGGGCAACCTGATGAACGAGATGAAGCGTGTTGCGGCCGAACGCGACCGCGTGCTGGCCGAGAAGGCCGCCGCGAACGCGCCGGACGACGAACCTGCCGCGATTCCGGCTGCCGAATAGGCCGCATCGCGACGCTGCAAGATGGGGGCGGCCGGGTCACCGGTCGCCCTTTTTCTGTCCGGACGGGCGGATGATGCCGGTTCGGAAGGCCCGAACCGGACCGCAAGATTGTTGCGTGAACGGCGCTCCGGACGTCCGATTCCATCGAACCTGCGCTGCGGGCAACGGCTTTGAATTTATGCGGGTTTTTGCTGTTGACGCATGGGGGAGGTCTTTCTATAAGTCGCGCCACTTGCGGCGCTGGTAGTTGGCCTCGGCCAAGACACAGTGACCGTTCGTCCAAGCTCTGACAGTGGCCAGGGACGGGTCGCCGGGACAGATTTTCAGGAAGCGGGCCGAATATCGGTTCGTTTCTGTTTGTGCCGACTGATGTTCAGATGCTTGGAAGGACGACACCTACCTCTCGCAAAAATCCACCCCGAGCCGGGAATCCCGGCGGGTACGTTATGAAGAAGGTTCGGAGCTGATGCCCACGATCAACCAGCTGATCCGGAAGCCGCGTAAGGCGCCGGTCGAGCGTAACAAGGTCCCGGCGATGGAAGCCTGCCCGCAGAAGCGCGGCGTGTGCACCCGGGTCTATACGACGACACCGAAGAAGCCGAACTCGGCCCTGCGCAAGGTTGCCCGTGTGCGCCTGACCAACGGGTTCGAGGTGACGAGCTATATCCCGGGCGAAGGCCATAACCTGCAGGAACACTCGGTGGTCCTGATCCGTGGTGGCCGCGTGAAGGATCTTCCCGGTGTGCGTTACCACATTCTGCGCGGCGTTCTGGATACCCAGGGCGTCAAGGACCGTCGCCAGCGCCGTTCGAAGTACGGCGTGAAGCGTCCGAAATAATTGAACGTGTGATCGGAGTCTCCTGAAGCATGTCACGTCGTCACGCAGCTGAAAAACGCGAGATCCTGCCGGATCCCATCCATGGGGATCTGGTGGTCTCGAAATTCATGAACAACCTGATGCTCGACGGGAAGAAATCCGTCGCCGAGCGCATCGTCTATCAGGCGTTCGAGCAGGTTGAGCGCAAGGTCGGCCGCAATCCGGTCGATATCTTCCACGAGGCCCTGACCAACACGAAGCCCGCGCTGGAAGTGCGGTCGCGCCGTGTCGGCGGTGCCACCTACCAGGTGCCGGTCGATGTCCGTCCCGAGCGTTCGGAGGCCCTGTCGATCCGCTGGCTGATCAGTTCCGCCCGCAAGCGCTCCGAGAACACGATGACCGACCGTCTGGCCGGTGAGCTGATGGACGCCGCCGCCAACCGTGGCGGCGCGGTCAAGAAGCGCGAAGACACGCATCGCATGGCGGAGGCCAACAAGGCCTTTTCGCACTACCGCTGGTAAGCCGGAGCAGGAGAGCACGACATGTCGCGTACCACGCCACTCAATCTCTACCGCAATATCGGCATCATGGCCCATATCGATGCGGGCAAGACGACGACCACCGAGCGGATCCTGTATTACACGGGGCGGTCGCACAAGATCGGTGAAGTCCACGACGGCGCGGCCACCATGGACTGGATGGAGCAGGAGCAGGAGCGCGGCATCACGATCACGTCCGCTGCGACCACATGCTTCTGGCGCGACCACCGCATCAACATCATCGACACGCCGGGCCACGTCGACTTCACGATCGAGGTCGAACGTTCACTGCGCGTGCTCGACGGCGCGGTCGCCGTGTTCGACGCCGTCGCCGGTGTCGAGCCGCAGACCGAAACCGTCTGGCGTCAGGCCGACAAGTACCGCGTGCCGCGCATGTGCTTCGTCAACAAGATGGACCGCATGGGTGCCGACTTCTATCGCTCGGTCGACATGATGGTCGAGCGTCTGGGCTGTGTGGCCATGCCGCTGCAGCTGCCGATCGGCGTCGAATCCGACTTCGTCGGTGTGGTCGACCTGGTCGAGAACCGCGCGATCATCTGGAAAGACGAGAATCTGGGCGCCGAGTTCGAATATACCGCCATCCCCGACGACCTGGCCGACAAGGCTGCCGAGTACCGTGAGCGCATGGTCGAGGCGGCGGTCGAGCAGGACGAAGAGGTCATGATGGCCTATCTGGAAGGCGAAGAGCCGGATGCGGATACGCTGCGCAGGCTGATCCGCCGGGCGACGCTGACCGGTGCCTTCGTGCCGATCCTGCTGGGCACGGCGTTCAAGAACAAGGGTGTGCAGCCGCTGCTGGACGCCGTCGTTGATTACATGCCGGCCCCGACCGACGTCGAGGACATCAAGGGCACCGTGGTCGACGATCCGGAAACCGAAATGGTCCGCAAGACCTCGGACAGCGAGCCCTTCTCGGCGCTGGCGTTCAAGATCATGACCGACCCGTTCGTGGGCTCGCTCACCTTCTGCCGCGTCTATTCCGGCCAGGTCGAAAGCGGCACCTCGATCCTGAATTCGGTGAAGGGCAAGCGTGAGCGTATCGGCCGCATGCTGATGATGCACGCCAACGACCGCGAGGACGTGAAGGTGGCCATGGCCGGTGACATCATCGCCATCGCCGGCCTGAAGGACACGACCACGGGGGATACGCTGTGCGATCCGCTGAAGCCGGTCGTTCTGGAAAGCATGGAATTCCCCGATCCCGTCATCGAGGTGGCGCTGGAACCGAAGACCAAGGCCGACCACGAGAAGATGTCGCTGGCCCTGGGCCGTCTGGCGCAGGAGGATCCGTCCTTCCGTGTCGAGACCGATCAGGAAAGCGGCCAGACCATCATCAAGGGCATGGGCGAGCTGCACCTGGACATCATCGTCGACCGCATGCGGCGCGAGTTCAAGGTCGAGGCCAACGTGGGCGCACCGCAGGTGGCCTACCGCGAAACCCTGACCCGCGAGACCGAGATCGATTACACCCACAAGAAGCAGACCGGCGGGTCGGGCCAGTTCGCCCGTATCAAGCTGGTGCTGGGTCCGGGTGAAGTCGGCAGCGGCTTCGTGTTCGAAAGCAAGATCGTCGGCGGTTCGGTGCCGAAGGAGTACATCCCCGGTGTCGAGAAGGGCCTGCGTTCGGTGGTCGACAACGGCGTGCTGGCGGGCTTCCCGCTGATCGACGTCCAGGCGACCCTGGTCGATGGTGCCAGCCATGATGTGGACTCCTCGGTCCTGGCCTTCGAGATCGCGGCCCGCGCCGCCTTCCGCGAAGCCGCACCGAAAGCCGGCGCCAAGCTGCTGGAACCGATGATGAGCGTCGAGGTCGTCACGCCGGAAGAGTTCGTCGGCGACGTGATGGGCGACCTGAACAGCCGTCGCGGTCAGGTGCAGGGCTCCGAGCCGCGCGGCAACGCGACGGCGATCGATGCCATGGTGCCGCTGGCCAACATGTTTGGTTACGTGAATACGCTGCGTTCGATGACCCAGGGCCGTGCCCAGTTCACGATGCAGTTCGACCACTACGAGCAGGTGCCGCAGAGCATCTCCGACGAAGTCATCGCCAAGCTGGCGTGACGGAAGCGGAATTCGAAACTGATTTGAAACAACAAGCCTGAAGCCGGAGAAGAGAACATGGCCAAGGAGAAGTTTGAGCGTACGAAGCCGCATTGCAATGTCGGCACGATTGGTCACGTTGACCATGGGAAGACGACGCTGACGGCGGCGATCACGATGGTGCTTGCCGAGTCGGGCGG
>NZ_JBLXDV010000024.1:0-17925 GCF_048263705.1 Minwuia sp. | reverse complement strand
AGTCGGTGATCTCGTAGCGACGTCGGCTCATGATTCGTCCTCCTCAATCAGAAGGAATCACGCATCGCCAATTCAGGGAATCCCCTTTTATGAGTTTGTGACCTAGTGCGCCGTCGCCGGTCACGAAAGCGAACCATGGGCGCGATTGGATGCGAAACAACTTGCAATCATGTCGCAGTTTCCGCCATTTAATGCGCCAGCAGTTTCCTGGCTGGGTATGAACGTGACCCCGGTACATGCTGCGCTAGAAACGAACTGATAACATGGAGGACTCCACGCAGATGGAACGTCGTAATTTTCTGAAGGGCGCCGCGATAGCCGGCGTCGGTGCCGCAACACTGGCCGCCCCGGCCATCGCGCAGAGCAGCAAGACGATGACCATCGTCTCGACCTGGCCGCGTGACTTCCCCGGGCTGGGCATTTCCGCACAGCGGCTGGCGGCGCGTATCACCGAGCTGTCGCAGGGTGCGCTGAACGTCGAATATTTCGCTGCTGGCGAGCGTGTCGGTGCCTTCGACGTGTTTGACGAAGTGGCGTCCGGCAACAGTCAGGCCTACATCGCGGCCGACTATTACTGGGTCGGCAAGCACCCGGGCTTCGCCTACTTCACCGCTGTGCCGTTCGGCATGACCACGGTCGAGTGGAACGCCTGGATCAAGTTTGCTGGCGGTCAGGCGCTGTGGGACAAGATCTCCGGTGAATTCGGCCTGAAGGCGCTGCCGTGCGGCGCGACCGGCACGCAGGCCGGTGGCTGGTTCAACAAGGAAATCGAGAGCGCTGACGACCTGAAGGGTCTGAAGATGCGTATTCCGGGCCTGGGCGGTTCGGTGATGTCCAAGCTGGGCGTCTCGACGGTGTCCCTGCCGGGTGGTCAGATCTATGAAAACCTCGTCTCCGGCGCGATCGATGCCACCGAGTGGGTTGGCCCGTACAACGACTATTTCATGAAGTTCTACGAAGCTGCCAACTTCTACTATACCGGTGGCATGCACGAGCCGGGCGGCGGACTGTCCTTCGGCATGAACGCTTCATGGTGGGGCTCGCTGACGGACTGGGAAAAGGCGATTATCGAAGCCGCGTGCATGGAAGAGCATGCCGCACAGTTCGAGGAAGCCATGGCCAAGAACGGCGAATACATGGCCAAGCTGGTCAACGATCACGGCGTCAAGGTCCGCGCGTTCAACGACGATGTCTGGGATTCCTTCGGTGAAGCTTCGGAGGAAGTCTTCGCGGAAACCCGCGATCACTCGCCGCTGGCTGCCGAGATCGACGATTCCTTCCAGGCTGCGCTGCGTGACATTGGCGGTACGATGGCGAAGTTCGAAACGACCTTTGTCAATCAGCGTAACCGCGTGCTGGGCCTGACCTGATCGGCCGCATGTGATGAAACGGAAAAGGGCGGGATGAACATCCCGCCCTTTTTCACATCGCAGCTACCTTCCGCCGCATTCGTTACTTCCTTTTCTGACCGGATCGATTGACCCATGAGCAGCAAGGCTGAGAGCGTTTCCGTTCCCCTCTACGGCAATCCAGCCCCGGGCGTCCGCATTTTCGGATGGGGCATGATGGCCGTTCTGGCCGGTTTCCTGATCAACAACATCCTGACGGTGGCGTTCGATTTTCCGGGAACCGGATCTCTGATTGACGGCTTCACGGGCCTGGCACTGGTTCAACTGGCCGTCTATCTGGTCGCCATCGCGGTCGCGGTCATGTTTGTGCTGCGAACGCCGGATCGTGCGCTGAGGTGGGACGCGCATACGCTCCATCATTTCAATCTCTACCTGATCCGGGCGTGTTTCTGGGTTGTCGTGTTTATCGGTGTCGCCGATACCGCCATTGCATTTGCCCGCGTCGAAAGCCTGTTCGATCCCTATCTCGCGGAAGAAACGGTACGCGCACTGAGTCGCTCGCGCTGGGTTGGCTGGAACGTGCATCTGCCGCTGGTTGTCGCCGGTTTTGTCGTCGCGATATTCACGCGCACGCTCGGTTTCACCTGGCTGGCCCTGCTGATCGTGGTGGCGGAACTGGCCATTGTCATCACCCGCTTCGTTTTCTCTTACGAGCAGGCGCTGATGGGCGACCTTGTGCGCTACTGGTATGCGGCCCTGTTCCTGTTTGCGTCAGCCTATACGCTGTTTGACGAAGGTCATGTGCGTGTCGATGTGCTCTATTCCGGCTTCGGCCTGACCACGCGCGGCATGGTCAATGCCATCGGGGCGATCCTGCTGGGCATGACGACCTGCTGGGTCATCATCTGGATCGGCTTCGACGGCAAGCAGTCGATCATCAACAGCCCGATCGCCAATTTCGAGATCACGCAGACCGGCGGTACCGGCATGTTCATCAAATATCAGATGGCTGCGTTTCTGGGCGTTTTCGCGGTGACAATGCTGATCCAGTTCATCAGCTACCTGTTCGAAGCCGTGGCCGACTATCGCAGCCAGCCGGGTCATCGCGAACCCGCGCCGGTCGCGCATTGAGGGGATAGCGATTCATGGAACTGTTTTTCCTCGCACTGCTGGTCCTGATCATGGCCTTTGCGCTGGGCTCGGGCTTCCCCGTGGCCTTCGCACTGCCCGGAGCGGCGATTATCAGCATCGGTCTGGCTGCGGCATCAGGGTACGTTTTCACCGGCGACACCGACAGCTTCTTCCACTCGGGCGGACCGTCGCAGTGGCTCTCGGCCGGGGTGACCAACCTTCGAGGGGTCTATTGGGAGGTCGAGCGGGATACGCTCATAGCGATTCCGTTGTTCATCTTCATGGGCATCATGCTGCAGCGCTCCAAGATCGCAGAGGATCTGCTGGTCACGATGGCGCAACTGTTCGGTCCGGTCCCGGGCGGTCTGGGTATCTCGGTGGTCTTCGTGGGCGCACTGCTGGCGGCGACGACCGGCATTGTCGGTGCGACCGTCGTGGCCATGGGGCTGATCTCGCTGCCTGCCATGCTGCGCAACAACTACTCGCCATCGCTGGCGACGGGCACGATCGCCGCGTCCGGCACGCTGGGGCAGATCATACCACCGTCGATCGTGCTGATCATCCTGGCTGACCAGCTTGCCTCTGCCACCGATCAGGCCAGCACCGCGCGCAAGAACCTGTTCCGTGACTCCACCGGCGAACTGTCGATGCCGTCGATCTATGACGTTGCCTCGACCAGCGCGGGCGAGATGTTCCTGGGTGCCTTCATTCCCGGCATGGTGCTGGTCGGGCTTTACATGCTCTACATTCTGGTGTTTGCGCTGATCCGGCCGAAGAGCGCACCCGCCGTCCGCTTCGAGGGCAAGTTCGATTTCGCCTTCGGCCGCCAGGTCTTCCTGACCCTGGTGCCGCCACTGGCCCTGATCTTCCTCGTGCTTGGCTCGATCCTGACCGGGATAGCGACGGTCAATCAGGCCGGTGCCATCGGTGCTGCCGGGGCGCTGATCATGGCGGGCTACCGCCTCAGCGATGTGCCGGGCCTGCTGAAGTACATGCCGGCCCTGCTGGCTATCGCCTCGTTCGCCGTGATGGGTTATGCGCTCTCGAACTACGAGATGAACATCAAGGCCGCGACCAGCGCCGAAGACAATTTCGGTATCGCGGTAGGCGTGGTCGGTGCGCTGATGCTGATCGTCGCCCTGTGCTGGAGCGGTATCCGCGTCCTGAAAATCGACAACACGCTGCACGCTGTGATGCTGGAGACCGCCAAGACAACCTCGCTGGTGTTCATCATCCTGCTGGGCGCGGCCATGCTGACTGCCGCTTTCCGGGCGTTCGGCGGCGAAGAACTGGTGCGCGATTTTCTAGGCGCGCTGCCGGGTGGTTTCTGGACTCAGTTCATCATCGTTATGCTGGTGATCTTCATCCTCGGTTTCTTCCTCGACTTCATCGAGATCGCCGTGGTCGTGGTCCCCATCGTCGCGCCGATCCTGCTGGCCGATCCGTCAGCCAACATCACCGCCGTCTGGCTGGGCGTGATGATCGGTCTGAACATCCAGACGTCCTTCCTGACACCGCCTTTCGGGTTCGCGTTGTTCTATCTACGCGGTGTCGCTCCGGCGGTCGTCAAGACCGTGCAGATGTACAAGGGCGTCGTCGCCTTCATCTCGTTGCAGCTGATCGCGCTGGCCATTGTCGGTACCTTCCCGCAACTTGTGAATTATCTGCCGAACCGCGTGAGCTTCCTGTCGGATACCTCGCCGCCGCCTCGCAATCCGAAACTGCAGTTCTGCCTGGAGGAATATGTCCACGACCATCTGGCGACGGACAACGGGCAGACAGTCAACGCGATTTCCGCAGCCGAGAAGCTGAACCTTACGGTGTTGCCAAGGTCGCTTGAGAGCGATCTGGAGAAGTCCATTGCCGACGGCCGCGTGGCGATCACCGCGCTGGATGAGGTCTTCGCCACAGAGGATGCGGTTCAGGCCGCCGCCGCCGACTATCGTCCGGATCATTCGAAGGTCCGCCGGATAGAGAAGGACATCCGTGAGTTGCAGGAGATGGATGACGATCTGAAAACGCGCATCAGCAGGCTTCGAGGCGACGATCAACAGGCTTTGAAGGCTGAACTGGAGCAGGAGCGCGAGGCGGTGCAGTCCGAGATCGAGGAAGTCCGCGCCCGTGTTCCCGCCGACTGGGATGAGAAGTACGGCACTTTCAGTCGGCTGACCAAGGCCGAAGAAGCGGCTCGCCGTCAGTATCAACGCTCTGCTGACAATGCCTACGATGGTGCCTCGAAAGTCCTGGCGATCCTGGATGACACCGAAGCGTTCAAAGGACTGCGCGACGAACTGATGTCGGTGCAGCGCACGATCGAGTCCGCCGGTTCCGAACAGGCCGAGGAGCGGATCAAGGACGTCGAGGCGATGTTCCGCGATGTCGAGGGCGCCGATGAGGTGAAGAGCGCACTGGCCAAGGCGCGCCGGGCCATGAAGGTGCGCGGTAATGCCGAACCGGATCGCGAAAAGGCGCTGGAAGAATTCCGGGACGCCGTGGCCGAATACGAAGAGCAGATCGTCTGGCGGGAGGCTGCGCAGGGCGATCTGCGCAACGGTATTGCTGCCTATCTGGATGGCATCCGCGACACGTTGGGGGCACGTTCACAGCCGCGTCTGTCGCGCGAGCAGGCCCTGTTCATCGCGGCCTGCAATTCGGCGCATCGGGACATTTCGCTGAACTTCTGACGGTTTCGCGCTTTCGCGCGGTGCCCGGCTGTCGCACACTGCCGTCCTGCTGACCGGGGAGGACGACAGAATGGCGGGTGCAATCAGGTTCACCGAGATGGAGCAGGTGATCTACGGAAAACCTGCGGCGCAGGCCGTGGCGAAAGAGGCGCGCAGGCTTGGCAAGTCGCGGGTCTTTATCATCGCAGGCAAGACCATGAACGAGACCACCGACGAGGTGGATCGCATGGCCGACGCGCTCGGTGACGCCTACGCGGGCCGGTTTGCCGGGATCCCGCCGCATTCACCGCGCGATGCGGTGGTTGAGGCCGCGAACGCGGCTCGCGATGCCGGGACGGACCTGCTGGTGACGTTCGGCGGTGGCTCCGTCACCGATGGCACCAAGGTGATCCAGGTCTGTCTGGAACATGACGTCACCGACATGGCCCAACTGGACGACTACTGCATCCGCACGACCGATGACGGCAAGGTGCAGATGCCGGAACTGCGGCCATCGAGTGTCCGCCAGATCAGCGTGCCGACCACGCTCTCGGGCGGCGAGTTCAACCCGCTAGGCGGCTGCACGGACCCGCGCATCAAGGTGAAGCAGGGCTACCGCCACCCGTCTCTGGTGCCGGTATCGGTGATCCTGGATCCGGCACCGACGGTACATACGCCCGAGTGGGTGTTCCTCTCGACCGGCATCCGGGCCGTGGATCACTGCGTGGAGGCGCTGTGCAGCCCGGAGGCGAACCATTACTGCGATGCCGACGCGCTGCATGCGATCCGTCTGCTGTCGTCAGCTCTGCCGCGCGTGAAGGCCGATCCTTCGGACATGGATGCCCGGCTCGACTGTCTGATCGGCGCATGGCTGGCGATGACAGCGGTCATCGCCGGGGTACCGATGGGTGCCAGCCACGCGATCGGTCACATTTTGGGCGGGACCTGCGATGTGCCGCACGGCTATACCAGTTGCATCATGATGCCCGCCGTTCTGCGCTGGAACGCCGAAGAGCCGGCGCTGGCCGAGCGCCAGAAGATCGTCGCCGAGGCCTTCGGCAAGCCCGGTGCTGCTGCCGGTGACGCTGTCCGGGCATTCGTCGCCGGGCTGGGACTGCCCGGGACGCTGGGCGAAGTGGGCGTCAGTGCGGACCAGTACGATCTGATTGCGAAGAACAGCCTGCATGACAGGTGGCTGCATACCAATCCGCGCAAGGTGAACGGCGCGGACGATGTGATTCGCCTGCTGGAACTCGCCTCTTGATTGACAATACGCCTGCATAAAGTAAGGTTTTGATATTATCAACTATCGAACCTTTTTTGAGGCGACATGAACCCCGACCCGCTCGACAGGAATCTCGGATTCCTGATCAATGACGTTGCCCGCATCCTGCGCCGCGAGTTCGGACGCCGCATGCGGGATATGGACCTGACGCGCTCGCAATGGTGGGTGATGGTGCATCTCATCCGCTTCGATGGATACAATCAGACCCAGTTGGCCGAAGAGCTGGACATCGGGAAGGTGGCGCTGGGCGGACTGCTGGACCGCCTCGAAGCGCGCGGCTGGATCGAGAGGCGGCCCGATGCCTCTGATCGCAGGGCGAAACGGGTCTTTCTGACGGAAACCGGACGGCCCCTGATCTCGGAAATGCAGGATCGCGCGCGCGATGTTCACCGGCAGATGGTGGCGGGGTTCGATCCGGTTGAACGGGATCAACTGGTCGACCTTTTGCTGCGCGCAAAGAAGAATTTTGCCGCGTTATCATGACGCTGACCCTCACATCCCGTCCCGACATCCCAATATGTCAGGTGTGATAATCGTTGCAGACCCAAGCTTGCCGTTAGGGTAAACTGGGTTTGTTGATATGGCGGCGTGCCTTCATGGAAACGCCGGTTGACGTGCCGCCTGTCTGTGTTGTCGGGATCCCATGCGATGGATCGAACAAGCGGACGGGTGATGGTGAAGTTTGGATTGGTAGAGTTTGGCAGGTCGTGTCCATCGACCAAGAGGCAGGTACTATGAATCGCGATCAGATCTCGATCACGACCGGGATGGCAGAGTCCGGTCACGAATTCCTGGATGTCATTGACGCGTCAGGTCTGGGCAGCGTTGTCGTGGATCACGGCACGCTGCTGCTGACGGCCGATTACGTGCGGCAGGGGCCGGACCTGGTGCTGGTCGGCGCGGACGGTGAAAAGGTCCTGATCGTCGGCTTCTTCGATTCCGAGACGCCGCCCAACCTGTTCACGGTGAACGGTGCCGAGGTGACCGGGCATCTTGCATCCATTCTGGCCGGACCCAGGGCCGACGGCTTCGCACAGGCAGGGGGCGATCTGGGTGAACCCATCGGTGCGGTGGATTCAGCGGACGGCACTGTCTTTGTCAGCCGTGCGGATGGCAGCCGTTCGCAGCTGTCCGTCGGCGATCCGGTCTATCAGGATGATGTCATCGAGACCGACGGCGACGGGGCCGTCGGCCTGCGCTTTGTCGATGATACGACCTTCTCGATCGGCGGCGACGCGCGGATGGTGATCGACGATTTCGTCTATGATCCCTCGGCAAGCACCGGCAATGCAGTGGTCAACGTGCTGCAGGGCTCGTTCTCGTTCGTGTCCGGCGCGGTCGCCCAGACGGGCGACGACGCGCTGACGGTGAAGACCCCTGTTCTCACCATCGGTATCCGTGGCACCTACGTGACGGGCAAGGGCGGACAGGAAGGCGAGACCACCGAAGTCATCAACCTGCCCGACGACAATGGGGTGGTCGGCAGCATCTTCGCATCCAATCAGGGAGGCGGTGTGCTGCTGAACCAGGCATTTCAGGGCACCCAGACGAACAGCATCTTCCAGGCTCCCGGCCCGCCGCGTATCTACAGCCGCGACGAGATCGAACAGGGATTCGGGAACGCCCTGGACTTTCTGCCCAGCACGCCCGGCGTGAACACGCAGAACCGCCAGCGCAACAATGATGGCGATGACCGCAACGACGGCGGCGGAGACGCATCGGATGACGGCGAGGATGGTGCCGACGATTTTGAAGGTTCTGACGAGTCCGGCGATGAAGAGGGATCCGAGGAAGAAGGGGATGCCGAATCTGAATCCGGCTCGGAGGGCGAGGAAACCGTCGAGGCGGCCAGCGGCAGCGGTTTCAAGGTCACGCAGGGGGCTGGGACGCAAACAGACGCCGACGGTCAGAAATTCGCCGATGCGAACGCCAAGGCGATCAAGGATGCGAACAACCCGAAGACTGGCGATACGCCACCGCCGGGCGCGGGTTCCGATTCACCCCCGCCCGATGACCCCTCGGATGACGATGAAGTGGTTGTTGATGACGATGACGACACGGGAAACAACGTCGCATCCGACAATGACGACACCCTTGACGGTTCCGAGGATGACGATGACATCGACGCCCAGGCTGGCAACGACCGGGTTTCGGGCAATGGCGGCAATGACACGCTGCTCGGCAATGTCGGAAACGACAGCCTGAACGGCGGCGCAGGCGATGACAGCCTGGACGGTGGCGGTGGAGACGACACGCTGAACGGCGGGCAGGGTGCAGACACGCTGGTGGGCGGCGAAGGCACCGATGCCGCCGACTTTTCGGGCACGATCGGGCGTATCACGGTTGATCTGGCTGCGGGCACAGTCGTCGACGGCTTCGGCGATTCCGACGTCATCTCCGGCGTTGAGGTTATTCTCGGCTCGGCTTTCGACGATCAGATTTCGGGCGATGGCGCGGCCAATACCCTGTCCGGAGGCGCGGGCGCGGACTCACTGGATGGTGGCGCAGGCGCGGATTCGCTGGATGGCGGCACTGGCAACGATACGCTGGCAGGCGGTGACGGTGCCGATACGCTGTCCGGCGGTGCGGGTGATGATCTCTACATCATCAGCGAAGGGCGGCTCGACATATCGGAGGAGACTTCGGTGCCGGAGGGCGCGGCAGGCGCTTCCGCCAACCCGGCCAACGTGAACAGTGCGATCGTCGACGACGATGTGTTCCTGGAAGGCAATTTCATCGCAATCGGCGTCTCCGGCGGCGGGTCGTTTGGCACCGACAACACGGCACCGCCGGGGTTCAATGTCGCGCCGTCAGTCGGCAATCGGCTGGGCATGTTCGTCGACCAGGACGGCTTCGGCGTGGGCGAGCCGCCGAACACCGCGGATTTCTTTTTGCCCGGGGCGCCCGAGGAAGGCTTCACCCTCGGCTATCGGATCGGCGGGACGTCGAGCAACTTCACGAATGCGGAAAGGTCCGGTTCGAACGAAGTGACCAATCTGGCCGCCCAGAACCAGAGCGCAGGCGACACGCTGCAGGCGTTCTATCAGGGCGAGGCATCGGGCGCGGGCGGCGACAGCCTGCGGGTCGATCAGACGGTGCTTTTCACCGAAGACGACAAGTTCTTCCAGACCAACATCACCCTGACCAACACTGGGTCTGTGGCGCTGGATGACGTGCGTTACATGCGCAGTTTCGACCCGGATCAGGAATCCAGCGGCTCCGTGGGTGGCGCAGGGCCGACGACATTGAACACGATCATCAATCAGCCGGGCGACGGTGGCAGCGATAATCTGGCGATTGTCAGCGCGGCCGGTCGCAAGAGTGGAACCAATGAACTCGGCGATCCGTTCTTCTTCCTGGCTGACGATGCGCGCGCCCGCGTCAGCACCTTCGGGTTCTCGAACCGCGATGCGTTCGATCCCACGGCCTTCGACACGCCTCAGGCTGAGGGCACGGCGATCGAATCCGATCAGGCGATCGTCATCACCTTCGATGTCGGCACGCTGAATCCGGGTCAGACCGCTACCTTCACCTTCTTCAGCAGCCTGGACCAGAATCTGGAAGCCTCCATCGAGGCGATCACGGGCGGTGATGACACCATCATTGAGGCGGCCGGTGGTGGCACCGATACCGTGCAGAGCGATATCGGCATCACCCTGGCTGACAATGTCGAGAACCTGGTGCTGGTGGGCGCGAACAACATCGACGGGGTGGGCAATGCGGGTGACAACGTCATCACGGGCAATGCGGCGGTGAACATCATTCAGGGTGAAGCCGGCAATGACACGCTGAACGGCGACTCCGGCAATGACGTCCTGTTCGGCGGCGACGGCAATGACCGGATCGTCGGCGGCCTTGGCCGGGACAACATGACCGGCGGCGCGGGCGGCGACACGTTTGCGGTGGTATCGACCGCGGACGGTGCGACGGTCGCCGCGAACCAGACCGTCGCCGCTGCCGGTGTGGCTGTCGATCTGATCAACGATTTCCAGTCCGGTGTAGACGAGTTCACGTTCGATCCCTCCGGCGGATTCACTGTCAGCAGCCTTGTGACCATCGGGGTCGCCTATGACGGTACCAATTCCGGTCTGGAAACGGGCGAGACGTTCGTCTTCGACGGCACGCATCTGATTCACGATGCGGACGTGAACGCCGCCGGTTACACGGTGGTGGCCGAGGTTCGGGGCGACGCCGTTGCAGCGGCGGACATCAAGCTGGAAGCCGCCTGACAGCCCGTCGGTGCGCTCGTCACGCCAAGCCGTACCGTCCTTGGTGGATCGCCGACCCGTCCGTGACCATTTCAGTCAGACGCCGGAACGCATCAACTGTTCCGGGCCATCATGTCCTTGGCGATGATCTGCTTCATGATCTCGGCGGATCCGCCGGCGATGCGTGACATGCGGCTGTCGGCCCAGGCCTGCGCGATCGGGTATTCCCACATGTAGCCCGCGCCACCATGCAGTTGCAGGCATTCGTCCAGCGTGCGGCACTGCAGGTCGGTGGCGTTCATCTTGGCCATGGCCGCGTCCTCCGCGGTCAGCTTGCCGTCGATATGCAGTTCAAGGCACCGGTCCACGAAAGTCCGCAGCATCGCGGCGTGGGACTGTAGTTCGGCCAGTTTGAACTGCGTGTTCTGGAACGACAGGATCGACTTGCCGAACGCCTTCCGGTCCCGTGTGTAGTCCAGCGTCCACTTGATCGCGCCTTCGACGACCGCCGCACCGCGAACGGCCTGGATCAGCCGTTCCTGCGGCAACTGGCTGACCAGCTGGATGAAACCCTTGCCCTCTTCCGGACCCAGCAGGTTCTCGCGCGGCACCCGGACATTGTCGAAGAACAGTTCCGAGGTGTCCTGCGCATGCATCCCGATCTTTTCGAGGTTTTTCCCGCGTGAGAAGCCCTCGCGCGTCGCTTCGACCAGGATCAGGCTGATTCCGCGCCAGCCTTCCGACGGATCGGTCTTGCAGGCGACGATGATCAGGTCGGCAAGCTGACCGTTGGAGATATAGACCTTCTGCCCGTTGATGACATAGTCGTCGCCATCCCTTTTGGCCGTTGTCTGAATTCCCTGAAGATCGGATCCTGCACCGGGTTCGGTCATCGCGATCGCGCCGATGATTTCGCCTGCGGTCATCCGGGGCAGCCAGGTCTGCTGCTGTTCCTTCGAGCCGTAGTGCTGAAGGTACGGACAGATGATGTCGGAATGCAGCGGGAAGTTGGGACCGGACGCATTGGTCTTGCCCATCTCCTCGATCACGATGGCGGCGTGCAGGAAGTTCCCGCCGAGTCCACCCATCTCGTCGGGGATGGCGGTGTTCAGCAGCCCCGCCGAGCCGGCCTTGCGCCAGACATCCCGGCTGACGACACCGTCATTTTCCCACTGGCGATGATGCGGTGCGACCTCCTTTTCCAGGAAGTTGGCGACGGTCGCGCGAAAGGTCTCGTGTTCGTCCTGAAAGACTGTGCGTGGAATCATGTCGGGTCAGCGTCCGTTGAATACAGGTTTTTCCTTGGCGACAAAGGCTTTCGTCGCGTTCTTGTGGTCCTCGGTCTCGCCGGCCAGTGTGTGGTGCATGGCCTCCATATCGAGGCAGCGGGCGAGGGATTCGTTCTCGGCGGCGTTCATGTTGCGCTTCATGTAGCCCAGCGCGACGCTTGGGCCCGTCGCCAGCTGTTCGGCCAGTGCCATCGTTTCTTCTTCCAGCCTGTCGTCGGGCACGACGCGGTTGACGATGCCCAGACGCAGGGCTTCCTCTGACTTGACCTTCGCCGCCGTGTAATAGAGCTCACGCGCCTTCGCCGTGCCGACGAGATGGCTGAGGAAATAGCTGCCGCCGAAGTCGCCCGCATATCCCACGTTGGCGAAGGCGGTCGTGAAGGTCAGCGTGTCCGAGGCGATGCGCATGTCGCATGACAGTCCGATGGACATGCCCGCGCCCGCGATCGGCCCGCGCACCATCGCGATGGTCGGCTTGGGCATTTCATGCAGCAGCCTGGAAATCTCCATCTTGCCGCGCAGGGCGTTGGCCTTGGCCTGAACCGAATTGTCCTCGAACTCGCGGCCCTCGGCCATCGACTTCACGTCGCCGCCGGCGCAGAAGCCCCGGCCTGCGCCCGTGATGACAACGCAGCGGACGGTGCTGTCGTGCCAGAATTCATGCGCATTGGCGACCAGCGCATCCAGCATCTCACCCGACAGGGCGTTCAGACGATCCGGCCGGTTCATGGTCATGATGGCGATGCCGCCGCGTTTCTCCACCAGCAGATGATCGGTCATTTCTGTTCTCCTCTCAGACGTCGGTCAGGTTGAAGCGGACCTGCATCAGGCTGAAGCCGTCCGCGTCGCAATCCAGGTTCAGGGATGCTGCACGCTGTAAAGACTGTGTCTTGTTGGTCATCACGAAGTCCAGTTCGCGCATGCCGGGCTGTTCATCGCCCACGGTCTTGCGGAACCGGACCTGTCCGCCATTGCTCATGGCCATGTCGAAACCGTCATCATCAACCGCACGGGCCGGTACGCCCAGCAAGGACGACCAGGTGGACGCCTGGCGTGCGGGATCCGGGTGGGCGAATTCGACCCCGGTCATGCGGCGGGTAAGGGAAGTATCGACGTGCGCCTTCCAGTCCGGCCCGGCCCATTTCCAGAAACAGTATTCCTCATCCGGGTCGGGCGCGGCGGGGAAACTGTCGACGGACGTGATCACGCCGCCCATGTCGACCGGATGAAAATGGCTGGCCGTCACGTCGTCATGATCGGTGTTCCAGACGCGCCGGATACCCAGCCTGTCGGCATTGTCGCGGATGGCCTGTGCGTCGGTTGTCTGGAAAATCGCCATATATCCGGTATCGCCATGGCGGCGATCCATGTAGCGACCGGCTGCAGTATTCTCCTGTGTCGGGGCGACGATCTCCAGAAAGTCGCCGCCGACGGGAATGACGGCATTGTGCAGGCCGAATTCGCCGACACCGGGATCGCGAAAGGCCGTGGACAGCCCCAGCACGCTCAGCAGGGCGTTCTCCGCGGGTGCGAGCTCGCGCGCCGCAAAGGCAATCTGTCGAAGTCTCATGCAAATATCCTCCCCAACCGCATTCTGCGCCAGTTTCGCTCTGGCCGAAAGTGCGGCGCGGCCGAAGATTGCTCTTCGACCGCGCTCCTCCCCGGACAAGGCCTCCTCCCCAGTCGGCCCAGCGGAAACTTGAATTCAGGTGTTGATCAGGCGGCAGACCTCAACCGTTCTGCGGCCGGTCCGATCTTCTTCAGTTCGGGCATGATCTTCTCGGCGAACAGGGTTGCGTTGCGGACACTCTCGTCATGCGGCATCCCGGCATAGGAGAACACGCCGTTGAAGCCGTCGGCACCGATCTTGTCGGTGATGTTGCGGATCTTTTCCAGGCACATTTCCGGCGTGCCCCAGACCTGCAGGTTCATGAAGAACTCGGTCGCGCCGTCCGGTCCGGCTTTCAGCAGGCTTTCGCGGAACTTCGCGTAATACTCATAGCCCTTCATGTTCTGCATGTGCGCGCCATCGAACTTGTAGTGGTCCATGACCGTCTTCCAGTAGCCGCCGATGTACTGCAGGGCCATTTCGTAGGCCCGGTCCGCATCTTCATCGCAGAACACCCAGCCGCCGGCGATGGGGGCGGGGGCCTCGGTGCCGTTTTCCTCGCGGAAGATGGTGCGATATTCATCCAGTTCGGTCTTCACGTGATCCCAGGGCTTCTGCGGGATGATCAGGATACCGACACCCAGCCGCGCCATGATGCGCGCCGATTCCGGACTGACGGCGGCGGCATAGGTGCGGCCCTTGAAACTCTTGAACGGGTTGGGCCGGATTTCGACACGGGGCTGCTTGTAGTGCTGCCCGTCGTGCTCCAGGAAGCCGGTCTCCAGCCCCTCCAGAACCATTTCCGCCGCCTCGACGAAACGTTCCCGGCTTTCGCCCATGTCGATGCGGAAGCCGTCGAATTCGACCTTGCCCGCACCGCGCCCGATCCCGAGGATGAAGCGGCCTTCGGACATGTTGTCCAGCATCGAGATGTGCTCGGCCGCGCGCACCGGGTCGTGCCAGGGCAGCACCACGACCATGGAGCCGATGCCGATGGTCTTGGAGTGGCCAGCCATGTAGCTCAGGAACATCGTCGGATCCGGGCACATGGTGTAATCGGTGAAGTGATGCTCGACGGACCAGACGGAATCGAAACCCAGGGGTTCGGCCATTTTCGCCAGCGCCATGTCGGCCTGGTAGACCTCATGATCCGTGCGTTCCTTGCCCGGATTCTGAAAGATGACACCCATACCGACATGCATCGGCATTACTCCCTGGTTCCGCTTGGTTACCGTCGAGTAAGAGAATGCACATCATGAGTAGCTGCGTCAAGCGGACGCAACGTGTTCCATGCCTTGGAAAAGTGCAGAAACGCGGGCAAGTGCCTTGATTTTCATCGCAATATCCGGCCCGGCATTTTTTGCCGTATGGGCCTGCGTCAGGCGCGGATCGCCGTGAAGGCGGACATGCTGTTCCCGCGCGATGCGCGATCCCTGCTCTCCTGATAGGCAATGACAGCATCGGCGGCGACATCCGCGCGACGGCTGGCCGGATCGTCGTCCTGCGACAGCCGTTGAACCTCGAACAGCATGGCGATGGCGTGGACCGGGCGGTCGGGCATGCTGACATTCAGCAGCGCATCGGCGAACCCTTCATCGACCCCGGGTACGGCATCGGTCTTCACCACCGGCTGCGGTGCCTGATCACCGTGCGGACGTGTCTGGTCCACAGGCACGACCTGTCGCTGGTGATGCATCCGCAAGGCGGGCAGATATGAGGCATTTTCAATCCGCATACCTCATAAAATAGGCGATGGGGGATGGTAAATAAAGTATTAATGGAAATTTTTAGTTAAAGTCAGGCTGGTGAATATTAACCATTACTGTTAACCATACCACTCTGCAGCCTGTGTTCACTGGGCGAGACCGCCTGTCAGCAGGGACAGAAGCATGATCGCGCCCAGGCCGATGTTGGACTTGAACTTGGCCAGGCAGTCGTCGCGGTCGATGAACAGCACGAAGGTGGTCTGCCAGATGAAATGCAGGATCACCGCAGCGAACGGCAGCAGGAACCAGTGGCTGAATCCCACCTCGCGCGCGGCGGCCCCCCAGAGGACCACGGCAAGGGCGTAGAAGATGCCCACGGCCAGCCGCGAATGCCGCCCCAGACGCCGCGCGGACGATTTCACGCCGATCAGCGCGTCGTCGTCCTTGTCCTGGTGGGCATAGATCGTGTCGTACCCAAGCGTCCAGAACAGCCCGCCGGCATAGAGCAGCACGGCAGGCAGGCCGATATCGTCGGTCACGGCAGCCCATCCCATCAGGGCACCCCAGTTGAAGGTCAGGCCCAGCCAGGCCTGCGGCCACCAGGTGATGCGCTTCATGAAGGGATAGATGGCGACCAGCGCCAGCGATCCGACTCCCAGCCAGATTGCCATCGGTGTCAGTTGCAGCAGGATGATCAGCCCGATCAGCGACAGGCTGATCATCCAGACCACGGCCTGCCGTACCGTGACCTGACCCGAGGGCAGGGGGCGCAGGCGCGTGCGCTCCACCGCGCCGTCATAGTGGCGGTCGGCGATGTCGTTCATCGTGCAGCCCGCGCCGCGCATCACCAGTGCGCCGATGCCGAACAGCGCGAACAGGCGCACGGTTTCCCAGTCGAGGACCGGACGCGCGAGGATCACCGACCACCAGCACGGCCACAGCAGCAGCCAGGTGCCGACGGGCCGGTCGAGACGCGCGAGTTTCAGATAGGGCTTGGCGAAATCCGGCGCGTGGCGATCGACCCAGTTGTCATGGCGCGCGTCCTCGATCACCTCATTCATGGCAGGATCCGCCAGACATCGGTGGACCGGACATCGTTGTCTTCCAGTTCGCGTGTGGTCGGTACCGCATAGTGCGCCAGCTTCTCCATGCCGCTGCTGGGCCGGAAATTCCGCCCCGGATCGCCCATCAGAACCGGACGGCCGCTGGCGGCGAGCACGCGGAACCAGCGCTCCACCCGTTCGGATGTCGGTTGTTCATAGCAAATGTCCGCGGCCAGGACGACGTCACAGCCGTCGAGGTCCGACCCGATGATGTCGTTGGTCAGCAGATCGATCCGGACCGCGTTTGCCGCGGCGTTCAGTCGGATGGCCTCGTGACTGAAGGCATCGATGTCGTTTGCGATGACATGGCCGGCACCGGCCCGCGCCGCGGCCACCGCGACCAGACCCGATCCGGCGGCGAAATCGATCACCCGCTTGCCGCGCACGGTTTCCGGATTGTCCAGAATATAGCGCGCCAGCGCCTGACCGCCGGCCCACGCAAAGGCCCAGTAGGGCGGCGGCAGCCCGGCCTGCTCCAGCGCTTCCTCGGTCATCTGCCACAGCGTTACCGCTTCGGTCGCCAGATGCAGCTTCACTTCCGGCACCAGCGGCGAGGGCAGCAGTTCCGTGTTCTCGACAATGAAGGCGCGCCGGTCGGTGATCATCGGGTTTCCAGAATGCGCAGCGCCGCCCGCGCGTCCGCGCGCAGCCACGCCGGATCATCGTCGTTTGCGGCCCGGGCGCGCAGCGCGGCAACCGTCGCCGGATCGTCCTGTCCCGTCGCGGCCACGGTCCAAATGGCCGACAGGGCTTCGGAAAAATACTTCTCGCTCTCGTTGCGCGGTTCGTCGAAAGGCTGTCCCAGCCAGCTTGCGGGGACCTCGCCTTCGCCGACGCGCCGCAGCGCCCAGGCCAGGATCCAGTGCGCCAGGCGCTGGTGGCTGACCACGGCACGTCCGCCGATCAGTTTGACCTCGCCCTCGGGGAAGGGGCCATTCAGCATCTCGGTGAATATTCTGCCTGTCATGCCCAGCCGGACCGTTCTGTCGACTGAGTCCCTGAGAACCCGTCCGTGCCCCAGATAGCTGCGCCTGTCCGCAAAGTCATCGCGCATTCTCTTCAGGGCGGCGGCGTA
The DNA here is from genome assembly GCF_048263705.1 of Minwuia sp. Lineage (GTDB taxonomy): Bacteria > Pseudomonadota > Alphaproteobacteria > Minwuiales > Minwuiaceae > Minwuia. Next base: position 507 of record NZ_JBLXDV010000024.1, on the reverse strand, counting down.
GCTGATCCCGTCGTTTCCGCGATGGCCGGACACGCGGAGGGTTTCGGGCAGCGGGTTCGTCTCCGGCGGCGTGTCTGTTGCTTCTGCACAGCGGTTGATCGTTGTGTTCGGCGAAGCGCCCGAGCAAGGCTCCCGTCTCGCCGGCAGACCCCAGACCGCGCCCTGACCGTCGATCGTTCCTGCGACGGTAGGGCGACCGCCGATGATGCGCAGTTCGACGGCCTGACCCGCCTCGAAATGACCGCTCATCCGCCAGCCTGTGCCGGCATCGCGCCACAGACCGTATCGGGCCTCCGAAATCTGGCCCAGAAGCCAGGTCTCGCCGGTCTCGGTGACGCCGATATCGATGGCGGTGATCGCCGGAGGCAGATCGAGATCATGGGCAGTCTCGCCCGAGATCCTGAGCAGGCGCTGTGACTTCCCGGCACCCAGGGCGGAAACAGTCTGAATGGAACCATTCAGACTGTTTTCAAGAATGGCAACTACCTGTGCGAGTTGCGTTATTTC
>NZ_JBLXDV010000023.1:0-19953 GCF_048263705.1 Minwuia sp. | reverse complement strand
GACGGCGATGACAGCCAGTCCGGCGGTGATGGCAATGACACGGTCAATGGCGGCGCGGGCAACGATCTGTTGCTGGGCGATGCGGGTGACGATCTGCTCAGCGGTCTCGACGGCGACGACACGCTGAACGGCGGCGACGGCATCGATACGGTCATCTTCGGCGAAGGCAGCGGCGAGGTGCCCGAGGGCGTCAGTGTTGACCTCGGGGCCGGTCTGGCGACGGATGCCGATGGCAATACCGATGTCCTGCAGGACGTGGAGAACGTCACGACGGGCGGCGGCAACGACGCGATAGCGGGCGACGATGCGGACAATGCGCTTTCCGCCGGACTCGGCGACGATACTCTGGATGGCGGTGCCGGTGCGGACACGCTGTCGGGTGGCGGTGACGGGGATGTGCTGGACGGCGGGGCGGGCGACGACTCCCTGGACGGCGGCGATGGCAACGACACGCTGACGGGCGGCGCGGGCACGGATACGCTGAACGGCGGGGCGGGCACGGACGCGCTCGATCTCTCCGGTGAGGCGGGTGGCGTCGAGGTCGATCTGGCCGCCGGCACGGCGACGGATTCGACCAGCACGACAGATCAGCTGATCGCGATCGAGAACATCACGGGCTCCGATTTTGCCGACACGCTGACCGGCGATGGCGGGGTCAACAGCATTTCCGCCGGAGGCGGCGACGATACTGTCGCTGGCGGGCTGGGTGCCGATTTCATCACGGGCGAGGCGGGTGCCGACCAGATTGACGGCGGCGCAGACAATGACGTCCTGTTCGGCGGCGCGGACAACGACAGCGTGTCGGGTGGCGCGGGCGATGATCTCGTCGGGGGCGATGCGGGCGACGATACGCTGGAAGGCGGCGACGGCGACGACAACATGATCGCTGGCGCGGGCGATGACGTGCTGGAAGGCGGCAACGGCAACGACACGCTGAACGGCGGCGAGGGTCAGGATACCGTGTCCTATGCCAACAGCGCCGGCGGCGTTTCGGCAAATCTGGAAAATGGCATCGGCTTCGATGACGGCAGCGGCGTCGATACGTTCGACGGTATCGAGCATCTGACGGGCTCTGCGTTCAGCGACGATCTGGCCGGCGACGGCAATGCGAACGCGATCGACGGCGGTGCCGGCGACGACAGTGTCGCCGGTGGCGCGGGCGCTGACACGCTGCTTGGCGCGGCCGGTGCAGACGATCTGTTCGGCGACTCAGGCGCGGATTCCGTCGAAGGCGGGGACGGGGACGACACGCTCTCCGGCGGCCTGGATGACGACATCCTGTCCGGCGGCGCGGGCGACGATCGGCTGGAAGGTGGCGATGGCGCCGATCTGCTGGACGGCGGCGACGGCATCGATACAGCGATCTTCGAGAACGACAATGACGAGGTGCCCAACGGCGTTCTGGCCGACCTCTCCACCGGGGTGGCGACGGATGCGTTCGGCGAACGCGACACGCTGAGCGGCATCGAGAACCTGATCGGCAATGACGGCGATGACACGCTGACCGGCGACGCGGGCGCGAACCTGCTGTCCGGCGGTCTGGGCAGTGATCAGCTGATCGCGGGCGATGGCGATGACACGCTGTCGGGCGGCGCGGACAATGATTTCCTGTCGGGACAGGCGGGCAGTGACAGTCTGGACGGTGGCGGCGGCAACGACACGCTGTCGGGCGGTCTGGGCGAAGACACGCTGAACGGCGGTGCGGGTACGGACGCGCTTGATCTCTCGAACGAAGCGGGTGGCGTCGAGGTCGATCTGGCCGCCGGCACGGCGACGGATTCGACCAGCACGACAGATCAGCTGATCGCGATCGAGAACATCACCGGTTCCGGCTTTGCCGACACGCTGACCGGCGACGGCAATGCCAACAGTGTTTCGGCCGGTGATGGCGATGATGTCGTGGCTGGTGGACTGGGTGCCGACTTCATCACGGGCGAGGCGGGTGCCGACCAGATTGACGGCGGCGCAGACAATGACGTCCTGTTCGGTGGTGCGGACAACGACAGCGTTTCGGGCGGCGCTGGCGATGATCTCGTCGGGGGCGATGCGGGCGACGATACGCTGACGGGCGGCGACGGCGACGATAACCTGATCGGCGGCGCGGGTGACGACATCCTGGAAGGCGATCTGGGCAACGACACGCTGAACGGCGGCGACGGGGCGGACACGGCCAGCTTCGAGGGTGACTCGGACGGGGTCGAGGTCGATCTGGCCGCGGGCGTCGCGACCGACAGCGGCAGCGGCTCTGACCAGCTGATCAGCATCGAGAACCTGATCGGGTCGGACTTCGGTGACACGCTGACCGGCGACGGCGGCGCCAACAGGATTTCCGGCGGCGACGGCGACGATGTGATCAACGGCGCGGCCGGCGATGACATCCTGCTGGGCGAAGGCGGCAACGACGATATCGTCGGCGGCGACGGCGCGGACAATATCGAAGGCGGCGCGGGCGACGACACGATCGACGGCGCGGCGGGCAACGACACGCTGGACGGCGGCGACGGCATCGATACGGCAGACTTCACCTATGGCGGGCTGCAGGCGGGCAGCGTCGATGTCGATCTGTCGAACAACACGGCGGTCGACGAATTCGGCAACACGGATACGTTGCTGAACATCGAGAACGTGATCGGTACGGCCAACAATGACTCCATCAAGGGCGATGATGGCGACAATCTGCTGGATGGCGGCGACGATCTGGACACCATCCGTGGCGGCGCGGGCAATGACACGCTGATCGGCGGACTGGGCTTCGACAATCTGTTCGGCGACGCCGGCAATGATTCGCTGGATGGCGGTGCCGATTCGGACCTGCTGAACGGCGGTGACGGAGACGACCTGCTGTTCGGCGGGGCCGGGGGCGACCAGCTTCAGATCGGTGCGGGCGCGGACAGCGCCAGCGGTGGCGACGGCAACGATACGGTGTCGGCGACGATCAACGATTTCGGCGGCAATGACACGCTGGATGGCGGCGCGGGGATCAACACCCTGTCGCTGCTGTCGGGCGGCACGCTGGCCGTTGCGGACACGGCCAATGCGACCAATTTCTCGGTGCTGCGCCTGGATTCCGACTCGGCGACGAGTATCGCACTGGGCGATGGCTTCACGGAATCCGAGACGATCCTGACGGTCGACGCCTCGGTGCTGGTGAACAATGCACTGGTCTTTGACGGCTCCCTGGAAACGGATGGATCCATCGTGGTCAACGCCGGTCTGGGCAATGACGTTCTGACCGGCGGCCAGTTCCGCGACACGCTGAACGGCTCTGGCGGCAATGACACGCTTTCGGGCGGCGGCGACGGTGACGAACTGAACGGCGGGTCGGGCAACGACCTGCTGCGGGGCGGCGCGGGCAACGACATCCTGAACGGCGGCCTGGGCAGCGACACCATCACCTATGACGACGCGCTGGCGGGCGTGCAGGTCAGCTTTGATGACGGGCAGGCGTCCGAGATCGGCGCGGCGGGCACCGGCACGGACAATTTCGCGGGCATCGAGGCGGCGATCGGTTCCGACTTTGCCGACCAGTTGCTGGCACAGGGCGGCGTTTCGCTGTTCGGCGGGCTGGGCGACGACACGGTCGCGGGCGGTGCGGGCGATGACCTGCTGGATGGTGGCGCGGGCAATGACAGCCTGTCGCTGAATCAGGGCAATGACACGGTGTCCGGCGGTGACGGTGACGATACGGTCAACGTCGGGCTGGGCGATCATCTGGCCGACGGCGGCGCGGGCAACGATACGTTCGACATTCAGGCCGACCGGCTGGATGCGAACGACAGTCTCGATGGCGGCGCGGGCGACGACATTCTGGGCATCGTCGGCGGCGATGCGATCTCCGCCGATCAGCTGGCGAATGTGACGGGTTTCGAACAGATCGTACTGCGGGACGATCAGGAGACCGACATTGAACTGCGCGACAACAGCGTCAACAACGCAGGCACGATCATCATCAATGCGACCGCGCTGGCTGCGGGAATCAGCGCGGTCCTGATCGATGCGGCCCTGAAGACGGACGCGTCGATCAACCTGCTGGGCAGTGCGGGCGACGATGTGGCCTTCGGCACCACCCTGGCGGATACGCTGCTCGGCAATGCCGGGCAGGATGCGCTGTTCGGCGGCGCGGGCGACGATTCGATCGACGGCGGTGCCGGCAACGATCTGATCGAAGGCGGCGCGGGCAGCGATCAGATCGAAGGCGGCGCGGGCGACGACCTGCTGCGTGGCGGGACCGGCGATGACGTCATCGACGGTGGCGCGGACGAGGATGTGGTCGAGTTCAGTTCATCCACCGCCGCCGTCAACGTGGATCTGGCGGCAGGCACGGCCACGGGCGAAGGCACGGACGTGCTGTCGAACATCGAATTTGTAATCGGTTCGACCTTCGACGATGTCATCGCACTTGCCGGGGACGCCGCAGAGGAAGGCGTCGCCGGTGGTGCGGGCAACGACACGCTGACCGGCGCGGGTGCCGATGACGGCCTGCTGGGCCAGCTGGGTGACGACAGCCTGACCGGCAACGGGGGCAACGATTTCCTGGACGGCGGCGGCGGCAACGATGTGATCTTCGGCGGCGATGGCCAGGACGAGATCACCGGCGGCGCGGGCAATGACCAGATCGATGCCGGTACGGGCGACGATACCCTGCTGGGCGACGATTTCGTGGACGGCGTGGAAGAGCTTGTGCTCGACGGTGATGGCGACGGCGCGGTCGTGAAGGACTTCCGGGGGCTGGACGGCACGGGCGACATGACGTTCGAGGCCTGGGTGGCACCGGCGGCCTCGGCCGACATGACGGTGATCGATCTCCGCGGCGAGAACGACGCCGGAGAGACCGGCTTCTTCTTCGGTTTCCTGGCCGACCCGCAGGGCGGTGTGCTGGCCCACGCGCGGCTGGCTTTCGAGGGCACGGTCATCAGCGTGACGGCCAATCCGATCGGCCTGTCGGGCAGCGCCCAGCACTTTGCGGTATCCGTCGATCGCGACGGACTGATGTCGATCCTGATCGACGGCACGGTCGCGAATTCCGTCAATGTGTCGGCGCTGAACGGTCAGAACGTCCTGAACGGCGATCCGCTGTTCCTCGGCCAGGCCAATGTGGACGATTCCTTCGGCGATCTGGACGGTACGCTGGACGAGACGCGGATCTGGTCCATCGCACGGACCGATGCCGAGATCGCGGACACGCGGAAAGACCTGCTGGTCGGCGACGAGGCCGGACTGGAGGCCTACTACCGGTTCGACACCGACCTCGGTTTCATCGTGGACGAGACCGGCAACCAGAACACCGGTGTCCTGCTGGGCAATCCGACGGTGCAGATCTCGACCGCCGACATCCAGAATGTGACGTCCGGGGATGACACGCTGTCGGGCGGCGCGGGGAACGACAATATCTTCGGCGGTGACGGCGACGATTCCCTCAGCGGCGGTGCCGGCACGGATGTGCTGAACGGTGGCGCGGGGCGGGATACGGCCAACTACATCGACGATGCCGCCGGCATCGACGTCAATCTGGAACTGAACCAGGCCACGGACGGCTTCGGCAGTCAGGATACCGTGGTCGGCATCGAGGATGTACAGGGTTCGACCTTCGGCGACATCATTCGCGGCGACGCGCTGGCCAACGAACTGTTCGGCGATGCGGGCAACGACCTGGTGTCGGGCAACGACGGCAACGACACGCTGTTCGGCGGCGCGGGCGATGACACCCTGGGCGAATCGGCCTTCGGCAACAATGGCGACGACCTCCTGAACGGCGGCGACGGCGACGATCTGATTTTCTCCGGTGAGGGGATCGACAGCATCTTCGGCGGGGCCGGCAACGATACGCTGGATTTCTCGCCGGGCCTGCAGCCGGCGGTGGTCGATCTGTTCACCGGCATCGTCGACAATGACGGCAGCGGCAATGCCGAGGTCGTGACGGGCATCGAGGCCGCCTCGGGCACCACCGGTGACGACACCATGACCTTCGGCATCGGCACCACACTGAGCGGCGGCGCGGGCGACGACCTGTTCATCGCCGTGGACGGCATCGGTCTCGACAACATCCTGACCGATTTCACTGCGGGTGCGGGCAGCCCCGACAGCATCGACCTTTCGGCATTCGGGTTTGCGGACTTCGCGGCGGTCGTGGGCGCCTCATCGGATGATGGCACCGACACGACGATCAACCTGGATGGCGACGACGCGATCATCCTGCAGAACGTGCTGGTCGGCGACCTGGCCGCCAGCGACTTCGGTTTCCAGGACAACGCGGTCATCGGCCTGAGCGAACTGGAGCCGGGTGACGGTCTTGTCATCGCCAGTTCGGTGGACAACAGCGGCTTCGGCGCGGACATCGCCGGGATCGGCGACGTCAACGGTGACGGCCTGGACGATATCCTGGTCGGTGTGCCCTATTCGGACGGCACGCGCGGCGAAGCCTTCACCTTCTTCGGCAGCGCGAATCCCGCTTTCGACAATACCGAGGCCAGCTTTGCGGGCGACGGCGACGGTTTCGCGGTCACCAACAGCAGCGGCTACACGGCTTCCTACATGGGGTCCAATGTCACATCGATCGGTGACATGAACGGCGACGGCTTCGCCGATTTCGCGATCTCCTCGCCCGACAGCCCGATCAGCCAGGGCTATCCCTACGGTGCCGGCGAGGTCGCGGTTGTCTTCGGGTCCGCGAACGGCCTGAATTCGGATATCGATCTCTCGTCGCTGGACGGGACCAACGGGTTCCGGATCGTTGGCGGCCTGTCAGACGTGAACGGACTCGGCGATGCGATCAGCGGCGGGGATCTGAACGGTGACGGTTTCGATGACCTGGTCGTCTCGAACCCCTATGCGGGCGGCGAGGGCAGCTACGGCGCCGGCGAGGTCTATGTGGTGTTCGGCAAGGCCGGCGGCTTTGCGGCCAGCAGCGAGATCGGCAGTCTCACCAACGGCACGGACGGCACGCGGATCAGCGGTTTCGAGACCGACGCCAATATTGGCCAGACGGTCGAGGTCGTCGGCGACTTCAACGGTGACGGCTTCGACGATCTGGCCATCAGCGACAGCGGCAGTGAAAGCGTGCATCTGCTGTTCGGCCGAGCCGCCTTCGGGGCGACGACCAACCTGAACACGGAACAGACCAACGGAACCGCCGCGAACTTCGCGGATTCGCAGCTGATCGGCGACAACTTCGGTGACGCGATCTCTGGCATCGGCGACATCAATGCGGACGGGTTCGACGATTTCGCGATCGGGGCTTCGGGCGTAGATGTTTCGGGTTCGGGCTCCGACGACGGTCGTGTCTATGTGGTCTTCGGCAATGGCAACGACGGCAACAACCAGGCGAGCCTGGCCGAGGCCGGTGTTGGGGAAGCGCTGATCATCGACGGGATCGATGCGGGCGATTATCTGGGCGAATCCATCGACAGCGGCGATTTCAACGGCGATGGCGTGTCCGATATCCTGATCGGTGCGGCGGGCGCCGACGCCGGCGAGAATTTCGACAACGGCGAAGCCTATGTGATCTTCGGGCCGGGCCAGGCGATCGGCGAGACGTCCTTCGACCTGTCGGCACTGGACGGCACCAACGGCGTCGTCATCGAGGGCGTCGGAACCGACAATGCCGCGTTCGGCGGCCAGGTCGCCTTCGTGGGCGACGTGAATGGCGACGGGTTCGAGGATATCGCCATCGGCAGCGACTATGACGCTGCCGGTGATGGCCTGTTCGAGATCACGGCCGTCGTCTTCGGCCGCGATCTGAGCGGGCAGGCGCAGGTCGGCGATGCGGGCGCCAACACTCTGGTCGGCACAGGCGGCAATGACGTCATCGTGGGTGCGCAGGGCGACGATACGCTCACCGGGCTTGCGGGCGACGATGTGCTGCGCGGCGCGCTGGGCAATGACAGTCTTGACGGCGGCGACGGCGACGACCTGCTGCAGGCGGGCGCGGGCAATGACACGCTGATCGGCGGCGCGGGCAATGATACGCTGGATCCGGGATCCAACGACGGCAGCGGCGACGTCATCCAGCCGGGTGCGGACAGCAATCTGATCACCTTCAACGATCCGGGCGTCGGCTTCTTCATCCTGAACTACACCGATCAGGGCACCGGCATCGACGCGTCGTTCGGCAACACGACCGGTACGGTGATCAAGGCCGGCGGCATCGATACCATCGAAGGCGTGAACACCGTCGACGGGATTGTCGGCGGGCTGATGCTGCTGGGCGGGTCGGGCGACGATACCGTCACGGCGGATCTGATCGACACCAACGAATTCTTCCAGTTCCGCGGTGGCGCGGGCAATGACGATTTCACCGGCGGCAACGGTTTCGACCGTCTGGACTATGTCGGCGCTTCCGGCGGTGTGACCGTGAACATCGGTACCGGCACGACGACCGATGACGGCGACGGCGGGGTCGATACCTTCGCGCAGGTCGATGAAGTCCGCGGCTCCGATTTCGCCGACAGCCTGCTGGGCTCGGCGGGTAATGACCGCTTCATCACCCGCGAGGGCGACGACACGGTCGATGGCGCGGGCGGGTTCGATCTTGTCCGCTATGACCGCGCGACGGTCGAGGTGGTCAATGTCGATCTGAGTGCGAATGTCGCCACGGTGACGCAGAACGGTTTCATCTTCACCGACACCTTGCTGAACGTGGAATCCATTCGCGGCAGCCGCGAGGGCAATGACACGCTGACCGGCGACGCGGTCGACAACAAGCTGGATGGCCGTGGCGGTGATGACACGATCGCCGGCGGCGGCGGTGCCGATACGCTGGTCGGGCGCGAAGGCAGCGATTCGCTGGACGGCGGCGACGGCAACGACGTGCTGGAAGGCGGCGACGGCAACGATGTCCTGAACGGCGGCGCCGACAATGACACGCTGATCGGCGGTGCGGGCGACGACACGCTGGATGCGGGCTCCAACGACGGCAGCGGCGATCTGATCCAGTCGGGCAGCGGCAACAACCTGATCACCTTCAGCGATCCGGGCACCGGCTTCTTCGTGCTGGATTACACGGATCAGTCCGTTGGCCTGAACGCATCGTTCGGCAACATCAGCGGTACGGTCACCAGGGTCGACGGGACGGACACGATCGAGGATGTGGATGCGATCGATGGCATCATCGGCGGCCTGATGCTGCTGGGCGGTGCCGGGAACGATACCGTCACGGCGGATCTGATCGACAACGACGAATTCTTCCAGTTCCGCGGCGGCGCGGGCAATGACGATTTCACCGGCGGCAACGGTTTCGACCGCCTGGACTATGTCGGCGCGGCCGCCGGCGTGACCGTGAACATCGGCACCGGCACGACGACCGACGACGGCGACGGCGGGGTCGATACCTTCGCGCAGGTCGATGAAGTCCGCGGTTCCGATTTCGCCGACAGCCTGCTGGGCTCGGCGGGCAATGACCGTTTCATCACCCGCGAGGGCAACGATACGGTCGATGGCGCAGACGGGTTCGACCTGGTCCGTTATGACCGCGCGACGGTCGAGGTGGTCAATGTCAACCTGGGCGCGAACGTGGCCACGGTGACGCAGAATGGTGTCATCTTCAGCGATACGCTTCTGAACATCGAAAGCGTACGCGGCAGCCGCAACGGCAACGACACGCTGATCGGCGACGCCGCCGACAATCAGCTGGATGGCCGTGGCGGCAATGATGGCATCTTCGGCGCGGGCGGCGCGGACACGCTGATCGGCCGGGAAGGCAGCGATTCGCTGGATGGCGGTGCGGGCAACGACGTGCTGGACGGCGGCGATGACGACGATCTGCTGACCGGCGGCGACGGCGACGACACGCAGACGGGCGGTGCCGGCAACGACACGTTTGTCGCGCAGGATGGACCCGGCGCCGACACGATCACCGACTTCGCGGCGGGCGCGGGTCTCGAAGACGTCATTGATCTGGCGAATGTCGCCCAGTTCGGCAACTTCGCGGACGTGCAGGCGGCGCTGGTCGACAACGGGGCCGACACCTTCATCGACTTTGGCAATGGTGCGGGCATCAACCTGATCGGCGTGAACATCAACGATCTGGTCGAGGATGATTTCGCCTTCACGCCGCCGAACGTCATCACCGGCACGCCAGGGGACGACACGCTGGACGGTACGGCGGGCATAGATCTGATCCAGGGTCTTGCCGGCAATGACCTGTTGGACGGGCTCGACGGCAACGACACCCTTGAAGGCGGTGCGGGCGCGGACACGCTGATCGGCGGGAACGGCAATGACTTCGCCGACTATTCGCAGGATGCGGCGGGTGTCACGGTCAATCTTGAGGTCTCGACGGCCATCGATGGTACGGGCGCGGTCGACCAGCTCAATTCCATCGAGGGTGCCCTGGGATCGGACAGCAACGACACGCTGCTGGGCGACGGGCAGGCGAACACGTTGAGCGGCGGTGCCGGCGACGACTTCATCCAGGGGCGCTTCGGCGCGGATCTGCTGATCGGCGGTGAGGGCCAGGATACGGCCAGCTTCGACGATGCGGGCGGTTCCGCCGGCGTCACGGTCGATCTGGAACTGGGCACGGCGCAGGACGCGCTGTTCAGCACCGACACGCTGATCGGGATCGAACATCTGATCGGGGCGACGAACCACGGCGATATCCTGCGCGGCGACGCCAATGCGAACAGCCTTTCGGGGCTCGCCCTCGACGATTCGCTCGAAGGCCGCGACGGCGACGACACGCTGCTGGGCGGATCCGGGGATGACACGCTGTTCGGCGGCAACGGCATCGATCTGCTGGTCGGCGGCACCGGCAATGACCTGATGACCGGCGGCGGCGACGACAACAGTTTCGTCATCTCCGACGGCGACGGCAGCGACATCATCACCGACTTCACGGCAGGCAGCGGCATCGCCGACGTCATCGACGTTCAGGGCGTGGCCGAGCTGGAGGACCTGGCGGCCGTGCAGGCGCGCGCGGCGGACGACGGCACGGATACCACCATCACCCTCGACAATGGCGACACGCTGGTGCTGCAGGGCGTTCTGGTCGCCGAACTGGTCGATGACGACTTCACCTTCGCGCCGGTCACGACGATCACCGGCAGCGCGGCCGACGAGACACTGACCGGCGACGCGAACCGCAACGTGATCCAGGCCTTGGCCGGCAATGATTCGCTGGAAGGCCTTGGGGGCAGCGACACGCTGGAAGGCGGCGACGGCGACGACACCCTGGTCGGCGGTGCCGGCAACGACTGCCTGAACGGCGGGAACGGCATCGATGTCGCCGACTTCTCGAATGAAGGTGCAGCGATCTCGATGAACCTCGGGACCGCGGTCGGGGTCGACGGGACGGGCGGCAACGATACGCTGATCGGTATCGAGAACCTGGTCGGCTCGGATTTCGACGATACGATTTCGGGCAACTTCCGCGACAACGTCCTGACGGGCGGTCTGGGCAACGATGTGATCGACGGCTCGACCGGTCTGGACACGATCTTCGGCGGGGCGGGCAATGACAGCATCACCGACAACGGCGGTGCGTTCAGCCAGATCTTCGGCGGGGACGGCAACGATTCGGTGGTCAGCGGCTTCGTGACCGATACCGTTTTCGGCGGCGCAGGCGATGACTTCCTGAATTCGAGCGGCACGGTCAATGGCGATGACGGCAACGACACGCTGGATGGCGGTGGCAATCCCGACACGCTGTTTGGTGGCGCAGGCGCCGACAGCCTGATCGGCAACAATGGCGATGATTCCATGGACGGCGGTGCCGATGACGATGTCCTGGAAGCGGGCGGCGGCAACGACACGCTGATCGGCGGAGATGGCAACGACACGCTGGACGGCAGTTTCGGCGACGACAGCCTGAGCGGCGGTCTGGGCGATGACAGCTTCAGCCTGTCACAGGGCAGCGACACGATTGATGGCAATGGTGGCGCGGATATCGTCGATGCCTCGACCGGCGCTCTGTCGGTGAATTTCGACGCAGCGAACGCGACCAATGTTTCAGTCGAATTCGGTGCCGGAACCGTTACCCAGTCGTGGTCGAATATCGGTACGGTGATCGCGACCGCAGGGGACGACACCCTGCTTGGCAGCGGTGTGTCGCAGAACTTCGACGGCGGCGCGGGCAATGATCTGATCGTCGGCGGTTCGAACAACCTGAATACGCTGACCGGCGGCGATGGCGACGATACCATCGATCCGAACGGCAGCGGCAACTTCGATCAGATGTTCGGCGGGGCAGGCACCGATCTGCTGCGCGTCGATTTCGGCGAGCCGAACGGTCTCGGCAATCCCACGTTCAACTTCGACGTCTCGATGATCGGATCCACCACGGACATCACAGCGGCGACAGGTTTCGCCGGTACGGCCAACGACAAGACGTTCTCCGGCTTCGAACAGGCCGACATCACGGGCGGCAACGGTGACGACATCTTCGCGGGCGGTGCCCTGGATGACACGTTGAACGGCGGCGCCGGCAACGACACGCTGAACGCGGGTTCGGCGGGCAACGATCTGATCGACGGCGGTGCCGGTGACGATTCGATCACCGCGCTCGACGGCGACGACGTTCTCAGTGGCGGCAGTGGCACCGACACGGTTTTCGGCGGCAACGGTGACGATACGCTGGAAGGTGGCGCGGGTTCCGATCTGCTGAATGGCGGCGCGTCCGCCGGTGCCGGCGACTTCGTGACCTACGAGAACGAAACAGCGGGCGTTGTGGTCGATCTGGGCGCCGATGTCGGGACCGACGGCGGGGGTGCCAACGATACACTGACCAGCATCGAGAATGTCATCGGGTCAGGGTTCGGTGATGACATCACCGCGCAGATCGGAGAAGGCAACCAGCTGTTCGGCGGTGGCGGTGACGACACCTTGAACGGCGTATCCGGCGCACAGACGCTGGACGGCGGCGACGGTGACGACCTGATCCAGGGCGGCTTCGGCGCGGATTCGCTCGTCGGCGGTGCAGGCCAGGATACGGCCAGCTACGACGACGGCGGCTCCGCTGGTGCCAACGTCGATCTGAATGCCGGCACGGCGACGGACGGTCTGTTCAGCACCGATACGCTTGTCGGAATCGAGCATCTGATCGGTGATGCCTTCTTCGCCGATACGCTTTCAGGCGACGTCAATGCGAACAATTTCCTTGGCCAGGGCGGCAATGACAGCCTGGTCGGCCTCGGCGGCGCGGACAGCCTGTTCGGCGGTACCGGGGACGATATTCTCGACGGTGGCGCCGGCGATGACAGCCTCGACGGTGGCGATGGCATCGACAATATCGACGGCGGCATCGGCGCAGACTCACTGTTCGGCGGTGCCGGCAATGACCTGCAGCAAGCCGCGGCGGGCGACGATGTCATGTTTGGCGGGACCGGTAACGACAGTCTCGACGGCGGGAATGACAGCGACACGTTGACCGGCGATGCGGGCACAGACACGCTGAACGGCGGTGCAGGCCTGGATACAGTCGATTACTCGGCTGAGGCTGGCGGTTTCGGTGTGTTCGTCAACGTCGAGGGCGGTTCGGTCTTCGACAGCTTCGGCGACGAGGACACATTGATCGACATCGAAGCCATCGTCGGCACGGATCAGGCCGACAACATCTCCTTCACGTCGGGCAACGAGACCATCGACGGCGGCGGCGGCAACGACGTGATCGAAGGCAAGGCAGGTGCGGACAATCTCACCGGCGGTGCCGACAATGACACGTTCTTCTATGGACTGACGGCTCACCTGCAGTCGGTCGGCGAAGGCCAGACCGTGTCCGGTGCCGGCGTGGCTGTCGACCTTATCAATGACTTCAACAGCGCGGACGACAGGTTCGAGTTCGACTCGCAGCTGGGTGATTTCTCGGAGATCGACGGCGAGACCGTGGTCTTCCAGACCATCGGTGTCGACTATGACGGCACCAACTCCGGGCTGGGTTCGGGATCGGCCTACATCTTCGACGGCAATCATCTGATCTTCGATCAGGATGTGACCGGCGGCGGGTATGAGGTTATCGCCAATACCAATGGCGGTACCGTGGTTGAGGCGGATATCACCTTCACCGCACCGGCGTGACGGCTTGAAAAAGACTTCGCTCAGATCGCTGATTGGACCGATCTGGCCCGCCACAGGCGAACTGCTGGTCCTCAGCCTGTTCATCAACCTGATGGCGCTGGCCGTACCGGTCTTCGTGCTGCAGGTCTACGACCGCGTCGTCGCCAAGGCCGGTCTGACCACGCTGCAGGGTCTCGCCATCGGCGTCGCCGTGGTGATCGTCTTCGATTTCCTGCTGCGCCAGACCCGCAGCCGCGTGGTGCAGCGGGCGTCGCTCCGCTTCGACCTGCATTTCGGGAAGCGGCTGTTCGAGAAGCTGAACCGCCTGCCCCTGCGCGTGCTGGAATCCCGCCCGGCAGCGTACTGGCAGGGGCTGTTCCGCGATTCCGACACGGTGCGCAATGCCGTCGCCGGCCCGCCGGTGATCATGCTGGTCGACCTGCCGTTCGCGGTGCTGTTTCTGGGCATCATCTACATCATCGCCGAACCGCTGGTCTGGGTGATCCTCTGCGCGGCGGGCATCTTCGTGCTGTTCGCGCTGCTGTCGGGCCTTTCGATCGGATCGGTCGCACGCAAGGAGCGCGACAACACGATCAACCGGGACGGCTTTCTGGCCGACATCGTTGCCAACCGCACCACCATCAAGGCGCTGTCGCTGGAACGCGCGGTCACGCCGATGTGGGAAGGCCGCCAGGTCGATGCGATCGAAGGGTCGATGGACCGGGGCCGGGTGACCGATACCTTCGGCAACATCGGCGTCAGCCTGACGGTTTCGACGACCATCGCCATCACCACCGTCGGCGCGCTGGCGATCATCGATCAACAGATCTCGATCGGTTCGCTGGTGGCGACCAACATGCTGGCGTCCCGCATCGTGGGCCCGTTCGCGCAACTGGTCAGCCAGTGGCGCAACATGGTCATGGCGCGCCAGTCGGGCAAGCGGCTGGTCGAGGTCCTGGCGATGGCCGACGACCATCGGGAGGTCTCGATCGAGCTGCCGCGTCCCGAAGGGGCCGTGACGGTCGAGAATGTGACCTTCGCCTTCGACCCGAACGCCGAACCGGTGCTGAAGGACATCCGCATCCGCATTCCGGCGCGGGGCGTTCACGCCATCGTCGGTCCCAACGGGTCCGGCAAGACCACGCTGCTGAAACTGATCCAGGGCCTGTATGCGCCGCAGAAGGGCCGGATGCTGCTCGACGGGGCGGACATCAGCCAGTTCACGGTCACGCAGATGGCGAACTGGATCGGCTATGTCCCGCAGGAGAACGTGCTGCTGGCCGGCACCATCCGGGAAAACCTGGCGCGCGGCCGCGATGATGTGGACGATGACGACATCCTGCAGGCCGCGAAGTCCGTCGGCGCGCATGATTTCATCGTCGATCTGCCGGACGGATACGGCACCGTCGTGGGCGAGGGCGGGCGCACCCTGTCGGGCGGCCAGCGCCAGCGGCTGGCGATCGCGCGGGCGCTGATCGGCGATCCGGCGGTGCTGCTGATGGACGAACCGTCGGCCAGTCTGGACCGGGCGGCCGAGGAGCAGCTGCGGGATCAGTTGCGCACCCTGGCAGAGCGGCGCACCGTGCTGATCGTGTCGCACAGCGCCACCCTGCTGGCGGTCTGCACCAACATCGTCGTGATGGACAAGGGTGTGGTGGTGCGCGGCGGTCCGGCAAAGGATATACTGCCGACGCTGTTCCGCCGCCCGGCCCCTCCCGCGGCCCCGGCGCCGGCGCAGCCGCCCGCAGAGAACCATTCGGAAAACCAGGCATGACCGCGCCATGACCAGCGATGAACGCATCAGGAAGCTGGACCGGAAATCGAAAGCCCGCGGCTGGCGGTTCTTCGCGCTGATCATCGTCCTGTTTGTGACCGGTTTCGCGGTCTGGGCCTCGACCGCACACCTTGATGAGGTCGCGGTCGCCCCCGGCGAGGTCAAGCCCCAGGGCAAGATCAAGAAGATCCAGCATCTGGAAGGCGGCATCGTCGAGGAAATCCTGGTACGCGAAGGCGATGTGGTGGAAGAGGGTCAGCCGCTGATGCAGATCGACCTGGCCCCGTCCCAGGCGAACCGCGAGGAGCTGTTCTATCGCGTGGACGGCCTGCAGCTGACGGCCGCGCGGCATCGCGCGCTGGCCACCGGCGAGCCCCTGAGCTTTCCGGAAGACGTCGCGGAACGGCATCCCGATCTGGTCCGCAACGAGACGGAAGCCTACGAGCGGCGCTCGCAACAGTTCGAGTCCCAGTTGAGCGTGCTGCGCAGCCAGTTGCGGCAGCGGCAGGCGGAACTGGCCGAACTGCAGGCGAAGCGGCGTGCGCTGGACGGCAATCTGGCGGTCACGCGCGAGAAGCTGAAGATCTCGGCGGGCCTGCTGGAACGGAAGCTGACACCGCGCACCGAGCATCTGGAACTGGAATCCGAAGTCCAGGACCTGCAAGGCAAGCTGAACACGACGATCAAGTCGATCCCCCGCGTGAATGCGTCGATCGCCGAAGCGCGCGAGCGGATCAAGGAGGAAGGGCTGCGTGTCCGCTCCGAGGCTTCCGAGGCGCTGGCCAAGAACGAACAGGAACTGGGGCGGCTGAACGAACTGCTCAGCCAGGCCGACGACCAGCAGCTGCGCGCGACCATCCGCAGCCCCATCGACGGCGTGGTCAAGAATCTGGTGCAGAACACCATCGGCGGCGTCGTCCGCTCCGGCGAGGCCATCATGGAAATCGTGCCGGTCGATGAAACGCTGGTGGTGCAGGCCCGCCTGAGCCCCGTGGATCGCGGCTATGTCGAGGTCGGGCAGAAGGCGCAGGTCAAGGTGACGGCCTATGACTTCTTCCAGTTCGGGGCCCTGGACGGCCGCGTCGTGCGAATCGGTGCCGACGCCAACCGCCTGCCCGACGGCGAACCCTATTTCGACGTCGTGGTCGAGACCTCATCCAGCTTCACCGACAAGTCCGGCGCGGTGATGCCGATCACGCCGGGCATGCAGGCCTCCGTCGATATCCACACCGGCGACCGCTCCGTGCTGACCTATCTGCTGAAACCCTTCCTGCGCCTGAAACAGGAAGGCTTCCGCGAGCGGTAGAGCCGTCCCGTCTTCGACCGAGACGCCGACCGCGGTCCATGGTCGGCTGTTTGCGGACCGGCAATGGAACTCATACGGTCATCCCCGCCTTGTGCGGGGATCCGGTTGGTGCATCAAATCAGACACCTGAACCTGCGCTGAAACGCCCTACCGGATCCCCGCGCGGGGGCGGGGATGACGGCCTGCGGCTGGCCTCTGCGCCCGGACAGTCCTGACCGGACATCCGTGGCGCGGCGGCGGTATGTCTGCAGTCGTCTCAATGAAATGCGGAAACGCGACGGGCGGCATGCTTGCGTTCGCCATCGGGTCGGGAGGAAGAGTGATGCCAATGCGTGTTCCCTTCTTCCCGCCACGGACATTCAGTCGTCCATCATTCCCGAACCGGCAATGCAAACTCATACTGTCATCCCCGCCCTGCGCGGGGATCTGGTTGGTGAATCAAAATCAAACACCTGAACCTGCGCTGAAACGCCCGACCGGATCCCCGCGCGGGGGCGGGGATGACGGCCTGCGGCGGGCCTCTGCGCCCGGACAGTTCTGACCGGACACCCGTGGCGCGGCGGATCAGCCGTCCAGGGCGCAGCCTTCGACGGTGATCCGGTGCATGGTGCGGCGCTTGCCCGCGTAGTCGTTCAGCGCGTAGTGCCAGGTGCAGCGGTTGTCCCAGAAGGCGACCGAGCCGTTCTCCCACTTGAACCGGTAGGTGAATTCGGGCCGTGCGGCGTGCTGGTACAGGTACTGCAGCAGCGGCGCGCTCTCCTCCTCGGTCCAGCCGTCAAACCGGATCGTGAAGGCCCGGTTCACATACAGCGCCTTCCGGCCGCTGATCGGGTGCCGGACGATCACCGGGTGGACGGCGTCCTGCGTGGCCAGTTCCGGGTTGCCGATCCGGTCGGTCGTGTCCATGGCGGTGCGGTAGGCGGAGTCGGCACCGAAGGCACGGCGGCTGGAATGCACGGCGTGAAGCCCCTCCAGCGTGGCTTTCAGCCCATCCGACAGCGCATCGTAGGCGGCATACATGTTGGCGAACAGCGTATCGCCGCCGCTCTCCGGCACCTCGCGGGCCACCAGGATCGATCCCAGCGCGGGCTCGGTGTCATAGGAATGGTCGGTATGCCAGCCCCCGCCGATGTTGGATTTCTGGTCCGGCTCCTTGGAGACCATGGCGATCTGCGGATACTTGTCGTTCTGCTTGAAGAAGCGGTTCACGTTGATCTCGCCGAACTGCTCGGCGAAGGCGATGTGATCTTCCTCGGACAAGGCCTGGTCGCGGAAGAACAGCACGCCGTGATCGCCCAGCGCCTGTTTCAGGACACCGGCGACGTTGCCGTTCACCCCGGTCCTGAGATCGATGTCGCCGACGAAGGCGCCGACACCGCCCGGCGCGGGATTGATCTGGACCATGGTGTTTTCCTCCCCAGGGAATTTCTAATGCAAGCGCATTATATCACATCGGATACGGGGGAGACAATGTGCCGTGTGCGGCGGGCACGGTACGGCTGAGCGGGGCTCCGGCTGCGCAAGCGCCCGCCGCCGCTCGGGCATGGGCCTCGTTTCACGGGGTGGATCGTACGGAAAGGGAGTGGTGCCGACGGAGGGACTCGAACCCCCAACCACCCGCTTACAAGGCGGGTGCTCTACCAATTGAGCCACGTCGGCGCGCTGGACACCGGTTACCCGATATCGGCGGATTTGTCACGCCTGCGGACTGAAAAGCCGGTACATCGCGATGGCGGCGGCGTTGGACACGTTCAGGCTCTCCACCGCGCCGGACATCGGGATCGAAACCAGCAGGTCGCAGTTCTCGGCGGTCAGGCGGCGCAGGCCCTTGCCTTCGGACCCGAGCACCAGGGCCACGCGCTCGAAATCGACCGCGGCCTCGACCGGCTTGTCGCTGTTGCCGTCCAGCCCGATCCGCCAGTAGCCCCATTCCTTCAGCATGGCCAGGGTGCGCGACAGATTGGTCGGGCGCAGATAGGGCACGGTCTCCAGCGCGCCGGACGCCGCCTTGGCCAGCGAACCTGTCACCGGCGCGGCGTTGCGTTCGGGGGCGATGACCGCCCGCGCACCGAAGGCGGCAGCGGTCCGCATGATGGCCCCGGCATTGTGCGGGTCGCTGACCTGATCCAGCAGCACGACGACCGAGCGCCCTTCCGGCTTCAGCAGGGCCTCGACCGGCGGCGGGGTCAGTGTCGCCGCGTAGGCGGCGATGCCGCCGTGGGTCGTGCCCGAGGCATCGTAGCGCGACAGCATGTGATCCATGTCGGGGCGCGTCAGCTTCTCCAGCAGGGCGTGATCCCTGATCCCGGCCTGCTCGGCCATCTGTTCGGTCGCGACCAGCCGCTGGATGTCGCGGCCCTTGTTGGCCAGCGCCGCCATCACCGCATGCTTGCCGAAGATCCAGTGCTGGGCTTCCTGGGCTCCGCCGCCGCGCTGATTCGAACGGACCTGAACGGCGACCGGGCGGCGCGACGGACCGGAGC
Source organism: Minwuia sp. (assembly GCF_048263705.1). GTDB lineage: Bacteria > Pseudomonadota > Alphaproteobacteria > Minwuiales > Minwuiaceae > Minwuia. Next base: position 404 of record NZ_JBLXDV010000023.1, on the reverse strand, counting down.
GATCCTTGCTGTCGCGAGGGCCGGGCTCGCGGCCTTCCGTCTTGCGGAAATGGCTGCGGCCTTCGCGCCGGTCGCGGCTGCCACCACGCGCGTCACGGTCGTCGCGACCGCCGCCGTGATCACCGTGCCGGTTGTCGTCCCGCCGCGGCCCGCGGTCGTCGCGGGCACCGCGTGGCCTGTCCGCACCGTCGCGGCGCGGGCCGCGGTCGTCGCGATCCTGTCGGGGCGCACGGTCATCCGGGTCCTTGAAGTCGCGCCGGGGCGGCCTGTCGCCACCGTCCGCACGCTGCGGCCTGTCGCCGCCGTCGCGCCGGGGTCCGCGATCGCCGCGCGGGCGATCATCGCGGCTGCCGCCGTCGCGTCCGCGATAGCCGCCGCCGCTGCTGCCCTGACGGTCATCGCGG
>NZ_JBLXDV010000022.1:0-29235 GCF_048263705.1 Minwuia sp. | reverse complement strand
AGCCCCCCCGGCAAGGCCAGCCGGCGACCACGGTGGATGGAACTCTCGCCTTCGGCCAGCCTCCGATACCTGCCCCGCAGGCCGTTCCCGCCGCGATGCAGGCCGGCGCCGCCGGTATCCGCCAAGGTCTCGTAGCTTTCGATGCGCAGCGGGAAGTAGGCCTCGACGAACTCGTTGGGCACGTTGGTGAAACCCGGCCACAGCGAGTGGCCATCGGCGCCGTCGCCGGCCGGCCGCCCCGGAATACCGCCGAAGCCGATCTGGAACAGCTGGAACCATTCGCCGTTCTTGTCGTAGCCCGAGTACATGAAGTGCGGCGAATCGGAGAAGCCCGCGGCGTTCATTGCATCCGGCGCGCCCTGGCCGAGCAGGCCGCTCATCATGTCGAAGATGCGTCCCAGCGCGTGGGTCCGGCAGGACAGCGCGGCGGGGAAATTCGGCTTGAGCAGCGAGCCCTGCGGGATGCGTACTTCAACCAGGTCGTAGAAGCCGTCGTTGAGCAGGATCGCCGGGTCGAACAGGCTGATGGTCAGCGCGCCGAAGAAGATCTTGAACATCTCCTCGTTGAGGTAGAAGTTCACCGACGACGGCGCCTGCGGATCGGTGCCGGTGAAGTCGAAGATCGCTTTCTCGCCCTCGCGCCACAGGGCGCAGCGCAGGGTGTAGGGCCCGAGTCCGGCGCCGTCGTCGCAGATGTAGTCCTCGAACACCTGACGCTGCTCCGGCACCACGCGCTGGATGACCTCCTTCATCGCGCGGCGGGTGCGGTCGAGCATTTCCTGCTGGGCGCTGTAGAAGATGTCGTCGCCGAAGCGCTCGGCCAGTTCCACGCAGCGTTTGCCGGCGGTACGGCAGGCGGCGACGATGGCGTTGAGGTCCGAGCGGTTCCAGCGCGGCAGGCGCACGTTGTGCAGGATGACGTCGAGCATGTCGCTGTTCATCACGCCCTTGCGGTACAGCTTGACTGGCGGAATGCGGATGCCTTCCTCCCAGATCGAGGCGGCATTGGTCGGCAGCGAGCCGGGCACCTTGCCGCCGACATCGGACATGTGGCCGAACATGGCCGAATAGTTGATGACGCGGCCATCCTTGAAGATCGGCATCAGCACCAGCCAGTCCGGCAGGTGACTCACGGCGCCGTTGCACAGGTAGGGGTCGTTGGTGAGGAAGATGTCGCCTTCCTCGATCTCGCCGGTGTAGCTCTCCAGGAAGCCGGTGATGAACGAGCCGAACTGGCCGACGATCATCTTGCCTTCGTTGGTGGCGATCAGCGGGAAGGCATCGCCCTGCTCGCGGATGCCCGGGCTCATGGCGGTGCGGAACAGCACCGCGTCCATCTCGTGACGGGCGTTGCTCAGCGCGTTCTCGACGATGTCGATGGTGATGCTGTCCACCGCTACGCGTTCGAAAGGGGTGTTATTGGTCTGGGTGATACGCGCAACCATGATGCTTACTCCTGCGGCCGGATCAGCAGGTTGCCGACGCGGTCAACCGCCGCTTCGTAACCTGGGAACACAACGGTGGTGGAATCCATCTCCATGACGATGGCGGGGCCGGTCACGACCAGGCCGGGTGCCAGTCTGGCGCGGTCATAGAGCGTGGCGCTGTAGTTGTTGCCGGCGTAGTAGATCGGGCTCTGGCCGCTGACCGCCGCGGCGAGGTCCGGCGCGCTGCCTTCGTACTGGCGCTCGGTGATCTGCGGACGCGGCGCACGGGCGATCGCCCGCAGGTTGATCAGCTCGTGGGAATCGCCGAGCGAGAAGCTGAACAGCTGCTCGTGTTCGGCATCGAACGCGCCGGTGATCACCTGCAGTCCCTCGCTGGCCAGCCGTTCGCGGTCCACTTCCAAGGTCAGCTGCAAGGCCTGGCCCTGGTAGCGCACGTCGGCCTGATAGTTCAGCTGTTGCAGATGCGGCTCGACGCCCTGGCTGGCCAGCGACTGGCTCACCTGGCTGCTCAGCTGATCGAGGGTCTGCATCACTTCGTCCAGGTCGAGCTCGCTCAGGCGGCGGATGATCGAGCGCGACGCCTCGTCCTTGACCCGCGTGGTGGCGTCGCCGTAGGCGCAGAGCACGCCCGGCCCCGGCGGGATGATCACCGGCCAGGCGTTCATCAGGATGCCCATCGCATTGGCATGCAGCGGACCGGCGCCGCCGAAGCCGCAGAGCGCGAAGTCGCGCGGGTCGTAGCCCTGCTCGACGCTGATCAGGCGCAGGGCGCCGTACATGTGTTCGTTAGCCAGCCGCACGATGCCTTCGGCAGCCTCGAACAGCGATACGCCCATGGCATCGGCGACCCGCTGTACCGCAGCGGTGGCCAGGTCATGGCGAATCTGGAAATCGCCGCCGAGTTTCTGCACCGCCGGCAGGTAGCCGAGCACGACGTTGGCATCGGTCACAGTGGCCTGCTCGCCACCGCGATCGTAAGCCGCCGGGCCGGGCACGGCGCCGGCGCTTTCCGGGCCGACGCGCAGGGCGCGGGTCAGCTCCGGCACGCTGGCGATCGAGCCGCCGCCGGCGCCGACGGTACGCACGTCTACCGACGGTGCGCGCACGGCCACGTCGCCGACGCGGGTTTCGCGGCGGATGCGCGCCTGGTTGCCATCGATCAGCGCCACGTCGGTGGAGGTGCCGCCGACGTCGAAGGTCAGTACGCGGTCGAAGCCGCCGCGCGAGCAGAACCAGATCGCCCCGGCGACACCGCCGGCAGGTCCCGACAGCAGCAGGTTGACCGGGGTGTTGGCCGCCGACTGGCTGGTGGCCAGGCCGCCATCGGAGCGCAGGATGGAGAGCTGCGCGTGGCCGCCGATGCGCCGGTCCAGCTCGTTCTGCAGATGGCCGATGTAGCGCTCCACCTCCGGCCGCACGTAGCTGTTGACCACGGTGGTTTCGGTGCGCTCGTACTCCTGCATCTCCGGTACGACTTCCGAGGACAGCGACACGGGAATGTGCGGCATCACCTCGCTGGCGATCGCCATGATCTCGCGCTCGTGTTCGCCGTTGACGTAGGCGTTGACCAGGCTGATGGTCAGCGCCTCGATGCCGGCTGCGGCCAGCCGCGCGAGTTCCTGGCGGATCGCCTCGCGGTCCAGCGGCCGGACCACGCTACCGTCGGCGCCCATGCGCTCGTCGGCCTCGATGGTCAGCTCCAGCGGCGCCAGCAGCTCGCCCTTGTTCCAGATGACCCAGCCACCCAGCCCGCCCGGCACGAAGGAACGGGCGATGTGCAGCACCTGCTTGTAGCCGCGGGTGGTCACCAGTCCGACCTTGGCGCCGCGGCGGGTGAGGATGGCGTTGGTCGCCACGGTGGTGCCGTGCATCACGCAATTGATCTGCGCGGCGTCGATGGCGGCGATGCCGCAGATCCGCTCGATGCCGTTGAGTACCGCGACGGAAGGGTTGTGAGGAGTGGATGGGACCTTGGCGGTGAAGCTCTCGCCGGTCACATCATTGATCAGTAGCAGGTCGGTGAAGGTACCGCCCACGTCTACGCCCAAACGAAAACTCATGGTTGCTCTCCAAACGCTTCCTGATTCTTGTAGAGCCTGGCCGCCTTTGCGACGGCCAGGCCTCGCGCGCCCTAGCGAGCGATTTTTTCCAGTTCGCGCAGGTTGACGTTGTCCGCGGTGATCCCCGGAGTGTTCATCGTGGTGCCTTCGCCGAGGATGAAGACGGTGCCGTGGCGCCGCTGGTAGTCCAGGGTGAAGCCCGCGGCCGAGGTGATCGCAGTATCGCCGTCGGCCAGCTTGATGGTCTTGAGGTGGTAGTTCATCCACTTCCAGAACTGGCCTTTGCGGTCATACGCCTCGGCCTGGTAGAAGCGCGGGAACTGGGTGTCCATGTACATCACCTTGCGACCGTAGGGGTGCTCCGGCGGGGTGATCGCCTCGATGACCCAGACGTCGCGCGGCTCCCAGCCGTCCTTGGGGTTCCAGTGCGGCGCGTTGTCGAGATCGACGATGGGGAACTCGGCGTTGCCCTTGGCCTTGGCGTCCCAGGGGGTGGTGGTGGAGTTGGCCACGACCAGCAGCTTGCGCTTGCCGAGCAGCTTGTATTCCGGGTACCAGCTGGGGTGCGCGTTGAAGATCTCGATGTCGTCGTTGAGCTGGTCGGTACCGCCGATCGGGTCCATCCAGGTACCGCCGGACAGCCGGCGGGTGCGGCGCACCGACTTCACGTAGGCCCAGGAGTCCTCGAGCTTGGGTGAGTCATAGCGGATGGTGAACAGGCCCAGGCCGCGGATATCGGAGGGGTAGGTCGCGTACAGCAGGGTCTTGGTGAAGATGCTGCCGTCGCCCTCGACCGGGTTGTCCACCCCGAGCCGGCCCTTCATCTGATAGCGCAGGAAGCGCCATTCCTGCTTGCGCTCCAGGCCACTCTTGCCGTCGACGAACAGGTAGGCGAACTTCGGGTAGTCCATCACGTTCTTGCCCGGCTGGGCGTAATGGTGGTTCCAGATCAGCTTGTCCGCCGCATGGGGATCATCGGCCTTCACCTCCGGGAACGGTATGCCGGCGACCCAGCCCTCCACCTGGCGGGTGTCGGGGTTGTACTTGGCCTTGCCGGCGTTGGCCTGGGTCGCCGCCATGTAGTCCTTGCCGAGCGTGACCGGCTGCGACGCCTTGAGAGTGATGTTCAGGCCTTCCTCGCGGATCAGGGTCTGCATGCGCTCGGTGAGCAGGTCGGCGATGGCGGTGCCTTCGAAGGTATTGCCGAGCTGCTGCGCGAGGTTGGCGGCGTTGATCTGGTCGCCGGGCTTTAGCTCGGCGGCATGGGCGGTGAGCACGCTGGACAGGGCCAATGCAGTGGCCAGACAGCTAAGACGCATGTTCATTGTTTTCATCTCCTGGTCTTAGAAGTTGTAAGTCACGCGCAACGACAGCTGGTCGTTGCCGTTGAAGTAGCCGAACAGGTTGGTGTTGTTGAAGCCTTGCAGAGCACGGTCCTGGCTCTCGTCATCGAAGAAGATGTCGGCCTCGGCACGAATCCGCCAGTGGTCGCCGTAGGCGAACTCCACGGCCGGAATCACGAAGGCGCCGCCGTAGGTCATGTCCGTACCCACGGCCAGACTCGGGTTGATCCGGTCGTTGTCGTAGTTCATGGCCAGGATCGCGGTGGCGATGGTGGAAAACTCCTTGGTACGGCCGCTGAAGCCGGCGGAGTTGACCAGTTCGTCGTCGCGGTCGTAGTCCGTGATCCAGGTGTTGAACAGCTGCACCGAGAGGAACGACGGCCGGCTGGTGCCGAGGAAGTGCTGCAGCGCGACCTGCTTGTCCAGGCGCAGCATGGTCTTGACCACGTCCTTCTCCTTGATGCCGCAGAAGCCCGGGAAGAACGCACAGCCGCCGGCTTCGCCCGCCTGCAGGCCGTAGTTGTACGGCGAGTCGGGGATGTAGGAGAGCTCGGTGGAGAACACCGAGTCGATGGACTCCATGTAGCGGTTCGCCGAGAAGCCGAACACGTTGACGAACGGGTAGATCAGCTCGCCCACGGTGGAATCCGCGGCCGAGTTGTATTCACCCTTGTACGCGCCGCCGAACTGCGCGCCGCTGGCGGCGTCGCCGACACCCAGCGGGTTGTTCGGGTTGGGGTTGATCACCGGGTTGACCGACGGGCCGTGGAACCAGGCCAGCGAGTATTCCCAGTCGCCGAGCATCGACTTCCAGCGCAGACCGTAGGACGGATCGTCCATGTCGGCGTCCTTGTGGTCGAAGTTATACGGCACGTCGGCGCCGAAGGTGGCGGTGCGGAAGGTGATGCCCTTGTTCGGGTTGTTGGCCCAGCGGCCGCCATCCAGGTCGAAGCTGTTGCCGCGGTCATACGCGCCGTTGAGCTGGCCGGGGATGAAGATCAGCTGCAGGGTGCCGCCGAGCTGGTTGAATTCCTCCTGCAGGTTGACCATCCACAGCGGCTTGCGCACGTCCTCGTTCTCCGGCTCGAGGAACGAGCGGATGCGCTGGTCGTAGCCGTGGATCACATCCAGCGACTGGAAGAAGTCGGTCTCGCCCCAGACCACCTGCTGCTTGCCCAGCTTCAGCGTGGTGGTCGGGGTGACGTTCGTCTGCCACCACAGCTCGCGCAGCTCTTCGCTGTTGTAGACGTCGTCCATCAGATCGACCTGCGACTTGCTGCGGTTGCTGAACAGGTCGGAGCGTGCGTTCTGGTCCATCACCTCCTGAAGGTCTTCCAGGTAGTCGGTCTCGTACTCGCGGTTCAGTCGACCGGAGACGAAGAACTGCGAGTCGCCGAAGTCCTTGAACAAGTTGAGCTTGAGGATGCTGCGCGCCATCGACATGTCGTAGCGGTAGTTGCCCTTGCGGTCCGCGCCGACCAGGCCGTTCGGATCCTCGCCATCCATCAGGTAGGGATTCTCGAGGTTCCAGGACAGGTGCATGCGCGCGTAGCCGCTGACTTCCCAGTTGTCGAAGAAACCGTCCTGTGCCATTGCCGGCCCGTGCACACCGGCCGCCAACATCACGGCGCTAGCTAACGGGGTTAAGTGCTTCATTCTTTTTTTCATTATCAGCCGCTCCATTGTGCTCGAGGTTTAGCGCGCGCCCGGTGGACTGGGCTTTTTTCGGTGTGCTGTGTTCGAAGATGAATTTCGGCTTGAACACCAGCGCCAGCGAAGGCATGACAAACAGGGAGGTGAGTGCCGAAACCATGAGCCAGAGCCCGATCAGCATGCCCATCTCTGCTTGGAAACGAAGGGAGGAGAAGGACCAGAACAGCACGCCGGCGGCCAGGGTGAAGGCCGTCAGCAGCACGCCGCGGCCGGCCGAGCCGAGCGATTGCAGCACGGCATCCAGCGGAGCGGCGTCGGGGTGCTTCTCCAGGTATTCCTTCATGGAGTCGACGATGTAGAAGGCGTAGTCCACGCCCAGGCCGATCCCCAGGGCCACCACCGGCAGCGTGCTGATGCTCATGCCGATGTCCTGCCAGGCCATGAAGGCGAAGGTGACGACGTTGGAGATCGCCACCGGGATGATGAAGAACACCCCGCTGACCGAAGAGCGGTACACCACCAGGCAGCACAGCACCACCACCAGGAAGGCCAGAGCCACCGCCTCGATCTGGTCGCTGAGGAGAATCTCGTTGACCGCCGCGATGATGCCGAGCACGCCACCGACCAGCTTCACCTCGGCGCCCTCGATGGGGTTCTCGGCGATGAACTCCTTGGCGTAGTGGGTGGCCTTGCGCAGGGTGTCGCCCTTGTGGTCGCGGAAGAACAGGGTGACGGCGCCGTTCTTGAAGTGCACATCGCTGAACTGCGCCAGATCGCCCGGGTCGGCGCCCTGCATGTAGAAGCTGATCAGCTCGCCGTTCTCTACCTGGCTGCCGCCCAGTTCACGGAAACGCGGGTTGCCTTCGTAGAGGTTGCGGCGGATGTCGACCACGATGTCGGCCAGGGAAATGGCACCGCCGATCTCCTCCTGGCGTTCCATGTAGCGCGAGAAGCGCAGCATCCAGTCGAGCACCTGCGGCGTTTTCAGCGTGTCCAGCTCCTGGCCCTCGATTACCACGAACATCTGCTCGGAGCCGGGGTACAGGCGGTTGATCAGCGCGCTGTCCTGGTTGAAGGAGGAGTCCTGCCAGAGGATCGGCGAGCCATCGCTGGCATCGCCGATGGTCAGCCGGGTGGCCTCGAATACCAGTCCAGCCATCAGCACGATCACCAGTGGCGCGATGTAGTAGCGGGTACGGCTGCGCACCACCCACTTGGCACCGGCCAGAATGGCGCGCATGAAGCCGTCCAGGTTGAACGGGTGGGCGTAGCCCTGCGGACGCTTGATGAACGACAGCAGCGCCGGGGTGAGGAACACCGCCGACACAGTGATGGTCATCACCCACACCGCACCGACGATGGCGACCTTCTGCAGCAGCGGGATGGGCGTGAGGATCACGCACAGGATCGCGCCCGCGTCGGCATACAGCCCCAGCATGCTCGGTCGCCACAGCTCCTTCATGGTCTGCTCGGCGGCGCGCCGCGGATCGACGTGTTCACCGCCCAGCGTCAGGTCGTCGAAGCGGGTGATCATCTGCACCGAGTGCGACAGCGCCCGGGCGGTGATGATGAAGGCCACCACGATCACCAGCGGGTCGAAGTTGAAGCCCAGCAGGTTGCCGATGCCCAGCGCCCAGATCGCCGAAACCAGGCCGGCCAGCAGCGGCAGGATGGTGCCGCGCCAGGTGCGGCTGAAGACGAACAGCAGCACCAGCATTGCGCCCAGCGACAGCAGCGACAGGCTGACGGTCTCGCCGAGGTAATGCGCCACCCAGCCATAGAGGATCGGCTCGCCCACCAGATGCAGCGTGACCTGATCCTGCACCTGCGAGGCATCGAGCAGCGTCTGGATCTGCGGGAAGATCTTGCCGTAGTCCACCAGGTGGTCGTAGAAGTCCACCTGGATCAGTGCCGAACTCAGCTCGCGGTCCACGTACAGGCCGTACACCATCGGGTTGTTCAGCACCGCCTGGCGCAGCTCGTTGATCTCGTCCCGCGTCTGCGGCACGTTCGGCCACATCATCGGCTGCGTCTCGATGCCCTCGCTGGAGGCGTTGACGCGCTTGAGCTTCTTCGACGCCAGCGAGGTGATCTGCATCGGGTTGACGCCCTCGACCTTCTGCAGGTCGTAGGTGATGCGGCGGATCTCCTCGAGGATGTCGCGCTCGAAGATTTCCCCCTCGCGCGCCTTGACCAGGATGGTGACGCGGTTGCTGGCCGCGAAGCTGTCCTGGTACTTGCGGTGCACCTGCACGTACGGATGGTCGTGGGGCACCATGTCGCTGAAGCGGGTGCGGATGTCCAGGCCGCCCAGTGAAGCGGCGAAGGCTACGGTGGCCAGCGCGATGGCCACGCAGACCATGACGCGATTGCGAATGGACCAGGCGGCCAGACGCGCGGTATAGCTCTTGACGCTATTCATCACGGGGTCTCCTTGATCAGCAGCCGAAGGTCTTGCGCTTCGAGCAGGCCGACCTGCTTGCCGACCAGCAGCACGCCGCGGTCGGTATTGACCAGGCGGCTGTGGTAGCTCTTGTCCAGGCTGGCCGGGCTCCAGCGCTGCCAGCCCTGGTCGGGCACGGCATTGCGGGTCTGGTAGAGCGCGCCGCGGTCGCCGGTGGCGATCCAGCGTTGCTCGTGGAAGGTCACGTCGTAGAGGTGTTCCTCGGTGAACGGCGGCAGCTCGCGCCAGTCCTGGCCGCCGTTCTCGCTGAGGTACACGCCGCCGCGATTGCCGACGGCGACGCCGGTGTCGCCGTTGAAGTGCACCGCGCGCAGGCTTTCGCTGCTCAGCTCCTGCACCCGCCAGCTCTCGCCGTGATCGACGCTGTGCAGCAGGCGGCCGAACTCGGCGGCGATCCACAGATCGCCGTTGGCGCCGGCGCGGATGCTGTTGAGGGTTACGTCCTCATCGATGCTCAGCGCTTGCCACTGGCTGAGGTCGGCATCGGCGCGCAGCAGGCTGCCCATCTCGCCGACCGCCCAGAAGTGCCCGTCGATGAACGACACGTCGAGCAGCTTGGCCACCGAGTCCTCGCCCAGCAGCTGCTGTTGCTGCCAGCTGCCGTCAGCCTGGCGGACCCACGCGCGGCCCTGGTTGCCAACCACCACCACGCGGCCATCCGGCGAGCTGGCGATGCCTTGCAGGTTGTCGCGGCCGGGGACCTCGGCACGTTGCCAGCTCTGGCCGTCGTCGGACGACTCCAGCAGCGCGCCGTTCTGGCCGACTGCCCACCAGTGCTGGCCCAGCACTTCGGCATCGAAGAAGGCATCGCGGGTTTCCAGCAGCGGCTGGTCGAGCGGATGCGGATTGACCGTCGGCTGAACGAACAGGGCCGCATAGGACAGCCCCCCGATGATGAGCCAGGGCGACAACCGCCCGGCCCAGCTGAGACTGGACTTAAGCATGCGTTGCCTCCCGATGTGCCTGATGCTGGCGCTGCAGCCAGCGGAAGCTGTGGCCGCCGAGCGGGGTTTCGGTCAGTGCCTGCACCCGCTGCACCGCGTCCACCAGCGCCAGGCTGTCGATCCCGGTGTCCAGGCCCATGGCGTTGAGCATCAGCACCAGGTCCTCGGTGGCCAGGTTGCCGGTCGCTCCTGGTGAGAACGGGCAGCCGCCAAGGCCGCCGATGGAGCTGTCGAACTCGCGCACGCCGGCGTCGAGCGAGGCCAGCACGTTGGCCAGCGCCATGCCGCGGGTGTCATGGAAGTGGCAGGACAGCCGCTCCTGCAGGCCTAGCGAACGCAGCGGTTCGAGCACGCCGCGCACGCTGGTCGGATGGGCTGCGCCGATGGTGTCGGCGATGATGACCTTGTCCGCGCCGGCGTCGAACAGCCGCTGGGTGAGAGCGATCACGCGCTCGGCCGGGGTGACGCCCTCGAACGGGCACTCGAAGGCGACCGCGACGTAGGCGCGCGCCTCGAGGCCGTCGCGCCGCGCCTGCTGCATCAGCTCCAGGCATACGGCGGTGGTCTCGTCGAGACTCATGCGGATGTTGCGCTGGTTCATGGTCTCGGTGGCCGACAGCACCACAGCCACCGAACGAGCACCTGCGGCCCGCGCCAGCTCGTAGCCCTTGGCGTTGGGGATCAGCGCCGAATACGCGACCTGATCGGGCATCGGCAGGCGGGCGAACAGCGCGTCGGTGCCGGCCATCTGCGGCACCGCCTTGGGCGACACGAAACTGCCGACCTCGATGCTGCGAATGCCGGTGGCCAGCAGCGCCTGGATCATTTCCAGGCGCTGCTCGACGGTGAGGGTCTTGCCCTGGCTCTGCAGCCCGTCGCGCGGGCTGACTTCATTGACGACGATGCGCTCGCTCATGGCTCACCTCACCACCTTGCTGGCGCGCAACTGCGCGATGCGTGCGTCGCCGTAGCCGAGCAGGGTCTTGAGCACTTCGTCGGTGTGCTGGCCGAGCAGGGGCGGCGGGCTGAAGTGGTCGTCGCCGTCCACCGAAAGCTTGATCGGATTGCCCGGCGCGTTGACCTTGCCGCCCTCGGGGTGCTCGATCTCGACCACCATGCGGCGGTAGAGGATCTGCGGATCGCTCAGCGCCTGGCCGAAGTTGTTCACCGGGGCACAGGGCACGCGCACCGAACTCAGCAGGGCGACCCAGTGGTCGGTGGTCTGGGTGGCGAAGACCTCGTTGAGGATGCCTTCGATCAGCACCTTGTTGGCCAGGCGTTCGGGCTGGGCCTTGAACTTCGGGTCCTTGAGCGCCTCGATGTTGAGCAGGTTGACCAGGTTGTCCCAGAAGCTGTCGAAGATCACCGCGACGATGAGGAAGCCGTCCTGGGTCTTGAAGGTGTTGTACGGCACATGGACGAAGTGGCCGTTGCCCAGCGGCGTGGGGTTCTGGCCGCTGAGGAAGTACATGGTGGCCATGTAGTTGAGCATGCTGATCTGGCAGTCCAGCATCGAGATATCGACGTGCTGGCCATGGCCCTTGGCGTTGCGCGCCTGCAGCGCGGCGAGTACGCCCATGACGGCGAACATGCCGCCACCCAGATCGCCGATCGGAATGCCGGCCCGGGTGGGCTTGTCGGCATTCTCGCCGGTGATCGACATGCCGCCACCGATGCCCTGCACCACCTGGTCGAAGGCCGGGCGCTGGTAGTTGGGGCCGTCCTGGCCGAAGCCGGTGACCGAGCAGGTGACGATGCGCGGGTTGATGGTCTCAAGGTGCGCGAAGTCGATCTTCAGCTTGGTCGTCACCCCGGCGCTGAAGTTGTCGAGTACCACGTCGGCGGTGCGGACCAGGTCGTAGAACAGCTCCAGACCGGATTCGCTCTTGAGGTCGATGCAGATGCTTTTCTTGTTGCGGTTGAGGGTGAGGAAGTACGCCCCCATGCCGTGCAGTGAATTGTTCGGGTCCTTGGCCAGCAGGGCGCGGGTACCTTCGCCTGCCAGCGGCTCCACCTTGATCGTGTCGGCACCAAGGTCGGCCAGGATCATGCCCGCATACGGACCGGACAGCATGTGGGTCAGATCAATGACCCTTATCCCTTCTAAAGGCTTGCTCATATTGTTTCTCTTATAAGTGCATTGGAGCCACGACCAGACCATTGCAATTGCGCTGCCAACTTCGCGAAGTTTTTCTATCTGGTTGATAATTGAAGATTTATTTGTTGCGCGCAGCAGTTGCTCAGCCACGCCGAGCTGCGCTGTTTTTCAACTTGAAAGGTGGGGTTTCACAGTGGTGAAAGGCTTTCGCGGACTGGCCTGACGAGGCGCCGCGCAAGCCGTCGATCAGCGGGAGGAGGCGGGCGTCGTGGCTGGTCGCTGGCTGAGCAGGATGCCGGCGAAGACGATCAGCGCACCGGCGAGTTGCAGCGGCGTCAGCGTCTGGTCCAGCAACAGGTAGCCGAGGCAGATGGCGGTCAGCGGGCTGAGCAGCAGGTAGACCGAAAGCTGCACCGGGTCCAGGCGTGGCAGGGCGCGGAACCACAGCAGATAAGGCAGCAGGGTGCCGAACAGGGTGAGGAAGCCGTAGCCGGCGATCTCGCGGGCATTTGGCAGCGGCAGCGGAAACTCCAGCCAGGCGGCCAGCGGCAGCAGCATCAGCCCGCCCAGCGTGAGTTGCCAGCCGACGTAGGGCAGGGCGGGGATGTCCAGTTTCCAGCGTTTCATCAGCAAGGTGCCGGTGCCCATGCTCGCCGAGGCCGCCAGCGCCGCGGTGGCGGCCGGCAGGTCCCAGTGCATCCGACTGGGCGCGACCAGCACCAGCAGCATGCCGCAAAAACCCAGCAGCGCGCCGGCGCTGATCAGCCGGCTGGTGCGCTGGCGAAACAGCAGCCAGGCCAGACCCCACACCAGCAGCGGCTGGGTCGATACCAGCAGTGCCGCCAACGGCCCGGCCAGGCGCGAGGCGGCGTAGAACAGGCAGGCATGGGTCAGCGCCATGCTCGGCAGGCTGATCAGCAGCAGCGGCTTCCATTGCCCCGGCTGCGGCCGGTAGCGCAGCGCGGCAACCAGCAGCAGACCGGGCAGCAACAGCCGGATCAGCGCCGTGGTCAGCGGCCGGTCGGTCCACAGCACCTCGGTGGTCAGCCAGTAGGTGGTGCCCCAAAGCATCGGCGCGAGGGCCGCGCCGAACAGTAGCTGGATGGACATGGCGATCCTTCTGCCGGGGAAGCGGCGCGCGCTAGCAGGTCAGCTTCGGCATGACCTGCTCGCCGAACAGGCGGATGCTCGGCACGAAGTCGGGGATGCTGAACAGGATGCCGTCCACCCCGGTTTGCGCCGCGATGTCATCGATCTTGCTGGCTACCGTGGCCGGCGAGCCGTGGATCACCGGCATGCCCATGAAGGCCAGGTTGCCGTCCTCGAAACTGCGCTGCAGGCCGCTGAGCATGCGGTTCGCGGTGCCGCCCGGGTTGGAGTCCAGCGCGGCGCTGGCGAGGATGTTGGCGATGGCGCCCTGGTCGGCACCGGCGACGATGGCTTCGCACTGCGCGCGCGCCTCGGCATCGGTTGGGGCCAGCACCAGTTGGAACAGCGCGTAGATGCCCACCTGCCGCCCGGCCTTGGCTGCTTCCTCGCGCATCTGCTCGCAGGCCGCGGCGAGTGCCGGCTTCTCCGCCATGATGAAACTGTGATCGCCATGCCGGGCGGTGAACGCCAGCCCTGCAGGCGACTGGCCGGCGCAGACGATGGGAATCTGTCGGCTTGGGCGCGGGTTGACCACGCAATCCAGCACCTCGAAGAAGGGGCTCTTGTAGGTCACCGAGGGCTCGGTCCAGAACTTCTTCACCAGGGTCAGGTAGTCGGCGGCGTACTCGTAGCGACGACCGTAATAGTCGTCACCCGGCCAGACCCCCATCTGCGTGTATTCGGGGCGGTTCCAGCCGGTCACCACGTTGAGCCCGCAGCGCCCGCCGCTGATGTCGTCGATGGTCGCCACCATGCGCGCGACCACCGCCGGATGCCGGGCAAGCACGGTGACGGTGGGGAACAGGCCGATGCGCTCGGTGACGGCGGCCAAGCCGGCCATCAGGGTGAAGGTCTCCAGGCATGAATCCCAGTAGCCGGTTTCGCCGCCAAAGCCCTTGAACTTCATCATCGAGAGCACGAAGTCCAGGCCCTGGCGTTCCGCCTCCAGGGTGATCTGCTTGTTGTGCTCGAAGGTGGGCAGGTAGACCGGGCTGCCCTTGGACGGGATGTAGCCGTTGCTACCGTTGGGAAGGAAGATTCCGAACTTCATGACAGTCCTCGCTTGCGTGGCGTTGATGGGTTCACAGGCCGTAGCGGAAGGCCGCGACCGGTTCCGGCAGGGCGCGGCGGATATGGTCGAAGCCGCTGATGTAGGCCCGCAGCAACTGCAGCGTATGGTCGATGCGCTGCCGGCAGCGGGTTGCCTCCGGGTTTGCTTCGTCGCTGTGCAGCACCGCCTGCACGTCGCGGACGACCAGGTGGTCGGGCAGGTAGCAGGGGCGGAAATTCTTGAACGAGTAGCTGCGCAGCTCCAGCACCGGATAAAGCCCGCCGGCGCCTCCGGACACGCCGCACAGCAGCACCGGCTTGTGCGCCAGCCAGGCGAGGTCCATGTAGAGGAACCAGTTCTTCAACGCGGGCGTGGCCATGCCGTGCCACTCGGGCGAGATCAGGATCAGCGCCTCGGCGCTGGCGGCCTGCGCGGCGAACGGGTAGGGCACGCCTTCCTGCCAGAGCGGCAGGGGCGCGCTGCCCAGGTCGTGCAGGGCGACCTCGTCGGCGATCTCCAGCGCTTGCAGGCGCTGGCGCAGATAGTCGGCCAGGCGGGCCGACTGGCTGTCGGGCGAATGGCTGCCGGACACGATCAGGATCTGGGGCAACGGCATGGGCGGTTCCTTGCGGGTTTTGCTCATGCTGCATGGAGCAATTAGTGAGCCAATTGCCCTGAGGCCCCTTGCCGCTGGGGTTTCTGCGGTGTTCGGGGTGGGGTTGCGGTTCGCTTTGGAAAATTTCGTTCAACTTGCAATGGGGGCGTAGGTGCCCGGTCGAGGTCCCTGCCTAGGCGACCCCGTCCTTCGCTCCTCGGCGTCCATGCATCGCATCCCCCTACGCGCACCGCAACTCGGCCTCCTGACGGGATCGGGGTCTGAGTCGCCTGGAAGATCGAGAAGCCGGTTGCGCTGCGCTTGGCTTTGGCTTTGCTTTTTCTGTGCACGACCTGCCAAGCAGCACCCACCGCCCCTTTCAGGAGGGTGAGCGCAGTCGCTGCGTAAGGGGATGAGCCGCATGGATGCGGCGAAAGGCTTAAAGGGCCAAGGACGGCCCTTGTAAGCCGACCCCTGGAGCAGTGATGGAGCGAACGGACCCGGAGCGGAGCGCAGGGCCGGATGTAGGGGCAAGCGGTTTTGGTTACTTTTGCCGCGATTGGCAAAAGTGACTCGCCCAGCAGGGCGAAACCAAGCTCTCAAGCAACTCGCCAAACAATCATATGCAGCAAAACGCTCAACTTCCCCTGCTTACCCCCAGCATTCGCAAGTACGCCGAACGAACAAAAAGGCCGCCCAGCGGGCGGCCTGTCGTGTGCGCGACGATTACTGCTCCACCTGTTCCACCGCCGCCAGGTACGCCGCATCGTTGGGCTTGCCCGCGTCCGGGTCCTCGTGATCCTGCGCGATGATGCGCAACACATTGCGCAGCATCTGTTCGCGCCGGGCGTCCCGTGCCTCGCGTACCGCCGCGTCGGCGACGTAGTGCTCGACGGCGTCGCCAGCCAGGGTGCCCTGGGCCACCAGCAGGCGCTCCAGGCTGTCCACGCGATCGGCGAGGACCGACACCTCGCCGGCCAGGCCCATGAGCATCGCCAGCAGCTTGTCCACCGCGGGGTCATCGAAGAAATACGGGCGTGCGCCCTTGGCCTTCTTCGGCAGGCTGTAGGGGGATTGTGCTGTCATTTCCAGGCTCCATAGACGTACCACTGACCGCCGCCGCCGAAATCGCCACCCTGGAACACGTGGGTGTAGCGCTGGCTCAGCTTCGATTCGAATGCGCTGGGCGCAAGGATTTCGAACACCTTGTCGCGGGCGAAACCGGCTGCGCTGCAGTCGGTGACAGGGTCGATCAGGTGGCTGCCGCGCCAGAACGGCTCGTTGTTGTTGCGGGTATCCCAGTCGAGCATGAAGGCATCATAGGGCGGCAGGTCCTTGTAGGGCGGTGTCTCGCCGTGGAGCATCACGCCGCCGTCACGCAGCACGCGATAGCACTCGCGGAAGATGTTGCGCGCCGCCTTCTTCGAGGTTTCGTGGATCAGGATGCTGCCGTTGACCACATCGAAGTAGCCGTCGGGGAAGTCCAGCTGCTCGGCGTTCATCTGGATGAAGTGCACCTTGACGCCGAGGGATTCGGCACGCGCATGGGCGTAGCGCAGCACCGGCGCGCCGACGTCGATGGCGTACAGCTCGGCCTCGGGGTAGTACTCGGCCCAGGCCAGGGTTGAGTGGCCCACCGTGCAGCCCAGGTCCAGGATGCGCTGTGGCTTGAACTCCGGGTGGTTTTCCTTCAGCCACTTGGCGGTGGAGGCGCCGATATCATCGTTGAACGGCCCCATGCGACCCATCGAGTAGATGTACACAGCGCGGTCATAGACGGCGCCGGCGGCGACGTCGTCGGTGCCGAACTCGGAGTGATAGCCGCCGGGCATGCAGTGGATGTCAATTGCGGTGTGGTAGTCGGGAATCTTCAGCTCGGGGTTGAGGGTCAGGCTGCCCAATTGCGGCTTGGCGCCGGTCTCGCGGGCGGCCTCGACCAGCTCGGGCAGCTGTCGCTCGACCGGGATCTGCACCGAGTTCCACATCATTTCCTGGCTGCAGCGCTGCAGGCTGCTCCAGAAGCGGTAGTACTCCTCGCGCTTCATCAGCCGTTCGATGTCCACCAGTCTCGGCTCCTGGCCCTGGCCCTTGGCCTGCAGCTGCGGCTCGACCTTTTCCTCGTAGACCTTGCGGTTGCCGGGCGAGACGTGCAGCGCCAGGTATTGCTTGAAGGAGCGCACGAACTCCTGGCGCGCCTCCTCGTCGTGGGTCATGTCGACCAGGACGTCGTGCCGATACTGCGTTGTGGTGTCGTTTATTGTCTGCATCTCGTTGCACCTCGTCGTTCAGGCCGTCGTTGCCGATGTCCCGGCCTGTTGAAAGAACGTGCGGATCACCTGCGCCATGTACTGCGGCTGCTGATCCAGCACATAGGCCCCGGCTTCCAGTTCCAGCACTTCAGCATCCGGTCGCGCCTGGCAGGCGCGCTGGAAGTAGGGGTGAAGCACATCGCCGTCGCCGCAGATCAGTAGCAGCGGGCAATCGACCTGCGCCAACCAGGCGGGAAAGTCCTGGTCGAATACCGCCGCGTAGGCCTCGTGCCAGCGATCCCCGGCGATCAGGGTGTCGATGGCCTCGCGGGTGGCCAGCGCCGTCGACGGTGGATAGGCGATCGGTTGCTGGTCGAGGTGGGTGACGCGCTGCCACACCTCGGCCAGATGGGTGGCCTGGTCGTCGATGGTCAGCGGTTTCACCGCGCTGTCGCGCCACAGACGGCGCTCCTGTTCGGTGAGCTGTACCGGCCCGATCATCGCCAGCCTGCGTACCCGTTGCGGGTGCTGCGCCGCCAGTTGGCAGGCCAGGGCCGCGCCGGTGTGATGGCCGAACAGGTTGAAGCGCTCGATGCCCAGCGCGTCGATGGCTTCCAGCAGGGCGCGGACGTAGTAGTCGGTGGTGGGAACCAGCGGCGGCCGGTAGGAGCCGCCAAAGCCCGGTGTATCGAGGGCGTAGAGCGGAGCGAGGTCGCCGAGCTGCTCCATCACCGCCTGGTACATGGCCGAGGAGCTGGCCGTCTGGTGCAGGAAGACGGTCGGCACGGCCTGCCGGCCGGCGACGTAGCGAAGATGAATCTGCCCGTCCGCCACGTCCACGTAGGTTTTCTTCACCGTCGTCATGGCTTCACTCCAGCCCCAGCGCGCCGGGGTTCATCAGGCCCTTCGCATCCACCGTGCGCTTCATCTGCTCGAGCAACTGGCGGGTGCCGACGTTGCCGATGGAGCGCTGGAAGGGGTAGTACTTGCCGAGCTGCAGGTGGCAGGCGCCCAGCTCGAAGTACAGCTCGCGCAGGCGTTCGCGCAGCCCGAGGGCGACCTCGCGGGTTTGCGGGTCGGCCGGGATGGCGCCCCAGTCCTTGCGGTACGACGGTTCGATGAGGTCGAGGCGGAACTGTCCCAGTTCATCGAACCAGTACAGGCTGGGCTCGATGACGAATTCGGCGCCGGAGAAGCAGGTCAGGTACGAGTACTTGATGTTGTGGCGCTGCATCAGCTCGGCGTTCTCGGTGAAGAAGCGTTCGGTGGTGAGGGCGGCATCCACCGCCCGCGACAGCGGGAAGAAGCCATGCACCGGTATCCACACCTCGCCTTGGCTGCCCAGCAGGATGGTGCGCACCCCGCCGAAGGGCTGGGAACGGAAGGCCAGCGGAATGGCGTTGCCGATCGGCGCGCCGCCGTTTTCGCCGACGATGGTTTCGGCGATCAGCAGCATGCTGGCGACGGCTTCCGGGGTCGGGCCGTCCACCGCGATGTGCAGTGAGTAGTTGACCTTGCTCAGCAGCTTGCGGCCCTGAGTGGCGATCTTCACCGCATTCTTCAGGCCGCTCAGCAGGCTCTTGCCGGAGGTCGTCACGTCGGCCAGCACCGACAGGCCTTCGCCGAGGGTGAAGCCCTTGTCCTCGAAGCCGGCGTTGTAGAACGGATCGAAACCGTAGCACTCGCTGGCGATGCCCTCGCGGGCGATGGCCGTCTGCGCCTGCAACATGGCTTGCAGGGTTTCGAAGCCGTAAGACGCGCAGAGGGTTTCGGCGGGCATCTTGATCAGCCGCAGGCAGGCCTCGACCTTCAGGCCGAAGGCACCGGTATCGGCGGTGAACAGGCCGGTGAGATCGGGGCCGAAATGCCGGTAAAAGCCGTTGCTATGCAGATGGGCCGAGGAGCCGGTCTGCACCACCTGGCCGTCGGCGAGGATGACCTTCAGCCCCAGGCAGCTCTCTGCCGCCGTGTGGTGAATGCCCGAGCCGTGAAACAGGCTGTTCTGCGACAGCGCCCCGCCAACGGTGGCGTACATGCCCGACAGCGGGCCGTAGTAGGGTGTGCGCAGGCCCTTGGCCTTCAGCGCCTCGTAGAGTTCGCTCCAGGTGCAGCCGGTCTGCACCCGCACGTACATGTCCTGCTCGTTGATCTCCAGAATGCGATTGAGCCCGCGCAGATCGACGATCACGCTGCGCGCGCGGGTCGGCACGTAGCCGCGGGTGTAGGACATGCCGCCGCCGCGCGGCACCAGGGCGATGTTCTGTTCGTGGCAGTAGGCGACCGCCTGCGCCAGCGCCTCTACCGTGGCGGGCTGGAGCACGGCTCCGGCGACGGCCTCGGGCTGGAAGCTGAGGTCGGTGGAAAAATACTGACGCGAGGGTTCGTCGGCCAGCAGGGCGTCCTGGCCGAGGATCTCTCGCAGATCGTTGAGGTGGTGGCTGTCCAGCATGATCCAATTCCTTGTGCGGGCGCTCGTTCTGGCGCGCATGGTCGTGGCGTTCGATTCGTGCAAAAAAGGCGAGCCTTCCCTGGCTCCAGGCAACATGACCCCAGGATCAGCCCAATGCCTCGTCCGCCAGCGGCCCGCTGAAGCGCTCGATGGAACCCGGCTCGATGTAGCGCTGCCAGTTGTCGAAGATTTCCCGGCCGGCCAGGAAGCCCTCGAAGATGGCGTGGTCCGTGCGCCGGGGCGTCACGCAGTCGCCGACCCGGTGTACGTTGGGTAGCGCCGCCTTTAGGTCGAAATAGAGCTGCTGCTGCGGCAGATGACGGATGCACAGGACGATGCTGTCGAAGCCGGCGAGGGTTTCCTCGTCCCCGGTGTAGAGGTTGAAGATGTCCACGTCCGCGCCGCGGATCTGGTTGACCCAGGCGTTCAGCGTGTAGGTCAGGCCCTGGGCGAATAGGTTGGCGTAGATCACCGGCTGGTCCAGAGTTACGCCGAGCTTGTGGAACAGCGCGTTCCAGCGCGTCAGCACATGCACCTGGTGGCCGTTGTCCACCAGCAGTTCCGTGATGCCGGCGGAATAGCGGGTGCCTTCGTCGTCGATCACCAGCACCCGCTTGCCCAGGCGCTCCGGGTGATCCAGCACATCCAGCGCGGTGAATACGTGGTCGGCGTCGATGCCGGGAACCCGCTCGACCAGCGGGTTGATGTCCGAATAGCCGCTGCGGTCCGGCAGCGAGCCGGTGGCGACGATGACGCCGTCCGGCGCTAGTGCCTGCACCGATTCGACCGTGGCGGTGTGGTTCAGGCGCACGCTGACGTCGGCCTTGGCCATGTGCACCTTGAGGTCTTCGGTGATCCAGGCGAAGGAGTCCCGTCGCGGCATGCGCACCACGTAGTTGACCTGGCCGCCCAGCTCGCCGGACTTCTCCAGCAGGGTGACGCGGTGGCCGCGCTTGGCCAGCCCTTCCGCGGCCTTCATGCCGGCTGGCCCGCCGCCGACCACGACCCAGTGCTTCTGCGCGGTGGCCGGTTTCAGCGTCTGCGGACCGAATACCTCTTCGCGACCGGTGGCCGGGTTGATCTGGCACGTCATCGACGTGCCCTGGAACAGCCGGCCGACGCAGCCCTGGTTGCAGCGCAGGCAGTGGTAGATCTCATCCTCGCGGCCTTCGCGGGTCTTGTTGGCGAATTCCGGGTCGGCGATCTGTGCGCGGGTCATGGCGACCATGTCGGCATCGCCGCGGGCCAGAATGGCTTCCGCCTCGCCAGCGCTGCCGATGCCGGAGACGCAGAACACCGGGATGTTCACCGCGCGCTTCAAGCGTGCGACCGGGTTGACCAGCCAGCCGTTGGGCACGTCGTACGGCGGCATGATGTAGGTGGCGGACTGGTACACCCCTGCGGTGGCCATGATGTAGTCGATGTCGCCGGTGGCTTCGACGGTGCGCGCCACCTCGATCCACTCGCTGACTTCCATGCCGCCGGGAACCATCTCGTCCATCGACAGGCGGATGCCGACGATGAAGTCGCGGCCGACCCGCTCGCGCACCGCGCGGATTACCTCCAGCGGAAAGCGCATGCGGTTCTCGAAGCTGCCGCCGTATTCGTCGTCGCGCTTGTTGAACAGCGGCGAGATGAACTGGTGCAGCAGGTAGCTGTGCGCGAGGTGCACCTCGACGCCATCGAAGCCGGCGAGCTTGGAATATTCGGCCGAACGCACCCAGCCCTCGACGATTTCGTCCATGTCGCTGCGTTCCATCGCCTTGGCCATCTCACCGAACACCGGCGACTTGATGTTGGAGGACGACCACAGCACCCGGTAATCGTCCATCGCATGGGTTTCGCCCATCACGCCGAAGTGGTTGAGCTGGGCGAAGATGTGCGAGCCGAGGCGGTGCACGGTGTCGGTCAGCGCGCGGTCGCGCTCGACCATCTCCTCGCGGTAGCCGTAGGAGTAGCCGCGGCAGAAGGTGTTCGAGGTGGGATGGATCAGCCGGTTGCCGGTGATCATCAGACCGATACCGCCGCGCGCGCGGGCGGCGTGGTAGTGGATGTCGCGGTCGTTAGTCAGGCCGTCCGGCGAGTTGAACGACATCGCGTGGGCAGACTGCATGATGCGGTTGCGCACGGTGATGTTGCCGATTCGCAGCGGCTGGAACAGGTTGGGATAGCGTTCGACAGTCATGATTGTTCCCTCGTCAGGTCAGGCCGGCAGCGTGTTCAGGAGACACGCGTGATCAGGGTCTCTTGCCACTGAAGGTCGAAGCCTTCCAGTTCGCCCTGCTCGATGAAGCGGTTGGGGTCGTCCAGCAGCTCGCGCCCGGCCAGCATCGCTTCGTAGAGGCTGTCCTGCAGTGGGCGGGGCAGGCGTGCATCGCCGATGCAATAGAGCCGCTCCACGCGCCCGAGCAGCTGCTGGTACAGCGTGTCGTTGGCACGATGGCCGGCGGCGATGACGAAGCTGTCGGCCTGCAGCCGCGCTTCGTCCTGGTCGGTGAACAGGTTGAACAGCTGCGCGGTGCCACCCTCGATGCGGCGCACCCAGCTGTTGAGCGTGTAGCGCAGGCCCTTGCCGAACACATGGCGGTAGTTCACCGGCAGATCGAGCGTGAGCGCGAGGTTGGGCGACAGCGCGGTGAAGCGGCTGACCAGATGCACTTCGTGGCCGCGGTCGAGCAGGTACTCGGCGGTGCCCAGGGCATAGCGGCCGCCGTCCTCGTCGAACAGCACCACGCGCCTGCCCAGCGGCGCTTTGCCCTCCAGCACCTCGACCACGCTGAACACGTTGGCCTGTTGCATGCCGGGGACCTGATCCACGGCCGGACGGGTGGAGGTGAAACCGCTCTTCAGCGGCGTGGAGCCGGTGGCGATGATCACCCCATCGGCGTCGTGCGCGACGATGTCGTCGGCGCTCAGCCGCGTGTTCAGGCGCACGTTCACGCCCGCCTTGTGCAGTTGCCGCTGCAGGTCGCGGGGGATGAAGCCGAACTTGTGTCGGCGCGGCAGCATGGCCGCCAGGTTGACTTGCCCGCCGAGCCGTTCCGATGCTTCCACCAGCTCGACCGCATGACCGCGGGTGGCCAGCTCCAGTGCCGCACGCATGCCCGCCGGGCCGCCACCCACCACCAGCCAGCGGCCCGGTGCACGGGCCGGCTCGACGGTGTGGCTGCCGAAGCGCTGCTCGCGCCCGGCTGCCGGGTTGACCACGCAGGAGATGGCGTTGCCGGCCATCAGCCGGGCGATGCAGGCCTGGTTGCAGCGGATGCAGTGGTTGATCTCGTCCTCGCGACCTTCGAGCAGCTTGTTGGCGAACGCCGGGTCGGCGATTTGCGTGCGGGTCATGGCGATCATGTCGGCGGCGCCGTCGGCCACCAGCGCTTCGGCCTTCTTCGGGTCGACGATGTGCCCGACGATGAACACCGGAATGTCGCGGATGGCTTGCACCGCCTTGCGCAGACGGGCGCCGTCCTCCACCAGCCAGTCTTCGGCGTAGTCCCCCGGCGGAATCTGGTCGGCGTGCGCGGCGTAGGTGCCAGCGGTGGCGCTGACGTAGTCGATCAAGCCGGTTTCCACCAGCTTGCAGGTCATCTCGATGGCGGTATCGGCCTTCATGCCTCCCACCGTGCATTCATCCATCGAGATGCGAATGCCGACGACGAAATCCGGCCCTACGGCATCGCGCACGGCCTGCATGGTCTCGATCGGGAAGCGGACGATGTTGTCCAGCGTGCCGCCGTACTCGTCGGTGCGCTTGTTGTAGACGAAGGACAGGAACTGCTGGTGCAGGTAGCCGTGGGAGTAGTGCAGCTCCACGCCATCGAAGCCGGCGGCCTTGGAGTTGAGTGCGGTCTGGGCGAAGTACTCGGAGACTTCGCGCATCTGTTCGCGGGTCATCTCCCGCGCCCATTCGTTGTAGGCCGGCGATTTCATCGTCGACGGTCCCCACAGTTCGCGGTAATCGTCCAGCGCGCCGCTGCGACCCTGCGGGCCGAAATGGATGATCTGCGCGATGATGTGGCCGCCGAACGCGTGCACGGCACGGACCATCTCGGCGTCGCGCTCGATGATCTCCGGGCGGTTGCCACGCGCCAGCGAGCGGTTCGGGCCGGTGGAGTTGGGATGGGTGTGGCGCGCGCCGGTGACGATCAGGCCGATACCGCCCTTGGCGCGCTCGGCCTGGTAGTAGATGTCGCGGTTGTTGGTCAGCCCCGAGCCGGAATGAAAGCCCTTGGCATGCGCGGTCTGCATCAGCCGGTTGCGCACGGTGATGGAGTTGATCCGCAGGGGTGAAAACAGATGCGGGTAGGCGATTTCGCCCGGTTTCTTGTTGTTCTCGGTCATGTCGGCTACTCGTTGTGCCTTGGGGCGGAAGTCAGTCGAAGCAGGCGTCGGGTGACGCCTGTCGGTGTGGTTTCACGGGTAGTTCGGGCTGGCGATGCATTCGCCGACCAGCACTTGGCGGCCCCAGCCGGCATCGGCCTGGCCATCGGTCAGCGCCAGGGGCTGCAGGGCGAAGACTTCGCCAAGCTGGTTGTCGCCCACCACCATGTTGCGCGTGCGCCAGAGCTCGGCGTCGGCCGGCAGCCGCTCCAGATCGGGGTCGACGATCAGCGCCAGCAGCCCGCCGCGCGCGCGCTTGCCCTGGCGTACCCGCTCGAGGATGTGGATCTGGTAGTTCACCGACTGGTCTGCGGCAGCCGGGTCGACGCTCCAGAGTCGCGACCAGTTGGCGGCGAATTCCGCGACCACGGGAATGTGGAAAATCTCCTGTGGCGCGACACCCTTGGCCGGGTGCAGCAGGTCGAAGTGGGTCCAGCGCGGGCGGTCGCCGATGGCATCGGCGAGCTTCCAGTTCTCGTACCGGTCGATCTGCGATACGGAGTTGAAGAACGGGTTGTCGACGCCGCGCAGCCAGGGGTTGTACCCGCGCCGGTCGGCGTCGTGGCGGATCACGTAGGTCAAGACGATCATCTGGTCACTGAACATTGTTATTCCTCGGCGCAACCGGGCCGGTTGCGCGTGTGAGCGATCAGGCTATGTGGGTGCCGCGGCTCAGCGCAGCACGTTGTCGCCGCTCATGAAGACGAACACCCGGCTGAAGCGACCGTTCTCGACGTACCAGAAATTGCAGTTCTTCAGGCGCGTTTCGTTGCCCTGGTGATCCTTGAGATAGACGTTGAAGCGCGCACAGACCGTCTGGGTCTGCTCGTCGGCAGCCACCTCGAAATCGCCGTGCCAGATCTCCTCGTAACCGGAAAACAGGTTCTCGAACATCTTGCGCACCCCGGCATGGCCGCTGTGCGTCAGGTTGTCGGTCTGGATGGTGAACTGCACATCCTCGTTGCAGCAGTCGAGCACTGGCTCCATCGCTTTGCGATCGACGTTGGCGAAGTACTTCTGGGTGGCCAGTTCGATCAGCTCGTCACGGGTCAGCTGGGACATGATTTCCTTCCTCTCTTGTTCTTGTTGTCAGCGAGTGAACGCGTGGTAGGCAGCGTCGTTGGGGTTTTCCGGTGCCGGATAGGCCTTGCGGCTGGGCTTGAGGCCCAGGGTCAGCATCAGCTCGCAGAGCTTGTAGGCCACCTGGCCGGGGTTGATCACCGGGATGGGCAGGCGCTCGCTGAGGTAGGCGTGGGACTGGTGCATGGTGGTCGAACCCAGCACGATGACATCCGCGCCGTCTTCCTCCATTGCCAGACGTGCTTCGGCTTCGAGCTTGGCGAACACCACTTCTTCCTTGCCGCCCAGTAGCTCCTTCAGGTCCGGACGCGTCTTGATCGAACGGATCGAGGCCACGCGAGGCCACAGCTGGTATTCGGTGAGGGTCTTTTCGTAGAGCGCGAACCACGGTTCCCACATGGTGATCACGCTGAATTTCTTGCCGAGCATGCAGGCCATGTGAAACGCCGACATGCCGGGTGCAACCACCGGGATATTCAGGCGCGAGCGCAGGGCGGCCAGGCCGGAGTCGCTGACGGTGTCGATGCACACCGCGTCATAGCCTTCTTCCTCGGCGCGCAGTCCCGCCTCGACCACGGAGAAATCCATCAGCAGGACGTCGTAGGGGCTGTCGGCCAGCGAGGCCCCACGGGCGACCGGCACGAACTCGGGGTGAAACCCGGGAAGAATCAAGTGAGGTGGAAGCTGGCTGGCCCGATTGGCCGCGGCAGCCTGATCCATAGGGATCGGGATGATGATTTTTATACGATTCGTCATTGCGGCTCCTCGCTATTTCATTCAACGGTCCTCTGACCTGAACTAGCAAAGAGTCTGCCAACTATTAAATTATTGATTTTAAAGGTGAATTCTGAATTCTTCGGATTTCAATTTGAAAGGAAGCGGCCCAGGTTGAAATCGCAGCGTGACCGGTGCGTCAGATTGCGAAGTGCCTCCTGATCGTGGCGCCGATTCCGGGGGAGGGGTGGCCGATCGATTTGTGCTGACCTGTCTCTAGCGAAAAGTGGTCCTCCGTGAGCGCTGGTTCAGGGCGTTCAATATGGCAAAATATGAGAAATACTTCGCAATACCTCGCGCTTGTGGCGTGACGCTTCGCCTCACTAGAGTAGCGGGGTGACACCGGGCCCCTCTGGCGGTTTCGTACCGCGATGTCGGAGTCACAGTCGTTTTGACTATGACTGAAAGGAGGGGCTCGATGACTGCCCTAGAACCGTTTCTCCTTGCCGAATTTCTCGGCACGGCTACTTGGCTGTGGCTGGTTTTCATCGCCGTTGTGGTGTCGCTGCTCGCCTTCGATCTGGGAGTCCTTCACCGGGACAATCACGAAATCGGCGTGCGCGAGAGCCTGCTGCTGTCGGCGGGCTACATCAGCGCCGGTCTGCTGTTCGGCCTGTGGGTGTATTTCCAGAAAGGCAGCGATGCCAGCATGGATTACCTGACCGGCTTCCTCATCGAGAAATCGCTGTCGATGGACAACGTCTTTCTCATGGCCACCATCTTTGGCTTCCTGGCGATTCCGCGGCAGTACCAGCACAAGGTGCTGTTCTGGGGAATCATGGGCGTGCTCGTGCTGCGGGCGCTGATGATCGGTCTGGGCGCGACCCTGATTCACGAATTCAGCTGGATTCTCTACGTGTTCGGGCTCTTCCTCGCCGCGACCGGTCTGAAGATGCTGTTCAGCAAGGTCGACGATCACCCGGATCTCGAACGCAACCTGCTGGTCAGGTTTCTGCGCAAGCATCTGCGGGGCACGAACACACTGCACGAGCAGCGCTTCTTCGTGCGTCAGCCCGACGCGACGGGCAAGCCCGTGCTGTGGGCGACGCCGCTGTTCCTCGCGCTGATCCTGATCGAGTGTGCCGACCTGGTCTTCGCGGTCGACAGCGTCCCGGCGATTTTCGCCATTACCCAGGATCCGTTCATCGTCTATACGTCGAACATCTTCGCCATCCTCGGGCTTCGGGCGCTCTATTTCGCGCTCGCCGCGATGATCCATCGCTTTGCGTACCTGAAATACGCACTGGCGCTGGTACTGGTGTTCATCGGCGCGAAGATCTTCCTGGTAGGCATCATCGGCAAGATTCCGTCGGTTATCTCCTTGAGTGTGACCGTGGCATTGCTGGCCGGAGGCGTCATCGTGTCGATGTACAAGACCCGGAACGTGCAGCCCGATGGCACGGTGGCTGACGACGGAGCGCGCTGAGCGCGGCGGCGAGCAGTGACAGAGCCGTGCCGCTGATCGAATGAGCGCTTCGGTTTGCTGAACGACCAGCGTGGAGCCGAGTTCGTCGCACGGCTCCAGCTGACGGCGTCCACTTGGATATCAAGAACGTCGGGAGTCGCGGGCACGGCCTTCGGGGTGGTCAGCATTCCTCGCAGCCCACGACTTTTCTCGATGTGCTGCGGGCGACCTCAAGGCTAAGCCGGTCTGGACGGAGGCGGATTGCGGCGCGCGTCGTTGCAAAATTCGTTTCGGTGACTAAGATAGTAATCGATTACTATCTTTTGAGCGGCTCATGGACAATCCTTCGAAACATCTCCCCGCTGACGAGCGTCGCGCTGTAACGATCGAGGCGGTCGTGGAACTCGCTGGGTCGAACAATCCCAGCGAGATCACCACCGCCGCGATTGCCAAGCACATGCATGTAACCCAGGGCGCGCTGTTTCGGCACTTCGCGAACAAGGACGCCATCTGGCAGGCGACGATGGAGTGGGTGGCCGAACGGCTGCTCACGCGCATAGACCGTTCGGCTCGTGGCATCGAGTCCGCGCTCGAGGCGATGGAAGCGATGTTCATGAGTCACGTCGACTTCGTGGCCGAGCATCCGGGTGTGCCGCGCATGATCTTCGGCGAACTTCAGCGCGCTGAATCGTCGGCTGCCAAGCGCATGGTGCAGACGTTGATCAGGCGTTATGCCGAGCGTTTGCAGGTGCTGATCGAGAAGGGCAAAGCCAACGGCGAGCTGGCTGCCGAACTGGATGACGAGGCCGCGGCGATGCTTTTCATCGGCACGATCCAGGGGCTGGTGATGCAGTCGATGCTCGATGGCGATATGCAACGAATCCGCCGCGATGCACCGCGCGTTTTCGCGGTCTATCGGCGTGGCATCGAGGCTGCCGTATGAAGCGACCGATCCTGCACCGCCGCGCGCTGGTACTGCTGGCGGTCGTGGTGCCTTTGGCTGGTCTGTTCGGCTATGTGGCGTTGCGTTCCGGTCCTCTCGCACCCGTTGCGGTGACGGTCGCGGCGGTAGAGTCGCGCCCGCTGGCGCCGGCACTGTTTGGCATCGGCACCGTGGAGGCGCGCTACACCTACAGGATCGGTCCCACCTCCACCGGGCGTCTGCTGCGCCTCGCCGTGCAGGTCGGTGATCGTGTCATTGCAGGACAGGTGATCGGGGAAATGGACCCGGTGGACCTCGACAAGCGGATTGCTGCGCAGGCATCGACCGTCAACGCTGCCGAGGCGGCCTTGCGTGAGGCGCAACAGCGACAGAGCTACGCCAGCACCCAGGCTGGACGCTACACACGACTGTACGAGGCGCGGGCGACCAGCGAGGAGAATGCTGCAACGAAGCGTCACGAGCTGCGGATAGCCGACGCAGCCTTGACTGCTGCCGAAGAACAGCTGGCGCGCGCCAGGGCTGATCGGGAAGTCCTGTTGGCGCAGCGCGCGGATTTGCGCCTGATCGCTCCGGTGGACGGCCTGGTGGCTGAGCGAACGGCTGATCCCGGCTCGACGATCGTCGCCGGGCAGGCCGTGGTGAACGTCATTGATCCGGGCAGCTACTGGATCAATGTTCGCTTTGACCAGGTCGGTGCCGCCGGCTTGGCGCAGGATCTGCCGGCTCGGGTCGTGCTGCGCTCGCGTGGCGGCCAGGCGCTGCAAGGTCGGGTGCTTCGGGTCGAGCCGATGGCCGATGCGGTAACCGAGGAGCTGCTGGCCAAGGTGGTCTTCCAGACGATGCCTGAACCGCTGCCGGCGGTGGGGGAGCTGGCAGAGGTCACGGTCGACATGCCCGCGCTGCCTGCCACGCTGGTCATTCCGAACGCCGCGATCAGGCGTGACCACGAGACCACAGGTGTCTGGCAGCTCATGGAACGGGGCTTGCGATTTGCGCCGGTCCGCCTTGGAGCCGCCGACCTCGATGGCTATGTGCAGGTTGCGGCAGGCCTCGAGCGCGGCGACCAGATCGTGGTGTATAGCGAGAAGGCGCTGGCGGCGCACCATCGCGTGCAGGTCGTCGAGCACATCGTGGGCGCGCCGAGATGATC
>NZ_JBLXDV010000021.1:0-41455 GCF_048263705.1 Minwuia sp. | reverse complement strand
CATGATTCGTCCTCCTCCCAGAGAATGAATCACGCTTCCTCATAAATGGGAATCCATTTAATGAGTTCATGACCTAGAGCGTTTTTCGTTTTCATGGAATCACCATGAAAACGAAATAACGCAACTCGCAAAGGTAGTTGCCATTCTTGAAAACAGTCTGAATGGTTCCATTCAGACTGTTTCCGCCCTAGACCAGCACGCGCCAGACCCCGGTCGTGTGCGCCCGGCCCCGCATCGTGATCGCGCCGACGCTTTCGAACCGGAAACGGTCGCCCGCCGCTTCCCGGGTTGCAGCACTGACCAGTATGGGACCGCCCTTCTCCTTCACCAGCGCCTCCAGTCGGGCGGCGATGTTCACCGCGTCCCCCAGGATGGTATAGCCGAGCCGTCCGCCCGCGCCGACCGCGCCCGCCGCGACCGTGCCCGTGTTGATGCCGATGCGCGTGTCGAGCCGGATGTCGCCTTCGGGACCGAACAGTCGGCCCTTGAGGCGGTCCTCGATCTCCAGCGCCGCGGCGACCGCCGTTGCGGCATGATCCGGATCGGGCGCGGGCACATTGAAACTCGCAAACACCGCATCGCCGATGAAGGCGTTGACGGTACCGTTGCGGCGCTGGATCGGGTCCAGCACGACCTCGAAATATTCGTTCAGCATGGCGATGGTCTCGGCGGGCGTCAGCCGTTCCGAAATACCCGTGAAGCCGGAAATATCGGTGAACAGGATCGTTGCCGTGCGCTCCTCGCCCTGCATGATGGCGGGGTCCCGGATCAGGCGTTCGGCGACCGCTTCCGGCACATACTTGCCGAAGGTCTCCCGGATCGCGCGCCGCTCCTGAAGCCCTTCGACCATGGTGTTGAAACGCGTCGTCACCAGCCCGATCTCGTCATCGGAGGTCACCGGCGCGCGGGTCGTCAGGTCGCCGCCAGCCACCTTCTCGACGGCCTCGTTCAGCACCTCGATCGGGCGCGTGATGGTGCGGGGCAGGAAACTGAGCGTCAGGATCACCAGAACCGCCGCGACGGCGAAATCGATCAACAGCGCATCCTCAAGCGGCAGATCCAGCCCGGCCCCGCGATAGCGCGTGAACCAGAACAGTTCGGCGGCGAATATCACCATCGGCAGAATGGCAATCAGCCCGACCGCGAACACGATCCGTGATCGGATCTTCGCCCCGGCTGCGGGAATGATGATCCCGCGCGATGCAAACAGGTCCAGCTTGATCTGCGTCACCTGTCCGCTGGTCAGGTAGAACACCAGATAGGACGAGGTGAACGCCAGAATGATGGCGATGAAATAGATGTAGTCCAGCGGCAGGGCGAAATCCCCGCCGTAGGAGCCTGCCAACGGACTGAGAAAGAAACCGACCGGGTAGACCACCATGAAATAGCAGCCGACCCAGATCGCGCTGCGTCTGGCGAAGCGATTCAACGCCCGCCGGTTTCCGGGACTGTCGTCGCCATCGATGATCGCCGCAATTGGACGCCAGAAGAACCGGTGCGCCAGAAATATGTTCAACGCGATCAGAAAGACGGCGTCATACGCCTGGGTCCATATGAAATACCCGGGCTCCCGCGTCAGCACCGAGAAAATCGCATTCGAGAACATGTCGATCCCGGCGGGGATCGAAAGCGTCAGGGCGTATCGCGCAAATGGCTTCATCGCGCGCACCATAAACGGAAACGCCCGGCCTTCCAGAAGAAGACCGGGCGCATTGTGTAACCGATGGTATCGGTGTGGCCTACACCACGCCGAACGCCATCATGCCGTCGGCGACCTTGGCGAAGCCGGCGATGTTCGCACCGGCGACATAGTCGATCTGGTCGTCGCGGCCATAGTCCTTGCCGTACTTCTCGCAGCGGCCATGGATGTCTTCCATGATCTGGCGCAGCTGCTCCTGAAGCTGATCGACGCCCCAGGAAATGCGTGCCGAGTTCTGGCTCATCTCCAGACCGGAGACCGCAACGCCACCGGCGTTGGCTGCCTTGGCCGGGCCGAAGATCACCTTGGCATCCTGGAATGCCTCGACGCCTTCGTTGACGGTCGGCATGTTCGCGCCTTCCGAGACGGCCTTGACGCCGTTGCTGATCAGCATCTTCGCGTCTTCTTCGGTGATCTCGTTCTGCGTGGCGCACGGCATGGCGATATCGCAGTCAACGCTCCACGGACGCTTGCCCTCATGGAAGGTGGCGCCGGTGAAATGGTCGGCATATTCGCTGATGCGGCCACGACGGTTGTTCTTGAGATCCTTGATCCAGTCGATCTTCTCCTGGGTGAACCCTTCGGGATCGTGGATGAAGCCACCGGAATCCGACATGGTCATCGGCTTGGCACCCAGTTGCAAAAGCTTCTCGGCTGCGTGGGTCGCCACGTTGCCCGAACCCGAAACCGCGGCGGACATGCCTTCGACGTCCTTGCCGGCGGCCTTCAGCATGTTCTGAAGGAAGTAGACCGCGCCGTATCCGGTCGCCTCGGTGCGCACCAGCGAGCCGCCGAATTCGAGGCCCTTGCCGGTCAGAACGCCCTCGAAGGAGTTCGTGATCCGCTTGTACTGGCCGAACATGTAGCCGATCTCGCGGCCGCCGACGCCGATATCGCCCGCGGGCACGTCGATGTCCGCGCCGATGTGGCGGTAGAGTTCGGTCATGAAGGACTGGCAGAAGCGCATGATCTCGTTAGTGGACTTGCCCTTCGGATTGAAGTTCGCACCACCCTTGCCCGCGCCCATGGGCAGGCCGGTCAAGCTGTTCTTGAACGTCTGCTCGAAGGCCAGGAACTTCAGAACCGACGTGTTGACCGACGGATGGAACCGCAGGCCACCCTTGTAGGGGCCGATGGCATTGTTCATCTGCACGCGATGGCCGCGGTTGACGCGAATGTTGCCCTCATCGTCCTGCCAGCAGACGCGGAAGGAGACCACGCGGTCCGGTTCGGCCATGCGCTCCAGGATCTGCATTTCCCGGTATTTCGGATTATTGTCCAGGAACGGAATGATGGTCGCCGCCACCTCCATCACAGCCTGATGGAACTCGGGTTCGCCCGGATTGCGTTTTTCCAGGCCTTCCATGAAATTATTCAGTTGTTCGTTTGCCGACGCCATTGTCTAGGCCCCCTCCTCAGATTGACTGGAAATGGCGTGCATGGCCGATGGAGTCACAGGCAGCTTGCGCACCCTTGTCCCCCAACATGGCACTCCATTCGAAACCACTGTTCCAACAGGGGCCTCCCCGGTCAACCTGTCTTCGTGTGATGGCGGCTTATTTTTGAGTATTTGAGCGTAAATCGCCGGTTTCATGTTGTTTGATTAACCAAAGCATCGCATTTCGGTGCATAGTTTCATCCAATGGAGGTCGATCGCCTCCGAAAAAAGTCGCCAGGGAGGGCCCTCAATGGACGCCATCGCCGAGCCGAATGACCATCTTCTGAAAGCCATTGTCGAACGGTGCGTGGATCGCCTGCCCCCCGATGAGGCGCGGTCGGTCTCTGCCTTCGCGGCACAGGTCATGCGCGACATCTCAAGCGATGATGCCGCGGACAGGACGGTCGAGCAGGCCTATGGCGCGCTGCTGTCGCTGTGGAAGCTGGCGCAGCAGCGCAAGCCCGGCGGCCACTGCGTCCGGGTCTACAATCCGAAACTGGACGAGCACGGCTGGACCTCCCCGCACACGATCATCGAGACCGTCACCAACGACATGCCCTTCATCGTCGATTCCATCGTATCGGCGCTGAACAGCTTCGACGGCCAGATCTATCAGTTGCTGCATCCGGTGGTGACGCTGAAGCGGGATGCGGACGGCCGCCTTCTGGACTGTGTCGGAAAGGACGAGGACGGCGCCCGCGAATCCATCATCCAGATCGAATTCAGCACCCACACCGATCCGGCCGATCTGGCCGCCATCGAGAGTACCGTTACCGAGGTCATGGGCGACGTGCGGCTGGCGGTCGAGGACTGGCCCGCCATGATGGAGCAGGCCCGGGCGATCATCGCCGACCTGAACAGCAACCCGCCGCCGCTGCCTTCGGCGGATGTGAACGAGGGGCGCGCGCTGCTGGAATGGATGATCGACAATCACTTCACGTTCCTGGGCTACCGCGAATACGACTACCTGGCGAGCATGGAGAGCGAGCGGCTGGAAATCGTGCCCGATTCGGGACTTGGCCTGCTGCGCAGCCCCAGCCGGAGGGTGATGGAACGCGCTGGCGGTGAACCGTCCCTCTCGCCGGAAGTGCGCGAATTCCTGCAGCGCCCGGAACTGATCATCGTCACCAAGGCCAACAAGCGGTCGACCGTGCACCGGCCCGTCCATCTCGACTACATCGGTGTCAAGCGTTTCAACGACAAGGGCGAGATCGTCGGCGAACGGCGCTTCGTCGGGCTGTTCACATCCGCCGCCTACAACCGCACCCCGCGCGACATTCCCTACATCCGGCGCAAGGCCGCCAAGGTTGTCGAGCGCTCGGGTTTCGATCCGCGCGGCCACGCCGGCAAGGCGCTGGTCAACGTGCTGGACACCTTTCCGCGCGACGAACTGTTCCAGATCACCGAGAACGAGCTCTACAGCACGGCGATGGGCATCATGGGCCTGCTCGACCGCCCGCGCATCAAGCTTTTCCTGCGCCGCGACCGGTTTGAGCGGTTCTTCTCCTGCCTGGTCTATGTCCCGCGGGAGCGCTACGATTCGGAACTGCGCCGGAAGTTCGAGAGCATCCTGGCCGAGGCGCTGGGCGGACGGATCTCGGCCTTCTACACCCAGATCGGCGATCTGGCGCTGGCCCGCCTGCATGTCATCGTCGGCGGCGGACCCACCGCGCGCGACGTCGATGTCGCCGACCTGGAGGCCCGTCTGATCGCCGCGGCGCGGTCCTGGGAAGACGGGCTGCAGGAAGCGCTGGAAGGCGCGCACGGCGAAGAGCAGGCCGGTGCCCTCCTGCGCCGCTATGCAGGTGCCTTCACCGCCGCCTACCGCGAAACCTTCTCGGCGCCGATGGCCGCGCTGGACATCGAACATATCGAACAGACCGGCGATGACCTGCCGCAGCTGAATCTCTACCGGCGGCTGGAGGACGGTGAGAACACGCTGCGCCTGAAACTGTTCAAGCGCGGTGAGGCACTGGCGCTTTCGGACGTGCTGCCGATGCTGGAGAACATGGGCCTGCGGGTACTGGCCGAGCAGACCTATCCCGTGGGCGACCCGGTCTCTCCGCAGTGCTGGGTGCATGATTTCGAGATGCGGACGGCGGACGGCGATGCGCTGTCGCTCAGCAGCATCAAGGAACCGTTCGAGGAAGGCTTCCTGAAGATCTTCTCCGGCGAGATGGAGAACGACGGTTTCAACGGCCTGATCGTCGGCGAGGGCCTCGAGCCTGCGGAAATCGTGCTGCTGCGCGCCTACTGCAAGTTCCTGCGTCAGGCCGGCGTCGGGTTCAGCCAGTCCTACATGGAGGACACGCTGGCGCGGAACGGACAGATCACCAGCCTGATCCTGGAACTCTTCTTCTGCCTGATGAATCCGGCGACCACGGACGGTGCCGAGGAAACCGGTGCCACCATCGCCGAATCCATCCAGGTCATGCTGGAAGATGTCAGCAGCCTGGACGAGGACCGCATCCTGAGGCGTTATCTGAACGCCGTGCAGTGCACGCTCAGGACCAACCACTTCCAGAACCGGCGCGACGCCGACGGCAATCCCTACGTATCGATCAAGTTCAACAGCGAACTGCTGGACGATCTGCCCCTGCCGCGGCCGCACCGGGAAATCTTCGTCTATTCGCCGCGGTTCGAGGGCGTGCATCTGCGCGGCGGTCCCGTCGCGCGCGGCGGCCTGCGCTGGTCCGACCGGCGCGAGGACTTCCGCACCGAGGTTCTGGGCCTGGTGAAGGCGCAGATGGTGAAGAACGCGGTCATCGTGCCGGTCGGCTCAAAAGGCGGGTTCGTGCCCAAGCGGCCCCCGCTGGACGGCGGGCGCGAAGCCATCATGGCCGAAGGCATCGCCTGCTATCGCGCCTTCATCTCCGGTCTGCTGGACATCACCGACAACATCGTCGAGGGCGCGGTCGTACCGCCGCCGGACTGCGTGCGCCGCGACGGCGACGATCCCTATCTGGTGGTCGCCGCCGACAAGGGCACGGCGACCTTCTCCGATTTCGCCAATCAGGTGGCCATCGACTACGGCTTCTGGCTGGGCGATGCCTTCGCGTCCGGCGGGGCCGCGGGCTATGACCACAAGGGCATGGGGATCACGGCGCGCGGCGCCTGGGAGTGCGTGAAACGGCACTTCCGCGAGATGGGCATCGATATCCAGACGCAACCGTTCTCGGTGGTCGGCGTCGGCGACATGTCGGGCGATGTGTTCGGCAACGGCATGCTGCTGTCGGAGCAGATCCGGCTGATCGGGGCCTTCGATCACCGCCACATCTTCCTGGATCCCGATCCCGATCCCGCGACCAGCTTTGCCGAACGCAAGCGCCTGTTCGATCTGGGCCGGTCAAGCTGGGACGATTACAACCGCGACCTGATGTCGAAGGGCGGCATGATCATCGACCGTTCCGCCAAGAAGGTGAAGCTGACGCCCGAGGCGGCGGCGGCACTGGACATTCCGGCGGGCGAACTGGCCCCGCAGCAGATCCTGCAGGCGGTGCTGAAGGCGCCGGCCGACCTGCTCTGGTTCGGTGGCATCGGCACCTACATCAAGTCGGACGCCGAATCCAATGCCGATGCGGGCGACCGGGCAAACGACGCCATCCGCATCAACGGCGAGGACGTCCGCGCGAAGGTGATCGGTGAAGGGGCCAATCTGGGCATCACCCAGCTGGGCCGGATTGAATTCGCGCAGTCGGGCGGACGGATCAATACCGACTTCGTCGACAATTCCGCGGGCGTGGACTGTTCGGACCACGAGGTGAACCTGAAGATCCTGCTGGGTGCCGTCGAGGCGTCGGGCGACATGACCCGCAAGCAGCGCGACACCCTGCTGGCCGAGATGACCGATGAAGTCGCCGAACTGGTGCTGCGCGACAATTACGTTCAGGGACAGGCGATCACGGTCGCCGAAGCGGCGGGTGCGTCCGGGCTGGGCGCGATGCAGCGGCTGATGCGGTCGTTCGGTCAGCAGGGCCTGCTGAACCGGCATGTCGAGTTCCTGCCCGACGACGAGGAACTGGCCGAGCGGGCCGACGGGCTGACGCGCCCGGAGATCAGCGTGATGCTGTCCTACGCGAAGATGTCGCTGAAGACGGAACTGATGCAGGGCAGCCTGCCCGATGATCCGGGGCAGGAAGCCGCTCTGATGAGCTATTTCCCCGCGGTCCTGCAGCAGCGTTTCCCCGCCGAGATCGCCGGTCACCGGCTGCGGCGGGAGATCATCGCGACGATTGCCGCGAACTTCATCGTCAACCGGTGCGGGCCGACCTTCAGCCGCCTGGCGCAGGACGACCTGGGCATCGATGCATCGGATGTCGGACGCGCGGCCCTGGCGGTCGCCGAGATCTTCGAACTGGGACCTGTCTGGGACGCCATCGACGCGCTGGACAATCAGGTCGATGCCGCCGTGCAGACCCGGATGCTGACGATCCTGCAGAACCTGATGGGACGGGCCTCGCTCTGGTTCCTGCGCAGCGCCGCGCCCGGCGTGGACCGGGCGGCGCTGGTCGAGAGATTCGGACCGGCCATCGCCGACCTGCGCCGGAAACTGCGCGACTATCTGAGCGAGACCGATCTGGCGACCTGGGCGCACCGCGCGCAGATCCTGACCGACAGCGGGGTCGATACCGATCTGGCCGACCGCATCGCCAGCCTGCAACCGCTGGCGACGACGCTGGATGTGGTCGATGCCGCCGGCAAGGCCGGGCAGGACGTGGCCGTGGCGGCGGAAGCCTATTTCGCCTTCGGCAGCCGCCTCGGTCTCGACTGGCTGCGCGCGCAGGCCGCCGGGCTGGTGCCCGAGAACACCTGGGAACGGCAGGCGGTGCAGATGCTGCTGGAAGACAGTTACGTGCAGCAGCGACAGCTTGTCGTCCGCGCCTTCGAACAGGGCGCCGGTTCCGCCGAAGACGCCCTGCAGACCCTGGAGAAGGGCAGCGATCGGGAACTGGCGCGCGTCGACCAGATCATGACAGACGTGCGCGCGGCAGGGGCCATCGACCTGGGCCGCCTGGTGCTGGTGAACCGGCAGATCGGAAGGCTGCTGTAGGAACCGCCTGCTCCGGGTCCGAACCTACGGCTTGTCCTTCATGCCGCGGCCTTCACCGATCGCCGCCTTGCCGAACCGCGCGCGGATGTCGTCCAGCGTCGCCTCGATCCGCCGGCGCTGCTGGCGGCCCTGGTTCAGCAGGTCCGGCGGGTCCGCGTCATCGTCGCCGTCCAGCGCACTGACCCCCACGCCGATCAGCCGGAACCGCGTCCTGCCGTCCGCTTCCTTCTTCAGCAGCGGTGCGGCGGCACCATGGATGACCCCCGCGAGCTGGGTCAGGTCATCCAGCGTGACCGAGCGTGTGCGAATGCGGAAGTCGGCGGTGCGCAGCTTCATGGTGATGGTGCGCCCGGCGATCCGTTTTTCCTTCAGCGTGGCCGAGACGTCCTCGCTCAACCGCCACAGGATGCGGTTCAGGTCCTCGAACGCGCTCAGGTCGTCGTTGAAGGTGGTCTCCGAGGAGACGCTCTTGCGTTCACCGTCGGGGTTGACCGACCGCGTGTCGCGCCCGTCGGCGAACGACCGCAGTCGCTTGGCAATGCTGCCATAGCGCTTCATCAGCGTGGCTTCATCGTACTGGCGCAGGTCGTTGAACGTCCGGATGCCGTCCGCCGTCAGCCGTGCCTGAAACGCCTTGCCGACGCCGTAGATGTCGGAGACCGGACGCGGCCCGAGGAACGAAACCGCTTCCGCCCTGCCGACGATCGCAAAGCCGCGCGGCTTGTCAAGGTCGGAAGAAAGCTTGGCCAGGAACTTGTTGTAGGACAGGCCGATCGAAATCGTGACGCCGATCTCGTCCTGGATGCGCTTTGCCAGCCGCGCCAGCGACGTGGCCGGGCTGGACCTGTGCACCTTCTGCGTGCCGCCGAGATCCAGAAACGCCTCGTCGATGGACAGCGGTTCGACCATCGGCGTCAGATCCAGCATCAGGGCCCGGATCTGCTTGCTGACGGCGACATACTTGCTCATCTGCGGCTTCATCACCACGGCGTCGGGGCAGGCCTTCAACGCCTTGAACATCGGCATGGCAGAGCGGACGCCGTACATGCGCGCGACGTAGCAGCAGGTCGAGACGACCCCCCTGCGTCCACCGCCGATGATCAGCGGCTTGTCCGCCAGGCTGGGATCGTCGCGTTTCTCGACCGAGGCATAGAACGCGTCGCAATCGATATGCGCGATGGCGATATCGTGCAGTTCCGGATGGCGGATCACACGCGGCGAGCCGCACGCCGGGCAGGTCCGGCCCTCCCGGTCGATGGCGAAACAGTCCCGGCAGAGCGCGCCCATCAGCCGTCCGGCCAGAGCCAGGCCGCGCCGCGCACGCCGCCGCTGTCGCCGTGGACAGGCGGGCGCAGCTCGGTCGCGACATGATCCGAGAAGACATGATCCGGCAGCCGCGCCCTGACCGGCGCATAGAGGCGCGCCCGCTTCGACAGGCCGCCGCCCAGCACGATCACATCCGGATCCACGATGTTGATGACATGCGCCAGCGCCCGCGCCAGCCGGTCCTGATAAACCGACCAGAGTGCCGGATCCTCGATCTGCGCGGCGGGCAAGCCTTCCCCGGACCGCGCCAGATGCTGCTTCTCCAGGGCGGGCCCGGACAGAAATGCCTCGATGCAGCCCCGTTTGCCGCAGTAACAGGCAGGCCCCGGGCGCTCGTCATCCCGCGGCCAGGGCAGCGGATTGTGGCCCCACTCACCGGCAATCGCATTGGGGCCTTTCAGCAGGTGCCCGTGGTGCACGATGCCACCGCCGACACCCGTGCCGAGAATAACGCCGAAGACGAGGGCGGCCCCCTGACCGGCCCCGTCTGTCGCTTCCGACAGTGCAAAACAGTCGGCATCGTTGGCCAGCCGGACAGGCCGGTCCAGCGCCGCCGCCAGATCCCGGTCCAGCCGCTGACCGTTCAGACAGGTGGAATTGGCGTTCTTGATCAGTCCCGTCGCCGGCGAAATCGCGCCCGGCGTCCCGATACCGACGGATCCACGCTGTCCCGTTTCAGCCTCGATATCGCCGACCAGCCGGGCGACCGCTTCGAGGGTCGCCGGATAATCGCCCTGTGGTGTCGGCACGCGGCGGCGCAGCAGTTCCCCGCCCGACGGTCCGAGCGCCACACCCTCGATCTTGGTTCCCCCCAGATCTATGCCGATGCGCACGGGTCACCCTCCGAACAGATGCCGCTCGATGATCGGTCGGGCCTCGGGCCATGTGTCGGCCCTGGCGTGGCTGTCGTCGGCCTTGGGGATCAGCTTCGCCAGCCGCGTGTCGGCCACGAAATGCAGCCGGTGCACATCATCGGCATGTTCGCGGACGGATGCGTGATTGTGCGGAATGTCATCGATGAAGACCGCCGGTGCCCTGGCCCGGGCGAACAGCGCGCTGACCGCCGGACCCTTGGCCCCTTCGTTGGCGATCAGCGGATAATCCATGCCGTGCCGCGCCAGCGCGCTGGCGCGCGCCGCCCGCCGGGCCAACGGGATGTTCGACAGCACGACCACCTGGGCCTCTTCCGACAGCTCGGCCAGTGCCTCCGCCGCGCCATCGACCGGGTGCAGTTCCCCGGTATGACGCTCGAAGAACGTGCCCAGATGGGTGCGGACCGCCGCCTGGTCCAGCGCCCTGCCGTCGCTGTCCTTCACATTGCCGGTGATGGCAAACGACGAGAAGTCGAACGACAGGCCCTCACCCTGCAGATAGGTCTCCAGCCCGGCCATGAAGGCGAACAGTACCTCGTCCGCGTCGCTGATGATCAGCGGACGGCCGGGTTCGATGTGGATCGCATCCAACTGCGCGCGAATGGGTTCAGGGATCATGGATTTCTTCCCGGTTGAGAATCAGAGACTGTCATATACCGCCTTCTCGAACTGCAGGTAGAGCGGCAACGCCCTGTGATCGGCGAACGGCAGGATCTGCGTCGAGAATGCCCCCGCGACACCCTTGTCCGGATCGGCCCAGAAATAGCTGTTGGCCATGCCCGCCCAGGCGAGGCTGCCGGCGGAGCGGCCCGTCGGCGCTTCCTGTTCGTTGATCATGAAGCTGAGGCCCCAGGTCTTCTCGATGCCGGGGAAGAACTCGGCGTCGTTGGTCATCGTGCGGTCCGTCGACTTCAGCATCCGGACGCGGTTGTCCCCCATCTGGTTCACCCGCATCATCTCGAAGGTCTCGGGCTTCAGGTACTGATGTCCGCCGGCGCGTCCCCGGTTCAGGATCAGGCGGGCGAAGCGGGCGTAGTCGGGCATGGTCGATACCAGTCCGCCGCCGCCCATCTCGATCTCCGGCGCACCCGCGGGCGGCGCGGGCTCGGGTTCGGTAAGGCCCTCGCCCTTGCGATGATGCATGGCGGCGACCCGGCCCTTCATGTCGGCCGTCTGGCCGAAGGCGGTGCTGTCCATGCCCAGCGGCTCGAAAAGGTTCTGCGACATGAACCGGCCCAGTTTCTGGCCGCTGACCTGTTCGACCATCAGACCGGCCCAGTCGATGCCGACCCCGTAGATCCAGTCGGTGCCCGGATCGAACAGCAGCGGCAGCCGCAGCGCCGCGCGGGTGCGGCTGCTGATCGGCGGGATATCCACGGCCTTCACATAGCGGTCGATGTCCGCGCTCCAGAAGGCATAGCCGAACCCGGAGGTGTGCGTCAGCAGATGCCGAAGGGTCACGGGTGACTTCGGCGGGCGCAATACCGGCTCGCCCGCATCATCGAAGCCGTCGAGCACCTGCACGTCCGCCAGCTCGGGCAGGACATCCGAGGCCGGTGCATCCAGATCGAGTTTTCCCTGCTCCACCAGCATCATGGCGGCGACGCCGGTGATCGACTTGGTCAGGGAGGCGATCCAGAACACGCTGTCGAGAGCCATCGTCCCGCCATTTGAAAGGGAAAGGCTGCCGAAAGCGCCTTCATAGAAATTGCCGTTGGCGTCGGTCGCGATCGCGACGACGCCCGGCACGGCCCCGCTCTCGACACCCTGCCGCAGCAGTTCGTCCACTGTCTCTTTCAACGCCATGGCGTCTCTCTCCCCGTCAGTAATATTCGTCCGGCGCACCGGGCAGGGCGCGCCGCACACGCTGCAGCGTATCAGGCCGGTGGCCGAAGGCCGCGCAGAAATCCAGCGCGATCCGATCGTCGCTCATGATGAAGTCGAGCACGCCGCCCTGGAACTCCGGTTCCATGATCCGGTCGCGGATCAGATCCGGTGTCATGCCGGCCTGCTGCATGAACAGCGACAGCAACCGCTCGTCGCCGGCGATGTGCTGGATGGCGTTCAGGGCCATCACATGCGCGGTCTCGTTCATCGATCCGAATTAACCAATGCTTTACGGGCTGCGGCGCATGATCGGGTTGCCATTGCAGAGCTGCTCCATGAAGGGGTACCACCCGCTCCGCTGACGGTTCCCAAAGGGATCGACTGCGGATAGGGTGGTCAGATTAGTGGCAGAAGGCCGCCAGAGGTAGAGATGACAAAAACCGTTCTCATCGTTGAAGACAATGATCTCAACATGAAGCTCTTTCACGACCTGCTCGACGCACACGGGTATGCCACCGTTCAGACCAAGGATGGCATGGAAGCGTTGAAGCTTGCACGCGATCATCATCCCGACCTGATCCTGATGGATATCCAGCTGCCCGAGGTCTCCGGTCTGGAGGTCACGAAGTGGATCAAGGAAGACGATGATCTGCAGAAAATCCCCGTGATTGCGGTCACGGCCTTCGCCATGAAGGGCGATGAGGAGAAGATTCGCGAGGGCGGCTGCGAGGCCTATATCTCGAAGCCGATCTCGGTCGGCACCTTCATCGATACCGTGAAGAAGTTTCTCGACTAGTAGCAAGGGGAGCAGGGCATGTCCGCCCGCGTACTGGTTGTCGACGATGTGGCGCCCAACATCCGCATCCTGGAAGCCAAGCTTTCGACGGAATATTACAACGTTCTGACCGCGACGAACGGTCTGGAAGCGCTGGAAGCGGCTGAGCGGGACAATCCCGACATCATCCTGCTGGACGTGATGATGCCGGAAATGGATGGCTTCGAGGTCTGCCGTCGCCTGAAGGCGAATCCCGACGTCTCGCACATTCCCGTCGTCATGGTGACCGCCCTGTCCGACATGTCGGACCGTATTCAGGGACTGGAAGCCGGCGCGGACGATTTCCTGACCAAGCCGGTCAACGATCTGGCGCTGTTCTCGCGTGTCCGCTCGCTGGTCCGGCTGAAGATGACGATGGACGAACTGAAGCTGCGCCGCCAGACCGGAGAGCATTTCGGTCAGTCCCAGTCCGAGGGCGACATGGATGTGGACGGCGCGACCGTGCTGGTCATCGACGACAATCCGTCCGACACCAGTCACATGGCGCGCCACATGGGCGACCGCTTCCAGAT
This sequence comes from Minwuia sp., assembly GCF_048263705.1. Lineage (GTDB taxonomy): Bacteria > Pseudomonadota > Alphaproteobacteria > Minwuiales > Minwuiaceae > Minwuia. The sequence goes on along the minus strand of NZ_JBLXDV010000021.1, from coordinate 27,896 downwards.
GGCGTTCGAGGCCGATCCCGATGCGGCCATGGCGATGGCGGGATCGTTCGCCTATGACCTGATCGTCGTTTCGCTGGACCACCGGGGTGCCGATCCGCTGCGCCTGGTATCGGGGATTCGCAACACGCCGTCATCGCGGCAGGTGCCGATCCTGCTGGTCGGCGAGGAGAGCGACGCCGAGCGTGTCGCCAAGGCGCTGGAGATGGGCGTAAACGACTACATCCTGCGCCCGATCGAGGCGAACGAGCTCGTCGCCCGCGCCAAGACGCAGATCCGCCGCAAACGCTATCAGGACATGCTGCGCCAGGACGTCGAGAATTCCATCGCCATGGCGATGACCGATCCACTCACGGGCCTGCACAACCGGGGCTATTTCGACCAGCACCTCGAATCCGCGCTGGGCCGCATCAACGGCGACGGCAAGGGTTTCAGCCTGATCATGATGGACATCGACCACTTCAAGGCGGTCAACGATACACACGGCCATCCGGCGGGCGACCGCATCCTGAAGGATTTCGCCAACCGGATCACCGACGGAACGCGGGGATTCGACCTGGCCGCCCGCTACGGCGGTGAGGAATTCGTCGTCATTCTGCCCGACGCGGACATGAAGCTGGCCGAAGTCGTCGCCGAGCGGCTGCGCACGATGGTCGAGGACAAGCCCTTCGACACGGGCGAGGAGGCCGGTGCGATTGCGGTCACCTGCTCGCTGGGCGTCGCCGAGGCGCGCGTGGGAGATGACCGTGCGAGCATCCTGAAACGCGCTGACGAGTGCCTCTATCGGGCCAAGGAAGCCGGACGCAACAAGGTCGTCATCGCGGCATAGGGCGGACCGCTCCGACGGGATCTTCAGGCATGGCACACCAGGCGTCTTCGATGCCGCTGGCGATCGCTTCGAGTGTGACCGGAAACGATGCTATCGCGCGGGTTCGACCTCGTAGGAGGGCCGGTCGCGGCTGCTTTCCTTTTCGGCTTCAGCGCCGTCGAGAAAGCTCCGTATGCGGTTCCACAGACCGCTCACCAGTTCCTCGCCCTTCGTCGTCCCCTCCTTTTCGGAATGGCTGACCAGCACCTCGCCACGCCCTCCTTCAGGCAGCGGACGCGCGGGCAGCCCGCGATGCGCCACCTCCATAACATCCTGCCAGATCTGTGCGGGCAGGCCGGCGCCGGAGGCCCCGTTCATGGGCCTGTTGTCATCGCGGCCCACCCAGACTACAGCGGTATAGTCCGCCGTCACCCCGGCGAACCAGGCGTCGCGGCTGTCCTGGGTCGTGCCCGTCTTGCCGCCGGCTTCGCGTTTCAGGCGCGCGGCCCTGCCGCTGCCGCGTTCGATCACCGCGCGCAGCATCTGGGCCATGTCGCCCGCCGTGTCCCGGTTGATCACGCGGCCCGGCCCGTCGCCGCGCAACCGGTAAAGTTCGCGGCCACGCTCGTTCTCGATCCGCCGGATGATGTGGGGCGTCACCCCGCGCCCGCCGTTGCCGAACGGCGCGTAGGCCGCGGTGAGTTCCAGCACGGTCACCTCCGCCGTCCCGAGCACGACCGACGGATGGTCCGGCATGTCCGCATTGATGCCCAGCCGCCGCGCCACCTCGATACCGCGTCCCCGCCCGATCTCTTCCGACAGGCGCACCGCGGCCGCGTTCGCGGACCGCGCCAGCGCCTCGGTCAGGGTCACCCGTCCCAGATAGCGGTCGCGATAGTTGCCGGGCCGCCAGTTCCCCACGGCGATCGGCGCGTCGTTGATGATGTCGTTCGGCCGCCACCCGGCCTCAAGCGCCGCCAGATAGACGAAGGGCTTGAAGGCGGAACCCGGCTGACGCTTCGACCTGACCGCGCGGTTGTACTGGCTTTCGCCGTAGTTCGCGCCACCCACGAGCGCGCGCACCTCACCGTCAGGCGCCATGACCACGACCGCCCCCTGCGCCGGATTGCCGGACAGGCGGCGCCCCAGAATGGATGCCGCGCGGTTCTGCAGATCCTGGTCGATGCTGGTGAACACCTTCAGGTCCTCGTCGCTGTTGCCCAGGATGACGGCCACCTGATCGCGTGCGAAGTCGGTGGCGTAGCGCACGCCCTCGTCGCGCGGACGGCCGACGGGCAGCGCCGGCGAGGCCAGGGCCTGCGCCGCGGCATCCTCGTCCAGTCGTCCCGAATCCACCATCGCCTGCACGACCAGTTGCATGCGGGCCTCGGCCCCCTTCGGATTGCGGGTCGGGTCATAGCGGCTGGGAGCCTTCAGCAGACCTGCCAGCATGGCGGATTCACGCAGCCCCAGTTCCGATGCGGGCTTGGCGAAATAACGCGCCGCCGCCGCCTCGACGCCATAGGTGCCCGCCCCCAGATAGACCCGGTTCAGATAGAGTTCGAGGATCTCGTCTTTCGAGAAGCGCATCTCCAGGATCAGCGCCAGTACGGCCTCCTGCGCCTTCCGCTTCAGCGTCCGTTCCGCCCCCAGATACAGGTTCTTGGCAAGCTGCTGGGTCAGGGTCGAGCCGCCCTGCACCACACGTCCCGAGGTCAGGTTGGTGTATACCGCCCGCACGATGCCGATGGGATCGATGCCGAAATGGTAATAGAAGCGCCGGTCCTCGATGGCGATGACCGCGTCCTTCAGATGTTCGGGCAACCGTTCCAGCGGCACTGCGCGCGCACCGGCGGCACCATAGACGGCCAGTTCCGCCCCGTCGCGATCCAGGATCGTGATCGTGCCGCCACTGACCGGCTGTTTCGGGGCCGGGAGATCGTGCAGCAGGATTACCGCGAGCACGGCGACACAGGCCAGACCGATCATCAGGCCCCATTTCAGCAGACGTTTCAGCATGCGGTCCTGATCGCATATCGGCTGTGACGGCGCGGTGACAAAGGATCAGACGTCCAGATTGACCACGGACAGGGCGTTGTCGCGAATGAAGTCACGGCGCGGCTCGACGACATCGCCCATCAGGGTGGAGAACACCTCGTCGGCCTCCTCCAGATGATCGACCTTGACCTGCAGCAGGGTCCGCGCGTTCGGATCCAGCGTGGTCTCCCAGAGCTGGTCGGGATTCATCTCGCCCAGACCCTTGTAGCGCTGGACCGAAAGTCCGCGCTGTCCGGCATCCAGCACCGCCTTCAGCAGGCTGGCCGGGCCATGCACCTCGATCTCCTTGTCCTTGATCACCAGCTTGCCGGGCCTGGCGTAGAGCGCCTGCAGTTCTGCGGTCATCTCATCGAGGCGGCGCGCCTCGCCGCTTGCGATCAGCCGCTCGTCGATGACATAGGCTTCTCTCACGCCGCGCAGCTCACGCTCGAACACCATCGATCCGTCATTGGCACGTGTGGCCATCCAGCCCTGCTCGTAGTCGGGGAACAGCGTATCGAGCCTGCGGGCGACATAGGCGCCGGTCTCGCGCGCCTTCTCGTCGTCGTTGTAGACGTCGGGCGACAGCCCGCCGGCGATCGCAAGCTGCTCGACGATCCAGGCCGGATACTTCTGGCCAACGGCATCCAGCAGGCGATCCACGCGGCGTGCGCGTCCGACCAGCTCGGCGAGTTCGCCGCCACCGTGCTGCACATCGTTGAAATCGGTGAAGATGGTCTCGCTCAGACCGTTCTCGATCAGGTAATCCTCGTACTCCCGCTGCCCCTTGCGATAGACCGAAGACCGCCCCTTGGTGATCTTGAACAGCGGCGGCTGGGCGATGTAGAGATTGCCGCGCTCCAGCAGTTCCGGCATCTGCCGGTAGAAGAAGGTCAGCAGCAGCGTGCGGATATGCGCGCCGTCCACATCGGCGTCCGTCATGATGATGATGCGGTGATAACGCAGCTTCTCGATGTCGAAATCGTCGCGTCCGATCCCGGTTCCCAGCGCGGTGATCAGTGCCGTGATCTCCCCCGACGACAGCATCTTGTCGAACCGCGCGCGCTCGACGTTCAGGATCTTGCCGCGCAGGGGCAGCACCGCCTGTGTGCGCCGGTCCCGTGCCTGTTTGGCGGAACCGCCCGCCGAGTCGCCCTCAACCAGATAGAGCTCGGATTCAGCCGGATCGCGCGACTGGCAGTCGGCCAGCTTGCCGGGCAGTCCGCCCAGGTCGAGCGTCGATTTGCGCCGGGTCAGATCGCGCGCCTTGCGCGCCGCCTCGCGCGCGGCCGCGGCTTCCGCGATCTTCTGGACCACCTGCCGCGCCTCTCCGGGGTTCTCCTCGAACCACTGGTTCAGACCATCGCCGACGACATTCTCGACCGCGGGACGGGCTTCCGAGGACACCAGCTTCTCCTTGGTCTGGGACGAGAACTTCGGGTCCGGCAGCTTCACCGACAGCACGCAGGTCAGCCCTTCGCGGGCGTCGTCGCCGGTGATCGTCACCTTCTCCTTCTTGGCGAGACCGCTGTTGGCGGCGAAGCTGTTGACGCAGCGCGTCAGGGCCGCGCGGAACCCCGCCATGTGGGTACCGCCGTCCTTCTGCGGGATGTTGTTGGTGAAACACAGCACGTTCTCATGGAAGCCGTCGTTCCACTGCAGCGCCGCCTCGACCGTGATGCCGTCGCGTTCGTTCTGCATCATGATCGTGTTCTTGATGACCGCGGTCCGGTTCCGGTCCAGATACTTCACGAAGGCTTCGGTGCCGCCTTCGTAGTACAGTTCCGTCTTTTTCACCTCGACATGGCGGCGGTCCTCCAGCACGATCCGCACACCGGAGTTCAGGAACGCCAGCTCGCGCAGGCGATGCTCCAGCACGCCGAAATCGAAGTCGATGTTCTTGAAGGTCTCGATGCTGGGCAGGAAGCGGACCGTCGTGCCCGACCGACCCTCATAGGTGCCGACGACCTCCAGATCGCCGATGGGCTCGCCATGTTCGAACCGCATGGCGTGGGTCTTGCCATTGCGCCGTACCGACAGTTCCAGCCAGCTCGACAGCGCATTCACCACCGATACGCCCACGCCGTGCAGCCCGCCGGAGACCTTGTAGGAGTTCTGGTCGAACTTGCCGCCCGCATGCAGCTGGGTCATGATCACCTGCGCTGCGGAGACGCCCTCCTCCTCGTGGATATCGACGGGGATGCCGCGCCCATTGTCCGACACGAAGCACGAGCCGTCGCCGTCCAGAATCACCTCGACGGTGTCGGCGTGACCGGCAAGCGCCTCGTCAATCGCATTGTCCACGACCTCGAAGACCATGTGGTGCAGGCCGGACCCGTCCTCGGTATCGCCGATGTACATGCCCGGACGCTTGCGCACGGCATCCAGCCCCTTCAGGACCTTGATCGAATCCGCGTCGTAATCGCCACCGGCCGACGGGCCGTTCTCGTTTTCCTGATCGCTCATTGTCTACCTCGGTCTTCGCTAGCCAGCGGCCGTCAGTTCGGAGTCCCGAACATCGAAGCGCTGCGCCCTGTCACCCAGGGCCTCAAACAGGTGGGGTTCTGTCCCCGTCAGCCAGGCCTGTGCACCAAGCCCGCAAATCTCGTCGTAAAGCGCCGCCCTGCGGTCCGGATCCAGGTGGGCGGCCACCTCGTCCAGCAGCAGGATCGGCGTCTGTCCGCGCTCGACCGACTGCATCCGCGCATCGGCCAGGATCAGCGCGATCAGCAGCGCCTTCTGTTCGCCGGTCGAGCACAGCGCGGCGGGCGCATCCCTGGCCACGTGGCGCACGGCCAGATCGCTGCGATGCGGTCCGGCGCTCGTGCGCCCGGTCTGTGCATCCAGCGTGCGATCCCGGGCCAGCGTTTCCGCGAACCCGTCCTCGACATCCGCCGCCGACCGGTGCGCCAGCGCTTCTTCCAGCGTGCCTTCCAGCGCGATCTCCGCCGCCGGGAAAGGGCCGACGCCGGCCGTCAGCGCCTGCGCCGTCCGACCCGCCCAGGCCCGGCGCGCCGCCGCCATGGCGATGCCGTTCTCGACCATCTGCGCTTCCAGCGCGTTCAGCCATTCCGCGTCCCGCCGTCCGTCCTTCAGCAGCCGCAGCCGCTCCCGCATCGCACGCTCGTAACGGCTGGCGCGCGGGCCGTGCTCCGGATCGAACCCCAGAATGAGCCGGTCCATGAAGCGTCGGCGCACCGACGCACCGTCCAGAAACAGGCGGTCCATCTGGGGCGTCAGCCAGCTGACCGGCGCGATCGCCCCCAGCTTCATGGGGCCGACGGTCTCGCCGTCCAGCCGCGCCGTCCGCTTCTCGGCCCCCGCCTCGCCGGTCAGGCCGGTACCGACAGCGGTCTCGCCGTCGCGATTGCCGACCCGGGCCGATACCGCCCAGCGTGCCGCACCGTGCCGCGTCAGCTCCGTCAGCCTGGCCCGGCGCAGCCCCGTGCCGGGCGACAGCATCGACACCGCCTCCAGCAGGTTTGTCTTGCCCGCGCCGTTCGCCCCCGTCAGCACGACCGGGCGCGCATCCAGATCGACGGTCACCGAACTGTACGACCGGAAATCACTGGCCCGCAGACGATGCACGGCCACCGGGATCATGCGCGGTCTTTCGGCGATGGCGGGCGATGGCACCGACGTCCGCTCAGACCCGCATCGGCATCAGCACATACAGCGCCGTTGCATCTTCCGGATCGCGAATGATGGTCGGTGCCGCCGAGTCCGACAGCTCGAACCGGGCGTTCGCCCCGTCGATCTGGCTGGCGATCTCCATCAGATAGCGTGAGTTGAAACCGATCTCCATCGCGGGCGCGTCATAGCTGACGGCGATCTCCTCGGAGGCGCTGCCGGCGTCGGGACTGTTGGCGGACAGGGTCAGCCGCTCGCTCTCCATCGCCAGCTTCACCGCGCGGGACTTCTCGGTGGAAATGGTCGACACCCGGTCCACCGCGCTGGACAGCACCCTGGAATCGACTTCCAGCATCTTGTCGTTGCCCGACGGGATGACCCGTTCGTAATCCGGGAACGAACCGTCGATCAGTTTCGATGTCAGCACCGTCCGTCCGACATTGAAGCGTATTTTCGTGTCGCTGACCGAAACGCCGACATCCGCGTCCGCGTCGCCCAGCAGCCGGTGAATCTCGCCGATGGCCTTGCGCGGCACGATCACGCCCGGCAGCTTCTGCGCGCCGTCCGGCGCGGCAATCTCGAACTTCGCGAGACGGTGCCCGTCCGTCGCGACCGCACGCAGCATCGCCCCGTCGTCAGTGGCGTGCAGATAGACGCCGTTCAGGTAATAGCGGGTCTCTTCGGTGGAGATCGCGAAGCGGGTCCGCTCCACCAGGCGGCGGAGCTGATCGGTCGGCATCGAGAACCTGTGCGGCAGGTCGTCATCCTCGATGGTCGGGAAATCCTCGTTCGGCAGACAGGCCAGCGCGAACCGCGAGCGGCCCGACTGCAGGGTCAGACGCCGCCGTTCCTGTTCCAGCGTCAGTTCGACATCCGCCCCGTCCGGCAGTTTGCGGACGATATCGTAGAGCGTGTGGGCGGGCGCCGTGGCGGTGCCCGGCGTATCGACGTTCGCCTCGTTTTCCTCGACAACGGCAAGTTCCAGATCGGTGGCGCGAAACTTGACCGATGCGCCCGAAGCCTCGATCTGGACATGGCTGAGAATGGGGATGGTGTTGCGGCGCTCGACAACACTCTGAACATGGCCAAGCGAGGTCAGAAGCGCTGCGCGTTCAATGGTCAGTTTCATAGGGAAAATCTTGCCAAATTGGATGCGAACAATCCCCGATGGCAAAGCCGCCCTCAGGGTCGGATTTTATAGCACGTATTGGTTTTGATTCGCCAACGATTCCGCGACTTTCCGGCAGCGGACGCCATCGCGTTTCCGCCGATGTCCGTTCAGTTCGAGAGCGCGGCCTCCAGAAGCCTCACATCCTCGGCCAGACTGGCATCGTCGTGCATCAGTTCCTCGATGCGGCGGACGCCGTGCAGCACGGTCGTATGGTCGCGATTGCCGAACTTGCGCCCGATCTCGGGGAAGCTGCGCGTGGTCAGCTTCTTCGACAGATACATGGCCACCTGACGCGGCCGGGCCACGGCGCGGGCGCGGCGGCTGGACGACATCTCGGTCATCTTGATCGAGTAGTGTTCAGCCACCTTCTTCTGGATCTCGTCGATGGTCACCTTGCGCGCGTTCGACCGCAGCAGGTCGGTCAGCACTTCCTGCGCAAGCTCCAGCGTCACCGCCCGCCCCATCAGTTCGTGATGGGCGATCACGCGTTTCAGGGCGCCTTCCAGCTCCCGCACGTTCGAGGTGATGCGGTGCGCCAGGAAGCGGATGACGTCGTCGGGCACATTGGCCGCCGGGCTCATCGCCGCCTTCTGCTCCAGAATGCCGACACGCAGTTCGAAATCGGTCGGGTGGATGTCGGCGACCAGTCCCCAGCCGAGGCGCGAACGGATGCGCTCCTCCATGCCGTCCAGGTCCGACGGCGACCGGTCGGCGGAGATCACCACCTGATGCTTGCGGTCGACCAGTTCGTTGAACGTGTGGAAGAACTCCTCCTGCGTGGAGTCCTTGTCGGAGAAGAACTGGAGATCGTCGATCATCAGCACATCGACCGAGCGGAACTGCTCCTTGAAGGCCATCGTGTCCTTGTAGCGCACCGCCCGGATGAACTGGTACATGAACTTCTCTGCCGACAGATACATCACCTTCCGCTCCGGCCGGGTCTGACGGATGTGCTGTGCGATCGCCTGCATCAGATGAGTCTTCCCCAAACCGACGCCGGAATAGAGATAGAGCGGATTGAAGGCGACGCCGTCGGCCTCGGCCACCCGGCGCGCGGCGGCATAGGCCAGTTCGTTCGCCTTGCCGACCACGAAATTGTCGAAGGTCAGATTGTCATCCAGCATGCCGGGCGCCATGTCCACGCTCTTCGGTGCCGGATCGGCCTTCAGGACCCCGGGAACTTCCGGCGCGCGTCCGGCACGGGGCTTCGGCACATCCGCCTGCAGCGACTGTTCGATCACGACCGACCGGAGGTGCGGCATGTCCTTCTGGAATTCACGCAACAGAACCGACTGATAGTTGCCGCGAATCCAGTCGCGCAGGAAACCCGTGGATGCCAGCAGTATGACACGGTCTTCGTGAAGCTGGGCAACCCGGAGCGGCTTCAGCCAGCTGTTGAAGGATGCGGCGCCAATCTGTTTGCACAGACGTTCACTGACTCGCGCCCAGAGCGCATCCATCGCCGGATCGGAAGCCTGATCGTCATGCTGGTCCCCGTCTTCGGACCTATCACCGCCACCAAGCGTCAACTCACCCCTCCTTGCCGTTCATTCATTCCGAAAAATGATGAACAGAACCCCCGCACCAAAATAAAAGAGATCTAAACCTCTCTGATCTTTCAGCGCTTCTATTTTAACTTTACATGACACCGGCCCGCATGAACCAGTAACACGCATCACATTTCCTGATGTCGGGCAATTTCTTGGGAAAAAAGAGAGCGCCCTGCGCGTCCCGACGAAGGGGACAATAGATCGCCTCAGAGGTCCCTTGCAAGCCATGAAATGCGACTCAAAACCGGCGTCGAGGAAAATATTCCAGAGCGATTTGGCTGCCTGTTGGAATCCTTGCGAATCACGAAAGCAACCCTGTGTAAAAAAAATTTCACAAAAAAAATGACGCCCCGGACTGATGCCGGAACGTCACATTTCCTGCTTCGATGAAGCCGGTCGCACGGCGGGCGTTCCGGCCCGCCGCGTTCGATCAGGCCGAAGCGATCGCCTTCACGCGGGCGTTCAGGCGCGAAACCTTCCGCGATGCCGTGTTGCGCTTCAGAATGCCCTTCTGGGCGGCGCTGTCGAGTTCGATCTGTGCCCGCTTCAGGGCTTCGTTGGCGGCAGCCTGATCGCCCGTCTCGATCGCTGTTTCCACGCGCTTCACATAGGTCCGCATGCGGCTGCGCCGCGCCATGTTGCGCTCGGTGCGCTTGGCATCCTGACGAATGCGCTTCTGGGCTGATTTGATGTTCGCCATGACTGTCCGAAAACCCGCTTGTATCTGGGATTAAATCTGATGAGAGGCGCGCTTATAGCTTTGGCGTCCCGATGCGTCAAGCACAGCTATTCCGCGGCGATGGCGGCGCGCTGCCGCAGTTTTTCCGTCGCCGCCGTATCGATGGACAGTCCGTCCTCATCAAGCACGACACCGAACAGATCACGGGCTTGCGCGACCGTATAGTATCCGCGCGTCACATCGCGCTGGACCAGCCCGGACGGCCGCGCGAACGGATCGCCGTAGCCGCCGCCGCCCGGGGTGCCGACCTCGACCCGGTCGCCCGCCCGGATGCGGATGTCCTGTTCCTTGGACAGATGCTCGGGCACATGGGCCTGGCCGTCGCGCCAGACGGTCACGCGGTTGGGTTCGCCGTTGCGCCCGCCCAGTGCCCCCAGCGGGCCGGTGCGCCCGTGATCCATCACGAAGGATGCCGTCGCTTCGCCACGCCGCAGCTCGACGGTATAGCTGAGCCCGAAACCGCCGCGCTTCTCGCCCGCGCCGCCGGAGCCCTCGCGCAGGCCGAACTGCGTGTACAGGACGGGAAAGAACTGCTCCATCACCTCGATGGGCGGCGTTTTCGATATGCCGATGGTGGAACACCCGTTGGTCAGCCCGTCATGATCGGCATTGCCGCCATAGCCACCGCCCGAGATCTGGTACATCACGTAGGAGCGGTCGCGGTCCGGATCGTATCCGCCCAGCGCGAAGTTGCCGCTCGACCCGGCGGGCGCAGCCGTCACCTTGCCCGGCATCGCCTGCACCAGCGCGGCGAAGACCGCCTCGGCGATGCGCTGACTGACTTCCGCCGCGCAGCCGGAGACGGGCCGGGGATAGCGTGCATACAGGAACGTGCCTTCCGGGTCCCGGATGTTCAGCGGTTCGAACGCGCCCGCATTGATCGGCACGTCGGGGAAGATATGGCGCATGGCCAGATAGACCGACGAGCGGGTCGTGGCGATCACCGAGTTCATCGGTCCCTGACAGGGCGGGCTGGAGCCCTCGAAGTCGAAGAACAGCTCGCCGCCCCGTTTCTCAACGGACAGGGCGATGGTCAGCGGTTCGTCGACCACGCCATCGGAATCGACATAGGCCTCGGCGGTATAGGTCCCTTCGGGAATCTCGGCGATCCGGGCGCGCATCTGTTCGGCACCGCGCACGCGCAGTTCCGCGATGGCCTGTTTCACCGTTGCATCGCCGAAGCGGTCCAGCAGGTCGTTCAGCCGGTCCCGCCCGACCAGCAGCGCGGCGGCCTGCGCCTTCACGTCGCCGATGCGCTGGTCGGCGATGCGGATGTTGGAACAGATGATGGCATAGATCTCCGGATCCATCGTGCCGCGCTTGAACAGCTTCACCGGCGGCAGGCGCAGACCTTCCTGCTCGACGGCGGTGGCATTCGCCGAAAAGCCGCCGGGCACCGATCCCCCGATGTCGGGCCAGTGCCCGGTGTTGGACAGCCATGCGAAGATCTCGCCGTCCCGGTAGAACGGCATGGCAAAGCGCACATCCATCAGATGGGTGCCGCCCAGGTAGGGATCATTGACGATGTAGATGTCACCTTCTTCCGGCGGCAGCGCGCGACCATCCCGGATGAAGTCGATCAGGGTGCGGGTCGATTCCTGCATCGTACCCACGAAGACCGGCAGCCCCAGCAGTCCCTGCGCGATCAGCGATCCGTCGGTCGGGTCGTAGATACCGTCGGATCGGTCGTTGGCCTCGGCGATCACCGGCGAGAAGGCGGCCCGCGAGAAGGTCATGTCCATCTCGTCGCAGACCTGCTGCAGCCCGGCCTGAATGACCGTCAGCGTGATCGGGTCGATGGTGGAAGAGATCGTGTCAGCCATGAGAGATCTCCATGCTCGACGCTTCATCTCCCTCCCCCTTGAGGGGGGAGGGTCGGGGTGGGGGTCGGTTCGGCGGAGCCGAAATTATTGCGGGTTGCGACCAACAAGCCTTCGGCTTTTCCCCCCATCGACCGCCTGCGGCGGCCACTTCCCGCCTTTCGTCGTTTGCCAGCAAACAACTGCCCGCCGGCGCCTCAAGGGGGGAAGGGAATACATCATGCTGCCGCTTCAGGACCATTTTATACCTCGATGATCAGGTTGCCCTCGGCATCGACCGTTGCGGTCGCGCCGGGATCGAGAACGGTTGTCGTGTCGGCCTGTTCCAGAATGGCAGGGCCCGTGAGCGACGCGCCGACCGGCAGCCGCTCGCGCCAGTAGACCGGGCAGTCCGTCCAAGTGCCGTCGAAATAGACCGGACGTTCACCGGTTTGCGCGCCGGCGGCATCGGTGGCCCGTCCCGCAGCGTCGATCAGGCCGGACAGGTCCAGTTCCCTGCGCCGGCCGACGACCGTCGTGTTCAGATTGACCAGGTTCGCGCGGATCTCGGGCAGTTCGACACGGAAGCGCGCAAAGTAGGCGGCTTCGAAACGGGCCTGCAGATCGTCGCGCGTGACGTGCGCGTCGGGCAGCGGGACCGACAGGATATGGGTCTGGCCGATGAACTGCATGTCGGCGCTGTGGCTGATGGTTGTCTCGACGATCTCCACCGGCTCGGCATCGATCAGGCCCTTTCCCGCCGCGATCTGTCGCGACAGGATCGCCCGCGCCGCGTCGATATCCGCGCCGTCCAGCGGACGGTTGATGGTGTTCACGAAATCATGGCGGACGTCGGCGACGACGCAGCCCAGCGCGTTGGTGATACCGGGCCGCGCCGGGATCAGCACCTTCGGGATCGACAGTTCCCGCGCCAGCGCGACCGCGTGCAGCGGGCCGCCGCCGCCAAACGCCAGCAGGGCGAAGTCGCGCGGATCATGGCCGCGCGCCAGCGAGACCATCCGCATCGCGCCCGACATCTGCATGTTGGCGATGGTCAGCACCGCGGCGGCGGCGGCATCGGCGTCCAGTCCCAGCGCGTCGCCCAGCCTGTCCTGAAAAAGGGCCGCGACCTGGTCACGGGTGACGGCGCTGTCGGCCATCAGCCGCGTCGGGTCGATGCGGCCCAGCAGGAAGTGCGCATCGGCGATGGTCGGGTCGGTCCCGCCCCTGCCGAAGCAGATCGGTCCCGGTATCGCGCCCGCGCTCTCCGGTCCCACATGCAGCAGGCCGGCATCGTCGATCCGCGCGATCGAGCCACCCCCCGAGCCAATGGTCTGCACATCCACCATCGGCACATGGATCGGCAGGGCGTACTCGACTTCCAGTTCGTGGCTGACCGTCGGCGACGCGTTGCGGATCAGCGCCACATCGGTCGAGGTACCGCCCATGTCACAGGTGATCAGGTCCGGAAACCCGGCACGGCGTCCGGTATAGGCCGCCGCCATCACGCCGGAGGCCGGGCCGGACATCACCGTCTTCGCCGCCTCCGCCGCCACGGTCCGCGCCGACGCCATGCCGCCGTTGCCGTTCATCACCTTCAGATCGTGCCGAAACCCCATGGCGGCCAGATCGTCCTGCAGGCGGCTGACGTAGCGGTGCAGGATCGGTTGCACGGCGGCATTCACCGATGCGGTCACACCGCGTTCGTACTCGCGAAACTCCGACAGCAGCGCATGCCCCATGGTGATGTGATCGTTGGGCCAGATCCCGGCGGCGATTTCCGCCGCGCGGCGTTCGTGGGCGGGGTTGGCGTAGGCGTGCAGGAAATGGATCACCAGCGAGACGCAGCCCGCATCCAGCAGCGCCTGCGCGGCCTGCCGCACCCCGTCCTCATCCAGCGGGGTGAGCACGTTGCCTTCCGCATCCGATCGTTCGGCCACTTCCAGCCGCAGCTCGCGCGGAATGACGGGAACGAAGGTGCCCGTCATGCCATAGGGGTTGGGCCGGGTGCGCCGCCCGACCTCGATCACGTCGCGAAAGCCCTGCGTGGTGATCATGCCGGTCCGGGCCAGCTTGCGTTCCAGGATCGCGTTCGTCGTGGTGGTCGTGCCGTGCACGATCAGATCAACCGTCGGCAGATCGGCCTGCACTGCTTCAAGCGCCGCCATTACGCCGCCGGCCTGATTGTCGACCGTCGTCGGTACCTTGGCCACACGCACGCCCGTACCGTCGACCAGCAGGATATCGGTGAAGGTGCCGCCGACATCGACGCCGGCAATGGTATTGGATGAGGTCATGGGGCGACCCCGTATTTTCCTTCCCGCCTTCTCGCGGTTTGCGAGCAAACCACTGCCAGGCAGCGCCTCAAGGGGGAAGGGAAAAAGGCGCGCGCTGCCTCGATACGAAGGAAGTTCACGCTATCTTCTCCAGCAGTTCCAGAAACCGTTTCCGTTCCGCCGACGTCAGGGGGGCCAGAGTCGCTTCGGTGATGCCGGTCCCGGCCTCCATCGCCGCTTCGGCCGCAGAGCGTCCTGCGATGGTCAGATCGACCAGCAGCCGCCGCCCGTCGGACGGATCACGCCGGGTCGCGGCGAAGCCGCGTTCCCGCAGGCGGTCGATGACGCCCTTGATGGTGGCCGCGTCCATCGCCGTCAGCCGTCCCAGCCGGTTCTGTGTCACCGCACCGAGTTCATGCAGTTTCGCCATGGCCGCGAACTGGGTCGGCGTCAGGTCTTCGATCATCCGGTCCGCGAAGATCGCCGTATGCCGCTGCTGTGCCTTCCGCAGCAGGAAGCCGACCTGGGCGTCGAGGCGATAGTCTGTTATCACGGTACTCATTCCGCTGCCTCGGCGTGCGGTGTTTCCTCGGCCAGCATCTCGCGGATGATCCGGCGATAGATGTTCGCGCCACTGTCGATGGCGACCCGCACCGGCTCCCGGTCACTGGGTTTCAGTTCCGTGCGCTGGACGGCCTCCAGAATGGCCTTGTCCTCGGCGAAGGCGATGCGCAGCAGGTCCGATATCTTCGCCCCCGCAGATGCATCGTCGATCGCCGTGTTGCGGATGTGCATCCAGCGGTCGATGGTCGTGGTCGCATCCACGGGCGTCATGAAATGCAGCGCGAAGATCTGCACGCCTTCCGACCGGCGTTCCGGCGGCAGGGCCAGCGCCGCATCGGCGCTGCCGAAATCGATCACCGCGATGCAGGGGCTGTGCAGATAGTAATAATGCCAGCGGTCCACATGCCCCTCGAAGCCGCCATACGCCCGGAAGAACCCGATGGGTTCGCCATCCCGGATCCAGCGCGAGACCTCGACCGTCCGGCCATTGCGTTTCGCCTTCACCGGCACATCCTCGCTGGAGGCATTGCCCAGCGTCGTCGGATGCACGAAGGAAACATGTGCAGGATCGCACAGATTGTCGGCGACGTTCAGGTAGTTCGACCGGAACTTGAGCGCATCGCCCTGCACGGCGGCCCAGGCGGAATCTGAAAGCTGTGACAAGTCGAAGATATCCGCCGGGTCGGCCAGATCGTCCTCGCCCATCCAGATCCAGACGATGCCGTGCCGCTCGTGCGTCGGATAGCGCCGGACCCAGGCCTGCGGCGGGATCGACTTCTGTCCCGGCACACGGATGCAGCCACCGTCCGGCCCAAAGGTCAGCCCGTGATAGCCGCACTGGATCGCATCCCCGATGCGCTTGCCCATGCTGAGCGGCAGCGCGCGGTGCGGGCAGCGGTCCTGAAACGCCACGACATCGCCGTCCGTGCGATAGAGCACGATGTCCTGCTCCAGGATCGTCGCCGTCGTGAAGCCCTCGCCGAATTCGGACGACCAGCCCGCGACGTACCAGTGATTGCGGATGTAGGGTGTATCAGGTGAGGGCATGAGAAAACTCCCGACCGTCGCCCCCGGCTTGACCGGGGGTCCAGGCGTGATGTCCGAGTGATGAGTTGAATGATCTGCGAGGTCGCTTGCCTGGATCCCCGCTCAAGGCGGGGATGACAGGGTGAGTGGTGCCGGTCTGGCCAGCGAGACAGAGGTTGGCCGAGTGGATCAGCCCCTTGCTGATCATCCTCTCAGCGACAGTCAGACCGCCCGCCAGCGCCTCAGCGATCTCACAGTCCAAAAGCTCTCCCACATCAATCACCACCAGCCGCTCGCCCAGATCGCTGTCCGGGTCGATCTCTTGTGCAGGCGTGCGATGGATGGCCGGGTGGCCGGGCAGGTCGACAGCGTTCGCGATCAGGGTGGCGGCCACATCGGCGGACGCGGCGTTCCGTGCCAGCACCGTCACCGCATCGGCGATGCCGAGCGACAGACTGCGCCCATGCCGTCCGCTGGTGGCCACGCCACCGATGCCGTCGCAGGCGCGAAGCGTAAGCCGGCCTGCCTCCCGACCGGTCGCCGGGTCGGCGATCATGGCGGCTTCGAAGGTCGCATCGCCGGCCAGATGAACGGCAATGTCGCCGCCATTGTTCACCCAGATCTTCGGCAGGGCGGGCGCGGCGGTGCGCATGGCCGCGAGCACCTCGTCGGCGACAGACCCCGCCACGGCGGCCATGGGCGTGACAAAGACATCGGTGTTACGCAACACCGCTTCCGCCATGCGCTGGGCGACGGGGCCGTCGAAACGCTGTCCCGGCTGAACCGGACGGCGGAGTGCGGGGAGTTCCCCGACCAGCACCGGCAGAATGGTCTGAAAGCGGGCGCGCGCCGCCAGACAGGTCGCCTTCACCTGATCCACCGGGCCATCCGCGCCGATCACGAGATCGATCGGCCCGTGCTGCAGATGCAGCCGGTTGCCCGGCAGTATGGCGGCGATTGGACCCATCAGCCCTTGCGACCTTCCAGCCGGTAGCCGCCGCGGGCGATGACGTCCGCAGCGGGCCGGATCGCGCCTTCGTGGCCGCCGAGGGCCAGGTAGTCTGCGCGGGACATGGTGAACTCGATGGGCGCGACGATGGCGGGCGTGGGCACATAGCCGAAAGAATTCGCCGGCATCCGGGTCACATCGCACATGACGGTGATGCCGCCGCCCGGCCAGCGGTACACCTCGGCCCCGCCGCAGGTGACGCTGGTCAGCGCCTGCTGCACCGAGCGCGTGAGCCGCACCGGGTTCTGCGTCACGCCGGCGCGCAGCGATCCCCCCGCACCGCCCATGAACAGCACCGTGCAGAGCGCCGGTTCGCAATTCTCGGCGATCAGTTCGACCGAAGGGACCAGCACGTCGGGCATGTCGGACTGCACCGGCTTCAGATGATCATCCAGCGTGAAATAGGCCGCATGCTCGCCGGTCGTGGAGACCATCAGCATCGACTGACCGGGCTTTGCGATCTTCGGATTGAACGTCTCGATGATCGCCAGCGGATCCTCGATGTCGGTCCCGCCCCAGCCCGTGCCCGGCTCGGCCACCTGGAAATATCGGCCCGGCGTCGACTTGCGGCCACGGATGCGGATGCCGGTATCTTCCCAGCCGATCACCTTGCCCGCCTGATGTTCGGAAACAACGCCGGTGATGTGGTCATCGACGACGACGACCTCGTCCACCAGTCCCTGCCACTGGGTCGCGAACATGCCGATGGTGGCCGATCCGCAGCCGACGCGCATCCGATGCTCGACCTCGCCGTTGACGATGGGGGGCCTGCCGGCCTCGACCACGACGGTTGCGCCATCATCCACGGTCAGTTCGACGGGCTTGCGGTTGCACAGGTCCATCAGGGTCCGGCAGGTGATGCGGCCTTCCTTCTTCGACCCGCCGGTCAGGTGATGCACGCCGCCCAGCGACAGCATCTGCGAGCCATATTCGCCGGTGGTGACGTGGCCGACGGCCTCGCCATCCGCCCGCACCGTGTTGGTCTCCGGGCCGAGATAGCGGTCGGTGTCGATCTTCACCTTGACGCCGCAATAGCTGAAGATGCCCTCGGTCACGACAGTCACCGTGTCCACACCGTCACGCTCGGCGGAGACGATGAAGGGCGCGGGCTTGTAGTCGGGATAGGTCGTGCCTGCGCCGACGGCGGTGATGAAGGCGTCCTCCGGGTGGACCAGTTGGCCGTCCCAACCGTCAGCGCCGTCCAGAAAGGGCACCATCCGGCCACCCTGTGCCGCGACGGAACTGACGATGGTCAGCGGATCGAGCCGGATCAGCGCACCGTCCTCGACGGCGTAGCGGTCGCACGCCCCCGACTTGCCCTCGGCGATGAAGCACATGACCGGGCAGGCATCGCAGCGAATCTTGCCGTCCTTGATGACGGGCATGTCAGTCATGGTGCCATTCCTTCTCTGCGGGAACGGATCGCTCGAAACTTTCCGCAAGCGCCAACCAGACTTCCCCACTCAGGCATGGGTCCCGGGATCAAGTCCCGGGACAGGCCGAGTGGGCGGAAGAACTGGTCATGAAACCACCACCGGCAGCGGGACTTGATCCCGGTGCCCATGCCTGAGCGTTGCCATCGATTGGGATATGTGCGGAAGGGCTCCAATGCGCTCCAAGTATCGCAATAGTCGTTCACTGCCCCGCCTCCCTGATCGCCTTCAGCACGCGCGGTGGCGTCGCAGGTATGTGCCGGACAATCGCGCCGGTCGCATCGCGGATCGCGTTCAGGATGGCGGGCGCGGTGGGGATCAGGACGTGCTCGCCCAGACCCTTGGCACCGTACGGCCCCTCGGGATCGGCTTCCTCGACGATGATGGATTTGACCGGCGGCATGTCACCGATGGTGGGGATCAGGTAATTGTGCAGATCCTCGGTGATCCCGGGCACATATTCCTCCATCAGCGCCATGCCGAGGCCCTGGGCAATGCCGCCCTCGATCTGGCCCTCGACCAGCACGGGATTGATCGCGCGACCCACATCGTGCGCGGCAACGATGTTTTGGACCTTCACCGTGCCCAGCGCCGTATCGACATCCAGTTCCACGAGCTGCGCGCCATAGCCATAGATGGCATAGGGACTGCCCTGCCCTTCGGCATCCAGTGGCGCGGTCGGCGGGTCGTAGGTTTCCTCGGCCATCAGCACGAAGCCGTCGGCGTCCGCTTCCAACGCCGAGAAGTCGACCGGATGACCGACCCCCTGATCGGTCAGGATCAGCCTCCCTCCCTCGATCGAGATGGCAGCATCTTCAGCGACATTGGCATGACGCAGCAGGCTTGCGCGGAGCACGCGTCCGGTACGCAGTGCCGCGTTGCCGGACACGAAAGTCTGGCGCGACGCCGACGTCTTGCCCGCGTCCGGCGTGACCGATGTATCGCCGATAAACAGCTCTACCGCATCGATATCCACGCCCAGAGCTTCGGCAAATATCTGGGCGATCACGGTATTGGATCCCTGCCCGATATCGACCGCGCCCTGATGCAGCCGGATGCGTCCGTCGGCCATGATCCCGGCCTTGATGGTTGAGGGATTCGGCAGCGAAGTGTTGCCGCAGCCGTACCAGCAGGTGCCCAGACCGGCGCCCTTCCGGACGGGCGAACCCGGATGGGCCGCATTCCAGTCTCGCGCCTGCTGCGTCGCGCGCGTCCAGTCATCGCGCAACGCCTCCAGACAGGGCCGGATGCCGACGCCGGTCGCGAAGGTCTGCCCGGTGACCGTCGGCTGTCCGTTGTCCAGCGCGTTCAGGATGCGGAATTCCAGACGGTCGATGCCGCAGGCATCCGCCAGCCGGTCGTAGAGCGTTTCCTGCGCGATGGCGGCCTGGGGCACGCCGAAGCCGCGAAACGCGCCCGCAACCGGCCCGTTGGTGTGCACGGCCAGCGCCTCGGCCCGGTAATTCGGCGTCAGATAGGGTCCGGACGCGTGCACCGGCACCCGGTTCGCGACTGTCGGCCCCCAGGAGGCATAGGCACCGGTATCGAAAACACCGTCGAAACGCAGGCCCGTGATCTTTCCGCCGGCATCGGCACCGATCTGCACGGTCATGTCGGCCGGGTGGCGCTTGGTCGTCGACGCCATGGTCTCGGGCCTTGTGTAGGTGATCCGCACCGGCCTGCCGAGACGCTGTGCCGCCAGTGCCAGCATCGGCTGGATCGAGACATCGATCTTGGATCCGAAGCCGCCGCCGACCGACGTGGGCACGATGACGATCTTCTCCTCCGGCAGTTCCAGCACGGCGGCGACCGCTTCCCGGTCCATGTGCGGGGCCTGGGTGCAGGCGTGAATGACGATCCTGTCGCCGTCCACGGTCGCAAAACCGGCCTCGGGTTCGATGTAGCCATGCTCGACGAAGGATGTGAGGAACCTGTCTTCGACAACATGCGCCGCCTGCGCCAGTCCGTGCCGGACGTCGCCACGTTCGACATACCCGCGCACCAGCACATTGCCGGAGCGCGTCGGGTGGATCAGATCAGCGGACTGCGCCGCATCCGGCGACATGGCAGCCGGTGTCTCGGTCCATTCGACCGGAAAGCTGTCAAGGTCGAGCGCCGCCATGACATCGTGTGGGCCGACAAGGGCGGCCACGGCCTCGCCCCGGAAACGCACTCGACCATCGCCGGCCAGAACCGGCTGGTCGGCAAACGGCGGTATCACGCCGAAACAGTTGATGCCGGGGATATCGCGCGCGGTGAACACGGCGGACAGACCGGCGGCGGACCTGAATTCCTCCAGATCGCCAAATCTGAACCCGCCCGCGTGACAGGGACTGCGGACGATGCGCATGACCAGTGCATCCACAGGTGCCACATCATCGCCGAAGCGATCGGTGCCCAGCACTTTCGCGGCGCCGTCAAGGCGCGGCACCGGCTGGCCGACCGGGCCGCCATCGCCACGCGGTTCCACCAAGGGGCCTTCGTGGCCCGCCCCGATGACGGCATCGATGATCTTGCGGTAGCCGGTGCAGCGGCACAGCACGCCCCCCAGCGCATCGGCGACCTCGGTCGCGTCCGGGCGCGGGTTCCGGCGCAGCAGGGCCGTCGCGCTGACCAGCATGCCCGGCGTGCAGATGCCGCACTGCGCGGCGCCATGATCCAGAAAGGAGCGCTGCAGCGCCGACATCTCGGGTCCGTCGGCGAGCGATTCGACCGTTTCGACAGCCCGTCCGTCGGTCTGCCCCAGCGCCGTCATGCAGGCGCAGACCGCCTCGCCGTCCAGCAGGACCGTACAGGCACCGCAATCCCCCGCGTCGCAACCGACCTTGGTACCTTTCAGGCCCAGTCCCTCGCGCAGGGCTTCGGTGAGGCGGGTGGCCGGGGGCAGGTTCAGTTCGACAGCCTGGCCATTCACCCTGAACGTTATACGGGACGGCACGGCGATCTGCTCCGGACGGTTCATGCGCGCACCGCATCCACGGCGCGCTGCACCAGCGCCGCCGCTGCCTCGCCGCGATAGGTTGCATCCGCGCGCATGTCATCAATCGGCGAAAGCGGCGACAGATGTTCGGGCCGCACCCCGATCACGCCGCCCCGCAGGTCGGCTTCCAGCGCGCGCAACCGCTGCGCGACCGCCGAGCAGGACCCCACTGCGACAGCGGCGTCACCCTCTCCCAGACGAGCCGCCACCATGACGATGGAGATGACCAGATATTTCCGGGCACCCAGCTTGAGAAAGGTCGAATGCCCCTTCAGGGCGCTGCCGGGAATCAGGATGCGCGTGACCATCTCACCGGCCCCGAGCGCGGTCTGCCGGTTGCCCCGGATAAAGGCCGTCAACGGCAGGCGGCGGACGCCCTGGCCCGACATCGCCTCCACCTCGGCGTCCAGGACCAGCAGGGGCGGCACACCGTCAGCGGCGGGCGAGGCGTTGCAGAGGTTGCCCGCGACGGTGCCCGCGTTCTGGACCTGGATCGATCCCACCTCGCGCGCCGCCAGCTTCAGGGCGTCGAACGCGGGGGGCAGGTCCGCGCGGATCACATCGGTCCAGGTCGTCAGCGCACCGATCGAGAAGCCCTCATCCGTACGATCGATGCCGCGCAATCCCGCGACACCGGAGATATCGAGGACCGGCTCGTTCAGCGGCCTGCCCACCCGCGCGGGATAGAAATCGGTCCCGCCGGCCAGCAGCGACCAGTCACCTTCGGCGAGGTGCTCAAGCGCGCTTTCCAGGGTGGCCGGCCGGGCATACACGGTCAGGCAGCTCCGCAAACTTGTTTGTGTACAAACAAACTCTATGAGCGTGCCTTCCGTTGCGCAACCCTGTGTCGCAACCCCGGCGTTTGATTTGCCGCCATCGCGCGACAGTTCAGGTCGTTCAGGGAGTCAGCGGAGGCAATCATGACCCAGTTCACCATTCACACCATCGAGACCGCACCGGAAGACGGCAAGGAACTGATGGCGCAGGCGAAAAAGAGTTACGGCATCGTGCCCAACCTGATCGGCGGCATGATCGAGGCCCCGGCCACGACGGAAGCCTACATGGCGCTCAGCAGGGCCGTGATGAAGATGTCCTTCACGCCGACCGAGCGGCACGTCGTCTGGTTCACCGCCAACAGCTATCACAACTGCACCTACTGCATGGCGGGCCACACCGGCATCGCGCATCGCGAGAAGGTGCCGCAGGACGTGATCGACGCATCGCGCAGCGGTCGGCCATTCGCGGACGACAGGCTGAACGTTTTGCGCGACTTCACGCTGAAGATGATCGAACAGCGCGGCTGGGTCGAACCGGCGGACATCGACACCTTCATCGCGGCGGGTTTCACCAGACGCAACGTGATCGAGATCGTTGGCGTGATCGCGCACAAGGTGATCAGCAACTACACCAACCACATCGTGCAGACGCCGGTCGACGCCCGCTCGGAACAGTACGCCTGGTCGAAGGACGAGATGGTAGCCGCAGAATGATGCCGTACGGTCAGGGCGCCGCCAGAAGCATCGGCTGAAGCGCCGTCCGCATGTCGTCCGTGAGAGCCTGCGCCCTGCCCCCGACGATGTAGACCATGACGGTTTCCGCCGTGGCGATGCAGTCCTCGCCGGAAAAGAGACCGTGCCCGAGCGTCATCGAGGTCCGGCCAAGGGCGCACACGCCCGTCCCGATCCGCACCGTGCCGGGATAATACGCCTGCGCCCGGAAGCGGATCGACAGGTTACCGACCACGAACCGCTGCCGGTCATCATAGGCAGGCAGCAGCCCGGATCGCATGAAAGGCACGCGGCCGGTTTCCACATAGCGGGCAAACGCGACATTGTTCACGTGGCCGGTCGCGTCCATATCGCCGAAACGTATGGTGTCCTCGGACCAGTGATGAAAGATGGACGGCGTGGTCAGATCGGGCTTTGGTTCGGTCATGCGCGACTAGATAGACAAGGGCGTAGACGGATGAAAGAACTCAATGGCCTCCGGGCCGAACTCGACCTGTGGGCCGAGGCGGATCGCGTGGCCACCTTCTGGTGGCGCGACGATGATGCCGAAGCCCCCGACGGTCCGGTCATGCGGATGCTGGACCTGTCGGCGAAGACAGGCGCGCCGGTGTTCATTGCCGTCGTTCCCGACCGCGCGGTCGATGCGCTGAGCCAGCCGATGCTGGACTGCGCGACCGCCGTGCCGTTCCAGCACGGTTTCGCGCATCAGGACCATTCGCCCGCCGACGTGAAGGGCAAATGGGAACTGGGGCTGCACCGCCCGAAGGGGGAGATTCTGGACGAGCTGCGCCGGGGCTGGACCCGCATGACCGACCTGTTCGGCGACCGGTTCCAGCCCATGCTCGGCCCGCCGTGGAACCGCATCGATCCCGGCCTCTACGACGACCTGCCCGGCATCGGGTTCGAGATCCTGTCCACCTTCGCGCCGCGCCCGGCACCGATGGCCGCGCCCGGCCTGCGCCAGGTGAACGGGCATTGCGACATCATTTCGTGGAAGCGGGACCGCAGCTTCATCGGTGCGGAAAAGACCGCGAACCGGCTGGTCGAGCATCTCGCCGCGCGCCGCGCCGGTCAGGTCGAGGATGAGCCGACGGGCCTGCTGACCCATGTCTGGATCAACGACGAACCGGCCTGGGCCGCCATCGAAGCCGTGATCGGGGTCGTGAACGCACACCCTGCCGGGACGTGGCTGGATCGCGACGGCATTGAATCCTGTTCCTGACGACCGGTTCGCGATAAGCCTCTGGTTCGAAGCGTTCCAGATTTCGGTAGAGGAATTCCATGAAGATCCACCAGGGTGCCATCGTCGCAATATTGTTCGCCGTTTCGGGCTGTTCTTCCCTTTCGTCCGTGGGCGAGGTGTTCGGCATCGAGAGCAAGGAGATGGAGGCCGTCTCGAACTATGAGGAATGCGCCGCCTTCAACATGGCGGTGTCGGCGAACCTGTCATCTTCGGTCCACGCCCTGTCAGAGGAAGCACCGCGCGCCGGTGAGTTCAGGAAACGCGCCGAGTTCCTGATGGATCGCGCCGTCCAGATGCGCATGGCCGCCGAAGGCACCAGCCGCGCCGAAGCGTTCAAGGAGACCTTCGAGAACTATACCGAGCGCGTGAAAAAGCAGTCGGTGGAGTTGAACGACCGGATCGGCCGCGACGGCACCGGCGTGATCGCGAATCCGTGGGTGCAGCAGAACCGCAAGCGCTGCGGTGACAACCGCGCGTGACGGAAGCGGTCTTCAGGCCCGGCACCGACGCCGACATCGATCAGGTCTCGGAACTGCTGCACCGGCACATGAACCGCAAGGTGCCTGCAGCGACCTTCCGGCGGCTGATGGATTACGACTGGGCCGGGGAAAAGCCCCACATCGGCATGATCGTCGAGGCGGACGGGCAGATCGTCGGCTTCCACGGCAATGTCTACTCCACCCGCTTCTTCGACGGTGTGCCGCACGTGATGGGCAGTTTCACCTCGCTGTACATCCATCGCGACTGGCGCGGGGCCAACCTGGGCTATCGCATGATGCACACCTACGAGGACCGGCCCGACATCACCTATACCGTGTTCGATCCGTCGAAGCGTGTGCACGGCATTCTGGAAGACTGCGGCTTCCGGGATCTGGATATGAACCGGGTCGTCTGGGCGCAGGGCGGCAGGGCCGGTGACGTCGAGATCGTGCGCGACCCCGACCGGATCGCGCCCCGCGTCTCGGCGGAGGAACAGCGCTATCTGCACGATCACCGGGACATGAAGGCCTTTCCGGTGCTGCTGTCAGGCGATGCGGGCGAGGTGCTGACCTTCTTCCTGCAGCAGGACCGGGGCGACCAGGGTCTGTGCCACGACCTGATCTATACCGGCGATCCGGCGAAGCTGGCGGCAATGATCGATGCCGCGGCACCGCGTATCCTGGGCGATGATCCGCGCGCGCGCCTGATGGCGGACGAGCGCTTCTTCGACGGTCATCCGACCGGCGGCACGGTCACGCCGCTGACCTATCGCCGCATGGTCCGGCGCGCGACACCGGCCCTGCCCGACTGGCGGGTGGACCACCTGTACACGGAAACCCTGCTGATCGATCTGAAGCTGGGGTGAGCCTGCGGACGCGCCCCGCAGGCCTCAGATCCAGCCGCCCAGTTCGCGGCGGATGATGGTTTCCAGCATGTCGATATGGACCGGCTGATCGTTCAGGCAGGGGATCGTGCGGAAGTTCTCGCCGCCCGATTCGATGAACGACTTCTTTCCCTCGATGGCGATCTCTTCCAGCGTCTCGACACAGTCTGCGGGAAATCCCGGGGTCACGACCGCCACGGACTTCACCCCTTCGCCCGGCAGGGCCTCCAGCGTCTTGTCGGTATAGGGCTGCAACCATGCGCGCGGGCCGAAGCGGCTCTGGAAGGTCTGCCGGAACTCATGTTCGCCCAGACCCAGCCGTTCGCGCACCAGACGCGCGGTCTTCACGCAATGACAGTGATAGGGATCGCCCTTCTCGAAATAGTCCTGCGGCAGACCGTGAAACGAGGCGATGATCGTGTCCGGCCGGCCGTGGGCCTCGATGTCGGCCTCGACCGACTTCGCCACCGCCTCGATGTGCGCGGGGTCGTCGTAATAGGGCGGCACCGTGCGGATCGTCGGCTGCCAGCGCATCCCGCGCAGGGCGTCGCCGACCTTGTCGACCACCGTCGCCGTCGTGGTGGCGCTGTACTGCGGATAGAGCGGCAGGATCAGGATACGATCCGCGCCCTGCTGCTGCATCCGTGCCAGCACCGACGGGATCGACGGATTGCCGTAGCGCATGGCGAAATCGACCATCACCCTGTCGTCGTTCGCAAACCGCGTTGCGGTCGCCTCGGTCATCTTGCGGGTGTATTCCAGCAGCGGGCCTTCGCCGGTCTCGGTGTTCCAGACCTTTTCGTAGGCCTTCGCCGTCTTGGGCGGGCGGAAGGTCAGGATGATCAGGTTGAGAATGAAGAACCAGATCAGGCGCGGCACCTCGATCACGCGGGGGTCGCCCAGGAACTCGCGCAGGTAGCGGCGCACATCGGACACGCTGGTGCTGTCGGGCGTACCCAGATTGATCAGTACCACGCCGACACGGCCCTGATTGATCTTCGGGTGCCCGTCGGGCATATGCGTGGTGTCTGTCTTCATGTCTTCAGTTCCGTGATCATCGGTCATGGGGTCAGGTGTCTCTTGCCCTACAGCCTGTTCCTACGCCGGGAAAGGCAAAAGGGTTCAGCGCGTAGACAAAACGAAAGATCCGCTCATGAACAGGCTTGCCGGTCGCACCTGTGTCATCACCGGTGCCGCGCGCGGCATCGGCAAGGCCATCGCCGAGACCTTCCATCGCGAAGGCGCGGTCGTGATCGTCACGGATATCGACGTCGAGGCGGGACGGGCAACCGCCGAGGCTCTTTCGGCAGAGTTCCTGCCGCTGGATGTCACGTCCGAGCGGGACTGGCAGAATCTTGCCGAAGCGCATCCGGCCATCGATGTGCTGGTGAACAACGCCGGCATCACCGGTTTCGAGGCCGGCGCGGTCGCCCACGACCCGGAGAACGCGACGCTTCAGGACTGGCGGGATGTGCACGCGGTGAACCTGGACGGCACCTTCCTGGGGTGCCGCTATGCCATCCGGGCGATGCGGGCGCGGGGCAGCGGGTCCATCATCAACATCTCGTCACGGTCGGGAATGGTCGGCATTCCCGCCGCCGCGGCCTATGCCGCATCGAAGGCCGCCGTGCGCAATCACACCAAGACCGTGGCGCTGTATTGCGCAGAGCAGGGCCTGAATATCCGCTGCAACTCGATCCACCCGGCCGCCGTGCTGACGCCCATGTGGGAACCGATGCTGGGCAACGGCGAAGACCGGGCGGCGCGGATGGCCGCGCTGGTTGCGGACACGCCGATGCGCCGGTTCGGACACCCCGAGGAAATCGCCTCGGTCGCACTGTTGCTGGCATCCGACGAGGCGGCCTACATGACCGGCGCGGAACTGACCGTCGACGGCGGCCTGCTGGCCGGTTCCGCCGCCGCACCTGAAGGGAACTGACAGCATGGAATTCATGCCCGAACTCGACACTCTGTTCTGGATCATGCTGGCCATGTCGGCGGGTGCCGGACTGATGCGCGGTTTCGCGGGCTTCGGCTCGGCGATGATGCTCTCGCCGCTGCTGTCGCTGTATTACAGCCCGCTGGCCGCCGTGCTGATCATCGGCATCATGGAAATCGTGGTCAGCATCCAGCTCGTGCCGAAGGCGCTCAAGGACGTCGAATGGCCGTTCCTGCGTCCCGTCATCATCGCCGCGATCCTGTGCATTCCGCTTGGCATCTGGGCGCTGTCGGCCATCGACGGCAACATCATTTCCGCCTTCATTTCGCTGATGGTGCTGGCGTTCGTGATCGTGCTGGCCACCGGCTGGCGCTATGCCGGGCCGAAGCGGCTGCCCATCACGATCGGCATCGGCGGCCTGTCGGGCGCGCTGATCGCCAGCACGTCGGTCGGCGGACCGCCCCTGCTGATCTACATGATGGCCGGATCGCAGACGGCGAGACAGGTGCGCGCCAACATCATCGTCTATTTTGCCGTGATCGAGATCGCGGTGCTGATCGCGCTGTGGGTGCGCGGCCTGTTCGACATGGAGTATTTCCTGATGGGCGCGTTCTTCTGCCCGACCTATCTGGCGGGTGCGTGGCTCGGCAGCCGCCTGTTCCGGGAGTCCTCCGAACATCTCTATCGCCGCATCGCGCTGATCCTGCTGGCGATCATCGCCGTCTATGGACTGGCCGGCTCGCTGCGCTAGGTCATGAACTCATTAAATGGATTCCCATTTATGAGGAAGCGTGATTCATTCTCTGGGAGGAGGACGAATCATG
>NZ_JBLXDV010000020.1:0-44127 GCF_048263705.1 Minwuia sp. | reverse complement strand
AGCCAGCATGTTGAATCAGAACCAGACTGATTTGGGAATCCTAAATCGATTCAATCAAATATGGGGACGCTCTAGAACAGGTCGCTTTCCTGCAGGCCTGTGACACCGATCAGGCCCACGGTCGCACCATTCGAAAAAGTGACCAGCGTATCGTCGACCGCCGAATCGCCGTCCACATCGGCATCGGCCACCGTATCCACGGTGAGGCCGACCAGCTGGAACGTGTCGGTGTCGACGACGAAATCCGTCACCAGATCGTTGCTCGTCGCCCCGTCCGCCGACGAGAACTGGAACCGGTCCGCATCCGCGCCACCGGTCAGCGTGTCATCATCCGCGCCGCCCGCCAGCGTATCGACGCCCGCGCCACCATCGAGCGCATCGGCACCCGCATCGCCGAGCAGCAGGTCATTGCCCGTCCCGCCGGCCAGCGCATCATCGTCCGCGCGCCCTTCCAGCGTGTCATTGCCCGCGTCGCCGTTCAGCGTGTCGTTGCCTGCCTCGCCGATCAGCCGGTCCGCATCGTCGCCGCCGGATGCGCTGTCATTGCCGGAGCCGGCGAAGATCACGTCATCTCCGGTACCGCCTGACAGCGTATCCTGACCGCCACGGCCGATGACGACATCGTTGCCGTCATCGCCGTTCACGACGTCATCATCCGCGCCGCCATCCAGCCGGTCATCGCCGGTGCCGCCGGACAGGCTGTCGTTGCCGTCCTGACCGAACAGCGAGTCGTTGCCGCCGTCGCCGGTCACCGTGTCGTTGCCGGTACCGGCCAGCGCCGTATCCGCGCCGTCGCCGCTGACGATGATGTCGGCGCCTGCCTCGGCGAAGATCAGGTCATTGTCCGCCCCGGCATTGAGCGAATCGTCACCGTCGCGGCCCAGCACCGTGTCCGCCCCGGCACCGCCAAAGATCGTATCGTTGCCCGCACCGGCATCCAGCCGGTCCGGACCGTCACCGCCGACCAGGCTGTCGTCGCCGATATCGCCGAACAGCCGGTCCAGTCCGTCGCCACCGATCAGCGTATCATTGCCGCCGTCACCCAGCAGGATGTCGTCGCCGATCCCGCCGTCCAGACTGTCGTTCTCGGTGCCGCCGGCCAGACGGTCGATCCCCGCCCCGCCGGACAGGACATCCTGCCCCGCATCGCCGAACAGCCGGTCGTCGCCCGCATCGCCGGCCATGGTGTCGTTGCCGTCGCCACCCTGCATGATGTCGGTATCGTCGCCGCCGGACATGCTGTCGTCGCCTTCCTCGCCCAGCATCTGGTCCACGCCCGCATCGCCGTTCAGCGTGTCGTTCTCGCTGCCGCCGCGCAGCAGATCATTGCCCGTACCGCCGAACAGCTGATCGGCACCGGCCCCGCCGAACAGTTCATCCAGCGCAGCACCGCCCAGCAGCGTGTCGTCGCCGGCACCGGCCAGCAGCACATCGCCGTCGTCGCCGCCATCCAGGCTGTCATTCCCGGTGCCGCCATCCAGCCTGTCAACGCCCGCACCTCCGAACAGGGAGTCCGCCCCGGCTTCGCCGAACATCTGGTCATTGCCGGCATCCCCCTGCAGGGAATCGGCATCCGCGCCGGCGAACATGCGGTCATTGCCGTCGCCGCCGATCAGCGTGTCGTCGCCGTCGTTGCCCGAGATGAAGTCCAGGGTCGCGCCGCCATCCAGGAAATCGTTGCCGCCATCGCCGCGCAGCGAATCCACATCGTCACCGCCGGTGATGCTGTCGTTACCGTCGCCGCCGAAGATCGTGTCGCGGTCCAGGCCGCCCTGCAGATCGTCCGCGCCCGCGTTTCCGAGGATGAGATCCGCGCCGCCACCGCCAAGGATCCGGTCATCGCCGTTGTTGCCGCGCAGGTCGTCGGCACCGTCCAGCCCGGAGATCAGATCGTCGGTCGCACCGCCAAAGAAACTGTCGACTGCATCGCTCAGAATCCCGACGCCAACGCTCGCATCCCCGAAGATGAGGCTTTCGATGCCGATCAGCGTGTCCGTGCCCTCGCCGCCAACCGTGTCGGCCGCCGTGACGCCCGTGGTGCCGAAGAAATTCAGGCTGAAGTTCGCCAGATTGCCGGTGAAGCTGCCGGAATCCGTCCCCTCCCCGCCATCCAGACTGTCGTTGCCCGCGCCGCCGGACAGGGAATCGTCGCCACCGTCACCGCTCAGCGTATCCGCACCCGCGCCGCCGCTCGCCGTATCGTTGCCGCCGCCCAGTTGCGTCTGGATCACCGTATCCGAAGCGGCGCCGTTCACGACGTCGACATTGTCATCGCCGCGGTACTCGATGGTCTCCACCGCGGTGAGTTCGTAGGTCTGGCCATTGCGGGAAATCGTCGTTGTCGCCGCCGCCGTGGAAATGTTCAGCGTGATCGGGGCGACACCATTGGCGGGGACACGCTCGAGAAGGAACCTGTCATTGCCCGCGCCGCCATCGATCGTATCATCGCCTACGGCGACCTCGACCTGAAGCAGGTCGTCACCGCCACGGCCTTCGATCAGATCCGCACCGAACGCACCGGAAATCGTGTTGTTGCCGTCATCGCCGCGCAGGGTATCGTCACCGCTTGTGCCGATCAGATGCTCGATATTGGACAGGGTATCGTTGCCGTCGCCCGTGGCGGTCCCCGCCTGCAGGTCCGCGAGTACAGCACCGCCCGCGCCGCTGTAGTCAGCGATATCGGCTGCCGACGCACCGCCGTCCACACTGTCATCGCCAGCTCCGCCGATCAGCCGGTCTGCACCGTCGCCGCCCAGCAGTGTGTCGTCACCTGCGCCGCCGTCCAGCGTGTCGTCATCCGCGCCGCCGATCAGGGAATCCGCCCCCTGTGCGCCCGTCAGACTGTCGTTGCCGCCCTGTCCGTCCAGGGTGTCGTCGCCCGCGCCGCCCGTCAGCGTGTTCGCATTGGCATCGCCGACGAGATTGAGGTTCTGGTTGCCGCCGCCTGCGAGGATGAAGTCGGTGGCTTCCAGATCGTTGACCGACGTGCTGCGCACGATCAGTTCGTCAATGCCGTCATTGAATTCGATGACCAGATTCGTGCCGGAGTCACGCGAGATGGCCAGCAGGTCATTGAAATTCTGAATCTGGGTCTGGGACGTGATGTCGATCAGGTCAGTCCCCGCCGACCCGGCCGTGAACCCGGCCAGTGTGTCCAGACCGGCGGTGAAGACGATCGTGTCGCCCGCGCCCGCGTTCAGGCTGTCATTTCCGGTACCGCCGGACAGCGTGTCATTGCCGCCGTCACCCTGCAGCGTGTCATTGCCGGCATCACCTTCCAGCAGGTCGTCACCGGATTCACCGCGCAGCGAATCCGTCCCGGATCCGCCCGACAGAACGTCATTGCCCGCACCGGCAAACAGGGTGTCCGTGCCTGCGCCGCCGGACAGGCTGTCATCATTGGCGTCACCGTCCAGCGCATCGTTACCCTCACCGCCGAACAGAGTGTCACTTCCCCCGACACCGTCCAGCGTGTCGTCGCCCGCGCCACCTTCGACAGAGTCATTGCCGTCGCGCCCGTCCAGAAAGTCATTGCCCGTACCGCCAAACAGCACATCGTCGCCCGTCTGCGCGATGATCAGATCGTTTCCGGCGCCGCCATGCAGCGTGTCGTCGCCGCTGGGGGCGCTGTTCTCCAGAATGTCGTCATCACCGTCGCCTGCGAAAACCAGATCGTTGCCTGTGCCGGGACGGAACGTTTCATCGCCGTCGAGCCCGATCAGAATGTCATCGACGCCATCGACGCCGAACACGTCGTCTCCGGCATTTGCGGCCACAGAAACCGGGATGTCGCGATCGTCGAAGCGCAAGGTCTCTATGCCAACCAGCGTGTCTGTGCCACTGCCACCCACCGTGTCGGTGATCACCAGTTCCCCGGCAGCACCCGCGGAAAACACGAACGACCCGGACACACTGCCGGTGTAGCTGGCGATATCCGTCCCTGCGCCGCCGTCCAGACTGTCATCGCCCGCACCGCCGATCAGGCTGTCATCGCCCGCACCGCCACTCAGACTGTCGTCACCACCCTGTCCGTCCAACGTGTCGTCGCCCGCACCGCCCGTCAGCGTATCGTTGCCCGCCTCGCCGTCGAGACTGTCATCGCCCGTACCGCCGACCGCGTGGTCGGCACCATCGCCCAGCTGTGCCGTGATCGCCACGGTCGAACCGCTGCCGTCGAGCGAGTCGACCAGCGCACCGCCGCGATAATCGATGGTCTCGACCGTGGTGAGTTGAAAGTTTTCGGCCCCGCTCGTGATTGTCGTCGTGGCACCCGCGGTCGCCACGGTCAGCGCAGCAACCCGGTCATCCGCGTTCACCAGCAGGAACCGGTCCGTCCCCGTGCCGCCGATGATGGTGTCGTTGCCGGTGCCCAGGTTCGCGCCAAAGACGTCGTCGCCGCCCCGGCCGTCAATCGAATCCGAACCCAGCGCGCCCGAGATCGTGTTGTTGTTGTCGTCGCCCAGCAGGGTGTCGTTCCCCGAACCACCCTCCAGCCGCTCGATCCCGGTCAGCGTGTCCGTGCCCTCGCCTGTCGCCGTACCTGCCGCCAGATCAGCCGTGATGGCACCAGTGGACGCCGTGAAATCAGCGACGTCCGTCGCGCCGTCACCGCCGTCGAGGCTGTCATTGCCCGCACCGCCGATCAGCCGGTCGCTGCCCACGCCGCCGCGCAGCGTATCGTTGCCTTCACCACCGTCCAGCGTGTCCGCACCCGTGCCACCGTCCAGGGTGTCGTCGCCCGCCAGACCGCGCAGCAGGTTCTGGCCCGTTGCGCCCAGAATGCTGTCGGCCAGGTTCGAACCGTCCACATTCTCGATCGAGGTCAGCGTATCGACACCGCCCTGATTGTCATCTGCCGTGCCGGTCGACAGGTCGACGTTCACGCCGACCGTGCGGTCCCGGAATTCCACCGTATCGGTGCCGCCGCGACCATCGATGATGTCGCTGCCTCCGCCACCGCGGAAGACATTGTCGGCGGTGCTGCCCAGCAGGGTGTCATTGTCGTCCCGCGACCCTCGGACTTCCTCGATGTTCAGCAGCGTGTGCGTGAACGCCTGCCCCAGGAACGCGCCTGTCGCAGTGCCGGCCTCGAGATCGACGGACACGGGCCCCTGGCCGGACCGGTCGTAGCGCACGCTGTCCGATCCGCCGCCGCCGTCGACGGTATCGTTGCCGCTGCGCGGGATGAAATCCTCATCCGCATCCGATCCCAGATAGACATCTGCGAAATTCGACCCCTGCACCTGGGTGATACCGCTGACGCTGTCGATGCCGCCGAGGCCGTCGGCGACCTGACCCGTCGACAGATTGGCGTTGATGGCGTTGCCGGAGGCGAAATAGCTGATGCGCACGACACCGGACCCGACCGTCACTGTATCGTTGCCAAGGCCGCCGATCACCTCGGCGAACTCGATATCACTCTGCAGGTTGATGGTCACACTGTCTGCAACACCGGTGCCCTGAATGCTCAGGCCCCCGACAAAGCCGTCCAGTGCATCGATATTGTTCAGCGTGTCCGTGCCACCGGCGGACTTGACGATCGTGCCCGTCGTCGCGCCGATGTTCGCGGTGATCGCGCCGCCCTGAGCCGAATAATCCAGCCGCGCGAACGTGCCGCCGGCATCCGCCAGATCAACCGTATCGTCGCCTGCGCTTGCCGTGATCAGGTCGAACTGCGAACTGGCATCGCCGCCGGTCGCGATGACGATGGCGTCATTGCCCGAACCGCCTTCGAACCGGTCCGAACCCGCGCCGCCAAGTAACGTGTTGTTGCCCGCACCGCCCCGAAGCGTGTCATTGCCTGAACCGCCATCCAGCGTGTCATTGCCATCGCCGCCATCAAGGCTGTCATTGCCCAGGAAGCCGGAAATGAAATCGTCACCACCGCCGCCGCTGATCGTGTCATCACCACCCTGCCCGAAGAGCGCTTCGTCGGCTGCACCACCCGCAATGGAGTCCGATTGCTGGGTCGCAAAGACGGCCCGGACATTGCTGACCTGATCCTGATCGCCAAAGCCATCGTTCGACACGACGCCTGTTCCAAGATCGGCCACGATGCCCTGCGTTGCGCCGTTGAAACTGATGGACAGCCGGGTACTCCCGCCATCGATCGTATCGTTGCCCGCACCTGCGGTTACGGTGGTCGAGATACTCGCCAGGTCGTTGCCGAACACGAAGCTGTCTGCCGAGTCTGTACCGTTGATCGAGAGCGAGCGCGTCAGATCTGCGATATTGAGGATCTGGTCGACACCATGGATCCCCTTGTCGATCGACCCAGAGCCGGCAGACATCTGGAACTGGATTCCCTGAGAGAAATCCAGACCCGAGCCGAGCTGGTCAAACTGCAGCAAGGCGCTGCCGTTCGGTCCGATCCCGCCGAAATCATAGGTATCGTTGCCGACCGTGGCGCGCACGACATCGGAGGTGAAGCCGGTGTCACCTTCATTGTCCAGATCGAACACATCATCGCCTGATCCGTCGACGACCATGAACAGGTCGCTGCCAGCACCACCGCGAATGGTCCCCGAGCCGTCAAAGATTGAGACGGTGTCATTTCCGGCACCACCGCGAACATCGTCCCCCGCACCACGTCCGATAAGCAGATCTGCGCCCCCACCGCCGAAGAGGGTTTCCTGCGCGCCGACACTGCCTTCCAACAGGTCAGCGAATGCCGTACCCACGATCTGTTCAATCGATGTCAGCGTGTCATTCTGGCCATGCGTATCGCGGAAGAGATTCGTTTCAAGGCGAATCTCGACGCCCTGATCACCACCGTCCCGGCTGTAGTCAGCCGCATCGATTCCAGCACCGCCGAACAGGCTGTCGGCACCGCTGCCGCCGGTCAGCGTGTCGTTGCCGTCGCCACCTTCCAGCGAATCCCCGACCGATCCACCCGTGGCATCGTCATCACCCGCGCCAAGGAAGCCGCTGACCGTCCTGTCATAGCCGGAGGCCTCCAGCGTCTCACCTGTGACGCCACCCGTGAACTCAAGGCTCTCGATGGTATGCAGGGTGTATGTGTCGGTGCCATCGGTGACGGTATCCGTGCCGCCCGCGCTGCTTGCGGTCAAGGTCGTGGCGGGGCCGGCACTGTTGTCGAACTGCGCCCGGTCGGTACCGTCTCCCCCGGTCATGGTGTCGCCGCCCTGACCCAGGATCGCACTCAGCAGATCATCGCCGTTACCGCCGAATATCTGGTCGGCGCCGAACCCGCCGACGATGATGTCGGCACCATTGTCGCCGGTGATCGTGTCGTCGCCGGACCCACCGATAACACCATCGATGGAACTGAAGAAATCGTTCCCCTGGACAGTGACCACGCCAAAGAACCCAGTCAGTTCGAAGCCCGTCGTCACATCGGAAAAATCAACGATATCGAAACCGGAGTCGCCAAAGAACCGGTCGTCCCCGGCACCACCAAAGAACACGTCGTTGCCGGCACCGCCCCGGATGGAATCATCGCCATCCCCGCCGAACAGGCGGTCATCGTCGTCGCCTCCGAACAGCGAATCGTTACCTGCATCGCCGATCAGCGTGTCCCGGCCGGCATCGCCCAGAATGGAATCATCGTCTACGCCGCCGGCCAGGCTGTCGGCACCGGCACCGCCAGAAAGGGTATCGTCACCCTCATCGCCCGATGCCGTATCCTCGCCATCGCCGCCGAAAATGCTGTCGTTGCCGAGACCGCCGTTCAGAAGGTCACTGCCGGCCTCGCCCAGCAGCGTGTCGTTTCCTTCGCCGCCATCGACGCTGTCGTTGCCCGCGTTGGCCGTGACGCTGTCGGCACCGCCGAGACCCGAGATCGTGTCGGCGCCCGCACCGCCGAACAGGGTATTGTCCCCGTCGCTGCCGGTGATCGTCTGCGCGTCGCCCCCAAACAGAAAGTCACTGGCGACAAGGTCGCCAACGGTCACGTTGGACAGCGTAATCCCCGCACCCAGCAGGTTGATCGTCGCCGAGCCATCGCCGTTCTGCGTGGTCGTGCCCACCACATCCTGCAGGTCCTGGATCCCCGCATCGAAGAACGCGACAAGGTCGATGACGTCATTCGATCCCGCACCCGCGACGAAGTCGGTGATCGTGAAGGACCCCGTCCGGATTCGGACGACATCGTCGCCCGCACCCAGCGTCATGGTGCCATTGCCACCATTGTTGTCCGCGCCGGCGACCAGCGTATCGTTGCCCGCCCCACCGTCGAAGGAGACAGTGCTTGAGGTGGTTTCAAGATAGTCGTTGCCATCGCCACCCGAGAGCGTGGTATTCGCAAACCGGATGAAGGCCTGATCGTCGCCACCGCCCAGATCGCCCAGAACAGCACTGAACGAAACGAAGTCCTGCAGGATCAGGATATCGGCGTTTGCGCCCCCGCGGTAATCGAGGGTTTCCACGAACTGAGTGAGAAACGTTTCGGTCCCCACCTGAATGTTCGCCGCATTCGCAAGATTCTGATCCTGAACGATATCGAGCGTCGCCACGCGGTCATCCGCGTTCACCAGCAGGAACCGGTCCGTCCCCGTTCCGCCGTTGATGGTATCGTTGCCGGTGCCCAGGTTCGCGCCGAACAGGTCGTCGCCGCCCCGGCCGTCCATCGAGTCCGCGCCGATGCCGCCGGAGATCGTGTTATCCAGATCGTCGCCCAGAAGGGTGTCGTCGCCCGAACCGCCTTCCAGCCGCTCGATCCCGATCAGCGTGTCGTTGCCCTCGCCGGTCGCCGTGCCCGCCGCCAGATCCGCCGTAATCGCGACCGTCGCGGTGCCGTAGTCCGCCACGTCGTTGGCCGTATCGCCGCCGTCCAGCAGATCGTCGCCCGCCCCGCCGCGCAGCCGGTCCGTACCGACATCGCCGCGCAGCGTGTCGTTGCCGTCGCCACCTTCGAGGGTATCGCCACCCGCACCGCCGATCAGACTGTCGTTTCCGCCGAGCCCCTGTAGCAGGTCAGGCCCGCCCTGACCGTCCAGCGTGTCGTCGTCGGCGCTGCCGGTCAGTGTGTTCGCGCCGCCGTCGCCGACCAGGTTCAGCCCGGCGGCGAAGATGAAGTCGCTTTCGACCAGATCGGCTTCGCTGACGTCGAACAGGATGATCTCGTCGACGTTGGCGCTGAAGCGGATGATCATGCCGTTGCTGATGTCGAAGGAGATGGCCTGAACGTCGGCCAGGCTGCGTACTTCAGTGCGTGCGGTCAGGTCCAGCACGTCGAGGCTGCCGCTGCCGGCCGTGAACCCGACCAGGGAGTCGCGGCCTTCGCCATAGACGAATGTCTCGTTGCCGCCCTGCCCTTCGAGTTGATCGTTGCCGACGCCGCCGTCCAGCGTATCGTCGCCACCGCCAGCCTGAAGGAAATCGCTTCCCTCGCCACCTTCCAGCAGATTCGTGCCGGCGATGCC
Source organism: Minwuia sp. (assembly GCF_048263705.1). Classification (GTDB taxonomy): domain Bacteria; phylum Pseudomonadota; class Alphaproteobacteria; order Minwuiales; family Minwuiaceae; genus Minwuia. The sequence continues at coordinate 34,744 of NZ_JBLXDV010000020.1, read as the reverse complement.
GAAAATCGTATCGTCGCCGCCACCGCCCTGGATGGTGTCGTTGCCCGCCTGTCCCTGGAGTTGATCGCCGCCGCCGCCGCCCACGATGCTGTCATTGCCGGCGGAACCGAAGATCAGGGTGCCGATGTTGTCCACGATACGGGTGAGCTCGATGTTGTCGTCGACCGCATAGGTGACACCGCCGCTAACCTCGACCGTGTCCTGCCCCTCGCCCCCGACCTCATGCACCTGATCATTGACATCATCGACGGTGAAGAGATCGTTTCCCGCACCACCCGACATCACATCGCCGCCGCTGCCGCCGTCCAGCCGGTCATTGCCTGCGCCGCCTGCCATCTTGTCGCGTGATGCCCCGCCGACCAGCGTGTCGTCGCCCGCACCGCCCTGCAGCACGTCAAAACTTGCACCGCCGGTCAGGCTGTCGCTGCCATCGCCGCCGAAGATCGCGTTGGTCGCGCCCGCACCGGTGATCGTATCGCCGTTCGCGGTGCCCGTGACTTCGGTCGGATCGGCCACCGTGCCGGCATTGCCGTAAATCGCGCGCACGCCGTTGATGTCATCGGATTGAAGCCCGGTCAGGGATTCGTTGATGACGGCGTTCATGATCGCGAGGTTGGTTTCCTCGTGATCCAGTCCGATGGAATGTCCGATCTCGTGCAGAGCCACCAGAAATACCGAGATTCCGTCCGAAGGTCCGGCACTGGAAGTCTTCCAGGGTTCCGAGTCGTCAAAAAGGACATCGCCATTGAAGGCGTTCACCCCGTTGAACTCTCCGGATCCGCCGGCGGCTCCGGGAAAGAAGGCGAAGGCCAGCGTATTGCCGTTGGCGTCCCCGGCACCGTCGATGGTGCCGCCACCGATTCGGATGTCGGCAGTCGGATCGACGCCGGCGGTGCCGCCGCCATCCTCCACGCGCACGAAGCGAATGTCGCTGACCGCCTCCCAGGCGTCAAACGCAGCCTGGATATCGGCCTCGAACCCGGTGGGCATGAAATTGGCCAGCGGATTGATGTTGCCGCCCTGACCGTCGGAAACGGCAGCAGTTCCGATCGACCAGGTGACCACGCCGCCCGCGTTGCCCAGGCCCGCGTCGCCCCACTTGCCGCCTTGCGTGACGAAATCCGGAGAAGGTCCGCCCAGCGCGGCACCATGCGCGCCATCGGCTTCGTCATGATCGCAGCCGCAATGGGCGCAAATGCGGGGAACCTCGATGGTTTGGGGCTCGAAGGCAATCGCCTCGACAATCGTCCACTCAACGGCGGTCTGGTCACCCATGAACTTCACTCCTCACGCTCCGCACCCGCAGGCAACCTACCTCAGATTGTGCCCGGCATTCATCACACTTTCTTAACCATCGGCCATGCGCTCAAAAAAAAACCCGCGACCATTTCTGACCGCGGGTTTTCCCGAAATATCGGTATCGATCACACGAGACCGACGAAGTCATCCTCACCGATCGAACTGGTGTAGGTATCCTCGATCCGGATCGATCCCTTGTCGCCCAGCTTCACCAGGACGTCGCGACCGATGTCGATGATCTGGATGTCGTCGAACGACAGGCCCAGATCGCTCACGTCCATCTTGTCGCCGGCGTGCTCGTTCCAGTCCTTGATCCGGTCATACCCCGTGTGGTCGCCCGAGAACCTGAAGGTGTCGGCACCCCAGCCACCGTAGAGATAGTCGTCACCGGCACCGCCATCCAGCGTGTCATTGCCGCTGCTGCCGATCAGCTTGTCATTGCCGTCGCCGCCGAAGATCTCGTCGTCGCCCCGGCCACCGTAGAGCTTGTCGTGACCGCCCAGGCCATGCATTTCGTCATCGCCGTTTGTGCCATACAGACGCTCCGACCAGTCGTTGCCGACGATCGCATCCTCGCCGAAGCCGCCATCGTCCTCGCCCGGCACCAGGCCGGTGAAGTCATCTTCGCCGAGATAGCGCTTGGAGAAGTTCTTCAGGTGGATCTGGCTGCCGTCCGGCGTCTCGATCAGCGTGTCGCGACCGTACCAGCCAACCGACGAGATCTTCAGATCCGAGAAGCTGAGGTTCAGCGCGGTGAAGTCCAGCGTATCGCCGTGGCAGAAGTCGGTGATCACGTCACAGCCGAAGTTGCCTTCGTCGAAGATGTAGGTGTCGTTGCCCGACCCGCCCGAAAGCCTGTCGTCGCCCGAACCGCCATTGATCGTATCGTCACCCTTCTGGCCTTCGATGGTGTCGTTGCCGGCACCGCCGAACAGTTCGTCATCGCCCGCCGAAGCCTCGATACGGTCGTCGCCCAGACCGCCGAACACCTTGTCGTCGGTGTCGTTGTAATAGCGGCTGTCGAAGCTGTCGTTGCCGTCACCCAGTTCGTACTTCATCTCGGTCTCGGCGCCGAAGACGCTGTCATCGAAGGCCGAACCCACGAAGCGCTCGATCTCGATGAACTGGTCACCGGTCGCTTCACCCGCCAGACCGCCTTCGTCGGCCCAGGCGAACTCACCGTCGATGCCATAGCGATCCACGTCGGAGAAGGCGACTGCAACACCGTAATGCGCGCCGGAGTAGTCGGCCGTGTCGTAGCCTTCGCCGCCATGCAGCGTGTCCGCGCCCTTGCCGCCGATGATGATGTCATCACCGTTGCCGCCACAGACCAGATCGTCGCCTTCGCCACCGTCAACCGTGTCGTCGCCGTCACCGCCGTCGATGAAGTCCTTGCCACCGTCACCGTAGATGGTGTCTTCGCCTTCGTTGCCGAACAGCGTTTCGGTGTTGATCTTCTTCAGCGAGATGTTGTCGACCAGCGCGCCGTAGGTGTCGTCGATGCCGCGGCCGATCAGTTCGATGTCCGCCGTACCCTGCTCGATCAGGATATCGAACGAATAGGTTTCGAAACCGACCGTGTCGCTGGAGATCAGCGCAACGGTTTCGCCGCCCACCCGGATTTCCAGCTTGCTGGTGTCGCCGACGTCCGTGCACCAGTCCTTGAAGCGCGGCGAGTAATCCAGCTCCAGGCGAAAGATGCCCGTGCAGTCGATGTCGACCTGCTGGATCGCCGTCGCGTTGGTGTTGTAGTCGCAATAGTAGGTCGGATGGCCATCCAGCTCCATCACGGCATTGTCGGCCGGATTCCAGGGCGTGCCGCCGTGGGTGCCTTCCTGGATCTCGAACGGGTCCCACTGAGACGCGGCATTCCAGCCGTTGATCTCGGTGAAGGTGCCCCACGACCCGCGGTTCAGGGTGCCGTGATCCTCGAAATCGCCATTGACGATCAGGTTCTCGCCCAGGAAGAAGCCGTTGTCGCCGCCGCTGATCTTGTCGTCTCCGGCGCCGCCCGAGACGAAGTCGATGCCGCTGCCGCCTTCGATGACGTCGTCGCCGGTATTGCCTTCGATCACGTCAGCACCGTCGCCGCCAAACACGGTGTCGTTGCCCTCGCCGGCAATGATGTCGTCATCGTCCGCGCCGCCGTCCAGCACATCGTTGCCGATGCCGCCGTCGATCGTGTCGCGTCCGTCACCGCCGTCGATGGTGTCGTCGCCCTCACCGCCTTCCAGCGAGTCGCGGCCGCCGTCACCGTTCAGCAGGTCGTTGCCCGCACCGCCGGTCAGCGTGTCATAGCCGTCGCCGCCATTGATCTCGTCGTCGCCGTCACCGCCGCGCAGCTCGTCGTCGCCGTCGCCGCCGAACAGCGTGTCTTCGCCGACATCGCCGTTCAGCAGGTCAGCACCATCGCCACCGTTCAGAATGTCGTTGCCGGCCTGGCCCAGCAGCGTGTCCGCACCGGCACCGCCCAGCATGTCGTCGTTGCCGTCGCCGCCCTGCATGGAATCGTCGCCGTCTTCGCCGGCCATGAAGTCGTCGCCGTCATCGCCCTGCATCAGGTCGGCCCCGGCACCGCCTTCCATGGAATCGTCGCCCGCGCCGCCGGTGACGAAGTCGTTGCCTTCGCCGCCGTGCACACAGTCATTGCCGTCATCACCACGCACGGTGTCGTCGCCGTCACCGCCGTCCAGGAAGTCGTCGTCCTCGCTGCCGCGCAGGGTATCGGAGCCGCTGCCGCCAAACAGTTCGTCCAGCCCCAGCAGACCTTCGAGGAAGTCATCGCCCGCGCCGCCGGACAGGATGTCGGAACCGATGCCGCCGCGGACGTTGTCGTTGCCTTCGCCGCCGTCCAGATCGTCGTCTCCGGCCTCGCCGAACAGGGTGTCGTCGCCTTCGTCACCGTTCAGCGTGTCATCGCCGTTGCCGCCGAACAGCAGATCATTCAGCAGACCGCCGACGATATCGTCCAGACCGTCATTGCCGTTGATGGTGTCATTGCCGTCGCCGCCGTCCAGGAAGTCGTTGCCGTCTTCGCCGACGATGCGGTCGTCGCCGCCCTGACCCTGGATCGTGTCGTCACCGGCGCCGCCGCGCAGGTTGTCATTGCCGTCGCCGCCTTCGATGTCGTCGTCGCCGTCATTGCCGTTGATGACATCCAGTCCCAGGCCGCCGAACAGAAAGTCGCCGCCCTCCTCGCCGCTGATGGTGTCGTTGCCGTCGCCGCCGATCAGATTGTCGATGCCAAGGCCGCCGAACAGCACGTCATTGTCGGCACCGCCCTCGGCATAGTCGTCGCCAGCATCACCGCGCAGGGTGTCTTCGCCATTGCCCCCGAACAGTTCATCGGTGCCGTCACCCGCTTCCAGCAGATCGTCGCCGTCGTTGCCGACCAGCGTGTCGTCGCCCGCGCCGGTCTCGATCTCTTCGTTGGCGTTGTCGCCCGCCACGAAGTCATTGCCGTCGCCGGTTTTCACGATCTCGATGGATTCCAGCGTGTCGGTGCCGAAGTCATCGCTGGTGGCCAGACCATTGTCATTGCCGCCCGCGCCCAGATCGACGTTCACATCGCCATCGGTGCCTCGGTAATCGACCTCGTCGCGGCCCGCGCCGCCGGCGATGTCATCGTTGCCCGCGTCGCCCTTGATCGTGTCGTCGCCGTTGTTGCCGCCCAGCGTGTCGTCGCCATCGTTGCCGACCAGGCTGTCATTGCCGTCTTCACCGGTGATGAAGTCATCGCCCGGCCCGCCGGTCAGCGTGTCGTCGCCGCCGTCGCCGCGCACGCGGTCATCGCCGCCGCGACCGTTCAGAACATCGTCGCCCTCGCCGCCCCGGATGGTGTCATCGCCGCCCAGGCCGTTCGCCGTGTCGTTGCCGTCGCCGCCGAAAATGCGGTCATCGTCGTTCGTGCCCGTGAGATTGTCATCGCCGGGCGTACCGTTGATCGTCGCGCGCGCCACGCCGCGCAGCGCATCCAGACCGGAAATCTCAAACAGCATCGACATCTTTACCACTCCTCATCTGTCCGGTTTTGGGACAGTTTCTTGCATTTTTGATTCGGGTGTACCGGCTTCTGCCAGTTCGGGGTCCGAATTTCGTTCCTGATACGACGGGATGCCAATGATGTGCCACTCTCACGCCGCAGTGAACATCTGCAATCTGGCGGGAACCCGTTAAACTCTCCGAAAATTTCGGACGGCCTTTTCGCAGTGTTTACGAAAAATGCCGGATAAATTGCGGCCGTCCGAAATCATCCATCTGTTGCAGCGAGTTAGCCGCCACGCGCTTGAACCGGATGGCGCGGGCGGGTCCGCATTTTTTTGGCTGAACCCGCCGGTCGCGGCCCTATTCCACCGTCACCGATTTCGCCAGATTGCGCGGCTGATCGACGTCTGTGCCCTTCAGGACGGCGACGTGATAGGCCAGCAACTGCACCGGAATGGCGTAGAGCAGGGGTGCCACGAACGGGTCCACATCCGGCAGTTCGATGGTCGCAAAGGCTTCCGAGCCGACTTCCGCCAGGCCGTCGGCATCCGACAGGAAGATGACCTTGCCGCCCCGCGCCATGACCTCGCGCATGTTGGACACGGTCTTGTCGAACAGCCGGTCCGACGGCGCGATGACGATGACCGGCACCGTCTCGTCGATCAGGGCGATCGGCCCGTGCTTCATCTCGCCGGACGCATAGCCTTCGGCGTGGATGTAGCTGATCTCCTTCAGCTTCAGCGCCCCTTCCAGCGCCAGCGGATACCCCGTGCCGCGCCCCAGATAGAGCACGTCACGGGCCTCGAAGATCGACTTGGCCAGCGTGCGGATCTCCTCATCGTGGTTCAGCACCTGCGCGGCCATGGCCGGCACATGGGCGAGCGCCAGCGCCAGCCGGTCTTCTTCCGCATCGTCGATGGCGTTCCGGGCGCGGGCGGCCCAGATCACCAGACAGGCCAGGGTCGAAAGCTGACAGGTGAACGCCTTGGTGGAGGCCACGCCGATTTCCGGGCCGGCCAGGGTCTGCAGGATGACATCCGCCTCACGCGCGATGGAACTTTCGGGCACATTGACGATGGCGACGATCTTCTGGTCCTGCGACTTGCAGTACTTCAGCGCCGCCAGCGTGTCGGCCGTCTCGCCCGACTGCGAGATGAAGATGGCGACGCCACCCTCGGGCATCGGCGCCTCGCGGTAACGGAACTCGGACGCGACATCGATCTCGACGGAGATGCGCGCCACCTCCTCGAACCAGTATTTCGCGACCATCGCGGCATAGAAGCTGGTGCCGCAGGCGATGATGGTGATCTTCGGCACCTCGGCCATGTCGAACGGCATCTCCGGCAGTTTGATCTCGCCGGTCGCGGGCGTCAGGTACGAATGCAGCGTATCGCCCATGACGGCAGGCTGTTCGTAGATTTCCTTCAGCATGAAATGGGCATGGTTGCCCTTGCCGATGGCGGCTCCGGAGACCGACGACAGCGTAACCGCCCGCTCGACCTGATTGTCGTTCTCGTCGTAGAAGCACGCCTTGTCGCGGGTCAGGACGACATAATCGCCCTCATCCAGATAGGCGATGCGGTTGGTCATGTGGGCCAGCGCCATGGCGTCGGACCCGAGATACATCTCGCCGTCGCCCACACCGACCGCCAGCGGGCTGCCGCGCCGCGCGCCGATCATCAGTTCGTGCTCACCGGTGAAGATGATGGCCAGCGCGAAGGCGCCCTCCAGCCGTTTCAGCGAGGTCGCGACGGCCTCCTGCGGGGACAGGCCCTTCTCCAGGTTCACGGTGATCAGATGCGCCACGATCTCGGTGTCGGTCTCGGAAGCGAACGTCCGGCCCGCCTCCTTCAGTTCGTTCGCCAGTTCGCGGTAGTTCTCGATGATGCCGTTGTGGACCAGGGCGACCCTGTCGGTCGCGTGCGGGTGGGCGTTGGCCTCGTTCGGCACACCGTGGGTCGCCCAGCGCGTGTGGCCGATGCCGGTATCGCCGTCCAGCGGGCTGTCCTTCAGCACGGCCTCCAGATTCTTCAGCTTGCCCTCGGCGCGACGGCGGCCGATCTCGTCGCCGGTCAGCGTCGCAACGCCTGCGGAATCATAGCCGCGATATTCGAGACGCTTCAGCCCCTCGACCAGCCGGGGGGTCGCATCCTCGCGCCCGATGACGCCAACGATTCCACACATGATCTTCTTCCTATGCTGCTGGGCCTGTCATGCCGGGCTCGTACCGGTATCCGGCAAACTGAGAACGTGCGGCAACGCCGCTATGGATCCCGGCACAGAGCCGGGACGACATTCTGTACGCAATATTGCGCCGTCCTATTTCTTCGCTTTCTTCGCCAGCGCCGCCTTGCGGAACCGCGCCGCCCAGCCCGCCTTCAGGGTATGGTCGCCACGCGTCAGGGCCATCGCGTCGGCCTCGACATCCTTCGCGATCGTGCTGCCCGCGCCGACGATCGCGCCGTCGCCGATGGTCACCGGGGCCACCAGGGCCGTGTTGGAGCCGATGAAGGCACCGGCACCGATGTCGGTGCGATACTTGAAATAGCCGTCGTAATTGCAGGTGATCGTGCCCGCGCCGATATTGGCCTCTGCCCCGACGCGTGCGTCACCGATATAGGTCAGGTGGCTGACCTTCGCGCCCTTCTCGATGGTCGCTTTCTTCACCTCGACGAAATTGCCGATCTTCGCGCCCTGATGGATCTCGGCACCGGGACGCAGCCGCGCGTAGGGACCGACCGATGCTTCGGGGAAGACTTCCGCGCCTTCCAGATGGCTGAAGGCCTTCACGTGGACGTTGTCATGCAGCTTCACGCCGGGACCGAAGACGACATGCGGTTCGATGGTGACGTCCTGACCGATCTCGGTGTCGTGGCAGAAGAAGACCGTTTCAGGGGCGATCAGCGTCGCCCCGCCCGCCATGGCGGCCTCGCGCAGACGTCGCTGCGCAACTGCCTCGGCCTCGGCCAGCTTGCCGCGATGGTCCACGCCCATGACCTCTTCCGGGTTGCCCTCGACGGTGACGCATGTCCGCCCCTCGGCGCGGGCGATGGCGACGATGTCGGTCAGATAATATTCGCCCTTGGAATTGTCGTTGCCGATGCGGTCCATGAAGTCGACCGCCACCCGACCGTCCAGCGCCATGATTCCGGCATTGCAGAAATCGATCTGTTTCTGCGCCTCGGTACACTCGCGGAACTCGACGATGGCTTCCAGCGTGCCGTCCCCGTCGGTGATCAGGCGGCCATAGGCGGCCGGATCGTCGGGGCGGAACCCCAGCACGGCGACCGCCGGATCGTCCGGCCCTTCCATGATCTCGGCCATGGCCTGAATGGTTTCCGCCTTCAGCAGCGGCGTGTCACCGAACAGCACCAGGATCGTGCCATCGAAATCCTTCAGCTGCTCGCGCGCCGCCAGCACCGCGTGGGCCGTGCCCAGGGCCGGATCCTGGACCGCCGAACCCGCGGGCGCGACCGCCGCACGCACGTCGTCCTGGCCCGTTGAGGTGATCACGATGGTACGCGCATGCTTGAGCGGCGCAAGGGCCGCCTGGATATGCTGGATCATCGGACGGCCCGCGACCGGGTGCAGCACCTTCGGCAGCGCGGATTTCATTCGCGTTCCCATACCCGCCGCCAGAATGACGGCGGCAACTGCTCTATCGCCCATGAATTCATCTCCCCAAGGACCGCTGCGGAATGCTATGGCATGGCCCGAACCGCAACGCCAATTCAAACACTGTTTCAGTGCTTTGCAGATTGCGGGCCAGCAGGAGCCGAACATTCATGACCCGACCCACCATCGTTTTCGATCTCGACGGCACCCTGGCCGATACCGCACCCGATCTGTACGGCACGGTCTGCTGGCTGCTGGCGCAGGAAGGGCGGTCGCGGGTCAGCTTTGCGCGGATGAAGAGCCTGATCGGCGATGGCGCAGGCCCGATGATCAAGGGCAGCTTCGGCGATACCGGCGGCGTGCCGGAAGGCGCGGACTATGACCGCCTGATGGAGATGTTCCTGACGTACTACCAGGCACATCTGACGGACAACAGTGCGCCCTTCGCAGGAGCACTGGACGCCATCGCCCGGCAGAAGGCGCGGGGTGCGCGGATCGCCATCTGCACCAACAAGAAGATCGGCTTCACCGAGAAGATGCTGCGCGAATGGCGGATCGGACATCTGTTCGACGCGGTGACGGGCGCGGACACCTTCGCCTTCCGCAAGCCGGACGGGCGGCATCTGATCGAAACCATCCGGCTGGCGGGCGGCGATCCGGAAAACGCCGTCATGATCGGCGATTCACCCACGGACACCGGTGCCGCGCGCGATGCGGGCGTGCCGGTCATTGCCGTGACCTTCGGCTATGGCAACACCCCCGCGCGCGATCTGGACGCGGACCGCTGGATCGACAGCTTCAACCAGCTGGACCGGGCGGTTCAGGAGCTTTTGCCTGTGCAGGGCTAGGTACCGATGCGCGCGATGGTTTGTCACGAACAGCTCTGCAAACTCTCCCGCGTTCCGGGACTCGATCCCGGAACCCAGCGGATGGTGAAACATATTGCCGTTCTATCAGGTTGAAACGCTGCACTGGGCAGCGGGATCAAGTCCCGCTGCACGTGATGGTTTGTTGAGGCTTCATCATACACTCTTCCCTGTTCCGGGACTTGATCCCGGAACCCAGTACAGAGCCGGCACTGCATCAACCGGATCAGATTTGCCCGTCGTCTGGTCAGCCCCGCATCGGGGTGCGGAGTAAACTTCGATCAAGCCTGTCCCCGGCCTGACCGGGGATCCCGTCGCGCGAGGCATCGCGGGCCAGCATCGATATCAAATATTGCCCGGTCCGACGCCCCCACCGCGGCCTCAGTCGCCGTAGATATCCGCGTACCGGTCGCGCAGGACGTTCTTCTGCACCTTGCCCATGGTGTTGCGGGGCAGTTCGTCGACGAAGATGATCTGCTTGGGCCGCTTGAAGGCAGCCAGATCGCTGCTGATGGCCGCAGCGATGTCGGCATCGGAAATATCGCGCGAGCCGTCGGCCACCACCACCGCCGTCACGCCTTCGCCGAAATCGGGATGGGGCACACCGATCACCGCGGATTCCAGCACGCCCGGCAGATCGTCGATCTTCTCCTCGATCTCTTTTGGATAGACGTTGAAACCGCCCGAGATCACCAGATCCTTGCCACGCCCGACGATGGTGACATAGCCGTCCGCATCGACCTTGCCCAGATCGCCGGTGATGAAGAAACCGTCTTCGCGGAATTCTTCCGCCGTCTTCTCGGGCATCTGCCAGTAGCCCTTGAACACGTTCGACCCCTTCACCTCGATCACGCCGATCTCGTTCGGACCCAGCACCGACCCGTCATCGGGATCGGCGACCCGCAGCTCGACGCCCGGCAGCGGAAAGCCCACCGTGCCGGCGCGCCGGTCGCCGTCGTAGGGGTTCGAGGTGTTCATGTTGGTTTCCGTCATGCCGTAGCGTTCCAGAATGGCGTGCCCGGTCAGCGCGCTGAACTGTTCGTGCGTCTCCGCCAGCAGCGGTGCCGAGCCGGAGATGAACAGCCGCATCGGCGCCGCCACCTCGCGCGTGAAGGACGGTGTCCTCAGCAGGCGGGTATAGAACGTCGGCACGCCCATCATCGACGTCGCGTTCGGCATCTCGGCCACCAGCGCGTCGGGATCGAACTTCGCGAAGAAGATCATCGACGCCCCGGCCAGCAGGCAGATGTTGGTCGCCACGAACAGACCGTGCGTGTGATAGATCGGCAGCGCGTGCAGCAGCACATCGTCCGACGTGAAGCCCCAGTAATCCTTCAGCACCGCCGAGTTGTCATACAGGTTGTCGTGGCTGAGCATCGCGCCCTTCGACCGGCCCGTGGTGCCTGACGTGTACAGGATCGCCGCCAGATCGTCCGGCCCGCGCGCGACGGTATCGAAGTCGATTTCCGCAGCCGCGACCGTTTCCCAGAATGAACCCGACCCGTCCGCCGCCAGCGTTTCCAGCCGGCAGTCGTGCGCATCGGCGATGTCCTCCAGCGCGTCTTCCTTCGCCGGAGCGCCGATGAAGACGCGGGGCGCAGCGTTGCCGATGAAGTAGTCGACCTCGGACGGCGTGTAGGCCGTGTTCAGCGGCAGAAAGATCGCGCCCGCCCTGACAACGCCCAGATAGACCGCCAGCGCCTCTGGCGACTTGTCGACCTGAACCGCGACACGATCACCGGGCTCGACACCCATGCCGATCAGCGCATTCGCGACCTGACCGCTTTCCTGATGCAGCGTGCGAAAGCTGATCTTGCGACCGCCGGGCACGTCGATGAAGATCTTGTCCTCGGTCGCCTGATGCCCCAGCAGCCTGTCGAACAGATGATTGGCCATGTTCCGTCCCCGTATTCCTTGCTGCGCCCTGCATCCTACAGGTGCAGCACCGGGTCAAGACCGCCCGATCAGACGTCCAGCACCGCTTCCATGACGCGAACGACCTCGCCGCCGATGCGCGGGCCGCTGTCGGCACCGTCGATGGCGGCATGGATGCGCCCGTCGCGGCCCATCTCGACACCCTGTTCGGCGGTATAATCGAGCGGCACCGGACCCAGCGCACCGTTCCGCGCAAGAACCGCCGCGAGACAGCCGTTCGCCGAGCCGGTCACGGCATCCTCGGGCACGCCCTCTGCCGGTGCGAAGCCGCGCAGTTTCACATCGACGCCGTCATTGGTCGCGCCGATGCTGTAGACCGCCAGTCCGGTGATGCCGGTCTGTTTTGAGATCTGGGCGATCGCCGTCATGTCGGGATCCAGCGCCGCCAAAGCCTCCGGCCCGGCCATGCGCGCGAACATCCACGGGATGCCGGTATCCGACGCTTCCAGATGCGGGTCCAACAGAGCGGCATCCGCACAGCCCAGCGCCGCCCGCACCGTTTCGCGGTCGATGTCCAGATCAATGAAGCGTGCCGGATTCTGGGTCATGGTGTAGATCGTCCGCCCTCCATCCTGCGTGATGGCAACTGGAATGATTCCGGCCTCGCACTGTTGCCGCAGAAGATTGATTTCGCGCCCGTAGCCCGCGTCGATCAGACTGCGGTGCACGCAGAAGGCCGCGGAGATGGTCGGATGCCCGGCGAAGGGCAGTTCGCTGCGCGGGGTGAAGATGCGAACACGGTAGTCCGCGTCGTTCGTCGTCGGCGGCAGCAGGAACACCGTCTCCGACAGGTTCATTTCGGCGGCGATGGTCTGCATCCGATCCGTGGACAGATCGGCGGCATCGAAGACCACCGCGCACGGGTTGCCCTTGTAGGCTGCGCTGGCGAAGGCATCGACCTGCCAGAGTTTCTTTTGCCCCATGGTGATCCCCCTTCGTCAGGCTGCAGTAGAGACACCGTGGAGATAGCGCGCGGCGCGCCGATTGAGAACGTTCCCACGTTCGAAAATATCCTTTAACGTCCGCAGCCACATTGAAAGACACCAATCGGGGAGAGAAGAACATGGAAGTCGGACTGATTCTGGGCACGGGCAACGCGAAGTACCGGGTCGATATCGAGATGATCAAGGCGGCGGAATCGATGGGCTTCCATTCGGTCTGGACGTCGGAAGCCTGGGGCGCGGATGCCATCACGCCCGCCGCGTGGATCCTCGGCCAGACGACGAAGATCAAGGTCGGTACCGGCATCTGCCAGATGCAGGCGCGCAGCCCCGCCCTGATGGCGACGACGTCCATGACCCTGCAGGCCATGTCCGGCGGACGCTTCATCCTGGGGCTCGGCCCGTCGGGCCCGCAGGTCATCGAAGGCTGGCACGGCCGCCCCTACGGCAAGCCGCTGGAACTGACCGAGGAGTATGTCTCCATCGTCAAGAAGGTGGTCGCGCGGAAGGAGCCGCTGACCCACGAAGGCACCCACTATCAGATCCCCTACATGGGCGAGGGTGCCACCGGCATGGGCAAGCCGCTGAAGACCGTGCTGCACCCCGAACACGACCTGAAGGTCTATTCGGCGTCCGTATCACCGGGCGGCATCCGCAACGCCGCCAAGGTCTGCGACGGCGTGATTCCGGTCTACATGGACCCGTCGAACTATGAATCCATCGGCGTCTACATCGATCAGGGCTTCGAGCAGGCCGACGGCAACAAGAGCCTCGACGATTTCGATGTCTGCCCGTTCGTGACCATGTCGGTGCACGACGACATCGAGAAGGCCCGCGTGCCCGTGAAGGAGAACATGGGCTTCTACATCGGCGGCATGGGGTCGAAGAAGAAGAACTACTACAAGGAATATGCGACGCGCCTGGGTTATGGCGAGCAGGCGCAGGCGATCCAGGATGCGTTCTTCGGCGGTCGCAAGGCGGAGGCCTTCGCGATGGTGCCCGACGAACTGGTCGACAAGGTCGCCCTGGTCGGACCCGCCGGTCACATCCGCGAGCAGCTCTCGGTCTGGAAGGACGCGGGCAGGAAGCGCCAGGTCAACGCCATGCTCTGCCGGGCCGGTTCCATCGAGGCCATGGAAATCCTGGCAAAGGAGCTTCTGTAATCTGACGGACGACGGGGCCGGCCATGAACGGCCGGCCCCGCCTGTCCTTCTGAGTCAGTCGTAGGACGCGCCCATGCCCGCGCGGACGTCGTTCTGGATACCATAGGGCGGGATCGGATAGCGCAGCCCGTTGGCCGACAGCCGGCCCAGCCCCTCGATGATCTTCGGCAGGAATTTCGGCGGGATCGCCATCAGCAGCTCATCCTCCATCACGCCGCCGTAGCGGCGCTCGGCAAAGCAGGGGATCGACAGGCTCGGCTCACGCGTCGACAGCGCCCGGCCCCAGCTGTCGGCGCACGAGCTTTCACCGACGCAGCCCCATTCCAGCTTCCTGTAGCCGGCCCACTGCAGCCCGTTGATGAACAGGATCATCTGCGCCGGCGTGGCATAGATCAGCGCGATGTCCGGCGGGTTCAGACGGCCCGCGGCCAGCGGTGACACGGCCATCGCCTCGTACTTGCCGAAGGGCACGACATCCATCGCCGCCTGATGCGCGGCGGTGTCCACCTCGGTCTCGTACCAGACGCCCTTCATGCGCTCGCCGCCGAGCCATTCGTCGTTCTGCGGATGCAGGCCGATGACGGCACCGCACTGAGCGCCCACCAGGTCGTCCATGGTGATGCCCACGGTCCAGCCGAGGCGGGACGCCTGTCCGACGATCTGGTCGGTGGTGTGAACGTCCTTCGGGCGGCGGATGCGGTTGATCGCCTCCATGTCCGCCTTCTTCTCGAACATCTTCATGCCGATGGGCGTGGTGCGCAGCCGCAGATAGGTGTTCAAGCCCTCGACGATGGCCTTCCAGTCATAGCTGTCAGGCTCCTGAATGCTCTCCCAGGCGTTTGCCGGTGCAGTGTCGGCCATGTTCTCTCTCCCCAATCTGTTGATGGGCAACAGCATAGGACAGAGCGCCGCTCAGGGAAAACGGCCCATTCGCATTGCAGCCACCTCCCCAGCGCGAAGTGATCCTGCTAGCATTCCGGAACATCTGGTGCGCCGGCCCGCCAGAGATCGCCAAACGGACACAAAGCCGGGATAGGAGCGGGAATTGAGTCAGCAGCACAGCGGCCCCGGCCTGATATTGTTTCGCATCTTCCTGTGCCTCGGTGGCCTGTTCATCGTTTTCACCGGACTGGATTTCTCCCTCGGTGGCATCATGACGATGGGGTGGCAGACCAGTGGCGCGTTCCTTGCGGTGACCGACGCCGATGCTTTCGCGGCGCAGGACAATCACGTGCGTTTCATCGGCGGCGTCTGGCTGGCCGTTGGCCTGTTGCTGCTGTTGGGTGCCGTCTGTCCTCGACCGATGAAACCGGTTCTCTATGCCTGCTTCTTCGCCATTTTTGTTGGCGGACTGGCGCGCCTGTCGGCGGCAGACATGGATATTCTGTTCGGCCCCGAGGTATTGGGCTCCCTGGCATTGGAACTGATCGGAATGCCTCTCGTGGCCTACTGGCTGTCGCGCCTCAAGCTCGACTGACCCGGAAACCCCGTCCTCACCTTGTGCGAGGATGAGCCCTCCAGATCACTGTTCTTCATCGGGATTGCGCAGCAGAACCTCGCGCTTGCCGACGTGGTCGGCTGCCGAGACCATGCCCTGCGCCTCCATCTCCTCGATGATACGGGCCGCGCGGTTGTAGCCGATCTTGAGCTGGCGCTGGACGAAGCTGGTGGATGCCTTGCCCGTCCGGGCGACGATCTCGACCGCCTCATCGAACATGGGCTCGTCGGACGACCCGCCGCCCTCGCCGCCGAAGCCGCCTTCGTTCTCTTCTTCCGTATCGCGGGTGATGTCTTCCAGATATTCCGGCTTGCCGGTCTTGCCGATCCATTTGGTGATCTTCTCGACGTCGCCGTCGGACACGAACGGGCCGTGCACGCGCACGACGCGGCTGCCGTTCGGCATGTGCAGCATGTCACCCTGACCCAGCAACTGTTCCGCGCCCTGTTCGCCCAGAATGGTACGGCTGTCGATCTTGGAGGTGACCGAGAAGCTGATCCGGGTCGGGAAGTTGGCCTTGATCGTGCCGGTGATGACATCGACCGACGGGCGCTGCGTCGCCATGATCAGGTGGATGCCGGCGGCGCGTGCCATCTGGGCCAGCCGCTGGATCGCACCCTCGATCTCCTTGCCGGCGACCAGCATCAGGTCCGCCATCTCGTCCACGATGATGACGATCTGCGGCATGCGCGCGGTATCCAGGGGCACGTCCTCGAAGATCGGCTCGTCGGTCTCGGGATCGAAGCCGGTCTGCACGCGCTTGGACAGATCCTCGCCATTGGCGGCGGCCTCGGCGACCCGCTCGTTGAAGGCGGCGATGTTGCGGACGTTCAGGTCCGACATCTTGCGATAGCGGGCCTCCATCTCCTTCACCGCCCATTTCAGCGCGACCACGGCCTTCTTCGGATCGGTGACCACAGGCGTCAGCAGATGCGGGATGCCTTCATAGACCGACAGTTCCAGCATCTTCGGGTCGATCATGATCATGCGGCACTGGTCCGGCGTCAGGCGATAGAGCAGTGACAGGATCATCGTGTTGATGCCGACGGACTTGCCCGAGCCGGTGGTGCCCGCGATCAGCAGATGGGGCATCTTGGCCAGGTCGGCGAAGACCGGATCGCCGCCGATATCCTTGCCCAGCGCCAGGGTCAGCGTGCCCTTGTGCTTCTCGAAATCGGCGGACGCCAGCATCTCGCGCAGGAAGACGATCTCACGGGTGTTGTTCGGCAGTTCGATGCCCAGCGCATCGCGCCCCGGCACCACGGCCACGCGGGCGGAAATCGCGCTCATGGACCGCGCGATGTCATCAGCCAGACCGATCACGCGGGACGATTTGGTGCCCGGTGCAGGCTTCAGTTCGTACAGCGTCACGACCGGGCCGGGGCGCACGTCGGTGATCTCGCCCTTCACGCCGAAATCGTCCAGCACGCTTTCCAGCATCCGCGCGTTCTGTTCCAGCGCCTCTGCGCTGGCGCGGGCCGGATAATCGTCTGCGGTCGGTTCGTAGAGCAGCGACAGCGGCGGCAGCTTCGGTTCGCCATCGTCCGGTTCGGGGGCAAGCGCCAGTTCGGGCTGGCGTTCCTTTTCGGCGCGCTTGCTTTCCTTCGGCTTCACCGCCTTCTGCTTCACCCGCTTCTCGGCCCTGGCGGCCTTGTTCTTCTTCGGTGCAGGCGCACCGCACTCAGCCGCGCCGCCATAACCTGCGTCTTCGTCATGCTCATCCGCCGCATCCCGGCGACGGAACAGGCCGACGACGGCGACAAACGGCAGCGACATCCATGCGGGCGGGACCGCGGACGCCCAGGCAAGCCCCATCAGCGCACTGATGGTCACGACGGCTGCAATCAGCAGGGCAACCCAAGCAACCGTGGCAGGCAGCAAGGCGCTCAGATAAGCGCCGCCTGCCCCCATCACACCACCGAACTGCGTCGCGGACAGATCGAGAAAGCCCGCGATGCCGCCCAGACCGGCCGCACCGGCAATCGCCGCCAGCACGGTGACAAGGGCCCGGCGGCGCGGGCGCGGTGCGACCTGATGCACGACAATCCGCAACGCCAGCGCGAACGGCACGGCCAGTGCCAGCAGCGCGATCGGGCCGATGGCCTGAAGCACCAGATCTGCGAAGACCGCGCCCGGCAGCCCCAGCAGATTGGCAGCGGGCGTCGCGCTCGCGTGATTCCAGCTCGGATCGGCAGGATCATAGGTTGCGATCGCGAGGATCGCGGCCAGCGTGATCAGAGCCAGCGCCAGCCCGCCAAGCTCGACCAGACGCCGCTTCAGGAAGCGTTTCAGCTCGGGCGGTGCGAACGAGATCGGTGTGCGGCCTGCATCGGTGCTGGACATCGCGCTTACTCCATCAGTTCGGAAATCGCCGTCAGCGCCTGACGCACGGTTCCCGCATCATGTACCAGCGCAACGCGGAGGAACCGCGCGCCGGGATTCGTGCCATCGGCCTCGTCGCGCGCGAGATAGCCGCCGGGCAGGCAACGCACGCCCGAATGCTGCCACAGCCTTTTCGCGAAGGCTTCGCCGTCGCCCACGTCCAGCCACAGGAAGAACCCGCCTGGCGGGCGGAAATAGCCCTGCTTGTTGCCCAGGGTCTCATCGGCGATGTCGAAGAGATGCCGATAGTGCGCACGCACCTCCTCGACATGTTTCTCGTCGCGCCACAGCGCGGCGGACGCGGCAGCGATCGGGTCGGGCAGGGGCGCACCGCCGTAGCCGCGCAGCTTGCCGTAACGGGCCACCAGATCCGGATCGCCCGCCATGAAACCCGACCTCAGGCCCGGCGACGATGAGCGTTTCGACAGGGAATGGAAGACCACCAGATTGCGGAACCGTTCCCCCGTCCGCGCCGCGACCTGCAACCCGCCCGGCGGCGGCGTCTCGTCATAGATCTCGGCGTAGCATTCATCCAGCGCCAGCACGATGTCATGGCGGCGCGCCAGGTCGATGGCCTTCGCGAGATAGGCTTCGTCGGCCATCGCACCCTGCGGGTTCGCCGGGGTACAGACATACATCAGCGCCGCGCGCCGCAGCATCTCGGCATCCAGCGCGTCCAGATCGGGCAGGAAGCCGGTCCCCGCGGTCGCGGGCATCAGGCCGACCTCGGCACCGGCCATGGTCGCGGCCCCCAGATAGCACTGATAGAAGGGGTTCGGGACCAGCACCAGCGGCCGGGTCGCGGCGCGCACCTGAGGCACCACCAGCTGCGCGATATTGTAGAGCCCTTCGCGCGTCCCGTTGAGCGGCATGATCTCGGTATCGGCGTTCATCGCGTCATCACCGTCCAGCCCATAGCGGCGGTCCAGCCAGTCGGCGATGGCGCGGCGCAGGTCCGGCGTGCTGTTGGCTGCCGGATACTTGCCGAACCCGGCCACATGTTTCGCCAGAGTCTCGCCCAGCAGCGCGGGCACCCCGATCTGCGGCTCACCCAGCGCGAAATTCAGCATCGGCCCGCCGCCTTCAACCCCGTCCAGCAGGTCGCGCAGGCGCTGGAACGGGTATTCGTTCAGTTCGTCCAGGCGGGCGTTGGTCATGGGTTTGGCTCGACGCGAATCAGTTGTGACAGAAAGACTCAATCAGATTAGGTGCTTGAAGCATTTTCCGCAACTGAAGCCTGAGACGTCACTGACAGCACCGAATATGTTGCATTGCCGTAAGGGTCATCGCGCTGTATGACGCGCGCATGGAAAAAATGCCGCGCCGCAACATAGCCATCATCGCCCACGTCGATCATGGCAAGACAACCCTTGTTGACGCCCTGTTTCAGCAGGCCGGAACCGTCAAATCGCATCAGCAGCTTGCTGAACGGGCGATGGATTCCAATGACCTGGAGAAAGAGCGCGGAATCACGATTCTGGCCAAGTGCACGTCCGTGCAGTACGGCGAGACCCGCATCAACATCGTCGACACCCCGGGCCACGCCGATTTCGGCGGCGAGGTGGAACGCATCCTGTCGATGGTCGATGGCGTGATCCTGCTGGTCGACGCGGCGGAAGGCCCGATGCCCCAGACCAAGTTCGTCACCACCAAGGCCCTGAAGCTGGGCCTGCGTCCCATCGTGGTCGTCAACAAGGTGGACCGCAGCGATGCGCGGCCTTTGGAAGTGTACGAGGAATGCTTCGACCTGTTCGCCGCGCTCGACGCGAACGAGGACCAGCTCGACTTCCCCGTGCTCTATGCCGTGGGCCGCGAGGGCTGGGCCGCTGAGGATCCGGACGATCGCGGCGGCGACCTGAAGCCCCTGTTCGACCTGATCCTGAGCCATATCCCCGAACCCCAGGGCGATATCGACAAGCCCTTCCGGATGCTGGCCAGCCTGCTGGACGCGGATCCGTTCCTGGGCCGGACGCTGACCGGCAAGGTCTATGACGGCACCATCCGCCCGAACATGACCATCAAGGCGATGGACCATGAGGGCAAGCAGGTCGAGAGCCTGCGCGTGACCAAGCTGCTGAGCTTCGACGGGCTGGAGCGCAAGCCGGTCGATGTGGCCTACGCGGGCGATATCATCGCCATCGCCGGTGTAACGGCGGCAGGCGTCGCCAACACCCTGTGCGACCCGTCGGTGACCGAGCCGATCCCGGCGCAGCCCGTGGACCCGCCGACCCTGGCCGTCACCTTCGGCATCAACGATTCACCGCTGGCGGGCCGCGACGGCTCCAAGGTGCAGAGCCGCGTCATCCGCGACCGTCTGATGAAGGAAGCCGAGGGTAACGTCGCCATCCGGATCACCGAAACCGCCGACAAGGACGCCTTCGAGGTTGCCGGTCGCGGCGAGTTGCAGATCGGCGTGCTGATCGAGACCATGCGCCGCGAGGGCTTCGAGCTGTCGATTTCCCGCCCCCGCGTGCTGTTCCAGACCGACGAGGAGGGCAATCGGGTCGAACCCATCGAAGAGGTGGTCATCGATCTGGACGATGAGTACGCCGGTGTGGTGGTCGAGAAGATGGCCGGTCGCAAGGGCGAGATGACCGACATGCGTCCCTCGGGCGAGGGCCGGACACGGATCACCTTCCTGGCGCCGGCGCGCGGTCTGATCGGCTATCACGGCGAATTTCTGACCGATACGCGCGGAACAGGCATCATGAACCGCGTTTTCCACAGCTTTGACAAATACAGGGGGCCGATCCAGGGCCGGCGCAACGGCGTGCTGATCAGCCTGGAGACGGGCAAGTCGGTACCCTACGCGCTGTGGAACCTGGAAGAACGCGGCACCCTGTTTGTCGGCGCGGGCGAAGACCTGTACGATGGCATGGTGATCGGTGAGAACGCGCGCGGCAACGATCTGGAAGTGAACCCGCTGAAGGGCAAGAAGCTGTCGAACGTGCGTGCGTCGGGCAAGGATGACGCCGTCACCCTGACCCCGCCGCGGATCATGTCGCTGGAACAGGCCATCGCCTATATCGACGACGACGAGCTGGTCGAGGTCACGCCGAACCACATCCGCATCCGCAAGCGGTATCTGGATCGCCACGAGCGCAAGAAGAACGAGCGCCGCGCGGCATCCTGATATCCCCGCACCGAAGGAGCGCGCCATGAATGGACTTACCGAGGCCGGCCGCGAGGCGGTGAGAGATTCCGCCGCCCGATACGGCGTCAGCGAACAGGCTGCCGAGGCGATGCTGCACGCAGTCATCCGGGGCAACGGCACGATGGCCCAGTTCAACATCCCCGAACTGGGCGGCAGCGGCCAGTGGCTGGCCGGCGGCATGACCATGGTCGGCGACATGTTCAATCACGGGCTTCAGGCCACGGTGTCCGGGCTGGCCAGCGACCTCAGCCAGGCGATGGCGTCGGCACGGCTGGTCGAGGCCCCCAGGGCCGGAGCCATGGGCGGTTTCGGCGGCTACAGCACGTGGCCCGAGGAACTGGGCCAGCCGACTTCCACAGGCGGCCAGAACGACATCAGCTATGCCGTCTTTCCGTCATCCCGGCGGCTGGCCATCCGCTACGGCGGGCGGCTGCACCTGTTCGACACGGGCGATCACAGGATCGGCGGCGTCTCGCAGAGCCAGAGCGGCAGCGGCCTCTCGACCCTCAGTTTCCAGAGCCAGTACGGAACGATGTCCGTCGTCGAACTGCCGCGCGCGGAAGACGAGGAACGCCCCGCCGAGCCTCAGGCCGTCGAACCGCAGACCGTTGACCCCGAAGAAGTGACGGCCGAAGAAGTTGTCGCGTCTAGTCCAGAACCGGAAGCTGCGCCGGAACCGGAGATCGCGCCCGTGCACGCCCATGAGCCTGTCAGCGCGCCGACGCAGCCCGCACCCGCCCCGCAGGCTGCGCTTTCCGGCGATATCGATTCGATCCTGAACACCATCGAGCGACTGGCATCCCTGCGCGACAAGGGCGCCCTGACCGAGGCAGAGTTCGACGCCAAGAAGGCGGAACTTCTGGCCCGCATCTGACGATGGGCGACATCCCGACGCAAGCCGATGTCGTCGTCATCGGCGCAGGCACCGCCGGAACCGCGAGCGCCTGGTATCTGGCGAAACGTGGCCTGAAGGTCGTGGTCTGCGAAAAGGGCCGCATCGCGGGCGAGCAGGCCAGCCGCAACTGGGGCTTCGTCCGCCAGCAGGGCCGCGACCCCGCCGAAATCCCCCTGATGATGGAAGCCAACCGGATCTGGCAGGGCCTCGAACGCGAGCTCAACGCGGATCTGGAATGGACCCGGCGCGGCAACCTTGTCGTCTTTCGCGACGAAGCCGAGCGGGCGATGTTCGAAGGCTGGATGGATCATGCAAAGGCGCACGGTCTCGACAGCCGAATCGTGGACCGCGCCGAGATCGGGCGTCTGATCCCCGGCACAACGCTCGGCGCGCTGGGCGGCATCTACACCGCCAGCGACGGCCACGCGGAACCCGCGAAGGTGACGCCCTCCATCGCGCGGGCCGCCGAGGGCCGCGGTGCAACGTTCCTTGAGAACTGCGCCGTCTTCGGCCTGATCCGCGAGGCGGGCCGGGTCGCCGGTGTCGTGACCGAGAAGGGCGAGATCCGCGCGCCGCACGTCGTGCTGGCCTCCGGGGCCTGGTCGTCGAAGATGATGGCGCACATGGGTCTCGTCTTCCCGCAGGTCTGGGTGAAGGGCTCCGTCGGGCGCACCGGACCCGCACCGGAGGTCACGGGGCCTGCCGTCTGGGCCGGCGTGGCCCTGCGCCAGCGTCAGGACGGCAGCATCAATTTCGCAGTGCGGTCCGCCGACGCCGACCTGACCATGCAGATGCTGCTGCACAGCCGAACCTTCATGAAGCTGGGTACGCAGCACCTGCGCGATTTCCATTTCCGCCTGCGCAAGCTGTCGTTCGATACGGCACTGGGGCATTTTTCGCAGACCGCGCTGGAACGCGAACTGGTGCGCTACCGGACGCTGGATCCGGAACCCAACCACAAGGTGCTGGAGGGCGCGCTGGCCGAACTGAAACGGGCCGTGCCTGCGCTGGGCGACATCAGGATGGCGAAAAGCTGGGCCGGCTATATCGACATGACGCCCGACCTGCTGCCGGTCATCGAGGCGATGGACACACCGAAGGGACTGGTCGTGGCGACCGGGTTCTCGGGCCATGGCCACGGCATGGGACCGATTGTCGGCAGGCTGGTGTCGGAGATCATCGCCGACGGTCAGCCGTCCCTGGACCTGTCCGCCTTCCGCTTCAGCCGCTTCCACGACGGCAGCGATCTGTCGGCGGCAACGGCGGTGTAGACTCCCATACGGTCACGGACACGAGGCGAGTGAACGCAGGATCGTCCGGTTCAGACACTGCCCAGCAGTTGCGCATTGCCGCCCGCCGCCGTCGTGTCGATGCAGATCGCACGTTCGTGTGCAAAGGCGGCCGGGTAGATACGCTCGGCGATCAGCGGCAGCATCGGCCCGTCGCGCGCCGCAAGCGCCTGCCGCAGTGCCCGCATCCGATCCGCGCCGCCACAGAAGGCGACGGCGGCGATCTCCAGTTCCGACAGCGCCGCCGGATCGACAGTCCCGTCCAGCGCGACCACCGGCAGTTTCGCATCGGTCAGCGGTTGCGCGGCGGCGGCGGCGCCGGGCGCGGCCAGCACAGCCACAGATCCGACCCGCAACGCCTGAACGGCCTGATCCAGCGCGGCCTCGGCACCCGGACCGAGACAGAGTGTCGGTCCGCGCCCGTGCAGCCAGTAGCGATTGGATTCGCCGGTCGGTCCCGGCAGGTCGATCGGGCCGCAGTCCAGCGCCGCCGCCGCCGTCATGGCGTCTTCGGCACGGCCCCGCAGCGCCTGTCGCAGCGCCGGCACCCGGCCTGCCTCGCCCTGCCAGTCGCGACCCTTCAGATCGTCGAGCGCCCGGGCAATCGTCTCGGCGGCGACGGGTGCGGCGTCCGGCTCAACCGGTGCCGCACTTTCGACACGCCGGAAGCGGCGCAGATAGTGCGGCCCGCCCGCCTTCGGTCCCGTGCCCGACAGGCCCTCGCCGCCAAAGGGCTGGCAGCCGACAATGGCACCGATCTGGTTGCGGTTGACGTAGAGATTACCCGCCGCGATGCCCTCGACCAGTTCCTGCACCCGCCCGTCGATCCGGCTGTGCACGCCGAACGTCAGGCCGAAGCCGCGCGCGTTGATATCCGCCACCACCCGATCGAGATCGTCCGGGTCGAAGGTCGCAACATGCAGCACCGGTCCGAAGATCTCGCGCTCGATATCGGCGATGCCGCCTACACGGATCACGGCAGGCCCGGCAAACAGGCCATCTTCCGGGGCATCCAGCCGTTTCAGCAGACGCCCCTCCCGTTCCGCCTGCGCGACATGAGCCTCGATGCCGTCGCGCGCCTCGGCGTCGATGACCGGCCCCACGTCGGTCGCGAAAGCCCAGGGATCTCCCAGCGCCAGCGCATCCATGGCCCCGGACAGCATCTCCAGGAAACCGTCGGCGATGTCCGCCTGCAGGTACAGCACCCGCAGCGCCGAGCAGCGCTGCCCGGCGCTCTGGAAAGCACTGGCGAGAATGTCGCGCACAGCCTGTTCCGGCAGCGCCGTCGAATCGACGATCATCGCGTTCAGACCGCCTGTTTCCGCGATCAGCATGGCATCGGGTGCGGCGGTCTCTGCCAGTTGCCGTTCGATCAGGCGCGCCACCTCGGTCGACCCGGTGAAGCAGACGCCGGCAATGTGCGGATCGGCGGTCAGCGGCGCACCCACCGACGGCCCGTCGCCCGGCACAAGCTGAAGCGCGTCGGCCGGCACCCCTGTCTGATGCAGCAGTTCGACCGCCCGCGCGGCAATCAGCGGCGTCTGTTCGGCAGGTTTGGCGATGACGCCATTGCCGGCCGCCAGCGCCGCCGCGACCTGTCCGGTGAAGATCGCCAGCGGAAAGTTCCAGGGCGAAATGCAGGCGATGACACCGCGCGGGACCGTACCGTTCTCGGCGCGCGGGGCCTGAAGCGCGTAGTAGCGCAGGAAGTCCACGGCCTCGCGCACCTCGGCCACGGCATCCAGTGGCGTCTTGCCCGCCTCGCGCGCCGCAAGCGCGAAGAACTCAACCGCGTGGGCTTCATACAGATCGGCGGCCTTTCTCAGGATCGCGGCCCGGTCTGCCACAGGCATCGCCGCCCATGCTGGCTGAGCATCGCAGGCACGCTTCACCGCTGCTCCGACCTCTGCCGCGGAGGCTTCGACCACCACGCCGACGCCATCGGAAGCATCGGCAGGATTCAGCACCTCGCGATCCTCGCCGTCGCCACCGGCCCGCCAGCGGTGGGGCGGCGCGAAATCAGCGCGGGCGTGCTGGATGGCCGATACATCGACCGGATCGGTCACATCCCAGCCCCGGGCGTTCCGGCGCGCCTCGCCATAGAGGTCCGGACCGCGCCGGATGGCGGGATGCGCGATCTGCGACAGTGCCTCCGCCTCGGCGAACGGATCGGCGGCGATGGCCTCGGGCGCGACATCCGTGTCCGCGATCTGATGGACGAAGGAACTGTTGGCCCCGTTTTCCAGCAGCCGCCGGACCAGATAGGCCAGCAGATCGCGATGCCGGCCGACCGGCGCATAGATCCGGCAGCGCGTGCCCCGATCCTGCCTGACCGCTTCGTGCAGGGCCTCGCCCATGCCGTGCAGGCGCTGGAACTCGAAGCTATCGACATCGCCGCCCGCCATCTGCAGCACCGCCGCCACCGTGTGGGCATTGTGGGTCGCGAACTGCGGGTAGATGCGGTCGCGGTAGTCCAGCAGCTTGCGCGCATTGGCGATGTAGCTGATGTCGGTGTTGATCTTGCGCGTGAAGACAGGAAAGCCGTCCAGCCCAAGGGTCTGGGCACGCTTGATTTCCGTGTCCCAGTAGGCCCCCTTCACCAGTCGCACCATGATCCGGCGGTCCATGTGGCTGGCCAGCGCATGCAGCCAGTCGATGACGTGCCCCGCCCGCTGCCCGTAAGCCTGAACCACCACGCCGAACCCGTCCCAGTCCTTCAGCGACGAATCGGCGAGGATGGCTTCGATCACATCCAGCGACAGGTCGAGGCGGTCGGCCTCCTCGGCGTCGATGTTGAAGCCGATGCGCGCTTCCGCTGCCTGACGCGCCAGTTTCAGCGTGCGCTCGGCCAGTTCGCCGACGACCTGAGGGGCCTTCCCGTACTCATAGCGGGGATGCAGCGCGGACAGTTTCACCGAGATGCCGGGATTGGCGGCGATCTCCTCGGATTCCGCCCGTTTCGCGATCCCGGCAATCGCCGTGCGATAGGCTTCGCCATAACGCGCCGCATCCGCCTCGGTGCGCGCGGCCTCGCCCAGCATGTCGAAGGAATAGGTGTAGCCCCGGCGCTCCATCTCGCGGGCGCGCTTCATCGCCTCGCCGATATCCTGACCCAGCACGAACTGGCCGCCCAGTTCCTTCATGGCCGTGGCGACGGCGGTTCGAATTACAGGCTCGCCCATGCGCCGGACCAGGCCGCGCAGCGCGCCGGTGATCCCCGGCTCCTCATCCTCCAGCACGCGCCCCGTCAGCATCAGCGCCCATGTCGATGCGTTCACCAGAATGGAACCCGAGTCGCCCACATGGCTGCCCCAGTCGTGCGGCGCGATCTTGTCGCGGATCAGTTCGTCGACGGTCTCGGAATCGGGCACGCGCAACATGGCCTCGGCCATACACATCAGGGCCACCCCCTCGCTGGTGGACAGCCCGTAAGTGCCGAGGAAGGCTTCAAGGGCAACCGGCGGACCCGCATCGCGGACCTTGCGCACCAGTGCCGCCGCCCGGTCGCAGATGGCCGCACGTTCGGCGGCGGAAAGGCCCGCCTCCGCCGTGAGCCTTTCGAGCACCACGGCCTCATCGGCCAGAGTCTCAGCGCGCAGCCGTTCGCGGATATCCTGAAGCGTATCTGTCATGACACCGAGCCTATCAGAGGCACCGGAGAGCGACTATCGCAGAGGCGACAGACCGAAGGCCGTCAAAGCCCCAGCCGGTAGACCCGGTTCGCGGTGCCGAAGAACAGGGCGTCGCGCTCGGCCTCCGAATAGGCGGATGCGATCAGCTTGAACGCGTTCCACAGCACCGGATAGCTGACCGAGACCTTGTCGACGGGGAAGTTGCTTTCGAACATGCACCGGTCCGGGCCGAAACAGTCGATGGCGTGGGCGTACCAGTCGCCGGTGGCCGCGACCAGATCGCGCGCGGTCGGCGGCGTGTCGCGCTTGTGCCATTCGAACCCGTTGATCGCCATGTTGATGCCGCCCAGCTTGGCGACGACGTTCGGGCAGGCCGCCAGGTCGGCGAAATCCCGTTTCCACTGTTCGAAGATTTCGTCGCGTTTGCCTGCATAGGGGCCGATCCCGACAGGGCCGATGAAATGATCGGCGATGATGGTGGTGTCGGGGAACGCCCGGGCCAGCGCCGTCACCTCCGGCAACTGATGATGATAGGCCCAGGCTTCGAAGCTCATGCCGCGGGGGCCCAGTTCGGCGAACCCTTCCCGGAAGGTCGGGTCCGCGAACATGCCGGGAAAGGGCTCGGTGTGGGAATTGCGCACTTCGGGGCTTTCATCGAATCCGCCCGCGTGGCGGATGCCGCGAAAGCGGGCCGGCGCGGCCTCGCGATGCGCATCCAGCGTCTCCCCGGCCTTCGCGCCCAGATTGAGGTCGGCCATGCTGACGATACCCGCGCAGGCCCTGATGGGTCCGTAGTCCCCGGACGCGCTCATGGCCGCGACGCCGTTCACGAACTCGGTCTCGCCCACCGGCTTCAGGTGCGCCGGACCGTCGGCGCGGTAGAATACGCCGCATTCGACGAACACGGTCGCGACGATGTTGTGACCCGATCCGGTGTCGGCCAGAAGCTCGTCCAGCAGATAGCGGTTTCCGGCAAGCGCCTTGACCTTCGGCGTGTCCCAGAGGTGATGATGCGGATCGATGATCCGACGTTCCGGCTCGATGATCGGTTCGGTCACCTGATCCAGCCATGCCTGATCCAACGCCATCGTTCTGTCCTCCCCAAGACCATGCGAATATGCTTGCACTGCACATCATACAGGCACATTTTTATTCGCGAAGGGCTGGGGGGCCCTCGTTTCCCGAAGGATACCGAAAATGACCTATGGCCTCGGCCTGTATCTGCACGACGGCATCGTGCTGACCGCCGACACCCGCACCAACGCCGGTGTGGATCATGTCGCCACCGTCGAGAAGATCTCGCTGTTCCAGACGGCGGGCGAACGGGTGATGATGCTGGCGTCCGCCGGCAATCTGGCGACGACCCAGGCGGTCGTCACCCTGCTGAACCAGCGCCTGGCGCAGCCGGACAGCCCCTACAACCTGAACACGGCGCGCACCATGTTCGATGCCGCCACCATGGTCGGTGGTGTGCTGCGCGAGGTCATGGACACGAACGCCAAATATGTGGCGGGCTATGGCGATGCGTCGGCCAGCTTCCTGTTCGCGGGCCAGATCGCGGGCGGCAGGCATCGCCTGTTCCAGATCTATTCGGCAGGCAACTTCATCGAGGCATCGGCGGACACGCCGTTCCTGCAGATCGGCGAGACCAAATACGGCAAGCCGATCCTGGATCGCGCGATGACCTACGGCATCAGCCTGTCGGAGGCCGTGAAGCTGACCCTGATCTCGTTCGATGCCACAGTCCGGTCGAACCTGTCGGTGGCGCCGCCGTTCGACATGGCGGTCTATCGCCGTGACAGCATCGGACCGGTCAAGGCGCGCCGCATTCCGGAAAACGATGACTACTTCCACACGATCCGCAGCCGCTACAGCAGTTCCATTCAGGAGATGGTGCGCAACCTGCCCCTGAACGACTGGGACGAATGCCAGTGACACGCACCCTTCCAGCAGCAGCCGAGATACAGGCCGCGCTGGATGAAGCCTGGAGGATCGGCCGCGACCGCTGCGGCGATGGCCGGGTGGCGGACTATATCCCCGAACTGGCGCGCGTTGACCCGTCCCTGTTCGGGATCGCCATCCACACGGTCGACGGACAGTGCTTCAGCGCCGGCGACGCGGACTACCGGTTCACCCTGCAAAGCGCGTCCAAGGTCTTCTCGCTGTCGGCGGTCGTCGCCGACAGCGGAGAGACCGTTTTCGAGCACATGTCGGTCGAGCCATCGGGCGACGCCTTCTTCTCCATCGTCAAGCTGGAGGAAGAGAAGGGACAGCCCCGCAATCCCTACATCAACGCCGGCGCGATCCTGACCAGCAGCCACCTGCCCGGAGAAACCGCCGACCAGAAGATCCGGCATTTCCGAACCTTTCTCGCCAGCGCATCCGGCATGGATCGGGACGCCTTTCCGGTCAGCGAGGCCGTCTATCGCTCGGAAGCCGATACCGGCCACCGCAACCGCGCCCTGGCCGAGATCATGCGCCATCACAAGGTCATCCCGGACGTCGAGGTCGCGGTCGAAACCTACTTCCGCCAGTGCGCCGTGACCTGCACCGCCGAAAGCCTGGCCCGCACCAGCCTCTATCTGGCCAACGGCGGCAAGGATCCGCTGACCGGCAAGCGGCTGATCACGCCCGCCACCAATCACGGTGTGGTCGCCCTGATGGCGACGTCGGGCATGTATGACGAGGTCGGCAGCCACGCGATCGAAGTCGGTCTGCCGTCGAAAAGCTCGGTGAGCGGTGCCGTGCTCGCCGTCGCGCCGGGGCGCCTGACCATTGCCGGGTTCGGACCCGCGCTGGGCCCCATGGGCAATTCCATCGGGGCCATGAAGGCGCTGGGTGCACTGGCCGAACGCCTGGAGCTGTCGGTCTACCGGTAGCGGATCCTACGCCGCGCGCGGCAGGACCACCGTCACCATGGTCCCCTGTCCGGGCGCGGTATCGAACGTCATCTCGCCGCCATGCTGTTTCACCAGCGCGTTCGACAGCGGCAGTCCCAGACCCGCGCCGGATTTCGCCGTGTAGGCACTGGCGCGCACCATCTCGAACGGGATCAGCAGCTTGTCGATCTGGTCCGGGTTCATACCCGCCCCCCGGTCCCGGATCGCGAAGGCGATCGAGCGATCCGAGACATTCGCCGAAACCGTGACTTCACCTCCCGCCTCGCTGAACTTGATGGCATTGACCGTCAGATTGTCCAGCACGCGCAGGATCACGTCGTGATCCAGGTCGGCCTCCGCCTCGGGGTCGATATCGCCGATTCGCAGGCTCACCTGGGCTTCGATTGCCTTCTCTTCCAGCATCGTAACCAGTTCATCCAGCAGGTGCTTCAGCTTCTGCGGCTCCGGATTGATGCTGAACAGGCCGCCCTCGATGCGCGAGATGTCCAGCACATTGTCGACCAGCGCCAGCATGTTCCGGCTGCTGGCGTGAATATCGTTGGCATAGTCCTGATAGACCGGCGGCTGGATCGGACCCAGCATCTGTTCCTTCATCATTTCGGAGAAACCCATGATCGCATTCAGCGGCGTGCGCAGTTCATGGCTCATCCCCGCCATGAAGCTGGAGCGGGTCTCGTTCAGCTTCTCGGCGAGCAACAATTGCTCCTGCTGACGCCGCAAGCCCAGCGCCAGGGCGATGGCGAAGAACAGGGTCGCGATCGCGCAGCCGATGGCCGTCAGATAGTGATTGACCGGCAGATAGGGGGTGACGTCGAAGATCCGCAGATAGATGAACACCGAGGTGATCTGGCTGAAGCCCCAGCCGATGGCCACGACCCTGGCGCGGTGCATGCCCCTGACCGCCAGAAACAGCGACAGTCCCAGCACGAAGATCGCACCGGGGCCGGCCACGAAGGCGATGGTCAGCTTGCCCACGATCGGCGGCAGGACCGGTGTCAGGCTGGTCAGCAGGCCGACCGCGATCAGCACACGCATGACCTGATTGATGCGCGGTGCGCGCCGGGCGGTCCCGAGGTAACGCTGGAAGAACCGCACGCCGGATGCGAACAGCAGCCCCTGAACGACGAAGAACAGGTCGTTCGCGTTGGCCCAAGCGTGCGGCCATATCCAGGTCTGCCCCATGCCGGAGGCCACGGCGACGTAGAACGCGTAGGTCAGGCTGAAGACGATGAAATCGAGGAACGCCTTGTCGCGCACGGTCAGATAGACCGTCACCACATACATGCAGACGGCCAGCACCGCCCCGAACAGGGCCGCGAACAGCAGCTGATCGCGCAGGTTGACCGACGCGAACGCCGTCTGCTCATACAGGCGCAGCGGCGCCAGTATCAACGAGGTGCTCTCGACGCGCAGCATCACCGTCTGCGTCTCCCCGGGCGACAGCTGTAACGGAAAGCTGGGGAAATGGCTCTTCGGCAGCGCGGGGTCCGTCGGCACGCTGTCTCCGGCGCGATAGACGACCTTGTCGCCGTCCTCGCCCACGCCCTGGTATCTCAGGTGGTCGATGTAGGGGAACTTGTAGACCAGCACACCGTCGAAAAACCGCAATGTCGGGTTTGTCAGCCGCAACCGCAGCCAGACCGGTGCCTGACGGAAACCCAGATGCAACTCCTCTGCCGCATCGTCGACATCGGTCCATGCCACGTCCGCGTGCGTCAGCCACTTGCCCGAACGCCAGAACGGTTCGATCTCGCCGATGTGATAGGCCAGCGACAGCTCCGGCTGCTGGGGCACAGCGCGACTGTCGTCCGCCTGCTGCAGGGCGGGTGCGAACAGCATCCATCCCAGCACGAGCACCGCGACGCAGGCGGTCGCCTGACCCAGTCGGGGAATCCGCCCGGATCGCAGGCGTCGCGCCCATATTTTCAGGACCTGTCCCATTGCGGCACCATCTGGTCACACGAAACTTCAGAATTGCTTAATTTCCGGCCGTCGGCGGCACGCTGAAACAGGACGGCGTTCCCGGATCAGCAACCCTTGTGCCATGCTCTCGCCAAATCGGCGCCGCGGTCCTATTCTGATGGCATGACAGCCAGAACCGGAAGGCGGAGATGAGCAAGACCTACAGCAAGACCGAGGAAGCCGTCGCGAAACTGGATCGCATGCAGTACGCCGTGACCCAGACCGACGCGACCGAGCCACCGTTCCGCAACGCATTCTGGGACCATGACGAACCGGGCATCTATGTCGATATCGTCTCGGGCGAGCCCCTGTTCGCCTCGTCGCAGAAATTCGATTCATCCTGCGGCTGGCCCAGCTATTTCGAGGCGCTGGAGCCTGACAACATCATCGAGAAACGCGACCTGAGCCACGGCATGGTCCGCATCGAGGTCCGCTCGAAGCATGGCGACAGCCATCTGGGCCACATCTTCCCCGACGGCCCGCCGCCGACCGGCAAGCGCTACTGCATCAACTCCGCCGCCCTGCGCTTCATCCCGAAGGATGAAATGGAAGCCGAAGGGTACGGGGCGTATCTGGATCGGCTGGACTAATCGTCTTCCGCTCAGCGCATGTTTCCGCAGCTCTTCCAGACCTCGTTCCAGTCCTGACCCAGCAGGTCGGTCTCCCCGTCTTTCGAGAAAAACTTGTTGGGGACCATGAAGATGCCGAGCATGATCCCGCCCTCGGGGCTCCAGGCGCGGTGACGGCCGCCAGCGGGACGCCAGACGAAGTCCCCGGCGCGGCATTCGCCCTCGCCGCAGACCAGATGGCCTTCCAGCACGAAGGTCTGCTCAATCTGCATGTGTGCATGATCGGGCAGTTCGGCCCCCGGTGCCAGACGCATCAGCGCCGTGAGCAGGCCTGATGCCTTCTCGAACAGCAGCGTCTTCGTCTCCACGCCGGCGAACGCCGTCTTTTCCCACGGCAGGCCGTCGACGCCGACGAAGCGGGAGGCCATCGGGCCCAGCCCGGCATGGTTGTCGGCATTCGGTGTCAGCGCTGTGGTCATGATTATCTCCGTTCCGGTGGGACGCAGGTCGCGCCTGCCCGTACCGGATGACAGACCTGCAACCGTTCAGCTTGGCACGGCCTTTCCGCTGCGTCACAATCGGTCCGCAGTTGAATATGACCTCCGGGGAGGATGACATGGCCGACATGAGTTTTGAACCGCTTGAAGGTGCCTGCTTCGGCGCACGGGTCAGGAACGTCACGCTGACCGACCTGGACGAGAAGGCGTTCCGCACACTCTATGACCATTGGCTGGACGCGGGGCTTCTGGTCGTCGGAGGACAGTTCCTGGGCCGGGACGACCAGATCGCGTTTGCGAAACGCTTCGGCGACCTGGAATTCGAGATGGCCGAGATCGGCAACATGCGGAAAGACGGCACGTTGCGGCCCGACGACGGATCCGATGACATGATGAAGGTCAACCGGGGCAACATGGGCTGGCATCATGACAGCACCTACATGCCCGTGCAGGCCAAGGGTGCCGTGTTCTCCGCCGAGATCGTGCCTGACGAGGGCGGGGCGACGGGCTTCGCCGACATGCGCGCGGCCTACGACGCACTCGATGAGGTGACCAGGGCGAAGATCGAGAACCTGCGCGCGCATCATTCGCTGTATCATTCGCAGGCCAAGGTCGGCCATGACGCCAAGCCGGTAAAGGACGCGAGCGTCAACACCGACGACACGGCGACGGACCAGAAGGGCAAGACCTATGGCGGCTACGGCTTCCACGACGGACCGGTCTCGGTCCGGCCGCTGGTGAAGGTGCACCCCGAGACCGGGTACCGGAACCTGATCATCGGGCGGCACGCCTATGACATCATCGGCATGTCATCGGAAGAGTCGGAGAAACTGTTGCAGGAACTGGTCGATTTCGCCTGCCAGCCGCCGCGCGTCTACCACCATCAGTGGGAACCCGGCGATGTGGTCATCTGGGACAATCGCCGCCTGATGCATCAGGCCACGCCCTGGAACTTCAAGCAGGCCCGGCGCATGTGGCACAGCCGTATCGCGGGCGACCCCGAAACCGAGGCGGCCATGGCGGCCTGACCGGCTGAACGGGGTGGCCGCACTGGACAGTGCAAGTGCGCGCTGTTGATCGATTTCCGAAGGGAGACCTCGATATGCAAGCCGATCAGAGCCAGCTTCAGACATCCGAACCCATCCGTCTGGACGTTCGAACGGCCAGCCTGGCCGATGTGAAGGCCGCCCTGCGAGCCGGCCTTCGGGACCTCGGAAAGCGCCCGGCTCTCAGCATCTTC
Source organism: Minwuia sp. (assembly GCF_048263705.1). Taxonomy (GTDB): domain Bacteria; phylum Pseudomonadota; class Alphaproteobacteria; order Minwuiales; family Minwuiaceae; genus Minwuia. The sequence goes on along the minus strand of NZ_JBLXDV010000020.1, from coordinate 923 downwards.
TTCGGGCTGATCTATGCCTTGTTCGGCGCCACTCTGATCCTCGGACTGGCGAATTTCGAGCAGATCTGGATCCTTGTGTCCGTCGCCGTGGGCTTCCCGCTTGTTGCCCCATTTCTTGCCGCCGGGCTGTATGAGATGTCCCGGCGTCACAGCCGCAACGAACCCTATACCGCTTCGGATATCTTTCTGGTCATCTTCAACCAGCAGCGGCGGCAGTTCGGCTGGATGTCGTTTCTGGTGCTCTTCATCTTCTGGATCTGGGCCTATCAGGTCCGCCTCGTGCTGGCCCTGACGCTGCATTACAGCAGCTTCCGATCGATCGACCACTTCTTCGACAGCCTGTTCACTACCGGCGAAGGTGCCACCTTCCTTCTTCTCGGTTCACTTGTCGGTGCCGTGCTCGCCACCATTCTCTTCACGCTGACCGTGATTGCGATGCCGCTGTTGCTGGACAAGAACGTGGACGTCGTGACCGCCATGATCACAAGCGTCAAGACAGTCCTTCAAAGCCCGATGGTCATGCTGGGCTGGGGCGCTGCCATTGGCGCGCTGACGCTGCTCGCGATCGCGCCCCTTTTCCTGGGGGTGATCATCCTGTTTCCGATACTCGGGCACACCAGCTGGCATCTCTACGCGCGGCTGATATCAGAGGAGCAGTAGCCGGCCACGGATGGTTCGCTGTATTCCCCCGGGGCTTGTCGGGCGGGCATGCGGGGGTGCAGCTGCAGCCTGGTCGTTGCGGTCTGGGGGTGTTGTGTTTGGGTTATTTTTGCATTGGAGAGGGTTTGATACGGGCTGACGGGTTGTGTGTTGTGTGTTGGGTGTTGCGGTGTCTGGTTTGGGTTTTTTTCATGTCGACTGGATTGACCTGGCGGCGACCTACTCTTCCGCTGCTCTAAGCAGGAGTACCATCGGCGCGGTGG
>NZ_JBLXDV010000019.1:0-70790 GCF_048263705.1 Minwuia sp. | reverse complement strand
ATCACGCCAAAGGAGTGCGCCAACTACATCACCAATGCAGGATACGCTTCAATCTAATATTGGAACGCTCTAAAGCGGCACGGGCAGTTCCAGGAATTCCTCGTAGATGCGATCGCGATGCGCCAGCAGCGCGGACGACGCGGCGGCCTTCACGTCATCGGCGGCAGATTCCCATGTCGGCCGCATGCGCGGGTTCATGGGCAGCTTGTCTTCCGGCAGGGGTGCGACGAGGTTGATGAACACGGCCAGATAGATGTCTGCCGCCGTCAGCCGGTCACCGACCAGATAGTCCCGCCCTTCGATCCGTGCCGAGAGCCCCTGCAAAATGTCCATGACCCGGGCGCGATAGTCCTCGCCATCGCGATAGCCGTACTTGCGGGACAGGAACTTGCCGATCTTCGGATGAAAGCCTTCCGCACCGTCGCTTTCAAAACCCTGGCGGACCAGCATGTTTCGCGCCGCCCAGCCGAGTCCCATCTCGCCTGCGAGTTCCTGGCAGATACCGAACACCAGCGCGCGCTCTTCCCAGTCCGAAGGCAGCAGCGGCGTGTCCGGCGCAAGCCGTTCCGCGAGCAGCAGGATCTCCACCCAGCCCGTGCGCAGCGGTTCGTCATCGAACGCGACAACGGGTACCGACGAATTGCCCGCCCATGCGGCAATGGCATTCTCGGGGTCGTCCTCAGACTGCGCGGCGTACTGGCAGTCGATACCCTTGACGTGGAACAGGCCCTTGGCGGCCTCCGTCCACGGGCTGGGAATACCGCGCAGGCAGGCCATGCGCAGACCCGGCGCCTGACGGGCCTCGGTAATTGAAACGAAACGCGACATTGATTTCTCCCCGAATGATGTTCAGGAGAAACCTATCGCACGGGACGGGGAAATAAAGCGCTCAGGCCGCAGCGGGGCGTTGCGCCAGACCTTCCATGATGGTCCGGTTGACCTCGATCAGATCGTCGAGCGTCTCCACACCGCGCATCACACCGCTGGAGTGACGATCCACCCAGATCGCCAGGGAGATGATCGACGCGCGGGTCTGTTCAGGCAGGGCGTTGCCTTCTCGCGAACAGTCGGCGAGCAGGGTCGACCACAGCCGCTTGTTGCGATGAACGGCATTGATCACCTCCGGCGCGTGCCGGGGCAGATCCTTGGCGTCCATCAGCCGCCGGGTGATCTCGGCAAAAAGCCTGTATTCGGTATCGCGCGGATTCTCGGCGACGCGCTGCGCCTTGCTATACGCCTGCAGGCTCATAGTTCAGTCTCTCTTTCTCGAATTCGAGCAGGCGCCGGCACAGTGTCAGACCTTTGTAGTACTGACGCTCCATGACGCACTGGCTGATAGCGACACATGTCGCCAGGGCATCAGGATCGCTGATCGCCCCCATGAACTCCGACATACGGCGAACGAATTCTTCGTAAAAGCGCGGCCGGACCTTTTCGTCGAGATACATCGTCATGATGGCGAAGTAGATGCGCTTCGCCGGCGTGTCGACATCCTCGGCCTTCATGATGTCCCGTTCTCTCAGGATCGACGCCTTGTTGTGCAGGACGAGGGTTGCCCGCCTGTCGCCATTGGCGATGACGGCTCCGTTGATCACAAACTTCTCTGCCGGTTTCAGCGTGAGTTTCAGGGCCATGTCGTCCGCAGCCGGTCGCCCGGCCCTCCCGAGATTGAGAACAGTCGTTCCGCCGCGATTCACCACGACGGTCTGCAGACAATGGGCTGCGCTGGTTGAATTATCGTTAACGCCGCTTGAAGATTTTAAGATGAATGGGCCCTTAACCCTTAATTAGGGCTGATTGGCTTTGATGGCCGCAGTTTGAAACTGCTGCACGAGCTCACAAATGCCCCGCGCCACCAGCCTGAAGAAAAAGCCCGCACAGACCGCAGGACCGTCCGTACACAATGCCATCCTGCAGGGCGACACGATGCAGTTCCTGAAGGTTCTGGAGCGGGTACCGAAAGACAAGTCGCCCACGCGAAGCGAACTGAAACGTTCGATCCAGCACCTGTCGAAAGGCAACAGGTACGCGAATGCCGGGCAGTTCAGCGATGCCGCCGCCGAGTTCCTGCGCGCGCACTGCCTCGATCCGAAGAACGGCGACACCCTGCTGGTCCTGGGCAACAACCTGCGATACGCGGGCAATATCCAGGCGGCGATCCACGTGATGGAACGCGCGCTGGAGGTTGCGGGCGAGGATCCCGAGCTGATCTACGGCATCGGCCAGCTGGCGCAGGATCTGGACATGCTCGACGCGGCGGAACGCCTGTACGCCATGGTCATGCAACAGCGCCCCGACGATCCGCGCGGCCCCTCCGCCATCGCCGCCATCAAGCGCGCGAAGGGCAAGTACGACGAGGCGATCGACACGCTGAAGTTCGCCGTCGAGCAGAACGTCGAGGATCATACCCTCTGGCAGGCGCTCGCCGTGACCGTGGCCGAGGAGCGCGGCGCGGATGCCGCCCGCCCGTTCTTCGACGAGGCACTGCGCCTTCAGCCCGACTATGACATCGCCTACTCCAACCTCGGTCACGCCTATTCCTCGGAAGGCCGGTTCGAGGAATCCCTGCCCTTCCTGCGCAAGTCGGTCGAACTGCGCCACGACGATCCGGACACGCATTTCTCTTTCGCGTCATCGCTCCTGGGCGTCGGCGAAATGGTGGAAGGCTGGAAGGAATACGAATGGCGGCTGGACCGCCGCCGCCGCGATTCGGTGGTGTTCGTGCACGATCTGCCGCGCTGGCAGGGCGAGGACATCTCCGACAAGACGATCCTGATCTGCGACGAGCAGGGTATCGGCGACGCCATCATCTTCGGCAGCGCCTACCAGGATGTGATCGACCGTGCGGGCCAGGTCATCATCGAATGCGACCATCGGCTGGTCACCTGGTTCCAGCGTTCGTTCCCCGACGCGATCGTGCACCGCCATGTCAGCTTCCGGTCGAACGCCAAGATCCACCGCCACTACGGCTGGCTGAAGGATGAAGGCATCCCCACTCCGGACCTGCACATTCCGTCCGGGTCGATCTTCGCGCTGACGCGCACCACCATGGACAGTTTTGCGCGGCATGGTGCCTATCTGACGCCCGACCCTGAGCGCGTTGCCTACTGGAAAGACCGGATGGTCCATCTGGACGGACCGAAGATCGGCCTCTGCTGGTCGGGCGGTTTCATCACCCCGATCCGTGCCAAGGGCTACATGTCGCTGATGGATTTCAAACCCTTCTTCGACCTGCAGGACAAGGGCGCGCATTTCGTCAACTGCATGTATCGCGACGCCTCAGAAGACTGCGCCCGCCTGAAGGACGAACAGGGCGTCATCATCCACGACTTCGATGGCATCGACCGTCGCAATCAGCTGGACGAGGCCGCAGCCTACACTGCAGCGCTCGACTTCGTCGTATCGATCTCCTCTTCCCCGGTGGCGATTGCCGGGGCCATGGGTATTCCCGCCGTGACCTTGCTCCACAAGCCTGACCGTTTCCACTTCGGCGCCGGAGTCGAGCCGTGGTTTCCGCGGACGGACATCTTCGTCGCAGAGCGGCCGGGCGAGTGGCCCGCCAAACCCTGTGGGGAAGCCCGTGCGCGCACCGGCGAACGACTGGGCCTCGACTGAGACATGGATGCGCTCGTCCCGATCATCGTTCAGGCCCGCACCGGCTCCTCACGCTGTCCGGCGAAGGTCATGCGCACGGTCGCAGGCCGCAGGCTGATCGACTACACGCTGGATGCGCTGGAACTCTGCCGTGCGGGCCGTCCCCTGATCGTCGCCACGTCCGACGATCCGCTGGACGATGCGCTGGCCGCCCATTGCGCCGCACGCCTGACGCCGGTCATCCGTGGACCGCTGCACGACGTGGCGGGACGGTTCCGGGTGGTTCTGGAGCAGTTCCCCGTCACCGCATTCGTGCGCGTGTCGGGCGACAGCCCGCTGATCGATCACCGGCTGGTCGATCGGGCCGTGGATATCTTCCGGACACAGAAACCCGATCTGGTGTCGAACGTGGTCGAACGCACCTACCCCAAGGGCCAGTCGGTCGAGGTGATACGTGCCGCCGCATTTCTGGAGGCCGAAGCCGACATGGACAATGCGTCGGACCGTGAACATGTCACCCCGGTCTTCTACCGGAACGCGGACCGCTACGACATCGTCTCCCTGAAAGCGGACCGGAACCTGGGACAGGCCTCCATGGTGATCGATACCGAACAGGAATTCAGCCGGTTCCGTTCCTTCGCCCACAAGCTTGAGCAACCCGCCTGGCGCTATCGCTGGCATGAACTGGCACCCCGCATCGCGGAGGCCGGATGAACGCGCATCCCATGCTGAAGGCCGGCGTGATCGGGCTCGGGGTCGGCGAACGCCACATCTCGGGCTACGAGCGGCATCCGAACTGCCGGGTGACCCGCCTCGCCGATTTCTGCGCCGAAAAACGCGCCGAGGTTGCCAAGCGGCATCCCGAACGCCGCATGACCGACAGCGCCGCCGACGTGCTGGACGACCCGGAGATCGATATCGTCTCCATCGCCAGCTACGACCAGCACCACTTCGATCAGGTGATGCACGCGCTGGATCGCGGCAAGCACATCTTCGTGGAAAAGCCGCTGGTGCTGACTGAAGAGCATGCGCGACAGGTCCGCGAGAAGCTGCGTGGCAGTCCGCATCTGCGGATTTCATCGAACCTGATCCTGCGGCGCTGTCCCCGCTTCATCTGGCTGCGCGAGCAGATCCGGTCCGGTGCCTTCGGGCAGATATTCCACATCGACGCCGACTACCAGTACGGCCGCATCCACAAACTGCTGAGCGGCTGGCGGGGCGAATTGCCGGGCTACTCGCTGGTGATGGGCGGCGCGGTTCACATGGTCGATCTGGTGCTCTGGCTGACCGGCGACAGACCCGTCGAGGTCACCGCCTTCGGCAATCGCATCGCCACGGCAGGCAGCGCGTTTACCAACTTCGATCTGGTGCGGGCGCTGATCCGGTTCGAGAGCGGGCTGGTGGTTTCCGCAGGCTGCAACGGCGGCTGTGTGCACCCGCATTTTCACAAGCTGGAAGTCTATGGCACCGAAGCCAGCTTCGTTAACGGTTTGGAAAGTGCGTTTGTTTACCGTTCCCGTGATCCCGGCACAGTGCCGGAAACCATTACGGAGGCGTATCCCGGTGTCGACAAGGGTGATCTGCTGGAAGATTTCGTTGAAGCGGTGCTGCATGACCGCGAACCGGAGGTAGGACAGGATGCCGTATTCAATGCCCTCGCCCTCTGCTTCGCCATCGAACGCGCAGCCCATAGTGGCAGACCCGAACCCGTCCGCGACATCTGACCTGCCCCCCATCCACTTCGGACGTCCGATCCTGGGCGACGAAGAACGCGACGCGGTCATGGAAGTCCTCCACAGCCCGCAGCTGGTGCACGGCCCCCGTGCCGAACAGTTCGAGCGTGACTTCCAGACCTGGTGCGGTGGCGGCGAGGCCATCACGGTTTCGTCCTGCACCGCCGGCCTGCACCTCGGCTATTTCCAGATGAAGCTCGGTCCCGGCGACGAGGTCATCGTGCCCGCCCAGACCCATGCGGCAACTGCGCATTCTGTCGAATATGTCGGCGCGACTCCCGTATTCGTGGATGCCGAACCGCTGACCGGCAACATCGATATCGATCGGCTGGAGGCGGCGATTACCGGTCGCACGCGCGCCATCTCGGTCGTCCATTATCTGGGCATGCCCGTCGATATGGACCGCGTGATGGCCATCGCGGCAAAACACGGCCTGCCCGTCATCGAGGACGCCGCACTGGCCATCGGTTCCTACGTCAACGGCGTTCATGCCGGTCTGATCGGCGATCTTGGCTGCTTCAGCTTCTACCCGGTCAAGCACATGACCACGGCAGAGGGCGGCATGTTCCTGACCCGCGACGACGCCATCGCGGGCCGCGTCCGCCGCCAGAAGGCCTTTGGTCTGGACAAGACCGTCGTCGAACGGTCCGAGCCCGGCATCTACGATGTCACCCAGCTCGGCTTCAACTACCGCATGAACGAACTGCAGGCCGCCATCGGTATCGAGCAGCTGAAACGCATTCCCGGTTTCCTGGCGGCGCGCCACGCCAACTACTGGCGTCTGGAGGCGGGCCTGAAGGAAATCGACGAGATCGACCTGTTCCGCTCCTCGCACGATCACCTGGAGAGCAGCCACTATTGTCTGAGCGTGATCCTGAAGGGTCCCGCCGAGGGGCGCCGTTCGGACATCGTGCAGGCGCTGAAGGATCGCGGGATCGGCAGTTCGGTCTATTACCCCGGCCCTGTTCCGGGCCTCACCTATTACCGCGAGAGATACGGGCTGGACCCGGCGGATTTCCCCGTCGCGTCCCGCATCAGCAACCAGTCGATCGCCCTGCCGGTCGGTCCCCACCTCGACGAGGCGGATATGGACCGCATTGCCCGGTCGTTGAAGGAGGCCATTCACGATGTCATCTGAAACTCACCCGCTTGCGGGCAAGAAGGTCGTCATCATCGGCGGCGCGGGCTTCATCGGCCACAACATGGCGCTGAAGATGAAGTCAGAAGGGGTCGATGTGTCGGTCGTCGACAGCCTTGGCGTCAACAACTATTACGCCATCGAGCGCGAGCGCTATACCAACCCGAACGGCGAGGTTTACCTGAACTTCATCAAGCAGCGGATGAACCTGCTGCATGCGGCGCGCATTCCCTTCGTCGAGATCGACGCGCGCGATTATCACGGCCTGTCGGAAGCCATGGAAGACCTGAACCCCGATGCCATCGTGCATCTGGCGGCGGTGGCCCACGCCAACCGGTCGAACAAGGACCCCTATTCGACCTTCGATCATTCGCTGCGCACGCTGGAGAACGCGCTGGATGTCGCGCGCTCGTCGCGGCTGAACGTCGAACGCTTCGTCTATTTCTCCTCCTCGATGGTCTACGGCACGTTTGCCGATGGCGTGGTCGATGAAGAGACGTCCTGCAACCCGATGGGCATCTACGGCGCGCTGAAGTTCGCGGGCGAGAAGATGGTGATCGCCTACAATCAGGTTTTCGACCTGCCCTTCACCATCATTCGCCCCTCGGCCCTCTATGGCGAACGCTGCGTCAGCCGCCGCGTCGGACAGGCCCTGATCGAGAACGCCATGCGCGGCAACAGGCTGACCATCAATGGCGACGGTTCCGACTGCCTCGACTTCACCTATGTGCAGGATCTGATCGGCGGCGTGATGGGCGCACTGTCCAGCACCGACGCGGCGAACGAGATATTCAACCTGACCTACGGTTCGGCCCGATCGCTGAACCAGATGGTCGATATCATCCGCGACCATTTCCCCGGGATCGAGGTGCAGCACAACGAACGTGACAGCCTGATGCCCGAACGCGGCACGCTGAACGTCGACAAGGCCCGCTCGCTGATCGGCTACGACCCGCAATACCCCCTGGAGCGCGGCTTCGTGGATTATATCAACTGGTACAAGGGCAACTGGGACGACCTGAACCAGGGTGCGGTCGATGCGGGTCAGGTGGTCTATCTGACGCGGCGTGCCTGGGCGTGAACATCGAGGCCGGCATGGTACTGAAGCCGGATCCCTGGCTTGGCGGATTCCTCGGCAAGGATGCCTGGCACCTCAGCGTGTCGGATCCCGTCGAGACCTCCGTCCCCCTGCCCTCCGCGACGCCCTGCTTCGTCGACGTCAAGGTGCCGGTCAACGAGATCGTCACGGCCAACCGCATGCAGGCCGCCGGATTCCGGCTGATCGACACCAACATCCAGCTTGAACGACCGAGTTGGCCGGTCGCACGCAGCCGCACGGCCCGATTCGCGCTTGAACCGGATCGCGATGCGATCGAACGCATTGCCGGGTCCAGCTTCACAACCTCCCGCTTTCATCTGGATCCGGAGATTTCGAAGGAAGCGGCCGACGCGATCAAGCGCGAATGGGCGGGGAACTTCTTTGCCGGTGCCCGGGGCACACACATGGTGGTTTCCCAGCAGGGCGAGGAAATCGCTGGCTTCCTGCAGCTGATCCAGCAGGCGGAAACGCTTGTCATCGACCTCATTGCCGTCGATGCACGCTTTCGCGGCAAGGGACTGGCGCGGGACATGATTGCCTTTGCCGAGAATCACATTCCGGGCGTCGAGCGCCTGAAAGTCGGCACACAGGCTGCCAACGCGCAGTCGCTGCACGCCTACGTCGCGAACAAGTTCCAGTTCATGACAGCCACCTACATCTTCCATTTTCACGGATAGAAACCATGCGGATCGGCAATCTGGAGACGGCGGACAGGGCATTTGTCATCGCCGAGGTCGGCAACAACCACGAAGGCGATTTCGGCCTGGCGCGCGAGATGGTGCACCTGGCCGCGGATGCCGGTGTCGATGCCGTCAAGTTCCAGACCTTCCGGACCGAACAGTTCATCGCGCGCGATGACGAAGTCCGGTTCCAGAGGCTGAAGGGGTTCGAGCTGTCCCATGACCAGTTCGCCGAACTGGGCGAAGAGGCCCGCAAGGTCGGCCTGATCTTCATCTCCACGCCGCTCGACATGGAGAGCGCCGCGTTCCTCAACGAGCACGTCGACGCCTTCAAGATCGCCAGTTCCGACAACAACTTCTGGCCGTTGATCGACCATGTGGCGGGTACCGGCAAGCCGATGATCTTCTCGACGGGGCTCGCCGATCTGGATGAGATCGCAGCGGTTCGGGCACGCGTCACAGCGCACTGGCAGACGACCGGATCCGGCAATCCCGGCCTCGGCATCCTGCATTGTGTTTCCGCCTACCCGACCCCGCCCGAAGCCGCCAATCTGCGCGCCATGACGGTCATGCAGGCCGCCCTGCCGGACTGCGCCGTCGGCTATTCCGATCACACGCAGGGAATCGACGCGGCGGTCGCGGCGGTGGCCATGGGTGCGCAGATCGTCGAAAAGCATTTCACGATCGCGCACGACCACTCGGATTTCCGGGACCATCAGCTGTCGGCCGATCCGGCGGAGATGACGGAACTGGTCCGGCGCATCCGGCTGACCGAAACCCTGCTGGGGTCGGGCACCGTCGGCATGGCCGAGTGCGAGCAGGACAATGCGCCCCTGATCCGCCGCTCCATCGCCGCCCGCCGGCCGCTTGCCGCAGGCCACACCGTCACGGCTGACGATCTGATCTGGGTGCGTCCGGGCGATGGTATGGCCCCCGGTGCGGAGGCATCCGTGATCGGCAAGACCCTGCAGACCTCTCTCAACACGGGCGACCGCTTCGTGCCCGCCGCACTGAACTGAACCGGTATGTGCGGGATCGCAGGACATGTCGGCCTGGCACCGCCCACGCCCTGCCGCATGGATGCGGCGCTGGATGCGCTGCGACGCCGGGGGCCCGACGCGAACGGAACCTTTCAGGTCCGCCAGGGTGCGAATACAGTCTCTCTGCTGCACACGCGCCTCGCGATCATCGATCTGGACCGCCGCGCCGATCAGCCGTTCCGTCGCGACGGCCTGACCCTGGCCTTCAATGGCGAGATCTACAATCACGTCGAAGTCCGGCGCGCGCTTGAAACGCGGGGTGTGCACTTCACCACACGCTCGGACACCGAAGTGCTGCTGGAAGCCTACCGCCACTGGGGCGAGGACTGCGTGGATCATCTGGAAGGCATGTGGGCCTTCGCGCTGTACGATGCGGAACGTCGGCGGCTGTTCATTTCCCGCGACCCGTTCGGTGAGAAGCCGCTTCTGTGGCAGCAGACGGACAACGGCTTCTGGTTCGCCTCCGAAATCGATGCGCTCTGCCGCTTGCAGGGCCGCCGCGCACAGGTGAACACGGAGACCGTGCGCCGGTTTCTGGTGAACGGCTACAAGTCGCTCTACAAATCCGCCGACCTGTTTCATCAGGACATCAAAGAACTGCCCGCCGGTCACAACCTGACCGTCGGCGGCAACGGCGATATCACGGTGCGCCAGTACTGGCGGCCCGGCTATCGACCCAACCCTGCGATGACGTTCGATCAGGCTGCCGAGGGAATCCGCCATCATCTGGACGAAAGCATGCGGCTCCGGCTGCGCGCCGACGTGCCGATCGCATTCTGTCTCAGCGGCGGTGTGGACAGCGCGGCGCTCGCATCCTTCGCCGCGAAACGGCATCAGGCCGACATCACCGCCTTTTCGATCATCGACCCCGATCCCCGGTATGACGAGAGCGACAACATTCGCGCCACCGTTCGGGATCTCGGATGCACGCATCATGAAATCCGGCTGACGCAATCCTCCGATCTGGACCGGTTCTCCGATCTGATCGCCTATCACGGCAAACCGGTCGCAACGGCTTCCTACTACGTCCACGCGATGCTGTCGCAAGCCATGCAGGCGGAAGGCTTCAAGGTGGCCGTCTCCGGCACCGGAGCCGACGAACTGGTCAGCGGCTACTACGACCACTTCAACCTGCATCTGCATGCCATGCGCGGACACCCCGACCGGGCGCAGCGCATTGCGGAGTGGCAGGCCCACCTTTCACCGATCGTGCGGAATCCGCATCTCCGGAAGCCGCTGCTCTATGACGAGGATCCGGCATTTCGCGGGCACATCTACCTGAACGCGGATATCTTTTCGGACTATCTGACCGAGCCGTTCCAGGAAGCCTTCTCGGAAGCCGGTCTGAGCGACGATCTGTTGCGCAACCGCATGCTGAACGAGCTCTGCCACGAGGCGGTCCCCATCATCCTGCGCGAGGACGACCTGAATTCGATGCGCAGTTCGGTCGAGAACCGCAGCCCCTACCTGGATCGCGCGCTGTGTGATTTCGCCTACACGATCCCGCCGGAACATCTGATCCGCGACGGCTACGCCAAGGCACCGCTGCGCGCGGCGTCGAAAGGCATCCTGAACGACGCGGTTCGGCTCGACCGGCACAAGAAGGGCTTCAATGCAGCTTTCCGCAGCCTGTTCGATCTCGACAATCCGAAGACGCGCGAGCGCATTCTGGACGACGGGCCGATCTTCGACCTGGTGAAGCGGGACCGGATCGAGGACGCGATGCGCCAGCAGGACCTGCCGAACAGCTTCTCCAAGTTCCTCTTCTCCTTCGTTTCCGCGAAACTGTTCATGGAGCAATGGGCATGAGCGTCACCTTCTGTCAGTCCTGCGTCCTGCCCGACAGCCGGCCCGGCATCCGGATCGGCACCGACGGGATCTGCAACGCCTGTCACGGACATACGGCAAACCGGCAGACCATCGACTGGCATGCACGCGAGAACGAATTGTCGGCGATCGTCGATGACGCCGTCGGCCGCAAGGCCGGATACGACTGCATCGTTCCGGTCTCCGGCGGGAAGGACAGCTTCTGGCAGGTCATCCGATGCCAGCAGCTCGGCATGAAGGTTCTGGCCGTGACCTGGAAATCGCCGGGGCGGAATGCGCTCGGCCAGGCCAACCTCGATGCCCTGGTCAGGCTGGGCGTCGATCACATCGATTTCTCCATCGATCCGTCCGTTGAATCCCGCTTCATGCGCAAGACCCTGATCGAGACCGGATCGAGCGCGGTGCCGATGCATCTGGCCATCTTCGCGATCCCGATGAAGCTGGCCGTCCGGTTTCGCATTCCGCTGATCGTCTGGGGCGAGAGCCCGTTCATGGAATATGGCGGCAACGAAGGCGACAGTGACCTGAACCTTCTGAACCACGCCTGGCTGAAACGGCACGGCATCCTGCAGGGCCGCGAGGCACTGGACTGGATCGGTGACGATCTGACGGCGGCGGACCTCGAACCCTACTGCCCGCCGTCCGAAGCCGGATTTCAGGCGGCGGACGTACGCTCGATCTTCCTGGGCTACTATCTGCCCTGGGATCCCGAAACCAGCCTGCGCGCCGCCGAAGCGCACGGCTTCCAGCGACGCGTCGAAGGCCCCAAGATCGGGCTGTACGATTATGCCGACATCGATTGCGACTTCATCTCGGTGCATCACTGGTTCAAGTGGGCCAAGTTCGGCTTCACCCGGCTGTTCGACAATCTGTCTCTGGAGATCCGCAACGGACGCATGACCCGCGACGAGGCGCTGGCGACGATCCGCCGGCTGGGCCATCAGAAACCGGTCGCGGATATCGAAAGGGCCTGCGCCTTCATGGGCATCACGTCCGGAGAGTTCGCGGCGCTGGAGGAAAAATTCCGTAACCGCGATATCTGGTCGATGCAGGATGGCCGATGGATCATCGACGGTTTCCCCATTGCCGAATGGGTCTGGGAGCGCCCGGTGCTGGAGGAAGCCGCATGAGACTGGCGGCCAAATCGCCCCCGCGCGTGTTCAGACCTGCACCCGGCGTCGCGATCAGCGACTGTGGCGATCTGGAACTCGCACCGGACGAGCAAGTGACAATGGTGACCCGAAGCGGCAAGCGCATGGACGTGGCCGCCAAGGATTTCGGTTTCTATGCGACGCCGTCGGTCAACGGCCGGCTGCGCAACGAGGGCTTCAAGACTGCCCTGGTCCGCAACAGGATCGGACAGATCTACATCATGGTCGTCGATGTCGACCGGCGCGGCGATTTCGACCGCTATTGCAACAGCGAACAGCAGACCGTTCTGGAATGGCTCGATGAACGCCCCCTGGACTGAAGATACCGTCCAGGGCGTCCTCGCTGCCAACCGCCTGCGGATGGGCGATGCGGCGTTTCTGACGCTGGTTCAGTCAGACGGCAGCGAGCAGTCGCTCTCCTATGACACCCTGATGACCCGCGCCGAATGCTGGGCCGGGAACCTGTCGACCGCCGGTATCCGGCAGGGGGATCGCGTCGTCGTCATTCATCGGCATGGACTGGATCTCTACGCGGCCTACATCGGTGCCATCCTGATGGGCGCAGTGCCATCCATGTTCGCCCATCCCTCGCCCAAGCTGTCCGAAGCGGTCTATTTCGAGACCATCGAGGCCCTGCTGGCGGGCAGCAAGGCGCGCGCGCTGGTAACCTGTACCGAGGTGGCCGAAAAGCTGATGCCGCTGGTGCACCGCCTGCCCACCTTCGAGACGCTGCTGACCGATGGCGATATCGATCCGTCGGTGACCGCGTTTGAAACGCCGGCCGTCGCCCCTGACGATCCGGCCTTCCTGCAATATTCGTCGGGCACGACCGGCCTGAAGAAGGGCGTCGTCATCAGCCACCGCGCCCTGCTCTGGCAAATCGAGACCTATGGCAACGCGATTGAAGCCGGTACCCGCGACACCATCATTTCCTGGCTGCCGCTCTATCACGACATGGGTTTGATCTCCTGCCTGTTCCTGCCGCTGATCCGGCGGTGCAGGCTGGTCGCCATGTCCCCGTTCGACTGGGTGCGCCGTCCGGGGATGTGGCCCGAGGCCGTGACCCGGCACCGCGGCACCCTAAGCTGGCTGCCCAACTTCGCCTATCTCTTCATGGCGAGGAATGTCCCCGAAGGTGCCTTCGATCTGTCCAGCCTGCGCGGCGTCGTGAACTGTTCGGAACCGGTCACGCAACAGGCGCATGAGGCCTTCATCGATCGCTTCGCGGCTCAGGGACTGACGACCGACGCGCTCGCCGCTTCCTATGCCATGGCCGAAACCGTCTTCGCCGTCACTTCCGGGGGGTTCGATGACCCACTCAGGACCATCGAGCACGACGGCCGCGTGATCGTCTCATCCGGCAGGATCCTGCCCGACACCGATGTCCGCATCCTTGCCGAAGATGGCCGCGATCTTCCCGATGGCGAGACCGGCGAGATCGAGATTGCCGCCCCCTGCCTGTTCAGCGGCTACGACAACAACCGGGATGCCACGCAGGCCGCGCTGAACGACAACCGCTATCGCAGCGGCGATCTGGGGTTTCTGCAGGACGGCCACCTGTTCGTCACGGGCCGCAAGCGGGACCTGATCATCATCGGCGGCAAGAACATCTATCCGCACGACATCGAGGCGCTGACGGAGACCATCTCCGGCGTGCTTCCGGGTCGCTCGGTGGCGCTGGGGAAACGGGACGAAGGCAGCGGCACGGAACAACTGATCGTGCTCGCCGAGAGCGATGCACCCGCGGCCGGGCACGCGGCGCTGATCGATGCCATCCGATCCGCCATTGCCGGGGCAACCGAAGTCAATCCCAACGACATCCGTATCGTCCCCCCGCGATGGCTGCGCAAATCGACGTCGGGCAAGATCGCGCGCGCGGCCAATCTGGAACGTTATCTGGAGGAACTGAGCTCGGCAGCGTCACCTGACCTCGCGCCGGCCATTGGCCCGTCAGGCCTCAGGGAACGGGTCCGGCGGCTGGTCATCGATCAGGTGCTGGACGGGCAGCGTGTAGACGACGATACGTCGCTGATCCGCGCCGGGCGGATCGACAGCTTTTCCATCGTCAATCTGATCCTGACGATCGAACGGGCGTTCGGACTGAGCCTGCCCGAATCCATCGTCAGCCGGACGGACTGTCTGGATACGATCCAGGCCATCGCCGAAACCGTCGAACGGCTGCAGGCCGGGATCACGGACGAGGATGCGGACACCGACTTCGATCTGGCCGACGTTCCCATGGTCTCGGATACGCCGGTTGCCCTGCCAACGGGGCGTGCGGGCTTCTGGACGTGGTACTATCGGCTCACGTTTCGCAGACATGGCATCCGCTACGGCAAGGGCCTGCGCGTGCTGGGGCCGATCCTGCTGCGGCTGGACGGCAACGCACGCAACATGCGCTTCGGCGACGGCGTCACCATCATGCCGGGCGCAGACCTGAAGATCCGCGAGAACGGCAAGCTGACGGTCGGAGACGGCTGCGCCATCGATACGATGGCCCGTCTGGTGGCCGCCAATGATGCCGAGATCAGGCTCGGCGACCGCTCGCAGATCGCCTTCGCGTCCATCATCAATGCGGGCGAGAATGTCACCATCGGGCGGGACACGGCGACCGCCGGGCACTGCACCATCATCGCCTCGGAGCATCTCTACACCGGTCCGGAACCGATCATGAGCCAGGGCTACCGGCACGAACCCGTGCTGATCGGCGCGGACGTCTGGCTGGCGTCCAATGTGCTGGTGACACCCGGATCGAAGATCGGCAACGGGGCGGTCATCTCCGCCCGCTCGACGGTTGCGGGCACCATCCGGCCCTACGCGCTGGCCGCAGGCGCGCCGGCCCGCATCATTGGCTCCCGCCTGAAAGGCGGACCGCAAGACTGAGCGTTACGCGCGTTTCGCTTCGATGGCGTCCCAGATCAGACCGGAGAGGTTCGATCCGTCATAGCGGTCGATCTCCTGGATACCTGTCGGGCTGGTCACATTGATCTCGGTCATCAGACCGCCGATGACATCAATCCCGACGAAGATCATCCCGCGCGTCTTCAGTTCAGGGCCGATGCGTTTGCAGATCTCGATCTCGCGGTCCGTGAGCACGGACTGCAGAGGCCTGCCGCCGACATGCATGTTCGACCGCGCCTCCCCCTCGGCGGGCACGCGATTGATGGCACCGACCGGCTCGCCGTCGACCAGGATGATA
Organism: Minwuia sp.; assembly: GCF_048263705.1. Taxonomy (GTDB): domain Bacteria; phylum Pseudomonadota; class Alphaproteobacteria; order Minwuiales; family Minwuiaceae; genus Minwuia. Next base: position 55,329 of record NZ_JBLXDV010000019.1, on the reverse strand, counting down.
CGCTTGTCGCCCTCACGAACGGCGGGCAGGAATTTCTGCGCGATGACGGGTTCGCGAAACATCAGGCTGAAGGTCTCCAGCAGCGAGCTCAGGTTCTCATCGCCCGGCTTGATGTGGAACACGCCTGCGCCGCCGTTGCCGTAGAGCGGCTTGACGATGATGTCCTTGTGCTCGGCATAGAAGTCCCGGATCATCCGCTCGTCCCGGGTGATCAGGGTTTCCGGCATCAGGTCGGCGAACAGGGTGACAAAGATCTTCTCGGGCGCATTGCGGACCTCGGCGGGATCGTTGACCACCAGCGTCTGCGGGTGAATGCGCTCCAGCAGCCATGTGGTCGTCAGATAGGCCATGTCATAGGGCGGATCCTGTCGCAGCAGCACCACATCCATCATCGACAGGTCGACGATCCGGTCCTCGCCCAGCGTGAAATGATTGCCCTGTTCGCGACGCACCTCGACGGACCGGACACGCGCCCGCACCTCGCCGCCCGTCCAGGCCAGTTCACTCGGCAGGTAGAAATACAGTTCGTGTCCGCGCTTCGCCGCTTCCAGCATCAGGGCAAAGGTCGAATCGGCATTGATGTCGATGGCGTGGATCGGGTCCATCTGGACCGCGACTTTGAGGCTCATGCACGGAAACTCCTGTTAGTGCGACAGGCACCCTGACGCTGGGTGCGATGATAGGGCGGCTGTCACGCCGGTCAAAGATCAGTTCAGACGCCGGCCAAGAGCCAGGCGGGCTTCGGCCATTGTCTGAAGGGCGGTTTCGTCCGGCGCATGGTCCGCCCCCTCCTCCAGCAGCGCAATCGCGCGGCGCATGTTCCCCTGCCCCGCCATGATGCCCGACCATTCCAGCCAGATGCTGCTCGTCGCCGGTGCGAACAGGCTCATGCGGCGCAGGATCTCCAGCGCCCGGTCCGTATCGCCGGCCTGCAGCGCCCGTATCTTTATGTTGTTCTGCAACCGCACGATCACATGACGGACGGCCGTGCTGGCCATGTAGCTGGGGTGCAGCCGGGCCTCGCCGCCCGCCATGTGGGCCAGCATCGCCTTCATGTCAGACGGCTGCACGACCTGACCGCCGCCGAACGGGTCGATGATCTCATGTCCGTCCCCGTTGCGCAGCCGCAGCAGAAAATGCCCCGGGAAATTGATCCCCGTGATGTCCCAGCCCAGCGTCCGCCCCGCGTGAATATACAGCAGCCCCAGCGCGACGGGCAGGCCGCGCCGGCGCTCGATCACCGCGGCGATGTCGGCGTTCCGCATGTCGTCATAGGTTTCCGAATCGCCCAGATAGCCGAGTTCGCCGGCAAGCCGACGCGACAGTTCGCCAGCCAGTGGCGTCTGTTCGGAAATGCCCTCCGCCAGACTTTCCAGATGTGTGCGTTCAGCCGTGAAGTCCCGACCGGGGTGATCCGCCGCCGACAATGCGATCAGCGTCTCGGCAATATCCAGATCGTCGTCGTCCTGAAACGACTGACGCTCCAGAACAGCCTGCCAGTCCATCGCCAGGGCCTTAGCTATTGCGGCGCGGGTCGTCTTTCAGGCGAACATAGCTTTCCACCTTCTTGACCCCGTCGATCGAACGGGCGTGATCGATCACGCGATCCAGTTCTTCCTGGGACTGGGCGATGCCGATCAGATAGACGACCTGACTGACGGTCTCGATGGAATAGTTGATGCCCAGGATGTCGGCGTCGCCGACCATCTTGGCGCGCAACTCGTTGGAGATGCGGACATCCGACGCGTACGATCCCAGCCCGCCTTCCGACGTGACCTGAATGGCGTTTGCCACTTCCTTCACGCCATTCGTCTTCCAGGCCAGTTCCTCGGCGCGCAGCCGGGCCTCGGGTTTCTCGACCTTGCCGGTCAGCAGGACCCGGCCCTCGACCACTTCCAGGTCGACATCGCGGAACAGGCGCAGACTGTCGTCGAACAGCTTCGCGCTGATCTTGGTCGCGATGGTCGTGTCATCGATGGCATCTCCGATGGACCGCTCCTGCGCGACACCGATGCCCGCCGCAGCACCGCCGCCGATCAGCGCACCGGCACATCCCGATACCCCGCCCAGCGCCAGCAATGCGGCGGCAATCGTCAAGGCACGTATCTGTCTGGCTTCAATGTTCATGGAACCTGTTCCCGATCTGAGCGAATCACTGAGCGGATTCTACCCTGATATGGTCTGCCTGTAAGGCTTTCTAGGCGCGCCAGGCATCACGCACGTGAGAGGGCATCCGGCCCGCGGCCATCAGGATCAGATCGATACGATAGCTTTCCACATCGGTTCCGTAGCGTCCTGAAGCCGCGAGGAACGTGGCGGCGCGTGCGATCCGCTCCTGCTGTCGGCGGGTAACGGCAAGGCCCGGCGGCACCGCGCCCGCCCTGCGTTTCACCTCGACGAATATCACAGTCTTGCCACGGCGCATGACGAGGTCGACCTCCCCCATCGGCGTCTGCACGTTGCGCGCCAGCAGGCGATAGCCTTTCATCCGGAGGAACATGCCGGCCAGCCATTCGGTGCGCCGGCCCGCTTTCTGGGCCTGCTGACGGGATCGCGTGTCAGGCCCGGTCATCGCCTTCTTTCAGTCGCATCGCACGACGATAGATTTCCCGTCGGTTGAGACCGCTTTCTCCCGCGACCAGATCCACGGCGGCACGCGGTGACTGTTCGGACATCAGCGCGAGCAGTTGCCTGTCGATGTCATCCCAGTCCGTTTCAGCCTCGGCACCCCAGCCGACCAGAACGACGATCTCCCCTCTCGGATCATCCTCCGCCGCGTAGCGCTCCACCAGTTCGGAAAGCGTGCCATGGCGGGTCTCCTCGTACATCTTGGTCAGTTCGCGCGCGACGACGGCGGGCCGGTCTCCCAGCACTGCCTTCAGATCACGCAGCAGCGCCTTCAACCTGCGCGGCGACTCATAGAAGACCAGCGTCGCGCGGACTTTCGCGACCTCGTCGATGAACGTCTTTCGCGCGGCGCTCCTGGGGGGCGCAAACCCCAGAAAGAGGAAACGGTCCGTCGGCAGTCCCGAGATCGAAAGTGCCGCCGTCACGGCCGAGGGACCGGGAACGACGAAAACGGGACTGCCCTGCTCCCGGGCGGCATCCACAAGCTTGTAACCGGGATCGGAGATCAGGGGCGTCCCCGCGTCACTGGTCAGTGCGATCACCTGTCCCTCGGCCAGCCGCGCCAGAATCGCGGGACGTACTTTCGCCGCATTGTGATCGGAATAATTCTCCACCTTCGGATTTGCGCCGATGTGTCGGAGCAGCTTTCCCGCCACTCTCCGGTCCTCGGCCAGCAGAAGATCGGCGTGGGAAATGACATGGCGTGCACGGTCGGAAACATCACCGAGATTGCCGATCGGGGTCGCCACGACGTAAAGTCCCGGTTGCGGTCGGAAACCTTCCGCCTGTTTGTCGCGTTCAGGTTGATCTTTGTTTGGGTGTTTCAATGAATCGTTTTGCATTTGGGCTGAGCCGCTTCCTTTTGCTGCCACTGCTTGTCGCACCGCTTCTGATCGCAGGCTGCGAGAACACGGCAGGCAACAAGCCTACCACCGACACCGCTGCGGCGGCAAAGCCGACCCCCCGTCAGCAACAGCCAAAACCCGAACCCCTGCCGCCGGGCCTCCAGACGGGCGGGCTCGATGACATCGAGACCAACAGGGCGAAGGATTCGCTCGATTCCCTCTATGCCCTGAACCGGCCCGAAGGCGAACAGGCCCCCCTGCGTGTGGCCGTTCTGCTGCCGCTCTCGGGCATTGCGGCGGGCGCGGGCGACATCATGCTCAAGGCGGCGCAGCTTGCCGTCTTCGATTCCGGCGAGAAGCGGCTGATGCTGATGCCGCATGACACGAAATCGACGCCCGAAGGGGCCATCGCTGCCGCCGAGGCAGCGGACGCCGACGGCGCGCAACTGGTTCTTGGCCCGTTGTTCGGCGATCACGTACAGCCGGTGGCCCAGGTGATGGCACCAAAGAACATACCGGTGCTCGCATTCTCCAACGATCAGTCGGCAGCCGGCAATGGTGCGGCCATTCTGGGCCTGACCCCGGAGTCCGAGTTGCGTCGGATGCTCAGTTACGCCGGTCAGCGCGGGCTTCGGCGGATCGCGGCTTTTCTGCCCGATTCCGACTACGGCTATCTGGTCGCCGAGAAGATCCGGTCTCTGGCCCCGCAGCTCGGTCTGGAGGCTGCGCGGATCAATCACTATCCCGCAGGCGCCCAGGCGAGCGATGACGCCCTGCTTCAGGCGGCGCGAAGCTTTGCCAGCTATGACGCGCGACGTTCGGCGCTGGCGCGCGAGCGCTCGAAACTGCAGTCGCGGGGCGACAGCATCTCGCGACGCGCGCTCGCCCGGCTTTCCGGTTCGGACACCTTCGGCGCACCGCCCTATGACGCCGTTCTGCTGGCCGAACCCCGCAACCGGCTGCCGACGATCGCCCCCCTGCTCGCCTTCTATGACGTGGACCCGAAAAGAGTTCAGTTCCTCGGCATGAGCAGCTGGTACGGCGACGGATTGGGACGGGAACCGTCCCTGGTCGGATCCTGGTTCACCGGCCCGGACCCGGAGCAGTACGAAGCCCTGATGAAGCGCTATTCCGAAAAGTACAACATGTACCCGGGGCGTCTGGCGGCCCTTGCCTATGACGCCGTCGCGGTGGCGGCCGATCTCGTCGGGAGCGTCGGACCCGAGGGCCGGATCACGTCCGACCAGATCCTGCTGTCCAGCGGATATGCCGCCTACTACGGACCGTTTCGCGTGAACCGTGAGGGCACCACGGATCGCCTGCTTTCGATCATCCAGATCGACCCGGACGGACTGACCGTGATCGATCGCGCACCGGCGACGTTCGACACCCTCACCAATTGAGGGGCCGGGACAGCCAGCAGGTACGGTTCGGGGCGCGCGCCCTCACGGGCGTCTCCTGACCGCACGGTTTGACCGGGCGCTCAGCGCCCCTTCATCATCTTGTTGATGTCCATGAAGCCGGGTTTTCCGGCGGCAAAGCCGAAGCTGCCCTGATCGAGCACTTCCTCGGCAGCATTCACAAGACCGCGCCAGGCGTTGATGGCAAAGGCCGAGCCCAGGCTGATCCGGGCTGCGCCTGCGTCCGCCAGTTCCGGCGCGGTCAGGCCCGGCGAGGCCAGGATGTTGACGGGCCTGTCCACGGACCGGATGACGGTCCGGACCGTCTCGATATCACGCAGACCGGGCGCATACAGCACATCCGCACCGGCGTCCGCGAAGGCGTTCAGGCGACGGATCGTGTCATCCAGATCGCGCTTGCCATACAGGAAGTTCTCGGCACGTGCGGTCATCACGATGCCACCCGCATCCCTGCCCGCTTCGACGGCGGCGCGCACGCGCTCCACAGAGAGATCGAACTCGAAGATCGGATCGCTGTGATCGCCAGTCGCATCCTCGATGGAGAAACCCGCAAGTCCGGCGGCAACGGACTGGCGTGCGGTCTCCGCACAGTCGTCGGGCGTCGGTCCAAACCCGTTCTCGGTATCGCCGTTGACGGGCAGATCCGTCGCCTCGGCAATCTGCCTGGCGTGGGCGATGGCTTCATCGCGCGTGATGCCGCCTTCCGCATCCCGGCGACCGAGGGTGAAGGCAAAGCCCGCGCTTGTCGTCGCCAGCGCCCGGAACCCCATCTGCTCCAGAATCCGCGTGGAGCCGAGGTCCCATGGATTGGGCATGACGAGCGGCTGGCCCTTGATGTGCAGCTTCAGAAACGCATTGGATATCGCTGTCATCGAAAGCCCTACTCTGTTTTCCGGATCATTCCTCGAGCGGCGGCAACCGGAAGACCTGTCCCGGATAGATCAGGTCCGGATCGCGGATGCGGTCGGAATTCGCCTGATAGATCACCGTATAGTTCACACCCGCGCCATAGGTTCGACGCGCGATGCGCCAGAGGGAATTGCCCGGCTGGACGATGAACTGGGCATTGGCGAGCTTCACGACTTCCGGCTCGGCCCGCGAAAACGGCAGTTCGACACGGGCCAGCACCTTGCCGGAACCGTCGACCTGATCCACGCGCAGGGTATGGAGGCCCGGTGCGATCTCGGCGTCGGGAATGACGTTCCAGCGCCCGTCAGCATCGACCCTGGCACGCCCCATCAGTACGTCATCGACATATACCCTGACCTCGCCGTCCAGTTCACTGGTGCCTGACAGCGTGATCCTGCCGTTCTCGGTGTAGTCCACCTTGCCGACATTCAGGCCCTCCGGCGACGCATCGTCGCCGGCAGCGGCGGGTGCCTGAAGCACCTTGGTGGCTTCACCCGACCTGGGCGTCAGCAGGGCGATCGCGGTCTGGTCGTTCGACGGCTCGGCGCAGTCGGGCACGATCAGGACTACATCATTCTCGGCCTGTCCCACACGCCCGTCCTTTTCGGCCTGAAGCGAGAGGGTCACCGGACCGGGCGTCAGGGCATCCAGATGCAGATGGGACCATTCGCCCGCGCCATCCGCCTGGATGGTTGCAAGCACATCGCCGTTGGCGGTCAGGGTCACCGTCGACAGGGGTGTCGCGCGGCCTGCGATGACCGCCGTGCAGTCGCGGTTCGATATGCGAACGACGTCAAAACTGGGTGCATTCAGGGGCGGCAGCGCCGCGGTCCGGGTTTCGCTCTGCGAACCCGTCGTTCCCGCGGAAACCGACCCGTCGTCCGAAGATGTGCCTGCGCCCGCTTCTGGCTGACCGGCCTGCGTATCCCTGTCCGGAGCCGTCGAGTCCGTTGCAACCGTCTCCGTGACAGCCTTCGTGACCTTCTCGCCTGCTTCACCGACGTCCTTGGTGGACGAATCAGCGGCATCGGAAAGCGCCTTGCCCGCCTCGCGCACCTTCTTGCCCGCCTTGTCGACGGCATCCGTCACAACCTCGGCGGCCTCCCGCGCCGTGTCCTTGACCGCTTCGGCGACGTCCGAGGCCGCCTTGCCCGCCGTCTCTGCGGCTTCGTCGACCGCATCGGCCACGGCCTCACCGACGGCTTCCACCGATTCATCAGCCTTTTCGGTGATGTCGGCCGCCGCATCGGATACCGGATTCCGGTCCGATCCCGACGCCGGTTCCCCGTCCCCGGCAACGGATCCGTCGGATGCCGGCGGAGAACGATCGACGGCGACGGTCTCATCATCGTCCTGCAGGACAAAATAAACCGCGATGGCCAGCAGGATCGCGATACCAATTCCGATGAGCAGATTCCGGTTCAAGACCGCTCCGATCCTAAAACTGTCACAAACGCGGTCTAACTAAGCCACGACCGTCAAGATCGCAACGATTCCCTTGGATTCCGCTAGTCATCATGAGGCACGTCCACTTGCATCTCAACGCCGCCCCAGCCATGGACCTTGTCATGGGCCCGGACAGTAACCACCGTCACCGACTTCGGGATATCCGCATCCACCGAGCGCGTGAACGGCTGTTCATCGACGTGGGGATGCAGCAGGACCCGGCGCGCGAGACTCGCACCGTCAGGCCCGAACAGTTCCCACGCATCGGCGTAGTGGTCCCAGCCTTCGTCGGCGTGCGCCACGGTCACCTTGAAACGGAACATGGTGTCCCCCGATTTCTTCAGCTTGAAGACCTCGACATTCACAACATCAGCCTCGCCAGCCATTGACCCGCCCGCCATGAACGCGGAAGAAAGTAGAGCAACACCAATCAGGGCGGAAAATCTTCTCATGCCGGATATCTCCTCAATCTGCGTCTATTGCGGTTCCAGCAGCAGCGCCGACGAACGCTTTCTCGATGCCGCCGGACGTCTGGGCCGGCTGATCGCCGAAGACGGGCGGAGCGTGGTCTACGGCGGCGGGCGTCTGGGCCTGATGGGCAGGGTTGCCGACGGCGCGCTCCGGGCCGGTGGAAAGGTTGTCGGGATCATCCCGGATCACCTGCACAAAGTCGAGGTCCAACATGACGAGATCACCGAATTGCTGGTGGTTGACAGCATGCATACCCGGAAAGCCGAGATGGTGCGACGTTCCGACGGGTTCTGCGTGCTCCCCGGAGGCATCGGCACACTGGATGAACTGATCGAGATCCTGTCCTGGCGGCAGCTCGGCCTGCATGGCAAGCCGGTCGTGATCGTGGATCAGGAAGGCTATTTCGCGCCGTTCCGGCAACTGATGAAGCACATCATCGATGCCCGTTTCGCTTCCCCCGCGATTGCCGAATATGTATCCTATGTCAGCACCGTAGATGATGTTCTTGAAGCGCTTGATGAGGCTTACCGGTCCGGAATCGAAGTCCGGCTCGACAAGATCTGAAAGGAAACCCGATGTCCGTCACCGACGATCTGATCCTGCTTCTGGCGCAACGCGGAGGTGCCATGTACGGCAATGAGTCGGTCACCCAGCTGGCGCATGCCGTCCAGTGCGCGACGCTGGCCGAGGCTGCGGGCGCATCGCCGGCCACCATCTCTGCCGCCCTGCTGCACGACATCGGCCACCTTGTGCTGGAGGATGACGCCGAGGCAGCGGACGACGGTATCGATCTGCAGCATGAGAAGGCCGGCGCCGATCATCTGGCCCGGTGGTTCGGAGACGATGTGCTGCAGCCGGTAAGGCTGCACGTCGATGCCAAGCGCTACCTTTGCGCCACCCAGCCGGGCTATTTCGCCACCCTGTCACCCGCATCCGTGACGTCTCTGGGTGTCCAGGGCGGTCCGTTCGATGCCCGGGAAGCAGAATATTTCGCCTCGCAACCCTTTGCCATGGAAGCGGTGAAACTGCGGCGCTGGGACGACGCGGCGAAGGATCCCGAGGTCATCACGCCTTCGGTCCAGCACTTCCAGCCCTATCTCGACGCGTCGCTGCGGGCGTGACGGTCAGCCCTTCAGCCGCGCCAGCATGTCGCCTATCCGCTGTTTGACATCCGATATCGCGTATGTGGTCTCGGCTTCGTACGACAGTCCCGCGTCGAGTCCCGCATTCTCTGACCGGGCATAGAGATCCTTGTAGGCCGCAATCGAACCGGAGCTGTTCGCGGCGATGGCCGCGGCCAGATCGGCGACGTGCTCATCCAGAGCGCCCAGCGGTACGGCTTCCAGAACCAGACCGTATTCCGCCGCCTGCCGCCCATCGATGGTGCGTGCCGTAAACGACAGTTCCCTGGCCCGCATCATACCCACGCGCCGCGGCAGGCGCTGGGTCATGCCCCATGTCGGCCGCAGTCCGATCTTCGCATGCGTATCTCCGAACTTCGCCTCTTCGGCGGCGATGATGATATCGCAGGCCAGCATGATCTCGACCGCCCCCGTGAAACAGAACCCGTTCACCTTGGCAATGGTAGCCTGGGGCATGGTTTCCAGCAGATGCTGCACACGGCGCGCAGCTTCGTTCAGCGCATCGCCGACATTGCCTTCGCTGACGTCCTGTCCGGCTGCCTGAAGCGCCTTGAGATCCACCCCCGCAGAGAAGGCACGCCCGGCCCCGGTCAGAACGACGACCGAAACACTCTGGTCCGCGGACAGGGTTTCAAGAACATCGCCGGCCCGGGTGAGCATCTCGATCGTCAGGGCGTTCAGCGCGTCGGGCCGGTTGAACGTGACCGTCGCGATCCCGCGGTCGGTCTGGCGCAATATCAGATCGTCATTCATTCAGGACTCTCCCCCATTTTGATCTGTCCCCGTTGCTCGCTCGCCCGCGGCGTGCAGCGCCTGCTTGGGAACCCCCTGCTTTGCTGATAGCATCCCGTGAGTTGAGCGATTTATCGAGTAGTTTGCAATGTTCAGAAGTTTTTTTGGTCTCACCGCAGGTCTCGGCCTGATCCTGATGATCTCCAGTCCCGCCAGCTCGGATGATGAAATACCGACGCCCGCCGAGATCGAGGCGGCCACCTATGTGTCCGGCCCGTTGCCGGAAGGCCGGACCGCGCTGACGATCAAGGTCCAGACGCTTCTGGATCGGGCGCACGTGTCGCCGGGGGTGATCGACGGGTTCAGCGGGGGCATGACCGACAGCGCCATACGGGCGTTCGAGACCAGGGAAGGACTGACGGCGGACGGGGTTCTTGACCTGGACGTCTGGACGGCCCTGACCTGGGCCACCCGGAAACCGATCACCGCCCGTTATCGGATCGAACAGGCCGATCTCCCCGATAATGACACCCTGCCCGACGACTACGCCAGACTCGCCACCTACGAAAAGCTCGGTTATCAGCGGGTTACCGAGCGGCTGGCCGAACGCTTTCACATGGACGAGGATTTTCTGCGCGTCCTGAACCCGCAGGCCCGCTTCGAACCCGGTGAAACCATCGTGGTCATCAACACCGGGGATCCGCTGGAGGGCCAGGTTGACACGATCACCGTGGAAAAGGCATCCGGCAGGCTGGTGGCGCGGGATGCCGACGGGCGTATCCTTGCCGATTATCCGGTCGCGGTCGGCTCGGACCAGACCCCTTCGCCCGAAGGCGAGATGGAGGTCCGCGCCATCGCCTACGATCCGAACTACACCTATGATCCGGCGGTGAATTTCAAGCAGGGTCAGAACGAGGAGACACTGATCCTGCCGCCCGGACCGAACGGGCCCGTCGGCACGATCTGGATCGACCTGACAAAGCCGACATACGGCATCCATGGAACACCCGAACCGGCCAAGCTTTTCGTCAAGCAAAGCCACGGATGCGTGCGGATGACCAACTGGGACGCGCGCGAACTGGCCGATATGGTCGGTCAGGGTGTCCGGGTGACCTTCGCACCATGACGCGTGGGCTGGCTGCCGTATGCCTGTTCCTGTTTTCCATGTCGGTTTCGCCAGCGGACGCGGCCCGGACCGTGCCCCCGCCGCCACCGCCCAGACCTGCCGCCGTGCCATTGCCGCCGGAACGGCCCACGGCCGAGACGGTGACGCCCGACTCGGAATCCGCTGAGAAGGAAACCGGGAAAGCCGGGACCGAGACGAAGGTGGAGACCAACGCCCCGCCGGCAATCACAAAGCCGACCCGACCGCAGCTGCTGACGGAGTCCGACGAGGATTTCGCGGCCTGTCAGGCGGTTCTCGACCAGTTGGGTGTGACCTACACCGTGCTGGACAAACCGGTAACCAGCACGGACCCCGAATGCGGCATCGCGCGCCCGGTTTCAGTGCAGGAAATCCAGCCCGGCGTCACGCTTCAGCCCGACAGCCGGCTCCGGTGCGCCACGGCCCTGGCGCTTGCCGAATGGGTCAGGGACTTCGTCGTGCCGGCGACGGAGAGGCTGGAAAACCGGGGCAGGCTGACCGCCATCGACCATGGCTCGACCTATGTCTGCCGCCGCCGGAACAATGCGAAGACGGGCAAGCTGTCCGAACATTCTTTCGGCAACGCGGTCGATATCATGGGATTTCGTTTTTCGGCGGGTTCCTCCATCCGCATCAGGCCGCGTCAGCGTACCGGCAAGATCGAGGAGTCGTTCCAGCGGGCCGTCCGTGCCGCGTCCTGTCTGAACTTCACCACCGTCATCGGACCGGGCACCGACGCATCGCACGCCGACCATCTGCATCTGGACATCAAGAAGCGCTCGGGTGGCTGGCGGTTATGTCAGTGAGCCGCCGATCACTCTGGCATTCTCGCGCCGGAATTCGCTCGGCGATGCGCCGGTGATGGATCGGAATGCGCGGCTGAAATGAGCCGGGTCGGAGAAACCGACCGAGAATGCGATCGAGGCCACCGACAACCCGGACCGGGTCGGATCGATCAGCCGCCGTTGAGCCGTCGCGATGCGGCGCGCCCGGATCACGCCCGACAGGGTTTCCCCGCGTTCGGCAAACATCTTCTGGATATAGCGTTCCGACAGTCCGAGTTCGCGCGCTAGCATGCCAGGGCCCAGGGTTTCGTCATCCAGCCGATCCTCGATCGTCCGCATGATCCGGCGCAGATGCGCAAGCCGCACCGAGCTTTCGCTGCTTTTCATGGCATCGACCGGCGCGGTCAGGGCCAGCGCCAGCAGGTCCAGCAGATGCGGTGTCATCGCCGCCGCCGAATCCAGGTCCAGCTGGTTGCTCTGGCGCATGATCGAATGCACGAAATCGATGAAGACGTGAACCAGCGGCGCATTGCCGTCGCAGGTCTGCGCCACCAGATCGTCGATCAGGGGAACGCGTTCGCGCATCAGCGGACCGTCGATCCGCAGGGTCGCGAGCAGGTTCGGCGTCCCCTGTTCGTACTGATAGGTATCCGCCGTCGCGACCACCGCGAAATCCCCCGGCGCGATCACCGCCTTCCTGCCGAACTGCTTGAGCGCCAGAGACTGCTTCATCGGCATCGGTATGTAGTAGTAGTCGCCACCTGAGCGGCTGAGATGCTGCCGCCGCCGGAACACGTTCATCGGATCGCTTTCGATCGTGCCGAAGCGGACGCCCGGAATGTCAAGGATGCTCAGCTTGCCGATCGAGAACTCGACCGTCGGGTCGATCAGGTCGAGGGGATAAAAATTGTCGTACAGGACCTCGGTCCAGGCACCCAGCCGGGCATGCCGCGGCAACGTTCCGACATCAAAACGCTTCAGTTGAATTGCGCCGTCACTATCGCAACCGACTAATGAAATATCGTTCATGTTTGGATACTGATGTGTGCTTTCCGCCTTGTCCACAGCTTCGTGCACCCTGCCCCGGCGAATCGGCGGTGCGTGTCAAGCCGAAACCGATGGCGCTTCAGTCCTCAGATTTGTGCCGATCCTCAAAAGCCGCCGGAATTGACTTCAAACCGGAGAGCACGGACCCTCTGCCGGTGCGGCAACAAGGAGATATCTATTGGATCCCGTCACGCTCGAAATCGTTCATGGCAAGTTGCTGGCAACCGTCGATGAGATGGGCACCGTGCTGGCGCGCACCAGCATGAGCCCGGTCATCTACGAGGTCCTCGATTTCGCCTGCGGCATCTGCGATCCGAAGGGCGACCTGATCGCCCAGGCGAACGGACTGACACTGTTTACCGGCACGTTCGCCGCCCAGGTTCGCTTCATCATCGAAAAGCACGGTGACCGGATGCGGCCCGGCGACGCCTTCATCACCAACGATCCGTTTCACGGCGGCACACATTGCTGCGACATGGCCGTCATCAAGCCGCTGTTTGCGGGTGATCAGCTGATGGGGTTCGCGATCTCGGTCGCCCACTGGCTGGATGTCGGGGGTGCCGTCGCCGGCAGCCTGCCCGCGGACGCGACCGAGGTGTTTCAGGAGGGGCTGCGCCTGCCCGGCATTCATCTCTGCCGCGAGGACGTGCTGCTCGATGACGTCCGCGATATCATTGCCGCCAACTCCCGCCTGCCGAAAATGGCGCTTGGCGACCTGAACGCGGAACTGGCCGCCGTCAACATCGCGGCGGCCCGGATCGGGGAACTGTGCGAACGATACGGCGCAGAGGGCCTGAAACAGGCCTTCGACACGATTCTGGATACGGGCGAGAAGGAGGCACGCGCCGCCCTGCGCGCCCTGCCCGACGGCACCTATGAAGCACAGGACTGGATCGACGGTGACGGGCGCTCGGACGAACGCATCCCGGTGCAGGTGAAGGTCACCATCAGCGGGGACGCGATCACCGCCGACTTCACGGGCTCCGCCGCCGCCCGGCCCGGCCCGATCAACTGCACCGCCGGCGCCCTGCAGTCGGCCGTGAAATCGGTCTTCAAGGCCCTGGTCGGCCCGCACGCGCCATCGAACGAAGGCTGGTTCCGCCCGGTGCGCATCGACGTGCCCGACGGTACCGTTTTCAGCGCGGTCAGCCCCTCGCCCATCGGCTGGTACTACGAGGGGGCGGCGCAGGCATCGGAGCTTGTCTGGAAGGCGCTCGCCCCCCTGGCACCGGAGAAGTTCAGCGCCGGCAGCTACATGAGTCTCTGTGCGACCTATATCTGCGGCGAGGATCGCAGCGGCGCGCCCTACGTTCACATCGAACCCCAGCACGGGGGCTGGGGCGCAACACCGGAACGCGACGGTGCCAGCGGGCTGATCGCCATCACCGACGGCGACACCTACAATCTGTCGGTCGAGCTTCTGGAGGCGAAATATCCGCTGCGGTTGAGGCGCTATGGCTTCAACACCGATGAAGGACCGGGCGCGGGCCGGTTCCGGGGTGGCTACGGACTGGTCAGGGAATATGAGGTGCTGGGCGACAACGCCTTCACCTACGCCAGCATGGGCCGGTCCGTCGAGCGGCCCTGGGGCGAGGACGGCGGCGGCGAAGGCAGCCGCAACTACATGGAGATCACCCGGAACGGCGCCACGGAACGGGTAGCGCGGATCCCGCACGCGGATCTGTCCAGGGGCGATCGTGTCTCGATCGTTACCGGCGGTGGCGGCGGCTGGGGCGATCCCGGACTGCGCAGTCCCGATGCCGTGGCCGCCGACGTGGCGGACGGCCTGCTGACCGAGGCCGAAGCGAAAGCGGTGTATGGCTCATGATCCGCCTGGCAACGGATGTCGGCGGCACCTTCACGGATCTGGTGGCCTGGAACGAGGCAACCGATGAACTGTCCGTCGCCAAGGATCTGACGACGCCGGCCGACCAGTCCGACGGCGTCATGTCGGTCGTCGGTCTGGGCGCGCTGGATCACGCGGCGGTTGCCGAGTTCGTGCATGGCGGGACGACGGTCATCAATGCGATCACCGAACGCAAGGGCGTCCGGACCGCACTGATTACCACCAAGGGCTTCCGCGATGTGCTGGCCATCGGGCGCGGCAACCGTCCGGATCTCTACAATCTGCAATTTCAGGTGCCCGAACCGTTCGTGCCCCGCAAATGGCGCTTCGAAGCCGTCGAGCGCATGGACGCGGATGGCGAGGTCGTGCTGGCGCTCGACCCGCTGAGCATCGAGCACATCGCCGAAACCTGCCGGAAGGACGGTATCGAAGCCATCGCGGTCTGCTTCCTGCACAGCTATCGCAATCCCGCGCATGAGCGGGAATGCGGGGAGATCCTCGCCGATCTGGTGCCGGACATATCGGTCACCCTGTCGTCGGAGTTCACGCGCGAATGGCGGGAGTTCGAGCGCACCAGCACGGCGGTGCTGAACGCCTATGTCCAGCCCATCATCCAGCGTTACTTCGACCGCCTTTCGGTCCGGCTGAAGGACGCCGGGATAACCGCACCGCTGCAGGCCATGCAGTCGAACGGCGGCACGACCAGTTTCGCCAGCGCCCGTGCGCATCCGCTCACGCTGGTCGAGTCCGGTCCGGCCGCAGGCGTCAATGGAGCCGTCGTAGTCGGACGTGCCGCGAACATGCCGGACATGATCGCCTTCGACGTCGGCGGGACGACGGCGAAATGTTCCCTGATACGGGGCGGCATGGCGACCGTGAACACCGACTACTGGATCGAGAAGACGCCGTTGCATCCGGGTTATCCGGTCAAGGCCCCGGTCATCGATATCGTCGAGGTCGGCGCGGGCGGCGGTTCGATCGCGCGCATCGATGCGGCAGGCCGTCTGAAAGTCGGCCCGCAGTCGGCGGGCGCGGATCCCGGCCCGGCCTGCTATGGCGTGGGCGGCACCGAACCGACGGTCACCGACGCCATGCTGCTGACCGGCATCCTGGACGTGTCGCGGTTTTCCGATGGCCGGATCGCGCTGTCGAAGGACAAGGCGAGCAAGGCATTCAAGCCGATTGCGGATGCCCTGTCGCTGGACATCGTCCCGGCGGCGGCGGCCGTCATTCGACTGGCCGAAGCCAACATGATCAACGCCCTCAAACTGATCTCGGTACAGCGCGGCCACGATCCCCGCGACTTCGCCATGCTGGCATACGGCGGCGGCGGTGCCATGCACGCCGCTTCGCTGGCACGTGAACTGGGGATGAAGAAAGTCGTCATCCCGCGTTATCCGGGGCTGTTTTCGGCCTGGGGCATGCTGGCCACCTCGCCGCGCCACGATCAGGTGCGTACCGAGCCGCTGGACGCCGACGCGATCAGCGCCGACGACCTGCACGGGATCTTCCGTGCCATGACGCAGGAGGCCCGTTCCTATTTCGACGGAACCGCCGACGGGGAACTGTCCTTCACCGCCCGTCTGGAGATGCGCTATCACGGGCAGGAACACACCGTCGCCGTCAGTGTCGATCCCGTTGCGATCCAGCTTGAGCAACTGATCGAGGCCTTCCATGAAGCCCACAAGCGTGCCTACACGTTCCGGCTTGAGGACACGCGCGTGGAGATCATCCATTTTCATCTCGCGAGCGAGCAGAAGCGCCGTGTCCCGGATATCCGGCCCGTCGGTACGCAGGGCCGCTCGCTGAAGGCATCGACGCTCGATCGGCGGGATATCCATTTCGGCGAGGACGGTATCCACGAAGCCGTCATCCTGGATCGCGCCGGACTGCCGGTCGGGGAGCAGATTGCCGGACCCGCCATCATTGTCGAGCCGACTTCGACGACCAAGGTACTGCCCGACCAGTCGCTTCACATGGACGAACTGGGCCTGATCCACATCATCGACGAACGCTGAACACCACGCGCCACCCGGCCGCGATCCGGCTCAGGGGCGAACATCCCGTCCTGTTCCGGTTGCTGACTGAAACGGCCAGGCGCAAAGTGGGACCCCCCGATCATTCAGGGTCAATTCATGCGGAAGGACCAAGACACGGATCAGAACTGCCGCTTACGCCACCCGGAGGATCGGATGCAGGATCGGCCTTCCGGCGGCGCTTGACGGGCTTGAACATTGTGCGGAGACGGACACATTGATGCGATGACCAGTGAAAACGCGCTTACCAGACGATCCCTTCTCGGCGGCGCAGGTGCGGCTGCGGCGCTGTCCCTTCTGCCAAGCCATGCGCGCAGCCAGCAGAACGGCTGGTACTATGATTTCAACATCCACGCCCTGGGCAGCCGTGCCGGACACCACCGTGTCGCCTTCGCGCGCGATGGCGACCTGCTGAACGTGGACATCGACATCCGGCTGAAGATCAAGGTCCCCCTGTTCGGCACCTTCGGATACACCCAGCAGGTACAGGAGGTCTGGCGCGGCGATCAGCTTGTCCGGCTGCGGGCGGAGACCGATGACGGCAAGAAGCACGACATCGTCACCGCCGAACTGACCCCGAACGGGAAGCTGGCCACCAACAGCACACGGCTGGGGCTGAAGATGCTGCCCGGTCACCTCTGGCCGGCGTCATCCATCTGGAAGGCCTCATCGGCAAACCATCAGGGCTTTCTCGATCTCACGCGCGGCAACGTTCGCCCGACCGAGATCAGCTATATCGGCAAGGAAACCATTCAGGTGCTGGGACGAAGCCGGTCGGCGCAGCGCTATGCCGTGAAGTCACGGCGCGTGCTGGAGGTGCTGTACGGTCTGGACGGCGAATGGCTGGGCCTCGAATGGTCCGAATTCGGCTTCTCCGCGCACTATGAGCGCGTGGCGTAGGACGGAGTTCAGTCCCGGCGGCGGCGGCGCGCGCGATCCGGTCGCGACCCCTCGCTGCCCGCGGTCGAGGGCGGTGCCATCAACGGACCGAGCGCGGTAACGATATCCTCAAGCTCCGGCTTCTCGCCACGCGTCCAGCCATCCAGCGACCGGCGCATCGCCCTGACATGTTCGGGCGACGTACCGCAGCAGCCGCCGATGATGCGGACGCCACAATCGGCGGCCAGCCGGACGTAGGCGGCCATCAGTTCGGGCGTACCGGTGTATTCGACCTTGTCGCCCCGCACCTGCGGGATACCGCAGTTGGCCTTGGCGACCACGACGTGATCGTCGGTCGGCATGTTGGAGACCGCCAGCAGCAGGTCCGACGCCCCCACCCCGCAGTTCGCACCGAAGGCGATCGCTCGTTCGGCCAGCCCGTCCTGCACGCTCGCGAGCCCTTCGGGCGGCAGTCCCATCATGGTGCGCCCCGCCGTGTCGAAGCTGGCGGTATAGACATAGGGCAGCCCGGCTGCGATGGCGGCCTCGGCGGCGGCGCGCATCTCGTCCCCCGCCGACATGGTTTCGATCCAGGCCACATCCGCGCCACCGGCTTTCAGGCCGCGTGCCTGTTCCATGAACGCCGCGACGCAATCCTCGTAGGTCATCGCCCCCAGCGGCGCGAGCAGTTCACCCGTCGGTCCCATCGATCCGGCCACGACGATCCTGCGGTCCGCGTCGGTCACCACCTCGCAGGCCAGTTCGGCACCCAGACGATTCAGTTCTTCCGCCTGATCCTGCAGATCATGCAGCTTCAGCCGGTAGCGCGTGCCGCCGAACGTGTTGGTCAGGATGATATCGCTGCCGGCGTCCACGAAGGTCCTGTAGTGGGCCTTCACCTTCTCCGGCTCCGCCGCGTTCCAGTCCTCCGGCGCGTGACCGGCGGGCAGCCCCATCTCGAACATGTTGGTGCCCGTGGCCCCGTCGGCCAGCAGAACGCCCTTCTCTTCCAGCAACTCGGTCAGCAGCATGACATTTCCCAAAACCAGATATGCGATCAGCCCTCTATCATGGCAGTCTGTATGCTGCCATCCATGAAACGACGGGGAGGGTCGCACGCATGGAATCCACGGAAGCCATCATACGCAGCCGGTCGGGTGCGGAATTCACGCGCTCGGACGAGGAGCAGTTGCTCGACAGCATCCGCATCTGGCTGAGGCGCGATGTCGAGGACAAGGTGCTGGAGCTGGAGCACGCGGACACATATCCGCACGAGATGGTCGAACAGATGAAGGCGCTCGGCCTGTTCGGTGCGACCATCCCGCAGGCGTATGGTGGTCTGGGATTGCCTGCGCAGACCTATGCAAAGATCGTCGCCACCATCTCCGAGGTCTGGATGTCGCTGACCGGCATCTTCAACTCGCACCTGATGATGGCGGCGGCGGTCGAACGTTTCGGCACCGACGAGCAGAAGCAGCGCCTGCTGCCCCGCTTCGCGACCGGTGAACTGCGCGGCGGACTGGCCCTGACCGAACCGCATTGCGGCACCGATCTGCAGGCCATCCGCACCAAGGCCGTTCGCGATGGCGACGATTATGTCATCAATGGCGGCAAGACCTGGATCTCGAACGGGATTGAGGGCGGTGCTGTCGCCCTGCTGGTAAAGACCGACACCGAGATCGAACCGCGTCATCAGGGGATGAGCCTGTTCATTGCCGAAAAGGGCCCCGGTTTCACCACCGGACGGAAGCTGAAGAAGCTGGGGTACAAGGGTATCGATTCGGCGGAACTGATCTTCGAGGACTATCGCGTGCCGGCGGCCAACCTGATCGGTGGCGTCGAGGGCAAGGGTTTCCACCAGACCGTCGGCGGTCTGGAACTCGGCCGGATCAACATCGCCGCGCGTGGCGTCGGGATCGCGACGGCGGCCCTGAACAAGGCCGTCGAATACGCCCAGATCCGCGAAACCATGGGCAAACCCATCGGCCAGCATCAGGCGATCCAGCTGAAGATCGGCGAGATGGCGACGAAGCGGCGCGCGGCGGAACTGCTGATGCTCGACGCTGCGGAAGCCTACGACCGCGGCGAACGCTGCGACATGGAAGCGGGCATGGCCAAGCTGTTCGCCTCCGAGACCGCGCTGGAGAACGCCACCGAATGCATGCGCATCCACGGTGCCTATGGCTATTCCGCCGAATTCCCTGTCGAACGCTATTTCCGGGATGCGCCGCTGATGTGCATCGGCGAAGGCACCAACGAAATGCAGCGCATCATCATCGCGCGGCAGATGATGGCCAAGAACCCGGCCTGAAGGAGAAAGTCCCATGAAACTCGAAGGTATCCGCGTCCTGGACCTGTCGCTGTTCCTGCCCGGCCCGCTGCTGACGCAGATGATGGCCGATCACGGGGCGGAGGTGATCAAGCTGGAACCGATGAACGGTGAACCGAACCGGGAGATCGGCGAGAAGCGCGACGGCATGACCGTCTATTTCGCCAACACCCATCGCGGCAAGAAATCGATCCAGCTCAATCTGAAGACCGATGAGGGCAAGGAAGCGCTGATGCGTCTGGTCGAGACCTGCGATGTGATGGTCGAGGCCTTCCGTCCCGGCGTCGTGAAACGGCTCGGCTGCGACTATGAGACCGTCGCAGCGCGCAATCCCAAGATCGTTTACATCTCCATCAGCGCGTTCGGGCAGACCGGCCCCTATGTGAAGAAGCCCGCGCATGACCTCGCGACCGAAGCCATCGGCGGTGCGCTGTCGCTGAACGAGGGCCAGGATGGCAAGCCGGCCATTCCCGGCATCGCAAATGCAGACATGCTGTCGTCCATGATGGGGCTTTCCGGCGTGCTGATGGCCCTGCTGCGCCGCCAGACGACGGGCAAGGGCGACTACATCGATCTCGCCATGATGGATTCGCTGTTCGCCGCCATGCCCAATCTGATGGGGACGACCTTTGCCGAAAAGCGCCCGCCCCAGCCGAAGCAGGAACGCACGGGCGGCGGCTATGCGATGTATGCGATCTACGAGACCAAGGACGACAAGTTCGTCGTGCTGGGCGCATCGGAAATGCACTTCGCCGAGAACGTCATGAACAAGTTCGGCCGACCAGACCTGATCGAGGCCTGCCAGCCCCCGCCCGGCCCGACGCAGGACCCGGCGCGTGCCTTCCTCCGCGAGACCTTCAGGACGAAGACCCAGGCCGAATGGGTGGACTGGTTCGCCGACGTCGACTGCGCCTTTGCGCCGGTCAACAATCTGCGCGAGGCCTGCGACGATCCGCAGGTCCGCCACCGCGGCATGATCTTCGAGGACGATCGCGGCTGGGAGCATATCGGCGTGCCCATCCAGTTCGCCGACGAACCCGGCAAGCCGCACCTGGACTTCGCCACACTTGGCGAACACACCGAAGCGATGCTGCGCGGCCTCGGCTATTCCGACGATGACATCGGCAAGATGAAGAAGACCGGCGTCTTCTAGGCGATCAGAATAAGTTGCTTGGATATGTTTGGCGGCCTTGAAGAAGCTCCTGCATCCTTGCGGATGTCCATTCGGGCGTTCCGGGATCAGTCGATGTCACGCAGCACCAGCTTCCCGGATACTGTCCGGATGGAAAACCAATAGAAACCTCACATCTAGCCGGAGACAAATTCGACTGAAATTTGATTCAGACCCGCGGTGACTTCGTGGCTCATTCTTGATCGAATTATCCTACCTGACTTTCCGGCCAGATTTTGACGCTTCAGATCCTCGACGATCGCAGCGGGCTCACGATGTCGACAATCCAACGAGAAGAAAGCAGCATACAATGTTGGACAATTGAACTTTCCCGAGTTGGACAGTTCTGCCCCTGTTCTCGGCGAAGATCCACTCAACCAGTTCATCGGCCCAACAACGGACCGCGCGCCACAAGAGGGCGCGCGGTCCAGGATGGATCAGTCGGGATTCCCGATGATGGCATTCAACGTCTCGGAGGGACGCATGACGGCAACGGTCTTTGCCGGATCGGTGTGATAGTAGCCTCCCAGGTCAGCTTCGGCCCCCTGCACAGTGGCAAGCTCGGAAACAATCTTCGCTTCAGCCGCCGCGAGAGCCTCGGCGATCGGCGCGAAGTGGGCCGCCAGCTCGGCATCCTGGTCCTGAGCGGCTAGAGCTTCCGCCCAGTACCGGGCAAACCAGTAATGGCTGTCGCGGTTGTCGGGCTCGCCAACCTTGCGCGAGGGCGACCGGTCATGGTCGAGGATGCCCTGCGTCGCCTTTTCGGCCGCAATACCGAGGACCCGGGCCTTCTCGTTGCCTCTGGCGTCGGCGAGGAAGATCAGGCTTTCGCCAAGCGCGCAGAACTCACCGAGGCTGTCCCAGCGCAGGTGGTTCTCTTCCATGAGCTGCTGAACATGTTTCGGGGCCGAACCACCCGCCCCGGTTTCAAACAGTCCGCCACCGTTCATCAACTTCACGATCGACAGCATCTTGGCGGACGTCGCCAGTTCGAGGATCGGGAAAAGGTCCGTCAGGTAGTCGCGCAACACGTTGCCCGTTACCGCGATGGAATTCCTGCCCCCGGTGATCGTTTCAAGCGAGGCGCGCGTGGCTTCCCGCGGGGCCATGATTCGGAACTTGTCCGCCACGCCCTGCGCTTCCAGGATCGGCTTCACGTAGGCGATCAGTTCGGCGTCATGCGGGCGCGCCGCATCCAGCCAGAAGATCGCTTCGCAGCCCTCGGCCTTCTGACGGGAGATGGCGAGATTGACCCAATCCTCGATCGGTGCCTGCCGTGTCGAGGAGGAGCGCCAGATATCGCCCGCCTCCACAGTGTGCTGGTGCAGGACGGTGCCGTCATCGAGGATCATCTTGACCGTGCCGGCTTCGGGGATCTCGAACGTCGTCGGATGGGAGCCGTATTCCTCGGCCTTCTGCGCCATCAGGCCGATGTTCTGGACCGTGCCGGCGGTCGCCGGGTTCAGCTTGCCGTTCTCCTTGAAGAACCGGATCGTCTCGTCATAGACCGGCGCGTATGAATTGTCGGGAATGACGCAGTTGGCGTCATGCTCGTTGCCATCAGGGCCCCAGCCCTTGCCGCCCGCGCGAATGAGGGCGGGCATCGAGGCGTCGATGATCACGTCGGACGAGACGTGAAGGTTGGTGATGCCCTTGTCGGAATCGACCATGTACATCGGCGGGCGCGCCGCCATGCAGGCATCGATGTCGGCCATGATCTCCGCATTGCCCTTGACCCGCGCCAGCAGGTCGCCAAGGCCGGAATTGGGGTTCACGCCCAGCGCGGCCATCGCGTCGCCGTGCTTGTCGAAGACGGGCTGCAGGAAAGCCTTCACCGCGTGGCCGAAGATGATCGGGTCGGAGACCTTCATCATCGTCGCCTTCATGTGCAGCGAGAACAGGATGCCCTGGTCCTTCGTCCTGTCGATCTCGGCGGCAAGGAAGTCCTTCAGGGCCGCAACGCTCATGAAGGTCGCATCGACGACCGTACCGGCAGGATATTCCAGGCCGTCCTTCAGAACCGTCTCGCCCGAGGCGGTCTCCAGCACGATCTTCGCAGCCGTCGCGCTCTTCAACGTTGCAGAGCTCTCGTTCGAGAAGAAGTCATTCCCGGACATGGACGATACGTCGGTCTTGCTGTCGGCGGTCCAGTCACCCATGCGGTGCGGATTGGCCTGCGCAAAGCTCTTCACGGCTTTCGCGGCCCGGCGGTCGGAATTGCCTTCACGCAGCACCGGATTGACCGCCGATCCCTTGATCGCGTCATACTTCGCCCGCGCGGCCTTTTCATCGTCGGTCTTGGGGTTCTCCGGATAGTCAGGTACCGCAAAGCCCTGGCCCTGAAGCTCCCTGATGGCCTCGACCAGCTGCGGCACCGATGCCGAGATGTTCGGCAGCTTGATCACATTCGCCTCGGCCGTCTTCACCAGATTGCCCAGCTCCGCCAGATCATCTGACTGACGCTGATCTTCGCTCAGGTGGTCGGGAAAGGCCGCCAGAATACGTCCGGCGAGGCTGATGTCCTTCGTTCCAACGCTGACACCCGCGGCTGCGGCGAATTTCTGGATGATCGGCAACAGTGAGGCGGAGGCCAGTTCCGGTGCTTCGTCAACCTTGGTGTAGATGATATCGGGCATGAGATGTTCCAGTTTGCTGCGACTGACGGTCTGATATCTGAAACGGTACAGAAGGTCTACGTTTCACAGTCGAACGCAGTGCGGCAACTTCCCTGAAGCTGGACAGCTCGCCCGCGCCTCCGTTGCCGGTCAGCGTGTCAGTGCGTACTGAACGACCAGCGGGGCAAATCTGCTCCGACAATGCCGACACCACCTCTCACCCGCCACATCGGTCATCGCCCTGGCAGCGGCCTGATGCCAAGTCCAGGCCGAGAACGGTCGTCGTTTTCAGCACCGCACCTGATCATCTTGCGCCGCCGATGCCAGCTTGGGCGAAGCCATCATCATCAAGGTGCGCGCCAAGGGCGACGTATCTCGTGCTGACGGAAAATCCGGGTTGAGCGCGAAGAGAACGCGCGCGGCAACGGTCTGGCAGGCCGATAGCGCGCTCCGGCAGAAGGATCGACGGAAAATTGTCAACCCGCAGCCGAACGGGTACCATTGCAATTGAAACTGGCGGTCATCCCGAAAGTGCCGGCTCTGGTGCTGTCGGCGTCCGAGAAATTTTGCTCGGAGGGCCGCCACAGGGGAGATGCAAGCAATGTTTGAGCTACCGAAGCGCGATCTTAACGGCGCATTCACCTCGTTGCCGTTGGACGACATCCACTTCGGCGCCGGCAGTCTGGAAAAGCTGGGTCCTACGCTGGAGATGCACGGCATCAAGCGCGCGCTGATCATCACCGGCAACACGCTGGCGAACAAGACGGACCTGCTCGACAAGGTGAAGGCAGCGACGGACGGGCGCACCGCCGCAGTATTCAGCGAGACAATCCAGCATGTGCCCCGGCAGATGGTCTTGCGCGCCACGGAGATGGCCCGGGAACACGATGTCGACGGCCTCATCTGCTTCGGCGGCGGCAGCCCGAACGATACCGCAAAGGCGGTGATGATCGCGCTGGCCCAGGGTATCACTTCGACCGAGGGATTCGACGAGGCGCGGATCAAGTTCCAATACCCTGACCAGATTGAGATTCCGCCCGTCACGGGCGACTGCGTCCCCCTCATCGCCATTCCGACCACGCTGTCGGCGGGCGAGTTCACCAATTTCGTTGGCGTCACCGACGAAGTCCGCAAGGTGAAGGACCTTTACGTCGACAAGAAAATCACGGCGAAGGCTGTAATCCTTGATCCCACGCTCACCCTGGAGACGCCCGACTGGTTGTGGCTGTCCACCGGCATGCGCGCGGTCGACCACTGCGTGGAGGCGATCTATTCCGGGCTGGCGCAACCGTTCACCGACGCGCTGGCGATTCGCGCGCTTGATATGCTGTTCACCTACCTGCCGCAGTGCAAGGACGACCCGAAGGACCTGGTGGCGCGGGTACAGTGCCAGGTGGCGTCCTGGCTCTCCGTGTACGGCCTGGGCAGCGTCTCGCTGGGGCTCAGCCACGGCATCGGCCATCAGCTCGGCGCGCGCTGCGACGTGCCGCATGGGATCACCTCGTGCGTGATGCTGCACCACACGATGAGGTTCAACCATTCGCACACGATGGAGCAGCAGGCCTGGATGGCCGGCGCCATGGGTGTGGAGACCTCCAACATGAGTGCAGAAGTGGCGGCCCGAGCGGCGCAGAAAGCGATGACCGGTTTCGTACAGGACCTGGATCTGCCGACGCGGTTGCGCGATGTCGAGGGCGTAAGCGAGGCGGATTTCGAGGCGATTGCCAAGGACGCACTGGAGGACCTGATCGTGGCGACCAATCCGCGTCCGGTCACCTCCGTCGACGACGTGATCGGGTTGCTTAGAACCGCTTGGTGATGGGTTCGTGCGCCTCAGCGTGGTTTGACCGTGGGTGACTCGAACATCTTGAGTTCACCATCACCTCAATCACACGCAGAAGCTTCAGTATTTGCTCGTCCGAATGACGCTTTCAAGCAATACCCACCCCCCTCATTTCAAACCAGAACTGTCGTTAAGTTCCGGCGGGAGAGGATGCCTCATTGCTGAACGCTGGCAGCACATATCTGGCACATATGATGATATTGTCTACATCTGCCGAAAGGCGTTGAGAAAAAAGTTGTTTATTTTCAAAGGGTTTAAGTGGTGGGCGCACAAGGACTCGAACCTTGGACCCGCTGATTAAGAGTCAGCTGCTCTACCAACTGAGCTATGCGCCCACACGCGCCTCATTCAGGGCAGCGCCCTGATCAACGGAGCGCGCGTTCTAGCGGATCACCGCCGTACTGGCAATAGCCATTCCGGTATTGGCCGGGGCTTTGATCTGGCACCCCGTCCCGCATCGAAATCCGCCACCAGCGGCGCGTGATCCGACAGGCCGGTACTGCAGAAACCCTCGAAGTCGCCGACGCCGAAACCACGGAACCTGTGGTGCCACGCGTCGGGATAGAAGAGGTAATCGATGTGATAGGTCGGCCCGTCGATCCTGCGGTCGCGCCAATAATGTGTCGGAACGGTCTCCGACCCGTGGGATTCGCGCCGCGCCGTGTGATAGGCGCTGGACAGGCCCAGCCTGTGGATACGTCCCAGGTTCTCGGCGAAATTGATCGCATGGCCTGGCCGGTCCCAGAAATGATGATTGTTGAAGTCGCCCGCGATGATCGTCGGCGTGCCCGCGATCAGGTGACCGTAGCGGTCCATGGCACGGTTGAAGGGGCCGGGTTCAGGTCTGGTGCGGAACCCCGCCGAGATGTTCTGCGCCCAGACGCCGATCACATTGAAGCGCAGCCCGGCACCCCGCACTTCGACCGGCAGGATGTGCGGCAGGGCCGGATCGTGCAGCGGGTTCAGCCGCAGCCTGAAGGGCGGAAACGCGATGACGGCAAGTCCCTTGAAGGGACGGCCGCCGGTCCAGATATAGCGCGAGGGCGGGATGTTCACCCCCCGCGCCTTCAGGCGTTCACGGGTGTCGCATTCGCCGATGATCGCGATGTCGGGCTGCAGAGCCGACAGGACATCCCACTTGCGATGCAGCGCCATCGCGCAATTCCACGCCACGATGCGCATCGGCCCAGCCTCCCCACTGTGAGAACAAAACAAAAATATTGCATTGACAGCCGAACCGCAATCGGACTTAATTTAACCAACAGGTAAAACAAGGGAGAGACACATGAGCACGCAGGGCACCTTTGTCTGGAACGAGTTGGCGACATCCGATCTGGAAGGCGCGAAGAAGTTCTACACCGAGGTCATCGGCTGGACGGTGGATGCCATGCCAATGGCCGACGGCGGCACCTATCACATCTTCAAGGATGGCGAGGAGATGCGGGGCGGCATGATGTCGACAGCCGAGATCCCCGGCGATCCGCCGCCGCCGCACTGGATGGGCTACATCGGTGTCGATGATGTGGACGCGACCTGCGAGAAGGCGAAGGCGGGTGGCGGACAGATTCTGAACGGTCCTTTCGACATTCCGAACGTGGGTCGCATGGCCGTCATCATGGACCCGCAGGGTGCTGTCGTCTCGGTCATGAAGGGGACGGACGAATGAACGAAACGATGATGCTTCAGGCGACAGCACTCTGGGGCGGTCTGCTCGGCCTGCTGATGCTCGTGCTGGCCATCGTGGTGGTCATCGGTCGCAATCAGTCGAAGGTGCTGTTGAATGACGGCGGCAACGACGAGCTTTCCCGCAAGATCCGTGTGTTCGGCAACTTCACGGAATATGTGCCGATGATCGTGGTGCTGATGGGCATCGCCGAACTGACGGGGGCACCGACGCTGGCGATCCACATCATCGGCGGCGGGGTGTTCATCGGGCGGCTGCTGCACTGGCAAGGGCTGAGCGGTGTCGCGCTGAAGCCCGGCCGGATCATCGGCGCCAGCCTGACCTGGCTCGCGCTGGTGGGTGCCGCGGGCTACTGCATCATGGCGGCGGTCTGACCCGCAGGATTAACGTTTGATCCCGTCCCTGCCCTTTGCGAACGTGGGCATTCGGGGAGGGACGGATCATCGACAGGCGGACGCAGCTTTTCGGCATCGGACTGGCGCTGCTGGCCGGGATTTTTCTCGGCAGCGCCGTGGCGGTTGCACGTTTCGCCTATGACGGCGGCGCGAGCGGTATCGTCGTGGCGGGTGTCAGAACCGTCCTGATGACATTCGGCATCGCGCTGGTCATGACGCTGGCGGGGCGCAGCCTTGCCCTGCCCCGTGAGCTGCTTCCCGTCGCGCTGTTCAACGGCGCGCTGATGTCCATGATGACCTACGGCAACATCGGCGCGGTCGAGTTCATCTCGGTCGGCCTGACGGCGCTGCTGTTCTTCACCTTCCCCATCATCATCGCGGTGATCGTCACCGTTTTCCGGATCGAACCCGCCAGCCCCGCCAAGCTTTTTGCCATCCTGCTCGCCTTCTTCGGCCTGGTGCTGATGCTGGGCAGTTCGGCGGGCGATGCGGACTGGCGTGGCGTGGCGCTGGCGCTGGCAGCCGCGGTCTGCACGGCGGTCAACGGCGTGCTGGTGGCGCGTCATTTCGGCAGGATCAACGCCTTCGTCATCACCTTTCATTTCAGCTGGACCGCGCTGATCGTGCTGGTCCTGATCGGGCTCCTGTTCGCCGAGGTCCGCTTTCCGACCACGGACGGAGGGTGGGCGGGCGTTGCCGGTGTGGCGGTGCTGCAGGCTTCGGCCATGCCGATGTATCTCTACGCCCTGTCGCGGATCGGGGCGCTTAAGGCCGGCATGTTCACGAACGTGCAGCCGGTCACCTCGATATTCGAGGCCTGGGTGCTGTTCGACGAGGTGCTGAGCCTGCTTCAGGCGCTGGGCGGTGCCATCGTCCTGGGGTCCATCGGCCTGATGCAGTGGGCCGACATTCGCCGCAAGAGGCAGTCGTTGACGACGGCTGTGGCGGCAGATCAAATGCCGGCGGCAACCGCTGCCAAATTCGGGGAGAAAGACATATGAGCAAGCTGAAAATTCACGGCCCAACGGCGTCGCGTGCGGTCCGCACGCAATGGATGGCCGAGGAACTGGGCATCGACTACGAACAGAACGCCTTCAACTTCCGCGACGGCAGCACGCGCAAGCCGGACTATCTGGCCATCAACCGGGCCGGTCATGTCCCGGCGATCGAGGACGGCGATTTCTCGATGGGCGAGAGCTGCGCCATCAACATCTACCTCGCCAAGAAGCACGGCAAGCTGATGCCGTCATCGCTGGAGGACGAAGCCCGGGTGCTGGAGTGGAGCTTCTGGGTCATGACCGACGTCGAGAGCGCGCTGCTGAACTATCTGTTTCATGGCGCGATGCTGCCGGAGGACAAGCGCGATGCGGCCGTCGCGAAGAAGGCGGTCGAGGATCTGCAGTGGCCCATGACAGTCCTGAACGACCATCTGGCCGGCAATGACTGGCTTGTGGGCAGCGACTTCTCGGTGGCGGACCTGAACGTCGCGGGGGTCTTCATGTGGGCCAGGATGGCCAGGCTCGACATGTCGGCATTTCCCAACCTGACCGACTGGCTGGGCCGCTGCCTGTCCCGCCCGACCGTACCGAAGCGGTGAGCGGCATGAAGCATCTGTTTGACCTCACCGGAAAGACCGCCGTCGTCACCGGCGGCTCCAAGGGCATCGGCAAGGCGATCTGCCTTGCGCTCGCCGCGCACGGCGCGAACGTCATCGTCGCCAGCCGCAAGATCGACGGTTGTCAGGCTGTGGTCGATGAAATCAGGGCCGAAGGCGGCGAGGCGACGGCCCTGTCGTGCAACATCACGCACCGCGAGGATCTGGAGAAGCTGGTCCGTCAGTCGCGCGAGGCCTATGGCCGGATCGACATCATGATCGCCAACGCGGCGGTCAATCCGTTCATGGGATCGAACCTCGACATCCCGGACGATGCCTTCCAGAAAATCATGACCTGCAACGTGCAGTCGAACCTCTGGCTGGCGCAGATGGTCATCCCCGAGATGCAGGAAAGGCAGGATGGCGCCTTCATCATCGTCTCCTCCATCGGCGGCCTGAAGGGCGACCGTTCGCTGGGTGCCTATGCGATCTCGAAGGCGGCGGACTTCCAGCTTGCGCGCAATCTGGCCGTCGAGTTCGGCAAGGACAACATCCGCGTCAACTGCATCGCGCCGGGCCTGGTGAAGACCGACTTTGCCAAGGCGCTCTGGACCGATCCGGAAAGATCGGCCAAGCGCCTGAAGGGCACGCCGCTGAACCGTCTGGGCGAACCGGAGGATCTGGCCGGCATTGCGGTCTATCTGGCCGCGCCCGCCGGGGCCTGGACGACCGGTCAGGTCTTCGTCGTCGATGGCGGCGTGATGGCCGGTGCCAGCGCAGGCTGACGCCAGCAGATCAGGCTTTCGGCGTCGTCGTCACAGGTCGGTGCGCTTCCGCTGCGACGGCGGTTTGGCGGCATCCGCCTTCAGGGCGACGTCGAAGGCCTTCATGGCCCACGCATTCATCTCGTCCGGATCGTCGTACAGATCGTCCGGCATCTGCCAGTACCCCATGATCGTCTGCCGGCCGTTCTTCGTCTCATAGACGAACGGCCCCATGCCGCGGTCTTCAAATTCCAGGCGGTTGCTGTCATCGACCTTGAAATAGACCACCTCATCGGCGATCAGCGCGAACATCAGGCCGGACTTGAACAGCCCCGCCCCGCCGAACATCCGGCGGGCGCTCACGCCGCCCATCGGTTCCAGCAATTCAAGCAGATGATCCTGGAATTCGGTGCTGACGGCCATGCGTCTCTCCTGCCCTGCGTGATCTCGCATCCTGCGGACGGCGGCTCCGATGGTAAAGCATTGCGTCGGGGCACATGCCTGCCATACCCGCATCGCGTTGACTGCGACCGACCGGATGTGGCTGTTAGGCTAAAGGACCCCACGTAACGGGGAACAGGACAACCGAACAAGCGAGCGAGACAGGCATGCCGTCAAGGATCAGCGTCGAACATTGCGAACCATCTCCGGAAACCACGGACAAACGGATTCCGCGCCGCGATCAGGTGGTGGTGAGGGATCTGATCGAACGCTGGAACGCCGAGCAGCCGGACAAGGTCTTCGCCGTGCTGGATGACGGCAGCACGTGGACCTACGCCGAACTGCGCGAGAAGGTGTTGCAGACGGCACTGGGTCTGCAGCAGCAGGGCGTGAAACAGGGCGATCACGTCATTGTCTGGATGCCGAATTCGCCCGCCAACGTGCGCATCTTCCTGGCCCTGAACTACCTGGGCGCCGTCTATGTCGGGATCAACACCAGCTATCGCGGCAGCCTGCTGGCGCATGTCGTCAGGATCTCGGACGCGCGGCTGATCGTGGCCCACGCCGAGCTTGCCCCGCGTCTGGAAGAGGTCGACAAGGCAAACTTGGAAAGGCTGATCGCGGTCGCGGGGACCCGCGCCATCGACGGTCTGGACTGCGTGACCTACGACGACGTGCTGCTGCCGGACGAAGGCACGATTGCCGCGCCCGCGCGGACCATCGAACCCTGGGACCCGCACCAGATCATCTTCACTTCGGGCACGACCGGCCCCTCCAAGGCCGTGCTGTGTTCCTACCTGCACCTCTATTCGAATGCCGGGCCGGAATCATGGCCCTGCATCACGGGCGAGGACCGCTTTCTGGTCAACCTGCCGCTGTTTCACATCGGCGGGTCCGGGATCACCTACAACATGCTGGTGCGCGGTGCTTCGATCGTGCTGGTCGAACGTTTCGATACGGCGTCCTTCTGGGAGGTCATCCGCAAGACCGAAACGACGGCGACCTTCCTGCTTGGCGTCATGGCCCAGTTCATCGAGAAGCTGCCCAAACAGGCCGACGATGCGGACAATCCGCTGAAGACCATGTTCATGGTCCCGCTGGCCGGCGACATCAAGGCGTTCGCCGCGCGGTTCGGTGTCGAGGTCTACACGATCTTCAACATGACCGAGGTTTCAACGCCGATCTTCTCGGAACCGAACCCGGAGATCCGCGGCACCTGCGGCAAGGTACGCGAAGGCGTCGAGGTCCGACTGGTCGATGACAATGACTGCGAGGTGCCCGTGGGCGAGATCGGCGAGATGATGGTCCGCACCGACCGTCCCTGGGCGATGAATTCGGGCTATTACAACAATCCGGAAGCCACGGCCCGGGCCTGGCGCAACGGCTGGTTCCACACCGGCGACGCCTTCAGGATGGATGCGGAAGGCAATTTCTATTTTGTCGACCGCATGAAGGACGCGATTCGGCGACGGGGCGAGAACATCTCGTCGTTCGAGGTCGAGGCCGATGTGACCGCGCATCCCGCCGTGCGCGAGGTCGCGGCCATCGCCGTGCCCAATGAAATGAGCGAGGACGAGGTCATGGTCGTCGTCGCGCCTGTCGAGGGCCACACCATCGATCCGGTCGAACTGATCGAGTTCCTGAAGCCGCGCATGGCGCACTTCATGGTCCCGCGCTACATCCGCATCGTCGATGAACTGCCGAAGACGCCGACCGCCAAGGTGCAGAAGGCCGAACTGCGCAACGAGGGTGTCACCGATGACACCTGGGACCGCGAAGCCGCAGGCATCAAGCTGAAGGGCGACAGACTGTCCAAGGCATCGTAAGAAAAACCCGAAAGCAAACTGACAGCCCGACAACTGCATCTCTGGGGAGGAGACACGACATGTCATCATATGGCAGCTACAAGGACCTTGGCGTCACACTGGAAAACAACGTCGCCGTTGTCGAGATCCAGCGTCCGCCGCACAACTTCTTCGATTTCGCGCTGATCCAGTCCATCGCATCCAGCTTCGAGGATCTGGGCAAGGACGCGGACTGCCGGGCCATCGTCCTGTGCGCACAGGGCAAGTCCTTCTGCGCCGGTGCCGATTTCAGCGGCAATGACGACGCCGAGGGTGTCGGGCGCGCGGGCGACCTCTATCGCGAGGCGGTACGCCTGTTCCGCACGCCGAAACCCGTCGTCGGTGCCATTCAGGGTGCCGCCATCGGGGGTGGCCTGGGGCTGGCCGTGATGCCGGACTTCCGCGTTGCATCGCCCGAAGCCCGCTTCGCGGCGAACTTCACCCGGCTCGGTTTCCATCCCGGTTTCGGACTGACCGTCACGCTGCCGCAGCTGATCGGCCATTCAAAGGCCGCGATGATGTTCTACACCTCGCGCCGCATCAAGGGCGAGGAAGCGTACGAAATGGGTCTGGTCGATGTGCTGGCACCGGCCGATCAGTTGCGCGAGGCCGCCATGTCCCTGGCTGCCGAGATTGCCGAGAATTCGCCGCTGGGTGTCGTCGAGACCCGCGCGACGCTGCGCGGTGACCTGGCCGAGAGAGTCCGCAAGGCAACCGACCACGAACTGGAAATCCAGGAACGGCTGAAGGAAACCGAGGACTTCGCCGAAGGCGTGAAGGCGACCGCAGAACGCCGCGTGCCCAACTTCAAGGGCCGTTGAATGGTCAGGGGACACCCGGACGGTGTCCCCTGCCCCGGCTCTACAGCGTCTCTTCGGTTCCCAGGATGGCCGTGACCTGACTGGACAGGAAGCCGCCGCTGCCATGTGACAGCGCCAGCCTTGCGCCCGCCACCTGCCGGCCATCGGCCTGTCCTGCCAGTTGGCGCACCGCTTCGACGATGGTGAATAGGCCGTACATGCCGGGATGGACGCACGACAGTCCCCCGCCGTTGGTGTTCACCGGCATCTCGCCGCCGGGTGCCGTACGTCCGCCCTCGAAATAGCGGCCACCCTCGCCCTTCGGGCAGAAGCCGAGATCTTCCATGAACAGGATCGGGTTGATCGTGAAGGCGTCATACAGTTCGACGACATCGATATCCTCTGGTCCATATCCGGCCTGCGCAAAAGCACGTGCGCCGGATTCGGAGGCTGCTGTCACGGTCAGGTCCGGCATCTGCGAGATGTTGTAGTGGAACGTCGCCGCCGCGGCGCCGAGCACGTGCACCGGTGTGGATGCATGATCCTTCGCGCGATCTGCCCGGGTCACCACGATCGCCGCGCCGCCATCGGTAACCAGGCAGCAGTCGCGAACGCCCAGTGGCGATGAGACACGCCGCGCCTGCAGAACGTCGTCAATGCTCAGATAGCCCTGCATGTACGCTTCGGGGTTGAGATTCGCCCACTGGCGCGCGGACACGGCGACCTCGGCCAGTTGCTCGGGCGTGGTGCCATAGTCGTGCATGTGTCGCGCGGCGGCCAGCGCGTAGGCACTGACCGGCAGGCGCGGCCGGTAGGGTCCCTCATAGGGATCGGCGCCCGCCGGTGTCACCAGCTTGCCGACCCCCGAAAGCTGATTGCTGCCGTAGGCGATCAGCGCCGTGTCGCAGAGGCCCGCATCCAGGGCGAGACAGGCCGACGCCAGATGCGTCAGGAACGCCGAGCCGCCCGTGCGGTTGTTTTCGGTGATCTTCGGCTGAATGCCCAGATACTCGGCGAAGGTGAGACCCGACAGAAAATTGTCCGGCAGACAGATGTAGAGCGCGTCCACATCGTCCGGGGTCAGGTTGGCGTCGCGCAGGGCCGAAACGCTCGCGTTGACGGCAATGTCCATGCTGCTCAGGCCCGGCGCCTTGCCGATGCCGTATGTCGCCGATCCGACGATGGCGGTCCTGCCTCTCGGAAATCCGTTCATGTGGGTGCCCTTTCAGATTGCGTCATCATGCGGGTTCGAAGACCAGCAGCGGCGTGTCGTTTTCGCGGATCACGCGCGCTTTCACGGGCATACCGATGCGCACGTCCGCAGAGGCGATCCCGTCGACACGGCTCATCATCCGCGGCCCCTCCTTCAGGTCGATCAGCGCAACGTTGTAGGGTTCCTTCGGCGGCTTCTGGCCGATCGTGGTCGTGGAATAGACGGTCCCCTCGCCCGATGCCTCGACCCATTCCAGATCCGTCGCGCCGGTGCCGGGTTCGGCGACCCGCGGATAGAACATGAACCTGCCGCTCGCGCGCCCGCGCAACAGCATGAACCTGCCCTGCTCCAGAAACGCCCGATACTCCTCCTCGGGCCTGATCGTCCCTGCGTCGTCCGTCATCGGAACCCCTCCCCCTCACGTTGTTGAGCGCTCCGAAGGTGACGCCATCGCCTGCACAAGGCAACGGTCGAAAACGGCTGACAGAAGCGGATCGCACGCACAAATTTACCTAACCTATTGATTGAAATATCAATACTCAGCCGTATCAAAATATCCCATCAAGTGTGCTATCATTGTGGCCAGGGAGAGAGACCTGCGTGGCGCACAGCCGCCCGCGGACAATCGGAAAAGACATCACAGGAGATCACCATGTCCACAGCCAGTGCAGCTCAGGGCGCACCTGACTATGAAGTCATCATCATCGGCGCGGGTGTGTGCGGTATCTATCAGATCAAGCGGATGGTCGACCTGGGCGTGAACGCGACCGTTCTCGAGATGGGCGGCGACCTCGGCGGCACCTGGTACAACAACCGGTACCCGGGCGCCCGCTTCGATTCGGAAAGCTACACCTACGGCTATTCGTTCTCGAAGGAAGTGCTGGACGAATGGCACTGGAAGGAACGCTTCTCCAGCCAGCCGGAGAACCTGAAATACCTGAATTTCGTGGCCGAGAAGTTCGATCTGCGCAAGCACATGCAGTTCAACGTCAAGGTCGAAGCCGCGCATTTCGATGAAGGCCACAACATCTGGAACCTGGAACTGAGCGACGGCCGCACGCTGAGCTGCCGCCATGTGATCATGGGTCTGGGTCTGCTGTCCCAGCCGACCCTGCCCAACGTCGAGGGCCGCGACGATTTCAAGGGCGACTCCTTCCACACCTATTACTGGCCGCACGAGGGCTATGACCTGAAGGGCAAGAAGGTCGGGATCATCGGCACCGGCGCGACCGCGATCCAGATCATCCCCGAGGTCGCCAAGGAAGCCGCCGAACTGACCGTTTTCCAGCGCCGGCCCAACTGGGCGGCACCGCTCAACAACAGCCTCATCTCCGAAGAAGAGATGGCCGATATCCGCATCCGCTACGACGAGATCTTCGAGGCCTGCTCCAAATCGCCCGGCGGTTTCGAACATCACCCCGACCGCCGCGGCTTCTGGGACGTGTCCCGCGAGGAACGACTGGAAATGTGGGACAGGCTGTACGACGAACCCGGGTTCGGAATCTGGCTGAAGAACTTCCGTGAGATCTTTACCGACGAGAAGGCCAACAAGGAGATCTCGGACTATATCGCCAGCCGCATCCGCCAACGCGTGAACGACCCGGAAGTCGCAGAGAAACTGATCCCGAAGGATCACGGCTTCGGTGTGCAGCGCGTGCCGCTGGAGACCAAGTATTTCGAGGCCTACAACCGCGACAACGTCCATCTGGTCGACATCACCGAAACGCCGCTTGAGCGGATCACGGAGAAGGGCATCCGGACCAGCGAGGGCGAGTTCGAATTCGACGTGATCATCTACGGCACCGGCTTCGATGCGATGACGGGCGCGTTCGACCACATCGACATTCGCGGCGTCGGCGGCCAGAACCTGAAGGAGAAGTGGGATCAGGGCGTGTCGACGTACCTTGGCGTCATGATCCACGGCTTTCCCAACCTGTACATGCCCGCCGGCCCGCAGAGCGGCTCCGCCTCGACCAACTATCCGCGCGGGATCGAGACCGGCGTGAACTGGTGCACCGATCTGCTGGAGCACGTCTGGGAACACGGCTACCAGCGCGTGGAGGCCACCGCCGAGGCCGAGAAGGAATGGACCGAGCACGTCGTCAGCATGTATTCGTCGATGCTGATGCGGAAGGCGAAGTCCTGGTTCACCGGCTACAATTCGAATGTGAAGGGGCACGAGCACGGCAACCCGCGATTCCTCGTCTACAACGGCGGCTCGCCCAAGTACGTGCAGCGTATCAATCAGGTCGCGGCCAGCGGCTACGACGGTATCGACTTCACCCCCGGCGCGCCGCAGGGCGGCCGCATGACAGCCGAGCAGATGGGCGACGCCGCCGACTGACCGGTCCGATCGTGGCCGAACGCCACCGGACAAAGAAAAAGGGCCGCGTCATACGACGTGGCCCTTTTTTGGTTGCGGGGACGCGCAACCACCTTTTCCGAACTCGGCGGTAGCGCCTTGGCAGTTGCGGGGGCAGTATCAATCCAAGGCTCTACGCTGTCGATGCCAGTTTGAGTCAAGCCTTTGGAATGGTATCGACAATCAACCGAGCGTGCGGGATGTGCAGATTCTTGTGCGAAGCTATCTGCTTTGACCCGCAATAGAAGCCGTGCATCCACACCGGCGAATTACCTGTAAAATGGACTGAAGTGAACATCCAGGTTGATCCGGTGGTTGATGGCCTGTTGGCGACGTGATCGCGGCCACCCGGATCGTCAAATTGATCTGACAAGCCAGAAACGCCGCTGCTAGCATGCAACCTCAGATCCCGTTTGACCTGATCTTTCGAGGAGGGCGCTTGTCCGACCACACCATAGCGAACATTGGCTGCAATGGCCGTGGCGAGGACCGGGATCAATTCCAGCATCTTGTTGCCGCGATGGTTTTCTTGCTTGCCCTGTTTGTGACCGGCGCAGTGGTCGCCGAGACACGCGTGGCGCTTGTGGTCGGCAATGCTGACTATGGCGCGATGGGGCGCCTGAAAAACCCGGTCAACGATGCGCAACTGGTGGCCGAAACACTGCGCGAAGTCGACTTCCGTGTGATTGAACTGATCAACGCTGACCAACAGACGATGAAGCGCGGCGTGCGCGATTTCGGTCGTTGGCTGAGGCGGGCTGGACCCGAAGGTGTAGCGCTCTTCTATTTTGCCGGCCACGGCGTTCAGGTTGCCGGCCGCAACTATCTGCTGCCGGTGGAGGCGAAGATCCTGGCCGAGGGTGATGTCGACATCGAATCTGTCGCGGCCGACAGCATTCTCGATCAGATGGAGCACGCCAACACCGGCGTGAACATCGTCATCCTGGATGCCTGCCGTAACAACCCCTTCCAGCAGGGATTTCGCTCAGCGGGTCGCGGACTGGCACGGATGGAGGCCCCGACCGGCAGCTACATCGCCTACTCGACGGCACCGGGTCAGCTGGCGATGGACGGGGATGGTCCCAACAGCCCGTTCACACTTTCTCTGGCCAACGCCATGAAACAGCCCGGCCTGAGTATCGAACGGGTCTTCAAGAAGGTTCGGCAGGAAGTTGCCCGCATCAGCGAGGAACGACAGATTCCATGGTCCTCCTCATCGCTGATCGGCGATTTTTCCTTCCGCGGTGTATCGGCCGCGACCAGCACGCCACATCACCAGCCGCCGGCAGCGACCCAGGACTCCCGGAAAACTGCCAGCAACGACTTGCCCGTCCCACGCGGAAGGCCCCTTCCAGCTGCGCCACCTGCCAACAAGAAGGGCAGCCTGCCGCATATTTCGCAGGTGCCTCCAACGCGGCCTACAGCGATGGACGGGCTGTGGATGCTTGCAGCGAACAATATCCCCTACCAGATCGAGGCCGGCCGTATTTATGCCATGGCCGAGTACATGCACCTCCTCGTGTTTCCGGTCGAAGCACATGACGTTGTGGTCACGGATGTGGCGCAGACCGGGCCAGGCGAGCTTGCCGGACAGGACCTTGCTCTGCTCGGCTCCTGGACAGGGCGGCTTCAACCGGACGGGACGATGGCCATTCTGGTGCATGGCGCGTTAGGACCATTCAACAGCAAGCTGACACCGATCAAACTGTCCGATCCTCAATGGTTCGCGCAGGAGGTGGCATCGCTTTCCGGCCGGTAGGTGTATTGTCAGACAGAACCAAAAGCTGACTTTGCATTTTTGTGTTTCTGAATGAGATACTGGCACTCGTCCGGCTGACCACATTGGAGCATTGTGCTTGTTGAGTATCCTTTTCAACTTAGGCCGGATGGCCCTCGTCGGCTTGCTCTTCGCAGCTGCGCCCATCGCGCTGCAAAGCCTGCCGGCAAATGCCCAGGAGCGGATCGCACTTGTGATCGGAAACGCTGACTATGGCGCAATGGGCAAGTTGAAAAACCCTGTGAACGACTCACGCCTGATGGCGGCCACGCTGCGCGAACTCGGATTTCGGGTGATTGAATTGATCGACGCCGATCAGCAGAAGATGAAGCGTGGGATACGCGACTTCGGACGCTGGCTGCGCCGGGCCGGGCCGGACGGTGTGGCCCTGTTCTACTATGCCGGCCACGGCGTGCAGGTTTCCGGTCGCAACTACCTTCTGCCCGTAGAGGCGCAAATACTGGCGGAAGGCGACGTCGACATCGAATCTGTCGCAGCCGACAGCATCCTCGAGCAGATGGAGCACGCCAACACCGGCGTGAATATCGTCATTCTGGATGCCTGCCGGAACAACCCGTTCCAGCAGGGGTTCCGCTCGGCGAACCGGGGACTGGCGAGGATGCAGGCACCGACAGGCACCTATATTGCCTACGCGACCGCGCCGGGCCAACTCGCTATGGATGGCGACGGGCCCAACAGCCCATTCACCCGCAATCTGGCGGAGGTCATACGCGAGCCGGGGATCAGCATCGAGACTGTCTTCAAGCGCGTCCGCCAGAGGGTCGCAGCCTTTTCGGAAGAGCGTCAGATTCCCTGGTCCTCTTCCTCGCTGATCGGTGACTTTGTCTTCAATCGAGAGGGCCGTTCCGCGCAGTTTCCATCGCCGCAGCCTGCGGAGCCGCAGGGCACCGGTTCCCGAGCGGAAATTCTTTACTGGGAGAGCATAAGGGATTCCGACGATCCCGTTCTCTTCCAGGACTACCGGCGGCGCTTCCCGAACGGCGTCTTCACGGCAATCGCCGAGGCCCGGCTGAGGGCCCTGACTGTGGAAACGAGCCCCGCCCGGGAACAGCAGATAGCCGTGACCCGCCCGCTGCCTTCCGCACCAGTGGCCGGGATCGCCGCTCCGGCCCGTCCCGTCGACTGTGGCAGCCTCTTGGAGAGAGCATCATCAGGCCCCGCCCCGCCCTATTGCCTGGAGATCCGCCGCGGCGGCGCATTCGAAGTTTCGGAGGAGTGTGGCGCAATCTCGACCCGCGGACTGAGCGACAATCGTGGCCGGGAGCGCAGTGCCCGCCTCGACGCCGGCGATATTGTCGCGATAACCGAGACCCAGATCATCCATTACTACGGCGAGGAGACGCGCTGTTACTGGATTTCGGCCCACGAATCCGATGACCTTTCCGGCCTGGACGACTGGGTCATCGTCATTCCGGAATCAGATTTGCGCTTGATCCGCCTGCACGAGGCCGAGTGACGCGCACAGCACTTGCCGAGTTTTGGCTCCTGGAATTCAGCGGACTATTGGCGCCAGTGGCAGGGCTACAGAGTGCGGCCGGAGGCCTTCCGAGTGCGACATCGGCATGACACCGGAGCTTCAACTGATGCTCAGGATCATTTTTTGTCCAGCACTGTAACACCCGCCCAGCGCTCGGGCGGGTCGGCGAACAACGCGCGGGCGTGCTCCAACCGATGAGCAGCCACCGGATCGGTCGATGCGAGAGCGGAGAAGCCTTCCGCTGATTCTGCAAATCGTCCGGCCGAAAAGGCTTGCCGCGCGGCCTCGAAGGCAGCCAGGTGAGTTTCGGACAGTCCTGTGGTCGGCCCGAAGATGTCGGTCGGCTCGCTGCGGCCGACCACCTGAACGCGGTCGATCAGACGCAGATCCTTCGCGCCGCTGGCCTGCGCCGTCGCCCCACTCAGCAACACCGTGGAACCGTATCGCTTGTTCAGGCTCTCGAGCCGGGCAGCAAGGTTCACCGCGTCGCCCATGACCGTGTAATCGTAGCGCTGCACCGAGCCGATGTTGCCTACCAGCGCCGGTCCCGTGTTCAGCCCGAGTCGCGTCGGCGGCCATGGGCGGCCAGATCGGACCCGGTCATCGGCGAACTCGGCGAGGCGAGCCTGACAAGCGCGTGCGGCGTCGACGGCGTGGCGGGCGTGATCGGGATCGTCCAGCGGTGCGCCGAAGACGCCGACGACGGCATCGCCGATGTATTTGTCGATCATGCCCCTGTGGCCGATGATTGTCTCCGTGACAATGGAGAGGTAGTCGTTCAGCGTCGCGACGAGGTCTTCAGGACTCATGCCTTCCGACATCTTTGTGAAACTTGCGAGGTCGGAGAACCAGACGGTGACTTCCCGGGTCTCGCCACCAAGTTCCGGTGCGCGTCCGGATGCGACCAGTTCCTCGACAACTTCCGGGCTGAGATAGCGCGCGAAGGAACGCCTGAGATGACGTTTGTCACGATCGGTGATGGCGAATCGATAGCCATAGCTGACGCCGCCGGCCATCAGCAGGGCCACCTCCGCCGACAACCAGGGTGTGACCAGGCCGGCTGAAAAGGCCCAGAGCGCTCCGAAAGCTGTGAGCAGAACAAGGCATGTCACCCCCGCTGCGGCGGCCAGTGCCGACGCGTTCAACACCAGAAGGCCGCCAGCAAAGCCCAGGATGAAGACAAGCAGAACCGTGCCCCGGGGAGGAAGCGCAGCAAGTGCCGTGCCGTTCATCATGTCGTTGACGGCGCGGGCGTGGATCATGACACCTGGAACTGTCTGACGAGCTATCGCGTCGCCATATACCGACGCCATGACAGGGTGCACGCACCGCCCGGCGAAGTGATCGCCATCGCGGCGGCCTAGGTAGCGGGCGGCCGTAGTCTTGCGGTCCTCCAGATCCAGTACAGAACCGATAATCACCACGCGGCCAGCGAAGGCTTCTCTCAGATATCCGGTTCGGCCGGTTCGGGCGCAAGCCAGGATGTCAGCCAGGCTGTAGAGCGGCACAGCTCCCGGATCGGCGCGGAAGTTCAGAATGAGGCCGCCTCCGGAGGCCATTGTCGCTTCGCGACCCCCCAAGATCAGCCTGTTTCCTTCAACCTTTGGCGCAGCCTGCATTGCGCGACCGGCAAGTTCGACGGCAAAGGCGGTGGTCTGGTTGTTCTGGTCACCAAAAAGCACGGGCGCGCGCCGGATTACGCCATCCGCATCTGTCAGAAGGTTGACCAGGCGGATGTTCGTTTCACCGCGCGCCAGCATCCGATGCACAGGATGGGGTCCGATACGCTCGCCCTGATGGCGTGCCGCACCAAGAACGATACGACCCTCTGCCGCACCGCGTGCCAATGTGGCGAGATAGGGACGGTCATTGCCGGGAAGAAGACTTTCGAGGCTGGTTGGCAGGATTACATCCTGACCGACCACCACGGCGCCGGCGTCCAGCACCGCGCCGATTGCCTCCCCCAGAAGAGCCGTCCAGGCCACCTTGGGCAGGCCCTCGAATGGTGGCCGACGATATGTTTCCTCGTCGATAGCGACAACCACGGCAGAAACGGGACTGGCCATTTTCGGTTCAAGACCCAGGGCGTGCCGTGCAGGAAAAAGGAAGTCCGCCGAAAGGCCACCAAGCCAGGATGCGGCCGGCGTCGCAAGGACAAGTAGCGTGGCAACGCCGCTGATGGCGGCAGCCGCAAGGATACCCTTCATCGGCTTCACGCGGTCAGAAGCGGACAAGGCGCGTCAAGGCGGGACCTCCGACCGCCTGTGCATCGAAGTCAATCTCGATGGTGCGGGTACGGCCACGGGCGCTGATCTCGTATATACCGCCTGCAGCGAGAAGGATCCCGCGCCGGGCGAAATCTACTGCACGGCCGGGCGAACCCAGCCGTATCGGATTGTCTGGCATGTCAGTTCGCTGGATGACAACAGCCTCAGGCGGCAAGTCGAAGATCAAGAGTGGCGCGAGATCATTGAGCAACGCAGGCGTCATGGCGCGCGGGTCTCGCCAGGCACTCGCGCCGCTTTCCTGCCGTTCTGACGCCGAAAGTTTCACGTGCTCGCCGCAAGACAGCGTCGTGCGCTCCACGGCCCCGCCCTGAACCGCGCTTTGTCGTTCGCCGATGGTGACCTGTCCCGCAGTAATGCGCTCGTGAATGCACGAGACTGGATAGCCGAGCACCAGCATGTGCCCACCGGTGAGATCGATCTGCTCACCTTCCCTGAGAAATTGGAAAGGCTCCAGACCCAGACCGGGGTCCGAACTTTCCACCAGCGCCTCAAAGGCTTGAGTAGCGGTCACGGGCAAGGCGAAAGCGAGCGCCGCGCCGGCAACTTTCCATTTGTGCATGTCCGCCTCTCTAAAATGATTTCCACCCTTTGGTCATCGATCTTGTCAGACAAAGCCGGATGCGGCGAGTCAGTGGCCTGGATCACCGCGCGGCGGCATCCGGTTTGATCCGAACTGTCCTGACAGATCACCGTCCACCCGAGGGTGTGTTGCGTCCCCATCAATCACAGCAGAGCGTCCGGCTGCGCCCATCGTTTCAATCGCGAAA
This sequence comes from Minwuia sp., assembly GCF_048263705.1. Taxonomy (GTDB): domain Bacteria; phylum Pseudomonadota; class Alphaproteobacteria; order Minwuiales; family Minwuiaceae; genus Minwuia. Next base: position 12,613 of record NZ_JBLXDV010000019.1, on the reverse strand, counting down.
TGCGGAGATATCGGCGACATCGAGACGGCGGAAATTTCTCCGACCGCACGGAACCAGAAGCCAAACGGGCCAACCTCGATGAGGGGACGGCCCGTTCGGTATCAATGGTTGCGGGCGCGCGCAAGCATCTTCATCCGACACGGTATCGGGGACCTATGGTTGCGTGGGCCGGTCACCAGCGTTGATTAAAAATGGTTTCAGGATGGGTACCCAAGGTATCTCGGCCTCCCCTTCGCAGACAACTTCGATGTCCAGGCTTCATAAATCCATACTGAACGGCTTCAGTCTGCAGCTTGATTGAATCGGCAATCTACCGACAAACAAGGAACTGATACAGGTCCGGTTTGAAAGCAAGTTGCAGATCCGGGGCGACAAGGCCCCTAATCCAGCCTGGTCCAACGAGCGCCTATACCCCGTGGTTCTGGGGATCGTCATCGGGCGGCGTGTCATCCGTGTCCACAACCGTGAAATCCAATCCGGCATCGTCGAAACCGCCCTGGTCTGCGCCATCGCCTTCAGCGCCTGTCTGATCCCCAACCTCGTCCAGAAGCACGTCCGTGGGCGGCAGACCGCCCGCATCGTGGTCCAGGGTGCCCGGATCAATGCCAGCCGCCTCCAGATAGCCATCGAGCGGCGATGCGCCGGCGTCATCACTCGCTCCGGCAACGGAACCGTCGTCGTCCGGCGGCGGCGCGGCTGCGAACTGAACATTCCGACCGGCATTCTGCGGGTTGCCGGCGTATTTTCCGTAGCGCTCTGGCTGGCATCCCTCTTGCCGTGAGCACTTGTCGCGCCCGTGCTGTCGCAGCTCCTGCTTGTCGGCGCCATACTGGCATTCGTCCTGACCGCACTGACCGGGGATGATATCTGGGCTCCGAAGTTCACGCGCTGGGACGAGACTGCCGTTCTGCTTGCCCTGGCGATGCTGTCCGGGATGCTGGTGGATCATGAAGCGGCAAGAACCGCTGCCGAGAACTTGTCAGTCGAGTTGGTCGGAACGGGTGATGATGTGTTGCGATCACCCCAAGTCAGCATGGATCCGGCCTGAGGCATTGCCACGCGACAGCGGGAAGTCCCGGATATCAGGCAACAATGTGGGGCCAGACATCGGCTCGGACCCTGGCGCAATAGAGGGATGCCGCACCGGCGTCCCGGCTGAATCTGTTTCTGTCGCACCAGCCTTTTCCACCTGAACTGCTGCGGATACAGCCAGGCTAGGCTAGGTCAGAACTGGAAGTCGTCGCCTTCCAGGTTGTTGAAGTCGACACCCAGCAGCGTGATCGTGTCGCCCGTCCCGTATTCGATCAGCGCATTGCCCGACCCGTCATCGCCGATGGTCAGATCACTGATACCGGTGATCGTGGCGTCAGATGAGAAGTCGAGCACGTCGTCGGTCGACGCACCCGCCTGGAAGCCGCTGATCTGATCGTCGCCGTCGCCGGTCCCGAACACGAAGCGGTCATTGCCGGCGCCACCATCCATCGCATCGTTGCCCCCGCCGCCATCAAGCGTGTCCGCACCATTGCCGCCGAACAGATCGTCCTGACCGCTGCGGCCTTCCAGCAGGTCGCCCCGGTCGCCACCGTCAAGCGTATCCGCGCCATCGCCGCCGAACAGCTCGTCCCGGCCGTCACCGCCATCCAGCGAATCGAAGCCGGTCGCACCGATCAGCGTGTCATCACCGTCACCGCCAAACAGCGTATCGCCGCCTGCCCCGCCATCCATGCTGTCGTTGCCGGCAGCACCGGTGAGCCGATTTCCGGAACTGTCACCGGTCAACGTGTCATCGAATGCCGAGCCGGTTATGGCCTCGATATTCAACAGCACGTCACCGATGGCCTGACCGGCCGATCCCAGACCCGTCGACAGATCGACCTCCACGCCGCTGGCTGATCCGAGATAGGTTGCCGTGTCGAAGCCATCGCCGCCATCCAGCGTGTCTTCGCCGCTGAAACCCTGAACCAGATCATCGCCTGTGCCACCCTGGATGAGGTTCGCCGTGCCGTCGCCGAACAGGCTGTCGCCGAAGTCCGATCCGGTCAGGTTCTCAATACTGATCAGAACATCGCCCGCAGCGTGACCACCGTTCGTGACCCCGTTGTCCAGGCGGACACCAACCGCGGCATTGGATTCGCTGTAGTCGGCGACGTCGACACCGTTGCCGCCATCCAGCGTGTCGCTGCCCAGGCCGGACCTGAAAATGTCATCATCGGCATCGCCCGCCAAGCTGTCGTTGCCGTCGCCGCCGTCCAGCAGGTCATTGGCGTTCCCGCCAAAGATGGTGTCACCGAAGGCCCCGCCGAACAGCTGGTCCTGACCGTCCCGACCTTCCAGAGAGTCGGCACCATCGCCGCCGAACAGCGTGTCGCTGTTGTCGCCGCCGAACAGCTGGTCGTTGCCGTCATCGCCAGAAATAAGGTCGTTGCCGGCTGCGCCGATCAGCGAATCTGCATCATCCCCGCCGTTCAGGACATCATCACCGTCACCACCGTCCAGGATATCATTACCTCCACCGCCGCTCAGCGTATCCCCGGCGCCGCCACCGTTCAGGATGTCGCTGCCGGCGTCGCCGTTCAGTACGTCCTGACCGTCGTCGCCGTTGAGCAGGTCTGCGCCATCGCCGCCAAACAGCGTGTCGCCGCTGACGCCGCCGAACAGGCTGTCATTGCCCGCATCGCCGTGGATCAGGTCATTGTCGGCCTCGCCCTTCAGCGAGTCGTTACCCAGCCCGCCGAACAGCGTGTCATTGGCTGTGCCGCCTTCCAGCGTGTCATTGCCACCGTCGCCGTTCAGTTCGTCCTGTCCATCCTGGCCTTCAAGCTGGTCATCGTCCGCACCGCCGAACAGAAGGTCTCCGTTGTCTCCCCCACGCAGGACATCGTTGTCCGAGCCGCCGAACAGGGTGTCGTTTCCGGCCAGCCCGCTCAACGTGTCGTTGCCGCCCAGTCCGGCAAGTTCGTTGTCGTCGAAGCCTCCGATCAGCACATCCTTGAAAACTGTGCCGATCACATTCTCGATCCCGGTCAGGGTATCGGGGCCAAACGCATCCGGGTGCCGGGCTTCGCCCAATACGAGGTTCACCTCAAACGGATCGAAGCTGGCATCGACGATGTTCTGATAGCTGACGGTATCATTGCCACTTCCACCATCATAAACAGTACGATCACTCTCGAGACCGGCGATAAGAAGGTCATCACCGTTGTCGCCGTGCAGGCGCGTGCCGACATTCGAGAATTCCGCGTCGAGGGTGTCGTTGCCCGCTCCCCCGAACAGGAGGTCATCGCCAAACGCGTTCGAGTCATCTGCTCCTGCTCTGAGCAGATCAGCGCCCGCGCCGCCGAACAGTGTGTCGTCACCCCCTTCACCGTCCAGCGTATCGGCTCCATCTCCTCCGAACAGGCTGTCCTGACCGAAGAAGCCAGACAATTCATCATCGCCTTCGTTACCGCGCAGCGTGTCGTTGCCGTCGCCGCCATCCAGCGTGTCGTTGCCCAGATCGCCTTCCAGAGAGTCGGCACCGTTTCGGCCTTCAAGCAGATCATCGTCCTGGCCACCGTTCAGGGTGTCGGAACCGTTGCCGCCAAAGAGCGAGTCGTTTCCTTCATTGCCATTCAGAACATCGTCATTGTCGGCCCCGATCAGTGAATCATTACCGAAGCCGCCACTGATCGTATCCAGGCCATCACCGCCATCGACAGTATCGTCTCCACCACCCGCGGAAATTCCGTCCCCGCCCGCGCCGCCCGATATGTCGTTGGCCGAGCCATTGCCCGAGAGCGTGTCATTGAAGCCCGAGCCGATCAGGCCTTCAATATCCGTCAGCACGTCGCCGATGGCCTGCCCCGCCGAACCGCTTCCGGCAACGAGATCAACACTGACCGCCGACCCGGAATCTGCGTAGGAGGCAAGATCGAAACCATCGCCGCCTTGCAGCGTATCTTCGCCGCTGCGGCCCTGAAGCGTGTCGTCGCCGTTGCCGCCGGTCAGGACGTTGCTGTCGGCATCGCCTTCCAGTACATCGCCAAATGCCGTACCGATCAGGATCTCGATGTTGTTGAGGACATCACCTTCGGCGAGTCCGCCAGCGCCCGTCCCAGAGCCAAGATCAACCTGAACCGCGGCGCCCGAGGTGCTGTAGTCGACCAGGTCGGTACCGTTGCCACCGTTCAGCGTATCTGCACCTTGGCCACCCAGCAGCGTATCGTCACCAAGGGCGCCACGGAGCGAGTCATTGCCACCATTGCCCACGAGGAGGTTGGCGTCATCGTCGCCGGTCAGGGTGTCGTCATGTAATGAGCCGAAGAGATTCTCGACACCATTCAGACTGTCGCCGTCCGCATGGCCGCCGGAGCCGATGCCAGCGGACAGATCGACCGACACGGCTGCGTTTGATGCGGCATAGTTCGCGGCATCGCTGCCATTTCCGCCGATCAGGCTGTCCGCACCGGGGCCGCCCGCAAGCAGGTCATCACCATCTCCGCCATCCAGTATGTTGGCCCCACCCGAACCCGAGAGCGTGTCGGCGAAACCGGACCCGATGAGGTTCTCGAAACCGCTCAGAATGTCGTTTTCCGCGTGACCGCCAGACGCAACGTTGGTGCCGATATTGACGTTCACCGCTGCATCAGAACCGGCATAGGCAACAGTATCGTCACCTGCACCGCCGGACAGCGTGTCGGCACCGTCACCGCCCTCCAGCAAGTCGTCATCAAGACCACCAGTCAGAGAGTCATCGCCCGCTCCGCCGGACAGGATGTCGTCCCCACCGTTGCCGAACAATGCGTTGTCGCCCGCAGTGCCGATGAGCGTGTCATTGGAAGCCGAGCCGGCCAGATTCTCGATGCTGATCAGCACGTCGCCCGCGGCATCACCGACGGCGCCTGTTCCAGCCTCAAGGTCGACATCAACTGCGCTGGCGGACCCGCTGTAGTCAGCCAGATCGCTGCCCAGGCCGCCGGCCAGGGTGTCCGCGCCCGCGCCGCCCGAAAGCGTGTCCGCGCCATTGCCGCCGGCGAGACTGTCATCACCCGCACCACCGGAAAGCTGGTCGTCGTTGCCGCCGCCGAACAGGCTGTCGTTGTCCTCGCCGCCGTCCAGCGTATCGTTCCCGACCGCGCCCAGCAGGCGGTCCTCGCCGGCACCGCCTTCCAGAAGGTCCGCACCGCCGCCGCCATCGAGGGTATCGTTGTCCTGGTTGCCCAGGATTGTGTCGTTGCCAGCCCGGCCGGACAGGCTGTCATTGCCCTTGCCGCCATCGATCGCGTCGGCAAGTTCGGACCCCAGGATGACATCGTCGCTGTCATCGGTCGCAAACTCGAACTGCTCGACATTCCTGAACCGATCCGAGTCGCTGGCGTCAGTCGTGATGACCACGTCGAAGCCTTCGCCGCCGTCGATCGTGTCCTCCACACTGTTGCGGATCGTGTCGTCGCCGGGTCCGGCATCGATCACATCAGCACCCGGACCACCATCGATAAAATCATTGCCGGTACCGGCGAAAACCGTGTCGTCGCCGCCGCCGGCCTCAATCGTGTCGTTGCCGGCGCCATTGATCAGCAGATCCGGCGAGGCGCCGCCGACAACCGAATCGTCGGTGCCCGGCGTCACTGTCACAGCAACTTCCGCAGCATCGGTGCCGCCATTTCCATCCGTGACGGCGTAGCTGATCGTGTCCGCCCCAGTGAAACCGGCGTCGGGGGTGTAGGTCAGCGCACCGTTTGCGCCGATCACGACCGAACCATTCAGCGCACTGGCCGAAATGACAGTCAGATTGTCACCATCAGCATCGCTGTCATTCGCCAGCACATCAATGACGACAAAGGCGTCTTCTTCTAGCGTCGCCGTGTCGTCATTGGCCGTCACCGGATCGTTGTTGCCGCTGATCTGGATCGTGATCGTGCCGATATCCGAGACCGCGCCGTCCGGATCGGTCGCTGTGTAGGTGACGAACACGTCGCGCACTTCGCCCAGGCTGACGTCCTGGAACTGACCGTTCAGGCGGAAGTCAAACTCGCCGAAGTCAAAGTTCGTGGTAGTACCCGTAGGGGCGGAAATCACATTCAGCGTCAGGTCGAATTCGCTGTGATTGCGGTCCGGATCGTCGAGATCCAGCGTCTCGAACAGACCGAAACTGTCCTCGGCAATCGAGAAGGCCTGATCCACGATCACCGGCGCGTCGTTGACGCCCGATACGGTCACGATGGCGAAGCCGTCGCCCTGGATCTCGTCGAAGTTGAGCGTCCGCATGATGAAGGCGTCGCCCTGACCAGTGATATCCACCCGCGACAGCGGCACATCCCCGAAGGCCGCCGAGATGTGGCCGCCCAGCTCGGTGAAGTTCGCCGTGACCGTCTGCGTGCCAAGCGACACGCCGTCGGCATCGAAGCCCTCGACCAGCACCTGCACACCGTTGATCCCGGTGGTGTTGTTTACGGTGCCGACCTGGAACAGCACGTTGGCCGCCAGATGGTCGAAGTCCAGACGCATGGTCTCGCCCGCATCCAGACGCGCCGTGAACGGCCCCCCCTGGATGCCCAGGCCGTTGAAGTTCAGCGACTGCACGTTCGCCGAGCCGGTGACGGTCACGCCGTCCAGATCGAGCGACGCAACCGTGCTTGACCCGATACCCGAGAGGTCCAGCGTCTTGCGGGTTACAACCGCGTCGCCGGCCTGATCGCCGTTCGCGTCCTCAACCACGAAGGTGATGATGTCGGCAATCGTGTCGCCCGGTGCGAGACCGTCAAAGCTCAGTGTCCGCCCAAAGCTCAGACCCGCGGTGTCGCCACCGGACGGATCCAGCGTGATGCCGTCGCCAATGTTGCCCGTGAAGCTGACCGTCGCACCGGAAGCCGCCTCTGCCGACACGATGCGCAGGTCGTTGCCGCTATCGTTTGCCAGCACATCCAGCAGAACTGGCACATTCTCCGTGCCCGTGAAACCGAGGTCGTTGGTCAACTGAGGCCCGACCTCATTCACCATCACGTTGACAGTTGCAGTATCTGTGGAACCGTTTCCATCGGTGACAACGTAGGTGAAGCTATCGGAGCCGAAGAAGTCGGCGTTCGGGGTATAGCGGATCTCGCCGCCCTCGATCCCGACCGTGCCGTTGGCGGCAGTCCCGACCGACTGGACTGTCGGCGTATCGAGTGCGTCGATGTCGGTGTCATTCGCAGTAACGTCGATCAGAACAGAGCTGTTCTCATCGACGGTGGCAGCGTCGTCGTGTGCCGTCACCGGATCGTTGTTGCCACTGATCTGGATCGTGATCGTGCCGATGTCAGAAACCGCCCCGTCCGGGTCGGTTGCCGTGTAGGTGACTTCCACGTCGCGCACCTCGCCCAGGCTCACATCCTGGAACTGGCCGTTCAGGCGGAAGTCTAGCTCGCCGAAGTCCATATTGACCGTGGCGCCCGCCGGGGCCGAGATCAGGTTCAGTGTCAGGTCGAACTCGCTGTGATTCCGGTCCGGATCGTCGAGGTCCAGCGTCTCGAAAAGGCCGAAGCTGTCCTCGGCGATCGAGAAGGTCTGGTCAACGATCACCGGCGCATCGTTCACGCCCGAGACTTCGATGATGGCGAAGCCGTCGCCCTGAATCTCATCGAACGACAGCGAACGCATGATGAAGGCGTCGCCCTGGCCCGTGATTTCCACACGTGACAACGGCGCATTGCCGAAGGCCGCCGAGATCTCGCCGCCCAGTTCCGTGAATGCTGCCGTCACCGTCTGCGTGCCCAGAGACACGCCGTCGACGTCGAAGCCCTCGACCAGAACCTGTACGCCATCAATGCCGGTCGTGTTGTTCACGGTGCCGACCTGGAAGATCAAGTTCGCAGCCAGATGATCGAAATCCAGGCTGAGCGTCTCACCCGGATCCAGGCGCGCCGTGAACGGGCCGCCCACGATACCGACGCCGTTGAAGTTCAGCGCCTGCACATTGGCCGAACCTGTCAGGATCACGCCGTCCAGATCCAGCGACGGCGTGTTCTGGTTGCCGATGTTGTTGAACGCCAGGACCTTGCGGATCACTACCGCATCGCCGGCCTGATTGCCCGCCGCATCCTCGACCACGAAGGTGATGATGTCGGCAATCCTGTCGCCCGGAGCCAGCCCGTCATAGCTAATGGTCCGCCCGAAGCCAATGTCAGCGACATTGCCGCCAGACGGATCCAGCGTGATGCCATCGCCGATGTTGCCGGTAAAGCTCACCGCCGCACCCGACGACGCCTGTGCCGACACGATCCGCAGATCATTGCCGCTGTCGTTCGCCAGCACATCCAGCAGTACCGGCACGTTCTCCGTGCCCGTAAAGCCGAGGTCGTTGGTCAATTGCGGGCCAGGGGCCGTGAAGGTCGAAAAAGCCACTCCGCCATCTGCGAAGGCGAGCGCTTCGATGCCTGAAACCGTGGTGGTGCCGTCGCGTCCGATCACGCTGTCGGCAATATCGAAAGTGCCATCGCCATTGTCCGTCGCCGTGTATTCCGCCGCATTGCCGCTGAGGATCAGAGTGTCAACGCCATCGCCGCCATCGACTGTATCATCGCCGGCACCACCGGTGATGGTGTCGGCACCCGAACCGCCGACAATCCTGTTCGCGCCGCCATCACCGCTCAAACTGTCGGAGTGGCTGGAGCCGACGAGGTTCTCAAATCCACTGAAGGAGTCGCCCGAAGCATGGCCGCCGGATGCAGCGCCGGAAGCCAAATCAACGGTAACTGCTGAACCGGATCCGGCATAGGAAAGATCATCGGTGCCGCCACCGCCTGAGAGGAAATCTCCACCCGCGCCACCTTCAACGGTGTCGTCGCCATCGCCACCGCTGGCGACGTCCAGGCCACCACCACCGAACAACAGATCGGCGCCATTGCCGCCGGTGATGTCATCGCCATCCACTCCGCCAATCAGCGTGTCGTCCTGATTTCCGCCGGACATGTTCGCGCCGGCCGCGCCGGCCGTCAGCAGATCGTTGCCTGCGCCCCCGAACAGATCCGTAGAACTGCCGTCACCGCCGGTCAGGACATCATCACCGCCATCACCTGAGAGATTTCCACCACCTGATCCAGCTGTCAGCGTGTCATTCCCGCCGCCGCCGGACATGAACACCGTTTCGACTGCCACCAGAGAATCGTTGCCTGCTCCACCATTCAGGGCGTCAAGACTCGAGCCCGCAGATGATATCAAGGTGTCGTCGCCAGCACCGCCATTCAGGATGTTCAGCCCGGTCCCGCCGATCAGCAAATCCGCGCCTTCTCCACCGGAGATGAAGTCGCCGCCATCGCCGCCGTCGATCACATCATCAAGACCACCGCCGACAATCGTGTCGTCACCTGCCCCGCCGAAGAAGGTCTCGCCCACGATGAAGCCGGCCTCGTTGGCATCTGCAACGCTGCCCGCCAGGGTGACATTGTCGGCGCCGTCACCGGCGTTGCTCACATTTCCATCCTCGGCGTCCGCCGCGACGACATTGTTCAGGTCAACCGTATCGTTGCCCGCCGTGAAAACCAGCTTGGTGATCCCGGTGACCTCAAGCGTTGCCTGCGCCGCGACATCGGTAGTGACGTCGAAATTGGCGGAACTCACTGTCAGCCCGTCATCGGTGAAGTGGCTGACGTTATCCAGCCGGATCGAGACACAACGTTCGCCATCCGCCGTTTCCAGCGCGTGCGCGGTCCAAGTGATCGTGCTGTTGGAGAACGCACCGCTGAAGCTGGCCCCACTGACCGTACCGCCATAGTTCCCGAAGGCGATCTCCGACGCATCGCGAGCCGTCTCCACACCATCCAGGAACGACCGCACGATGACACTGCCAACGAACCCATTGTTCGGATTGACGTGAACGTAGGCACCGTTGGTCGGTTCCTGCGCTGCGGGCAGGAACGGACCGCTTGAGCGAACGAAAGTGAACGTATTGCCCGTATCGAAATCAACGACATAGGTGACGCCGCCATTCGGGACATTGGGCGATCCGATGCTGTCGGTGAAGTCGACACTGTCGTCCGATAAAGCGTAGTCGACCGTGATCGTCTCGCTCTCGCCGTCGCCGAGATCGCTGAACTGGCCCGGGTCGATATCCAGTTGGCCGGTCTCGCTGTCCACCGTGAAGGCGACATTGCGCGCGGCGTTGGAGGACGTGACCACCACGTTCTCGACATCCAAATCGTCGCCATCGGCGTCCGAAGCGTTCGCCAGCAGGTCGATGGTGACCGGCGCATCGTCTTCCGTGACGCTGCCCGCATCGACCGTGCCGGAAACTTCGTGGCGGTCCTCACGGCCCTCGACCAGGATCGTGACGTTCTGGACGGCAGTACCGCCATTGCCGTCATCGATCTCGATGCTGTACCCCAGAACCAGCTGTTCGTTGAAGTCGAGGGGATCGAACAGGGCGTTGTCGGCGCTGAAGCTCCAGTCCGCCGCCGAGCCGTTGATCACCGCCGAGAAGAGGCCCTCGGCCTGCGCCGCGCTGATGCCGCCCAGATCGCCGGTCGCACCGGTGAAGCTGGCGGTCGCGGTGTGGGTGTCGCCCGTATCGACATCCAGGAAGGCGACCGAGCCGCTCTCGGTCAGCGGATCTGCGGAGTCCTCGACAACCGTGCCAGTCGCATCGGTGCCGCCCACCAGAATGATCGGCGCGTCATTGACCGGGTCGATCGTCACCGAGACCGTTGCGGTGTCGGTGACGCCCTTGCCGTCATCAATGGTGTAGGTGAACGCGTCCGCGCCGTTGAAGTCTGCATCCGGGGTGTAGCGAATCTGGTTGCCCTCGATCACCGCAGTGCCATTGGCCGGGGTGCTGACCGAGGTGATGATCAACGGTTCGCCATTGTCGTCCGTGTCGTTGGCCAGCACGTCGATCAGGATCGTGCCATCCTCATCAACCGAAGCTGCATCGTCCGTGGCCTCCGGCGCAACGTTCGGCTCGACCACCAGGATGTCAAAGGTCTGGACATCGGTGAGCGGTCCACCCGCGCCCGTGTTGCCAAGATCATTGGCGGTGACAGTGACGGTTTCGGTGCCAATGAAACCGGCATCCGGCGTAAATGTCATGTTCGACAGCGAGCCCGAGACCTGGGCCAGGGTGCCGGTGATGATGACCGTGTTCGACTGGTCGCCGACGATCGACGCGCCCGTACCCGAGGATACGTCGATGGTGCCGTTCACGGCCTCGACCGTCACCTGGATCTGGCCGGTGCCCTCGTCCAGATCGGCATCCGCGACAGCGCCGCCGAAGAAGCGGACTTCCGTGCCGACTTCGGTCTGGATCGCCTGATCGACCGGCGCACCGCCAGCCACAAACTGCGGGCTGCCGAAGATGGTGCCGTCCAGATCGCGGCCCGACAGATCCTGCACCTGGCCCGGCTCTGCGAAGGTGGGATCAAAGGTCAGGTAGAGTTCGAGATTCGGCTCGGCCGAGGAATCCACGACCTGATCGAAGTTGTCGGCAATCTGGGTGGCGTCCCGTGCCTCGGACCAGACACGGACTTCCGAGACATCGCCGTTGAAGCCCTGGCTGAAGCCGTCGTTGAAGCGGCCAATATTGAGTTCTTCCGTGCCCTGACGCGGCGTCCCGGATGTTGCGAGGCTACCCACCAGAGCGCCATCGACATAGAGGCTGAGCGTGTTCGCCGCATCGTCGAAGACGCCTGCGATGTGGTGCGGCTGACCGTCGGCGACGAAACCGGCCTGCACGAACTGCTGGCCCAGGGTCGCATCGTCGAAGCGGATGTGTGCCTCACCATTTCTGACGACCAGGCTGTAGGTCTGGCCGCCGCCAACTGGCTTGGTCACAACGCGATTGAACTGGCCATCGGCATCCGACGTGGTGACCCATGCCTCGACCGTCCAGCTGTCGGGGCTGAGCGCCGGATCATGGGCGACCTGCACGAAGTTCGACGTGTTGCCATCGAAGCGCATCGCGCCGCCCGTCGGGGTGGTGATCACCGGTGCGTCATTCACGGCGTTCACCGTGACCGTGACCTCGCCCGTGTCCTGACCGCCCCGGCCGTCATCTACGGTGTAGGTGATCGTGTCGGTGCCGTTGAAGTCCTGATTGCCTGTATAGGTGATCGTGCCGTCGGCCTCGACCACCACAGTGCCATTGTCGGCGGAGGCAGCGATGGCATTCAGATCATCGCTGTCGAAGTCGATGTCATTCGCAGCCACGTTGATGTTGACGGCCACGTCCTCATCGGTGACCGCGACATCGTCCACAGCCTCCGGCGCATTGTTGGTGCCGTCGGTGTTGAAGACACCATCGCCGAAGGTCGCCGTCTCGACATCTTCCAGCGTGGTCGTGCCGTCCCGGCCCGCGACAGTGTCGATGATGGTAACCGTGCCGTCGCCATTGAAGATGACGTCATATTCGTCGGAATCGCCGGAAAAGGTGACATTGTCGTCACCCGCGCCGCCATTGATGGAATCATCGCCTGTGCCGCCGGTGAACTCGTCGTCACCGTCTCCACCGAGCAGCGTGTCGTTGCCCGCGCCACCGTTCAGCGTGTCGTTGCCGCCTGCGCCGTTGATCGCATCATCGCCGTCGCCGCCATCGACTGAATCGTCGCCTTCGCCTGCATCGATAACGTCGTTGCCCGCACCGGCCGCGATCGTGTCATTGCCGTCA
>NZ_JBLXDV010000018.1:0-78735 GCF_048263705.1 Minwuia sp. | reverse complement strand
AGAACACGGACCTCGCATTCGCTGAAAAGTTCCTCAAGCGCAGCTACGAAGCTTCTTAGCCTTCCCCCTCCACTTCTCACCCCCTATAGTCACCGGAATTAATGCAAGTGCATCAGGCGGGGAGGCTTGGGGTCGCAGCGATGGATTACGAACAGATTCTGTATGAGGTCACCGACGGGGTGGCGGTGATCACGATGAACCGGCCCGACCGGATGAACGCCATGACCCTGACCATGGGCGGGGAGATCCGGGCGGCGATGCAGGCGGCGAGCGACGATGCCTCGGTGAAGGCCATTGTGCTGACGGGCGCGGGCAAAGGCTTCTGCGCGGGGGCGGACGCGGCGCGGTTGTCGAACACGGCGGCCGGCGGCGCGAAGGAAGTCGAGCCGCTGCCGAATGCCGGTGCCATCGAGGGCGGTCTGGAAATCTCGGAAGGCTTCGGCGCGAAATACACCTATCTGACCACCGTGCCCAAGCCGGTGATCGCCGCCATGAACGGCGCGGCGGTGGGCGTGGGGCTGGTGATGGCCCTGTTCTGCGATATGCGCATCTGTTCCGCGAAGGCCAAGCTGGGCACCGCCTTCGCGCGGCGCGGCATGGCTGCCGAATACGGGCTGGCGTGGCTGCTGCCGCGTCTGGTCGGGCCGTCGAAGGCGCTGGACCTGCTCTATTCCGCCCGCATCGTCACCGGCGAGGAAGCCGAGCGCATGGGTCTGGTCGACCGCGCCGTCGCGCCGGAGGACGTGCTGTCCGAAGCCATGGACTATGCCCGCATGATCGCCACCGAGTGCTCGCCCCGTTCAACCCGCGTGATGAAGGATCTGGTCTACCGCTCCATGATCCAGTCGATGGACGAGGCGCAGGTCTCGGCAGAGGAGGAACTGCAGGCGGCGCTCAAGTCCGACGATTTCCGCGAAGGGATCGCCGCCTGGCAGGAGAAGCGCGCACCGGCCTTCACGGGGACCTGATGTGCAGACACATCGTTCGGACGTCATCCCCGTCAAGCGCAGCGCAGCGCGGGGATCGGGTTCCGGATATGGCTGGTTCAGCCCGACCCCCGAGTGACGCTGCGCGCCATCGGGGGTGACATGACTGATTTGGGAGAAACCGTATGGACCTGTCCCTGACGAAGGATGAGGAAAAGTTCCGCGCCGAGGTGCGGGAATGGCTGGCTTCGGAACTGCCGCCCGAGACGGCTGAGAAGATCAAGCTGGGCATCGTGGTGAAAAAGCCGGAGATGATCGCCTGGCATGCCAGGCTGCGGGAGCGGGGCTGGCTGGCCCCGAACTGGCCGGTCGAATATGGCGGCGCAGGCTTCGGCATCATGCAGCGCCATATCTTCGACATGGAATGCCGCGCGGCCCACGCGCCGCCGTCCATGGCGTTCAACTTCCACATGATCGGTCCGGCGCTGATCGCCTTCGGGCGGCCCGAGCAGAAGGATTATTATCTGCCGAAGATCCTGGCCGACGAACACTGGTGGTGTCAGGGCTATTCCGAACCCGGCGCGGGCAGCGATCTGGCTGCCGTGCAGACACGCGCGGTGCGCGACGGCGACGAGTATGTCGTCAACGGCTCCAAGATCTGGACCAGCGCCGCCGACATTGCCAACCACATCTTCTGTCTGGTGCGCACCGATCCGCAGGCCAAGAAGCAGGAAGGTATCTCGTTCCTGCTGATGGAGATGGACAGCCCGGGCATCGAGGTGAAGCCGCTGATCGCTCTGAACGGGCGGCGGTTGTGGAACATCGTCACCTTCGATGACGTGCGCGTGCCGGTCAGCAACATTCTGGGGCAGGAAAACCGGGGCTGGACGGTGGCGAAGAAGCTGCTGGGTGACGAGCGCCTGTTCGTCTCCCGCGTGTCCGAGAACACCCGCATCCTCGCCATCCTGAAGGAAGTCTGTGCCGCCGAGAGCAGTAACGGCCGGTCGCTGATCCAGGACGATCCCGCCGTATCGATGCAGGTCGCCGATCTGGAAGCCCGTCTGAAGGCGCTGGAAATGACGAGCCTGCGCATCCTGGCCGAGGCCGACGCGGGCGGCCGGATCGGTGCGGAACCGTCGATGACGAAGCTGCTGGGCAGCCACATGATCCAGGACATCGACGAACTGATGTACCGCGCCATCGCCTATTACGGCGCACCCGACCACAAGGGCTTCCTGTTCCACGGTGAGAACCAGTTGCCAGTCGGGCCGGACTACGCCGTCGGCATCACCTCCGGTCAGCAGCACCATCGCGGCTACACGCTGGCGGGCGGCACGTCCGAAGTGCAGCGCGGCGTGCTGGCCAAGGCAGTGCTGGGTCTCTGAGGAAACACCGGGCTGGGATTGGTCAGCCTTTACCTGGCCGGTCCGGAACGCCAACCCCTATCCCGGCCTTCCCCCTTCGAAGGGGGAGGTGGCCGCGTCTGCGGTCGGAGGGGGTTGATGGCGTTTCGTGTGAAAACTTGTCAGTCTGAGAGCGATACCGCCTTCAACCAGATCTCCCCTGTTTGCGAGGAGAGATATGAAACACCGAGACAGATTTGGAGCCGACCTGACATGAACCAGTCCAGTGACCGCGTCACCTACACCGTGACCGACCGCGTTGCGGTGATTTCCATGCAGCGCGCGCCGGTGAACGCCGTCGATTTCGACATGACCAGCGCGATCCACGACGGCATGCGCCGCGCGGATGCCGACAAGGACGTGGGGGCGATCATCCTGCGAAGCGGTCTGGACAACATGTATTGCGGCGGCATGGATTTGAAGATGATCAAGGGCGCGGGCACGGACGGCATGCGCAGGTTCCTCAACCATTTCTATCTGGACACGCTGGATGTGCAGGCGAAACTGACCAAGCCTACCATCGCCGCCATCAACGGACCGGCGCGCGGGGCGGGCATGACGCTCTCGATCACCTGCGACATGCTGATCGCGAGCGAGAGCGCCAGCTTCGGCTATCCCGAGATCAACGTCGGCGTGCTGCCCGCCATCCATTTCGCCCACCTGCCGCAGGTCATCGGGCGTCACCGCGCGTTCGAACTGCTGTTTTCGGGGCGCAGCTTCGGACCGGACGAGGCACGGGAACTGGGCCTGATCAGCGAGATCGTTGCAGACGACAGTCTGATGGATCGGGCCATGGAACTGGGCTGCATGTTCGCGGCCAAATCACCGGCGACGATGCGCATCGGGCGACAGGCCTTCTGGCGCGCGCAGGATCTGGACTACCGCCGCAGCGTCGCCGCCCAGGTCGAGGTCATGTGCAACCTGGCCGAGATGCCCGACCATATCGAGGGGCTGACCGCCTTCGCCGAGAAGCGCGATCCGAAGTGGCAGGACTGAGGATTATCTGAAGACCGGCTTGCGCTTGTTCAGGAAGGCATCGACGGCTTCCTTGTGTTCGGGGCTCTCATAAGCCTCGGCCAGCAGGTCCTGTTCGCGTCTCTGCACCAGCGACAGATCGGTTTCGCTGCCGTTCTGCGACAGCAGATGCTTCGCCCAGCGCAGGTGCCGGTCGGGGTTGGCGGCGATGGCGTCGGCAATCTCGCGGGCGGTGTCCAGCACCTTGTCCTGTTCGACGGCGCGATCGACCAGACCGACGGTCGCAGCTTCCTCGCCCAGCATGAACCGACCTGTAAGCGCAAATTCGCTGGCACGTCCGAAACCCATGCGCTGTACCAGGAAATGAGAGCTGGCCAGCTCCGGCACAACGCCGACCTTGACGAAGGGGACGGCCAGCTTGGCCGATTTCGCCGCGACAATGACATCGAACGACAGGATCTGCGACAGGCCCACACCCACGGCCGCGCCGTTGACGGCGGCGATCAGCGGTTTGGATTCGCGCACGAAGGCGACCCAGTCGATACCGCCCGCGACGTCCTTGCCCGCCACATCATCGCCTGATATCCGCGCCTTGAAGGTCGCGTCCATGTCGGCACCGGCACAGAATCCGCGTCCCGCGCCCGTGACGATGATCGCGCCGATGGCGGCGTCCGCATTTGCACGAGAGATCGCATCGTGCATCTCCTTGCGCATCGTGTAGGTCCAGGCGTTCAGCTTCTCCGGCCGGTTCAGCGTCAGGATCGCAACCGCGCCGTCAGCTTCATACGTGATCTGTTCATAGGACATGTTTTCGTCTCCCCGAGTGGTGCTGCATTGGATCACGCAATGCGTCGCGCGTTAAGTGCAGCTTAACGACGATCTGCCATGCTGCGGGCTCAGGAGGCGGCCCATGCAACAGCAGATTTCCGAGAACGACGTGCACGCACTGGTCGGTGCGCTTTCAGACGGTCACAAGGCGGCCGTCGGAGAGCAGGTCGCGCGTCTGCTAAAACGGTCGGGCATGTCACCGGACGATCTGAAGATCGCGCTGCAGATGATCGACAGCATGATCGCCGACTCCGTCGAGTCCGTGCGCAAGGGACTGGCCGCCCATATCGCCGAATCGCCGATGCTGCCGCGCCCGATGGTCGAACGCCTGCTGAACGATATCGACGATGTCGCCCTGCCCATCGTGCAGTTCTCTCCGCTTCTGGAAGATGCGGACATGATCCGCCAGCTTGAAAGGGGCGCGCGCTTTCAGGAAGCCGTGGCCGCCCGCCCGGATGTTTCCGAACCCGTCGCCGCGCACCTCGTCGAGACGGCGGGTGAGAAGGCAGTTGGCATTCTGGTCGGCAACCGCGAGGCGAAGCTGAATGCGCCGGTGCTGGACCGCGCCGTCGATCGGTTTCCGGACAGTGTCGAGGTCATGGGTGCCGTCGCCCGACGGCCGGGCCTGCCGCTGGAAGTGGCGGAGAAGCTGGTCTCGCTGACGGTCGCGGAACAGTGCATCCAGGCCGTCTCCGATCTGATGATGGAGACCCTGATCCGCCGCCATGACCTGCCGTCGGTGCTGGCCGAGGATCTGGTCGTGCATGGCCGGGAGCGGTCCGTCGTCGACATGGTCAGGCAAAGCGATGACTGGAGCGGGATCGAAAGCCTCGTCGAACGGATGCATGCCGCCGGCCGCCTGTCCACCAGTCTGATGCTGCGCGTGCTGGCCAGCGGTGATGAACAGTTCTTCGTGGCCGGCATGGCACAGCTCTCCCGGATGTCGCGAGAGCGTGTCGTTGCCGCGATCAACGGCGCGGGTGTCGATCCGTTCCGGCATCTTTACGAAAAAAGCGGGCTGGAACCGATGCTGTTTCACGCATTTCGGGTGGCCCGCGACGAAATGAGAGCGGCACGGAAATCATCCGGCGGGGCGGGGGGCGAAGCCTTCATCGACCGCGTCGTCGCGCGCATCACCGAGGAATACCGCTCTATCAGCCCGGCCGGGCTGGAACAGGCGCTGTCGCGGCTGCGCCGCAAGGCCGTGCACTGAGGGTTGCAGCCTTCTCAGATCTGGTAGTCCGGGATGCCGGCGGCTGACGCCGGCTCGTGGCGCGCCCTGTGTGCGCTCCGGTTGACCACCATGCGGTCGTGCAGCAGGGCAATCACGCGGCTGCCGGTCCTTTCGCAGACGCCCGGGATCAGCGCGTGCAGCAGGCAGGCCACGGCCCCATAGGCCATCATGCCCGCAAACCAGGCCGCGTGCGTCAGGTGCTCGACATAGGTCTCTCCGACCGTGCGCGGATGTTCGACAAACCACCGTTCGATCATGTTCATGACGATATATCCTGTTCCGGTATCTCTGGAGAGAGCATAGCCAACCGGACTGGTGATTTGTTCTCAAATTCTGCGTATATTGATCCTGAATTTGGGAGAATTTTGCATGAAGATGAGCCTTGATGAGAAGGATCGTCAAATTCTGAAGGAGATGCAGATCGACACCCGCCGTCCGGTCGCCGAGATCGCCGCGGCGGTGTCTCTGTCGCAGAACGCCTGCTGGCGGCGTATCCGGCTGATGGAAGAGGCGGGCGTGATCCGCAAACAGGTGGCGCTGATCGATGCCGACCTTGTCGGGCTGGGGATTACGGTCTTCGTCCAGGTGCGGACCAGCGACCATTCGGCGGACTGGCTGGACCGGTTCTCGAAAGGTGTCGCCCGGATCGATGAAGTGGTCGAATTTCACCGGTTGAACGGCTCGTACGATTATTTGCTGAAGATCGTGGTGCCATCCATTGCGGATTATGACCGTGTGTACCGTCGTCTCATCTCGGCGGCGCCGCTGCATGATGTGACGTCCTGCTTCTCGATGGAGCGGATCAAGGAAACCACGGCGCTGCCGATCGACGCCATGCCGGCGGCCCGCCGATGAACCGGAAGATCATCCACTTCCGGCAGGATGAGGAGGGCGACTGGATCGCGGAGCTGGCCTGCGGACACAGCCAGCACGTGCGTCACCGGCCGCCCTTCGTCGAGCGGGAATGGGTCATGACCGAAGCCGGGCGAAAGGCGCGTTTGGGCGACGCAATGGCGTGCCGGTCCTGCGATCGTCTGGAACTGCCGCAGGGGTTCGAACCGTACAGATCGACCCCGGTGTTCGACAGCCTGTCGGTTCCGAAGGGGTTGCTGCGCGACCATCAGACCGGGCCGGGGACATGGGGCCGGATTGATGTTCTGGCGGGTGCGCTGACCTACACACTCTCCGCGCCCATCGACCGTGTTCTGCATCTTGCGTCGGGTGACAGTGCCTTCATCCCGCCGGAAGCCCTGCATTGCGTCGCCCTGTCCGGCGACGCCCGGTTTCAGGTCACCTTTCTGAAGCGCCCGGTCGAGGCTGCGGTGTGATTCCGAAGATCAGCTTTCGCCCCATGGACCGAGGCCGTGAGCGCGCAGTTCCCAGAAGGCGCGTTCGGGGAAGGCGTTCGGCAGATCGCCGACCAGCACCTGGTTGCCCAGCGCGTCGCCGACACGGTTCAGGATACGACGGTCCTGTTCGGACAGTCCGCCCATGGCCTTGTCGATGGCGTGCAGCACGATGATCGGGCCGAAGGGGAACCGCCTGTGCATGGGCCTGAGGCGGCGGCGTATGGCCGTGGTCGCAGCACCGGCGTCCAGGGGAATACCTTCCCCGTCGAAGGCGCGTCGTTCCTCGGCGGTCCATTCGAATTCGGCTTCATGCGCCAGATGGACCGGCTTGCCGCGCCACACGTCGATGCGCGCGCCGTTGCGGCGCAGACGCACGTAAACGATATCGCGATAGCGGCGCGGCAACTGGACTTCCAGGTGTGGCAGAACAGCGACCAGGATCAGGATGCCGCCCAGTACAGCAAAACCGACAAGAATTGGTGGCACGCAACCTCACCCGCTGCCCGTTCCATCGCCGGGGGAAGGGGCTTCCGGGCGAAACCTTGCCGCAGTCAGGCAGGCCCCGCAACCGGAGCGGTCACAGAATCTCGTCTTCGTCGTACATGGGATCGGCGTCGAAATCCTCGCTGATGCGCTCGACAGCCTGCGCGGCAGCCTTCGGCCGGGCGACCTCGGCGATGTGAAACAGCGCATCCCCCTGATTGACAACCGGCAGCACTGCATGGCCGACGATCAGGCCCGCTCTGCTCGCGCGGATGTCGGTCTCTCGTTCACCGAAGGGGTCCGATACCATCCCAAGCAGGGCACCCTTGTCGACGATCTGGCCCAGTTTGCCGTGGATGGCCAGGATGCCGCCCTCTTCCGCCCTGACCCATGAACTCCTGGTCGAGAAGGCTGCGGGCGGGGCAGTGCGGCTTTTCTTTTCCGCCGGGATCATCTTCAGGTGTCGCAGCACGTTCAGCACGCCGCGCACGCCCACGCGGATCGACAGTTCGCTGAACCTGAGTCCCTCGCCGGCTTCGAACACCATCACAGGAACGCCCTTCTCGCCCGCCGCATGACGCAGCGAACCTTCCCGCAGCGGTGAATTCAGGACGACAGGCGGGTTGAACGCCTTCGCCAGTTCTTCCGCCCGCGGGTCGCGCTTGTCGATACGGATCTGCGGCAGGTTCGTGCGATGGACCGCCGCCGTATGCAGGTCGATGCCGTACTGGCTGCGCTCGACGACCTCGGTCATGAACAGATGCGCCAGGCGTCCGGCGAGCGAACCCCTGGCCGCGCCGGGAAACGAGCGGTTCAGGTCGCGCCGGTCCGGCAGGTAGCGACTGTGACCGATGAATCCGAAGGAATTCACGATGGGCACGAGGATGAGCGTGCCGGCAATGGTCTTCAGGCGAGAGGACATCGCCAGGCGCCGGATGATCTCGACCCCGTTGATTTCATCGCCATGAATCGCGGCGCTGACGAAGACCGTCGGCCCCGGCCGCCGCCCGTGAATCACTTTCACGGACAACGTCGCCGGGGTGTGATCCGACATCATCGAGATCGGCAGGTCGACGACCCGGCGCTTTCCGGCCGGGATTTCCTTGCCGCCGATCTTGAATGGAGCGCGCATGTCTCAGGACGCCGATTTGCGCTTGCGGGTGATGCCGCTCTTGGTGCCGGTTTTGCCCGGTTTGGCGTTCTTTTCGACGAACTCGATGATCTTGCCCGCCACGTCGATGCCGGTGGCCTTCTCGACACCCTCAAGGCCGGGTGAGGAGTTCACTTCCATCACCACCGGTCCGGCATTCGAACGCAGCATGTCCACACCGCAGACGTTCAGGCCCATCGCCTTCGCGGCCTGCAGCGCGGTGGCCCGTTCCTTCGGCGTGATCTTGATGGATTCGGCCGATCCGCCGCGGTGCAGGTTCGAGCGGAAATCGCCTTCCTTGCCCTTGCGCATCATGGCGGCGACGACCTTGTCACCGACCACCAGGCAGCGGATGTCCTCGCCGTTGGCTTCCTTGACGAACTGCTGCACCAGGATGTTGGTGTTCACGCCGCCGAACGCCTGGATGATGCTTTCCGCGGCCTTGGGTGTTTCGCCCAGCACCACGCCGATGCCCTGGGTCCCTTCCAGCAGCTTGATCACGACGGGGGCACCGCCGGCGATCTCCAGAAGTTCCTCGGCATTGGAGGTGCGGTGCGCGAACACGGTCACCGGCAGTCCGACATCCTGACGCGACAGCAGTTGCATGGACCGCAGCTTGTCGCGCGACCGTGCGATGGCGACCGATTCATTCAGCGGGTAGACGCCCATGACCTCGAACTGGCGCAGGACCGCCGTGCCGAAGAAGGTCACCGACGCGCCGATGCGCGGGATCACCGCGTCATAGCCGGTCAGGGTCGCCCCGTTGTAGTGAATCTCCGGATTGTGTGGCGCGATGTCGATGTAGCAGCGCAGATGATCGATCACGTCGATATCGTGGCCGCGCTTTTCCGCTGCTTCGATGATGCGCTTGTGCGAATAGAGGCCGGCATTCCGGCAAAGCAGTGCGATTTTCATGACTCAGGTCGCCTTTCAGGCTTGGGAGGGTCGACGGTGATACGCTGTGCGCCGGCGACAAAGGAATGGCCGCTGTCGACCATGAAGCGACGCCGCAGGGCTTCCCTGCCCAGCAGCATCCGGAAACCCATCGCGTCGCGATCGGTCAGTGTGATTTCGATGGGCCAGGTCAGCGGTCCGACCGACGCCCGTGTTCGAATGACGTATCGTTCTTCCTTGTGGCCGCTGGAGCTGGTGACCGGCCGATGATCGTGAACCGCCGCCACGCAGATGATTTCGGGTCGTCTGCGCCGCTGGACGGGATGCACCAGAAAGCGCACATGCGGCTCGCCGTCCTTGTCGAAGGGTTGAATATCGATCGCGTGCAGCGAGGATGTACTGGCCCCCGTATCGACCTTCGCCTTGACGGTGGCGATGCCGAGATCGGGCAGCCCGACCCATTCCCGCCAGCCGATCAGCCGGACGCTTTTTTGCCGTGTGCGCGCCATGTCAGCCGTCAGCTCCGATAATGCCGGCCTCGTTGGCGCGGCGCGTGTTGGTAAAGGTCTGGTGCGCGATGACCACGAAGAACGTCTCCATATCGATCAACGCATAGCCTCTTTCATACATGGCCCGGGTCAGCGCCTCGATTTCGTCGTGCCAGATCCGGCGGCGGTCCAGCAACTGACGCATCAGCTTCATCGACAGGCGATAGCGACCGCGCGGCTTGCCGCCGAACGGCTCGTTGTAGATGGCCACCAGATGGTCGGCGGCTGCCGCGATATGCGGCGTTTCCTTCGGATGCATGTTTGAACCCCTCGCAGCATGAGATTGGCGATGAAATCAGAAAATGACAAGATATATTTTTCTATAGATAAAAAATAATTTCCTTTTTGGCGCAACTTGGCTTCGCGTCGGCGACCTGACAGACTTCCGCAGATGACGGGGAGGACTGGAATGTCAGACAAGTACAGATCGATGATCGTGACCGCCCAGCCGGAATCGGCGGAAGCGGGCGCCGAGGTGCTGATGAAGGGCGGGAACGCCATCGATGCCGCGATGGCGGCCGCGCTGGTCCAGGGCGTCGTCGATCCGCAGATGTGCGGCATCGCGGGTTTCGGTTCCTGCCAGATCTACATGCCGAAGAAGGGCGTCCATACCTTCATCGATTTTCACGGCAAGACACCGGGGGCCGCCAGGCCAGACATGTGGGAAGACATCATCGAAGGTGAGACCCGCGACGGTTTCGGTTTCGTGCTGAAGGACCAGGTGAATGATCTGGGCTATCAGTCGGTGACCACGCCGGGCAGTCTGAAGGCCTATCATGAGGCGGTGACCGAGTTCGGCACCATGGACTGGGCCGACATCTGCGCGCCGGCGGTGGCCCAGGCCGAGGAGGGGTTCTACGTCCGTCCGCACGTGCATTACTGGTGGACGTCGGGCAGCGATTTCGGTCGCGCCGATGTCACCGACCGCCTGCGGTTCTCGAACACGGGCCGGCAGGCCTATTTCAACGCCGACGGGTCGGTGAAGAAGGTCGGCGATCACGTTGCCAATCCCGATCTCGCGAAAACGCTGAAGATGATCGCCGCCCAGGGGCCGGACGTCTTCTATCAGGGCGAGATCGCAGAGCGCATTGCCGAAGACTTCGCGAAACACGGCGGGCTGCTGTCCTACGGCGACCTGAAATCCTATCGGACCACCCGGCACGATCCGCTGGCATTCGCCTACCGCGATTACAGGCTGACGACGAACCATCCGCCCGGTGGCGGCATCATGGTCAACGAGATGATGAACATCCTGGAGAATTTCGACCTGGCGGATATCGGCCACAACACGGTCGAATACATCCGCATCGTCGCCGAGGCGATGAAGGTCGCGACCGCCGACAAGGACAACCATGTCGGCGACCCGGCGTTCTACGACGTCCCGATGGACTGGCTGACATCGAAGGCGCACGCCGCCGAGGCCGCAGAGCGCATCCGGAACGGCGAGAAGCACCATGTCGAACGCATCGGCATGGAGGAATCCAAACAGACCACCCATGTCGCCGTGATCGACGCCGACGGCAACGCGGTGACGATGACGCACTCGCTGGGGATGCCTTCGGGGGTGATCACCGACGGGCTGGGCTTCATGTACAACGGCTGCATGGGTGTCTTCGATCCGCGTCCGGGCCGGGCGGGGTCGATTGCACCGGGCAAGGCGCGCTTCAGTTCGGTCTGCCCGACCATCGCCTTCAGGGACGGTGAGATGAAGCTGGCCATCGGCGCGCCGGGTGGCACCCAGATCGCCATGGGCGTGATGCAGGCGACGCTGAACGTACTGGATCACGGCATGACCATGACCGAGGCGGTCTCAGCCCCGCGCTTCTCCGCGACCAGCGATATCATCGACCTGACCAACCGCATCCCGCGCTATGTGCAGCGCGACCTGGAGGCCATGGGCTATCCGGTGGTGCGCAGCGCCAAGACCTTCGATATCGCCGCCGTGCACGGTATTCGCGTCAGGGCCGATGGCGGACTGGACGGCGGAGCCGACCCCGGCCACGACGGGGTGGCCATCGGGGTGTGACGCGTTCGCGGGCCGCTGTCGGTGCGGAAGCGGTTCACTCGTATCCCGGCGGTGCCTGGAAGCCGCCCATGATCTGCTCCAGCATGCGTGACACGGCCAGCGTCCTGCGGTCGCCCAGTTCCGGTCCGACGATCTGCACCCCGACGGGCAGGCCATCGTCGGTCAGTCCGGCGGGATACATGGTCGCGGGCAGGTAGCTGACGCCGATCATGCCGGCCCAGAACAGCTGATCGAAATAGGGAACCTGCCGGCCGTTCACCGTCAGCTTTCGCGCATTCATGTCGTCGGACTCATCATGCGGGAAGGCGGGCACGGCGGCTGTCGGGCACAGCAGGACATCATAACGGTCGAAGAAATCCGCCCACGCCCAGCGCATGGCGGTGCGGGCCTCGTTCAACTGGATCCAGGTGCGGTGGCGCATCGTCTGTGCCCGCACCAGCATGGCATGACCGCTCCGATCATCGTCCGACAGGCCGTCCAGCGTCTTCAGCGTTTCCTCGAACATGCCGTCCGGCTGACGCCCGGCCAGTGCGCCGTGCAGCAACTGCATGTATATGCCGTGACAATCTTCCGCGTCGAACGCGGGTCTGGCGGTGTCGTCGATCTCGGCACCGGCATCCGCCAGCGCCTGCGCCGCGGCGGCGACCCGCGCCTTGACCCGCTCGTCGACCTCCGACATCGGATCATCCAGCCACAGGGCAACCTTCAGGCCCCTGACGGAGTCCGGTCCGGGCTGGAGATCCAGCTTCCATCCCCCGGCATGCGGCCTGTCCGCGCCCGCTGTCAGATCCAGCGCCAGCTCCAGATCGTCGGTCGAGCGGGCGAGGGGGCCGATGCACGACAGGTCCGTCGGTGACAGGGCGCCGCTAAGGGAATGCCCGCGCAGCGGCACGATCCCCCAGGTTGGCTTGTGACCGAACACGCCCGAGTAATGGGCCGGATTGCGGATCGAACCGCCGATGTCCGAGCCGTACTCCAGCGTGGTCATGCCCGCCGCCAGGGCGGCCGCACCGCCCCCGGAGGATCCGCCCGGCGTGTGGCCGTGCTTCCAGGGATTGTGGGTGGTGCCGTAGACCGCGTTGTAGGACTGGAAGTCCGCCAGCATGAACGGGATGTTGGTCTTGCCGAAAATCACGACGCCGGCGGCCTTCAGCCGTTGGATGGCAACGCCGTCGGTCTCGGGAACATGGTCCTTCATCTCCGGCACGCCCCAGCATGTGGGAAGCCCGGCCACGTCAAAGCTCTCCTTCACCGTCATCGGCAGGCCGTGCAGCGGCCCCCAGCTTTCGCCGCGTGC
The DNA here is from genome assembly GCF_048263705.1 of Minwuia sp. Classification (GTDB taxonomy): domain Bacteria; phylum Pseudomonadota; class Alphaproteobacteria; order Minwuiales; family Minwuiaceae; genus Minwuia. The sequence goes on along the minus strand of NZ_JBLXDV010000018.1, from coordinate 65,622 downwards.
CAGCGCCGCGTCGGCTTCGGTCGCACGGGCGCGGGCGCGCTCGAAATCACGGACCACGACGGCGTTCAGTTGATTGTCGAACCGTTCGACCCGGTCGATGAAATGGTTGAGCATCTCCAGCGATCCGATCCGGCCTTCCCGGATATCGGCGGCCAGTTCGATGGCGGACTTGAAGGACAGGTCGGACATGGCGGTTCCCCCTCGTTCAGCTGTCAGAGCCGATCATAGACAGAAAATCGGTGCAGGAAATCGCCGATGGGGAACCGGGGGATCACGTGGAACCGATTCCGTGATCCCCCGACCGTAGAGTGGGCTCAAGGCATTGGCCCGGCCGATGAATGCCCACCCTGGCGGCTCAATGTCTGCATCTGCCCCGGGTCTGCGGTTGTCGAGCAGATCGGACCGGCGACATCCGGGCGTGAGGGTGATGTCGCCGGTCCTGACGCCCCCGACCCCGTATGGAGGCGCGTCTTCGGAGGTGGCGACCGGCTGTGAGATCAGCTGTCACGGACCAGATCGGAAAGAGGGCGTATCCGATGTTCGTCCGAAAGTGATCGTGTCGCCGGGCTACCTCCGTTAAGCTGCTCAGACATTGAACAAGTGAGCGGCCCGCTCTATTCGGCGTTGGGATGATCGACGACAGTCACGAAAATGTGAGATCAGGTATCGAGGAATGTCTGCCGCGTCTCTGGCGGTATGCCCTGGTCCTCAGTCGGAACCCGACCCTTGCCGAGGATCTGGTACAGGCGACCTGTCTGCGCGCGCTCGAAAGACAGCAGCAATTTCAGGCGGGCAGCAATCTTCGCGCATGGCTGTTCACCATTCTCTCCTCCATCTGGAAAAACCATCTGCGCTCGGAAAAGGTGCGCGCCGGGGCGGGATTCGAGGATCCGGAACTGGTTCTGGTCGCTGACGGCGAGGGGGCGTTCGAAACGAATAATATGGTCAGGCGCGTGTTGTCGGAGGTCGAAAGGCTACCCGAAGCGCAGCGGCAGGCGGTCCTTTTGGTTTACGCCGAAGGCTTCACATATCGTGAGGCCGCGCACATCCTGGATGTTCCGATTGGCACGATAATGTCCAGGCTTTCAGCCGTGAGGGCCACCCTCTCGGTCTTGAGCACACAGGACCGGGACAAAAAACCGGGCCAAGGAGGATAAGACGCACCGATGAACGCGACGACCGACATTCCGGTGCCAAGCGACGAACAACTGGTCGCCTATCTGGACGGCGAACTGCCGCTGGAGGCGCGTCGGGATGTCAATCGTGTGCTGTCGGCGTCGGATGAAGCAAGGTCGCGGCTCGAGTTCCTGAGGGCGGGAGACCGCCCGTTCGCCGAAGCGCTGGACGGATTGCTGGATCAGGCGCCGGTGGATCGTCTGAGTGCGCTTCTGCCGCCGCCTGCCGACGCCGTTCGGACGCCGCAGGCTGCTTCGGTGCCGGCTTCCGGCTGGATGCCCATGGCTGCCGCGGCTGCGGTGCTTGTCGCGCTGATCGGCGGATTCGTCGGGGGCATGCTGGCACCGTTTCATCCCCTGGCAGACAAGGGCGCGCCGGTGCCGATCGCCGCTGCCGGTCAGGCCAGTCCGCCGACCATCGGCGAGGCCGTGCGCGGCTGGCGTCAGGCCGTGGCGGACTATCAGATGCTTTTCACGACCGATTCCCTGACGCCTTATCAGGGCGGCGATGCCGGTCTCGAACTCGCCAATGCGGCGGTGGGCCTGTCGTTCGATCCGCTGCTGACAAACGATGGCGAGCTCAATTTCCGGCGGATTCAGGTGCTCGAATTCAACGGCAAGACCCTGGTCCAGATCGCCTATCTGAGCGTCGATGAGAAGCCGGTATCGTTCTGCGTCATCGCGTCGGGCAAACCGGAACTGGATACGGCTTTCGAGAAGCGCAACGGTCTCGGGATCGTCCACTGGATCGACGGCGGATACGGTTTCATGGTGATCGGCGATGTGCCCGAGGCGCGGCTGGCCGACATGGCGGCCCAGCTTCGCCAGAAGCTGAACATCTGACCCGTCGCAGTTTTTTCAGTAGCTGATCCGTATCGCGTCGACGCGGCCCTTTCCGGTCTCGCGCACCACCGGTTCGTGGCGAAAACGGACGAGTTGATCGGCCAGCTCGGCGTCGACCAGTATCTCGCCGGGGCCGGCAATGTCCTCGCCCAGCCGGGCGGCGCGGTTGACGGCGTCACCGAAGAAGTCGCGCTCCTCGATCAGCAGGATCTCGCCGAACGAAATCCCGATGCAGATGTCGATGTCGAAAGCATCCGAGGTCAGCTTGTTGGTGCCTTCGAAATGCATGTTGGCCGAGATCGCACACTGCACGGCGTCGCGGATGGTGGGAAAGATCGCGAAGCAGTTGTCGGCCTCGAACTTGATCAGTGTGCCATCGTTCCGCCGGACGATATCGGTCAGGGTCAGATTCATCCGACGCACCATCGACAGGTAGTGAACCGCGCCGTGACTTTCGGTGAGCCTCGAAAAGCCGGACATGTCGAGCACGAAAACGGCGCACTCCCGACCGAACCGGGTCCAGATGTCGTTCTCGATCTCCCGGCGCGTCTTTTCGCTGGTTTCGCGACCGTAGATATCCAGCAGCGCATGATAGGCAGCAAAGCTGTTCTCCGGCTGATCAGCCATCGGTGTCATCGTTCTCTGCCGGTTGCTCCATCAGGCAATCCACGGCCCAGAGGTCATAGACCGGGTGTTCAAGCGGGTTGAGCGACGGCAGCGACGCAAGCATCCAGCCATCGAAGACCTGTATGTCTTCGCGATCGGGCGCGCGCTCGGTGATGGACAGCAGGACGAAACTCTCGGGACGTTCCTCGGGCGGCCGGGACCGGCAATAATCGACGCGGATATCAAGGGTGGCGAATTCGACCGTCTGACCCACGGGAACCTGCAGATCGACGTGACGGGCAGATACCTTGTCCAGTACGCGGAGCACCGCAATTTCGCCGCTCCGGTCGGCTCCCGGTGTCGCCGTCGATTGTGCCGATGCGGCGAACGGGCCGGTCAGGCAGGCAAGGAAGCCGAGAAACGCAATCTTACATAATCCGCGGTCCATTTTCCCTCACTGTCACACAGGCTGGATCGAAGAAGATCGACAGCTTCACTTCTGGCGGCGGCCCGGTCCGAAGCCGGCAGGGCCTTGAAGAACGCTTCGCCGAACGTGTCCATCCAGCCGCCGACGTCGGTCGGCAACGGGGTCGGGCGCGGGATCAGGTCTGCCGTATGCACCGAGAATCCGGCGCTGGTCAGCAGCGATCCGTACTCCGCCGGTGTCGGGAAATACCAGGGCGATTGCGCGGCACCGTCGATGCCGCGCGCGTTCAGCACGGCGATCATCGCGGTCCGGCAGGCCGCGACATTGCCGTGGCCGCCGAATTCGCCCACGAATCTGCCACCGGGCTTCAACGCCCGACGCACGCCGTCGATCACCTTCTTCGGCTGCAGCATCCAGTGCAGGGCCGCGTTGGTGAAGACCGCATCGAACTCGGCGTCGAACGACAGATGGTGGCCGTCGGCGACATGCGCGTTCAGCCCCTTGGACTGCGCCACGCGGATCATGTCAGCCCCGGCATCGATGCCGACCACATCGCAGCCCGCCGCCACCAGTTTTTCAGTCAGGAAACCATCGCCGCATCCCAGATCCAGCACCCGTTCGCCGGGGCGGGGATCAAGCAGTTCGAGAACCGGCTGCCCCAGAACGGGCACGAAACCGGCGTTGGTCTGATAGCGGTCCGACAGCCAGTCCTGGGACTGGCCGGTCATTCGCTCTTGCCGCTGGAATATATCGCCTGGCCGACCAGATCGATCAGGTTGACGGACCCCTGGGCAAACTGGAACTGGTCACCGGCTTTCAGATTGTCGATGCCACCGCCCGGCTCGACCGACAGGAAGGTGCCCCCCATCAGCCCGTCGGCCAGCACGCGCACCGCGGAATCGTCGGGAATGCCGACGCCGTCGCGGATGTTCATCTTCACCACGGCCAGCAGGCTGGGTTGTTCCAGTTCCGTCGAGACGACAGACCCGATCTTGATGCCGCTCATGCGCACATCCGCGCCGGTGTTGACGCCGTTCACACTGTTGAACTTGGCCTGCAGCATGTAGCCGTCGGACGGCGCGATGTCGGCGGTGCGATACATGAAGATCACGAAGATCGCAGCGACCGCAATGACGACCGCTCCGATCACGGTTTCGAGGACGTTATTGGCCATGTTGCATCAGCCCTCCGGCGACCATGCCTGATAATCACCGGTCGCCGCCGCGCGCTTGCCGCCGCGCGTGACGTGCCCACGCGGACGATACGCGTGAGGCGTGCCGGTCAGATTCGGTTCGTGCGGCTTTTCCCAGGCATACTGGGGGCCGTCCTCGGACGGTGGCGCGTCGAGCGTGTGGTGCAGCCAGGCACTCCACAGCGGCGGCACCTTGGACCCTTCCTCGATCCCCTTGTAGACCACCCAGCGGCGGCCTTCGTCGCGCTTGTCGGTGTAGTAGCGATTGCCGAACTCGTCTTCGCCGACCTTGCGACCGAAGCGCCAGGTCAGAAAGCGTGTCGTCATGTTGGGCATGTACTTGAAGCTCCGGGGTTCAACTGGCGCGAATATGCCGAATAGCCGCGCGCGCGGCAAGCCTTCCGCTTCGCCGTCGGCTTCAGCCGTCGGTTTCGGGCAGGTCAACCTGATGGGTGAAGCTGCCCGCGCCGTCAGGGGCGAAATCCACCTGCACGCGGATGGTGCGGTCGCAGACGGCAACGGTCCAGATCTCCCGCCAGAGCCGGTCCCGTGGGGGCAGGGATGCAGATCTGCCGAGATAGCGCTGAAAACGGGCATCGACGATGTGGCGTGCGCCGTCGGTGCAGCCTTCGCCCGCGCGCGCGCCCGCGACGGCGAACACGGCACTCGACGCGTCGACCTGCAACCGCCCGTTGGCCTTGGAGGTGCCCGGCAGGAGAACCGTCATATACGGGGACGAACCTGCGGTCGCTGTGACCAGAACGTTGTGCAGAACGGGTTTGCCGCAGCGGTCGATCTCCATCTGCTCCTGCCACTGGCCGCCCTGGGGGATCGGCAGGCCGGGAATGAATGACGGCTGTTCGATCAGGCGCAGTTCCATGCGCTTCATGCCGCGCAGCGTGCCGGTGCATCCCGGCGCAAAGCGCTTTTCCAGACGCGCGATCTGCTGGCCGACTTCATTCAGGTAGGCGGTCGATGTCACATATTTCCGGAACGGCGTCTGCCAGTCCGGCTCGGCCAGCGCCGGGAAGGCGCAGAACAGGACCACGATGGCAGCGAGAAGGCGCATCCGCTATCCCGCCAGCCGCTCCATCGCCGCCTTCAGCTTGGTCTGGGCCTCGACATATCCGACGCGGCGTTCGCGTTCCTGGGCGACGACCTCTTCCGGCGCGCGGGCGGTGAACTTCTCGTTGGACAGCTTCTTGTCGATGCGCTCGATCTCGCCATCCAGCTTCTTCAGTTCCTTGGTCAGGCGCGCCTTCTCGGCATCCATGTCGATGACACCGGCCAGCGGCAGCACCACACGCATGCCGTCGACCACCAGTTCCGCCGCCTCGCCGCCGTCGGGCATCGAGAATTCGCAGCCCTTCAGACGCGCCATCCGGCTGATCATGCCCCAGTTGCCGTCCAGCCAGTCCTTCTGTTCCGCGGTCGCATCGGGGAAATGGGCCACCATCTCGGCCTTGGCCGGGACATTGGTTTCGGCGCGCGCGGAACGGATTTCCGAGATCACGTCGATGACGAAGGCGAAGGCCCGCTCCGCTGCTTCGTCCGAATAGTCGAGCGCGGGCCAGTCGGTCACCATCAGCGATTTGTCGGCCCCGGTGCGCTGGGCCAGTTCCTCGGTCACATAGGGCGCGAACGGGTGCAGCATCGCCAGGATCTGCTGCAATGCCCAGCCCGCCGTCTCGCGGGTTTCCTTCGCGGTTTCCGGGTCGTTGGACATGAAGGCCGGCTTGGCGAATTCCAGATACCAGTCGCAGAAGATGTTCCAGGTATAGCGGTAGACCGCGTTCGCCGCCTCGTTGAAGCGATAGGCACCCAGTTCGCGATCGATGGCGGCGACCGCCTTTGCCGCCTCCGAAGCGATCCAGCGGTTCACGGGCTGCCTGAGCGTCGCCGGGTCGAAGTCGGCGGGCGCAACACACTCGTTCATCTCGCAGAAGCGGGCCGCGTTCCAGATCTTGGTCGCAAAGTTGCGATAGCCCGCAACCCGCTGCTTCGACAGCTTGATGTCGCGGCCCTGCGCCGCCATGGCGCAAAGGGTGAAGCGCAGCGCGTCGGCCCCGAACTCGTCCACCAGCTCCAGCGGGTCGATCACGTTGCCCTTGGACTTCGACATCTTCTGGCCCTGCTCGTCGCGGACCAGCGCGTGGATATAGACGGTATGGAACGGCACTTCCTTCATGAAGTGCATGCCCATCATGACCATGCGGGCGACCCAGAAGAAGATGATATCGAAGCCCGTGATCAACACGTCGGTCGGGTAATAGCGCGCCAGTTCCGGTGTCTCCTCCGGCCAACCCAGCGTCGAGAACGGCCACAGCGCGGACGAGAACCAGGTATCCAGAACGTCCGTCTCGCGGGTCAGTTCAGTCGGTTCGCCATAATGGCTGTCGGCGGCAGCCTGCGCTTCCGCCTCGATTTCCTCGACGAAGATCGTGCCGTCCGGGCCGTACCAGGCCGGGATCTGGTGACCCCACCAGAGCTGACGGCTGACGCACCAGGGCTGGATGTTGCGCATCCACTCGAAATAGGTGTTCTCCCAGTTCTTCGGGACGAACTGGATCTTGCCGGTCTCGACCGCCTCGATGGCGGGCCTGGCCAGGGTCGCGGCGTCGACATACCACTGATCGGTCAGCCACGGTTCGATGACCACACCGGACCGGTCGCCGTAGGGGACCGTGTGGGTGATCTCCTCGACCTTTTCCAGCAGGCCGAGCGCGTCCAGATCGGCGATGACCTTCTCGCGCGCGGCGAAGCGTTCCATGCCCCGATAGGCTTCGGGCACGTTCTCGTTCAGATGCGCGTGCTGGTCGAGGATGTTGATCGCCTCCGCGCCGACACGCCGGCCGACCTCGAAATCGTTGAAGTCGTGGGCAGGCGTGATCTTCACTGCACCGGAACCCTGCTCGGGATCGGCATATTCGTCGGCGACGATGGGAATGCGGCGGCCCACCAGCGGCAGGATGACGTGCTTGCCGATCAGACCGGTGTAGCGTTCGTCATCGGGATGCACGGCAACGCAGGTGTCGCCCAGCATGGTTTCAGGGCGTGTCGTGGCGACCGTGATGAACCGGTTCGGGTCGTCCTCCAGCGGGTAGCGGAAGTGCCACATGTTGCCCTGCACGTCGCGGTTCTCGACCTCCAGATCGGAGATTGCGGTCAGAAACTTCGGGTCCCAGTTGACCAGCCGCTTGTCGCGATAGATCAGTCCGTCCTTGTGCAGTCGCACGAAGACCCTGCGGACAGCGGCGGAGAGCCCTTCGTCCATGGTGAAGCGTTCGCGGCTCCAGTCGCAGGACGCGCCCAGACGGCGCAACTGGTTGGTGATGGTGCCGCCGGACTCTTCCTTCCAGTCCCAGACTTTCTCGATGAAAGCCTCGCGCCCCATGTCGCGGCGGTCGATGCCCTGTTCGGCCAGCTGGCGTTCGACCACCATCTGGGTCGCGATACCGGCGTGGTCCGTGCCGGGCTGCCACAGCGCGTCGCGCCCCTTCATGCGGTGCCAGCGGATCAGGATGTCCTGCAGCGTGTTGTTCAGCGCGTGGCCCATGTGCAGGCTGCCGGTCACATTCGGCGGCGGAATCACGATGGTGAACGGATCGCCGCCCTTGTTCAGGCCAGCCTTGAAGAAGCTGCCCTTTTCCCATTCCTGATAAAGCCGCGTCTCGACCTCCTGGGGCCGATAGGTTTTGTCCAGCATGATCCTGTCCACGAGCTGAATGCGGTGCGTCGAAGCTGCGCGCCGCTCTGAGCGGTTTCGTATGGCGACCGGGCCTGAGGGTCAAGGGTCGGGCTGTCCCGCCGTTTCGTCTCCGCCGGTTTCCAGGGCGCGGACCTCTTCCAGATCGGGGCGCGAAACCAGCCAGATGGCCACGATCGCCATTGTGCCACCCGCAATCCAGGGCAGGGGCGATTCAGGTCCGCGCATCCACAGCAGCAGGCCGAAGCTGCCGCTCATCACCACAACTGCCGCGATCTTGGCAGTCCTCGGCACGGCGCGATACCGTTGCCAGGCACGTACCGGTGTGCCCAGTCGGGGATGCGCCATCAGCCAGTCGTGAAAGCGCTTGCTGGATCGCGAAAATGCCCAGGCGGCCAGCAGCAGGAAAGGCACGCCGGGGAGTCCGGGCAGGATAATGCCGGCAATCCCAAGTCCGACGCAGACCCATCCCAGAAACAGCAGCAGCCAGCGCAGGGGCTTGCGCGGCATCGGCCTTGCCTCAATCTCTGGATCTGACGATACGGGGTCCAACGGGCGCGCCTCGGGAAAAGGTATTCACCGCGACCTTAGAACATCGGGCGGAAAGTCTTGCGTGCGAATTCGGGCGCCAATGCGAACCGTGCAGATCCCTGCCGGGCAGCGTACCCGATGAGGCCGTAGAGGCCGGATCGAAGCGCAGCAACCTGGGGCGTTTTTCGATTTCATGGAATCACCATCAAATCGAAATAACGCAACTCGCACAGGTAGTTGCCATTCTTGAAAACAGTCTGAATGGTTCCATTCAGACTGTTTCCGCCCTAGCGCTTGTTGTCGTCGACCTCGCCGGCCAGTTTCGCGATCTCGCGTTCGACGATGCGCTGCACGATGGCGGGCAGGTTGGTGTCCAGCCAGTCCTTCAGCATCGGCCGCAGCAGTTCCTTGGTGATGTCTTCCAGCGTGCGGTGGGTCGGCACCGAGATGTCGCGTTGCGCCGAGACGGTCTGCGCCAGTGCGGCCAGGGACGCCGAAGCATCTGCCGCCGCGTGATCCGAGATCAGCCGGTTCATGTCCATCGCGGGCATGGGGGCCGGTTCGGGCTGATAGGCAGGGGCGGGTTCCGGAATGTCTTCGAGCGCGAAATCGTCGTCGCCCTCGCCGCCGGACAGGTCGGTGACCGATCCGTCGTCCTCGATGAGCTGGTCCAGTTCCAGCACGTCATCGTCTTCGGGTTCGGGCAGCGGTTCCGGCTCCGGCTCGGGTTCAGGCTCCGGATCGGCTTCCTGTTCGGGTTCCTGTTCGGGTTCCGGTGCCGCGCTGGCCTCGGGTTCGGGCTCAAGGATTTCGTCGACGCTTTCCGGTTCCGGCGCGGCCTTTTCCTCAGGCTCGTTCTGCGGAACGTCCTCGTCTTCTGAGATGATACGCCGGATGGAGGAGAGAATTTCCTCCATGGTCGGTTCGCTCTGGGCGTTTGCGTCGCTCATGCCGGTTCCGTGTCAAAGGTCAGTCACTGGCCGCGCACGCGTCCAGCGGGTCAAAAGTGTCACGGGTGCGCTAAGTTTTGGTTAACGCAGCATGAAGGATCAGTCCAGTCCTCCGCCCGTGCCGTACCACTTGGTCCGCGTTTCCTTGTAGTGCTCGTCCGGATCATAGACATCCACGTCCAGATCCAGCGTCTGCACGCTGAGACGGCCGATCGCGTCCAGCAACTGGAAGGCGGCGACATACTCATCGCGTTCGGCCTGAACCAGCGCGACCTGCGAATCCAGCAGGTCCTGTTCGGCGTCCAGCACGTCCAGCGTGGTGCGCGATCCGACCTGGGCCTCCTGGATGACGCCTTCCAGCGCGATCTCGTTGGCGCGGACCTCCGCGCGTCCGGCCTCGATACGCGCACGGGCGGTCTCCAGCGCTTCCCAGGACTGGGTGACGCCTTCGTTCACCAGCCGCTGCGTCTCCAGGACCTGAAGTTCGCGCTGATTGTAGACGTCGCGCTGCTGACGCACGCCGCTGTAGACCGCGCCGCCCTGGTAGATCGGCACGGTTACGACACCGCGCACGCGCAGGTTCGTGGCCTCGTCGCCGGGCTGCCCGCCATCGCGGGAATGGCTGGCCAGTGTCTCGAAATCGACCTGCGGCAGCAGCTGTCCAGAAGTGGCACGAATATCCGATTTCGCGGATTCGGCGTTTCGGACGGCGGCCTGCAGGTCCGGGTTTTCGTTCTGTGCAACCGAAAGCGCCGCCTCTTCCGAACTGGGGAGTTTCGGCAAGGGCGGCGGCGGCTCCAGCTGTCCGGGCCGGTTGCCGACGACGCGCGCATAGGAAGCCCTGGCCGCGATCAGATTGCCCTCGGCCTGCGCGCGGTCGGCGGCGGCACGGGCCAGCGCGGCCTCGGCCTGCGAGACATCGGTGCGGGTGATCTCGCCGACTTCGAAGCGATCCTGCGCGGCTTCAAGCTGACGCTCCAGCCGGGTCTCGTTGTTCAGGTTCAGCTGCACGACGGCGAAATTCTGCAGCACGTCCAGATAGACCGTCACCACGTCCAGCAGGATATCCTGCTCGGTCGATCGCAGATTCTCGCGGCCCGCACGGACCAGCGCCTCGGCGGACTCGATCTGGGCGGTGGTCGAGCCGCCGCGATAGAGCGGTTGCGTGAAATTCAGCGTGGCGTTGGACGGATAGCGCGTGTCGGTCTGTGCGATGACGCCGTTCTGCTGGTCGGTGAACTGGATGCCGGCATCGCCGGTCACGATCACCGTCGGCTTCCATCCCGCGTTGGCCTGGTTGACGTTTTCATCGTTGGCGCGAAGGTTGGCCCGTTCCGCCTGAATGGTGGGGTTGGAGGCGTAAGCCGCGCTCAACGCATCCCGCAGGGTTTCCGCATCGGCCGCGGGCGAACCCAGCAGGCCGAACGCAAGTGCCGCCGCGGCGGTCAGTAGCGGGCGATGGATGAGTCGATGTCGAGCGACCATCGATCAATGCCTCCTTCAAGATTTGTCACGTTGGCATGGCCCTGGGCGCGCAGGAACTGAACCGCCTGCATGCTGCGCCCGCCATGATGGCAGTTGATGATAACAGGCCGGTCGCCGGGCACATCGTCCAGGCGACCGGGCAGGGTCTGCAGCGGGATCAGCACCGCGCCCTCGATATGGCCCTGTTCGTACTCCCAGGGCTCACGCACATCGACGATGGCCGCGCCCGCGTCGCGCATGGCCGCGGCTTCCGCAACGCTGACCTGCAGTGGCAGTTCGCCGGTGCTCAAAACACAAAACCCTTTTTCTTCTCGAAACCGGGAAGCATCGGCGTTGCGGCGTCGAACAGCGGCCGCCGGCCGATCGCACCCTTGCGCGTGAACAGGTTCGCGACCCCGACATCCCCGTCACGCAGCACGGCCACCAGCCGGCCTCCCTCGGCAAGCTGATCCAGCAGGGCCGGAGGGACCTCGGCAACCGCCCCTTCGATCAGGATCACGTCATAGGGGCCCTGATCGGCCAGCCCTTCACGCAGGTCGCCTTCGATGACGGCGACATTCGTGATGTCCATGTCGGCCAGTATCTGGGTGGCGGTCGCCACCAGGTCCGGGTCGGATTCCAGCGCCACCACGGTCCCCGAGAAAGACGACATGACCGCCGCCGCATAGCCGGTGACACACGCGACATCCAGCACCATGTCATCGGGTTCGATCTCGGCGGCCTGCAACATGCGGGTCAGGACCAGCGGCTCCAGCAGATAACGCCCGTTGCCGATTGCGATATCCTCGTCGACGTAGGCAATGCCGCGCAGTTCCTTCGGTACGAACAGTTCCCGGGGCACCGCACCCAGCGCATCGGCCAGTTCCTCGTCCAGCAGCTTGTTGGGCCGCAGCTGGCTGTTGACCATGGCCGAGCGCGCGGCCGCGTAATCCAGATTTGCCGACATCAGCATTCTATCCCGTCGCGATGGCGATGACGGCCTGACAGCACATCATCACGGATTCTCAAGCATTCAGGGCGGTTATACGGTGCCGCGTGCCGCCACGCAATCAGGGTCACTTGTCAGTTTGTATCTGAATCCGGGCTGTTCGCCGATCTGGCTTGACCGCCCCCGGTGCCGCAGCCTATACCGCAGCCCGCCCACTCGATTGGAACGGCGCGGTGGCGGAGTGGTGACGCAGCGGACTGCAAATCCGTGTACGCCGGTTCGATTCCGGCCCGCGCCTCCAAACACGATCCAGACCAGACGCAGTCGGCCCCCGGTTTTTCAGACCGGAGGCCGATGTGCGTTTGCCCGCCGTGCGCGTCACTGTTCCAGGAAACGGACCTCGACGCGGCGATTCTTCTGATAGGCCGCTTCCGTAGTGCCGCGATCGCGCGGATGGAATTCCGCGTGGGCCGCGGCGACCAGCCTCTCGTAGGGAATGCCCTTGCTGTTCAGATAGTGCACGACCGAAATCGCCCGGGCGATGGAGAGTTCCCAGTTGGACGGAAACTGCGCGGTGCTGATCGGGCGAATGTCGGTGTGGCCGTCGATCTGCAGCGCCCAGTTCACGTCGGCGGGAATCTCGGGCGCGGCCTGTTTCACGGCGGCGGCGAACGCATCCAGGCGCTTCTTGCCTGCGGCGCGCAGCGTGGCCTTGCCGACGTCGAACAGCACTTCGGAACTGAAGACGATCCGCTCGCCCTGGATTTCGTTCTCCCCGGCGACGCCGCCAAGCTCGTTGATCCTGGCGAGGAAATCCGTGCGGTAGTCGATGATCTTGACGTCTTCGCGCTCGCTCAGCGCGGCGGCCCGCTCGTTGGCCTTCGCCAACTGGCCTTCCAGCCGGTTGATGCGGTTGGTTGCCGCCAGCAGCTGTCCCTGCAGACGGCCCATCTCGGCACGGTCGACACCGCCCGACTTGCCTTCCAGTGCAGCCTTCGCCGCGACCAGCTGGGTCGAGAGGTCTTCACCGCGCTGCTTCTCGCTCTCCAGAAGTGCCTGAAGCTGGTCGCGTTCGACCTCCGCCTCGCGCCGCTTCGTCGCGGCATTGCGAAGGTTGCGCTGGAACCGGTCGGCCAGGGCCTGTATTTCGGCGATGGTCGCATTCAGGTCCGCCTTTTCCTGCTCGCCCGAAGCCAGCTGCGCGCGCAGGCTGCCCACTTCGGTGCTCAGCGCGGCAATGCGATCCACCTGGCCGTTGAACGAGGCTTCCAGCCGGGTGATCAGTTCCTGAACCTGAACCACCCGGGTCTCGACCGTACGCAGTTCGACGACGATGGTCTGCAGATGCTCGGAAAGGACCGTGCGGCAATCCTCTGGCGCGTTCTTCTCGGCACCGCAGGCCTCGACTGCGGCCAGGCGGAACCGCCGCTTCAGGGAGCCGTAGTAGAAATTGCCGATCGGCTGATCGGCCAGAATGCGGACCGCAATCCAGGACCGCGGGTACCTGTCCACCAGCTGGTCGATGCCGCGCAGCGCCAGACGGTAGAACCGGTAGCGTTCCAGCGGCAGGACGCCGACGGCCTCGGCCTTGCGGATATTGTCCAGAATGGTGACGAACAGCGCGTTCACCTCGGTATCGCACTCGCAGGAAAGGGTTTCTGCGGATGCGCCTTCGGCAGGCACCGCATCCGTCGTCTCTGCGCCGGCCGGTTTCGCCTTGGTGTCCTGCTGTGCGTAGGCGGCACCCGTCGCCAGCAACAATGCAACGGCGAATGCCGAAATGAATCTCATCATGGTCCCTGTCCCTCCTGGTCACTTGTCCAGATCGGCAGAAAGCAAAGAATGAGCCGGTTCCGAAATCGACCGGTGTCGAATGATTTTTCGCTGGCCTTGCCGGTCAGGCTTTGCTATTCCGCCCTCCGCCCAAGACTGGTCCTCGGTAGCTCAGTTGGTAGAGCAAGCGACTGTTAATCGCTCGGTCGTAGGTTCGAGTCCTACCCGGGGAGCCATCTTGGGGCTTTTCTTCTAGTCATATCAATATGATAACGCCATGTGTGTCCTACGCGGAGGCACACTGTGTGACGCTTGCCCGTCGACGGAATTGAAGGGGCGCGTCACAGTTTTGCGAAGCGCGGTCTTCCATCGGGCAAGGTGTCGTGGAACATGGCGGCCGGACGGCACCACAGGCGTCCGTCGGCGCTGCGGTACACGGTCAGCGGTTCCTCGGTCTCTGAATGCAGCGCTTCGCCGATCCAGGTGTAGAGCCCGCCCTTGTAGTGGCGGTGTGTCGGTGCGTCGGTCATGTGGCCTCCTTCGATGTCTTCCCGACCGCGCCCTTTGCGATGTGCGGGGCGACACGATATACCTTGGCGCGAACTGGCAGGGAGCATGGTGATGAGCGAGCGGCGTTGGAATGTCTATCTTTCGGGTGAAATTCATTCGGACTGGCGTGAACGGATTCAGTCCGGTGTGGCGGCGGCAGGCCTGCCCGTCGATCTGACGGCCCCCGTCACGATCCACGAGGATTCAGACGATTGCGGCGTCGCCATCTTCGGTGCCGAGGCCGACAAGTTCTGGCATGACCGCAAGGGGGCTCAGTTAAACGCGATGCGGACGCAGACCCTGATCCGCGAAGCCGATCTGTTGGTCGTACGGTTCGGCGAGAAGTACAAGCAGTGGAACGCCGCCTTCGATGCGGGGTTCGCCGCGGCCATCGGAACGCCCTACATCACACTGCACCCCGAGCAGCACGATCACGCGTTGAAGGAAGTGGATGGCGGTGCCAACGCCGTCGCCCGCCAACCGGAACAGGTCGTGGCCGCGCTGGCCTACATCATCAACGGCAGCATGCCGACCGGCCTGGCACAGGTTCAGGCCGCCGAGTAACCGCCGGGGGTCAGTTCAGGCCCTTCAGCCGGAAGCGGACGAAGAAGGATGTCGTGGCCTCGGCGTCACGGTCTGCCGTGAAGTCGCGCACGCCGCCGAACTGGAAGTCGAAACATTCGTCCAGATAGCGCAGGCCGGCCTCGATCCGCACTGCATCGCCGCCATTCAGGTTGCCGCGATAGCCGCCCAGCACCTGCCAGTGTCTGGCGATCCTGGCCGATCCCTCGAAGGTCAGCTCGTCGGTGTTGCCCGCGGCGATGCCATTGTTGATCTGCGGCAGCGAGATATAGCCCAGATCGACGTCGAAAATCTCGCCGGTGTAGCGGAAGTTGTGCTCGTGGCGGTCGAGCTGGAAACCGTCGATGTCGATGCGATAGCGGAAGGTATAGCTGAAGTTCGTGGTCGGGCTGATGCTGATCCGACCGACGACGTCCGACAGGTTGCTTTCCAGGCCGGTGTTGTTGCCGAAGGCCGAGGTTTCGTTGAAGCGGTAGGACTGGCCGATGACGAACTCGCTGGAGCCGCCGCGCTCGCCCAGCAGCGACGCCGTCAGCCCGTAGTTCACGCGTGAGCCGCTTTCGATCCGGTCGTGGCCGGTGAACCTGTTGCGCGAGAACAGGTTCGCGTCGGTGAATTCGAAGCTCTGGGAATCCTCGTTGGGGATGTCGTTGGGATTGCCGCCCGCCGGTGAGGCGATGAACTGAACCCGCGGTTCGATGAACTGCTGGACGCGTTCGCCGCTGCGTACCAGCGGCAGCCGCCAGTCGAGCGTGGCCATCGGCCAGACGCGGCCTTCGAAGTAATCGTCCAGTGACGCTGTCGGATCGGTGTCCTGTGATTCCGACACGCTGTAGCCGTCCGCCTGGAGGTGAAGCCCCGTTGTCGTCAGTCCGCCCAACCCATCGACAAACTGCCGTTCCCAGGTGCCGTTGAAGGACATGCGGCGCGTGTCGCGCCCGCCGGTGCGCTGCAGCGCGACGCCGCTGAGGCCGACATCCACGCGCCCGCCGATCAGCGCCGGTTCGCCGCTCGCCTTGAACGATGCGAGCGGCAGCACGATGGGAATCTCGCCCTCCTTCGCACCGTCGCTCAGGTCCTGGAACGAGAAGCCCTCGATCCCGGCGAAATGACGGCCGTTGAAACCGGTCAGATAGGCGGTCGACTGCAGCAGGGTTCCGCCGCGGATGTCATAGCGGCGCAGGTAGGTGTCATCGCTGGTGCGGAAGATGTTGAAGCCCCAGTCGAACTGCGGGTTCAGCCTGAAATCGCCCTTGGTCCGGAAATGCCCGCGGAACTGGTTGTCGCCGGTATCGATGTTGTTGGCGTCGATCTTGTCCACATAGGTGATCGAGCCATCACTTTCCCACAGTCCGGTCAGGAACTGCTGGCGGTATTCGGCAGCCAGCACGACGCCTTCCTTGCTCGTCACGCGCGGCGACAGCGTCAGGTCTGAGCTTTCGTCGATCACCAGATAAACCGGCTGGGTGTACTGCGCGCCCAGTTCCCCCGACGCGCCGAACACGGGGGCCAGCAGTCCGCTTTTCCGCTCGACAGTCGGGTCGGGGTGGAAGAAGTACGGCGTGTAGAGCACGGGCACGCCGAACAGTTCGACCGTCGCGTCGTCATACTCGACGATCTCCTTTTCCAGATCACGGGTTACCCGCCGTGCCTTGATCTGCCAGATCGGTGCCCGATCGCTGCCGTCCTCGCATTCCTCGCACCGGGTAAAGACGGCCTTTTCCAGGATCGTGCGGTCTTCGCCTTCGCGGCGGGCGTTGCGGGCCGAAAGCCGCGCGTTATTGGACAGGCGGATACGAAGCTCGCGTACGATGCCCTGCTTGAAGCCATCGGACAGTTCGACGTAGTCCGAGAACAGGACATCGCCGGTCGGTTCCTGCAGAACGACGTTGCCGCTGGCCGTCACCACATCGTCGCGCTGGTTGTAGCTCACCGTGTCGGCGAACAGGATGCGCTCGCCCTGCACGATCTCGACGGAACCCCGCGCCGTGACGATGTCCAGTTCCTGTTCATAGATCATCTCGTCGGCCGTCAGTTCGACCGGCAGGTCTTCCTGCGCGCCCGCCGCGGCAGACCACAGCCAGGCGACGGCCCCGCAGACCAGCAGCCACTTCAGGCGCGCGCGCATGGGTCAGCCATCCTCCAGGTGGAACATCGCGGCGACCGCACACATGCTGGTGACGGCTGCAGGTGTCCATGCAGCCAGAACGACCGGCAGCTTGCCCGCCGAACCGAAAGCCTCGACCACATCTGTAATGAAGAAAATGCCAAACCCCGACATCGCCCCCAGAAAGAATACCCAGCCCGTGCCGCCCTTGCGCTCCGAGATGCGCAGGCAAAATGTGGCGGCCAGCAGTACCATTGCCGCAAGAAGCAGGGGTAAGGCCAGCAAAGAATGCCAGTGCAGCCTGTGTGCCAGGCCGTTGAAGCCGGATCGCTCCAGCAGTTTGATGAAGCCCGGCAGTTGCCAGAACGACAGCGTGTCCGGCGCGGCAAGGCTGTCGACGATCTGTGCAAGCGTCAGGCTGGTCGGAACCGAAAGGACCGGAAACCGCTCGGGCGGGACGTCCGGCGCGGTCACCGTCGCGTCGGTCAGCCGCCAGGCCCCCTTGGTCAGCACGGCTTCACGGGTATCGATGCGGCGCAGGAACCGGTTGCCGTCGGCAAACGTGAAGAAGGTCGCGTTCTGGAGCACGGTGCCGCTGTCGGCAACGGTGCGCGCATAGACGACCTGATGACCGTCCGCGGCCCGCTCGCGCAGCCACAGCCCGGTGTTGGCCGACACCGTGATCTCGCTGGTCTGGCCTTTGAAGCTGGCATTGAACATCTGCTCGTAGCGGCTGGTCAGCGCGGCGGCCAGCGGATTGAAGGCGGTCACCAGAAACGCGCCAAGCAACAGGGCGGCTATCACCAGCGGTCCGAGGATCTGCCAGACCGAGACGCCCGAGGCCCGGGCCACCACAAGTTCGCTGGACCGGGCCAGACGCGTGAGGGCCAGCATTGCGCCGAACAGGGCCACGAACGGCCAGAGCTTGCCCAGCACCGACGGCAGCTTGTAGAGCGACAGCTGAAGCACCAGCCCGAAGCCGACATCATCATTGTTGCCCGCGCGCCTGAGATGCTCGACGGTTTCCGCGGTGAACATCACCAGGCCGAGCAGGGCGAGCACGATTCCGATGCCAACCAGAAAGTGCCGGATCAGGTAGAGGTTCAGTGTTGTCGAGGACTGCGCCATTGCTAGCCAGCGGCCTCGGCGGTCGATGCCGGAACCGAGCGCAGTCCCGCACCCGATCTAATCAGATAGACACAGATGCCCATCGCGCCGAAGAGCACCAGATACAGCACGAAGATCAGGATCGGTTCGGTGGACGCCGCCTGCAACAGGCCGAGCACGGCCCCCTGCAGCACGCCCGCGCCGATACAGCCGAGCCACAGCCGCTTCCAGGATCCGCGCCGGTCGAACTCACCCGACAGGACGGTCGCGACGGCCACCAGCGCGAAGGCGATCGTCAGAAGAGGCAGCGCAATTCTGCGGTGGCCTTCCGCGCGGTATTTCGAGATCTGCGCGGCACCGACATCATCGCTCGATGTGGTGAACAGTTCGGCGACATTGCGTTCCTCGATCTTCTGCCGCCGGATCGGCGTGCCCGCGCTGAAGACGTCGGTCTCCAGATTGTAGCGGTCGAAATACAGCAGGCTGACATCGCCCGTCTTCAGATCGCGCTCCTGACGGTTGCCGTTCAGCAGCAGGATCTTCGGGCCTTCGTCGGACCGGATCATCGTGCCCTGCTCGGCCATCATGCTGACGGCCTTGCCGGGGTCGCGGTCGTCGTGGATCAGCAGTCCGTGCAGTTCACCGCCCGGCCGGCGTTCGCTGACATAGACCGTCAGATTGTCCTTCAGCGGGGTGAACGCGCCCTCACGCAGGACGATGGTCGAATAGATGTATTTCCACGCAAACCGGGTGTCGCGCATCGTCGAGTTCGCGAGCGGCATGAAATAGAAGGTCATGGAGGCGACGAAGACCGCACAGATGCCGCCCAGCAACAGGCCCGGCTTCGCGACCGAGATGCGGCTCAGACCGGCTGCGCGCATCACCACCAGTTCGCTGTCCGCGGACAGCCGCCAGTACGCATACAGCATGCCGCAGAACAGCCCGATGGGCATGGTCACCGGCAGCAGCTGCGGCAGCAGCAGAAACGAGATGTAGAGGAACGCACCCGTCGACATGTCGTAGTTGATGATCTCGTCGACGAAGCGCAGGGCCTGCACGATCCAGATGATACCGGTCAGCACCATGGTGACGAACAGACAGGGACCTGCGGCGGTCCGGACGATGTAGGCGACAAGCTGACCCATGGCGGCGGAGTATAGCGGCGCGTGCGGCTTGGGAAAGCGACTTCCGGTCGTGCGCGATCACACCTTTGCAGGGCGCGGCCAGTCGGTGTTTGCGTGTCACAGCAAAGCTTGCGATAAAACATCCACAGATTGTTTCGATAGGACGGTTACCGATGGATATTTCGATTGCGGGTATCAGCATTCCCGGACGCGGTGCGGTTGTCGTGGGGGTTGCCAAGGACGGCAAGCTGACCCCGGCGGCAAAGACGCTCGACGAGAAGACCGAAGGTGCGATCCGCCAGGTCATCCGGTCCAGTCGCTTCAACGGCAACAGCGGTCAGAGCGCCAACCTGCTGGCCCCGCGCGGCACCCGGCTCGATCGCATTGTCCTTCTGGGTCTGGGCGACCCGAAGTCATTGTCGGAACATGATCTGGAACAGATCGGCGGCCGGGCGTTCAACGCCGTCGCCAACACCGGCGTCAAGCAGGCCAAGGTCATCATCGATGCCGAGGATCTCGGCGCGAAGGGCAAGATCTCGCGTGGAGCGGCTCAGGCGCACATCGCGGTCGGGGCCAAACTGGCGAGCTACCGGTTCGACAAGTATCACACCAAGCTGAAGGACGATGACAAGCCGTCGCTGGAGAGCCTGGCGGTCGGTGCACGCTCCGCCGCTGCGGCGCGCGACGCCTACGACAAGCTGGAGGCCGTTGCGGACGGTGTCTTCCTGACGCGCGATCTGGTCAGCGAGCCGCCCAACGTGCTGTACCCGGCGTCGCTGGCGGAACGCTGCCAGGAACTGACCAAGCTGGGTGTGAAGGTCGAGGTGCTGGGCGAGGCCCAGATGAAGAAGCTGGGCATGGGTTCGCTGCTGGGCGTCGGTCAGGGTTCGGAACGCGAAAGCCGGCTGGTCGTGATGCAGTGGAACGGCGCGGCGAAGAAGGACAAGCCGGTTGCGTTCATCGGCAAGGGCGTCACTTTCGACACCGGCGGCATCTCGCTGAAGCCCGCCGCGGGCATGGAAGACATGAAGTGGGACATGGGCGGTTCCGCCGCGGTGATCGGCACGATGGCTGCGCTGGCCGGTCGAAAGGCCAAGGTGAACGCCATCGGCGTTGTCGGCCTGGTCGAGAACATGCCCGACGGCAACGCGCAGCGTCCGGGCGACGTGGTCACGTCCATGTCCGGTCAGACCATCGAGGTCCTGAACACCGACGCCGAAGGCCGCCTCGTGCTGTGCGATGCGCTCTGGTACACGCAGGACCGCTTCAAGCCGGAGTTCATGATCAACCTGGCCACCCTGACCGGCGCGATCATCATCGCACTGGGCGACGAATACGCCGGCATGTTCTCGAACAACGACAAGCTGTCGGAACGGCTATCGGAAGCCGGTGAGGCGGTGAACGAGAAACTCTGGCGCTTCCCGCTGCACAAGAACTACGACAAGAAGCTGAAGTCCGAGATCGCGGACATGCGCAACATCGGCAACGCGCGCGGTGCGGGCTCGATCACGGCCGCGCAGTTCCTGCAGCGGTTCGTCAACGATGTGCCCTGGGCACATCTCGACATCGCCGGTGTGACCTGGTCCGGTTCGGCCAAGCCGACGTCGCCGAAGGGCGGTACCGGCTATGGCGTGCGTCTGCTGGACGAACTGGTGCGCCGCCACTACGAGAGCTGATGACCGAGGTCGCCTTCTATCACCTGACCCGGAAGCCGCTTGAACGGGCCATGCCCGAGCTTCTGGAGAAGGTGGTGGAGCGCGATCTGCGCTGCGTCGTCCTGACCGGCTCGGCTGAGCGGGTATCGACTCTCAACGACCACCTCTGGACGTGGGACAAGGGCTCGTTCCTGCCGCATGGCGCAAAAGGTGACGGGGAACCGTCGGACCATCCGATCTGGCTGACGACCGAGGAAGAGAATCCCAACGGCGCGACCGTCCTGATGCTGATCGATGGCTGCGATGCCGCCTACAAGGACGGTTTCGACCGCTGTCTGGACATGTTCAACGGGCTCGACGAGGAAGCTGTCGCAGCGGCGCGCGACCGTTTCCGCGCCGCGCGGGATGCGGGTCACACGGTGACCTACTGGAAGCAGAATGAACGCGGCGGCTGGGAGAAAGGCGCCTGAGCCGGATCGCGCCTGGGCCACCGCGTCTTTGACGGGATCGCCTGTTCCCGGACTGTCACCCCCGGTTTATCCGGGGGCCTTCTTGAACATCCGATACGCGCAGCGTTTGCTGAACCGGCCGTTGCCCCCGCACTGAGGCAGGTCTGACACCCTGGGCGTTTGGCCGTTCCGGTCAAACGCCGGAACGTGCTAGAGCGTTTTTCGTTTTCATGGAATCACCATGAAACCGAAATAACGCAACTCGCACAGGTAGTTGCCATTCTTGAAAACAGTCTGAATGGTTCCATTCAGACTGTTTCCGCCCTAGACGCCGGCCAGCCACCTGCGCGCAAGCTGATGCGCCAGTGACAGGGCGGGCGGCATGCGCAGGCCTTCGCCCTCTTCCGACCGCTCGATCATGGTCAATACCTCATCGCGGCTGAACCAGCGTGCGTCGTCCAGTTCCGTCGGGTCGATGGTGATCTCGGTGGTCTCCGCTTCCGCGAAACAGCCGATCATCAGGCTGGACGGGAACGGCCACGGCTGGGACGCGACATAGCGAACCTGTCCGACCCTGATCCCGGCTTCTTCCCAGATTTCGCGCCGGACGCATTCCTCGATCGATTCGCCGGGCTCCATGAAACCGGCGAGGGCGGAATAGGAGCCCTCGGGGAAGCGCGGCTGACGGCCCAGCAGGCAATTGTCGCCGTGGAAGACCAGCATGATGGTGACCGGATCGGTGCGCGGGAAATGCTGTGCCTTGCACTGATCGTCGGTGCACTGGCGCATGTATCCCGCGGCAGCCATCTCCGACGGCTGACCGCACACGGCACAGAACCGGTGGCGCTGATGCCAGTCCAGCATGGAGCGCGCCTGGGCGAGGATGGAGGCATCGCCGACCGGCAGGGACGGTGCGATGGATCGCACATCGACGAACTTGCCGCGGCTGAGCCAGGTGGCATCGCGCGGTGCCCTGCGCGGGTCCGCCTCGATGACGAAATGCGCAATGCCGTCCTGCACGCCCAGCAGAACGGGGCGGTTCTCTTCCAGCAGATCCAGCGCCTCGATCGGGGAACGCCAGCCGATCTCGGCACCGACATCCAGGTCGATCATGGCGCGCAGGCGCGACATGGGCAGCAGGCGGGTATCGGGATTCATCAACTGCTCGGACAGCCATTCGCCGTTCCTGCGCTGTTGGTCGACACGGTCCAGCGGCGAGCCGGAAAACGTGATCGGATCATCATATTCTATCGTCATGGTGGCGCGGAGAGTGGCATGGCCGCTGCGGTCCGGCAACTGCCCTATTGCGTTCACGCGGCCTGGCAGAATCGTTTATGGTCCCGCGCATGGGCGACGAACCGACACCGATGATGGCGCAGTTCCTTGAGATCAAGGCGGCGCACCCGGATTCGCTGCTGTTCTATCGCATGGGCGATTTCTACGAGCTGTTCTTCGACGATGCGAAACAGGCGGCAGCCAGTCTCGACATCGCCCTGACCAAACGCGGCAAGCACGCGGGCGAGGACATTCCGATGTGCGGCGTGCCGGTGCATTCGGCGGACCAGTATCTGGCGCGGCTGATTCGGGACGGGTTCCGCGTCGCCGTCTGCGAACAGATCGAAGACCCGGCGGAAGCCAAGAAGCGCGGCGCAAAGTCGGTCGTGAAACGCGATGTCGTCCGGCTGGTGACGGCGGGCACGCTGACCGAGGACAGCCTGCTGGATGCGCGCCGGAACAACTATCTGCTGGCCGTTGCCAAGGCTGGCGGTGCGTTCGGCATCGCCTGGCTGGACATGTCGACGGGCGAACTGTCGACGAGTGCTGTCGCCGGTGCCGCGCTGCTGGCGGAACTGGCGCGGCTGCAACCCGGAGAGATCCTGCTGCCCGACAGTCTGGTGCCGGACGGGCCGGGTGTGTTTGCGGACTGGGACGACAGGCTGACGCCGTTGCCGTCCGCCCGCTTCGATTCGGTCTCTGCCGAGAAGCGACTGAAACAGATATTTGCCGTCGGTGCGCTGGATGGTTTCGGCAGTTTCGACCGGGCCGAGATCGCCGCCGCCGGTGCCGTGGTCGACTATGTGGACCTGACGCAGAAGGGAAAACTGCCACCGATCCGGCCGCCGCAGCGGATCGAGGCGGGCGCGACCATGGGCCTGGATCAGGCGACCCGCCGCAATCTGGAACTGACGGAAACCCTCTCCGGCGGGCGGCAGGGCAGCCTGCTGTCGGTGATCGACCGGACGGTGACCGGCGCGGGCGGTCGCAGGCTGATGGCGGATATCTCCGGCCCGCTGACGGATCCTGCCGTCATCGAGGCGCGGCTGGACATGGTTCAGTTCTTCCACGATGCCGATGCACGGCGCGGCGATTTCAGGGATGCGATCCGCCGCGCGCCGGATATCGAACGCGCGCTCTCGCGGCTGGGCCTGGGACGCGGCGGCCCGCGCGACCTGACGGCCATCCGCGATGCGCTGATCGCCGCCAGCTCCGCGCGTCATGTGCTGGGCGAAAGCGGCCCCGCAGGCGTGCTGGAGACGGCCCGCAGGCTGGAAGGACATGGACAGCTTCTGGACCAGTTGAATCTGGCGCTGGATGACGAGGTGCCGCTGCTGATCCGCGACGGCGGCTTCGTCCGTGCGGGTTTCGATGCGGCGCTGGACGAACTCCGTACCCTGCGCGATCAGGGACGCCAGCACATTGCGGCGCTTCAGAAGACCTATGCCGACAGGACCGGCGTGGCCACGCTGAAGGTGCGTCACAACAACATGCTGGGCTATTTCGTCGAGGTGCAGCAGCGCCACGCCGACAAGCTGGGCGAGGATTTCATCCACCGCCAGACCATGGCGCAGGCGATGCGGTTCACGACGGTCGAACTGGGCGAGCTTGAAGGAAAGATACGTTCTGCGGGCGATCGGGCGCAGGCGCTTGAGGAACGGCACTTCGAGGCCCTGTCGGCGGCCGTCCTGAATGAAGCGCAGGACCTGGCCGCCTGCGCGGGGGCGCTGTCACGGCTGGACGTGGCCGCGGCGCTGGCCGAACTGGCCCGGGAAAAGGCCTTCACCCGTCCCTCCATCGACAGCAGCCTGGACTTCGCCATCGAGGGCGGACGCCATCCCGTCGTCGAGGCACTGGCACCCGATGAAGGCGGGGGCGGGTTTCAGCCGAACGACTGCGACCTTGGACCCGATCCGGGGCGGCTGTGGCTGCTGACCGGTCCGAACATGGCGGGCAAGTCTACCTTCCTGCGTCAGAACGCGCTGATCGCGATCATGGCGCAGGCCGGTTCCTTCGTCCCGGCCGCCAGCGCCCGGATCGGTGTCGTGGACCGGCTGTTCAGCCGCGTGGGCGCGGCGGACGATCTGGCGCGGGGCCGCTCGACCTTCATGGTGGAGATGGTCGAAACGGCGGCGATCCTGAATCAGGCGGGGGAACGCGCGCTGGTCATCCTCGACGAGATCGGACGCGGCACGGCGACCTATGACGGTCTGGCCATCGCCTGGGCGACGGTCGAGGCCCTGCACGAGACCAACCGCGCGCGCGGCCTGTTCGCAACGCACTACCACGAACTGACCGCGCTGGCCGAAAAGCTGGATCAGGTGACCTGCCGGACCATGCGGGTGATGGAATGGCAGGGCAGCGTGAAGTTCCTGCATCAGGTCATTCCGGGCGCGGCGGACCGGTCCTACGGCGTCCAGGTCGCCAAGCTGGCCGGATTGCCGTCGGCGGTCGTGCGCCGCGCCGAAGCCGTGCTGAAGAAGCTGGAGGAAAGCGGGCAGGGCCGCAAGGCGGTCTCGATTGCCGACGACCTGCCGCTGTTCGCGGCCATGGCCCAGGCCCCTGCGACGGAGCCACAGGCCTCTCCGGTTCTGGACGCGCTGGACGCGATCAATCCCGACGATCTCAGCCCGCGCGAGGCGCTGGAGGCCCTGTATCGTCTGAAAGAGCAAGCCGCCTCAGAAACACATTAGGCCAGTGCGACGGCCTCGATCTCGATGTCGAACGCCCAGGGCCAGGAACCGACGGTGACGAAGGTCCGCGCCGGCGGGTCTTCGGGGAAGAATTCCGCATAGACGGCGTTCACGCGATCGAACTGACCCGCATTCACGGCAAAGACCGTGCATTTCAGGATCTTGTCCATGGTCGAGCCGTTGGCTTCCAGCACCGCCTTGATCGCGTTCAGCGAGGCGCGCGTCTGTTCCTCGATCCCGCCGTCGATCAGCGCGCCGGTCTCCAGACTGACCGGCGGCAGGCCGGACACGAAGATCAGACCTGCGCCGCGCGTCGCCAGCGACAGGGGCACGTTCCCCTTGTTGATCATCTGCTGCAGGACGGGATGGGTGAGTACTTCCTTGGTCATGGTCATTCTCCCTTGAACTCCGGCTTCCGTTTTTCCTGGAACGCGGCGACGCCTTCGGTGAAATCGCTGGAGGCGCGAATGGCGTTGAGGTCGCGGCGGGCGATCCAGGATTTTTCGGACGGACCCTGCGGCAACACTTCCGCGACATGGCGCTTGATCGTGGTCAGCACCATGGGCGCCAGCTCGGCCAGGTCCTGCGCCATTTTCAGTGCCACATCCTTCACCTCGCCGTGGGGCACGACACGGTTGACCAGCCCGGCTTCATAGGCGCGCGCCGCCGTCATCGGTTCGCCCAGCATCATGAACTCCATCGCCAGCTTGTGCGGCATCCGCGCGGCGAGCGATGTGATCAGGCCGCCGGACAGGCCCACCTTGGCTTCCGGATAGACGAAGGTCACGTTCTCGGACATGACGCACAGGTCGCAGAACTGCACCAGAATGAAGGCCCCGCCGACGCAGATGCCGTTGACCGCCGCCACGACGGGCTTGTCCACATGCACACCGACGCTGGGCGCGAAGGGGCCGATCTCCGGCGGATCGTTCAGGTCGGCACCGACCGAAAACGCCTTGTCGCCGGCAGCCGTCAGCACGGCCGCCCGCTCCGGTCCGTCCTGGAAGCGCCGCCAGGCCGCTGTGAGTTCATCGCCGAGTTCGCGGGAGATGGCATTGTGCTTCTCGGGTCGGTTCAGCGTGATGACCGCGACCTTGCCGTCGACTTCATAGGTGACCGTGCTCATGCCTTCTCCTCCGGGTGGCGCTTCTTGACCAGAAAGCTCTGCCAGCCGTCCATGACCAGCACGCTGTCCTGATTGTGGATGGTGGCGCGTACCACGACAACGCCCGTCGTGCGGCCCGGTTTCAGTTCCGTGATTTCAAGCTGCGGATACAGCGTATCGCCGGCATAGACGGGGGCCTTGAACTTGGCGTTGACCTCCAGAAAGCCGACCATCGCCTCGCCCAGCACGTGCGGAAAGATGCCCGCGCCGGGCGCGGCCTGCGACAGTACCTGAAGACCGTGGGCCAGCAGGCCCTTGTGGCCCTGCCGCTTGCAGTATTCGACGTCGTAGTGAATCGGATGATTGTCCCCGGACGCGAGCTGGAAGGCCGAGAACAGGGCATCCGTCTGCGTGCGCGAATTGATGTAGAAGGTCTGCCCGATCTCCAGGTCCTCGAAATAGGACGGTTCGCACATGCGATGATTGGCCGGATCGAAGTCGGTCATTGGCCATCTCCCTTCAGCAACACAGCGCCGGACGCTGCCATCGCGCCGATCTCCTCGGCGTTGTAGCCCAGTTCGGCCAGGATCTCCTGACCCTGTTCGCCAAGGCCAGGCGCGTGCCCGATATCCGCCGGGGCGTTGAGCGCGCCCGGCACCTTCGCCAGAGGACTTTCGCCCACGACGGGCTGATCGGCGATCTTCGCCGCCTCGACGGCCTGTACGTGCGGGTCGGCCAGCCAGTCCGTGAAGCTGTTCACGGGATCGCACAGAATGCCTTCCGGTTTCAGCAGGGCCAGCCATTCCGCCGACGTCTTCGTGCGGTAATGCGCGCGCAGTCCCGTCATCAGCACGTCCAGATGCTTGGCGCGGCTGACAAAGCTCTCGAAACGCGGATCCTCGGACAGATCGGGACGCCCGATCAGCCGGCATGTCCGGTGATATTCCTCGTTCCGCACCAGGGTAACGGCGATCCAGCCGTCCTTCGTCTCGAAGTTGCCCGCAGGTGCGTTGAAGGCCGTCGGTCGGCCGCCCTGCAGGTGCTCTTCCAGGATTTTCGGGGCCAGAATCGCGGCTGCGCCCTGCATCAGGCTGACGTCGATATGACGGCCTTCGCCGTCGGCACCGCGCGCGTACAACGCGGTCGCGACCGCCTGATAGGCATACAGGCCGGTGATCGAATCGACGATGACCGCGCCGAACTTGACCGGTCCGTCGTCGCTGCCCCGGTTGATGCTCATCATGCCGGAGAACGCCTGCGCGACCGTGTCGGTGCAGGCACGCTCGCGATAGGGACCTTCCTGACCGAAGCCGCTGACGGACAGGTAGATCGCGCGCGGATTGATGGCCTTGATGTCGGCGTAACCGATACCCAGCCGGTCGGCGACGCCGGGTCGATTACTTTCGATCACCACGTCGGCCTGTTTTGCCAGTTCCAGCACGATCTTCAGCCCGGCCTCGGACTTCATGTCCAGCGCCAGCGAGCGCTTGCCCCGGCTGTAATAGACGCTGTGCGCGGAATGCTCGCCATAGCTGACGCCGATGGGCCGGATCCAGTCGCCGGCGGGCGGCTCGATCTTCACCACATCCGCGCCGTAGAGCGCCAGCAGCATGCCGGCATGCGGCCCGGCGACGCCCTGGCTCATGTCCAGCACCTTCAGGCCCCTGTAGGGGTTCTCGTAATCGGTCATGCGGCTGGCCTCCCCACCAGTCTTTCCTTGCTACACCGGGCGCATCGGCTCCCGGACGACGGGTTCCGCGCCCGATACCTTACGTTCCCGATAGGCGATGTAGAACCCGCTGAAGAAGATCAGGATGGCGCCCACCCAGACCCAGACATCCAGCACCTGCGCGAAGAATATCCAGCCGAGCAACGCGCTCCAGATCAGCTTGGAGAAATCGAAGGGCAGCACGGCGGTGGCGTCGGCCAGACGGAACGCCTGTGTGAAGGCCAGTTGCGCACCGGTGCCGATGACCGCGATCGCGACGAGCCACATGAACTGCTCGGTCGTCGGCCATTGCCAGAAGAAGCTGGCCGCGATGCCGGAAATCGGCGTCAGCATCACCACCATGTAGAGCGATACGGTGACGGCGGAGTCGGTCGCCGTCAGCCGCTTGATGATCACCATCGCGATGCCCCACATCATGGCCGCGCCCAGCAGCAGCCAGGCACCTGCCGGGATTTCCGCGACGCCGGGCCTGAGAATGATCAGGGTGCCGATGAAGCCCACGAACAGCGCCGTCCAGCGGTGCGCCCGCATCCGTTCGCCCAGAAAGATCACGGCCAGGATCGAGGTGAACAGCGGTGCCGTGAAGCTGAGCGCCTGCACCAGCCCCAGCGCGATGCCCGTCGTGATGCCGTAGAAGAACATCAGCATGGCGACCGAATTCACGCCCGCGCGGATGAAATGCAGCCTCAGCTTGGTGGTGCGGAACGGCTCCAGCCCGTGCTTGATCAGGATGGGGCCCAGCACGATCATGCCGAACAGGTTGCGGAAGAAGGCGATCTCGAAGCCGTGCAGTCCCTGCTTGCCCAGATACTGGATCATCGCATGCATGCAACTGAAGCCGACCGTGGCGAGCACGACCAGCGATGCGCCCGCGAGCGTGGGAGAGAGTTTCATCTGCAGCAGCAAATTTCCCTTCCCCCCTCAAGGGGGAAAGGGAAACCGGCGTCAGGAAGAATGCGGGTGCTCAATGCCGGAAATGCCGCATGCCGGTGAAGACCATGGCAAGACCCGCTTCATCGGCGGCGGCGATCACCTCGTCGTCCCGGACCGAACCGCCGGGCTGGATGACGGCTGTCGCGCCGGCTTCCACTGCGGCCATCAGGCCGTCGGCGAAGGGGAAGAAGGCATCCGAAGCCACCACCGAACCCTTGGTCCAGCTGTCGCTGTCGCCGGCGGCCTCGCGGGCATCCTCGGCCTTGCGGGCGGCGATCCGGGCGGAGTCCACACGGCTCATCTGGCCCGCGCCGACGCCCACCGTGCGCCCGTCACGGACGTAGACGATGGCGTTCGATTTCACATGCTTGCCGACCCGGAAGGCGAAGATCAGATCGGCCATCTCCTGTTCGCTCGGCGCGCGTTTGGTGACGACCTTCACGTCGTCGGCGGTGATGCGGCCGTTGTCGCGGCTCTGGGCCAGCACGCCACCCGCCAGCGCCTTG
Source organism: Minwuia sp. (assembly GCF_048263705.1). GTDB lineage: Bacteria > Pseudomonadota > Alphaproteobacteria > Minwuiales > Minwuiaceae > Minwuia. Next base: position 36,192 of record NZ_JBLXDV010000018.1, on the reverse strand, counting down.
AAGGCCAGACCCGGCGCCGCCGGATCGGGCAGGCCATCCGTCAGCAGCAGGCGCAGGTTCTTCTTCTTCGCCACGATGGCGATGGCCTCCTCGGACGCGCCGGGCGCGATGATGACTTCGGTGAAGATCGAGGTGATGGCCTCGGCGGCGTCGGCTTCAAGCGGCTGGTTCAGGGCGATGATCCCGCCGAAGGCGCTGACCGGATCGCAGGCGACGGCGCGTTCGTAGGCCTCGCCGACCGTCTTGCCGGTTGCGACACCGCAGGGGTTGGCGTGCTTGATGATGGCCACCGCCGCGCTTTCTGCGGGGTCGAATTCGGCGACCAGTTCGTAGGCCGCATCGGTGTCGTTCAGATTGTTGTAGCTGAGCGCCTTGCCCTGGATCTGGCGCGCGCTGGCCACACCCGGACGCCGATCGCCGGAGGGGTAGAAGGCCGCGATCTGGTGCGGGTTCTCGCCATAGCGCAAGGGCTGCGCAGGGCCTGCCGAGACACCGAACCGGCCCGGCATCTCTCCGGACTGGCCGGCGAACCAGGCCGTGATCGCACTGTCATAGGCACCGGTACGGGCGAAGGCCCTGGCCGCCAGCTGTTCGCGGAAGGCCATGGTCAGGCCGCCATGGTCGCGCCATTCGTCCATCAGCGCCTGATAGTCTGCCGGGTCGGTGACGACGGCGACGAAGCGGTGATTCTTTGCGGCGGAACGGATCATCGCCGGGCCGCCGATGTCGATGTTCTCGATCGCCGTCGCGCGATCCGCGCCCGCCGCGACCGTCTTCTCGAACGGGTAGAGGTTGATCACCACCAGATCGATACCGGCAATGTCATGGTCCTTCATGGCCTGCACATGGCTGTCCGCGTCGCGCAAGCCCAGGATGCCGCCATGAATTTTCGGATGCAGCGTCTTCACCCGCCCGTCCATCATCTCCGGCGATCCGGTATGGTCGCTGACCTCGGTCACCGCGCAGCCCAGATCGCTCAGCGCGCGCGCCGTGCCGCCGGTGGACAGAATCTCGACATCCTTCGATTTCAGGAACCGGCCCAGCGTGTCCAGTCCGGCCTTGTCGGAAACGGAAATCAGCGCGCGCACCGGCGCGATGACGGAATCACTCATGTCTCAAACCCCTTCTGCGCCCGATGGCTTCAGCCGTCAGCGCTCTCAATCAGCCCGAAAGCCCAGTGCACGGCAAGCGCTTCGTTGCCGAGGCTGCCATGCAGCGCGATCTGTTGTGTCTTGCGTGGCTGTCCGTCGCCCAGATAAACGCTTTCTTCAAGCTCCGGCACCGCCCCTGCGACACGAAACCGCCAGCCGCGCCCGGTCTTCAGCCGCAGCAGGACGCCGTCACCGCCCTGGGAGAGCACGGCCTGTATGTCGGGGTGCAGGTGGAACCGCAAGGTGAAGTCCGGCGCGCCGGTCCGGTTGCCCACGGGCTCCAGCGTGTCCTCGCCGCGGAAGTCGCGGCCCGACGCGTCCAGATAGAGCCGCCGCCGGTGGATGACGCCAAAGGCCTGACGGTATCCGTCGTGGCTCATGTCCAGCCAGGTGGCATCCGCCGATTCGGTGCGTGCGGCCTCGGTTTCCATGTTGCGGCGGCGCTTGCGGCCCGCGGCGGGCACGGGCACGGCATTGGTGTCGCCGACGGTCAGGGTCGAATGTGCCGCGGTCGAGGCCAGCGCGGCATTCCACTGTTCCGATGGCGGTCGCGCGGCACCGCTGTTGACCACGATCCGTTCACGGCGATGGCTCATCTCGAAGCTCAGCAGGCCCGCATAGCCGATGCCGGGTTCGGGGTTGGGGCCGCCGAAATCGCAGATGACGGTGGTCCGGTCGCCTTCAAGCCGTTCGTAGCCGGTTCGGGGCGCGGACAGATTGGCCTTCCCGCGGATGCCGGATCGTTTGATCACGGTGTCGATGGCCCGGGCATTGCCAACCGTCGCGCCGTTGAACAGCGCGTGTCCGCCATCGCCGTGACGCAGCAGCTTCACCGTCGGTGTGATGCGGTCGATCGCGTTGATCAGCGGGTCCGGTGCCGGTTCGCCGATATCCATCATCACCCGTTTCAACTGGACCAGGTCGCCCAGGATGCGGGTCAATGCCTCGGGATTGCGGCTGACATGCCCGCCGTCGGAAAGGATCTGGCGGGACAGGTGATCGGCGAGCAACCGCAGGCCGCGCTCCGCATAGGCGCGGGATTCCGGCAGACAATAGCCGACGATCGCCAGTCCGGTCGCGGTCGAGATGGCCTGGGGGCCGCGCTTCATCTGATCGGCGGTGCGCAGCAGATGCTTGGCCTGACGGCCCAGAGAACGCAGCAGGTTGGAGCGGTACGTCAGTTCCGCGTGCCGGATCAGCAGATCGGCGTTCAGGCACCAGTTGGTCAGCCGCCGGGCCAGGATGTCGGGCCGCCAGACGAAGGGATCGTAGTTTCCGCAATGACTCAGCCAGGTGCCTGCCAGGGTGCGCGCGGCGCGGACGGCCGCATCGCCGCCGATGTCGCGGAAATCGCGCAGCCAGCTGAAGCCGTGCAACTCCGCCCGCCATTCCGCGCTGCCCTGCGGCCCGCGCCACGGATGCTGGGTGCCCACCTGAACCGCTTCGCCATTCAGCACATAGAGGCCCTGGAACAGGTCGTTCGCGCGATCGGGATCGCCCTCCCAGATGTCTTTCGGCTGAAACGCGAGCCCATGGTGGAAACGTCCGCGCAAACTCATCCGGTAGAGCGTCGTGGAATAGACGAGATCGCGGATCCCGCTCATGCGCGCTCCCCTTGCGCCGGTCAGTCGGCAGCGTCAGCGGATGACAGCGCCGCGCGCAGGCCCGCAATGTTCGATGCATAGGCCGACGGGCCGCCGGTGAAGACGGCGGTGCCCGCAACCAGCGCCGTCGCGCCCGCAGCCAGCACGTCGCCGGCCGTATCCGCATTGACGCCGCCGTCGACCTCAAGGACGACATCGGCACCGCAGCCGTCGATCAGACCGCGCAGCGCCGCAATCTTGTCCAGCTGGCCGGGAATGAACTTCTGCCCGCCGAAGCCCGGGTTGACGCTCATTACCAGGATCAGGTCGATGTCGTGGATCACCGGCTCGACCACCTGCCAGGGCGTCGCGGGATTCAGCGCAACACCGGCCTTGACGCCCAGACTGCGGATCAGTTGCAGGGTGCGGTGCAGATGCGGTCCCGCTTCGGCGTGAACGGTGATCAGGTCGGCACCCGCATCGACATAGGCTTCGATGAAGGCATCGACCGGCGAGATCATGAGGTGCACGTCGAACGGCTTTTTCGTGTGCGTGCGCAGGGCCTTGATCACATTCGGACCGATGGTCAGGTTCGGCACGAAATGCCCGTCCATGACATCGACATGGATCCAGTCCGCACCGGCATCGTCGATGCGGCGTATCTCCTCTCCCAGGCACGCGAAATCGGCCGAGAGAATCGAAGGGGAAATGATTGTGTTCTGCATGCTTCGTTCCCTAGCAGCTTCGGGCGATTCCGACAATGTGCCGGGCAGCTATTTCCTGATCAGCCGTGCGGCGAAGAACCCGTCCATACCGCCCTTTTCTGCCATATGGTGGGGCAGCGTGCGCAGGTCGCCGTCGCGTGTCACAGATTCGTCACGCAGTCCGACTTCGGCCGCGCGGACGGGTGCGCGGTGGAAGTTCCTGTTTTCCGTCAGGAACCGGTCGATCTGTTTCTCGCCTTCCTCGGGTTCCAGCGAGCAGGTGCAATAGACCAGCCTGCCGCCCGGTCTCACCAGGGTGGCCGCGTGATCCAGCAGCTGCGACTGCAGCGATGCCAGGGTCGCCACATCCTCTTCGGTCCGGTTCCAGCCGATGTCGGGGTGGCGGCGCAATGTGCCCGTTGCCGTGCAGGGGGCATCCAGCAGCACGGCGTCGTAGGGCGCTTCCGGTCGGTGATCCAGCAGGTCGCATACGACCGTCCGGCATGACAGATTGAGCCGTGTCATGTTGGCGGCCAGAACCTTCAGGCGTTTCGCCGACCGGTCCAGCGCCGTGACCCGGGCACCCGCAGCAATGGCCTGTGCCGTCTTGCCCCCGGGTGCCGAACAGGCGTCGAGCAGGGTCTTTCCGGCCAGGTCGCCGAACAGCTTCACCGGCAGGCTTGCCGCGGTGTCCTGCACCCACCAGACGCCGTCGGCATAGCCTTCCAGTTCCGACACGCTGCCCGCCGCACCGAGCCGCACCGACCCTGTCGGCAGCACCTCTCCGGTCAGCTTTTCGGCCCAGCCTTCGGCATCGGATTTCACGCTGAGGTCGAGCGGCACATCATCGCGCGACAGGGCGCGGATGATGTCCATGGTGGTTTCGGCACCGTAAGCCGCCTTCCAGCGATGCCAGAGCCACGCGGGCAGGTCGCGCTGCATCACCTTCGGATCGGCGATATCGCGCGCGCCGTCCCGGTCGATCCGCCTCAGCACGGCATTCACGACACCCCGGAACTTGCTGTTGGCCGGGATCAGATTGACCTGTTCATTGACCACCGCGTGGGCCGGGCTGCCGACGAACAGCAGTTGCGCTGCGCCCGACAGCAGGGCCAGTTGCGCGCGCCGCCCGGATTTCGGCAGGGGCCGCGACAGGTACTTCGAGATCAGGAACTCGATGGATCCCTTGTGGCGCAGGGCGGAGAGCACGATGGCGCGGCAGAAGGCCTTGTCGCGGGTTTCCAGACCGCGATTGGCAAGCTCCAGCGCCTCGTCAAGCGTCTGCCGGCTGTCCAGCACACGCTTCAGGGCCTCGATGGCGGCGCTGCGGGCGGTGGCAGGCCCGCTCAACCCCAGGGGCCGCGATGCTGATCAGCGGTGTCGGTGACGGGCACAGCGGTGCCCCCTGCGCGCCGGTTCGGCGGGCTTGACGCGCGGAACGAACCGTCCGCAGCCATCTCGCGCAGCCGGGCGACGCGGCTGGCGGTCTTCGGATGGGTCGAGAACAGCCCGTCGATCGAGTGCGCGTGCAGCGGGTTGACGATGAACATGTGCGCGGTGGCCGGATTGCGCTCGGCGCGGTGATTGTCGATACCCTTCGCATTGGCCTCCAGTTTTTCCAGCGCCGAGGCCAGCCACAGCGGGTTGCCGCAGATCTCCGCGCCCTTCCGGTCCGCCGAATACTCGCGTGTCCGGCTGATCGCCATCTGCACCAGCATCGCGGCGATGGGGGCCAGAATGGCGACCAGTATGGTGCCGATTCCGCCCAGCGGATTGTTCTGTCCGCGCCCGAACATCCCGGCGAACATGGCGAAGTTCGCCAGCATGCCGATGGCGCCTGCAATCGTCGCCGTTACCGTCATGATCAGCGTGTCACGGTTCTCGACATGGGCCAGTTCGTGCGCCATCACGCCCGCGATCTCCTCGCGCGTCAGACGCTGCAGCAGACCGCGCGTCGCCGCGACGGCGGCCCTGTCGGGGCTGCGGCCCGTGGCAAACGCGTTCGGCTGGTCCGTGTCGATGATGTAGACCTTCGGCATCGGCATGTTGGCGCGCCGCGCGAGGTTCTCGACCAGGTCGTGGAACTCGGGCGCGGACTGGCGATCCACCTGTCTTGCGCCATACATGCGCAGCACGATCTTGTCGGCGTTCCAGTATGAGAAGATGTTCATGGCGAACGCCACGACAAAGGCGATCATCAGACCGCCCATGCCGCCCAGCAGGTAGCCGGCGGTCATCATGATGGCCGTCATGGCGGCCAGTAACAGGGCGGTGCGCGCGTGATTCATTTCAAGCCACAGTTGAAGAGGGTCGGTTAGCCGTTATTTATGGTCGGGTACAGGAAGTCGCAAGCGGCGGAGACCCCATGACCGATACTGAAAAGAAGCTGAACGAGACCGACACGTTCGAGAAATCGGAAGACGGCAAGATGCGCCGAAAGAAAGCCGCTCACAAGCTGGAACAGGCCGACGGCGAGATCGATGGACGCAACGGACCGGAGCCCACGCGATATGGAGACTGGGAGAAAAAAGGGATCATCAGTGATTTCTAGGCTGCTTGGCATTCTGGTGGCGCTGCTGCTTCTTGCGGGGCCGGCGTTCGCACTGACCCAGGAAGAGCGGACGCAGATCAGCGAAGCCGAGACCTATCTCGAATCGATCGAGACCCTGCAGGCCGATTTCGTGCAGCAGGCGCAGAACGGTGCGACCGCCGAGGGCAGGTTGCTGATGCAGCGTCCCGGCCTCATCCGGTTTCAGTACGACCCGCCTGCGAAGATCCTTCTGATCTCCGACGGGACGCTGGTCAGCTTTATCGACTACGAGGTCGGGCAACTGACCCAGTGGCCCTTGTTCGACACGCCGCTCAGTTATCTGGTGCGTGACGATGTCGATCTGCTGAACGAGGCCCTGGTCGATCAGGTCGAGACCGAACCCGGCGTCCTGCGCTTCCGGATGCGCGATCCGGATCGGGCGGAGCAGGGCTGGATCCGGTTTCATTTCGCAACGGAACCGATGCGTCTGCTCGGCTGGCAGTTGACAGATGCGCAGGATCAGGAGACGACGGTGGCGCTGACCAATCTGACCGTGAACCGAGGCTTGCCCGACAACGCCTTCCGCTACGAAACGCCGAAAGCGCCATGGGCGACCGAGCGTTGAGCCAGCCGCGTCCTGTGGTCGGCATTGCCGCCAACCTGCGCACGGTCGAGGGCATCACGTTCCACGCAACGTCGAAGAACTATGTCACATCGCTGCTCGGCTTTTCCGAATGCACGCCGATCCTGCTGCCCGGTGACACCGACACCAGTGCCGTCGCGCATCTGGTCGGCATGCTTGATGGCATCTGCCTGACCGGCGGCGCATCGAACATGCAGCCCGAACTCTACGGCGAACAGCCGGAACCGGAGAGCGGCGAGCGCGATCCGGGGCGCGATGCGACCGCGATGGCGCTGGTGCGGGCCTGTCTGGATCAGGGCGTGCCGCTGCTGGGCATCTGCCGCGGTATCCAGGAGATGAACGTGGCGCTGGGCGGCTCGCTGTACCAGCACCTCAAGGATCAGCCGGGCAAGTTCGACCATCGCCGGTGGCGCTGGCGCGATCAGCCGCCGGAGGTGCAGCTTGCGCCGCGCCACGGGATCGCCATCCGGCGCGACGGCGTGCTGGCCGGAATTCTGGACGGCGCGCGAGAGGTCAAGGTCAACAGCCTGCACGGGCAGGGGATCAACCGGGTGGCCGACGGGCTTATGGTCGAGGCGACGGCGGCAGACGGCGCGATCGAGGCGGTTTCGGTCCGGGGCGCGAAGACATTCGCCCTCGGCGTACAGTGGCATGCGGAGTTCGCGCCGGAACAGTTTCCCGTGCACGCGGCGATCTGGCAGGCTTTCGGCGATGCCTGCCGCGCGCGTCGCGACAGCAGATAGATTACGGGGAGAAGAACATCATGGCAGGTCCGCTGGACGGCATTCGCATTCTCGATCTCAGTGCGGTGATCTCGGGGCCATTCGGCACCATGATCCTGGCCGATCAGGGGGCCGACGTGATCAAGGTGGAAACGCCTGGCGTCGGAGACTTCACCCGGCACGCCGGCAACAAGCAGAACGGCATGTCGGCCAGCTTCCTGAACAACAACCGCAACAAGCGCTCTGTCGCCATCGACCTCAAATCCGCGGATGGCGTTGCGGCGCTGAAGCAGATCGCGGCGACCTGTCATGCCGTCGTGCAGAACTTCCGCCCGGGCGTCGTCGAACGGCTGGGTGTGGGTTACGAAGACCTGAAGGCGGTGCGTGACGACATCGTCTATGTCTCGATCTCCGGCTTTGGCGAACGCGGTCCCTGGGCGGACAAGCCGGTCTACGATCCCATCGTGCAGGCCCTGTCGGGGCTGGCATCGGTGCAGGGCGGCTCTGACAAGCAGCGGCCCCGGCTGATCCGTACCATCGTGCCCGACAAGCTGACGGCGGTGACCGCCAGTCAGGCGATCACGGCGGCGCTGCTGGCGCAGGCACGCACCGGGACCGGGCAGCATGTCCGCCTGTCGATGCTGGATTCCGTGCTGGCCTTTCTCTGGTCGTCGGACATGGGCGCGCAGACCTATGTCGGCAAGGAAGTCACCCAGCAGCGCGCGGCGAGCTTCATCGACCTGATCTATGAGACGAAGGACGGGCACATGAGCGTGGCCGTCATGACCAATGCGCAATGGCAGGCCTTCTGCAAGGTCATGGATCACCCCGAATGGATCGAGGACGAGCGTTTCGCCACCACCGAACTGCGCGATCTGAACATCGATGCGCGGCTGGAACTGATCCAGTCGGTGCTGATCGACCGTACCACGGACGATCTTCTGGCGACGCTGGATGCCGCAGGCGTGCCCTGCGCGCCGGTTTTGCACCGCAAGGACGTGATCGAGCATCCGCAGGTGCTGGCCGCCGACGTGCTGCGCGAGCACGACCATCCTGTCGCGGGATTGCTGCGTCAGACCCGGACCGCCGCGCGGTTCAGCGGCACCGAGCCGGAGTATCGCCACGGCGCGCCGGAACTGGGTGCCCATACCGACGAAGTGCTGGCCGAAGTAGGCCTGTCGGCGGACGAGATCGCCCGGTTGCGCGCCTCGAAAGCCGTGGCTTGAGGATCAGGCAGCCAGTTCGACGTCGGGCAGGGTGAGGCCGAGTTCGTCGCAGAGGGCCGTGGCGCGCGCGATGTAGTCGTCGCGCATCTCGGCATTCGTGCGCTGCTTGATTCCCCACTTGCGGAAGATCTCGTTGTTGCGGCTGACCGGTTTGCCGAAGAAGGCGGGCAGGTAGGGGTAATAGCGGTTCACCGCTTCCTGGATCTCGGCGCGGCCTTCGTCGGTGGCCAGCAGTTCGGTCGTGAAATCCTTGCCGAACTGTGCGTGGAAGCGTTCCTCGGGCATCGTCATGCGGGCGACGTTGCGCAGCGGGTGATAGCTGCACATGGCCAGATCCTCGACCTGGATGATCTCCGCCAGATCGGCCAGCAGCTTGATCACGCAGAACTCCGCCCATGTCTCCAGCGGATATTCGAAGATCGACAGCGGACGCTTGCCGCCTTCCGGGATCATCCGCTCAGGTGCAATTCCCATCTCGTCGCCCAGCTCACGGAAGCGGACGTGATGGCCGTATTCCTCCATGGCGACCCTGCAGGTGAGCCACTTGGCATACGGTGTCGGTGCCAGCGCGATGGCAGGTTCGTCGAACACGCGCGCGCCGTGCAGTTCATTGACCGCGTGCGAGATCACGATCTTCTCGATGGCAGTGATGAATTCGGGATCCTGGCCTTTCAGGTCGGCGGCTGTCTTGATCTGCGGGATGTCGGTCATCTGATCGCTCCTTGGGCGGAATTTGGTTGGATGGAACCATCCAGGCAAATTTCAGGAATGGTACGGGCTTCTGCGAAAAATCCGTCCTAGACAAAGGGTTCGGTGTTGAAGGCTTCGAGGTCGGTTTCGAGCGGTGTCAGCCGGTCCGTGAAGGCCGATGCGGCCTCGGCCAGTGTCTCGGGCGTCCAGTCGGCCTGCTCATTGACCACACGTCCCACGGGGCGCGGTTGCGAGAACAGGAAGATTTCGCGGCCGCGCACGCCGAAGATCTGGCCGCTGATCTGCTGTGCGGCTGGAGAGCAGAGCCACGCGACCGCCGTCGCGACGTGCGCGGGATCGAGCTTCAGCGCGCGTTCCTTGTAGCTGGCCTGCGCATCGTTGGCGGGCTGGATGATATCGGTCACCCGCGTGCGGGCAAACGGGGCCAGCGCGTTGGCCGTGATACCGGAGCGGGCCAGGTCCATGGCGGCAACCCGCGTCAGCCCGACCAGACCGGCCTTGGCCGCGGCGTAGGGCGACTGGCCGAAATTGCCGTACAGGCCGGCGGTCGAAACGATGTTGACGATCCGGCCCCGGTCGTAGGTCTCGCCGCCGCGGTCGGATTTGGCGTTGGCGCGCAGGACGGGGGAGGCGGCATTGATCAGATAGTAGGCGGCGGAAAGGTTGGTGCGGATCACCGCTTCCCAGTCCGCGGGATCGCCCTTGAAGATGAAGGCATCGCGCAGGATGGCGGCGTTGTTGACCACGATGTCCAGCCCGCCCAGTTCAGCAACGGCGCGATCGACCAGTGTTCGTGCCGCCGACGGGCTGGCAATGGATCCGGTGTGCGCGATGGCTCCACCGCCCAAGCCGGCGGCCGCCTCCTCCGCGACCGAAGGATCGCTGCCGTCACCGTTGATGGCGCTGCCGTTGTCCGCGATCAGGACCTTCGCGCCGGCTTCGGTCAGGCCCTGCGCGATGGCCAGGCCGATTCCGCGCGCGCCGCCGGTGACGATGGCAATCCGGCCTTCCAGAAGGTCGCTCATGCCGGATCCTCCACCGGCTCGGACGCGCGGCGCTTGCGAACCATCCGGCGTTCTGCCGGGTCCAGCCAGCGGACTTCGGCATCGCTCCAGGGTACGGCGCGGCAGGCGAGGATGCGGCCTTCGCGCTCTTCCTCGGGCGACAGGGCGTATTCCGACCAGGGCGACATCTCGATTTCGCCGCTGATCAGCGCCGACTTGCAGGCGCCGCAGTTCCCGGCCTGGCAGCCGCAGGGATATTTGATCCCCTGCCGCAGGGCGGCCTGCAGGATGGTCTCGCCCATCTCGACGGTGATCGGATCGTCGGCCTGTTCGATCTTGACCTTGAAGCTCATCGGCCAGCCTTCCGGAAAAAACTGTTGGGTGCCCAAACAATATCTTTCATGGTGTACCGATGGTCAAGAAGTCTGAATCTCTGGATCGGGGCATGCTGGACGGTCTCGTGGGCTATCACCTGCGCCGGGCGCAGGTCGCCGTGTTCCGCGACTTTGCGGAAAGTGTCGGCCAGCTGGGGATCACGCCGGGACAGTTCGGGGTGCTGGAACTGATCGCCTGCAACGACGGCCTGAACCAGTCGGCGCTGGCGCGGGCGCTGGGCGTCGATCGGTCCACGCTGGTCGCGGTGCTGGACCGGCTGCAGGCGGATGGCCTGATCGAACGGCGGGAATCGGCGACCGACCGTCGTTCGCATGCGCTCGGGCTGACGGGGCAGGGACGGGCGAAGGCGGAGCAGGCACGGGCCGCCATCGCAGTGCATGAGGCGCGCGTCCTGCAGGGCCTGTCCGCCGCTCAGATCGATGAACTGTTTGCGGCGCTGCGCGCCATCGGCTGACAGGGCGTCAGATCGCCAGCACCGACAATACCGGCGGCAGGCCGTCGGCGCGTTTCGTCCACGTCCCCAGATCGGTGACCTGCCAGACCTCGCCCGTGTCCGTCCCGACCAGCACGCCGCCGTCGTTTTCGGGATCGATGTTCAGCCCGTGAAAGTTGGCGGTCGACGGGCTATGGGCCTCGTCGCACAAGGATCGCCAGTTGCGGCCGCCGTCCTCAGACCGGAACAGCATCGCCTGTGCGCCCCCATCATCGCGATAGCTGGAGAACGCAGTCGGCGCACTGGCGACCGTCAGGCCATAGGGCGTGCGCGGATCGATGCATATGGGGCGCGAATAGCGCGGCGTGATACCGGACCAGGCATAGGTCCAGGTGGCACCGAAATCCTCTGAGCGGAACACGCCGGCATTGCCCTCCACCATCTCGGCGATGCCGTCCCGCCGTCCGTAGCCTGTTGACGCGAAGAGTACTCCCGGTTCGACGGGATGCTGGAACATCATGTGCAGGTCGGGGTTGTCGCCGGGCAGCACCATCGACCAGCTCCCGCCGCCGTCGTCGCTCATCATGATGCCGCCGACCTCGACACCGATGCGCAGCCGCCTGGGATCGGTCCGGTCGATCACCATCGCCCGCGCACGTCCCGGGACCGGCGGGTCCAGCGGGATGCCCCAGTGCTCGGCTTCCGGCACGTTTGCGAAGCTCGTGACCTCGGTCCATGTCTCACCGCGATCGGCGCTGCGATAGAGTGCGGCGGGCTGCGTGCCGGCGTAGATCGTGTCGCCGTCCGCCGGGCGGATCTGCCAGACCTCCAGATCGCGCAGGGTGCTCGAATGCCATGTTTCGCCGCTGTCATCCGACCAGAAATGGCCATCCGCCGAGCCTGCGTGGAGACGGCCGTCAATCTCGACGAGGTCGCGCACGTTTCGCGTTTCCAGCACGGGCGTGTCCGCCGATCCCAGAAGGAATATGCCCCGCCCCGATCCGGCCAGCACACGCATGTCACACTCCCCTGAACGTGGTTGCTGTCCCGAGCCTGCGCCGAACAGGGTCATTTCGCAACTTCCGAAAATTTTAGAAAAAAGTACATATATCATTTCGATATATGTTGATTTGATAATAGATGATCCCATATCGGTTTCAACGAGAGATCAGCCCGCCAGCGCAGCTGCTGGCAGAAGTCATAGAGGACCATCATGCGACGCATCATTTCCCGGCATTTAGGCTTTTGGGCTCTCGCCGGGGCCCTGTTCATCGGTCTGGGCGTTGCCTCGGCCATGCCCAATCAGGACAGCGCCTTGAACTCTCCGAAAGAGCGCGTGTTCACGCCCCGCGCGGCGCAGACCCTGGTCCAGGATGTTGAAGGCGTGCATTTCGGCTACCGCCAGTCGCTGGCGGCGGGCGTGATGTAGGCACCCCGAACAGTTTCCCTGCCGGGTTCTCACCCTTCACCCGGCAACCTCCGGGCGGATGCGCCTCCCTCCCCTCCCTCGACAGCGCATCCGCCCCTTTTATTCCGGTTTGTGCCGGCCCCATTTCCGACGAACGCCGTATCCCGGCCCCTTGACCTTCCCGGACTTCGACACATCCTCCCTGGACACGCGCAAGCCTTGAATGCCGGAGCGGCGGCAAGGTATGCCTTTCGCAACCGGCTTTCAGGGGAGTAACGAGCCATGTCAATTTCCACAGCGGAACATCCGAAGAAGCACGTCGAGGTGCATGGCCGGCAGATGGCCTATGTCGAGATGGGAGAGGGCGATCCCATCGTGTTCCTGCACGGCAATCCGACCTCGTCATATCTCTGGCGAAACATCATGCCGCATGTGAAGGATCTGGGTCGCTGCATTGCGCCTGACCTGATCGGCATGGGCGACTCCGACAAGCTGCCGGATAGCGGTCCGGACCGCTACCGGTTCGTCGAGCACCGTCATTATCTGGACGGCCTGCTGCAGGCGCTGGGCGTGACCGGCAAGGTGACGCTGGTCATTCACGACTGGGGATCGGCGCTGGGTTTCGACTGGGCCAACCGGCACCGTGATGCCATGCAGGGCATCTGCTTCATGGAGGGTATCGTCCAGCCGATCCCGGGCTGGGACGATTTCAGCAAGGATGCGACGCCGGTGTTCCAGGGGTTCCGTTCGGATGCCGGTGAAACCATGGTGCTGGAAAAGAACATCTTCGTGGAGAAGGTGCTGCCCGGCTCCGTGCTGCGGGGGCTGACCGAAGAAGAGATGGCCGTTTACCGTCGGCCCTTCGCGGCAGCGGGCGAGGATCGCCGTCCGACCCTGACATGGCCCCGGCAGATCCCGATCGCGGGTGAACCTGAAGATGTCGTCGCCATCGTGCAGGACTATGCCGACTGGATGGCGCGCAATGACCTTCCGAAGCTGTTCATCAATGCGACACCGGGGGCGATCCTGACCGGCAAGGTGCGTGAATTCTGCCGCAGCTGGAAGAACCAGACCGAGGTGACGGTGAAAGGCAGCCATTTCATTCAGGAAGACAGCCCGCATGAAATCGGTGAGGCGCTCAAGGACTGGATCGCGACGTTCCGATAGGCGGGTTCAGGTCGTCAGAATGCTGAAGGCCGCGGCATCTGCGGCCTTCAGCGACCTGTCCGACATGCGCTGCGGGCTATCCCCCGAACCTGTGGATAAACCTGTGAAAGCCCGTTGGGGCAGAGGCTTATGACACCGGTTTCATTGGGAAAAAGTCGAAATGCCCAAATATTGGGCATATGGTTTATGATATTGAAATAATTCATAAAATTTGATTTCACTTTTGTGAATTTGACGATGAATTCACGAATCCCAATGATTTCACGAGGTTGCAGCCTGAAGCTCATCGGGTGTGAACGGTTGCCGGTCGAGTGAACAAGAGAACGCCCGAATCCTGCATCGCTGCGGGATGCAAATGAAGCGCAAGACGATCCGGCCGTATTCAGCCGTCCAGGGCTGCCTCCTGACGGGAGACGGGCGGCCAGGGCAAGTGCTGTCCACCGTCCAGAGCAATCATCTGCCCGGTCATCGACGGTGCGTTCATGAGAAAACGGACGCCTTCGGCGATCTCTCCGGGGTAGGCACCGCGTTCCAGCGGCGTCGACTTCCACTGTTTCTCGAACTGTTCATCCGACTGCCGTTCGTTCGGCAGTACAGGTCCGGGTCCGATGGCGTTGACGCGGATGCGGGGGGCCAGTTCCATGGCCAGCGTCCTGGTCAGCATCTCCAGCGCCGCCTTGCTGAGGGTGTAGGATATGAACCCCGGCGTCGGCTTCCAGACCCGCATGTCGATCAGGTTGATGATGTTCCCGGTGAGCGTCTCCGGCAGCGCGCCGGCAAACTGTTGCGCGAGAAACAGTGGCGCCCGCAGGTTGATGGCCATGTGCCGGTCGAAGCTCTCCCGTGTCGCGTTCTGCAGGCGGTCGTTCTCGAACAGGGATGCATTGTTGATCAGCGTGCAGATCGGCGTATCCAGCGCTTTCCCCGCCTCCGGAACCAGACCGAGAACCGCGTCGTGATCCGCCAGGTCGCACTGCACGACGGCCGCCCGTCCACCGCGTGCCCGGATATCCTCGACGGTCGCCCGGGCCGCATCCCGCGAGCCATTGTAGTGGATGGCGACGGGATATCCGTCCTTCGCCAGCCGCAGGGCGATGGCCCGTCCGATGCGCACGGCCGCGCCGGTGATCAGCACCCCTTCTCTGGCCTGCTCTGTCATTGCAGGGCGGCCATCTGTTCAACCGGCATGCCGGACAGGCCGGAGAACTGCGCGGCGATGTAGGCCCCGTATCCGACCAGCAGGATCAGGCCGGCGACGCGGCCGACGGGCAGACGGGCAAAGGCGAGGGGAAACAGGACCAGCGATGCCGCGAGCATGATCCAGAGGTCGAACTGGATGATCTGAAGCGGGACCGGGACCGGGCTGACCATTGCCGTGATGCCCATGATGCCCAGAATGTTGAAGAGGTTGGAACCGATGACGTTCCCGATGGCGACATCGCCATGACGGCGGATGGCCGCGACGACCGAGGTCGCCAGTTCGGGCAGGGAAGTGCCCAGGGCGACCAGCGAGATGCCGATCACGGTTTCGCTGACGCCGAACATCAGGGCGATCTCGCGCGCACCCTCCACCAGCAGGTTGGACCCGATCACCAGCCCGACCAGCCCGACGAGAAGCAGGACCAGCAGGGCACCGAGGGATTTGGGGACGCCTTCGCCCAGTTCGTCCACCTCCTCGGCATAGGACTGGCCCCCGGACCTGCGGGCGCTGCGGTAGGCCGAATAGAGGAACGCGAAGAGCAGCAGCAGCAGCAGCAGGCCGGGCCAGAAGCTGATCATGTCCAGCGCGGCAAAGACCATGAAAAGGCCGGTCGCCCCGACCATCGCAAAGCCTTCGCGCTTCATCGTCTCCTTTTCGCAGAAGAATGGTGCGATGAGCGCGGGCGCGCCGACGACCAGAAGCACGTTCGCGATGTTCGATCCGACGATGTTGCCGATGGCGATGGCCGGCGCGTCGTTCAGCACGGCCTGGATGCAGACGAGGAGTTCCGGTGCGGATGTACCGAAGGCGACGACCGTAAGACCGATCACCAGCTTCGAGACACCCAGACGGTCTGCAAGCGCAACGGCTGCCCGGACCAGCGCCTCACCACCGATGAGAAGCAGGATGAGACCGGCAGCAACCATCAGATACATCATGTGCGGATCTGTTCCCCGTTCTTGTTATCTGGCAGGCGAGACGGCTGGCAACCGCCTGAATTATCCAATGTTAATCTGCATATGGCCCGAACGATCATGTTTGAACCCGTGTCCGGGAATTCAATGCCCGATATTGATGCTGCAAAGAATGGCGATCACATCCTATATTGAATTGGCTGATTTCCTGTCGAACCGAAGGCCGTTCCGAATGCCTCTGATCCGTACACTCCTGTTCGAAGCCGTTCGCCGTGTCGCTGCCGATCCGGATCTGCGGCGGAAGGCCGATCACATCGCCCGCGAACGGGTGATGCCCCTGGCGCGGCAGACCGCACGGCAGGCGGGCGAAGTCGTTCGCAGCCAGCAGTCGGTGCTGAAGGACGAAGTGGCGCAGGCGCAGGCCGATGCGGCACCGGGCACGACACGGGCGGAAATTGCCGGTCGTGTGACACGCCGCATGATGGAACGCGCGAAAGATCGGTTGCGATAGGCGTACTCGCCTTGACGACTGCTGCGGTTCCGATCATCAAGGACCGATGCGGCACCTCCTGGTCATTCTGGCGCTCGGCCTGATCCTGCACGTTTCCCCGGCGGTCGCCGAAACCGTCGAGGGTGTGAGCAGGGGATCGAATACCGGCTTGCCGCTGCCGCGCTTCGTGTCGCTCAAATCGGGCAAGGCCAACCTGCGGACGGGTCCGGGAAGGGCCTATCCGATCCGCTGGGTCTACCACCGGCGTTTTCTGCCTGTGCAGATCACCGATGAATACGGTCACTGGCGCGCCGTGCGGGATCCCTGGGGCGAGACGGGCTGGCTGCACAAAAGTCTGCTTTCGGGCCGCCGCACCGCGATGGTCATGCAGAATCTGGCGCCGCTGATGCGCGAGGCGCGTACCGACAGCGACATCCTGCTCTATGCGGAACGCCGGGTCATCGGCACGCTGGAACGCTGTCAGGCCGACTGGTGCCGTCTGAGCATCGAAGGCCGGGCGGGCTGGATGCCGGTCGAGATCCTGTATGGCGGTACGCCGGCGTCCGAAGGAAAAAAGGTGAGCGCAAGATGACCGTGATCATCATCGGCGGCGGCATTGCGGGCCTGACGACGGCATTGAGCCTGCACAGGGCGGGTATCGAGTGTCAGGTGTTCGAGGCGGTGCCGGAAATCAGGGCGCTGGGGGTGGGCATCAACCTGTTGCCCCACGCGGTGCGGGAACTGACCGAACTCGGTCTTGCCGACGCGCTGGCCGCGACCGCCATACCGACGGCGGAACTGATCTACGCCAACCGCCACGGCCAGCAGATATGGCGTGAGGCGCGGGGCAAGGACGCGGGCTACCACTGGCCCCAGTTCTCGATCGCACGCGGCGCGCTTCAGATGATCCTGCGCGATGCCGTCATCGACCGGATCGGAGCGGCGCGGCTGCACACCGATCACGAACTGACCGGGTTCAGCCAGGATGCGGACGGGGTCACCGCCCTGTTCAGCAGCCGTTCTTCCGGGTCACGGCGGGACCCTGTCAGGGGGGCCGTTCTGCTGGGCTGTGACGGCATTCACTCGACCGTGCGGCGGCACTTCTATCCGGATGAAGGCGCACCGATCTGGAACGGCTGCGTGCTCTGGCGGGCGACGACCGAAAGCGACGGCTATCTGTCCGGCCGCTCGATGGTGATGGCCGGGCACGCCAACCAGAAGTTCGTCTGCTACCCGATTTCCAGAACCCATCACAACGAAGGCCGGGCACTGATCAACTGGATCGCCGAGATCCGCTTTCCGACCGACCCGCCGTGGCGTCAGGACGACTGGAACAGGCCGGGCCGGATCGAAGACTTCCTGCCGTCGTTCGAAAGCTGGGACTTCGGCTGGCTGAAGGTGCCGGATATCATTCGCGGGGCCCGCAGCATCTATGAGTATCCGATGGTGGATCGCGACCCGGCGCCGCGCTGGAGTTTCGATCGCATCACCCTGGTGGGCGATGCCGCGCATCCGATGTATCCCATCGGCTCGAACGGCGCGTCGCAGGCCATTCTGGATGCGCGGGTGCTGGCCATGCATCTCGCCCGCGACAAGGATCCGGTTGCCGCTCTGCAGGCGTATGAAGCGGAACGCAGGCCGCCGACCTCCGCGATCGTCCTCGCCAACCGGGGCAATGGACCCGAACAGGCGCTGCAACTGGTCGAGGAACGTGCGCCCGACGGCTTCCAGGACGTGCATGATGTTGTCGCGGCTGCCGAACTGGATGAGATCGCGGCCCGCTACAAGACGACGGCGGGGTTCGACGTCGAGACGCTGAACAGGCGACCGTCTTTCGATCCCTGAACCGGTCTGCGGTGATCCCGAGAGATCGCAGAGATTGTCGCGGCGGGCTGTGCCTGACCGATTCCGCTGGACCGGGCCGCGCCAGTTCGTTATGCGCGCCGGTGCAGGCTCTCTGCCGCAAGGTGCCCCACCGGGCGGTCAGATGTGATAGTTTGCCGAAAGACCTCCTCCCGTCGGGATGCCGGCTGTGGCCGCATGTTGACCCCCTTGTCCCGAAAGTAGCAAGTTGACTGAATTTGAAGGTGTCGTGTCGGCGCTCGGCGAAGCGCTGGCCAAACGCGACTATCAGACGCTGACGCCCGTGCAGCGCGACGTTCTGGCACCCGAGCTCAAGGATGCCGATCTGCTGGTCTCGGCGCAGACCGGGTCGGGCAAGACGGTGGCGTTCGGCATGTCGCTGGCACCGACCCTGCTGGAAGGCGAGGATCGCTTCAGCTATTCGAAGCGCCCGCTGGCGCTGGTCGTCGCACCGACGCGTGAGCTCGCCCTGCAGGTGAAGCGGGAACTGGAATGGCTCTACGAGATGACGGGCGCGCTGCTGGCCTCCTGTGTCGGCGGCATGGACATGCGTGCCGAGCGCCAGGTGCTGGGACGTGGCGCCCACATCGTCGTCGGTACCCCCGGACGCTTGCGGGATCACATCGAACGCGGCTCGCTGGATATGTCGGACCTCCGCGCGGTGGTGCTGGACGAGGCTGACGAGATGCTGGACCTCGGCTTCCGTGAGGATCTCGAATTCATCCTGGACGCCGCGCCTGACGAACGCCGCACGCTGATGTTCTCGGCCACGGTGCCGAAGATGATCGTCAGTCTGGCCAGGCGGTATCAGCGGAATGCGATCCGGGTGACCACGGCGTCCGAGCAGCGGCAGCACGCGGATATCGAATATCGCGCCCTGATGGTGGCACCGCGCGACCGCGAGAACGCGATCATCAACGTGCTGCGGTATTTCGAGGCGACGAGTGCCATCGTCTTCTGCGCGACGCGGGAGGCGGTGAACCGGATGACCAGCCGCTTCACCAACCGCGGGTTCGCGGTGGTGGCCCTGTCCGGGGAACTGAGCCAGAGCCAGCGCACGCATGCGCTGCAGGCCATGCGCGATGGCCGCGCGAAGGTCTGTATCGCAACCGATGTCGCCGCGCGCGGGCTGGACCTGCCGGACCTTGAACTGGTGATCCACGCCGATCTGCCCCAGAACAGCCAGGTGCTGCTGCATCGCAGCGGCCGAACGGGCCGTGCGGGGCGCAAGGGCGTCAGCGTGCTGATCGCGCCCTACAGCCAGCGCCGCAAGACCGAACGGCTGCTGCAGGGCGCGCGTATCAACGCGGCCTGGGCGAACCCGCCGTCCGCAGCCGAGATCGTCGCCCGCGACGATGAGAGGCTGCTGGCCAGCCTGGCATTGACCGAACCGGTGGGCGAGGACGAGAAGGCTTTCGTCGAGCAGATCCTGGCGCAGCATTCTGCCGAACAGGTCGCCGCCGCCTTTGTGCGGATGTCGCGTGCCGGGCAGTCCGCGCCGGAGGACCTGCAGGAGGCACCTTCACCGGACAGCCGTGAGAAGCGGGATACCAGGCGCAAGGCGCGGGTCGATTTCGAAGGCGGTGTCTGGTTCTCGCTGTCGGTGGGCCGCCACCAGAATGCCGAAACCCGCTGGCTGCTGCCCATGCTGTACCGGGCCGGCAACATTGCCACCGGCGATATCGGTGCCATCAAGATCTATGACGGTGAGACCCACGTCGAGATCGCGCCGGGCAGCGTCGAACGGTTTGCGGCCTCGATCGGCGATGACGGTATTGTCGAGAAGAGCATTCGCGCAACCCGGCTGGCGGGCGTGCCGACCCACAGGGACGTCAGACCCGGCCCTTCGGCGGACGGGGGCGAGCGTCCACGTGGTCCCGGTCCGGACAAGGCACGCAAACCCCGCAAGCCACGCAAGCCCCGGCACGAACCATCCCCCGGTTTCGACGGCGGGAAGGACGCCCCGGTATCGAAATTCGAGGACAGGCCAGCCGGCAAGGACCGCGGTGACAGGCATCAGACCGGAAAGCCGCGCAAGCCGGACGGTCCGCGGCCGCCCAAACGCAAGCCTGCGCGCGACCGCTCTGGGGACGACCGCGGCGACTCCGGAAAGCCGGAGGTGCAGACCGCCACCGACACGCCCGCACCCCGAAAGCCGAAGCGGCCCAAGTCCGCACGACCGTCCAAGCCGGGTGCCTCTTCGGCAAAGAAACCAGGAAAGGCCTCCGCGCGGAAAGGCGGCGGTCGCATCGATCCGGCGGGCGACAGTCCGAGAAAGCGCAAGCGTCCCAAACAGGACTGACCGGCCACCGTCCGGCATGCACGTCAGGCGACCGGGGGCCCGTTTCCGCTGGCTTCCCCTGCAAGACTGCGCGTAGCCTCTGGCCATGACTCACGGCACAGGGGAGGGGTGAGATCCAATGGACAGGAAAGTGGCGGTGATCGTCGGTGCGACGACCAAATGGCGTGGCGACGGCTTCATGACGAAACTGATCCATGGCACGGCACTGGATGCGTCAGATGTGCCGGAAGGCATCCGCTGGGGCGTCGGCGGGGCCATCGCGCAGAAATATGCGGCCGAAGGGTTTCACGTCGTGCTGACGACACGCTCCGCCGGGAATGCCGCCGATCTGGAAGATGCCATCCGTCGCCAGGGCGGCAGTTGCAGCACGGTCGAGATGGATCTGGCGTCCGATGACTCGATTGCCGAAGCCTTTCAGAAAATCCGTGCCGATGCGGGCGAGACCGATGCGCTGATCTACAATGCCGGTTATCCGGATGGCCGCGACCTGCCGCCGGAGATGGAACTGCTGGAGCACATGCCCGTCGAGATCTTCGATGTCGCGCAGACCGTTTCCAGCCGCGGTCCGTTCCTGATCGCCAGGGAGGTACTGCCCGCGATGCGCGAACGCGGCGCCGGCTCGTTTTTCTTCTCGAACAATGCGAACTCCCTGCGCGGTCGCAAGCGCGGCACCGGGAATTCGCTCTATTATCCGCGGGTGATGATGCGCACGCTGGCGCAGGTGCTGACCGAGGAATATTCCGTGCACGGCGTGCATGTGGCCAATGTCGTCATCGACGGGCTGATCGATTCGCCCGGCACGCGCGCGCTGCCCGTGGCGCAGAAGAACCCGGACATCATCATCAACCCGGTGAAGATCGCCGAAGCCTTCTGGTTCCTGCAGACGCAGGACAGGTCCGCCTGGACGCACGAACTGCAACTGACCCCCTTCCCCAGCAAGCCGAGCGTCTGACGGTGGGTGCCGCGCACGGGATGCAGATCGTCGATGCCCAGATCCATCTCTGGGGGTCCGGCCTGCCGGTCAACAATGCCCATTGGCAGGTCACACGGTTCGATGCGGAACAGGCCATCGACCTGATGGACGAGGCAGGGGTCGATGCCGCCGTGATCCATCCGCCCGGCTGGGATCCGGATTCGGTCGGGATGGCGGCGAACGCCATTCGGAACCATCCGGGACGGTTCGCGATGATGCGCACGCTGCCGCTGGATGATCCCGGTACCCGGTCGCGGATCGCCACCTGCCGACAGGAGGAAGGCGTGCTGGGGCTGCGCTATGTGCTGATGGGCGACGCGGGGCAGCGCGCGGTGCGCGACGGCAGCATCGACTGGTTGTGGGCCGCAGCCGAAGAGGCCGGGGTGCCCGTGGCCCTGCTGTCGACCGATGTGCTGACCGACCTTGGCGAGGTCGCCGCGCGGCATCCCGGCCTGCGTCTGACGATCGATCATCTGGGCGGGCGCGGCGGCTTCACCGAACTGAAGGATGCGGCGGCGATGACGCACATGCCGGACCTGCTGGCGCTGGCGCGGCATCCCAATATTGCGGTGAAGGCCACCGGCGCGCCGGGCTATGCCAGCGAGCCCTATCCGTTTCCGGCCATGCATACCTGGCTGGAACAGATCTACGACGCCTTCGGTCCCGATCGCATGTTCTGGGGCACGGATATCTCGAAGATGCCGTGCAGCTGGCGCGAATGCATCACCCTGTTCACCGAAGAACTCGCGTGGCTGCCCGACCGCGACAAGCCGAAGGTCATGGGAGAGGCGTTCTGCCGCTGGTGGGGCTGGGACCGCACCTGACCCCGTTTTTCGCCGGTCTGCAGACACTCACTGCTGCCGGTTCCGGCGTGCGCCGACGGTCTACCGGGGCTCGGGAAACCGCTCCCCGGCGGCGGGTGCCAGTCCTGGCAGCCAGGTTTCATGGACATGCTGCCATTCCACCCCGTGCGGTGTGCCCCGCTTCGGGCCGTACAGCACGGTCGACAGGCGGGCCGAGACGTCGTCACCGTCCATGTGCCATTCCTCATAGGTGACCAGCGCCTGCTCGCCGATCAGCCGATGGCACTCATAGTTCTTCACCTCGATCCGGAAACTGTCCTTCCGGGCAGCGAGGACGCCGTGAATGGATTCGAATTCGGTCAGCAGATCGTTCAGTTCGGTCCGCGTGCCCAGCGGGCTGATCACCATCAGGCCGGGGGCCATGACATCCCTGAAACGGGCGAACGCGTCGTCCGTGCGCGGCAGGGCGCCCACCAGCCAGTCTCTCAGAAAATCATGCAGGGTCTCGGTTTCCAGACGGCACTGTTTCGCCATGTCCATTTCTCAGTCTCCGTATGCGATCCGTGAAAGGTCCAATTGGGTTTCGGCGGCAGGCAAGCCATCCTACACTGCAATGCTGACATTCGGGGAGGAATGGCGATGAGCAGGAAACTGGACGGCAAGGTTGCCGCGATCACCGGCGGGGCTTCGGGGATGGGGCGGGCCACGGTCATGCGTTATCTGGAAGAAGGTGCCTCTGTCGCCATCGGCGACCTGAACGCCCACAATGGCGCCGAAACGCTGAAAGCGGCCGAAGATGCCGGTTTCGCGGATCGCGTGATCTTCGTGCGCGGCGACGTCGCGGAAGAAGGCGACGTGGAAGCGCTG
The DNA here is from genome assembly GCF_048263705.1 of Minwuia sp. Lineage (GTDB taxonomy): Bacteria > Pseudomonadota > Alphaproteobacteria > Minwuiales > Minwuiaceae > Minwuia. The sequence goes on along the minus strand of NZ_JBLXDV010000018.1, from coordinate 13,101 downwards.
GTCGGCGGGGCCGTCGAGAAGTTCGGACGGCTCGACATCATGTTCAACAATGCGGGCGTCGGTGGTGCGTTCGGTCCGATCACCGAAACGACCGTCGAGGAATGGGACTACACCTTCAACGTGCTGGTCCGGGGGGTGTTTCTGGGCGTGAAGCACGCGGTGCGTCAGATGAAGAAGCAGGGCGATGGCGGGGCGGTGATCAACACGGCATCCATCGCCGGACTGTCGGGCGGTGCCGGACCCAATGCCTATTCCGCGGCAAAGGCCGCCGTGCACAATCTGACCCGCGTGACGGCGGCGGAACTGGCGCAGGACCGCATCCGCATCAACGCCATCGCACCGGGCGCGATCCGCACGCCGCTGCTGCATTCGGGGCGCGCCGCGGAAATGGATGCGATCGCGCAGGACAAGACCCCGTGGCCGGTCCTGGGCGAGGGCACCGATATTGCCGGTGCCGCAGTGTTCCTGGCGTCGGACGACAGCCAGTTCGTGACCGGCCATACGCTGGTCGTGGACGGCGGGGCGCTGGCCGCATCCCCCAACTTCTGGGGTTTCGGAGCGGATTCGCTGTTCAAGAAGCACGCCGGGATGAACCGCGGATCGACCGGGGAGAAATCCTACGCCCGCGATATCGAACGAAAATAGGCCGACTTCGAACGACGGCAGAACCCAGACAGGAGCAGGATCATGAAGTACGGCGCATTTTATTTCCCGACACATTACGGCATCGACACAGCGGACCTGGCGGTGGCGATGGAAGAGCGCGGCTTCGAAAGCCTTTTCCTGTGTGAGCATACCCATATTCCGGCAAGCCGCGACACGCCGTTTCCCGGCGGGGGCGACCTGCCGGATCGCTACTATCACACGCATGATCCGTTCGTGGCGCTCAGCTTCGCGGCGGCGGCAACGAAGACGATCCGCCTCGGCACCGGCATCTGCCTGCTGCCGCAGCGCGATCCGATCGTGACGGCAAAGGTGATCTCCAGTCTGGACAGCATGTCCGGCGGCCGCTTCGAGTTTGCGGTCGGCGCGGGCTGGAACGTGGAGGAGATGGAAAACCACGGTGTCGCCTACAAGACGCGGTTCAAGGAGATGACCGAGAAGCTGAAGGCGATGAAGGTCATGTGGACGGAAGACGAGGCAAGCTTCAGTGGAGACTTCGTGAAGTTCGACCGGATCATTTCCAGCCCGAAGCCGGCCCAGATGCCGCATCCGCCGATCCTGCTGGGGGGCGAAACCGACCACACCATCCGCCGCGTGGTCGAATTTGCGAACGGCTGGTTCCCGCGCGCGAACTATGCGTTCGATCCGGCGGAGGGCATGGCGCGGCTGAAACGTTTTGCCGATGCGGCGGGGCGGGACATGTCGGAGGTGCCGGTGACCGTCTTCCGCGCACCTGACGATGCCGACAAACTGAAGGCCTACCGCGATGCGGGCATCAGCAGGGTGCTGTTCGATGTGCCCGACAAGCCGCGCGACCAGGTGCTGCCGCTGCTGGATGACTACGCGAAGCTGATCGGCTGACGCCGCGTCCGCTCAGCGGGCGCGCAGTTTCCGGTCGAACAGGGCGAATATCCGTTCCCAGTGGCGTTCACCGGCCTGCTTCACATAGACAGCGCGCTCGGGGAAGGCGAAGCCGTGCTCGGTGCCGGGATAGATTTCCACGCGGCAGTCCACGCCGGCTTTCCGCATCACGCCGGGCAGTTCTTCCAGGATCGCGTCCGGGACGAACTGGTCCTCTTCCGCGAACGCCAGATAGAGCTCTCCCCTGATCCGGTCCGCTGACAGGTGCGGAGAGTCGTCGCGGTCGGTGATGATGCCGACGCCGTAGAATGAGGCCGCCGCCGCGACGTCTTCCGGGAAGGCCGCGGCGACCGCGACGACGTACTGGCCGCTCATGCAGTATCCGGTGATGCCGACGGGACCGGGCGCGGCGGCGTCCGTCTGCCGTATGTACTCCAGCATCGGCTGCGTGTCGGAGACCACCAGCGCATTGGACAGCGAATTCATGACGGCGAACATCTTCTTGCGCTCATCGTCGTCGGTGCGGATCCGGGCGAGATCGAAGCCGTAATGGCCTTCGCGTCCGGTGCGGTAGTACATGTTCGGCAGCATCACATAGTAGCCGACCGTGGCCATCCGCCGGGCCATGTCGCGCAGTTCCTCGCGTATGCCGGGCGCGTCCATGTAGATGATCGCGGCCGGGTGGGGGCCGCCTTCTTCCGGATGACAGACAAAACAGTCCATCTCGCCATCGGCGGTTTTCAGCAGGATGTCGTGCTCGCGCATGTCGGCTCTCCGGTGATTTGGCGGTCAGGTGGCGGTCAGGGTACGCCGGACGGCGTCCTGCCAGCCCACATACTTGCGGTCGCGCTCGGCGCTGTCCATGGCGGGTTCGAAGCGCCGGTCCAGCGCCCAGCCCCTGGCGAACGCCGCTGGTTCGGGATAAAGCCCGGCCTTCATGCCCGCCAGATAGGCCGCGCCCAGCGCCGTCGTCTCCAGAACCGTGGGCCGGTCGACCGGCGCATCCAGCAGATCGGCCAGCCGCTGCATGGTCCAGTCGCTGGCCACCATGCCGCCATCGACGCGCAACACTGTATCCCGCGCCCTGTCCCAGTCGCGCCGCATGGCTTCCAGCAGGTCCCGGGTCTGGAAACAGACGCTTTCCAGTGCGGCGCGGGACAGTTCCGCCGGGCCGGTGGCCCGCGTCAGACCGTGCATCGTGCCCCGCGCGTCGGCGTCCCAGTAGGGTGCGCCCAGACCGGTGAAGGCGGGCACCAGATAGACATCCTGTTCCGGATCGGCGCGGTCGGCCAGATCGCCGGACTGGGCCGCCTCATCGATGATGCCCAGGCCGTCGCGCAGCCACTGCACCGCCGCGCCGGCGATGAAGATCGACCCTTCCAGCGCGTAGGTGGGCCTGCCGTCCAGCTGATAGGCGATGGTGGTCAGCAGGCGGTTGTCGGACAGGGCGGGCTTGTCGCCGATGTTCAGCAGGGCGAAGCAGCCCGTTCCGTAGGTCGATTTCATCATGCCCGGCTGGAAACAGGCCTGTCCGACTGTCGCGGCCTGCTGGTCACCGGCGATCCCGAGCACCGGAATGGCGGCCCCGAGAACATCGGCGTCGGTCGTCCCGAACTCGGCGGCGCTGTCCATCACATCGGGCAGCATCGAACCCGGGATGCCCAGAAGCTTCAGCAGACCATCGTGCCAACGGCCCTCGATGATGTCGTACATCAGTGTCCGGCTGGCGTTGGTCGCATCGGTTGCGTGCACGCGCCCGCCGGTCAGCCGCCACAGCAGGAAACAGTCCACGGTGCCGAACGCGAGGTCGCCGCGTTCGGCGGCGGCGCGCGCACCATCGACATGGTCCAGAATCCAGGCGACCTTGGTGCCGCTGAAGTAGGGGTCAAGCAGCAGGCCGGTCCGGGCCCTGATTTCCTCCTCATGGCCCGCCGCCCGCAGGTCGGCACAGATATCGGCCGTCCGCCGGTCCTGCCAGACGATGGCCTTGTGAATCGCCTTGCCGGTCTTGCGGTCCCAGACGATCGTGGTCTCGCGCTGGTTGGTGATGCCGATGGCCGTGATGTCGGCGGCGTCCAGTCCGGCATCGGCGATGGCTGCCCTGCAGGTCGCGACGGTCGTCCGCCACAGGTCCTCCGGGTCGTGTTCGACCCAGCCAGAATGCGGGAAATGCTGCGTGAATTCTTCCTGAGCGATGGCCGCGATCTTCAGGTCGGCATCGAAGACGATCGCGCGGCTGGAGGTCGTGCCCTGATCGATCGCCAGTACATATCCGCTCATCCGTTCCTCCTCTGACCGTGTCCGTGCTCTCTCAGCCAGTGCGCCAGTGCGGCCTGCTGGGTTGCGTCGAGCTGCAGGCCGACCTTGGTGCGCCGCCACAGAATATCGTCCGCGCGCATGGCCCATTCGCGCTCCATCAGATGCCGGACCTCACGCTCGTAGAGGTCAGCCCCGAACCAGTGTCCCAGATCATCGATCCGGCTCGCACCGGCCAGAATGCGCTTCGCTTCGGTGCCGTAGAGGCGCGCGAACCGGTGTAGCGTGCGCTTGCCGAGGAACGGGAATGCCCCGGAAAGATCGGCCAGCAGATCGGCGAAACCGGTTGCCGGAAAGTCGCCGCCGGTGAGCGATGCGCCTGCCGTCCAGCTTCGCGTGCTGCGGTTCAGCAATCCGTCGATCTTTTCCAGCACCTCTTCGGACAGCCGCCGGTAGGTTGTGATCTTGCCGCCGAAGATGTTGATGAGGGGCGCCCCGTTTTCGCGCTCGGTCTTCAGGACGTAGTCGCGGGTGGCCTCCTGCGCTTTCGAGGCCCCGTCGTCATAAAGCGGGCGTACCGCGGAATAGGTCCAGACGACGTCGTCCCCGGAAACAGGTCTCTCGAAATATTCACTCGCGGCCTCGACCAGATATCTGATCTCCTCGGCGCTGATCTTCACATCGTCCGGGCCGTCGTTCCAGTCCCTGTCCGTCGTTCCGATCAGCGTGTAGTCCCCTTCGTAGGGGATGGCGAAAATGATCCGGTCGTCGGCATTCTGGAAGATGTAGCAGCGGTCGTGTTCGAACAGCTTGCGGACCACGATGTGGCTGCCCTGAACCAGCCGGACGTTGCGCGCCTCGTTGTGGCCGACGACGCCCGACAGCACCTCGTCGATCCAGGGGCCGGCGGCATTCACCAGCAGCGCCGCGGTGACGGTCTCGCGCGTGCCCGTGATCGTGTCCTCGATCTCGACGGTCCAGCCCTCATCCGACCAGCGTGCCGAGATCACTCTGGTCCGCACGCGGATATCCGCGCCGCGGTCCGCGGCATCGCGGGCGTTCAGCACCACCAGCCGCGCGTCGTTCACCCAGCAGTCGGAATATTCGAACCCCTTCTCGAAACGCGCGCGCAGCGGGCCGCCTGCCAGATCGCGCCGCAGGTCCAGCGTGCGCGCCGGTGGCAGCAGCTTCCGCCCGCCCAGGTGGTCATAGAGAAACAGCCCGAGGCGCAGCAGCCACGCCGGCCGCAGCCCCCTGTGATGCGGCAGGACGAACCTGAGCGGCCAGATGATGTGCGGTGCCATCGCCCAGAGCGTTTCCCGCTCGGTCAGGGCCTCACGCACCAGCCGGAACTCGAAGTGTTCCAGATAGCGCAGACCGCCGTGAACCAGCTTGGTCGACCCGGAGGACGTCCCCTGCGCGAGGTCATCCTTCTCGGCCAGCATCACCGAATAGCCGCGGCCGACCGCGTCGCGGGCAATGCCACAGCCATTGATTCCACCACCGATGACAAAGACATCGACATGTGAAGCGCCAGATTCAGTCATGGGGTCAGCATACGCCCGTCGGTCCATGACAAGACAGCGCACGTGCGGGAGGTGCGTCGTTTTACGCACCGCCCGTTTGCGTATCGTCGATCCGGCCCCGGGGGTCGGGACCGGCCTCAGACCGTCACTGCTATTTCTTGGCGATGACCCAGATCGCGTGAACGATACCGGGAATGTAGCCCAGCAGGGTCAGCAGGATGTTGAGCCAGAAGTGCATGCCGATGCCGACCTGCAGAAAGACACCGAGGGGCGGCAGCAGAATGGCGAAAATGATGCGAATCAGATCCATGGGAGATTTTCCTTCTTCTTTTTTCCGGGCAGCGCGCCCGGATGTTGACGACGTTCAAATGGGAAGCACGGGGCCGAGATGAAACCCGTTTGTCCGGCTGCGCTGATTTGCGCCGCCCGAACGCGTCGCCAGGATCGCGTTCCGCCTGCGGGAAATGGTCATCTGCTGTCGCCTTTCGATGTCGTCGGGCGGGCACGCGTGTAGGGTGTCCGGCAGAGTCCAAACACTTGAAATGCGAAAAGGTTCCCCTGATCTCATCGGGGGAACCTTTGAGTGATGGATACGTTTCCCGGAAGCATTCGCAGCCGTCGGATTGCGGAGAACGTCAGGGGTAGGCATATGAAAACAATAATGAAAGCTGCCGCGGTTCTGGTCGGGTTTCTGATGCTGCTGGTCGTTCTGGGTGTCGCAGCGCTGTTTCTTCTCGACTGGAACGATTTCAAGGACGAAGTGGCCTCTCTCGCCTCTGATTTCATCGGACGGGACGTCGCCATCGGCCATCTGGATGTCGATCCGGGCTGGACGACCACGATCACGCTGGGCGGCCTGTCCGTCGCAAATCCGGAATGGGCAGCATCGCCGAAATTCTATGAGGCCGACCGAACCCGCGTTTCGATCCGGGTCTGGCCGCTGCTGCGGATGCGGATCAGGATGCCGGAAGTCGATCTGGACGCACCGAAAATTGCCATGCAGCGCAACGCAGAAGGGCAGGCGACCTGGGATTTCGCAGCGCTCGCCGGTTCGCCCGATGACAGGCTCGGCCCCGATACGCGCAGTGAGTTTCCGTCGGTCGGAAAGCTGACCGTCACGAACGGTGAGATCAGCTTCGATGATACGATCAGCGCCTACAATACGGTTGCCATCATCGCGAAGGCGGAAGGGCGTGCCTGGGAAGGTGACGATCTGACCCTGACTGCGGACGGACAGCTGTCGGAGCGCCCCCTGAACGTGAGTTTTGTCGGCGGGTCGATGACCCGGCTTCGCGGCACCACCGAACCCTATCCGGTCGATCTGAAGATCACCGTGGGCGACAGCGCATTGAGCGCCGTGGGCACCCTGCGCGAACCGCTCAGCATGGGTGGTGGCTCGGTCAAGCTGGCGATCAGCGGGCCGACCCTGGATGCTCTGTTCCCGATCATCCCGCTGCCCTTGCCGGAAACGCCGCCCTATGACCTCGCCGGCACGCTGACGCTGGAGAACGCCGTGTGGAGCCTGAAGGGTTTTTCCGGGCGGATGGGCGACAGCGATCTCTCCGGCGATCTGTCCATTGATACGTCCGGCGAAAAACCCGATGTGACGGGCGACCTGGTTTCCCGGAAACTCGACCTCGACGACCTGGGTGGCCTGATCGGTGCCCAGCCCGATCCGGACGAGACGGCGAATCGGGAACAGCAGCAGCAGGCGGCGCAACTGGAGGCGTCCGACAGTCTTTTCCCCGATACGCCCATCGCCACGGACCAGCTCAATCTGGCCAACATGGACATCAAGCTGACGGCGACCCGCGTGGAAGATGAAATCCTGCCGGTCGATCGTCTGGTCGCGCGGTTCAACCTGACCGACTCGCGGGTGCTGGTGCGTCCGTTCAGCATGAGCATCGCGGGTGGAGAGGTCTCCGGCGAGTTCGCCCTCAATGGCCGCAGCGAGGTGCCGTCGGCGGATGCCGACCTCAAGTTCCAGAATGTCGATCTGCAGCCGTTCTTCCAGGACACGGACTTCGCGCAGGAAATGTCGGGGCGGTTCTTCGGCGATATCTATTTCCTGGGTGTGGGCCGCAGCCTGAACGATCTGATGGCCGGCGCGCGGGGCGGCGGCTGGATCGGCGCGCGCGACGGCAGCCTGAGCGCCCTGATTGTCGAGGCGATCGGGCTGGATGTGATCGAGGCTCTGGCGATCGTGATCGGCGGCGACGATCGTGTGCCGATCCGCTGCGGACTGATCGAGTTTCAGGGAGATGGCGGCATCATCAATCTCAACCGGGCCATTGTGGATACGACCGATTCGGTTCTGGTTGCCAAGGGATCGGTGAATACGGATGCGGAAACGCTTGATGTTCAGGTCGAGGCGCGTGCCAAGGACTTCAGCCTGATCGATCTTGCGACGCCCGTTCTGGTCAAGGGCAGGATCGCCGATCCGGACATATCGATCGGCGGCCTGGATCCGCTGCCGTTCTTCGAGATCGGCGACGAGCAGGACGTCGACTGCGATGCCCTGCTGGCCAACCCGCTGCGGCCTGCCAAACCGGAGAACCCCGCCCAGTAGAGATGCTGTCCGGGCGTCTGCGGCATTTCGTTCGCTTGAACCCCTGAATGCGCGCCACACGTTCGCATCTAAGGGAAAGATGCGCGCGCCGGAACTGAAGCGTACCGGAACGCGTTAAGGCTGGGATCATAGAAACGAAAAAACGAAGGTGATGGACATGGCCACTCAGACCACGACAAACGGCAAATCGGGATCGGCGGACGCGAAGGTGACGTCCGAGGATCTGCGCGAAGACTTCGAAAAGCTGCGGTCCGACATGGCGACACTGGTCGCTCAGGTCGCGGAAATGTCGCGCGCGAAGGTGAGCGACACGGCCCACACGGCCAAGGAAACGGCGAAAGCCAAGGCGTCAGAGGCCGCACACCGCGCGGAGGAAGGCTACGAGATGGGCCGAGGCTGGGTCACCGAGCAGGCAAGCAATCGCCCGTTCGCGACCATCGGCATCGCCGTTCTGGTGGGCATTCTCATCGGCCGGTCCCTGCGCCGCTAGATTTCTGACTGATCATGCTTCCTCCCTCACTGGTGCAGGACCTGATGGGTGTGGTCGAGGCGGAAGCCAGCCGCGCCCGCGTCGCCGCCCGTGGTGCCGCCATACGGATCATCGCGGGCATGGTGGCCGCGTTGCTGTTCATCGGGGCGCTGGGGTTTCTTACCGTCGGAGGCTATCGCACCCTGACCGTCACCTATGATGACTTCACTGCCGGTGCGATCATGGCGGCGGCGCTGGCATCGGTGGCGGTCGTCATCATGGCGTTCGCCCTGCTGATCGCAAACCGGAAGGCCCGGTTGCGGGCCGAGGCACAGGCGGCGCTGGCGCGTGCCGCGCTGTCGGGCGACATGGTGCGTGTGATGAGCAGCGTGCAGGCCCTGGGGCTGCCGCCGGTCTTCATCGGCGTCGGTGCCCTAGTTGCCGGTGTGGTCGCAGGCTTCGCGTCGAAATCAGGATCGGCCAAGAACGAGTAAAGCGTCCCGGCATCCGATTGAAACGGCCAGACGGCGGGCTCTCACCTCACGCCTCCGTGCGGGGGCAATCATCGACCCGGCGAACGGTGCACGAACGGAAAAGAAAAAGGCATCCCGGATCGAATGTCTGATCCGGGATGCCTTTCTTGTTGTGGGCAGCGAGAAGAACCGGGTCAGCCGGCACGCCAGCTGTCCACCTGCTTCTCGGCCTCGTCACGGGCGATGCCATAGCGTTCCTGGATCTTGCCGATCAGGATGTCGCGTTCTCCCTTGATCTCGGCCACATCGTCATCTGTCAGGTCGCCCCACTGTTTGCGGACGTTTCCCTTCAGCTGGTTCCACTGGCCCTTGATTTCGTTGCTGTCCATTCTGCTTCTCCTGTTGGCCTCGGTTAAATTCAGCGACCCGGTTCCGCCTCCCCTCGCGTCCGGCTTCCCGGAAGGAACGTCGGAGGTGGGGAGGCGGTGCGTCGCACGCCTGACGTGCAACAGGGCGCGACGCATACCGGTGGTCAGATGCGCGGGTCAGTTCTTGATGTTGCGATCCCACCAGGCACCGATGTCCTCGGACCAGCCCTTCGCGGTCCGGCGGGCTTCCTCGCTGTAGTCGACCTCAGGTGCGTCCTGGAACATCTTGGCATCGATGGGCAGCACCAGCGTGTCGGCATCCTCGGTCTGCTTCAGGTCGGTGATGCGGACCGGCGTCAGCGTCTCGCCCAGACCCAGGAATCCGCCATGGGAGACCATGATGTAGATCGAGCCGTCGGAACCGCCGACGGCGACGTCTTCAACGTGACCCAGTTCCTCGTTCTGCAGGTTCACGACCTCATCGCCGATCAGATCTTCCGCCCAGACGATCCGGTTCTTGGCGTCCAGAGGCTGGCTGGCTTCCAGCCGCTCCTTGCGCGCCTCGCGACGGTCCATCATCATCTGCTTGTCGGCGTGCTTCTCGCGCAGGTCGCGCATCTCGTTCAGCACGTTCTCGCAGGCCTCCTCGTCGCCGTAGCGCGCGAAGGTCAGCGCGGCGTCCCGCAGCGTGCGATAGTCGCGGCGCATGGTGGAATCATAGACCCCGCCTTCTTCGGAAAACTCAGTTTCGAATGTGCGGACATCCTTCATGCACTGTTCCGCGACGTTCGGCTTCATGGCGTCGGCCTTCTTGTGGCTCTCGGCCTGGGCAACTCCTGCACCGGCGCTCATCAGCGCGGTCAGTGATACGGCGCTCACCATCATCAGCTTCTTGTTCATCTTGTACTCCTTCAGGTTACTTGCGCTGTATGGTCAAACTCACTCCGACCCTACGCATGAAAAACGACCGTAAGGAGCCAATGTTCCGAAAAAAAAGCAGGATTCTGCGGCTTGAAACCGGCGGGATCAGGTCCAAAATTATTGGGCTGCGCCGCATTTTTTCGTTGCGGTAACGTATCTATCCATCAGGGTGATCCGGACTGACCCGATGCTTTACAGCGAGGTCGCGCAACAGGGTCGCCGTTTTCCGGTGAATTTGCCTTTCGGCGGGAGGCGTCTGCCAGTCCATCGCCATGTCGCGATGGGAATGCTCGGCCGTCTCCAGACATTCGATCAGATCGTCCCTGCTCAGGATGCCGATATCCAGCAATTGCAGGAGCAGGGCCTCGACCAGCGCCAGCGACGCATCGCTTTCGACGTAACCTGATGCGTGGCCGCGCCTGCGTCGGGCTCTGCGTCGCCGCGTTGGAAAGTAGGTGTGTTTCATGCCTGCCCAACGCCGGGGTTTCTCCGGCTGTTCCATCACACTTGTAAAACATGCCGATTTCGAGAACATTGTCGGCGATCTTGTGGGGAATTTTCAGCGTATGGCCTTCATCGACAAGCTCGATCGTTTCGTTGCATTGACCGAAACCGAGAGACAGGCTGTCGCCGCGTGCGTGCAGGACGAAAGAACCGTGGCCGCGCATTCCCATCTGGTGGTCCAGGGGGAAGATTATGACGGTACATATGTCATCCATTCCGGCTGGGCGGTTCGGCAGAAGTTTCTGGAGGACGGTCGGCGCCAGGTCGTCAACTTCCTGATCACCGGTGATGCCATCGGATTCGCGGCAACGTTCTTCGATCAGGCAGACCATTCCGTCGTGGCCCTGACGGACGTCAATTGTTCGCGGATCGATTCCGAGAAGCTGATGGAAATGATCTCGACCTATCCCCGCGTCGGCTCTGCCCTGTTCTGGAGCATTGCCCTGGAGGAATCCATGCTGCGGGAACGGATCGTCGGTCTGGGGCAGCGGTCGGCCCGGGAACACATGGCGCACCTGATCATGGAAATGGTGATGCGGCAGCGTGCCGGGGGAGCCGGTGACATGCAGGCGCGGCGGCTGCCGATCAATCAGATTCTGCTGTCGGACGCCCTGGGCATCAGCCCGGTTCATACCAACAGGACGATCCGCCGGATGGTTCTGGACCGTCTGATCGAGACTTCTCCGCAGGGAATCCTGATTCTGGACGAACCGCGGCTGCGCGAGATCGGCGATTTCGACGGTCAGTTCCTGCACGAAAAGAAACCGACGCCGCAATAACGGGCACGGGTCGGCAACGCTTATCGGGTGTCCTCATCGCCGGAAAGGGCGAGGTCGCCCCGCGCATGGCGTTCCGCGGCGAACTGCAGAATGGCCTTGAGAGTTGCCGCGACGGGCAGGCCCAACAAGGCCCCCAGTATCCCCATCACGTTGCCGCCGATCACGACCGCCAGAATGACCCAGACCGGGTGCAGCTGGATCGGCTTGCCGACCAGGACTGGTGACAGCACGACGGTCTCCAGCAGTTGCGAGAAGCCGAAGACCAAGGCCACCGCCACGACCGGCCAGATTTCGTCGAACTGCATCACGGCGATGATGATGGAGACCGTGAACATCACGATGTTGCCGATCACCGGCACCGCCGTCGCCAGTCCCGTCAGGATGCCCAGCAGGATGGCGAAGTTCAGCCCGATCAGGGACAGGCCGACGATGTGAACGATGGCCTGGCTGAGGCAGAGGAAGGTCTGGCCCCGTACATAGGCCGACAATTGCGCGCGGATGGTGCGACCCAGTTCGCGGACGTCTGCACGCATGGATGTCGGCAGCGCCCGGTCGATGACGGCCAGCCCCCGGTGACCGTCCCGCAGCACGAACATCAGTGTGAAAGGCGTGAACACCAGAAACATCACCGTATCGAACAGCGTGGCAAGGCCGCCGATGGCGATCTCGCTGGCCGCGCCGATGGTTTCGGTGGCCTTTGTCGCGGCCTCTTCGGTCTCCTCGGGCGACGGGCCGCGGGCTGAATCGAATCCGTTACGCAGGGTGTTCTCGAACTGCTCGGTCAGCACCCGCAGGAAATCCGGCAGCTTGTTGGCCACGCCGGTCAGTTCTGCGGCCAGCGGACCGGCGAGGGCCGCGAAGCACGCGGCCATGATCAGCATGACCGCCGATGTCACCAGCAGCGCCGCAAGGGTCCGGCTCAACCGGGTGCGTCGGCGGACCTGCGCGAAGGCCGGTGCGACGATGAAGGCCAGCGTCCCACCGAGAATGAACGGCCCCGAATCCCGGCCCAGCACGCCTGCCAGGGCGATCAGCAGGCAGACCGCAGCAGTCCAGAAGGCAATGCTGAACAGCGAACTGCGCGATGTTCTTGATGGGCCGCCGCCCGAGGGCTCCGTGCTTGTGCCGTTTGACGCCATGCGATCTTCGCCGCCTTGATCATTGATCTTCTTCAGGGAGTACGTGGGACAACCGAATGAAGCCCGACAGGTTCCCGGCGATCTTTGTTTTTCCTTGCGCGCGGGCACATGATCGTAGCGCGTCTGCAGCGCAGGCGCCAGCGTGCGGACGGATCAGCGCCGACCGCGGCGGTCTGTCGAAGGTCCTGCCGGAACCAATGGCTGTCCGGGGCGTTCTTCGTTCAACCTGCCGGTCATGCGGCGGATGACATGAGGGAAAGGACGACACATGCTTTATTTCGCGCTGGTTTTCTTTGTGGTGGCGATCATCGCCGCCGTGTTCGGATTCGGCGGCATCGCCTCGGCATCTGCAGGCATTGCCCAGATCCTGTTCTTCGTCTTTATCGTGCTGCTGGTGATCTCGCTGATCTTCCATCTGGTGCGCGGGCGCTCCGGCAGACCCTAGGTCATGAACTCATTAAATGGATTCCCATTTATGAGGAAGCGTGATTCATTCTCTGGGAGGAGGACGAATCATGAGCCGACGCCGTTACGAGATCACCGACTTTGAATGGTCCGTTATCGCACCCCTTC
>NZ_JBLXDV010000017.1:0-85724 GCF_048263705.1 Minwuia sp. | reverse complement strand
TCAGGATATGCGTGACTGAAACAGCCAATGCACCAACATCTCAAAACAGACCCAAAAGCCCGCCAGAAACACCAGCCAGCAAAACCGCCAGCCGCATATCCCCTTCCAATAAACAACAATGTCAAAGAGCAGGATCAGGACGAGGTCCCGATCAGGCCAAGTCAGTCCGCCGGAAGAGACATCCGAATCAGGCTGAAAAAGCGCGAAACTTGATCGTATGCGGAGTGGACCCGCCTCGCAAGTGAAAACGGAAAGATCGCTTCCGTCTGACTGCGTGGAGGGGTAAATGCCGTCTGATGCCGCAATCGTCAACCCCCAATTCCACTTGCAGCGCCTATTTTTTCCGTCCCAATATCGGACCGCAGCCGGACGCTGCGGCAACGAATGACGTGAGGCGTCGGAGCGCATGAAAAAACCCGTGATCGGACTGGCCCTGGGCGCTGGCATCGCCCGCGGATGGGCACATATCGGCGTGCTGCAACGCCTGGAAGAGGCCGGCATCAAGCCGGAGATCATCTGCGGCACCTCCATCGGCGCACTCGTCGGCGGGACATATGCGGCCGGCAAGTCGGACGTGCTGGAAAAATGGGCGCGGGAACTGACCCGCGGCCGCATGTTCCGCTATCTCGATCTGGCCTTCGGCAGCGGCGGACTGATCGGCGGCAAGAAGCTGGTCCGTCGCCTTGAGGAGGACTGCGGCGACGTCCGCATCGAGGAAATGGGCATCAAGTTCGCGGCCGTCACCACCGAACTCGCCACCGGCCACGAGATCTGGGTCCGCGACGGACCCCTGGTCCCTGCCCTGACCGCTTCCTACGCGCTGCCCGGCATCTTTCCGCCGGTCAAGGTCGCGGACCGGTGGCTGGTCGACGGCGCCATGGTCAATCCGGTCCCGGTCTCGGTCTGCAGGGCGCTTGGCGCGCGGCTGGTCATTGCGGTCAACCTGAACGGCGATGTCTTCGGCAAGAACAATCTTGCCGCCGATCTGATCGACGAGGATCTGCAGTTCGACAACCTGCTGGAGCGGATCCAGCAGAACCCCGGCAAGGCGCTCAACCCGTCAACCCTGATGATCCGCCAGATCTTCGGCCACGGCGACGGCGCGCCCAGCGTGTTCTCCGTCATGATGAGTTCGATCAACATCGTCCAGGACAGGCTGAGCCGCTCCCGTATGGCTGGCGACCCGGCGGACGTGAATGTGGAGCCCCGCCTGGGTCACATCGGCCTGCTGGAATTCGATCGTGCGGAAGAGGCGATTCAGGAGGGCCGCAACGCCGCCGAGCGCGCCCTGCCCGCCCTTGCCGATGCGTTTGCAGTCCTGGCCTGACAGCGGCGCGTTTTTCGTCTAAAGGGAACGCCTTCTGCCGGACGGTCTGGCGGCGCGGAGTAAGCTGTCATGGCGGGTGCATTGGCCTCATTCTCAGCCCTGTTCTTCGGCATTGCCCTGATGATGGCGGGCAACGGGCTGCAGGGTTCGCTGCTCGGGCTGCGGGCGTCGATCGAGGGGTTCGAAACCGGCGTGCTGGGCATTGTCATGTCCGGCTATTTCGTGGGCTTTCTGGCGGGTTCGCTGTATGCGCCCCGCGTGGTGTCGAAGGTAGGGCACATCCGCGTCTTCGCCGCCCTCGCCTCGCTCGCGTCCATCAGCATTCTGGTGCATTCGGTCTTCATCGATCCGTGGGTCTGGGGCGGCATGCGGATCGTGACCGGCTTCTGCTATGCGGGGCTCTACATCGTCTGCGAAAGCTGGCTCAACGACATGAGCGACAATGCCAACCGCGGCAAGCTGCTCTCGATCTACATGGTCGTGCAGATGGGCGCGCTGTCCGGTGGACAGTATCTGCTGGGCGTTTCCGACCCGAGCGGTGCGAACCTGTTCATGCTGATCGCGGTACTGGTCTCCCTGGCGGTCCTGCCCCTGTGTCTCTCGGCATCCCGCACACCCGACTTCTCCGCGCCGGAGGCCATGAGCTTCCGCGAACTGTTCCGCCTGTCGCCGCTCGGTTCGGCGGGCATGGTTCTGGCGGGAATCACCAACGGCGCACTGTTCGGTTTCGGAGCGGTCTACGCCCAGCGCGCCGGCTTCACGGTCACCGAGATATCCACCTTCATGGCAGCGATGTTTCTGGGCGGCATGCTGCTGCAATGGCCGATCGGCCGCATGTCGGACAAGATGGACCGGCGGTTGGTCATCCTGTTCGTGACCATCGCCGCCGCGATCGTGGCGACCGGTGCGGCGCTGATCCCTGAACCGGCCCCCCTCACGATGCAGCCGGGTGGCGAAGAACGCGTGATCTGGCCGATCCTGGCTGCGGCCGCACTGTTCGGCGGCCTGTCGATCCCGCATTATTCGCTGTTCACCGCGCATGTGAACGACCGGGTGCCGATCCGGAAAATGGTGGCTGCGTCCAGCGCATTGATCTTTCTCAATGGCGCCGGCGCCATCGTGGGACCGAATCTCGCCGCACTGATCATGGGATTTGCCGGACCTTCCGGATTTTTCATCACGCTCGCCGGGGTGCACGCGGTCATCGGCCTGATGACGGGCATGCGGATGTTGCGGCGTGCCTCCGCCCGGCCGACAGATCAGGCTGACTTTGTCGCCATGCCGCTGCGCGGTACACAGATCGCGAGCCAAATGCCGGATGGCTGGGGTCCCGACGATGTCGAGGAGATTTCGGACGACGACGGAGAACCTGCAATCCACATGCTGGATGATGAAGATCCGGAAGATGAGATATCAGATAAGGGAAACTCTGTAATCCCATGACTGAAAAAGCAGATGTTATCGTGATCGGTGCGGGCGTGGTGGGTCTGGCCGTGGCCCGGCAGTTCGCACAGGCAGGCCGGGATGTGGTCATCGTCGAACGCGAATCCCGCATCGGCGAAGGCACCAGCTCACGCAATTCCGAGGTCATCCACGCCGGCATCTACTACCCGAAAGGCAGCCTGAAAGCGCGCAGCTGTGTGACGGGCAAGGCTCTGCTGTATCGTTTCTGCCAGGAACACGGCGTCCCCCACCGCAATTGCGGAAAGCTGATCGTTGCGAGTCACGACGATCAGATCGCCGAACTCAGGGCCCTGATCGGGCGGGCGGCGGACAACGGCGTCGAGGACCTGGAACTGCTCAGCCGGCAGGACACCCTCGCCCTGGAGCCCGATCTGAACGCAGCGGCATCCCTGTTGTCTCCCTCGACAGGCATCATCGACAGCCACGCCTACATGCTGGCGCTGCAGGGGGATGCCGAGGAGCATGGGGCGATGATCGCGTTCGAGACGCCGGTCACCGGCATCCGCCCGCAGGACGGCGGCCCGGTCGTCGAGACGGGCGGTGCGGTGCCGATGCGGCTGCAGTGCCGGACGCTGGTCAATGCGGGCGGTCTTTTCGCGCCTCTGCTGGCGGATCAGGCCGACGGGCGCACCCGGACGCGCCATTATGCCAAGGGCAACTACTACACGCTGACCGGCGACTCGCCGTTTTCGCGATTGATCTATCCCGTGCCCGAGCCGGGCGGCCTGGGCGTTCATCTCACGATCGACATGGCCGGAGACGCGCGGTTCGGCCCGGATGTCGAGTGGCTGTCCGGGCAGGATCCCGAAACCCTCCCCTATGCGGTCGATCCGGCGCGGGCGGAGAAGTTCTACGCGGCAATCCGGCAGTACTGGCCCGCGCTGAAGGATGGTGCCCTTCAGCCCGGGTACAGTGGCATCCGGCCCAAGCTCTCGGGGCCTGGCGCGCCCGCAGCGGACTTCGTGATCGAAGGACCGCGCATGCATGGCGTTCCGGGACTGATCAACCTTCTGGGTATCGAGTCGCCCGGCCTGACGGCATCGCTGGCCCTGGCGGAAATGGTTCTTCAGGCAGATGCCTGACCTGCGGCCGGCAGGCTGCTGTCAGCTCAACAGGCTGCGTACCGTCTCGATCTGGCGATCGGTGTCGATCCGGCACATGGAGGTGATTTCCAGATCGCGGTCTTCCAGCACGTCGGTGTCCGGTGAAGCGGCGATGCGGTCGCGGAGGACCGCGTCGCGCATGTGCAGCAGTACCTCGATCTGCGGGCGGAACAGGGTCACCATGGCGCTCAGCCAGCGATTCACCGGCCAGGACGGCTGAATCAGGTCCATCTCGAAGCGATCCAGCATCCGGATGACGTCATCCGCACTGTAGAGAGTCTCGGCGGTGACCCAGCGATTGGTGGTGAACAGATGGGTGGGCAGGCCGAACTTGTCCATCGAGATGGCGATCAGATGCGCCAGCGCCTCGTCACCCTTCGGCCAGGGTTCGTCCCGCTCCAGCGGCAGCGGGGCGACGGGACGTGGCATGCCCTTGGCGCGCTGGAAGGTGTGGAAATGGCCATGCTCGCCGGTCGCGCCGCGATGGGCGTGATAATAGTACTGACAATGGGTTTCACCGTCGTAGACATCCCCCTTGGGATAGTGGTCCCACTCGTAGAATGTCCCCTGCCCGGCCAGCAGCAGGCCCACGATATTGTCGTCGGTCTTGGCGATGACGCGATAGATGTCGATCAGTTCCTCACCTGCATCGCGCATGCGCTCAAGCTGCGTGACGGGGCGGTTTTCCAGCAGAGTGCGCGGATCGATGTCGTGGACTTTCTCGGGCTCTTCCACGGGCCCCGACCAGCTTTCACTGAAGCCGGAGACGGCGGTGCCTGTCTGTCGTGTGCCAGCGTCGCTCATTTTCTGACCTCCCTGACCAGACGAAAGCCGATCAGTATGTGCTTGATGGTGTCCGGGCGTCCGTGACGTGCAGCGGGCCGGCAGACGCCGCAACCGCTGTCATCCCAGGAGCCGCCCTTGACAATATGCCGTCCCGGCCGCTGCTCGGTCGAGGTCCATTCGAAAACCTGTCCGGCCGCATCCATGAGACCGTGGGCGCTCTGTCCTGCCGGAAACGACCCGACCGGCAGCGTGTCGAACGGTCCGGCGTCATGGCTGTTCAGCCGTGTGGGTTCGAAGCTGTCGCCCCAGGGAAAACGGGCACCGGAATCGCCGCGCGCGGCGCGTTCCCATTCGATCTCGGTGGGCAGGCGCCAATGATCGCCGGTCTCTCCGGAGAGCCACGCCGCATAGGCACGTGCGTCGCCCAGACTGACGAGGACAACCGGGTGCTCCTCCCGACCGGCAGGCGGTCGATGCCCGCGCCAGGCATGACGCTGGGTACGTTCGTAAGGGTGGATCAGGCCGTATCCCTTCCAGGTCGCGCGTCTTACATCCGGGACGGGGTGGTCTGTCGCTTCCACAAAGGACGCATACTGGGCATTGGTGATCGGGTGACGGGTGATCGAATAGACGTCCGTACGAACCGCTTGCCGGTCGGCTTCGGACTCGTACCACCCCTGATCGCGCGTCGTCTGGTGTCCGTAGGCCGCCGCGTCCATCACATAGGCGGCCTCGCGTTCGGCGCGGTCCGAGCCGATGATCGCGCTTCCCGCCGGGATCTCGACGGTTTCAGGCGGCGACACGTTGGTTCGGGCCGACACGTCCGGAACAGACATGCCGATACCGGCGGCGCAGACGATGACAGTGCTGAGAGATCTGATCATGCGCCATAGATGCTGAAGATGGCCGCCACGAAGAAATCACAATCGAGCGACTGACATATGCTCGATTGGCTAAATTTTCATCATATTGAGTAAAAATTAGGCGGGAAATGTGGTTATTAATTACACACGCTCGCGCAAACAGGCGGGATCGCTGGCGAACGGCGTGTCAGGATATGGCATGATCAATGCTAATCGAGATTACCGCACCGGTCGCTTCGGTAGCGGCAACAAGCGACGGAGGGAACACGGAGCGTCATGAAGAAAATCGAAGCCATCATCAAACCATTCAAGCTCGACGAGGTGAAGGAAGCGCTGCACGAAGTTGGATTGCAGGGCATCACAGTGACCGAGGCCAAGGGCTTCGGTCGCCAGAAGGGCCATACCGAACTTTATCGCGGTGCCGAGTATGTCGTCGATTTTCTGCCCAAGGTGAAGGTCGAGGTTGTGCTTGACGACAACATGGTCGAGCGTGCCCTGGAAGCCATACAGCAGGCGGCGCGGACGGGACGTATCGGCGACGGCAAGATATTTGTCTCCACCGTCGACGAGGTCATCCGGATCCGGACCGGCGAAAAGGGCTCTGACGCGGTCTGACGCATTGGCGGCCCGCGCCCGGCTTGCTATGGGTGCGTGCCTGCCAAATAGACAACGCCCAAAACTATATCAAAGACAGGAAGAAACGACATGTCCGACGACGTCCAAGCAGTAATGGAACGCATCAAATCCGACGAGGTGAAATTCGTCGATGTCCGCTTCACTGACCCGCGGGGCAAGTGGCAGCACCTGACGATGGATGCCGAAGAATTCTCGGAGGATTTCTTCGAGGAAGGGATCATGTTTGATGGTTCATCGATTGCCGGCTGGAAGGCCATCAATGAATCCGACATGGCGCTGATGCCCGATGCGACCACAGCTGTCATGGACCCCTTCATGGCGCAGCCGACCCTGATCCTGTTCTGCGATATCAACGAACCGTCCACCGGCGAAGGGTACAGCCGCGATCCGCGCACGACCGCCAAGCGCGCGTCCGCCTACATGAACTACACCGGCGTCGGCGACACCGCCTATTTCGGTCCGGAAGCCGAGTTCTTCCTGTTCGACGACGTTCGTTTCGGCGTGGATCAGAACCACGTCTTCTATCGCCTGGACGACTCGGAAGGCCCCTACAACAGCGGCTCGGAGTTCGAGGCCGGCAACATGGCGCACCGTCCGGCGACGAAAGGCGGCTATTTCCCCGTGCCTCCCGTCGATTCCTGTCAGGATATCCGTTCGGAAATGCTCGCCGTCATGCGCGAGATGGGCCTGAACACCGACAAGCATCACCATGAGGTGGCCCCGTCTCAGCATGAACTCGGCATGACCTTCGCCGAAATGACCAAGGCGGCCGACAACATCCAGATCTACAAGTATGTCGTTCAGCAGGTCGCGCACCAGTGGGGCAAGACGGCGACCTTCATGCCGAAGCCGATCATCGGCGACAACGGCTCGGGCATGCATGTGCACCAGTCGATCTGGAACGGCGGCGAGCCGACGTTTGCCGGCTCGGGCTATGCGGACCTTTCCGAGACCGCGCTGTACTACATCGGCGGCATCATCAAGCACGCCAAGGCCCTGAACGCCTTCACGAACCCGTCCACCAACTCCTACAAGCGACTGATCCCGGGCTTCGAGGCACCGGTCCTGCTGGCCTATTCGGCCCGCAATCGCTCGGCGTCCTGCCGCATTCCGTTCGGCAGCAGCCCGAAGGCGAAGCGCGTCGAGATCCGGTTCCCGGATCCAATGGCGAACCCCTATCTCGCCTTCTCGGCCATGCTGATGGCAGGCCTTGACGGTATCGAAAACAAGATCCATCCGGGCGATCCGATGGACAAGAACCTCTACGATCTGCCGCCGGAGGAACTGGAAGGTGTCCCGACGGTCTGCGGTTCGCTGCGCGAGGCGATGGTGTCCCTGGATGAAGACCGCGAGTTCCTGAAGAAGGGCGACGTGTTCACCGACGACCAGATCGACGGCTACATGGAGCTGAAGTGGGAAGAGATCTACAAGTTCGAACACACCCCGCATCCGGTGGAATTCCAGATGTATTATTCTTCCTGATCCATCGGGAAATATCCTGCGACGAGGGGGCTGCGGGAAACCGTGGCCCCTTTTTCGTATCCGATACCGTCGGGCGCGGATTTGCCCGTTTGCAACAGTGTGCCCCTCCGATATTCGATACAGGCTCAGAACTGTTTCCAACACGGGGCGGATTGCACTAGATTGCCAGCCAAATCTGAGCGTCTTGAACTATGTCAGGAGAAGCGGCGATGAAATCTGCGCCGTTCACAGTGCGCAATATGCGGAACGGAATCCATTGGGCACCCCGCGCCGGTGTCTGCGGCATGCTGATGCTGCTGGGTGCCTGTTCGGTCCCTGACTGGGCGGATCCGACGAGCTATTTCGAACCGGGCTACGGTCCGGTGCCGCAACCCGTCGCGCGCGGCGGGAATCCGGCGTTGCCGCCCGCCCAGCCTGCGCCCGGACTGGCTTCCGCCACCCAGAATATCCAGCGATCGGGTGAAAATCCTGTCATATCGGTGACACGCGGCAGTGCGACGACACCGACAGCAGCGACGCCGCGTATTGCGACCGCTGAACCGGCACCAGCGCCTGCTCCGGCACCCGTGGCAGCATCCCCCGCGCCTGCCCCGACACCCGCCCGGGACGTCGTGGCGATTGTCGAACCGATTCGGGAACCCGAGGTGAAACCGGCCACGCCGGTCGCAGCCGCACCCGCGCCTTCCCAGACCGAACCGTCCCGCACGGCGATCGTCGATCGTGTGCCTGCCGTCGCGCGTCCGGAGCCTCCCAGGCAGATCGCGGAAGCCCCCGTGCCTGCTGCCGTTCGTGTCCAGGAAGCAGAACCTGTTCAGAATGTCCGTCGCACGCGCGCGCCAGCCCGGTCCGATGAATCGCCCACGCCGATGATCGCCGCCATGACCCGGGGACAGCAGCCGCCTTCCTTCAGCGAAGATGGTGCCGTCGTGCCGCGCCGGACAGAAGTGCAGGCCAGCGATTCAATCAGCCTCAACGACCCCGAAGCCGTGCCTGCACCGGCTAGGTCCGCGTCTGATGACGAAGCGCCACGCCGCACGGCGGCAGCAGCAAGACCGGCGTCCGCCCCGATCGTGCAGACCCGTCCGTCCCCGACAGGAACGCCACGCGGCAGCCAGACGGCAAGCGCTGGCCAGTCGACCGCCATGGCCAGCCAGACCTCGGCGATTGCCCGTCCGGTTGATCAGCCCACTCTGTCGCGCACCTACAGCGAGCAGTTGCGGGCGGCGGGTATCGAACCGGTCACACCGTCTGCGGCCCCGACAGGACGTGTCCCGCCCGGGCAGTTCCCGAGCAGCGTTTCCCCGGTCGTACAGCAGACCTATCAGGACTCGCTGAACGCGCCGCGCACTTATCAGGAGGTCGTTGGCGGCTATCCGGCGTCTGCGCCTGTCGCAGGCGGCCCGGTGGTGATCGACGGCGGTACCGTGCAGCAGGCTGCGGCATACGGGGTTCCTGCCGGTGTGGCAGGCGCACCCGATACGGTGATCCAGTTCCGCCACGGTTCGGCCCAACTTTCGTCAAGCGATCTCGGCACGTTGCGGGCGACCGCCGAACGGGCGCGGCAAACCAATGCGACGGTACGCGTACGTGGACATTCCTCCAGCAGGACAGGCCAGATGCCTGTCGACACTCACCTGCTGGCCAATCTGAGGATGTCCGCCGCACGCGCCGAAGCGGTGGCCGATGCTCTTGCCCGGTTCGGCGTTCCCTACGATCGGATTGTTGTGGAGGCCAAGGGCGACAATGCACCCGTATTCAACGAGGCGATGCCAAGCGGTGAAGCGGGCAACCGCCGTGCCGAGATATTCCTCGAAAACTGACACTTCCTTTGTTGCGGCCCGTCTGCCGCGGACCAGCCTCTCCGGAGGCTGGTCTTTCTGTTTTGGTGGAATGCCATGCAAGTAGACTTTCATCTGATCAAGCGCCTGCCGCCCTACGTCTTCAACGAGGTGAACCGGCTGAAGGCCGAGGCACGCGCCGAGGGGCGCGATATCATCGATTTCGGCATGGGCAATCCCGACCAGCCGACGCCGCAGCATATCGTCGACAAGCTTGCGGAAGCGGCTGCTGATCCGCGCACCCACAGATACTCCGCCAGCCGCGGCATTCCGGGGCTGCGCCGGGCTGTTTCCAGCTACTACGAGCGCCGCTTCGGCGTTTCGGTCGACCCGGAGACGGAAACCATTGTCACGCTCGGCTCGAAGGAAGGCCTGGCCCATCTCGCCATGGCCATCACCACGCCAGGCGACGTCATCCTGTCACCGAACCCGTCCTATCCGATCCACCCTTACGGCTTCATCATCGCGGGTGCGGTGATCCGGCATTTTCCGGTCGGGCCCGGCTATGACTTCCTGACCAGTCTCGAAAGGGCCATGAAGCATTGCGTGCCGGCACCGGAGATCCTTGTCCTGAACTTCCCGTCGAACCCAACGGCGATGGTGGTCGATCTGGACTTCTATCGCGAGGTGGTGGATTTCGCGCGGCGCAGAGGGCTCTATATCCTGTCCGATCTGGCCTATGCGGAGATCTATTTTGACGGCAATCCACCGCCGTCGATCCTGCAGGTGCCCGGCGCGCGAGAGCGTTCCGTCGAGTTCACGTCGATGTCCAAGACCTACAACATGCCGGGCTGGCGGATCGGTTTCGCGACCGGCAACAAGGATCTGATCGGGGCCCTGACCCGCATCAAGTCCTATTTGGACTACGGCTCCTTCACCCCCGTTCAGGTCGCTGCCGCGGCCGCCCTGAACGGACCGCAGGAATGCGTGGACGAAATCCGCAGCCTCTATCAGTCGCGTCGTGACGTGCTGATCAAGGGGTTCGCCGATGCGGGCTGGGATGTCCCCTCCCCAGAGGCCACCATGTTCGCCTGGGCCCCTATCCCGGAACGCTATCGTCATCTCGGCAGTCTCGAATTCTCCAAGCTGTTGCTGACCGAGGCCGAGGTCGCCGTCTCTCCCGGTATCGGGTTCGGCGAGTACGGTGACAATCACGTGCGCATCGCACTGGTCGAGAACGAACAGCGGATCCGTCAGGCGACCCGCAGTCTGAGGAAGTTCTTCCAGGCGGGCGACGCGCCCCTCGAACGCTACCAGCAGCGCTCGGCAGCCGAATAACCTGATCGGGAAAGAAAATCATGCGTGAACCCATGAAGATCGGCGTGGCCGGCCTTGGCACGGTTGGTGCCGGTCTGCTGAAACTGCTGGACGGGAACGGATCGCTGATCGCGGACCGTGCCGGCCGCGGAATACAGGTCACCGCCGTTTCGGCCCGCGACAGGAACAGGGACCGCGGTATCGACCTGCACGGGCTGCACTGGGAAGACGACCCGGTTTCGCTTGCCGGTCGCGATGATGTCGATGTGGTCGTCGAACTGATCGGCGGTTCCGAAGGCCCTGCCCGCGAACTGGTCGAGGCCGCGCTGCGGGCGGGCAAGCCGGTGGTCACGGCCAACAAGGCGCTGCTGGCCGAACACGGATACCATCTGGCAACGCTGGCCGAGCAGAACAACGCAACATTGGCCTACGAAGCGGCTGTCGCGGGCGGCATCCCGATCGTCAAGGCCATCCGGGAGGGATTGTCCGGCAACCGCCTGACACGCGTCTATGGCATCCTGAACGGCACCTGCAACTACATCCTGACCGAGATGCGCACCAGCGGCCGCGATTTCGCCGACGTGCTGAAGGACGCACAGGATCTCGGCTATGCCGAGGCGGACCCGACCTTCGACGTGGACGGTATCGACGCGGCACACAAGCTGGCGCTGCTGGCCGCGCTCTCCTTCAGCACCCGGCCCGACTTCGCGGCGGTGGCGGTCGAGGGAATCCGCAACATCTCGGCGATCGATATCGCCTACGCGGACGAGTTCGGATACCGCATCAAGCTTCTGGGTGTGGCCGAAACCATCGACGGCCGGATCGCGCAGCGCGTCCGCCCCTGTCTTGTCCCGGTCCACACGCCGATCGCCAAAGTGGAAGGTGTCTTCAATGCCGTGGTTGCCGAGGGCGATCAGATCGGTCGCACGGTCCTGGAAGGTCCCGGAGCCGGTGCCGGTCCGACGGCCTCCGCCGTGGCCGCCGATCTTGTCGATCTCGCCGCCGGCCGGATCAGCCACGCTTTCGGCGTCCCCGCCTCCGCGCTGTCGGATGTGCCTGCCTTCCACGACACCGAGCGCCTTGCCCACCATTATATCCGGCTGAAAGTCCTGGATCAGCCCGGTGTGATTGCCGACATCGCGGGCGTGTTGCGTGACGCGCGAATTTCAATCGAATCGCTGCTACAACGGGCAGGTCCTGACGATGCGGGAACAGCTCCTGTGGTGGTCATCACCCATGAGTCGTCCGAGGGGCGGATCGACGCCGCCCTGAAAGGTCTGGAAGCGCTGGATTCCGTCCTTGAACCGCCGCATCTGCTGACGATAGAAGATTTCTGAGGGCGCGGAAGAAAGCCCCTGACCTGGGAGAGAATCTTGGCGAACACGAACAAGCTGGACCGTAACCTGACCCTGGAAGCGGTTCGTGTAACCGAGGCCGGTGCCATCGCTTCCTATGACTGGATCGGCATGGGTAACGAAAAGCAGGCCGATCAGGCCGCGGTCGATGCGATGCGCACGGCGCTGAACGGTCTGGCCATCCGCGGCACGGTCGTGATCGGCGAAGGTGAGCGGGACGAAGCGCCGATGCTCTATATCGGTGAAGAGGTCGGAACGGGCCACGAGAGCGGATCGGGACCCGAGGTCGATATCGCCCTGGATCCGCTGGAAGGCACGACGATCACCGCCAAGGCGGCACCGGGCGCGCTTTCCGTGATGGCATTGTCTGAAAAGGGCATGCTTCTGAACTCGCCGGACGTCTACATGGACAAGATCGCCGTCGGCGGCGGCCTGCCCGAAGGCGTGGTCGACATCGACAACAGCGTGACCGAGAACCTGGGGCGTCTGGCCGAGGCGAAGGGATGCGCGATCTCCGATCTGACGGTCTGCATCCTCGACCGCCCGCGACACTCGGACATCATCCGTGAATCGCGGCAGGCGGGTGCCCGGATCCAGCTGATCCCCGATGGCGACGTTGCCGGCGTCATCGCGACCACCGACCCGGAAACGACGGTCGACATGTATGTCGGTACCGGCGGTGCGCCCGAAGGCGTGCTGGCGGCTGCGGCACTCAGATGTGTCGGCGGGCAGATGCAGGGCCGGCTCGTCTTTCGCAACAATGACGAGAAGGAGCGCGCCCACCGGATCGGAATCAGCGATCTGGACCGGAAGTATGCGCTTGAGGAACTCGCGGCCGGTGATGTCATCTTCACGGCGACCGGCGTGACGACTGGCGGCATGCTGCGCGGCGTGCGCCGCCAGAACGGCGTCATCATCACCGATTCTGTGGTCATGCGTTCCCGCACGGGCACGATCAGGCGGATCGAGGGGCGACGCCGAATCGCCGGATAATGTCCACCGGAAACGCCTTTTTTCTGGATATCGAACAATCGCTTGGCGGGAAAAGCTGGCGACATGGATCAGGTGATGACCGGCTGGTTCAGGCATTCGTTCAACGTCATGCGATCCCGGAGATTCTCGCCGAAGTGCTCGCCAACCGGGATATCCCGCTGGAGCAGGTAGAGAGTTACCTGACGCCGCGCCTGAAGGATCAGTTGCCCGACCCCTCCTCCTTCCGGGACATGGACCGTGCGGCGGAAGAGATCGCAGCGCATATCGTCGGCGGCAAACACATCGCCGTTTTCGGTGACTACGACGTCGACGGGGCAACCTCCTCCGCGCTGATTCTCCGGTACGTTGCAGCCGCTGGCGGCCATGCCTCCTCCTACATTCCCGATCGCATCGCGGAAGGCTACGGCCCGAATATCGCCGCGTTGAAAAAACTGGCGAATGACGGCAGCGATCTGATCGTCACGGTGGATTGCGGCACCGCCGCGTTCGACGCGCTGGATGCGGCGGCGGATGCGGGAATCCCCGTCATCGTGGTCGATCATCATCTGGCCGAGGACCAGTTGCCGAAGGCCCTGGCCATCGTCAATCCGAATCGCCTCGACTGTTCTGCGGGCCATGAGAACCTGGCGGCAGTGGGCGTGACCTTCCTGCTTCTGATTGCCGTCAACCGGGCGCTCAGGGCTCGGGGCTGGTTCAGCGAGCGGCGTGAGCCCAATCTGCTGGCCATGCTCGACCTGGTCGCGGTCGGCACTGTCTGTGATGTGGTGCCGCTGACCGGCCTCAACCGGGCCTTCGTCGCACAGGGACTGAAGGTGATGGCGGAACGTCGGCAACTCGGCCTGATGACCCTGGGCGACATCGCGCGTCTGACCGGTCCGCCCAGCACCTATCACGCAGGGTTCCTGATCGGACCCCGGCTGAACGCGGGCGGGCGTGTCGGCAAGTCGGATCTCGGTGTCCGGCTGCTGACCACAGACGACCAGCAGGAAGCCACGGCAATCGCACTGGAACTGGACCGCCTGAACGACGAACGCCGCAGGATCGAACAGGCTGTCCTTGAGGAAGCGCTCGCGCTGGCGGAGCGGCAAGACAACCGTGCGGTCACGCTGGTGCACGCGGAAGGCTGGCATCCCGGCGTCATCGGCATCGTCGCAAGCCGCCTGAAAGACCGGACCGGCAAGCCGGCGATCGTGATCGCGACGGACGGCGCCACCGGCAAGGGCTCGGGCCGGTCGATCAGGGGCGTCGATCTCGGGGCCGCGGTAACGGCCGCACGTCAGGCCGGACTGCTGATCAACGGCGGCGGACATGTCATGGCGGCGGGACTAACGGTGGAAAGCGGTCGAATCGAGGCACTGGGCGATTTTCTCGATCATCGCCTCGCCGAAAGTGTCGGTGCGGCGGGACGGTCGAAATCGCTGACGATCGATGGTGCCGTCAGCGCGCGGGGAATCACCGCCGATCTGGTGCAGGACCTGGAGCGCGCGGGGCCATATGGTGCCGGCAATCCGGAACCACGGGTGGCCGTCACGGACTGCACGCTGGTCAAGGCCGACATCGTGGGCGGGCAGCATGTCAAGCTGATCGCCAGCGGCAAGTCCGGCGGACGTGTGGAGGCCATTTCCTTCCGGTCGGCCGAAACGCAGTTCGGCGCGGCACTTCTCGGGCGGGCGCGCGACAGGCGGCCTGTTCATCTCGCCGGCCATCTGCGCATCAATCACTGGGGCGGTCGCGAGACGGTTCAACTCACCGTCGAGGACGCCGCAGACCCGGCATAAACGGGCTCACTTTCGACGGTGCGTCAGCGGGACGCGAATTTTCGTCACCGATGGTGTTGATTTCCAATCGCAATCCGACTAAATCGACAGCGCCTGAGTGGTCCCTTCGTCTAGTGGTTAGGACGCGAGATTTTCATTCTTGAAACAGGGGTTCGATTCCCCTAGGGACTGCCAGGCCTTTTCTCCCCTTCCGAACCGGGCTTCGATCAGACCATGCTTGACGGCGTGAGCGCGGCGCGCGATTTCTGAGCGACGCAATCGACGGGGTTTTTCATGAAGATATGTATTTACGGCGCAGGCGCGATCGGCGGCTACGTCGGTGCCATGCTGGCCAGACAGGGGGCCGAGGTCAGCCTGATCGCGCGCGGACCGCATCTGGCGGCCATGAAAGCCAATGGTCTCAGGCTGGAAGTCGGCGACGAGAGTTTCACGGTCCACCCGAGGCTGACCGACGATCCGGCGGAACTCGGGCCGCAGGACTATGTGCTTCTGACCATGAAGGCGCACGGTGTCCGCGCGATCGCCGATGCCATGCAACCCCTGCTCGGCCCGGATACCGCCGTTGTCACGGCCCAGAACGGTCTGCCCTGGTGGTACTTCTACGGCCTGGAGGGTCCCTACAGGGATCAGCGTCTCGAAAGCTGCGATCCAGGCGGAGAACTCTGGGACAAGATCGGACCGGAGCGTGCGATCGGTTCAGTGGTATGGCAGGCCGCCGAAGTGCCGGAACCCGGCGTCGTGAAACTCGGGTACGGTGAGCGCCTGTCCCTCGGCGAACCCAATGGGGGCAAGACGGAACGGATCGCCGCGCTTTCGAAGGCGCTGATCGCTGCGGGTGTGAAGGCGCCCGTGCGGCCCAACCTGCGCAACGAGATCTGGACCAAGCTCTGGGGCAACCTGAGCTTCAATCCAGTCTCCGCCCTGACGGGTGCCACTCTTGAGGCCATGGCCGGCGACGACGGGGTGCGATCGGTCATCACACAGATGATGTCGGAGGCGCAGACCATCGGAGAAAAGCTGGGCGTTAAGTTTCCGATGACGGTGGAGAAACGCATCTCGACCGCCCGGGCGGTCGGCGCGCACAAGACGTCCATGCTGCAGGACCTGGAAGGCGGGCGGACGATGGAGATCGAACCCATCATCGGTTCGGTGGCGGAACTGGGTCGGATCACCGATACACCCACACCCGCGATCGATATCGTCTACAATCTGGTGGTGATGCGCGCGCGTGAAGCGGGTTGCTACGCGGCATAGGGGGAAACGAGATGAGCTACTGGTCCGACTGGGATGACGAGAAGATCGAACGGCATTTCAACCCGCGTGTGGCGGCACCGACGGCGGGCGATCATCTCGCCGATTTCACCGAACGCGCCGCCCAGACCCGTCAGCGCTACGACATGCGCCGCAACATCTCGTACGGCGATCATCCGCGGGAAGTCTACGACCTGTTCCCCGGCGTGATCGGTGGACCGATGCATATCTTCATCCACGGGGGCTACTGGCGCGCCCTGTCGAAGGACGAGCACAGTTTCGTGGCGCCCCCGTTCAACGCCGCCGGGGCGACCGTGGTGATGATGAATTACCCGCTCTGTCCGGAAGTGACACTCGGTGAACTGGTATCAGCCACCATGCGCGGCATCGCGCACGCTGCCGTCCGGGCCGATTCCTATGGCGCATCGCCCGACCGGATCCATGTCAGCGGCCATTCGGCAGGCGCGCATCTGGCGGCCGTTGCGGCGTCGAGGGACTGGACCGGCGACAAGCTGCCTGCAGACCTGATCAGGTCCGCGACCCTGCTTTCCGGGATCTTCGATCCGCGCGTCGCCATGCGGACCAGCATCAACGCCGAAATTGGGCTTGATCAGTCACAGGCCGAGCAGAACAACATTCTGACCGACCGCTTCCGCCCCCTGCCCCATGTCGAGATCCTGCTGGCGGCCGGTGGTGCCGAGCCCGACGGGTGGATCAGGCAGTCGACGGACTATCGTGAGATGTTCGACGTCACCCGTGCGGTGATGCTGCCCGAGGGCGCCAATCATTTCACCCTGCTGGACCACGTCGCCGATCCCCGGGCCGATCTGTGTCGGGCCATGCTGAAGCTCATGGCATAGGTCGATCGATCCAGTCGAGCGCGTCGCAGCCGGACAGGCCATCTCCGGCTGCGTTGAAATCCCCCTCCATACCCAGTGCGATCTCAAGCTGGCGATGGAATTCCGCCTTCGGCATGGAAAGGATTCCGAACTGGGTCAGATGGTCGTTGACGAACTGGCTGTCGAACAGTCCATAGCCGCCGACCTTCAGCCGTGCCGCCAGGTGCACCAAAGCCACTTTCGATGCATCGGTTGCCCGGGAGAACATGCTCTCGCCGAAGAAGGCGCCCTTCAGTGACACGCCGTAGATGCCGCCGACCAGCTTGTCGTCCAGCCAGCATTCCACGCTGTGCGCCAGGCCAAGCCGGTGCAGTTCGGAATAGGCGCGGATGATTTCGGCATTGATCCAGCTGTCGAAGCGTCCCTTGGCGAAATCCACCTCCGAACAGGCGTGTATGACCTGACGGAACGCCCGGTCCGCCGTGACGATGAACGGGTCTTTCCGGATCGTGCGCCGAAGCCGCCGCGAGACGTGCATCCCCTGAAGCGGCATCACACCGCGGATGTCGGGATCGACCCAGTAGATTTCCCCGCTTTCACGGCTCTCCGCCATCGGAAACAGGCCCCGTGCATAGGCCTGAACCAGCAGGTTTGGCGTGAGGAGGTCAGTCACCGACCAATCGGTCTAGATTCTGCTCCAGCCAGTGGATGGTGTAGTCCCCGTCGATGAATTCGGGATCGTCAACCAGCGCCATGTGCAGGGGGATCGTCGTATCGATTCCGCCGATGGCGAACTCTTCCAGACAGCGCCGGAGCCGCATCAGGCATTCGTTGCGTGTTCGACCGTGCACGACCAGCTTGGCGATCAGGCTGTCGTAATAAGGAGGCACCCGATAGCCCTGATACAGCCCCGAATCGACGCGCACACCGAGACCGCCTGGCGGGTGATAGTCGGTGACAGTGCCTGGCGTCGGCCGGAAGGTCTTGTGATTCTCGGCGTTGATCCGGCACTCGACCGCATGTCCCGAGAACGTGACCTCCGACTGTTCGAGGCTGAGCGGTGCACCGGATGCCACGCGGATCTGTTCCCGCACCAGATCGAGGCGCGTGATCGCTTCGGTGACCGGATGTTCGACCTGCAGCCGCGTGTTCATCTCGATGAAGAAGAACTCGCCGTCCTGATACAGGAACTCGATGGTTCCTGCCCCGCGATAGTTGATACCGGCGATGGCCTTCGCGGCACGTTCGCCGATCGAACTGCGTTCTTCCGAATTCAGCGCCGGCGATGGCGCTTCCTCCAGTACCTTCTGGTGACGGCGTTGCAGGGAGCAGTCCCGCTCGCCCAGATGGATCGCGTTGCCCTTGCCGTCACCGAACACCTGCACCTCGATATGGCGTGGCGAGGGCAGGAATTTTTCCAGATACATGGTGTCGTCGCCGAACGCGTGCATGGCCTCGTTCCGCGCCTGGGTCAGCAATTCCTCAAGCTGGGACTCGTCATGGATGACCTTCATGCCGCGCCCGCCGCCGCCTGCGGCAGCCTTCGCCAGCACCGGATAGCCGATCTCGGCGGCCGCACGACGCGCCTCGTCCATATCCTCCATGCCGCCTTCGATGCCCGGCACCACCGGCACGCCCAGTTCGCGCATGGCCTGCTTGGCGGCGATCTTGTCACCCATCAGGCGGATGTGGTCGGCAGTGGGGCCGATGAAGGCGATGTTGTGGGCTTCCACGATCTCGGCGAAGCGCGCGTTTTCCGACAGGAAACCATAGCCGGGGTGAACGGCATCCGCGTCCGTGATCTCGGCAGCCGAGATCAGCGCCGGGATATTGAGGTAGCTTTCCTTCGGATTCGGCGGTCCGATGCAGACGGACTCATCAGCCAGGCGCACATGCATGGCCTCGGCGTCGGCCGTCGAATGCACGGCCACCGTCTTGATACCCATCTCCCGGCAGGCGCGATGAATGCGAAGGGCGATCTCGCCCCTGTTTGCGATGAGAATCTTTTCGAACATGCCCAGACCAGCCTATTCGATCACGATCAGGGTCTGCTCAAACTCGACCGGTTGTTCGTTCTCAACCAGTATGGCGGCCACACGACCCGCCGCCGGGCTCGGCACCGGGTTCATGGTCTTCATGGCTTCGACGATCAGCAGGGTTTGTCCCACGGTCACCGTGTCGCCGACCTTCACGAAGGCCGGTGCGTCGGGTTCGGGCGACAGATAGGCCGTCCCGACCATGGGGGACGCCACCTTGGTGCCGGTGCTGTCGGCACCGCTCTGTGTCCCCTCGGCAGGGGCTGTGGCCGGAGCCGCGGATGCCGACGACACCGGCGGCGCTGCCTGCATGGCAGGTGCCGCGACCATCTGGGTCGGCTGTTTGCCGAGGCGCACTTTGATGTCGCCTTCTTCCCACTCGATTTCCGTCAGTCCGGAGTCGTTCAGAAGCGCGGCCATACGGGTCAGCGCATCCATGTCGATGTTCAGTTTGCTCATCAGTTCGCCATCTTCTGTTGTTGTGCCGCGCGCAGTTCGGCGGTCAGGGCCTGAATGGCCAGGATATAGCCCAGCGATCCGAAACCGCAGATCACACCCTTGGCCGCCTTCGAAATATAGGAATGGTGTCGAAATTCCTCACGCTGGTGGATATTCGACAGGTGGACTTCGATGGCCGGTATCTCAACCGCCAGAAGCGCATCGAGTATCGCCACCGACGTATGCGAGTAGGCGCCCGGATTGATGATGATTCCCCCCGCCGTGCCCCGCGCCTGGTGAATCCAGTCAACCAGCTCGCCTTCATGGTTGGACTGGCGGAAATCGACGGTCACCCCGAAGCCCGAGGCCACCTGTTTGCAGGAGCCCTCGATGTCCGCCAGCGTCTCGCGCCCGTAGACCTCAGGCTGCCGCGTTCCCAGCAGATTGAGGTTCGGACCGTTCAAAATCAGCAGCGTTTCGGACATGCGTGATGCGCGCCCCTTTTCCCTTGAAAGACCACGCGGTTATAGTGCCTTTGTGTCTGACGCGAAACCGTCGCCTCCATCCCGCCGGACAGGAATCCGGCCTTGAACCTCAGGAATACTGGACTTTTTCACATGCGCATCTCCGTCAATGGCAAGGAACAGCACTATGATGAGGGCATGACCGTCCACGATCTGCTGACCCGCATGCGACTCGATTCGCGGAAAATTGCGGTTGAACTCAATCTGGAGATCGTGGCGAAGTCAGCTTACCGGCGCACCACGCTGGATGATGGCGACAGCGTGGAGATCGTGCATTTCATCGGTGGAGGTGCCGATTCGGCCCCGTCGCGGGATGATGAGGATGTGCTGACGATTGCCGGACGCACCTTCCGGTCCCGGCTGCTGGTGGGCACCGGCAAGTATGCGGACTACGCCGAGAACGCCCGCGCGGCAGAGGCCGCGGGCGCGGAGATCGTGACGGTCGCGGTGCGCCGTGTGAATGTCACCGACCCGGATCAACCCATGCTGGTCGATTTCATCGACCCGAAGAAATACACCTATCTGCCGAACACGGCGGGCTGCTTCACCGCAGACGATGCCGTGCGCACCCTGCGCCTTGCGCGCGAGGCGGGCGGTTGGGATCTCGTGAAACTCGAAGTGCTCGGTGACCAGAAGACGCTCTATCCGAACATGCCGGAAACCATTCGGGCGGCGGAGAAGCTGCTGACGGAGGGCTTCGAGGTCATGGTCTACTGCTCGGACGATCCCATTCAGGCGAAACGGCTCGAGGACATGGGCTGCTGCGCGATCATGCCCCTCGGGGCGCCCATCGGTTCGGGTCTGGGCATCCAGAACCCGGTCAACATCCGCCTGATCGTGGAACAGACGGAAGTGCCGGTCCTGGTCGATGCCGGGGTCGGCACCGCTTCGGACGCAGCGATTGCCATGGAACTGGGCTGCGACGGCGTGCTGATGAACACCGCCATCGCCGAGGCGAAGAACCCGGTGATGATGGCCCGTGCGATGAAGGCCGCCGTCGAGGCTGGACGTCTGGCCTATCTGGCCGGGCGCATGCCTAAGAAGATGTACGCCGATCCGTCCTCGCCGCTGGCCGGACTGATCTGAGACAGACGCACTACTGCAAAACCGACTTCTGGGGAGGAAGCGCACATGATGTTCGATTTGCGCGGCAAGTCCGCGATCGTAACCGGATCCACCAAGGGCATTGGCAAGGCCATCGCCGAGGCATTCGCCAAGCAGGGTGCGAATGTTGTCGTTTCCAGCCGGAAGGCGGATGCGGTCGAAGCCGTGACCCGGGATATCAATGACAATCACGCGGCTCACGGTGGCCGCGCGGTCGGTATTCCGTGCAATATCTCGTACAAGGAGCAGCTTGAGATGCTGGTCGACGGGACGCGCAAGGAATTCGGTCAGGTCGATATCCTGGTCGCAAATGCAGCGGTCAACCCGTTCTACGGCTCGTCGCTTGAGATCCCGGACACCGCGTTCGAAAAAATCATGGACGTGAACATCAAGTCCAACCACTGGGCCTGCAATCTGGTCCTGCCGGAGATGATCGAGCGCAAGGACGGTGTGATCATCATCGTGTCGTCCATCGGCGGGCTGCGCGGGTCGCGCGTGCTGGGTGCCTATGCGATCTCCAAGGCGGCAGACATGCAGATGTGCCGGAACCTCGCCATGGAGTACGGCAAGCACAACATCCGGGCGAACGCCATTGCACCGGGCCTGATCCAGACCGATTTCGCGCGGGCGCTTTGGGAAGACCCTGAATTCCGCAAGCGCTCGGAGGCCCAGGCCCCGCTGAACCGTATCGGCCAGCCGGAAGAGATCGCCGGTCTGGCGGTCTACATGGCGGCGAGCGAGGGCAGCTTCCTGACCGGCCAGACCATTGCCGTGGACGGCGGCGTGACCATCTCCGGCGGCTGACACCGGCTTACAGCTACGCGGAAACGAAAAAGGGCGACCGCTGTGAAGGCGGCCGCCCTTTTCTTTTGTGACGTTTCGACGGATCAGAAGATGAAGTCGTCCGCCTCATCCAGATCGGTCGAGACCACGCCCTGCAGCGTGATGGTCTGACTGTTGAAGGTGATGACCGTGTCACCGCCGGTCTGCTGGATGTTCAGATCGCCGAACGAGATGCCCAGCGCCGAGAGATCGATCACATCGTCCGTCGCGGCACCTGCGGTGAAGTCCTCGATGACGTCATCGCCCCAGAGGTTGTTGTCGAAGACAAACAGGTCGTCACCGTCCTCACCCGCGAGCGTGTCATTGTCACCGCCGCCGGAACCGCCGTTCAAGGTGTCGTTGCCGTCGTCACCGAACATGCTGTCGTTGCCGGTGCCGCCGAACAGGCCATCGTTGCCCGCGCCGCCGTCGACCACATCGTCACCGTCGCCGCCGTTGACGGTGTCGTTCCCGGCCTCGCCGCGCACCGTATCGGCACCGATCCCACCGAACAGTTGGTCGTTGGCGGTTCCGCCCAGCAGCGAGTCGTTGCCTTCCTCACCATTCAGCACGTCTTCGCCGCCGGCACCATTGAGCTGGTCGTCGCCAAGGCCGCCGAAGATCGTGTCGAAGCCGACGAGCGTATCCAGCGCCGGATCGTCACCGTTGATGGTGTCGTTGCCCGCCCCGCCGAACAGGCTGTCCAGATTGCCACCGCCCAGGATCAGATCATTGCCGTCTCCGCCGAAGACCGTGTCATTGCCGAACTGGCCGCGCAGGATGTCGTTGCCGAGCCCGCCTTCGATGCTGTCGTTGCCGGACCCGCCAAGCGCGCGGTCGGCACCGTCACCGCCGAAGATCAGATCGTTGCCGTTGCCTGCGGAAATCGTGTCGTTGCCCAGGCCACCCAGCAGCGAGTCGACATCGTCACCGCCGTTCAGGCTGTCGGCACCGTCACCGCCCACCAGCGTATCGAGGCCCGCGCCGCCGATCAGCGTATCCGCGCCGCCGTTGCCGCTGATCGAGTCATCGCCGGCACCGCCATTGAGGCTGTCGTTACCCAGATCAGCGCCACCATCGATGGTGTCGTTGTCGGCACCGCCGTTGATCGTGTCGGCACCGTCGCCGCCCGACAGGCTGTCGGCACCCGTTCCGCCGTCGATGACATCCAGGCCGGCACCGCCGTCGACCGTGTCGGCACCCGATCCCGCATCAACGGTATCGTTGCCGCTGCCGGCGTTGATCGTATCCGCACCGGCACCACCAAGGATGGTGTCGTCATCCGCCCCGGCATCGATCGTGTCGTCGCCATCGCCACCGTCGACGGTGTCGTTGCCGGCACCGCCTGTAATGATGTCGACCCCGGCAAGACCGATCAGGTGATTGGCGACCGCATTGCCGGTCAACGTGTCATCGAAGGCCGTACCGATCAGACCTTCGATCGAGATCAGCGTGTCACCGTCTGCATCGCCGCCCGTGACGATGTTGGTGTCCAGATTGCCGTTGATGGCCACACCGTTGACCGAATAGTCAGCGCAGTCCTGACCGCTTCCGCCATTCAGCTCGTCGGCACCCGCGCCGCCCTGCAGCGTATCATCGCCGTCGTTGCCGTTCAGCGTGTCATCGCCGTCACCAGCCACGATCGAGTCGTTGCCATCAAGACCGTTGATGATGTCAGAGCCACCGGTTCCATTCAGCGGAATATCGTCGCCGGCCGTGCCGTTGATCTCCGTCGGGCCGCCGAAGTCGAAGTCGTCCGCGTCGAGCTGGCTGACGAGGACCCCGGTCAGGACGACGGAATTCCCGCCGCCGAGATCGATGGTCGTATCGGTGCCATCATCGCTCGCGTTGGCAAGAACGTCTGCGAAGCTGTTGATTGCGCTGACGTTCTGCACATCGATCACATCGACCGTTGCGGCACCCGGCGTGAACCCGTCGATGGTGTCGTTGCCGTCGCCATCGCTGAGGATGAACAGGTCATCGCCTGCACCGCCGTTCATCAGGTCATCGCCCGTGCCGCCGGTCAGCGTATCGTTACCGTTCCCGCCGCCCAGCGTATCGGCACCGTCGCCACCGTCCAGGCTGTCGGCACCATTGCCGCCATTCAGCGTATCGCTGCCCGCGCCGCCGTCGATGGTGTCCGCCCCGTCATCGCCGGAGACGAAGTCATTGCCGCCGCCCGTCGTGACGATATCGTTGCCGCCGCCGCCGAAGAAGCGGTTGTCTTCCGCCCCGCCGCTCAGCGTGTCATCTGCCGACGTGCCAATGGCGCCTTCGAAGTTCGAGACCGTATCGTCGCCGACCAGAACGTCAGCCGTATCGAATGCAACCGGCCCGACTTCGCCGGACAGGTCCAGAACATCGAGGCCCGCGCCGCCGTCGAGCACATTTGCGCCCGCGCCACCGGAAACCGTATCGGCACCGATGCCGGCATCCACCGTGTCGTCGCCATCGCCGGCCGAGATCAAGTCCGCCCCGCCACCGCCGATCAGCGTGTCACCCGCGGCACTGCCGATCAGCGTGTCCGCAAAGGCCGATCCGATGACCTGCTCGATGCCGGAAACCGTATCGTTTCCGCCGTTCGACAGGTCGAAACTGACCGAGGCCGTTTCGCCGGAGAAATCGACCGTGTCCGAACCTGCGCCGCCGATCACGGAATCCGCACCCTGCCCGACAAACAACAGGTCATCGCCGTCGCCGGCATCCAGCGTGTCGTTGCCTGCATTGCCGCCCAGCGTGTCATTGCCGTCGCCAGCGGTAATCAGGTCTGCCCCTAGGCCGCCAAGCAGGATGTTGTCGCCCGCCGTGCCGTTCAGCGTATCGTTGAAGTCCGATCCCGTGATGTTCTCGAAATTGGAGATCACGTCGGTGTTCGCATGTCCGCCCGATGCGGTGTTGGCATCGATATCGACGTTTACCGCGGCATTGGAGCTCTCGTAGGAGATCGTATCGTTGCCCAGGCCGCCATCCAGCGTGTCGCTACCGGCGCGACCTTCGATGGAATCGTCGCCATCCAGGCCGTTCAGGATGTTGCCGAAGCCGTCACCGCGCAGCGTGTCGCCGAAAGCGGAGCCGATCACGTTCTCGATCCGGTCGAACACGTCACCGGTGGCCTCGCCACCGGTGGCTGAATTCGATGCGATATCGACATTCACACCCGCCGTCGAGTTCTGGTAGGTCACGGTGTCATTGCCCAGACCGCCACGCATGGTGTCCGCGCCGTTGCCGCCTTCGAAGAAGTCGTCGCCCGTGCCGCCGATCAGCGAGTCGAGACCACCCTGGCCACGCAGGGTATCGTTGCCGAAACCGCCGATCAGCGTGTCGTTGCCCGTACCGCCTTCAAGGCTGTCGTTGTCTTCGCCGCCGTCCAGACTGTCATTGCCCGAACCGCCGAACAGGGCATCCAGACCGTGATCGCCGATCAGCGTGTCATTGCCGCTGTTGCCTTCCAGCGTGTCGTCATCGCAATTGCCATCGATCAGGTCGTCGTCGTCGCCACCCTGGGCGAAGTCGTTGCCGTCGCCCGCATCGATGATATCGGCCCCGGAGCCGCCGAAGATCGTGTCGTTGCCGATGTCGGTGAGGATGGA
The DNA here is from genome assembly GCF_048263705.1 of Minwuia sp. GTDB lineage: Bacteria > Pseudomonadota > Alphaproteobacteria > Minwuiales > Minwuiaceae > Minwuia. The sequence continues at coordinate 60,238 of NZ_JBLXDV010000017.1, read as the reverse complement.
ATCATTGCCCAGACCACCGATCACCGAGTCGTCGCCGCCATCTGTCGAGATCGTGTCGTTGCCGTCGCCGCCCAGAACGGTGTCGTTACCATCTTCGCTGTTCAGAACGTCGTCGCCCGCATCGCCCTGGACGCTGTCGTCGCCAGCGCCTGAGTTGACCGTATCGTTGCCCTCGTCGCCGAAGACCAGATCATTCTCGGATCCCGAATTGATGACGTCATCGCCGAGCCCGCCGCGCACGGTATCGGCACCGCCATCGGATTCGAGCAGGTCGTTGCCCGCGCCACCGTCCAGCGAGTCATCGCCCGTGCCGCCGTCAAGCGTATCCGCACCGGCACCGCCGATCAGCGTGTCGTTGCCGTCCTCGCCGAACAGCCGGTCGAGGCCGTCACCGCCGACGATGCTGTCGTCGTCGGCACCACCGCGCAATGTGTCGTTCAGCGCATCGCCCAACAGCGTGTCGTTCCCGGCCCCGCCGTTGATCACGCTGACACCGGTGCCGCCATCCAGCAGGTCGTTGCCCGCGCCACCATTGATCGTGTCATCGCCGGCTTCACCGCGGACGGTGTCGTTGCCGTCGTCGCCGGTCAGCAGGTCGTTGCCGAGACCGCCCAGCAGCGAGTCATCGCCTGTGCCGCCTTCCAGCGTATCGACACCCTCGCCACCGTTCAGCGTATCGTTGCCGTCGCCACCGGTCAGACTGTCGTCGCCTGCATCGCCGGACAGCGTGTCGCTGCCCGCACCGCCGGAGAGGGTATCGTTGCCGTTGCCGCCCACGATCAGGTCATCGCCGTCGCCACCGTCGGCCACATCGTCGCCGTCCTGACCCTGAATGGTGTCGTTGCCCAAACCGCCGGTGATGGTGTCGCTGTCGCCACCGCCGAAGATCTGGTCGCTGCCCGCGCCGCCATCAATCAGGTCGGCACCGGCCGCGCCGGAGATCGTGTCATCACCGCTGCCGCCATCGACCGTATCGTTGCCGTCCGCAGCGGTCAGATTGTCATTGCCGTCGCCGCCCTGGATATCGTTGTCGGCCGCATTGCCGGTGACGACATCGTCGAAGGCCGAACCGATCAGGTTCTCGAACGCCACGACCGTGTCGCCCTGCGCGTCGCCGCCGGAGCTGACACCACCGGACATATCGACCGTCACACCCGCAGAAGACCCGGAGTAGTCGATCAGGTCGATGCCGTCGCCACCGTCAAGATCGTCGGCACCTGCGGCCGCGATCACCGTGTCATTGCCCGTGCCGGCGCGCACCGTATCGTCGCCTGCACCGTCACGGATCAGATCATCACCCGCGCCGCCTTCCAGCGCGTCGGCACCGTCACCGCCATCCAGCGTGTCGTTGCCGCTGCCGCCCACAAGCGAGTCGTCGCCCAGCCCGCCGTCGAGACTGTCGTTTCCGGCCTCGCCCAGCAGCGTGTCGTTGCCGTCATTGCCGGTCAGGACGTCATTGCCGCCCTGGCCTTCGAACTTGTTGTCATTCGCATCGCCGACGAGCGTATCGGAGAACCCGGAACCGACCGCGCTCTCGATCGAAGTCAGCGTATCGCCGTCGGCGTCGCCGCCGGTCGCAGTGCCCGAGCCGATATCGACGTTCACGGCAGCCGAGGAGCCGCGATAGTCGGCGGAGTCATTGCCGTCGCCGCCATCCAGAATGTCGGCGCCTGCGCCACCTTCCAGGCTGTCGTCGCCCGCCTCGCCACGCAGCGTGTCATCGCCGCTGCCAGCTGAGATCAGGTCATTGCCCGCGCCGCCCTGAAGCGAGTTCTGGCTGCTGTTGCCGACGATGATGTCATCGTCAAAACCGCCGATGACATTCTCGATCTGCGTATAGGTATCGCCCGTCGCATCGGAGCGGTCACCCGTGCCCGTGGCGAGATTGACCGTCACGGCACCCCCGGCGCCCGAATAATCGACCGTATCGTTGCCGTTGTTGCCGTTGAGCACATCGGCACCGCCGTCACCCAGCAGCAGGTCATCGCCTTCACCGCCCGACAGCGTGTCGTCGCCCAGATCGCCGGTCAGCGTGTCGTTGCCGTCCCTGCCCCGCACCTGATCGTTCTCGCTGCCGCCGAACAGGCTGTCATTGCCTGCGCCGCCGTCAACGATGTCATTGCCGCTGTCGCCGAACAGCGTATCGGCACCGTCCTCGCCCAGGATCGTGTCCGCACCGATGCCGCCGATCGCGGAATCATTGCCCAGACCGCCCTTGATCAGGTCGAACCCGTCATTGCCGTTCAGCGTGTCGTTACCCGCGCCGCCCACAACCGTGTCGTCGCCCGCGTCACCCTGGACCGAATCATCGCCGTCTTCGCCCAGCACCTGGTCGTTTCCGGCACCACCGATCACGGTGTCGTTGCCCAGACCGCCGAGCGCCAGGTCAACGCCGTCGCCGCCATTGACGGTGTCATTGCCTGCGCCACCGCGCAGCGTGTCGTCATCCCCAAGGCCCGAAACGATGTCGTCATCGTCACCGCCGTCGAGGATGTCGTTGCCGCCGTCGCCGGTCAGCGTATCATTGCCCGCATCGCCGAACAGGGTGTCGGCACCATCGTCGCCGTCGACCACGTCGTTTCCGGCGCCACCGCGCACGACATCGTCGCCCAGTTCGCCGCGCACGGTATCGTCGCCGGCGTCGCCCAGCACGGTGTCATTGTCGTCACCGCCACGGATCGAGTCATTGTCGTCGCCGCCGGAGATATTATCGCTGCCGCCCGCGCCGAGAAGGTTGTCCGCGCCCGCGCCGCCGTTGATCACGTCGTCACCGGCCTCGCCGTTCAGGCCGTCGTTGCCGTCGCCGCCCTCAATGGTGTCATTGTCGCCACCGCCGAACACCGTGTCGTCGCCATCGCCGCCCTTCAGACGGTCAGCACCCGCATCGCCGTTCAGCGTGTCATTGCCCGCGCCGCCGTCCAGCGTGTCCAGGCCATCCCCACCGAACAGCTGATCGTTGCCGTCTTCACCTAGCACAGCGTCGTTGCCGTCATTGCCGGACAGCGTGTCATTGTCCGCACCGCCGAAGATGCGGTCCGCGTCACCGCCACCGGCGATGGAGTCATTGCCGGCAAGGCCGCGCAGGGCGTTGGAAGCATTCGATCCACCAATCGTGTCGTCGAAGCCGGAACCCGTGACGTCCTCGATATTGGCGTAGGTGTCACCGTCGGCATCGCCGCCAGTCCCTGTGCCCGTTCCCAGATCAACCCCGACACCGGTACCGGAACCGGAGAAATCAAGCAGATCGATTCCGCTGCCGCCGTTGATGCTGTCGGCACCGGCACCGCCGATGATGGTGTCTTCATTGGCGCCGGCGTCGATCGTGTCGTCGCCCGCTCCGTCGCTGATCAGATCGTCGCCGTTCCCGGCTGTAATCAGGTCGGCACCATCACCACCAAACAGGGTGTCGTTGCCGTTGCCGCCATTGATCGTGTCGTTGCCGCCTGCGCCAAGGATTGAATCCGCGCCGATACCGCCGACGAAGTTGTTGGCTCCGCCGTCGCCGATCAGCGTGTCGTTCGCGGTCGTGCCGATCGCACCTTCGATCGCGGTCAGCGTATCGCCATCGGCGTCGCCGCCGGTCGCCGTTCCGGCGCCGATATCGACCAGGATCGGTCCGACCGAGCCGGAGTAATCAGCCGTGTCGATGCCCGCGCCGCCATCCAGGCTGTCCGCGCCCGCGCCGCCCTTCAGCGTGTCGTTGCCCGTACCGGCCAGGAGTATGTCATCACCGCCGAGGCCGCTGAGGCTATCGTTGCCTGCATTGCCTTCCAGCACGTTGGCGTCGGCATTGCCCTGAATCGTGTCGGCCAGCGCCGTGCCGATCACATTCTCGATCTTGCGCAACTGGTCGCCTTCGGCGTCCGACCGTTCACCCTTGCCGTTGTTCAGATTGACGGTCACGCCACCGGCGGACGACGAATAGTCCGCCGTGTCGATGCCGTCGCCGCCTGCCATCCGGTCCGCACCTGACGCACCGACGAAGGTGTCGTTGCCCAGGCCGCCGCGCATGTCGTCATTGCCGGAACCGCCGAACAGGGCATCGTCGCCGCCATCGCCGTTGACGATGTCGTTGCCTCCTGCGCCGACCACGGTGTCGGCATCATCGCCGCCCCGCAGCACGTCATCGCTGGATCCGCCGTTCAGGCTGTCGTTGCCCGCGCCGCCTTCCAGAATGTCGGACTCGGTACCGCCGAACAGGGTGTCGTTGCCGTCGCGGCCCTTGATGATGTCGCTGCCGGCGTTGCCCGAAAGACTGTCATCGCCCGCGCCGCCATCGACGGTATCGCTGCCGGTATTGCCGAGAATGGTGTCGTTACCGTCGCCGCCGAACAGCGTGTCGATGCTCGCGCCGCCGTCGATGAAGTCGTCGCCGCCGTCACCCTTGACAACATCCTTGCCGTTGTTGCCGAACAGGCTGTCATTGCCTTCGCCGCCACGGATCGTATCAGAATCGTCCAGACCCCGGATCGTATCGGCACCGTCGCCGCCGAACAGGACGTCGCGACCGGTCTCGCCATGGATAGAGTCGTCGCCTTCGGCGCCCAGGACCGTGTCGTCCCCGTCGTCGCCGTTCAGCGAGTCGTTACCGGCCTCGCCCAGAATGCGGTCATTGCCCAGACCGCCGCGAATGGTGTCCGCATCGGCACCGCCTTCCAGCGAGTCCACGCCATCGCCGCCCAGGATCGAGTCGGCACCGTCGCCGCCGAACAGGCTGTCGTTGCCTTCGTTGCCCGAAACCGTGTCGTTGCCTGTTCCGCCGAAGACGCGATCGTTGCCGATCTCGCCGGACAGGAAGTCCGCGCCGTCCTCACCGAAGATCGAATCGCCGCCCACGCCGCCGACGATGCTGTCGGCACCCAGGCCGCCGCTAAGCGTATCGATGCCGGACCCGCCGAACATGCTGTCGATGCCGTCGCCGCCGTTCAGCAGATCGTTGCCAGAGTCACCCAGGATCGTGTCGTTGCCCAGACCGCCATCGACGGTGTCATTTTCCGAACCGCCTTCGATCAGGTCCGCGCCATCGCCGCCTTCGAGCGTATCGGCACCTGCGCCGCCACGAACGGTATCGTCCTCCGAACCGCCGAACAGCGTGTCATTGCCCTGACCGCCGGCCACCTCGTCAACGCCCGCACCGCCGAAAGCGATATCGTTGCCGGCGTCACCGACGACCCGATCGTCGCCGTCGCCGCCGCTGAGGGAATCATTGCCATTTCCGCCGATGACACGGTCGGCATCGGTGCCGCCGGAGATCGTGTCGTCACCGTCCTCGCCCAGCATCCGGTTCGCGCCGGCTGTAGCCGAAATCAGGTCGTTGCCGCGACCGCCCTGGACGTCGTCATCGCCGTCGCCGGCCTCAATCGTGTCCGCGCCGCCGATCAGGTCCGAGGTCAGATCGCCGCGCAGGGTGTCGTTGCCGGCCCCGCCGACGAGGCTGTCCGCGTCACCGCCACCGAACAGGATGTCGTTGCCGGCCCCGCCATCGACGGTGTCCTGACCGTCGCGTGCCCTTACGAGGTCATCGCCGTCACCGGCATCAATCAGATCGTTGCCGTCGCCGCCGTCCAGCAGATCGCCCTCGCTCCCGCCGAACAGGGAGTCATCGCCCGCCTCACCGAAAATCCTGTCGAAACCGGCCCCGCCGAGGACGGAATCCACCCCTGCACCGCCGCGCAGCTCGTCATTGCCTTCACCGCCATCGATGGTGTCGGAACCGCCGCCACCCAGGATGTCATCCGCCTGGGCACCGCCGAAAAGCGCGTCATCGCCCAGCTCGCCTGCAAGTGAATCGGCGCCATCGCCGCCGGTGAGCACATCGTCGCCGTCCTTGCCGAAGATCGTATCGTTGCCGACACCGCCGTCAGCCGTGTCTGCGCCGGCACCCGCGTTGATCAGATCGCTGTTCGCACCGCCATCGATCTGATCGTTGCCGTCGCCGCCGAACAGGCTGTCGTTGTTCGCACCGCCGCTGATCGTGTCGTCGCCGCCGCGGCCGTCGAGCAGGTTCAATGCCGTATCGCCGATCAGCACGTCACCGGCAGATCCGCCCAGGACCCGCTGGATGGCCGTCAGGGAATCGTTTCCGATGTCCAGACCCGAGGCTGTACCAAGGCTGAGATCGACGGTTATCTGGCTGGTTGCATTGGTGTAATCGGCAACATCCGACCCGGCGCCACCCAGCAGGGTGTCGTCGCCAAGGCCGCCACGGAAGGTATCGTCGCCTTCGTTGCCGGCGATTGAATCGTCGCCGGTTCCGCCGACGAGCAGATCGTCGCCGGCCGCGCCGAGCAGCGTATCGTTGCCTCCCTGTCCCTTGATGATGTCATCATCGGCGGTGCCGATAATCACCTCGTCGGTGCCATCACCGACGAACTCGGCGAAACGGACATTAGACAGGGCTGCAGTCTGCAGCAGTTCGCATAGAAGCGACATGATCGCCCTCCACTAGGCCAATCAACACAAAGCTCTGCCACAGCATTCCCGAAGTCTTTTTCTTCTTGTTACCGGAATATAGAGCAGATTCCGGCACGCTGAACAACCCTTTAACCATGCCCGGCCTCCCTTCCCGCCAGGGTTGTCCCGGTTCCGGCCGAGACACAATTTCCGAGGGTTTCACCATCCGGCCCTACATGATTGAGGTTTGCGTATGACCGTCTGTTGGGGCACCTTTACGCTCCGGCGAGAGTATCACCCGGTCGTACCCAGGCCGTCCTGCAGGAGTTCCACCATGAAATCGACAGCGCCATGGAGTGTCAAAGGTATTGAGCCCGAGGCGCGGGAGGTCGCCAAGGCCAAGGCCAAGGCGGCCGGCATGACGCTGGGTCAGTGGCTCAATCAGGCCATCGCCGACGCCGGTCAGCCCCAGGAAAAGCCGGCTGAACCGCAGGCGCCGACCGGTAGTGCCCTGGATACGGCACGGATCATGAGGGCGATCGCCGAACTCGCCCGGCGTGTTGATCTGGTTTCAAACGCACAGGGGTCTGCCCCGCCGGCTTCGACGGAACTGACCACCAGAATGGCGTCGCTGGACGAAAGGCTGCAGCGTATCGCCGAGGCCCTGCCCGCCCAGCCGGCCCTGCCCGATCAGTCCCGGCTTGAGCGCGGCCTGGTCGCGATCGCGAAAAAAATCGACCAGCTGGAAAAGAACGGGCGCTCCGATCCGACCATGCTGGCACTGCGCAGCGATCTGCAGGCGCTGAAGACGACGACGTCCGGCACGGCCACGGATATGACGCCCGTCAACAATGCGCTGGCCCGCCTGAACGAACGGCTCGCAGCGATCCAGGCTCTGGTTGAGGCGCCGGACCCGGCCGATGTGCCGTCAGAACGTGCCGAAGCAGCGCTTGAGTCCGTCTCCGGCGACCTGCGCAAGCTGATGAACGGCATGGTCAATCTGGCGGCCAAGATCGACCGTGTGGAACAGCAGGTGGACGAAAGACTTGCGCCGTTGCAGAACGCGCTGGATAGGCTGGAAAGTGCCGCACGACCTTCACGAGACACGGACGATCAGGCCGGGCGCGAGCAAATCCAGGCGGCCGTCCAGGCCGCAATCGCGCCCCTTGCGCTGTCGCTGAACAGCCTGGCCGGACAGATCGACGATCTGCGCGAGGCCGGGATCGCTCAGGATATCGATGACCATCAGGGCGGCATCGACGAGTCGCTCGCCGAACACGCTCATCCTGTTCACGAGCCGGAGACGGACTCTTTCGAGAGCGAGGACACGATGGCCGCGGTCGCCGCGCCCGCCGTTGAGCATGAGGCGGAGCGTGCGACGGCTGAAGAAGCGCCCCCGTCCCCGGCGCAGCCGCTGCACGATCTCACGTCAGGCGACGATGTCCGCGTCAGGCGCATCGAGGATGATGAAACCTTCTTCAGGGATCTGGATACGGGCGCGTCCGTATCCGAAGAGCCACCGGAGACCGCTGATCCCGTGCCCGGTGAAGAGGCGCGGGAACCGCAGCCCGCAGCCCGGGAGACGATTTCGCTCTCCGCCGTGCCCGACGAGGCGGCACCACCTGATCGCCCCAAACGGCTGGTCCCGGTGGAATCCCTGCTGGCCGGTCCGGTCGGCAGTGAGCCGGCGGACGATCGGGTTCATGAGGATGCACCCATCGCCGACCCGCCGCAGCAGGACGAGACACCATCGTCGACAATGCCCCCCCTTTCCGCCGGAGATCGAAGCTCTGGCCCCGACGTATCGGAACGTCGCTCCTTCAGGCTGGACGAACCGCTGGACCTCTCGCGTTCGGCGTCCGGGGCCGATCCGGACCGGTACGACAGACGCCGTCCCTGGATCGGATATCTCGTGGCGGCGCTTGTGTTTCTGGCCCTGCTGATCGGTGGTTTCTGGTTCGCGGGCACACCGCAGTTCGACAGGGTCGCTTCACAGGCATCGACGGCCTGGGACAATCTGATGGCACGGATCGAAGGGGTCGAGCTTTCGGACACGCCGGAGGGCACACCGAACGAAGGCGGATCGGAAACCCTGCCTTCGTCGGCGACGGCAACGGACCAGACACCGGGAAGCGAAGGGTCGCCCGGCGTCGATGCAACGCCACCGCAGGACACCACCCCCGCGCCGTCTGCGGCCATATCGCCCCCTCCCATCGAGAGTGCTCCCGTCGCGGAGGATCCGGCACCAGCCTCCGCACCGGAAGCTCCGGCGGCCGAGACTGCGCCCGCTGCCCAGACCGAGATCGAGAAACTGACAGCCGAAGCCCGGGCGGGCGACATGGATGCGCAGTATGCGCTTGGCGTGCGCTATCGCGACGGTATCGGGGTCGCGCCGGATTATTCGACAGCCGCCGACTGGTTCGACCTGGCGGCGCAGCAGGGTCATGTGCAGTCCCAACTCGGCCTGGGCGTCATGTACCGGCAGGGTCTGGGCCGTCCGCGCGATCTGGATCTGGCGAAACTGTGGCTGCATGCCGCCGCGCGCGCCGGAAATCCGGACGCCCAGAAGTATCTCGGCGAGGTCTATGTCGACGACCGCGCGGGCGTGCCGGATTACTTCCAGGCAGCCCGCTGGTTCCGCGAGGCCGCGGAACAGGGGGTCGTCGACGCCCAGTACAACATGGGTGTCCTTTATGAGGGCGGCCTCGGCGTGCCGCGCAATTTTTCGCAGGCCTACTACTGGTTCAGTCTCGCGAGCATGTCGGGTGACGCCGGTGCGGTCGAGGATGTGCGCCGCGTGGCCAGTCTGCTGACCCCTGAAGAACGCGCGGAAATCGATGCCGAGATCGCCGCCTTCGAACCATCCAGCGCTGTTGCCGAAAGCCCGGCCGAAACGACCGGCACCGACGCCGCCGCGTCGGAAGGACAGCCGATCACCAGACGGGACCAGGTAAGGCTGATACAGCAACTGCTGATCGCCAGGGGGTATGACCCGGGTGCACCGGATGGCCTGCCAGGCTCGAAGACCCGCGAGGCCATACGCCTGTGGCAGGCTGACAACGGGCTCCCGGTGACGGGCCGGATGACGGAAGCCCTGCTCACACGATTGCAGCAGTCGGGGTAGTACCCGGATAATCGCGCCCTGTCCCGGACCGGCGAATCATGTCTATATGATCCCTTCAAATCAGGTTGGGCATATGGGCAGTTCGGACGCGATACCATCCGCAGTTTTTGATGTAAGACCAGATCTCTGGGCAGCGGCGGAGGCTGCGGCTGAACAGGTAGGGCTGCCGCTGGAGGAATGGCTGGCGCGTGTGCTTCAGACCGCCGTCGGACATTCGATGAGCGGAAATGCGCAAGTGCCCTCAGACCTGCATCCCGCCAACACCGGGTGCTTTTCCGTCGACGAGGAAGGGCTGGTGCCGATTTCGGAACTCGCGGATGCGCCGCGCGAAAGCGATTTTTCGCTCGCACCGATCAAGGATGAGCTTGAACAGATCCGATTGATGGTTCAGGACTATATGCGCGCCATCGAGCCCGCCCTGCGACCGCTCTCGGATCTGCCGGGTCAGCTGCAGGAACTCAGCGAGCTGGCTGAAGATGTCCGGTCATCGGCGAATGATGCGCAACGGGCTGCGGTTTCCATCAGACCGCTGGAGAGAACACTTCTGCGTATTGCCGATGAAGCAGGCAATGCCGGAACGGGAGAGCGAAATGACATACGCGCCGCTGGCATGGGTCGGCTGTTCCGCAAATAGAGCTCGCACCGCCTGGCGCACGCCAGACCGCGTACCCGCCTGAACCACCGTGCAGATTTATCTCCCGATCGCCGAAATCTCAGTCAGCATCTTTCTGCTGCTGGGGATGGGTGCGGGCGTGGGATTTCTCTCAGGCATGTTCGGTGTCGGCGGCGGGTTTCTGATGACCCCCCTGCTCATCTTTCTGGGTATCCCCCCGTCGGTGGCCGTCGCAACCGAAGCCAATCAGATCGTGGCTGCCAGCGTATCGGGCGCGCTCGCCCACTGGCGGCGCAGGAATGTCGATATCAAGATGGGCCTGGTGCTGCTGGCGGGCGGCCTGGTCGGATCGGTGATCGGCACCCAGATCTTCACGTGGATGAAGACGCTGGGTCAGAACGACCTGATGATCAAGATCTGCTATGTCGTGTTCCTGGGGATCATCGGCGGTCTGATGTTCTTCGAAAGCGCCCGCGCCCTGATGCGGCAGCGCGCGGGAACGACCCGCCGGCGGAAGATGCGGCAGCACTACTGGGTGCACGGTCTGCCCTTCAAGATGCGGTTCAAGCGCTCGAAACTCTACATCAGCGCCCTGCCCCCGCTGGCCGTCGGATGTCTTGTCGGCATCCTGGCCGCCATCATGGGCGTCGGCGGCGGCTTCATCATGGTGCCCGCCATGATCTATCTGCTTGGCATGCCGACCGCGGTGGTCGTCGGCACGTCGCTGTTCCAGATCACTTTCGTGACGGCGGCGGTGACGATCCAGCACTCGTACTACACGCAGACTGTCGATGTCGTTCTGGCGCTGCTGCTGCTGATCGGTGCGGTCGTGGGCGCGCAGTTCGGCACGCGCGTCGGGCTGTATCTGAAGGGCGAACAGCTGCGTTTCCTGCTGGCGGCGATGGTGCTGGCGGTCTGCATCAAGCTGGGCTTCGATCTGGTCACCATGCCAAGCGATCTGTTCAGCCTGTCAAGCGATCTGGCGGGTCACTGATGCTGGGACGCCTTGTACTGCTGATCTCGGTTCTGACGGTGATGCCGGCGGCCGCGCAGGCGCCGATGGTCTCCGACATCTCGGAGCGGCGGATCGGCATCGATTCCGGGTTCAAGGGCAAGGAGTTGCTGCTGTTCGGATCGATCAGCGAACCGGGCGACGTCGTGATCGTGGTCAAGGGCCCGTCCGAGGCACTGACGGTGCGGCGCAAGAGCCGGGTCGCCGGCGTCTGGGTGAACACCGATGCCGTCACGTTCAACGACATACCGGGCTTCTACGCCGTTTTCGCGAACCGCCCCCTGAAAGAGATCGCCAACGAACGAGTGCTGAAACGTCATGAAATCGGCATCGCGAACCTGAAGGTCGAAAGCAGCAGCACAGCCCATGCGAATGAAGGTTTCGATGCCGCGATACGCCGTCTGCGATCGGAGAACGGCCTGTATCAGGAACACCTGAACGGCGTTTCCATCCGCAACGGTCAGCTTTACCGGACCAACATCGATTTTCCGGCCAATGTACCGGTCGGACAGTATGTGACGCAGGTCTATCTGTTTCAGGATGGACGCGTGGTTGCTGCGGAGACCAGTCCGATCCTGATCGACAAGACGGGCATCGAACGCGCGATCTTCACGTTCGCCCATCAGTGGCCGCTGTTCTACGGCATTTTCGCGGTGCTGATCGCCGGTTTCACCGGCTGGGGCGCGGCCCAGATTTTCCGCAAGAGCTAAGGCGTTCCGCCCTGAAACAGGGGCACTGCCAGGATCAGGGCAATCACCCACATCACCAGCGCGATCAGCAGGTCAAGCACGCGCCAGGCAGAGGGCCGCGCGAACACCGGCGCGAGCAGACGCGCCCCGTACCCCAGGCTGAAAAAGAACACGAAGGACGCGGTCGCGCCACCGATCCAGAAATGCATGCGCTGGTCGATCGGCAGCCTGGCCGAAATGCCGCCCAGCATGATCACCGTATCCAGATAGACATGCGGGTTCAGGAACGTGAACGCCAGCGTGGTCAATGCCGCCGCCTGCCAGCCGAGGGGCTTGCCCGCCACAACTTCCAGGCGATCCGGGCGCAGCGCCCGCCAGAAGGCAAAGAGACCGTAGACAGTCAGAAAAACAACACCGCCGAGCGTCGACCAGAAAATCAGGCCGGGCACGGACCGGATGATCGATCCCAGCCCCATCACGCCTGCCCCGATCAGCAACGCGTCGGACGCCGCGCAGATCAGGACGATCAGGAGAACGTGCTGACGCAGCAATCCCTGCCGGAGCACGAAGGCGTTCTGCGCGCCGATGGCCAGGATCAGGCTCAACCCCAGCAGAAAACCTTCGACAGCCGCCGTCATGAATTCGGAACACCCATATGCGCTGTTTAACCGGCGGATATGAAAGCGCAATACTGGACCGGACGATGACCCTGCCTTAGGTTCCGCAACAGCAATGATCTGCCATCAGTTTCCGGAGCCGCACCATGGCCTTGAGTCCGCCCGTCAAACGCGTCCACCGACACACGCGCGCCATCGACATCCGCGGCTATGAGCGTGAAGACGGTCTGTGGGACATGGAGGGCACGATCTCCGACCACAAACCCACAGCCTACGGTGTGATGGAGGAGCGCCGTGAGGACGGCATGGTGCACACGATGCATCTGCGCCTGACGGTGGATACGGACTTCCTGATTCATGCGGCCGAACTTCATTCCGAGGTCACGCCGCACCGGATGTGTACCGAGGTCGAACCCAATTTCGGCGCCCTCGCCGGTCTGCGTATCGGGCCGGGGTTCAACCGCAAGGCGCGCGAACGCATCGGCGGAACCGCCGGCTGCACGCACGTCGTTGAATTGCTGCCGCAGATGGCGACCGCGACCATGCAGACGATCTGGCCGATCCGGAATTACATGGCCCCATCCGACAAGGACGGCGGCAAACCGGGCGTGCTGAACACCTGTCACACCTGGTCGGAAAGCAGCCCTGTCGTCGCGCGCCAGTACCCAGAGTTCTATCGACCAGCAGATGCCGAAGCCGAGCACGGCTGAGCTGCATTGACACGCCGGATCGCGCGGCTATCGTCCGCGCGCCCAACGACAGCCATCGAAAGAGAAACCGCATGAGCCTCGACCAACTGGAAGCGACCATCGAACAGGCCTGGGAAGACCGGGACCGGATCACACCGCAGACCACGGGAGAGGTGGCCGATGCGATCAATGCCGCGCTCGACGCGCTCGACAGCGGCAAGACGCGCGTGGCCGAGAAGTCCAGCGGTGGCTGGACGGTGAACCAGTGGCTGAAGAAAGCGGTGCTGCTGGGCTTCCGCCTGAACGACATGACCACGATCGCCGGTGGTCCCGGCAAGGACACGACCTGGTTCGACAAGGTGCCCAGCAAGTTCGAAGGCTGGGATGACGCGGCCTTCCGCGAGGCCGGTTTCCGTGCGGTACCGAACTGTATCGTCCGCCGTTCCGCCTATATCGCGCCCGGCGTGGTGCTGATGCCCAGCTTCGTGAATCTGGGCGCCTACGTCGACAGCGGCACCATGGTCGACACCTGGGCGACGGTGGGTTCGTGCGCCCAGATCGGCAAGAACTGCCATATTTCGGGCGGCGCCGGCATCGGCGGCGTTCTGGAACCGCTGCAGGCCGAGCCGGTCATCGTCGAGGACAACTGCTTCATCGGCGCGCGTTCCGAAGTGGCCGAGGGCGTGATCGTCGAGGAAGGGTCCGTCCTGTCGATGGGCGTCTACATCGGTGCCTCGACCAAGATCGTCGACCGCGAGACCGGCGAAGTGCACATGGGCCGCGTGCCGTCCTACTCGGTGGTCGTGCCCGGTGCCCTGCCCGGCCCTGTTGTCGATGGAAAGCCGACGCCTTCGCTCTATTGCGCGGTGATCGTCAAGCGGGTCGACGAGCGCACCCGTTCCAAGACCTCGATCAACGAGTTGCTGAGGACCTGATGAACATCACTCGTCGAAGGACCGGGGCAGGATGAAGCGCATCAGCCTTCCTGTCCCCGGCCCGATCGCGGACCACGGCTCCTCGAACCTGATCTCGGCCAGTGCACCGGTCGGAAATTTCTGCTGAAGCGCCGTCAGGTCGGCATCAGCACCGTTGGCGCAGAGCTCGCGGGCCAGCTGTTCGATTCCCGGACTGTGCCCCAGAAACAGGACCGACCCGACGTCGGGTGCAAGCGCACACCACAGCTTCCTGTACGTCTCCGGCGCACCGAGATAGAGTTTGTCGATGAACTGGGCCTGTGCGGCAAGTCCCGCTTCGTCCGACAACAGCGCCCAGGTCGATCGTGTGCGGGTCGCGGTGGATACGAAAGCCGTGTCGGGCGCGATGCCGACATCGCGCATGAACTGGCCCATGCGTTTCGCCGCATGACGTCCACGGGCATTGAGCGGACGCTCGTGATCGCTAATCTGGGCATTGCCCCAGTCGGACTTGGCATGACGCATGAGATAAACAGTTTTCATGCCGTCACTGTCACGCGATCGTCACGCAGACGCAAGAAAACCATGCCGTCCGGACGGATTTGAGGAGCGGTAGACATGAATGAACTGGCCCCCGGCACGGCGGTCCCCGATGTAGAAATGTCAGCGATCACGCTGGAATCTCCCGATCGCTTTATCAATCGGGAGATTTCTTGGCTGCAGTTCAATGCGCGGGTGATGGAAGAATCGCAGAACCCGCGCCATCCCCTGCTCGAACGTGTCCGCTTCCTCTCGATTTCGGCGTCCAACCTCGATGAATTCTTCATGGTGCGCTATGCGGGTCTCTGGGATCTCGTGCAGGCGGAGGTGAAGACCGTCAGCCCGGAAGGCCTCTCGGCCGCCCAGCAGCTCAAGAATGCCGGGGAGTTCGCCAACGAGCTGATCCAGAAGCAGGAAAGCTACTGGAAAGGTCTGCAGCAGGAATTGCGCGACAATGGCATCTCCATCGTGCTCGCGGGAGAGCTCAGCGAGGATGAGGCGAACTGGCTGGACGGTCATTTCCTGGATCAGCTCCTGCCCGTGCTCACGCCGCTGGCCATTGATCCGGCGCATCCCTTTCCCTTCATCCCCAATCTCGGCCTGGCGATGATCGCCCAGCTCAAGCGCACCGATGACGGGCGCATGCTGGATGCCATCGTGCCGATCCCGCAGCAGGTACGCCGCTTCATCCGCCTGCCTGGCTCGGAGATCCGTTTCATCGCGATTTCGCAGGTCATCGCAATCTACATGTCGCGGCTGTTTCCGGGCTATGAAATCGTCAACCGCGGCCAGATTCGCTGCATTCGGGACTCGGATATCGAGGTCGAGGAGGAATCCGAGGATCTGGTTCGAACCTATGAATCCGCACTCCGGCGGCGGCGGCGCGGTCATATCGTGCGCCTGCAGGTCACCGAGGGCATGGGCGACCATCTGCGGCGGCTGGTCGTCGAGGAGACCGAAACACAGCCGCAGGACATCATCGAGATCGACGGCATGCTGGCCCTGTCGGACATCAGCCGGGTGATCGTCGACGAGCGCGTCGACCTGCTGTTCAAGCCCTACAACGCGCGCTTTCCCGAACGCATCCGCGAGTTCGGCGGGGACTGCTTTGCTGCCGTACGTGCCAAGGACATCGTGGTCCATCACCCCTACGAGAGTTTCGATGTGGTGGTCCAGTTCCTCCGCCAGGCGGCAGAGGACCCGAACGTCGTCGCGATCAAGCAGACGCTCTACCGGACCTCCGACAACTCGCCCATCGTGCAGGCCCTGATCGCCGCCGCCGAGGCGGGCATCAGCGTGACCGCGATGGTGGAACTGAAAGCGCGCTTCGACGAGGCGGCCAACATCCGCTGGGCACGCGATCTGGAACGTGCCGGCGTCCAGGTCGTCTACGGCTTTGTGGAACTGAAGACCCACGCGAAGATCTCGCTGGTGGTGCGACGCGAGAAGGAAGAACTCAGGACGTACGCCCATTTCGGAACGGGCAACTATCATCCGATCACCGCCAAGATTTATACCGACATCTCCTATTTCACGGCCGATCCGCAGCTGGGCCGGGATGCGAGTGCGATCTTCAACTTCCTGACCGGCTACGCGAAACCCGAGAATCTCAAGGCGATCGCCTATTCGCCGCACACGATGCACGACCGGATCATCGAGGAGATCGAGGGCGAGATCGCACACGCGAAGGCGGGACGGCCGGCGGGCATCTGGGCCAAGATGAACAGTCTGGTCGACACGACCATCATCGATGCGCTCTATCGTGCCAGCCAGGCCGGTGTGGAGATCGACCTGATCATCCGCGGCATCTGCTGCCTGCGTCCCGGCGTTCCGGGCCTTTCGGACAATATCAAGGTGCGCAGCCTGATCGGCCGCTTTCTGGAGCACTCCCGCATCGTTGCCTTCGGGAACGGTTCGGCGATGCCGTCGCGGAACGCCACGCTCTACATCACCTCCGCCGACTGGATGCCGCGCAATTTCCACAGGCGCGTCGAGACCCTGGTTCCCCTGAAGAACGAGACCGTGCACGCCCAGGTGCTGGATCAGATCATGGTCGCCAATCTGAAAGATGACCTGCAAAGCTGGGAACTGCTGCCAACCGGCGAATATCGTCGAATTGAACTGGACGATGAGGGTTTCAGCGCGCATGAATATTTCATGACGAATCCGAGCCTCTCAGGGCGCGGCAAGTCCGTGGAGCGCAGCAGCGGTCCGAGCATGCTGAAACTGGATGACGACTAGCGATCCTTGATGCCAGATACGCTTACCGCCACAGGCACCGACCGGACCGCTGTCATTGACGTCGGCTCCAATTCCGTTCGACTGGTCATCTTCGGCGACAACGAACGCGCGCCCCTCGCCATGCTGAACGAGAAGGCCTTCTGCTCGCTCGGCAAGGGTGTCTCGTCCACCGGAAAGCTGAACCCCGACGGCGTCGAACACGCCTTGCAGACCCTGAAACGGTTCGAATGGATCGCGAGTGTCTCCGGCGTGCGCCGCATTCAGGCCTTTGCGACGGCGGCCGTGCGGGACGCCGGAGACGGAGCGGATTTCGTCTCACGGGTCCAGGCCGAATGCCGCATCTCGCTGAAGGTGCTCAGCGGCGAGGAGGAAGCGCGGCTGGCCGGCATGGGGGTGCTGTTCGGTATTCCGGATGCGGACGGCATCGTCGCCGATATGGGTGGCAGCAGCCTGGAACTCGCCCGCGTGACCGACGGGTCCGTTCCGACCGGCTCGACGTTACCGGTCGGCCCCCTGCAATTTCCGCCGGATCTAGCGGATCCCGACGTGATCGCATCGACGGTCGACACGGAGATCGCCCGCCACCGATGGCTGTCGAAGGAACGTGGCAAGCCGCTGTATCTGGTCGGCGGCACCTGGCGGGCCTTCGCCAAGCTGGATATCGGCATGCGGAACTACGGCCTGAACATCATCCACGGGTACGAGATGTCGCTGCAGCGCGCCCATGATCTGGCGGATCTGATCGCGCGGCAAAGCCCGGCGTCCCTCGTTGGCTCCACGGGGGTCTCCAAACGCCGCCTGCAGGTGCTGCCCTCCGCGTCGATCGTACTCGACCGCGTCATCGCGCACCTCGCACCGGAGAAACTTGTGTTCAGCGCGCACGGCGTTCGCGAGGGCACCTACTACGACGGGCTGAGTACGGGCCAGCGTTCCATGGACCCCCTGCTCGCCGGCGTGTGTTCCATCGCCGAGCACGAGGCTCGTTTCAGCACGCTGACCGGCGAGGAGATCTGCGACTGGATCATGCCGCTGTTCACAGACGATGAAGCGCGCATTCAGCGTCTGATAAGGGCAGCCGGCATGCTTTGCGATACCGGCTGGCGCACTCATCCCGACTATCGTGCAACCCAGTCGTTCAGACGGGTCCTCAGAGCGCCGCTGCTGGGTGTCGATCACGCCGAGCGCATGTTTCTCGCCGTCTCCATATTGCGGCGCTACTCGCACAAGGCCGGAGATGATTCGATCCGGGACGCCCGCGCCGTGCTGTCCGAAGGCGATATTCTGGCGGCGGAGCGTGCCGGCGCGGCGATGCGTCTGGCGCTGACCCTTGGCGGTGGCGGCCGTGGCGCGCTTTCCGATGTGACGCTGGCGAAACACGACGGAAACCTGCGATTGAGCCTGCCTGCCGCCCTCCGGCATCTGGTGAGCGATGCCGTCCAGTCACGCCTCAAGCTGCTGGCGACACTGCTGTTTGTCGAACCCGAGATCAGTTTCGTCTGATCCATATTGCCAATCGCGAGAACAGCCCTGAAGATGTAAGGAGCTCCGCTTCTACACGCAAATCGCGTGCTGCAGCGGTACACACGTGCCGAGGCTTTCAGGCAAGGGAACGACGATCGGATGACCAACGAGACATCACGGCAGGACGAGATCGTCATTCTGATGGTCGATGACGATCCCGAAGACATCTTCCTGACGGAACATGCGTTCAAGAAGGGCAAACTCGCCAACGACTTCCGATCCGTCGGCAACGGTCAGGAAATGATGGATTACCTGCGCCATGAAGGCGAATACGTCGACCCGAAAGCCCATCCCCGACCGCATATCATCCTGCTTGATATCAACATGCCCATCATGAACGGGTTCGAGGCGCTGACCGCAATTCGCAGCGACCCTGCCTTTGCCGACATGCCCGTCGTCATCATGACGACATCGAACCAGCATATCGATATTTCGAAGGGGTACGCCGCCGGTGCCAGTTCCTACCTCTCGAAACCGGTGACACCCGCCGCGATGATGGAGGTTGTCGAGGTGATCGAGAACTATTGGGTCAAGATCGTCGAGATCCCGAAGGCGTAGCGGTTGGGCGGTGCCCGACCCGCCTCAGGTGAAGGCTTCGGACTGCGCGCGTTCCATCTGCGGCGAGCGACCGTACATCTCGCGATAGCATTTCGAGAAATGCGAGGCCGACACGAACCCGCAGGCAATGGCCACATCGACAATCGGCATGTTCGACTGCAGCAGCAGGTGTCGCGCCCGATCGATCCTGATCTCGAGATAATATCGCGCCGGCGAGCGCCCGAGATGCCTGCGGAACAGGCGTTCCACCTGGCGTCGCGACAGATCGACATATTCCGATATCTCGGACAGCGACAGGGGCTCCGAAACGTTGGCCTCCATCAGTTCGATGATCAGCAGCAGCTTGGCATGATGCAGCCCCAGCCGCGCCTGCAGGGGCAGACGCTGCCTGTCCCGCTGGTTCCGGATCCGGTCGATCAGACAGTATTCGCAGACCTTGGTCACGACGTTCTGGTCGAAGTGCTCCTCGATCAGATGCAGCATCATGTCGAGCGCGGCCGTTCCGCCGGCGCAGGTGTAGATGCCGTCGTCGATCTCGCACAGGTCCGCATGGACCTCGGCCATCGGAAACTTTTCAGCGAAGGCCGGCAGGGTTTCCCAGTGGATGGAACAGCGCCGTCCCTCCAGCAGGCCGGCCTGGGCCAGCAGCCAGGCCCCCGTACAGAGGCCGCCGATGGCGATGCCGTGGCGATGCATTGATCGCAGCCAGCCATCGAACTGGGCGTTGCGGAAGGCATCCACCTTGACCCCGGAACAGACGATGATGATTTCGGGCTTGATCTCGTCCAGCATGCGCTGACGGGCGTGATCCAGCGACATGTCCACCCCGATCGTCAGACCGTTGGAGGCTTCGACCGGCTGGCCGTCCAGCGAAACGATCGTCCATTCATAGGTATCCTCACCCATGGTCCGGTTCGTCAGACGGAGGGGTTCAAGCGCCGACGCAAAGGCGATCATCGAGAAATTCGGAACGAGAAAAAAGACGACGCGGTGTTTAGTCATCTCGCCGCACCTTTGCGAAGGAATTGCCCGAGCGGCCTGTCCGGCTCTCGATCTCTGAATTTTTCATTTCCCGGCCAAGGCGTTACTCATCTGCCCCGGATGGCTCGGGAAGATATATTGATCGGAAACACCCGCTTCGTCTGCAACTTTTTTGTACCTTCGGGACACGGTCGGGACGTCACGGCACCGGCGGTCAAGTTTTGCTGGACACGACCGCCAACCGAACCATTCTTGAGACCGAATTTTTCCAGGAGCAGAATATGGCTGACCTCAAGAACCGTCAGGGCTTTTCGACGCGTGCGATCCACGCCGGACAGCGTCCCGACCCGACCACCGGCGCGGTCATGATGCCGATCTACGCGACGTCGACCTACGTCCAGGAAAGCCCGGGGGTTCACAAGGGATTCGAATACAGCCGCACCCAGAATCCCACGCGCCTGGCCTTGGAGGCCTGCCTGGCAGACCTTGAGAACGGCGCGCATGGGCTGGCCTTCGCGTCGGGCATGGCGGCGATGGGCACCGTGCTGGAACTGCTGGATACCGGCGATCACGTCGTGGCGATGGACGATCTCTACGGTGGCAGTTACCGCCTGTTCGAAAATGTGCGCAAGCGGTCGGCGGGCCTGAAGTTCAGCTTCGCCGACCTTTCCGACCCGGCTGCCTTTGAAGCGGCGATCCGTCCCGAGACGAGGATGGTCTGGGTCGAATCGCCGACCAACCCCCTGCTGAAGCTTGTGGATTTCCGCGCCATTTCCGAGATCGCCCGAAAGCACGACATCCTGATGGTCTGCGACAACACCTTCGCCACCCCCTTCTGCCAGCGGCCGCTGGACCATGGCGCGGACATCGTCGTTCACTCGATCACCAAGTACCTCAACGGCCATTCCGACGTCGTGGGCGGCATCGTCGTGATCGGCGAGAACGCCGACCTGAAGGAGCGCCTGTTCTACCTGCAGAACGCGGTCGGCAGCATTCTGGGGCCGTTCGACAGCTTTCTGGCCTTGCGCGGGGTAAAGACCCTGGCGCTCAGGATGCGGCAGCATTGCGCCTCGGCTGAAGCCATCGCACGGCATCTGGAAGCCCATCCGAAGATCGAGCGTGTCATCTATCCGGGACTGGAAAGCCACCCGCAGCACAAGCTGGCGCAGAGCCAGATGGACGGCTTCGGCGGCATGATCACGGCTTTCATCAAGGGGGACCTGGAGGATGCGAGGCGATTCCTTGAGCGTTGCGAGATATTTGCTCTCGCCGAAAGTCTCGGCGGCGTCGAAAGCCTGATCGAGCACCCCGCCATCATGACCCATGCCTCCATTCCGCCCGAGGTGCGTACGGAACTGGGCATCTCGGACACGCTGATCCGGCTTTCGGTCGGTGTCGAGGACGTCGAGGATCTGATCGCTGAACTCGACCGCGCACTCGCCTGATGACCGCGGACGACGGCATGAAGCGTCTGCTTGAGGTGATGGCCCGTCTTCGTGACACCGAGAAGGGCTGTCCCTGGGATATCGAGCAGACGTTCGCAACCATCGCGCCCTACACCATCGAGGAGGCCTATGAGGTCGCCGACGCCATCGCGCGCGAGGACATGGACGACCTGAAGGGCGAACTCGGAGATCTGCTGTTTCAGGTCGTCTTCCACAGCCAGATGGCAAGCGAAGCCGGAAGCTTCGATTTCGGCGATGTGGCCGCCCACGTTGCGGCGAAGATGATCGCACGGCATCCGCATGTCTTTGCCGACCAGCAGGGCATCGAGAACGCCGATGACCAGACCCTCAACTGGGAAGCGCAGAAAGCCGAAGAGCGGGCGCGAAAAGCCCGCGCGGAAGGCCGGCGCGAATCCGCACTGGACGGTGTGGCACTGGGATTGCCCGCTCTCACCCGCGCCGAGAAACTGCAGAAGCGCGCCGCCCGTGTCGGTTTCGACTTTCCCGACATCGCGCCCGTGATCGGCAAGATCGAGGAAGAGCTCGACGAGGTGAAGGCAGAACTGGCCGGGGACGACCGTCAGCGGCTCAGTGACGAGATCGGCGATCTGCTGTTCGCGGTGACCAATCTGGCCCGCGCCAAGGGCATCGATCCCGAAGCGGCCCTGCGCGGCACCAACCAGCGCTTCACGGCGCGGTTCCATGCCGTCGAAGAGGCCCTCGCCAATGCAAGCAGGACACCGGCAGACTCGTCCTTGCAGGAGATGGATGACCTGTGGGTTGCGGCAAAGAAGGCCGAGAACGGCTGACCGCTATCGCTTCGGCCGCAGCACGGTGACGGTCTGGAACTCCGCCTCGACGGTGGCCCGGTTGAGCGGCATGCGGATGTAGTCGCCGCGTTGCCAGAGCGGCAACTGATCAGTGAACCCTTCCGCATTCAGCCAACCGTCCTGGCCCCCCAGAAGCACGAAGTGATTGGCATCCGGGTCGGCCATGTCCGAGATCTGGCGCGCCTGAGAACCGTAGAAGGCGGGATGGCGTTCACTGGTTGGATTGTGCGCCGACTTCATCACCGTCTCGTTCGAACCGCCCGCCGGGACGTCACCGAAGATATAGCGGCTGCCGATGATCGGCGCGTTGGCCAGCGGATGGCGCAACTGCAACCGGTGCATCCGGCCCCAGGTACCGAACTCGGCCACGGTCTCCCTCGACGTCTCGATGGCCTGACGCAAAACCGCCGCCGCCTGTTCAGGGGCCAGCTTCCGCAGGTCGGCAGCCAGTTTGATGCGGAACCAGGACCAGCGCCTGATCACCTCGTAGACGTCTTCCTGCTGCAGTGCCTCGTAGACCTCCGGGGTCATTGCGGCGACCAGCGCTTCAAACGCCAGCGCGCCGCGCGATTCGATCTCATAGTCTCCGTCCCAGGCGATCAGGGATGCCGGCAGCTGCGATGCGAGTCCCGCACGGGTGGCCAGCTTGACGACGGCATCGCGCAGCACGAGTGCCGACGGTGAGTGCGTATTCCGCTGCAGCCGGGCCATGAACGCCCGATCCACATCACTTGCCGCACCCAGTTTGGCGTCCAGAACGGATATGCGGTCCGGCGGGGTGTCGAACAGGGTCAGCGGCGAGACGAAATCGGCTGTGGGATTGTTCGCCGAGGCGACGAAACCCCTTTCCGGATTAACGATCCAGGGCAGATCCGCCGTCGTGTAGACGCGGCTCCAGGGATCTTCCGCATCAGATACCGGCGGGTCGAGGACAAGATTTTCCGGTGCCGCCGCTGGACGCGCCGGAATCTTGGCCGCTGTCCCCAGCGCGATGTCACCTTTCGCCGCCGCCAGGACGAATGCGAGTCCCGGAATCGCATAGTCGGCGAACGCCGCCTGGAACTCGGCGACGGATGCGGCACGGGCTCCGTCCATGTAGGCCGTCAGTTCATCGGAAGGTTGGTGTCCGACCCATCGAAGCGCAATGCGACGCCCGTTCGGATCATTGACCAGAGGCGAATCCGTGATCAGCGGTCCGTACGGCGACACCGTCCTGACAATATCGCGGTCGAAGCCGAACCGGTTGACCACGACGTCCTTCTCCTGCCGGAAGGCGCTTTCGGGCAACCCGGAAACGTCGATCAGGTCGGACGATCGGGCGCGCAGGTTGGTCGCCCCCCAGGCCAGATCGCGGTTGCGCCCGAGACCGAAGATGGGCATCCCGGCCGGCATCATGCCCACGACCTCGTAGGTCGGGGTCTTCAGGCCGGCCAGCAGCCAGATGTTCGGCGCGGAAATGCCAAGGTGCGGATCGGTGGCCAGCATCGGGCTGCCGCTGGCGGACTTCGCGCCGCTGACCGCCCAGGCATTCGAGCCCGACCGCGCATGCCCGCCGATCATGTCTAGTAGCATGATCAGTTTGCGGGCGGCATCCCGGTCGTCATCGGGTTCGGCCACACTTCGAATGGCACCGCCGTTGAAGGACATGGCTTCCTGCCAGATGTCCTGCCAGTCAGGACGCGCAGTGAGCGACAGCATGCCGATGCTGGTGAGCCAGTTGACATCCGATCCGGCCAGCCGTCCGAACGCCATGATATCGATCGCCGTCCACGGCTCGGGCGCGAACCCGAACAGCCGGTATTCGTGCGGCAGTTCCTCGATCCGTCCGATGTAGGCATTGACGCCCTCGGCGAACCGGTCGATCCACAGCCGGGTCGCATCGGGCAGCCTGTCGTAGGCTTCTTCCGCGCCGCGATAATAGCCGATCAGGCGTATGGTCTCGTCGATGTCGGCGGCGAGCGGTCCGGCCACCTCGGCCAGCCGTCCTGCCGCAAGGCGGCGCGCGATTTCCATCTGACCCAGCCGGAGATGCGCATGCACATAGCCCAGTGCGTAGGCGGCATCGGAGTCGGAACCGGCCGTGATCCAGGGCACCATGTGCGCGTTCCAGCGAATCTCGACAGGCTCGGCCACGTTGAGGTCGGATGTCTGCATCTGCGCAATCCGGTCCGGGATCGAGACCCGTTCGGGCACTCCCGTCAGGAGACTGCATCCGGCCACAAGCGCGGTCACGGCGACCGTGGAGAGCTTTGCGGCAATTGATCTCTTCATCTTCACTCTCGCAGAAGTCGGTCGCAGGAACGGTCGGGTACAGACGCCTACGTTGGCACGCCGGGCGGGGATCACAAGTGATCGTCGGGAAGATCGTCAGAGGGCCGGGTATCAGGGAACGGAGGCCCGGACCGGGGAGCGCGGACCATCCCGCTGCCCAAAGGTTCAGCCAGGATCGGGCAGATGCAGGGTGAAGCTCGTACCTTCACCTTCGCGGCTCTCGCATTCGACACGCCCGCCCATATCGACGGCAACGTCATGGACCGTCGCCAGGCCGAGCCCCCTTCCCGCATCCAGATCCGCTTTCGCCGCTGTCGTCTGGCCGAACTGGAACAACGTCGGTCTGATCTGCTCGGTGATGCCGGCGCCATTGTCGGTCACCGAGACCCAGACACCGCTCTCGCTGCGACCGGCTGCGATGGTGATCAGGCCGGCAGCCGGCTTTCCGGCGCGCTCACGCGTGTCAGGGCCTTCGATGCCGTGAACGATCGCGTTCCTGACCAGGTGCTGGAGCGTCGCCTGCAGGGCCTGGTGAGTTCGTTCACTGATGACCAGGTCGCCGCCCCGAACCACGATAAAGACCCGTTTTCCAAGCCGCCGGGCAGTCGATTGAATCAGTTCGTTCGCCCACCAGAGCGCCTCGCCCACCCGGTGTTCCACGGCTGCTTCCGTCGATATTGCCACATCATCGTCCGCCAGCAACGAGAGCGCCTGCCGAACGCTGTCACGGAGGACCGTGTGTTCCACCGCGTCCTGATCGGTCAGCATCCCCTCGATGGCGTGAAGACTGTTCGCCACGGCGTCCAGTTCCAGGAATGCGGCGGCACCCTTGACCGTGTGCAGCTTGCGAAGAATACGGCGGCGCCATGGCGCGTCAGGCGATTCAGGCGCTTCATCCGCGGTCGCATCGAGCAACTCGGTGAGAACGGAGCGGCAATCGTTCAAGACCGCATTTCTCGGCGACACCTGCGCGCCCGCATTTGGAATGGATGACATGAGCTCTTGCGTGTTCCGATAAGGGCCGGACTGTATGAAGATGACCTCGATGATTTAAAGCTTGGTTACCACCCACCCGGAGGCCGTTCTGGAATTCCCGTCAGCATTGACCGAAGCGCGGCTGATCCGCCGTTACAAGCGTTTCCTCGCCGACGTGGAACTGCCGTCGGGCGAGGTTGTGACCGCGCATTGCCCAAACCCGGGCTCCATGCTCAGCCTGATCGAACCGGAGGCATCCCAGACCGTCTGGCTGAGCCACAGCGCCGATCCGAAACGCAAGCTCGCCTGGTCGCTGGAACTGCTGCAGGTCGCGGACACCCTTGTGTGCGTGAACACACAGCGTCCGAACCGCGCGGCTGAGGAAGCGGTTGCGGCGGGCGAGATTCCCGAACTGTCCGGCTATGACACGGTTCGGCGCGAGGTGCGTTACGGGGAAGGGTCACGCATCGACCTGCTGCTGCAGAAGGATGGCCGGCCCGACTGCTATGTCGAGATCAAGTCCGTCACCATGTCCCGGCAAGAGGGGCTGATCGAGTTTCCGGATTCGGTCACGAAACGCGGAAGGAAACACCTGATCGAACTGAGCGGGATGGCCGCGCGGGGGCATCGTTCGGTCATGCTGTTCCTCAGCCCGCGCGCCGATGGGCGTCTGTTCCGGCCCGCAGCCGATATCGATCCGGCCTATGCCGAAGCACTGCTCTCGGCACGGCATGCGGGTGTTGAACTGCTGTGCTATACTTGCGCGGTCTCGCCCGGCGGCATATATCCTGCGGGTTCCGTTCCGGTAGAGGTCGACTGAACAGACATGAACTACATCACCGCCGAGAAAGCCCCGGTTCGCAATACGGGCCAGATCAAGCTGCACGACGCCGATGACTTCGCCGGCATGCGCGCGGCAGGCCGTCTGGCAGCGGAAACGCTGGACATGATCATCGAACATGTGAAGCCGGGCGTGACGACAGGCCATCTGGATCAGCTCTGCCACGAATTCATCACCGCGCGCGGCGGTATCCCTGCCCCGCTGAATTATCGCGGTTTTCCGAAATCCATCTGCACCTCGATCAATCATGTGGTCTGCCACGGCATCCCCGGAGAGCGGGTGCTGAAGGACGGCGATGTGATGAACATCGACGTCACCGTCATCGTCGACGGCTGGCACGGCGACACCAGCCGCATGTTCTACGTCGGCAAGCCGAAGCTGAAGTCACGGCGCCTTGTCGATGTGACCTACGAGGCCATGATGCGCGGCATCCGGGCGGTCCGTCCGGGCGCGCATCTGGGCGACATCGGTCATGCCATTCAGGAATATGCCGAAAGCGAACGCTGCTCGGTGGTCCGCGACTTCTGCGGGCACGGTCTGGGCAAGGTGTTCCATGACGCGCCGAACGTGCTGCACTACGGTCAGCCCGGCGCGGGTGTCGAACTGAAGGCGGGCATGTTCTTCACCATCGAACCAATGATCAATCTGGGCACGTGGCAGGTGAAGATTCTGGAAGACGGATGGACGGCGGTGACGCGCGACCGCTCCCTGTCGGCACAGTTCGAACATTCGATCGGCATCACCGAGGACGGCTTCGAGATCTTCACGGAATCGCCGACGGGTCAGCACAAGCCGCCGTACTGAACGGCAACGACCTTGGCCGAGGACAAGTCCAGACCGCACTATCACGGCCATCGCAGCCGATTGAGACAGCGGCTGATCGAACACGGCCCCGATGCCCTGCAGGATTACGAGCTTCTGGAGATGGTCCTCTGGGCAGCCAATCCGCGCGGCGACACCAAGCCCCTGGCAAAGGAACTGATCAACCGGTTCAAGGACTTCTCGCATGTCATCAAGGCAACGCCTGAACGCCTGGCCGAAGTTCCGGGGATCGGTGAGGCGGCCATCGCCTCGCTGAAGATGCTGGATGCCGCTGCCGTCCGGCTGACCCGCGACCGCGTCATGAACCGTGAAGTGCTCTCATCCTGGCAATCGCTGATCGACTACTGCAGGGCCAGCCTGGCCTATGAAAAGACCGAGGCCTTCCATGTGCTCTACCTGGACCGCAAGAACGTGCTGATCGCCGATGACGCACAGCAGCATGGCACCGTGGACCACACGCCGGTCTACCCGCGCGAGGTCGTGAAGCGGGCGCTGCAGCTGGAAGCCTCGGCCATGATCATGGTGCACAATCATCCGTCCGGCGATCCAACGCCGAGCCACGCCGACATCGAGATGACCAAGCAGGTGCGCGACGCGGCGAAGGCCGTCGGTGTGGTCCTGCACGATCACCTGGTGATCGGGGCCGGTGACCCGTTCAGCTTCCGCTCGACCGGGCTGCTCTAGCGCGGATGCTGGCCGTCATCGACGCGGACGTAGGTGCCGGTGACGAAGTCGGATGAGGGCGAGCAGAAGTACAGCAGACTGCTGTCCAGTTGCGACGGATCGCCCAGCCGCTTGCGCGGGAACCCCTTGGTGATATCCCCCATCCGCGAAAGCATGCCGTCCATCATTTCCGACGCGAAGGCACCCGGCGCTATGGCGTTGACGTTGATGTTGAACTGGGCCCACTCGACGGCCAGCGCCTCGGTCATGCGGATCACGGCGGCCTTCGAGATCGAATAGAGCGCGGCCCCCTGCCCCCGGTAGTTGAAGGCTCCGGCGGACGAGATGTTGACGATCCGGCCCGGCGTCTTTTCCTCGATCAGTCGGCGTGCGACCTCGCACGACAGGATGTACGGGGCCCGCACGTTCGTATCCAGCACACGGTCGATCAGGTCGACGGACATCTTCGTGGCGCGCTGGGCATCGGGGATACCCGCATTGTTGACCAGAATGGTCGGCAGACCGAGTTCCGCCTCGACCTTGCCCACCAGCGCCGTCAGCTGATCGGATTCCATCACATCCAGCACGAACGGCGCCGCGGTGCCGCCTTCGCCGCGGATTTCGTCGGCGACCTGATCCAGCCGGTCCGCACGGCGCGCGGTCAGCGCGACGCGGGCACCCGAGGCGGCCAGCACCTTGGCAAACCGCAGGCCCAGCCCCGACGAGGCCCCTGTGACGATCGCGACCTGACCGGACAGGTCGGCAGAGAAATTCGGTTGCGTCGCGCTCATGATCTGGCCTTCCCGCTGGTCGGAATTTCATTGAAGGGAACGGACTTGTCGACGCGGATGTCGCCCGGCAATCCAAGCACTCGTTCGCTGATGATGTTACGTAGGATCTCGTCGGTCCCGCCCGCGATCTTCAGACCCGGTGCCCAGAGCAGCAGATCCTGAAACCGGCCATCGTCCGCCGCGTCCTCCTTCATCAGCGCGCCTGCCTCGGCCTGCAGGTCCATGGCGAACATGCCGATGTCCTGCATCAGTTGCCCGGCGACCAGCTTGCCGATGGAATTTTC
Organism: Minwuia sp.; assembly: GCF_048263705.1. Taxonomy (GTDB): domain Bacteria; phylum Pseudomonadota; class Alphaproteobacteria; order Minwuiales; family Minwuiaceae; genus Minwuia. The sequence continues at coordinate 31,424 of NZ_JBLXDV010000017.1, read as the reverse complement.
CGGGCCCGGTGTCCCGCCCTTCGACATGGCGCTGATCGAGCGCATCGCGGTGTATTTCAGGCCGCTGTTCTTGACGGCGAAGTCCGCCAGCTTCGAACGCACCACCGGATCGTCAACCGCCGACTGGCCATCAATCTCCATCTCCATGCAATGATCGAACAGTTCCGGAAAGCCGGTCTGCAGCCGCGCACCGATCGAGAAACGTTCGTTCATCAGTGTCGTCAACGACACCTGCCAGCCCTGCCCCACGGCCCCCAGACGCTGATCGTCGGGAATACGGACATCGGTGAAGAAGACCTCGTTGAAGTTGGAATCCCCGCTGGCCTGCTTGATCGGGCGGACTTCAACGCCCGGGGACTTCATGTCCAAGAAGAACATGGTCAGCCCCTTGTGTTTCGGCACGGTCGGATCGGTGCGGGTGATCAGCAGGCCCCAGTCGGAATAGTGCGCACCCGATGTCCAGATTTTCTGGCCGTTGACGATCCAGTCGCCGGAGCCGTCTTCAGCCTGTTCCGCGCGTGTCCGAAGTCCGGCGACATCCGAGCCGCCAGCCGGTTCGGAAAACAGCTGGCACCAGATCTCCTCACCGGACGCCAGCGCGGGCAGCCGCGCGCGCTTGTGCGCCTCGCTGGACCAGTCCATCACGGTCGGGCCGCACATGCCCTGTCCGATACCGAACGGCGCATTCAGCTTGGAATAGATGCCTTCTTCCTGGTCCCAGATGACCCGCTCGATGGCCGTGGCTCCCTTGCCGCCATACTCTTCGGGCCAGTGCATGCAGGCCCAACCGCCGTCGGCCTTCGTCTTTTGCCAGGCTTTTGCATCGGCCAGCATCTGCGCGTTGCTGCGGCTGCCCTCCGCCAGGGCCTCGGCGAGGTGATGAGGCGCGTTCGCATCGATCCAGGACCGGACGGTGGCACGGAATTCGGCTTCCTGAGGGGTGTCGTCGAAATTCATCTGTCTTCTCCTTCAGGCGGCGTTGGCATTGGCGTTCGAGCGGCGCATCTGCTCGATCAGGCGGTCTTCCCACTGGGACAGCGGTCCAAGCGCCAGCGCCAACCCGTTCGAGCGGCGGTAGTGCAGATGGCAGTCGAACTCCCATGTGAACCCCATGCCGCCATGGATCTGGATGTTGTTCTTCGCACAGTGCTGATAGGCCTTGGTCGATGACACCCGCACCGTCGCCGCCGCGACCGGCAGTTCCGCCGCGCCCGTCGATACGGCCCACGCGCCGTAGTAGGCATTGGATCGTGCCAGCGTGGCGGAGACATACATGTCCGCCAGCATGTGCTTGATGGCCTGAAACGAGCCGATCTGCCGTCCGAACGCCATGCGCTCCATCGCGTACTCGCGCGCGGCATCCAGCGCGGTTTCCGCGCCGCCCAGCTGTTCGAAACCCAGATAGATCGCCGCCCGATCCATGACCCGCTCGATGACCCCGGCAGCATCGCCCTGCAGCTTTTCAGCGACGGCCTGATCGAAGGTGATCTTCGCCAGCTTGCGTGTGGGATCGATGCAGTCCAGCGCCTCGACGGCCACGCCGTTCCCCCGCAGATCGACCAGCCACAGCGCGGGCGCATCCCCATCCAGGGCGGATACAACCGCCAGATCCGCTCCCAGCCCGTCCAGCACAGCCGTCTTGGTGCCGCTCAGCTTCCCGCCGGTCACCCGTGACTGCAGTCGCTTCAGCGCAACGCGACCGGCCGCCTCCGAATGCGCAAAGGTACCCGCGATCTCGCCGCTGCAAAGCCCGGGCAGCCATTCCGACTTCTGCGTTTCGCTGCCCGCATCCATCAGGAAACCCGCGGCCAGATAGATGGAGGAAGAGACAGGCACGGGCGCGATCGCCCGCCCCAGTTCCTCGGCCACCAGACAGAGCTCAAGCGGTCCCTGCCCGGACCCGCCGTAGGCTTCGGGGATCGCTGCACCCAGCACGCCCAGCGCGCCGAGTTCCTTCAACAGGTTCCGATCGAACGGAGCGTCGCTTTCCAGCACGGCGCGTACAACACCGGACTCACACTTGTCGGACAGGAAGCGGCGGACATGGTCCTGCAACTGCCTCTGTTCATCAGAAAAATCGAAATCCAACGCGCTCTCCCCTTCGCGACAGGCCAAGCCTGTGTCATCACTGATCTGCTGGCGGGAGTCTGGCATATCGACGAGGAAGCGCAACCGGCCTTCGCGCCATGGCAGCCATCAGAAGGACAGGATATGAAACTCGGGATCATCGGCTGCGGCATCATGGGTGAAAGAATTCTGCGTGTCGCGCGCGACACACCGGCGCTTGGCGTAACGGTTTCGGGCGTCTCGGATCCGTCCGCCGACCGGAGATCCGAATTGGGTGCCGAGTTTCCCGATCTGCCGATCACGCCCACCGTCGAAGATCTGATCGCCGAGGCCGAGTGCATCTACATCGCCTCGCCGCCGGCGACACACCTCGCCCATGCGCGACAGGCGATTGCGGCAGGACGGGCGGTGTTTACCGAAAAGCCCCTGGCGGTCTCGGTTCAGGATGCGGAAGCGTTTGCCGCACTGGTCGAAGCCGAAGGCGCCCGGGCCGCGGTCAATTTCATCTTCGCCTCGTCGCCCGCCGTGCACCAGTTGCATCGGTGGATCGGTGACGGAACGGTCGGCCAGGCGCAGTCTGTCGAAATCCTGACCGCCTTCGCGGCATGGCCCCGCCCCTGGCAGATGGATGCCTCGGGTTGGCTGAGCGGCCCTGCCGAGGGTGGCTTCACGCGTGAGGTCGTCTCGCATTTCCTGTTTCTGACCCGCCGGACGTTCGGCCCCCTTGCCCTGCTGTCGTCCAGCGCACGTTATCCGGTGTCCGGAAAGGCGGAAACCGGTATCCAGGCGCAGATCATGGCCGGCGACCTGCCCGTGTCGATCCAGGGCACGGTGGGTGAGACCGATCTGCCGGACCACAATATCTGGCAGTTGAACGGCACCAGCGGCTCGATCCGCCTGCGTGACTGGTCGTTCGCGGAGAGATTGAACGAGCGGACCGGAGAATGGGAGGGTGCGCCTGACGCGGCGTCTCACGAGGAGATGCGTCCGCTGATCCTGCAGGGACAGATCGGGAAGCTGAACGCCCTGGTCGCCGGCGATGAGAACGATCTGGCCACCGTGCAGGAAGCTCTCGATGTTCAGCGTGTGGTGGAGGCCATGCTCCAGTCCTGAACCGGTGTCGCCACAGAAATCATAATCTGCACCGGAAATATTCTCGCTCGACAACCCGCCGTCGGATTGCGAACGTGACGTGAACATGGAACGTGAGGGAAGCCCATGACAGACGCAGCAGCTTACACCGGCGGGTGTTATTGCGGTGCCGTCCGATACCGTATCGATGGTCCGCTGCGCGACATCGTCTGCTGCCATTGCAGCCAGTGCCGCAAGACGACGGGTCACTTCATGCCCGCGGCGACCGCATGGCGCGACACATTTTCCCTGACCGAGGAGCGCGGCCTGAAATGGTATCGTGCCAGTGAGATCGCCGGACGCGGTTTCTGCGGCGAATGCGGTTGTTCCCTGTTCTGGCGCAGCGATGAGGGCGAGACCATCAGCGTGACCGCCGGGACGCTGGACGACAGCAGCGACCTGAAAACGATCGGGCATATCTTCGTGTCGGACAAGGGCGGTTATTACACGCTGGATTCGGCCCTGCCGCAGTACCCGCAGGATGACGACGGCGCGTTCCCGATGCCCGAATAAGACCGCAGCGGTCAGGCCTGCGCCTTCAGCGCAGCGGCCACGTCAGCCGTGCGCGCACCGACGAGCATCAGCGATTTCAGCGTGTCATCGTCGGTGATGGCACCATCCGCGATCTTGCCTGCGACACCGCCGACCGCGCGCTGCTGCGGGATCACCGTCACACCGATGTTACCCAGGATGGCACGGACGTGGACAAGTCCGCGCAGACCGCCGAGCGCGCCACCGGACGCCGACACCAGACCCGCGACCTTTCCGGCGAACGCGTGCAGCGGCGGGCGTCCCTCGATCGGGCGGGAAACCCAGTCGATGGTGTTCTTCAGAAGCGGTGTGATCGAACTGTTGTATTCCGGACATCCGATGACCAGACCGTCATGCGCATCGAAAAGATCCTTCAATGCAATCACATTGTCAGGGAACCCCTCGTTGGCTTCCAAGTCCCCGTCATAGAGAGGCAACGGGTAGTCGCGCAGCTCCAGCCAGGTGACTTCGCCGCCAGCCGCTTCCGCGCCCGCCAGCGCAGCCTGCGCCGCGACGCGATTGACCGATGCGGCCCGGGTGCTGCCGGCAAAGCCGAGTATCCGCGCGCCCATCAGTGACTGAGGATCTGGCTCAGGAACAGCTTGGTGCGGTCACTCTGCGGGTTGGTAAAGAACTCTTCCGGTTCGTTCTGTTCGACGATCTGCCCCTGATCCATGAAGATCACGCGGTTGGCCACCTTGCGGGCGAAGCCCATTTCGTGGGTCACGCAGATCATGGTCATGCCGGTCTCGGCCAGGTCGACCATGACGTCCAGAACTTCCTTGATCATCTCCGGATCAAGCGCCGACGTCGGCTCGTCGAACAACATGATGCGCGGCTGCATGCACAGCGAACGTGCGATTGCCACGCGCTGCTGCTGGCCGCCGGAAAGCTGGCCCGGATATTTCAGCGCCTGGTCGGCGATCTTCACCCGCTCCAGGTATTCCATGGCCAGCGCCTCGGCCTCCTTCTTCGGCTCCTTGCGGACCCAGATCGGTGCCAGCGTGCAGTTCTCCAGGATCGACAGATGCGGGAACAGGTTGAAGTGCTGGAAGCACATGCCGACTTCCGAACGCACCTTGTCGATGTTCTTCAGGTCCGACGAGAGCACCGTCCCGTCCACCGTGATCTGGCCCTTCTGATGTTCTTCGAGCGCGTTGATGCAGCGGATCAGGGTCGATTTGCCCGAACCGGACGGCCCGCAGACCACGATCCTTTCGCCCCGGTAGACCGTCAGATTGATATCGCGCAGCACATGGAAATCGCCGTACCACTTGTTCATGTCGGTGATCTGGATGGCGACCTCGTCAGAGACCGTCATCGCTGAGCGGTCGACCTCGCGTTCGATGGCAACTTCGGACATGGGTGTGGCCTCCCTTAATTGTGCCCGGTCTGCAGCTTGCGCTCCAGATACTGCGAATAGCGGGACATGGAAAAACAGAAGATGAAGAAGAACAGCGCGATGAAGCCATAGAGCTCCCATACGATACCGTTCCAGTTCTGGTCGGCGCGGATCGGGCCCAGAATGCCGACCGGATCGAGCAGGCCGATCACGATCACCAGGGTCGTGTCCTTGAACAGCCCGATGAAGGTGTTGACGATGCCCGGGATCGAGATCTTGAGCGCCTGCGGCATGATGATGAAGCGGGTCGCCTGCCAGTAATCCAGTCCCAGCGAGTCGGCGGCTTCGTACTGACCGCGCGGCAAGGCCGCCAGCCCCCCGCGAATGACCTCGGCCATGTAGGCGGCAGCGAACAATGTCACCATGATGATCACGCGCAGGATCAGGTCGAACTCGGTACCCGGCGGCAGGAAGTAGTTCAGCACCGTCGAGGCGACGAACAGCAACGTGATCAGCGGGACGCCGCGAATGAATTCGATGAACCCGACACAGACGGACTTGATGATCAGCAGGTTCGACTGCCGCCCGAGCGCAAGGCAGATCCCGATGGGCAACGAACCGGCAATGCCGGAAACGCCGATGATCAGGGAGAGCAGGAAGCCGCCCAGCTTGGCGGATTCGACCGGTTCCAGCCCGATATTCACGATACTGCTCAGCGCTTCGTCAAAGGGCACGACGGCAAACAGCCACCAGAGCGCCATGATCAGACCGGCGGCGATCAGCGACAACAGGAACGCCAGCCCCTCGTCCATGGCATTGGCCAGAACGGATGGGAGGAAGCGGACAATGGCGACAGCCAGTGCGACACCCAGCAGAACACCGATCGGCCCCCAGATCGTGCCGCCCCAGATCAGCCAGTAGGCAATCAGCGGATAAAGCGCGCTGAGAATCAGCAGCTTGCGGGGCGCGGAACTGAACAGCGCGGGCCAGATCGCCACAAACAGGAGCACGAACGCGAGCACCGGCCGCCAGCGTTCCTCCGCCGGATAGAAGCCGAACATGAACTGCTCCCACCGCTCCCGGATCACGGCTAAACAGGCACCGTCACCCATCTGCCGGCATTCAGGCAATGACCCGGCGGTCCAGACCGAATCCAGGAACCACGGCAGGATCGACCACACCACGTAGAACACGAATGCGCTGAACAGCAGTGTGACGATGGTGTTGAAGGGACCGGAGAACAGGTTGAAACGCAGCCAGCCGATCGCGCCAGACTCACTGGCGGGCGGCGGTGTGGCCGGGATCTCGCGATCGGCGACGAAGCGGGCGGTATGTTCCTGTACCATCTCAGCGCTCCTGCAATTTCATGCGTTCGTTGTAGATGTTCATCACCGCGGAAATACCGAGCGACACGACGAGATAGAACAGCATGAGCAACATCAGCGTCTCCATCTCGCGCCCTGTCTGGTTCAGCGTGATGCCGCCCAGCGTCCCTGTCGCATCCATGTAACCGACAGCGATGGCCAGCGATGAGTTCTTGGTCAGGTTGAGATACTGGCTGATCAGGGGCGGCACGATGACCCGAAGCGCCTGCGGCAGGATCACCAGGTTCATGGTCCGGTTGGGACGCAGGCCAAGAGCGAAGGCCGCTTCGGTCTGCCCCTTGCTGACGGAAAGGATGCCTGCGCGGACATTCTCCGCGATGAAGGCTCCGGTGTAGATCGACAGTGCCAGCCACAGCCCGATCAGACTGTCGCGCATGAAGATGCCGCCCTGGAAATTGAAGCCCCTCAGCTCCGGATATTCCAGCTGGATCGGCATGCCCATGATGAAGAAGATCAGCAGCGATGGCAGGAAGAAGATGGCCAGCTTGATCCGGAATGTCGGCAGAATCTGGCCCGTCGCAGCCTGCCGTGCCCTGGCCCAGCGCCCGAAGAACCAGATGCCGGCCAGGGACAGGAAGAACACGACCACCACGATCATCGACCCGGCTCCGAAAACGGGCGCCGGGATGTAGAAGCCGCGGTTTGTCAGGAACACCGAACCGAACAGCCAGCCCGACAGCCCGTCTTCGCCACGGAAGGCATTCGGCGCGGGCAGGCTTTCGTTGATCACCGCCACGACGATCAGGATCCAGACCAGCACCGGCACATTGCGGAAGGCTTCGACGTAGATCGACATCAGTCGGGCGACCAGCCAGTTGTTCGACAGCCGCAAAACGCCTGCGATCACGCCGATGATGGTGGCCGTGATGCAGCCCAGAAGCGCGACAAGCAAGGTGTTCAGGATGCCGACGAGCGCCGCGCGCCCGTGGGTGTCGGTCGAGTCGTAATCGATCAGGCGCTGGTTGATGTCATAGGACGCCGTATCGAACAGGAAGGCGAAACTGAAATCCTTGCCGAGCCGGGCGAGGTTCTGGATCGCATTGTCGATCAACCACGCGAACGACAGCATCAACACGATCATCGCAAAAATCTGGATTGTGTATGAGCGATAGCGCGTGTCGTAGATCAGCTGGCTTAGTCGGAAGGACTCCGACGGCTGGTCAGTTGTGACTGACATGCCTCACCCCCTCAGCAAATCATGCAAACATTAGAAAAACTAAACTATATAGCAAAAAAAAGGGCGCATCCCGAAGGACGCGCCCTTTCCCGATCCTAGCGGAACGGCGGTGCGTAAAGGATACCGCCCTTGCTCCACAGCTGGTTCAGACCACGTGAAAGGCCAATGGCCGTGGCTTCACCGATGTACTTCTCGAAGATCTCGCCATAGTTGCCGTTGGCCTTGATGGCGTGCACGGCCCAGTCCTTCGGCAGGCCGAGCTGATCGCCATAGCTGCCTTCGGTACCCAGCAGACGCTTCACTTCCGGATCGCCCGAGTTCGCGGCCATGTCATCGACATTCGCGGCCGTGATGCCTTTTTCCTCGGCGATGATCAGGGCGTTCAGCACCCAGCGGCCGACGTCGGCCCAGGCATCGTCACCATGGCGAACCAGCGGACCCAGCGGCTCCTTGGAGATGATCTCCGGCAGCAGGACGTGATCGCCCGGCGTTTCGAAGGTCGCGCGCGTCGCGGCCAGACCCGAGGCATCCGTCGTGTAGACGTCACAGGCGTTCGACAGATACTTCTGCTGCGCTTCGGCGTTGGTCTCGATCGGAACCGGCTCGTAGCTCATGTTGTTGGCGCGGAAGTAGTCAGCCAGGTTCAGCTCGGTGGTCGTGCCGGTCTGGATGCAGACGGTTGCGCCATCGAGTTCCTTGGCCGACTTCACACCCAGATCCTTGCGGACCATGAAGCCCTGACCGTCGTAGTAGTTCACACCCAGGAAGGTGAACTTCAGATCGACGTCGCGGCTGAGCGTCCAGGTCGTGTTCCGGTAGAGGATGTCGACCTCGCCCGATGCCAGCGCCGTGAAGCGGGTCTTGCCGGTCGTCGGCGTGAACTTGATCGCGTTCGGGTCGCCGAAGATCGCGGCTGCTGTAGCGCGGCAGAACGCGACGTCGAAGCCGTCCCAGTTGCCGTTTGCATCGGTGAACGCAAATCCGGCCAGACCGGTTGAGACACCGCACTGCATGAAGCCCTTGCCTTCGACATCTGCCAGCGTGCCAGCGCTGTGCGATGCCGCATATGCAGACGACGACGCCACCACGGCGACGGCAGCTGCTACAATTGCACCCTTAATTTTCATGTTGCCCATAAGCTCCCTGTTTAATTTCACATCCCGTGGAATTCCGGTGCGTCCGCCTTGTTTCCTCCCTCACCGATAGTGGCGGGGCCGACAAAGCGGGTATGCAACCCGGCACGGGTGCGGTAACCGGAGAGAACCCTATGACTCTGTTTCGGACAACACAACAGTCATTTCGCTAGCAGGACAGCACGAGCAATATCCCAGCGGCAGCAAGTTCTTCGTCAATCCGATTGGAATTCCACATGAAGCAGGACACCACCATCGTCAGCGCCGGTCGCGATCCCGAAGCCAATCACGGGATCGTCAATCCACCCGTTTACCACACGTCAACGATCATTCAGGAAAGCGTCGGGGAAATGCGCGCCAAGAGCGATGCGCGCGCCCGTGGCGAGCAGGTCACGATGTACGGGCGGATCGGACATCCGACGTCGCTGGCGCTGGAAGAGGCAGTTGCCGAAATCGAAGGCGGCTACCGGTCCTTCGCCTTTCCGTCGGGGCTTGCTGCCATTGCGAGCGCCCTGACCGCATATGTCGCGACGGGTGATCATATTCTGGTCACCGACAGCGCCTATCGGCCGACGCGCAGCTATTGCGACGGCATCCTGAAACGCATGGGGATCGAGACGACCTACTACGACCCGCTGATCGGCGAGGGGATCGCGGATCTGATCCGTCCGAACACCAGAATCGTCTATGTCGAGGCGCCCGGATCGCAGACCTTCGAGATGCAGGACATCCCGGCCATCGCAGAGGCCGCTCACGCTGCGGGTGCGGTCGTCATGATGGACAACACCTGGGCGACCCCCCTCTATTTTCGCCCCTTCGAAAAAGGCGTCGATGTCTCCATCCATGCCGCCACCAAGTATATCGTCGGCCATTCGGATGCGATGCTGGGCGTCGTGACGACCAATGAATCGGCCTGGCAGAAGCTGCGCGCGACCGCTCAGGCCATGGGCCAGTGTGTCGGCCCGGACGATATCTACCTCGGTCTGCGCGGTCTCAGGACCCTTTCGGTGCGGCTGGAGCGGCACATGAAGAACGGTATCGAGATCGCTGAATGGCTGGAGGCCCGGCCCGAGGTCGATCGCGTGCTGCACCCGGCGCTACCCTCCCATCCCGGTCACGGGATCTGGAAACGCGACTTTCTGGGCGCATCGGGGCTGTTCTCCGTCGTGCTCAAGGACAGCTACGACGACGACGGGCTCCAGCGGATGATCGACGGCTACCGGCTTTTCGGGCTCGGGGCCAGCTGGGGCGGCTATGAAAGCCTGGTGATTGCGCAGAAACCGGAACAGTACCGCACCGCCGTCAAATGGGATGGACCGGGCATGCTGGTGCGCTACCATATCGGCCTTGAGGATCCCGAGGATCTGAAGGCCGATCTCGAAGCGGGCTTTGAACGTCTCAGAGGGTGATCATGCCGATGCGCGGAATTCTGATCTGCCTGGCCGGCGTCCTGCTTGCAACGTCGGTGAGCGCCCGTGAACTGACCATCTTCGCGGCTTCCAGCATGACGGAGGTCGTCGACACGCTTGCCGAACGGTTCCAGCGCGAGACCCGCATCCGGGTCAAGGTCTCCTATGCCGGCAGTTCGGTTCTGGCGCGTCAGATCAGGCGCGGCGCTCCGGCAGACATGATCATCAGCGCCAATACCGACTGGATTGACAGACTGGAAGATGGCAACGCCATCGTCCGCAATTCCCGCAGGATCATCGCGACCAACAGGCTGGTGCTGGTGGCCCGGGCCGACGATGCCGATGCGCCGGACACGATTGACGCCGCCATGCAGGCGGACGACCAGGTCCTGCTGGCCATTGCCGACCCGTCGCATGTGCCTGCCGGACAATATACCAGGCAGGCGCTGACCCGGCTTGGCTATTGGAATCAGGTCAGCGAGCGGACGATCCACGCCGGCAACGTGCGTTCGGCCATCGCCTTCCTGCAGCGGCGCGCCGCCAGGTTCGGCATCGCCTATCGCACGGATGCGCTGGCGTTCCAGGACATTCGCGAGATCGCCGCCTTTCCCGCCGACAGCCACGCGCCGATTCTCTACGAGACCGCGGTAACCTTTCAGGGTCAGGCGCTCAATCGCGAGAATGTCGCGCGTTTCATGGACTACCTGCATTCGGATGTCGGCCTCAGGGTGATGTCGGATGCCGGTTTCATCCCCTGCCCTGACGGCTGTTGATGCTTCACCCGCTTGAGACAACGGCCCTGCTGCTCTCGCTGAAGGTGTCTGTCTTTGCGGTGGCCCTGATCCTGATCCCCGGCGTCGCCGCAGGCTGGCTGCTGGCGCGTCGCGATTTTCCGGGCAAGAGCCTGTTCGACGGTCTTGTGCACCTGCCTCTGGTCGTCCCCCCGGTGGTGACCGGCTATCTGCTGCTGTATCTGTTCAGCCCGGGCGGGCCAGTCGGCGGTCCCTTGCGCGATTTCACCGGACTGACGATCGCCTTCACCTGGCAGGGGGCGGCGCTGGCCGCAGGCATTGTCGCGTTTCCGCTGCTGGTGCGGTCCGTGCGCCTGTCGATCGAGGCGATCGATCTTCGTCTGGAGTGGGCGGCGCGCACGCTGGGCAAGGGTCCGATGGCCGTGTTCTTCAGGATCACGCTGCCCCTCGCCGCGCCCGGATTGCTCGCCGGAACGGTCCTTGCGTTCGCCAGATGCCTGAGCGAGTTCGGCGCGACCATCACCTTTGTCGCCAATCTGCCCGGTGAGACGCAGACCCTGCCGATTGCCATATACACGGCCCTGCAGGTGCCCGGCGGTGAAGCTGCCGCCACGCGGCTGTCGATCGTCGCCGTTGTGCTGGCGTTCGTGGCCCTGATTGCGTCCGAATGGCTCGCCCGCCGATTGCGCAGCCGGCTCGGCCTTCACTCCAATGCTTGATATCTCCGTCCGCAAACGACTGGGAAGCATGGAGATCGCCGTCGATCTTTCGACACCGAACGGAACGACGGTGCTGTTCGGCCCGTCGGGTGCCGGGAAGTCTTCGGTGTTGAAGATGATTGCGGGACTTCTGACCCCGGATTCAGGTCATATCTCAATCGACGGTCGCAAGGTGTTCTCGGACAAGCAGAACTTGCCGCCAGAGAAACGCAGGATCGGCTTTGTTTTCCAGAACAGCCTGCTGTTCCCGCACATGAATGTCCGGCAGAATCTGCTGTTCACGGCGCGGTCCGGATCCACACTGAACGAGCTTTCCGAACTGATGCAGTTAGAACCGCTGATGCGCCGGATTCCGGCCACACTGTCCGGCGGCGAAGCGCAGCGGGTCGCCATCGCGCGTGCCCTGCTGACGGAACCGGCGATCCTGTTGCTCGACGAGCCGCTGGCGAGCCTGGACGAAACCATGAAGGCGCAGTTGCTTCCCTATCTCAGGACCGTGCAGAGCGTACGGCCGGTCCCCATGCTCTATGTCACCCATTCCATTGACGAGGCCTTCCAGCTCGGCGACCGCATTGCCCTGATGCGCGACGGACGGATCACCGAAACGGGCGTGCCGGAGGCTGTCTTCGCCACGCCGCAGGACGCGCTCGCCTCGCGTCCCTTCGGCGGCGGTCTTCTGAACGGCATCGTGCGCCGGCATCATGCCCGGGACCGCCTCACGGAGGTCGAGATCGCCGGCGAACCGGTCTTCGTGTCGGAGACAGGCCTGGATCCGGGCAGCAGGGTGAAGATCAGGATCAACGCTTCCGACATTTCCATCGGAACGCAGCTGCCGACGGGCCTGTCGATCCTGAACCGCATCTCCGCGACCGTGACCGAGGCCCGTCAACTGGAAAACGGCGGAATCTCGCTCGGGCTTCGGCTCGGGGATGGGCAACAACTCACGGCAACCATTACAAGACGGGCGGCCCGTGATCTCGATATTCACGTAGGCAAGGAAGTGTTCGCGCTCTTCAAATCGGTCTCGATTTCCCGCCGGCAGATCGGTTGACTGCACAACAGAGCGCCAACTGAAGTAGTACCCGGCGCACACATCATAAGAAGCCGTTTTCCTTTACATTGCAATGATTTGCGATTAATAGATTATTAAGAAAGTGCGACCCTGATCACTGCGCGCATTCGACAGAGGTCGCATAAGAAGCCCGATCATATCGGATGCTTTCGCGTTTTATTTCCGGTTGAACAGCGTACTGCAGAACAAGAGGTAGCCGTCTGGTGTCCGATGCGGACAACATCGTGGGTTTCGACGCCCTGATCGCGGGAAACGCGATCCCAGGCGCACTTGGCGTCGGCCTCGATACTTCCGGGACATCGGGTTTCGGCGGGAGCGGCATCTCGGAATTCGGAATGCTTGGCGACGTCGACGGTGACGGCAACGATGATATTGCCGCCGGGTCGCGCTGGGCCCTGTCCCGCGACTTCGTGACGGTCGGGAATTTCACCGTCTTCGGCGCTCTGGATCAGGCGAACGGCGATGGTGTCGTGTCCCCCGCTCCGATCTTCCGCACCCCCGGCACCGACAGTTCGCTGGAAGGCTACTCCTTCTCCGCCACCGGCGATTTCGACGGCGACGGGCGGCTGGAAATTCTGGTCGGCCGCGATCCTCGCGTTTTCGCGAACCTCTCCGAGGAAGAAGTCGGCGGTCATATCCTGCATGAGATCGTCGACAATCAACTGGTGATCGGAGAACGCCTGTCCAGCTTCGGCGGCACCGAGACCAATTTCGTCGGCGATGTGAACGGCGACGGGTTCGACGATATCCTGATCACGCGATCAGCCGGGACCGGTCCGCAGAATGCCGAACACGCCATCCTGCTGGGCAATCCGGACAATGACCTGCAGCGTGATGTGATCGTGCTGGACGGCTTCGGCCAGGTGCGCGCGAACCGCACCGGATCCGCCGTGTCCGGCAGCAACGATCTGAATGGCGACGGCATCGACGACCTGGCCCTGATCAACCGGGCGTCGAACACCGTCAGCGTCATTCAGGGTTCCGCCGATCTGGGCAACGGGCAGACCATCTCGATCAATACACCGTCGAACGGGTTTGTCGTCGAATTGCCGGGTACGCCGATCAACGTCGAGCTTCTGAAGGATTTCAACGGCGACGGTCGCGGCGATCTGCTCGTTTCCTATCGCGGCGGCGCTGCGATCATCTTCGGCGACCCGGAACGCGCGGGCAGCAGTTCACTGACCGACCTGAGCTTCGACGAGGCGATCTTCATCCAGATCAGCAACCTGAACCATCAGGCGCGCGGGATCGGTGACCTGAACGGTGACGGACTCGATGACATCAATTTTTCGGATCGCCAGGCGGACGGCAGTTCCGACACCGGCGTTGTCTTCGGCCACGCAGATCTGCGCGGGATCATCGACCTGGATGATCTGGATGGTCAGATCGGCTTCCGGATCGCGGGCGCGACAGCAGGCAGAAGCGCAGGCGATGTGAATGGCGACGGGTTCGGCGACCTGATGCTGCGCGTCGGATCCGGGTCGGATTCGTTCATGGCCATTCTGCACGGGCACGCCACGCCCGAAGTCACGCTGACGGATTTCATCGGTTCTGCCGATGACGGCACGGGCGACCGCGTTCCGGGCTTCATCGGCAGCGACAGCGACGAGATCGTCTCGGGGAGCGGTGAGGCCGATACCATCGCCAGCGGACTGGGTGCCGATCTGGTGCTGGGCGGAGGCGGCGGTGACCTGATTTTCGGTGGCGGTGGTGCCGACACCCTGCGCGGTGCCTATGGCGACGACACGCTGATCGGCGGCGAAGGTGCGGACGTCCTGATCGGCGGCGAGGGCCGCGATGCGGTCGACTACAGCGCTTCCGCCGCGGCGGTGCGCGTCCATCTGTCCAACTCCGACGGGTTCGGCGGCGATGCCGCAGGCGACGATCTGCGCTTCATCGAGGAAGTCTTCGGATCGGCCCACAACGACAGCCTCTTCGGCGGCACCGGAGATGACGGATTCCGCGGCAACGGCGGCGACGACAGACTGGCTGGGCATGCAGGCCGGGACACGCTGCACGGCGATGCGGGCGACGATCGCCTGCTGGGCGGTGCCGGGAACGATCTTCTGTTCGGCGGTCTCGGCGACGACGTATTGCGCGGCGGCATCGGTGTGGACCGGCTTTTCGGCGGTGACGGCCAGGATGACCTGGACGGCGGCAATGGTCTCGACACGCTGGACGGCGGCGCGGGCGATGACCGTCTGAAGGGCCGGGGCGGCGATGATCTGCTCAGCGGCGGGCTCGGAAATGATCTGCTGCTCGGCCAGGCCAACCGGGACACGCTCAGCGGTGGCGACGGCAATGATACACTCAGCGGCGGATCCGGCGAGGATCAGCTGCGCGGCGGCGCAGACAACGACATTCTGAACGGCGACGAAGGCGATGACCTTCTGATCGGTGATGAAGGGGACGACACGTTGAGTGGCGGCGCGGGGAACGACGACCTGATCGGCAGTGACGGCGACGATCTGCTGGGCGGCATGGTCGGCGATGATTTCCTGAACGGCGGTGCGGGGCAGGACACGCTGCGCGGCGGGGCCGGTTCCGACACGATGACGGGCGGCGATGGCGCGGACCTGTTCGTGTTCGACAGCGCGTCGGAAGACGACACGATCCTCGACTTCAATGCCGATGAGGATGACCGGCTCGACTTCACGGCGCTGCGCGCGACCGCCGAGGACTTCCTGATCACGGTGACCGTTACGGGGCTTCGTCTGGAATTCGACACCGTTGCCGTCACGCTTCAGGACGCAACCGGCGACGGTTTCGATCTTGCCGCTATCGCGACGTTCTGATCGCCTCAGGGTTGAACGTGTGCCGGGGCTGCAGACACCCGTCGAAGAAATCGAGTATGTTCTGGAACGTCATGCGTGACATTTCCCGCATTGCCCCGTGAGACGCCGTCCCGTTGTGGGGCGTCAACAGAACATCATCGCGGGTGAACAGCGGATGGTCGGCGGACGGCGGCTCTTCTGCAAACACATCGATACCGGCAGCTGACAGTTGCCCCCTGTCCAGCGCCCGGATCAGGGCCGCTTCGTCCACAATGCCGCCCCTGGCACAATTGACCAGGACAGCCCCGGGCTTCATGGCATCGAACAGCCTGTCAGAGAACAGGTGACGGGTCTCGCGGTTCAACGGCAGGTGCAGGCTCACGAAATCCGCACGCGCCAGCGCTTCCTGCAGATCTGTCGCGCATTCGTATCCGCTGGCATCGGCCTGCTGTTCACCGAACGAGGGTGAGCAGATAACAACCGTCATCCCGAAGGCCCGACAGCGCGCGGCGACCAGACTGCCGGTGCCGCCAAAGCCGACGACCAGAACGGTGGCGCCATGCAGATCCCCTGCGATCATCGTGTTCCGTTCGCTGAACCGCCCCGCCCTGACGGCCCGATCCTGCGCCCGCAGCTTCCGCGCGAGGGCGAGCATCAGCATCATCGCATGCTCGGCTACCGAGACGGCATTGGCATTCAGGGCGATGGCGATCGGGATAGCGCGACCGGTCAGATGCGGGACATCCAGATTGTCGCAACCGACCCCGTGGCGCGACACGATCTCCAGATCCCCGAACGCGGCAAGGACTGCCGCGGGCATGGGGGCGGTGCGGACGGCGATGGCCTGGATATCCTCCGCCATCGCCACAAGTGTCTCGGGACGTGTGTCAGGTGCGGCAATTACATCGAAGCCGCCCCGTTCCTTGAGCAGGGCGGGACCGACATCGTCCATCGGCTCGACCATCAGGATCCGCTTGAGGTCCGACGTCATTCCGCCTCGACAATCAGGGCGTCGATCAGCGGCCAGGTCTCTTCGGGCAACGGCATGGACTTCCGTTCGGCGAGATCGAACTGGATCGTCGTGACCTCCATGGTGGCGGCCAGCGCCCCGGTTTCCACGTTCAGCATCCGGTGCGCGGCGACCAGCGACGTCCGCCCGCGCTTCAGGATTCCGCTTTCGACCGTGATCAGGCTGCCGACCTTCTGCTCGGCCCTGTATTCGATGACATGCTTCACGTCGGCGAAGCCGATCTGCTGATCCCCCATTTCGGACCATTTGAAGCCGCATGCCGACAGCAGGTGCCCCGCCCCCTGATCGAAGAAATTGACGTAATACATGACGTTCATGTGGCCCATGTGATCGCAGTGCCACGGATAGATCACCCCCCTGAAAGTCTCGGTCCAGCCTGCCATGCGATTCCTCCCCTTAACGCAGTGCCTGTCCGTGTCATACTCACCTCCGGGAGCGAGACGAAGCAAGGGGGGCCTTCCAGACCATGGCCGACGATTTCACGTGGGTGCCGACACCGGCATATACCGAGAACGCAGTGCTGCCGAAATTCATCAGGGCACTCGGTTGTGCCAACGAGGCGGAACTGCTGAAGCGCAGCGCCGAGGATCCGGAATGGTTCTGGGACGCGGCCATCGCCGAACTGGGGATCCGTTTCGGCACGCCCTACGATCAGGTCATGGACATGTCGGACGGGATGCCGTGGACCCGCTGGTGCGTCGGCGGCACGATGAACTACACCGACAATCTGATCGACCGGCATCGGGATACGCCCGTCTGGGACAATGAAGCCATCGTCTGGCATGGCGAAGACGATCAGGTCCGCTCGCTGACCTATGCCGAACTGGACCTTCAGGTCCGGGAACTCGCCGCGGGTCTGACGGCCCTGGGTGTGAAGCCCGGCGATGCGGTCGGGGTCTACATGCCGATCCTGGCGGAAACCGCGATCGCCTTTCTGGCGGTCGCCCGCATTGGTGCCGTCATCTCGCCCCTGTTCTCGGGCTTCGGTGCCGAAGCGATCGCTAAGCGCATGAACGACGCCGGGGCCGTGGCCGCGATCACCGTCGACAGCGCGAAACGCCGGGGCAGCGACATTCCCATGAAGCCCGTGCTGGATCAGGCAGCAGCAGAGATACCCACGCTGAAACACATCGTTGTTCTGAAGACGGCAGATGCGCCCTGCCCCATGACTGCAGGACGCGACCACGACTGGCACGATCTCGACCGGTCCGGAGCGGATGTGCCGCCCGTGCAGGTCGACGCGGACCAGACGCTGATGATCGCCTACACGTCCGGGACCACCGGCAAACCCAAAGGCGTGGTGCTCACCCATTGCGGAATCACGGTGAAGGGCGCGCTGGACATGCATGTCTCGTTCGACATGCAACAGTCGGATCGGATGCTCTGGCTGGCGGATTTTGGCTGGATCACCGGGTCCTATTCCATGACCGGTGCGCTGTATGCGGGCGGCACCTTCATCATGGCTGAAGGAACGCCGGACTGGCCCGACAAGGGCCGCATCTGGCGCATCGCTGCGGAACACAACGCGACCTTCTTCGGCATCGCTCCGACGGCGGTACGCAGCCTGATGCGTTATGGCCCGGAAGAAGTCCAGAAGCACGACCTGTCTTCGGTGCGGCTGCTGGCATCCACCGGCGAACCCTGGACCGAGGAAGCCTGGCACTGGTTCTCGGAACATGTCGGCGGCGGGCGTTGCCCGATCATCAACGTCTGCGGCGGTACCGAGATCGGCGGCGGCTTCGTGGCGGGCACTGTGCTGCGTCCGCAGCGCGCCTGCTGCTTCGCCGGCCCCCTGCCGGGCATGGGCACAGATATCGTCGATGCCAGCGGGCAATCCGTCGGTCCCGGCGAGGTCGGCGAACTGGTGCTGCGTCAGCCATCCATCGGCCTCTCGCGCGGCATCTGGGGCGATCCGGATCGCTATATCGAGACCTACTGGTCCATGTTCCCGAACCTGTGGCGGCACGGCGACTGGGCCAGCCGTGACCAGGACGGACTCTGGTATGTGCATGGCCGGTCCGACGACACGATCCAGGTCGCGGGCAAGCGGGCCGGCCCTGCCGAGATCGAGGGACTGGTGATGGCCACGGGCAAGGTGGCCGAAGCCGCAGCCATCGCCCTGCCCGACCCGATCAAGGGCGAGACCGTCCTGATCGCGGCGGTGCTCGCACCCGGCACAGAACCGTCAGACAGTCTCGCCGCCGAGCTATCCGGCGCAGTGGTCACCGGCCTGGGCAAGGCGTTTCAGCCGAAGGCGGTGCTGTTCGTCGACGATCTGCCCAAGACGCGCTCGCTGAAGATCATGCGCCGCGTGATCCGGGCACTGGTGCTCGGGGAAGATCCCGGTGACCTGTCGGCGCTCAGCAATCCCGACGCGATCGATTCCGTCAGACGCACCGCATCCGGACGTGCAACCTGAGATAGCATTCCGGATGCGACATGATTTGTCGATCTGTGGAGAGCGGGCGGCAGAGCGTTTTCGTATGCAATACGCCATCCGGTCACTCTCCTCCCCGAGTTACTGGCCGGACCAGCGGACGGCGCGGACTCTCCCCTCTTCGCCGTCAGGATCGCGGGGTCAGTGACGTCTGCCGTCACCGACCCCGTTTTCGTTGCAGCGGTGCGGCGGACATGGACAGATCGGGGCTCCAGCCCATATAAGGCCCACCATGAATGCCCTGCCTTTCATAAAGATGCACGGACTCGGCAACGACTTCGTCGTGCTGGACGCCCGGCAGACCGATATCGGGCTGACACCGGAGATGATCCGGGCGATCGGCGACCGTCATCGGGGTGTCGGATTCGATCAGCTTCTCACCCTGTTGCCGAGCAGGGACGCGGACTGTTTCATGCGCATCGACAACTCGGACGGCTCCAGCGCGGGTGCCTGCGGGAACGGTACCCGCTGTATCGGCAGGCTGCTGCTTGAGGAGACCGGCAAGGCCACCGTGACCATCGACAGCCCCGGAGGACTGCTGCAGGCCAGCCGGGCCGACGAGGGCATGGTCACCGTCAACATGGGAAAGCCGGATTTCGACTGGCGGAACATCCCCCTCGCCCGCTCCATGGATACGCTGCACGTCGATCTCACTGTCGAAAGCGCCGGTACGACGCTCTCCGATCCTGTCGCCCTGTCGATGGGAAACCCGCACGCGGTGTTCTTCGTCGGGGATGCAGAGACGGTGCCCCTGCATGTGCTGGGTCCGCTTGTCGAGGGTCACGACCTTTTTCCAGACCGCGCGAACTGTTCGGTCGCCAGCCTGCGCGAGGACGGATCGATCCGGTTACGCGTGTTCGAGCGCGGCGCCGGGATCACATCGGCCTGCGGGTCCGGGACCTGTGCAACCTATGCCGCCGCCCGTGCACGCGGGCTGATCGATGGGCCGGCCCGCATCGATCTGGATGGCGGTCCCCTGTTCATGGATATGAATGATGCAGGCGAGGTCCTGATGACCGGCGCGGCTAGTTACAGCTTCACCGGCGAAATCTCGCCCGAGATGCTGCGGGCGCGCATCTGATGGCGGGTCCCGAGATCGTCACGTTCGGCTGTCGTCTGAACACCTACGAATCTGAAGTGATCCGGGGTCACGAGACCCTGCGAGACCGTGACGATATCATCGTGGTGAACACGTGCGCCGTGACCACCGAGGCGGAACGGCAGGCACGTCAGGCCATCCGGAAGCTGCGCCGTGAACGGCCGGATGCCGAGATCGTCGTCACCGGCTGCGCCGCTCAGATCGCACCGGAGAACTGGACCGCGATGCCCGAGGTCAGCCGGGTTGTCGGCAACCGCGAGAAGCTGGAAGCCTCCGCGTTCCTGCAAGGGCGCAACGAGCCGGTGCTGGTCGAGGACATCATGCGGGTCGAAGAAACCGCAGGTCATCTGATCGAAGGCTACGACGGCCGTGCCCGTGCCTTCCTGCAGGTGCAGAACGGCTGCGATCACCGCTGCACCTTCTGCATCATCCCCTACGGTCGCGGCAATTCCCGTTCCGCCCCCATCGGGCAGGTCGTTGACGAAGCCCGCAAGCTGATCGCGCGCGGTGTCAGGGAGATCGTGCTGACGGGCGTCGACATCACATCCTACGGACCCGACCTGCCGGGCCGACCGACATTGGGCCAGCTCTGCCGCAGACTGCTCGCGGCCGTGCCGGGTATCGAGCGGCTGCGTCTGTCATCCATCGATCCGGTCGAGGTCGATGACGACCTGTGGCGTCTGATTGCCGGGGAACCGCGCCTGATGCCCCATCTGCACCTCTCGCTGCAGGCCGGCGACGACATGGTGCTCAAGCGCATGAAGCGGCGTCACAGCCGCGATGATGCGATCCACTTCTGCGCGCGGGCGCGGGCGCTGCGTCCTGACATTGTCTTCGGTGCTGATCTGATTGCCGGATTTCCAACCGAAACGGAAGAAATGTTCCGCAACACCCTGAATATCATAGAGGAATGCGATCTGACCTGGCTGCATGTCTTTCCCTATTCCGAACGCCCGGGCACCCCGGCCGTCAAGATGCCGCCGGTGGAGAAGGCCATCCGGCGTGAACGCGCGGGCATTCTGCGGGAGGCCGGAACAAGGGCTGCCTCGCGTCATCTTTCGGCTCAGATCGGACAGCAGGTCGAAGTCCTCGTCGAACGCGACGTCCGCGGCCACTCCGCCCATTTCGCCGCCGTGAAACTCGACCGGGAAGCGCAGCCCGGTGACATGATCTCGGCGCGCGGTGTTGCCGTCGAAGGCGATGTCCTGATCGCAGAGGCGGCCTGATCATGTCGGAGAACGAACAGAAGAAGGGCTGGCTGGGCCGGCTGACCTCGGGGCTGCGCAAGTCCGCCAGCCAGCTGACCGGCAACATCGGTGCGGTCTTCACCAAGCGGAAACTCGATGACGAAGCCATCGAGGAACTGGAAGAAATCCTGATCCGCGCCGATCTGGGCGTGCAGGCCGCCTCACGCATCACCTCGGAGATCGCGAGCAGCCGTTACAACAAGGATGTGACGGACGAGGAAATCCGCGCAGCCCTCGCCGACGAAGTGACCAGGGTGCTGGAACGGGTGGCGCAGCCGCTGGAGGTCACAGCGTCAGGCAAACCGCATGTGGTGCTGGTCGTCGGCGTGAACGGTGTCGGCAAGACCACGACCATCGGCAAGATCGCGCGGCATGAGACCGACCAGGGGCGCAAGGTGATGCTGTGCGCCGGCGACACCTTCCGCGCAGCCGCCATCGAACAGTTGAAGATCTGGGGCGAACGGACCGGCTCGCCGGTCATCGCGCGCGATCAGGGTTCGGACGCTGCGGGCCTCGCCTTCGATGCGCTGAAGGCCGCGAAGGAACAGGGCTCCGATCTGCTGCTGATCGATACCGCCGGCCGGTTGCAGAACAAGGCCAACCTGATGGCCGAACTGGAGAAGATCATCCGCGTCCTGAAAAAGCAGGACGAAAGCGCCCCCCATTCGGTCCTGCTGGTACTGGATGCGACCACCGGACAGAACGCCGTCAACCAGGTCGAGGTGTTCAGACAGGTCTGCAACGTCACCGGGCTCGTAATGACAAAGCTGGACGGGACGGCGCGCGGTGGTGTGCTGGTCGCCGTGGCGGAGAAATTCGCCTTGCCTGTCCACTATATCGGCGTCGGCGAACAGGCCGAGGACCTGAAACCATTCGACGGGCGGGACTTCGCCCGCGCGCTCTGCGGTCTGGGAGACTGACATATGACTGAGGCAGCTTCGGCCAAGCCGAAACGCCGGGAAATGAGCCCCGGACTGAAGTTCGCGACGGAGATCGGGCCGCTGATCCTGTTCTTTGCGGCCAACAGCCAGGCCCACCGCATCTTCGGCAACGATGTGGCGCAGAACATCTTCTACGCGACCGGCGTTTTCATGGTTGCCATCGTCCTCTCGTTGATCGTCAGCATCTCCATCGAGCGCCGCCCTCCGGTGATGCCGCTGATCTCGGGCGTGCTAGTACTCATCATGGGCGGGCTGACGCTCTATCTGCAGGACGAACTCTTCATCAAGCTGAAGCCGACCATCGTGAACATCCTGTTCGCCGTCGGTCTGATGACCGCGCTGGCGTTCGGACAACTGGTGCTGAAATACATCTTCGGCGGTGCCTTCAAGCTCAGCGAGAAGGGCTGGCGCATCCTGACCTGGCGCTGGTCGGGCTTCTTCATCTACCTCGCGGTCGTCAACGAGATCGTCTGGCGCACGCAGACCACGGACTTCTGGGTCGCCTTCAAGGTCTGGGGCATCATGCCCATGACCATCGCCTTCGCGCTCTGGCAGATGCGCGTCGTCAACCAGCATCCCGAGAAGCCCGCAGAAGCCGAACGGGACGAAGCGGCGTGATTCCGTACTTCCCGGCCGAGGGCGGCGGTTTTCGCCTCTCGCTGGGTCTCAAGGTGCTCGATCCCGCCGACTGGATTGAGATCGACGGCAACCACGAAAGCGAGCTCGCACAGAAGCGTGCGTTGCTGACCGACCGGCAGAACGATGTCTTTCAGGCGCTGGAGGGATCGCAATCCGCGCAGGCGGATCTGATGGCGAACCTGCAGCAGCATCTGCTGATCCATCATGCCGACCGGTTCCGGCCCGACGGCGCATCCGTCCGCAATCTGACGACAGGCGACACGATATCCGTCGATCCCCTATCGCCGCTGCGCTCGGCGGCGCGGCTGGTTCAGGAGGATATCCTGCTGTTGCAACCGTCGTCGGAAGGCCATCGCCTGATCGCGGCGCTGCTGTGCTTCCCGACGCGGTGGAAGCTGGCCGACAAGCTGGGGAACGTGCTTTCGGCGATCCACGATCCGGTGCCGGGCTATGCCGAAAAACTCGCCCGTCCGATGGACCGGCTGTTCGCCGGGCTGACCCCGGAACGCTGGCTCTGGCGGCAGAATTTCTCGCTGCTCGACGATCCGGCGCTGTTCCAGCCCGGCGGTCACTTCAAACAGGGCGCGGGCAAGGATCTGTCGCCGCACACGATCGGCGAACAGCTCTGGTTCAGGGTGGAGCGCCAGACCGTCCGGCTGCTGCCGGAGACCGGGACGACGGTCTTCACGGTACGCATCCATCAGGCACGGCTGTCCGAGGTGGTTCACAATTCCAGCCGTGCCGCCGATCTGATATCCACCATTGACGCGATGCCGGAGGAGATGAAGCGATACAAGTCCCTGCCGGGATTCGAGAAAGCCCTTCGCGCCTGGCTGGAAGAGAGGATCGGATGAAAGCGGATATCTCAGACCTGATAGAGCGCTTTCCGATGACACGCATCGCGTTCCTGGTTTCGGATTCGCTGAAGATTTCAGAGGCCCGCCCCGAGAAACTGCAGGCGAGGATCATGCGCACCGAAGCGGCGGTGCGTGACAGTTTCACACGTGACGATGTCGGCAAGATTCCGGGCGTGCGCGTCTGGCGGGAGGCCTACAAGGGCTTCGGGGTGAAGAAGACCAGCTATCGATCCTCGGTCGAACGGCTGTTGCGCAAGGTACTGAACGACGAACCGCTGCCCGCGATCAACACGCTGGTTGACTGCTACAACCGCATTTCCATACGCCATCTCATGCCCGTGGGTGCCGACGATCTGGCCATGATCGACGGCGATATCGGCTTCCGGTTCGCACGACAGACGGACAGCTTCATCCCGCTGGGACAAACCGATGAAGACCCGCCGAAGCCAGGTGAAGTCGTCTATGCTGACCAGTCGAAAGTCCTGTGCCGCCGATGGAACTGGTATCAGGACACCCGCAGCCCGGTCAGCACCTCGACCACGCGGGCGGTTCTGACGATCCAGTCCCTCGGCGCGGGCGATCTGGAGATGGCGGCGTCGGATCTGGCGCGTGACCTGGAAACATTCTGCGGCGCAACGACTGCGGTCGCGATCGCCGACAAGGACAATCCGGAAGTCTCCTTCCGGCTGTAGCGTTCAACAATTCGGCGGAAGCGGCACCATCTCAGCCGTGTCAGCCCCGGTCGTCGAAATCCAGCAGCACGTGGTCACTGGTCGGGTGCGACTGGCAGGACAGCACGTAACCGGCCTCGATCTCGTCGGGATCCAGCCCGTAGGTCTTGTCCATCTCCACCGACCCTTCGACCAGCTTCGCGCGACAGGTGCAGCACATGCCGCCCTTGCACGCGAAAGGGAGATCCGCCTGTCGTTCCAGCGCCGCGTCCAGCAGATAGGTGCCGTCATCCACCATCTCGAAATCCATCCGGTGGCCGTCGACGATCACACCGATCTTGCGCGTCGGCAGGGTCTCGCCGGGCGCGGCGACCTTCTTCGGCCGTGCGTTGCCGTCGTCCGCGGGCGTGAAGAGCTCCGAACGGATCCGGGCGCGGCCCACACCGCGCGCCGAAAGCGCCTCGTGCGCCGTCTCGATCATTTCCTGCGGACCACAGAGGAAGAAGGCTTCCGTGCCTTCGACATCGATCAGCCGGTCCAGCATGGTCTGCAGTTTCTCGCCGTCGATCCGCCCGTTGAGCATCGGCGCATCCTGCAGTTCGCGTGAGAGCACATGCAGGATCGACAGTCGCGCCGGAAAGCGGTTCTTCAGATCCTCCAGTTCCTCGCGAAACATCACGGAACCTGTCGATCGGTTGCCGTAGATCACGGTGACGGAGGATTTCGGCTCGCAGAGCAGCACCGCCCGCACGATCGACAGGATCGGCGTGATGCCCGACCCGGCCGCGATGCAGACATAGCTGGCCTCCCGATCCGCCTCGGGACGCAGAACGAAACGCCCGTCGGGTGCCATAACATCGATGCTGTCGCCCTCACCGATATCGTCATTGGCGAAGGTCGAGAACAGGCCGCCCTCGACCCTGCGGATCGCGACGCGCAGTTCACCGTCGGTCGGCCCGGAGCAGATCGAATAGGAACGCCGGACCTCGCGACCGTCCACATCCGCCTTCAGCGTCAGATATTGCCCGGCCTCGAAACCGAACCCCGGCTTCAGCTCTTCAGGCACCTCGAACGCGATGGAGACGCAGTCGGAGGTTTCCCGGCGCACATCGGCGACCTTCAGACTGTTGAACAGGGCCATCCATCGCCTCCTAGTGACACTTGAAATAGTCGAACGGTTCCAGGCATGCACGGCAGCGGTACAGCGCCTTGCAGGCCGTCGAACCGAACAGGCTGGAAAGCTCTGTATCCGCGGAACCGCAGTGCGGGCAGTCCACCTGGGGCTCCTCCCCCAGCAGGTGTCGCTTGTCCGTTGCGCGTCCGACCGGCGGCGCGATTCCTGCCTCTTTCAGCTTGGCGCGACCTTCCTCGGTGATCTCGTCGGTCGACCAGGCCGGGGACAGCACGATCTCGACATCGACCCGCTCGCAGCCGCCTTCGACGAGCCGGTCCACGATCAGAAGTTTCATCATGTCGGTTGCAGGACAGCCCGTGTAGGTCGGGGACATGCGGACGACCGCTCCGTCCCCGTTCATCTCGACACCGCGAATGACGCCCAGATCGATCAGGCTCAGATTGGGAATCTCCGGATCCGGCACCTCGGCCAGCATCGCCCAGACATCCTGTTCCGAGGGGTGTGCCATATCTACCAGTTCATGCCCGGATAGGTACGCTGCATGAAGCTCATCTCGGCCATCAGATAGCCCAGATGCTCGGTATGGCGACCTTCATGCCGACCGCCCAGCACCTTCCAGCCCTGATCCGGCCAGTCCAGCGTCGCCTCATCCAGCACAGCGCGGACGTCCGCTTCCCAGCCTTCCCGCAGACCACCCAGATCGGGGCCGACACCGGCGTCAGCCATGGCGCGGTCCACGTCGTCCATCTCGAAGAACTCGCTCACAAAGCCGAACAGCTCGCCGAAGGCCGTCGCGATGCGCGTGTGGCTTTCGTCGGTGCCGTCGCCCATGCGGATGACCCAGCTCGCCGAATGGCGGCGATGATAGGTCACTTCCTTCACGGCCTTGGCCGCGATCTCGGCGATGCGCTGATCGGAGGATTTCTCGAACGCCTGCATCAGGCGCAGGTTGTAGCAGTCGAACAGAAACTGCCGTGCCATGGTCCGGGCGTAGTCGCCATTGGGCTGCTCGACCAGCAGCAGGTTGTTCATGTCGCGCTCCGGGCGCAGGAAGGCCAGGTCGTCTTCCGTCCGGCCCGCACCTTCGACTTCCGCTGCATACTGATAGAACAGACGGGCCTGCCCGATCAGGTCCAGCGCGACATTGGTCAGGGCGATGTCCTCTTCCAGAACCGGTCCGTGGCCGCACCACTCACCCAGGCGGTGACACAGCACATGCGCCGTATCGCCCAGCCGCAACAGATACCGGAACAGCGCCTGCTCGTGGGTCATGCCTTCCACCATCAGATGTTCTCCACACCTTCGGGCAGATCGTAGAAGGTCGGATGCCGGTAGACCTTCGACGCCGCCGGATCGAACAGCGATTCCTTGTCGGACGGATCGGAGGCGACGATGTCGTGCGACTTCACCACCCAGATCGAGACCCCTTCCGAACGCCGGGTGTAGAGATCGCGGGCGTTCTGGATCGCCATCTCGGCATCCGGTGCGTGCAGGCTGCCGGCGTGCTTGTGGTTCAGGCCATCACGGCTGCGAACGAAGACTTCCCACAAGGGCCACTCACGACGATTATTCATCTCTGTTCCCTCCCCGCTCAGGCAGCGGTTTGCGCGGCGCGCGCGCGCTTCTTCTCGGCGTGTGCCAATGCGGCTTCGCGCACCCAGGCACCATCTTCATGCGCCGTGCGCCGGGCCTTGAGGCGATCCCGGTTGCACAGGCCATCGCCTTTCACCACGCGCCAGAACTCATCCCAGTCGATGGCACCGAAATCATAGTGCCCCCGCTCCTCGTTCCACTTCAGGTCCGGGTCCGGAATGGTCAGCCCGAGAAAATCGGCCTGGTCCTTGGTCATGTCGACGAACTTCTGGCGCAGTTCGTCATTCGACTGGCGCTTCACCTTCCAGGCGAAAGCGGTCGCGGAATTGGGCGAGTCGGCATCGTGGGGACCGAACATCATCAGCGAAGGCCACCACCAGCGGTTCAGCGCGTCCTGCGCCATCTCCTTCTGCTCCGGCGTGCCCTGCGCCAGCGTGGTGACGATCTCGAACCCCTGACGCTGGTGGAAGCTCTCTTCCTTGCAGATGCGCACCATGGCGCGTGCGTAGGGTCCGTAGGACGTGCGGCAGAGCGCGACCTGATTGACGATGGCCGCCCCGTCCACCAGCCAGCCGATGGTGCCGATGTCGGCCCAGGTCAGGACCGGATAGTTGAAGATCGAGGAGTATTTCGCCTTGCCTGAGTGCAGGTCCTCCAGCATCTGCTGACGGCTGTATCCCAGCGTCTCGGCGGCGCTGTAGAGATAGGCCGAATGTCCCGCCTCGTCCTGGATCTTGGCCAGCAGGGCCGCCTTGCGGCGCAGAGTCGGCGCGCGCGTGACCCAGTTGCCCTCGGGCAGCATCCCGACATACTCCGAATGGGCGTGCTGGGAGATCTGACGCACCATGAATTTGCGGTAGCGTTCCGGCATCCAGTCGCGCGGCTCGATCTTCTTTTCATCATCGATGTGCGCCTGGAACGCGGCTTCCAGCGCCTCGTCGTCGCTCTCAACCGCACGGATCCGGTCGTTCATGCCAATGTCCTCGCTGTCATCGGGTCATGCCCTAACTATTATGATACATATTTTTTAGTATTTTACAATATTTTTGTATCGCATTGAACCGGCACCAGCGGATGCGGCGTAGAGACCGGTATGAAACGCGGCGGCCACCAGAAACCACACCTTCCGACGAAGACCTGTCCTGTCTGCCAACGCCCCTTCGCCTGGCGCAGGAAGTGGGCGCGCGACTGGGAGAACGTACGCTATTGTTCGGAACGCTGCCGGCGGGCCGCACGGGCGACGAACAGCAGTTGACCGCCCGCCGGGCTTGGGTTACTTGACGCGCCGATGCCGCCGTAGCTCAGGGGTAGAGCACTCCCTTGGTAAGGGAGAGGTCGAGTGTTCGAATCACTCCGGCGGCACCAGCGACGCTTCGCGAAGCGAAGCGGCGGAAACTCGCTCAGACATTGGTGTTGCGGCAGTCGTTTCGCAGAAACGACGAGAGCAGCCGGTGTTCGGACTGTCATCGTCTGACAGCATCAGCGACGCCTTGCAAAACAATGCGACCGAAACACCTTCGGATGCGGGTGTTTCGCAGAAACGACAAATTCAGTGAACACTCAGATTCCTTCTCCGGTGATGTCGATGCACACCTATGAGAGGTAATCGAGGGAGCGCATCGGACAGTCGGGCATGGTGTCCGCAGGTGCCTCTTCCAGCCTGATCTGCCGATGAAAGGCGAGCACATGTGTTGGTCCGCCTGCATCACCGACGGGCAGGTCCACGCTGATGACCTTGATGAAGGAGCGGTCGTGCTGATCCAGTCCGCCGGCGGCAATACCGATGAAGGGTTGCGCCACCATGGCCTCGAAATAGCGCCCTTCCGTCCGCAGCCACGCGTCGGGATCATGTGCCGCCTCCCCCAGCCTGCGGTTGGTGTAGTCCGTTCCCCACCATTCGGTCAGCGTTGTTCCCCAAAGCGAGAACCGCACCTCCAGCGGTGCACGATGAAGTTGCGCGATCGCGACCCGTCCCCACCATCCCTTGAAGTCGGTGAACTCAAAGGCCGCTCGCGTCGGCAGCCCGTGAGCACCTTCGCGCTTGCTGTTCCAGATATCGACGATCCCGGCGAACGGCCCGAATGCATCCGCCGGTGTGTCGAGATCGCACCGCCAGTATTGCCAGTTGGTGATGTTGTTCTGTGCGTGCGGCATTGAGCGATGTGTATCCAGAGCGAGACGAGGAACCTGTTAGGCTGGGACGCATACGTATTGTCCGTTAAAATACTCTGTGTTCGAGGTGTCGATTCCACGAACTCATCCGAAAGAGCAGGCGTTTCTTGAGCGACTGATGAAGACACGCTGTCTGCGTATATCGAGCGCAGATTCGTAATCGATCCGAAATGACTGCAGACACACACCGGAAGGAAATCATGTGACCGGGCACGACACGGGCTGGACCATCGAACGCATTCGCGCGCATGTGGCAGAGAACCTGCCGATAACGACCGGGTTTGGGTTCGAGGTCGTCTCGGCAACGCCCGAATGCTGCGACGTGCTGATCCACGACAATCCCACGATCTTCCGTCCGGGCGGCGTGGTTGCCGGGCCCGTGCTGTTTGCGGCGGCAGATGTGGGTGCTTACGGGATCATACTGGCCGCGACCGGTGACCCCGCCTCGACCACCGTCGATCTGATCATTCATTTCCTCAGGCCCGGCGCGGGCCTGCCCCTGCTGGCGCGGACCACCCCGATCAAGTTCGGTCGCCGTCTGGTCACGACCGAAACCATCATTTCGCCACAGGACAATCCGGACCGCCAGATCGCGCGCGCCACCTCCACCTATATCCGAAGCTAGAAGCATCCGCTTTTGCAATGGCAGCGACAAACGCCTAGATAGCGGTGATGCCCGAGACCACACATGCTCCGCGCTTCGCCCTGCTGCTTGCCGCGCTGTTCAGCATCGGAATCGTCGCCCTGTCGGTTCTGCTGTCGCTGGAATCCCGGCAGCTTAGCCAGTGGGAAACCGACCGCGCGGAACTGCACAACATCCGCTATGGCGCACTGGACTCGGAACAATGGGTCAGCCGCGTCGCGCCCATTCTGGCAGATCGAATTCGCGCCTTCGAGATCACGCCCGAGCAACGCCCGCGCCTGAAGGCGGTCCTCACCAGCCTGATCGAACGGCTGATCGACGAGGTACCGAAGCATCTCAACCCGCTCGGCGACAACACCGGCGAGATCGGCAGGATATTCGGCGGTGCCACCAACCTGCTTGGCGGCCTGACCATCGATGTGCTGGGTCTGCGCAAGAAGGCACCCGAACTGGCCGAAGCCCTGATCGACGAACTGCAGAAACCGGACACCCGCAAGCAGATGGTCGCGCTGATGCACGACGCCCTGTCCGACTTTGCCATCGAAAACATGCCCCCGGCGGACAAGCAGGCGATCACGGCAATCAAGTCGGCCTATGGCTGCAGCACGGTTCCGGCCTGCGAAACCGTTCTGGGACAGAAGATCGAGCGGAGTTCGGATCAGACCCTGATGTATCTGCTGGCGCTGGCCGGCCTGGCGGTCGTGATGCTGTTCCTGTGCCGCGGTCTGATGCTGCGCCTCCCCGCCCACACCGGGCTGCTTCTCAGTCTCGCCGCCCTCGGACTGCTTGCAGCGGGACTGCTGGCACCGATGATCCAGATCGACGCCCGCATCACCTCGCTGGACGTGCAGGTGCTGGGCGAGACCATCGGGTTCCAGAACCAGGTGGTCTATTTCCAGTCGAAGAGCATCCTGGATGTGGTGGCGGTGCTGGCGCGCGCCGGTGCGCCGGACCTGCTTCTGGTGGCTGCCCTGATCGCCCTGTTCAGCATCGGGTTTCCATTGCTGAAACTGCTGACCAGCCTGCGTGTCACCTTCGCGCGGGCCGATGCGCCCCTCGGTCGCCTTACCCGCTTCTTCGCGTTCCAGTCCAGCAAGTGGGCGATGGCCGACGTCTTCGTCGTGGCGCTGTTCATGGCCTTCCTCGGAATGCGCGGGCTGGTCGCCGACCAGCTGGGCGGACTTGAGGGCCAGCGCGAGGCCGTGACCATCCTGACCACCAACGGCACATCGCTGGAGCCCGGTTTCTGGGCCTTCCTGATGTTCGCGCTGTTCGGTGTCACGATGGGCATTCTCGTACAGCGCTGGCGCGCGCGACCCTGACCGGCGATCGCGTCGCGGCCCGATCTGTGTTGGACAGCGCGCGATGATTTCATCCAACCCTGTTCCGCACTAGAGCGTTCCAATATTAGATTGAAGCGTATCCTGCATTGGTGATGTAGTTGGCGCACTCCTTTGGCGTGATGCTG
>NZ_JBLXDV010000016.1:0-99757 GCF_048263705.1 Minwuia sp. | reverse complement strand
GGGACCGATCATGACGGTCACGAAGAACAGGCCGAGCACGATGGCCAGTTCGGTCCCCAGGGCGATCAGCCGGTCCCGTTCGCGCTTCGCGAAATTCACGATGTCTGCTTTCACGAAATCCTCGCGCGTTCTCCGAAACCGGTGGTGCGTTCGTCCGGCATGGCGGCGAACCTTAATCGGGTAAGTTCAACAAACCAACTCCGGGGAACATCACATGACACGCACTTTCTTTCTGATCAGCGCACTGGTCCTGCCGCTGACGGCGCAAGCCGCCGAACTGACGGTCCGGATCGACAATATCGCAAGCGACCAGGGCACGATCCTTGTCGCCCTCTACGAAAGCCCGCACGGGTTTCTGAAAGACGATGGCGAGACGGCGGCCAGATCCGTCAAGGCCATGCCCGGGGCTCTGGAAGTCACCTTCGCGGATCTGAAAGCCGGACGCTATGCGGTGGCGATGTACCACGACGCAAATGACGATCGGGAGCTCAATCGGAATCTGCTGGGACTGCCGACCGAAGGCGTCGGCTTCTCCAACGATGCGATCGCCCGCTTCGGTCCGCCCGATTTCGACGATGCGGCGGTCACCCTCTCGGCGGACGAGCGGCGGTCGCTGACGGCCACACTGGCGTACTGACGCGCGGGGGCCGCGGGTTCTGCGTGACTCGACCCGAGAGTGCCGCTATCTAGCCGCTCATGAGTGAGCGTGCTTTCGACCGCGAAGACCTTTTTGTCGCCGCGACCGGCCCGGGATCCGTGATCGCGGGCCGCATCCGGCTGCGCACGCTGGTAGTCGTGCGCTGGATCGCGGTCATCGGACAGATGTTCTCGCTGCTGTTCGTGCGCTACGGGCTGGGATTTGAACTGCCGATCCTGCCCTGCGTGATCACGGTGCTGGCCTCCGCCGGGCTGAACGTGATCCTGGCGGTCCAGTATCCGAACACGGCGCGGCTCTCCAACCGGGGTGCCGCGCTGTTCCTGGCCTATGACCTGCTGCAGCTCAGCGCGCTGCTGTATATGACGGGTGGACTGGCCAACCCGTTCTCGATCCTGATCCTGGTGCCGGTCACGATCTCGGCGACGATCCTGTCGATCGGCAGCACCTTCATCCTGGGCGCGATGGCGTTGCTGTTCACCAGCCTGCTGGCGTTCTATCACCTGCCCCTGCCGTGGTCCCCGGAACCGTTGACCCTGCCGACCCTCTACAGGGGTGCGATCTGGACCGGTCTGGCGCTGGGTATCGTCTTCATGTCGGTCTATGCCGGACGGGTGGCGTTCGAGACGCGCCGCATGTCGGACGCCCTGGCCGCGACCCACACCGCGCTGGCGCGCGAGCAGCAACTCAGTGCCGTCGGCGGGCTGGCCGCGTCGGCCGCGCACGAACTGGGCACCCCGCTGGGTACCATCCATCTGGTCGCCAACGAACTGTCGCGCGAACTGCCGCCGGATTTCGAGCACCGCGAGGATCTGGACCTGCTGGTCAGTCAGGCCGAGCGATGCCGCGACATCCTGGCGGAACTGTCGCGCTCGCCGGGCGACGGCGACGACGCCTTCAAGCTGACGACGATCGTCGGTCTGGTCGAGGCGGCCGTGGAGCCCTATCTGGCGCTGGGTACACCGGTCGATATCGAACCCCAGACCGGCCTGCCGCCCACCGTCTATCGCAGCCCCGAAGTGCTGCATGGGCTGGCGAATTTCGTCGAGAACGCGATCGATTTCGCGCGGACACGGGTCTGGATCCGCATTTACTGGGATGCACAGGACATCACCATCCATATCGAGGACGACGGGCCCGGTATTCCGCTGGATGTTCTGAAGAATATGGGCGAACCTTACCGGACTTCACGATCCGAGAAGGGGGGGATGGGATTGGGCGTTTTCATTTCAAAAACCCTGCTGGAACATTCCGGGGGCCGGGTACAGTTTGCCAACCGGACCGACGAAGGCCGAATCGTCGGTGCCCGCATTGCCATCCATTGGCCGCGTGGCATTATCAATCCCGCGCATCCTGCTGAATCGGCGGGCGGCGTATGACCAACAAGAAGAAAAGATCAGACGAGAGGACACCTCAATGACCGACAGGACCCCCGCCGAGGGAACAGGCCAGATCGACCTGGAAAGTCTGGACGACCGCTCGCTGCTGATCATCGACGATGATCGTCCGTTCCGGCAGCGGCTGGCGCGTGCGATGGAGAAGCGCGGTTTCGATGTGGAGACAGCGGAAACGGTCGAGGAGGGCATGGCGCAGGTGCGCGAGATCCATCCGGCCTTTGCGGTCGTCGATCTGCGCCTGGAAGACGGCAACGGGCTGGATATCGTGACGGTGCTGCATGAAATCCGCCCCGAGGCCCGCGTGGTCATGCTGACCGGATACGGCAACATCGCGACCGCGGTGGCGGCGGTGAAGGCCGGGGCCATCGACTATCTGGCGAAGCCTGCCGATGCGGATGACGTGGCCAAGGCCCTGCTGGTCATCGACGGCGAACGTCCCGCACCGCCCGAGAACCCGATGTCGGCCGACCGGGTGCGCTGGGAGCATATCCAGCGTGTCTATGAATTGTGCGGGCGTAACGTCTCCGAGACGGCGCGGCGTCTGAACATGCATCGCAGGACGCTGCAGCGGATTCTGGCCAAGCGCTCCCCGCGCTGAGACCGGTCCGCTTCAGGCCACCCGGGCCTCGCGGTCGCGGTTGGTCAGGATGGCGTCGATGTGGCGGCCCTGAAACAGGCTGATCCCCAGGCTGCGGCCGAAATCGATGGCGCGCTGATCGTCGCAACGGCACAGCACGATCCGCGTCGGACCGATGCGCTGCACCGCCTTGACCATCTCGACATGGTTCGGGCCCTCGATGTCCCAGGTGTCAGGGGTCCAGACCAGTTTCTGCAGGTCCAGCTTCAGCATCTTCTTCTCGATCAGCGGTGCCGTCAGGTGCGTGACCCCGTCCAGGCACACCCGGTATCCGCGATCCCGGACAAAGTCCCGCGCAAAGGCGAAACCCGCGAAATCGGCGAACAGATCGGCGGGCTGGAATTCCAGCACGATGGTCTTCTTGCTGACCGCGCGCAGCTTCTGGTCGAACTCCAGAAACTGGGGAGACATCACCGTTTCGACGTTGATGTTGATGGAGGTCGACAGCGGGATCGACGCTTCGATGTCAGGCATCGCCCGCAGGATGCGCTTGTCCAGATATTGCGTGAGATATGAAAACAGCGGTGCGCTGGCCGCGAGATCCACGTTGGGCATCACGGTCCGGCGCAGGTCGGCGATCGATACGAAAAGTTCGTTGAAGACAGGCCGGGCCTCATCCTTGGGCGTCAGCGCGCAGACCGGCTGACGACGGAGCAGCGACGAGATATCCATGGAGGCCAGCTGTTCGACCAGCCGGCCCAGATTGTCGGGCTGCAGTGGGATCAAAGTCCTCTTGCGGCGGCTCCTGCCCGTCTCCGCCTGCTTCTTCAGTTCCGCCTTGTGGCGCTGGACGGCCCGTTCCTGAAGCTGCTTGGTGACCTGCAGGAAGGCAGGGTAGTCCTCGATCAGGTCATACCAGTCGAAAATCCCTTTCCCGTCTTCACTGCCGGTCGCGGGATCGTGCGCGAACAGGCGGCGCAGCTTGGCGATCTCGGGTTCCAGATCCAGATAGCTCGCGCCCTTGGCGATCAGAACCTGATCGGCATTGTCCAGGCTGAACAGATAGGCATCGAAGCGCTTGATCGCAGTCGAGAACGTCGCCGCCGCCATCCGCAGCAGCCGTTCCTGGCGGTTCTGCGGCTTCAGTTCGGAATAACGGATATGCAGCGCGACCCGGTCATCGGCATGACGCGAGAGCCGTTCGACAAAGTCCAGCAGGCGATTTTCCTGATCGCTGCGCGATTCCATTCTGCGTCTTGCTCCGGTTGCACGTTCTCTGGGCCAGTTCGCCCGCGAGGGACAAAACTGTCACAGAAGCCTTTGAATTTCTGTTAACGGGATTTCTGCGGGGATTGACGTGCCGAATGAAGGCCGTATGCCTTTGGATCAGTCTCTTTGAGAAGGAGCGCCCATGCGCGTACTGTTCCTCCACAACAACTTCCCGGCGCAGTACCGCCATGTCGCGACGGCGCTCGCGAAGGAAGGCACGCACCAGCTTGTCTTCGGCACCCAGGCGAAAGCCGGCGAGATTCCCGGTGTCACCAAGGCGTTCTACAAGCCGGCCCGCGAGGTGAAGCCCGAGACGCACCATTACGTCCGCAACCTGGAATCGGCGGTGCTGAACGGCCAGTCCGTCTATCGGATGTGCATCGAGCTCAAGAAACGCGGGTTCCAGCCCGATCTGGTGTGCGGCCATTCCGGCTGGGGGCCGACGCTTTATGTGAAGGACGCCTTCCCCGATACGCGCGTCCTGTCCTATTTCGAGTGGTATTATCACGCGCACGGCACGGATGCCGATTTCCTGCCCGACAATGACATCAGCGCCGACGACGAATGCCGTATCCGGACCCGCAACGCCGCGATCCTGCTCGACCTGGCCCACTGCGACTGGGGCCTCTGTCCGACCCTGTTCCAGCGCGACCAGTTCCCGAAGATATTCCACAACAAGCTGACGGCGCTGCACGACGGCGTGGACACGGATTTCTTCAAGCCGAACCCGGACCAGAAGATGATCGTCGGCGATCTGGATCTGTCACATGCCAGGGAGATCGTGACCTACGCCACGCGCGGCATGGAACCCTATCGCGGCTTCCCGCAGTTCGTGGAGGCCGTGGCGAAGCTGCAGAAGACGCGTCCCGACATGCATGCCGTCATCGTCGGCCAGGACCGCGTTGCATATGGCCGCAAGCTGCCCGACGGCAAGACCTTCAAGCAGAAGATGCTGGAAGAGACCGAGATCGATCCGTCGCGCATCCACTTCACGGGCCTGCTGCCCTATGGCGATTACCTGAAGGTGCTGCAGGCCAGTCACGCGCATGTCTACATGACCGTGCCGTTCGTGCTGTCCTGGTCGCTGATCGAGAGCATGGCGACCGGGTGCCTGATCATCTCGTCGGACACCGAACCGGTGCGCGAGGTGATCAAGGACGGCAAGCAGGGTCTGCTGGTGGATTTCTTTGACATCGATCAGCTGGCCGAGCGTATCGGCGAGGCGCTGGACAACCGCGAGAAGCTCAAGCCGCTGCAGCGCGCGGCGCGCGAGGTGGTGCTGAAAGGTTATGCGCTGAAGGACACGCTGCCCAAGCACGTGCGCCTGCTGAAGGAAATCGCGGCCGGCAACATGCCGCCGACCCTGACCCCGCCGAAGCCGGTCAAGCGCGGACCGGGCAGGAAGAAGCGGTAGGATCGGCACGACATCTGCGATGCGCAAATACTTCCGCTGGCGCGGGGTGACAACTGAGAGTGATGCAGCGTGAGCGAGCCACACATCCACGATCTCAGGTTCGAAACACCCACCGGGTTTTTCAGGGCAGGGGCGGTTCCGTACCATCTATGGGAGGCATTCGGGGCTCAGGCACCGGAATGGCCCGTCGATCGGAATGCTGCGCAGAGCATGCCTGAGATAGAAGTCACCAGCATCCGGTCAGGCCAGACGACCGCGGCATTCCGCTTCACATCACCCAACTACGAGACAGCTGACTTCGAATTCCCGCGCGGTCTTGTCGCCGGAAACGGCCTGATCGGCTGTCTGATCCATACCTTCGTGGCCGCGTCGCCCGACTGGATTGCCCTGCATGCGGGGGCGATCGAGATCGATGGCGGCCTGACGGTGCTGCTGGGCGATAACCTGGCGGGCAAGAGCACGCTGTCGGTGGCGCTGATGGCGCTCGGGCA
The DNA here is from genome assembly GCF_048263705.1 of Minwuia sp. Classification (GTDB taxonomy): domain Bacteria; phylum Pseudomonadota; class Alphaproteobacteria; order Minwuiales; family Minwuiaceae; genus Minwuia. Next base: position 93,954 of record NZ_JBLXDV010000016.1, on the reverse strand, counting down.
CCGGCTCTGGTGCGACGACCGCCTGCCGGTCACGGGAACGGAGACATTTGAAGGCATGTCGCTGGCACTCCGCCCGAAGCTGCGTATTCCCCTGCCCCCCAACGCGCCAGCGGACTTCCAGACGTTCGTCGAGGTGCACTCGGGACCTGAAGAGGGTGAGATGCGCTATCTGATCCCGAAGGACGGCGACGCGGCGGGTTTCGATGCGCGTGCACCGGTCGCACGTCTGGTCGTGCTGAACCGTCAGGGTGCCGGACCCACCGAGGTTGCGAATGCGGCGCTGGGCGAAACGGTCAAGCGGCTGGTCGGCTGCACGTTCGCGCCGCATCTCGATCCGGTCGCGCTGCTGGCCCGGCTCCGGGCACTTGCGGAACAGACGGCGTGTCTGCGCCTGACCTATTCGGACAGCTTCGATGCCGCGAAGCACCTGTCGGCGATGGAGACATCGACATGAAACTCCAGCGCGCGGCAGGCGTGACGGTGTCGGAAATGGACGGCGACCTGTTTCTGGTGCGGCCTGAGAGCGGCGAGATCTGGCATCTGGACGCGATGGGGGCCGCGATCTGGAATGCGGTCGAACCTCCGGTTGCGCGCGACGAGCTGGTTTCCCTGTTCGCCGCGGCCTTCCCGGATCGTGCGCCCGGTGAGATCGCCGGAGACGTCGGCCGGGCGGTGGATGCGCTGCTGGACGGCGCGTTGCTGGAGGAAACAGGACCGTCTGGGTCTTGATTTCCTGAGCGGTTCCGATAAATAGGGTACCAGATTGGTTCTCTATTCAGGATGAGCGCGCCAGGCACATGATGCGGCTGAGCAAAATGACGGATTACGCGGTGGTGATGATGGTCCAGATGGGCCACACGCCGTCGCGGACCTACGCCGCCAGCGCGATCGCGGAAGAAACGGGTGTGCCGCTGCCGACCGTTTCGAAACTGCTCAAGCTGCTGACCCGCGGCGGCCTGTTGACGTCGATCCGCGGTGTGAACGGCGGATATCGCATGGACAGGGAGCCCGAGGATATTTCGGTCGCCGAGATCGTTCAGGCGCTGGAAGGGCCCATTGCACTGACCGCCTGTGTCGATGGTGCCGATGACAATTGCGACGTGGAATCGCTGTGCGGCATGCGCGGTAACTGGAATAAAGTTAACACTGCGATCCGCGGTGCGCTGGAAAGCGTCAGTCTTGCCGACATGGCGGTCCAGCCGATGATTTTCCCGAAGCCCGGCGGGCTGACGAACGAGGAGCGTGTCTGAGATGGCTGCAACCGCAGAAACCGTCAAACAGGTAGAGAGTCTGGCGGAGCGCTACAAATACGGCTTCTCAACCGATATCGAGATGGATTTTGCGCCGAAGGGCCTGAACGAAGATATCGTGCGGCTGATTTCGGCGAAGAAGGAAGAGCCGGAGTGGCTGCTGGAATGGCGGCTGAAAGCCTATCGCCGCTGGCTGGAGATGCCCGAGCCGGAATGGGCCTTCGTGGACTTTCCGCCCATCGACTATCAGGACGCGTATTACTACGCAGCGCCGAAGTCGGGCGACAAGCCTAAGAGTCTGGACGAGGTTGATCCCAAGCTGCTGGAGACCTACGAGAAACTCGGTATCCCGCTCCGGGAGCAGGAAGTGCTCGCGGGCGTCGAGGGCGCGCCGAAAGTGGCCGTCGATGCGGTGTTCGATTCCGTATCCGTCGGCACGACCTACAAGAAGCAGCTTGAAGCCAAGGGCGTGATCTTCTGCTCCATCTCCGAAGCGGTGCAGGAACATCCCGAACTGGTGCGGAAGTATCTGGGTTCCGTGGTGCCCGCCGCCGACAACAAGCACGCCTGCCTGAACACGGCAGTCTTCACCGACGGCAGCTTTGTCTACATCCCGAAGGGCGTGCGCTGTCCCATGGAACTGTCGACCTATTTCCGCATCAATTCGGAAAACACCGGACAGTTTGAACGCACGCTGATCATCGCTGACGAGGGAAGTTACGTCAGCTATCTGGAAGGCTGCACCGCGCCGATGCGTGACGAGAACCAGCTGCACGCCGCCGTGGTCGAACTGGTCGCGCTGGACGATGCCGAGATCAAATATTCGACCGTGCAGAACTGGTATCCGGGCGACGAGAACGGCAAGGGCGGCATCTACAATTTCGTCACCAAGCGCGGTGCGTGCCGGGGGCGGAATTCCAAGATTTCCTGGACCCAGGTCGAAACCGGCTCCGCCGTGACCTGGAAATATCCGAGCTGCATTCTGCAGGGTGACAATTCGGTGGGCGAGTTCTATTCGGTCGCGATCACCAATAACCGCCAGCAGGCCGACACGGGCACCAAGATGATCCATATCGGCAAGAACACGAAGTCGACGATCATCTCCAAAGGCATTTCCGCCGGCAAGGCGCAGCAGACCTATCGAGGTCTGGTGCGTATCCAGCCGGGTGCCGAGGGCGCGCGCAACTACACCCAGTGCGACTCGCTGCTGATCGGCGACACGTGCGGGGCGCACACCGTGCCCTACATTGAATCGAAGAACGCCTCGGCGCGGGTCGAGCATGAAGCGACGACGTCGAAGATTTCCGACGAGCAACTGTTCTACTGCCGCCAGCGGGGGCTTTCGGATGAGGAAGCGGTGGCGCTGATCGTCAACGGCTTCTGCCGCGAGGTGATGCGCGAACTGCCGATGGAATTCGCGGTCGAGGCCACGAAACTTGTTGGGATCAGCCTTGAAGGGTCCGTGGGGTAGTCAGAGGGTCATGCCCGCCTTGCGCGGGCATCCGGCCAAACAAACAACTGGCGGCAACGCCGCTCCGGACCCCCGCACGAGGCGGGGGTGACGAGCAGGAGAGAACAGAAATGCTGAAGATCGAAAATCTGCATGTTGACGTGGCCGGGAACACGATCCTGAAGGGGATTGACCTGGAAGTGCCCGCCGGTGAGGTCCATGCGATCATGGGTCCGAACGGCGCGGGCAAATCCACGCTGTCCTACGCGCTGGCAGGCCGCGATGGCTATGAAGCGACCGCGGGCACGGCGACCTTCAACGGTCAGGATTTGCTGGGCATGGACCCGGAAGAACGGGCGGCGGCGGGCCTGTTTCTGGGGTTCCAGTATCCGGTCGAGATCCCCGGCGTGGCCACGATGACGTTCCTGAAAACCGCCGTGAACGCCCTGAAGCGTGCGCGCGGCGATGACGAACTGTCCGCGCTGGAATTCATGAAGCTGGTGAAGGCCAAGGCCGCCGATCTGAAGATCGACATGGAGATGCTGAAGCGTCCGGTGAATGTCGGATTCTCGGGCGGCGAGAAGAAGCGCAACGAGATCCTGCAGATGGCCGTGCTGGACCCGAAATTCTGCCTGCTGGACGAGACCGACTCCGGTCTGGACATCGACGCGCTGAAGATCGTCGCCGATGGCGTCAACGCCCTGCGCGGACCGGATCGCGGCATGCTGGTGATCACGCACTATCAGCGCCTGCTGGACCACATCGTGCCCGACCGCGTACACATTTTGGCGGACGGGAGGATCGTGAAGTCCGGCGACAAGGGACTGGCGCTCGAACTGGAAGAAAAAGGCTATGCGGCCTTCGGTATCGAGCAGGCAGCCTGATGAGCAACGTGATCGATATCCTGCTGGACGGGCGCGCGGTCCGCAACGCGGATGCTGCCGAACGGCTGCGGCGGTCCGGCCTTCCGACACCACGCGACGAGGCGTGGAAGTTCACCAACCTGCGCCCGCTGGAGAAGTTTTTGACGGACGGCGGTGCGTCGGGATCGCCCGTCGATTTGCCCGCCCCGCTGGTGGATGGTGCGGCGCAGATCGTGGTTCGAAACGGACGTATCGATGGCGAAATTCCGTCCGTTAACGGTATTTCAGTTAATGCATCGGCAGTTAAGACTGATTCCGTTCGAGAGTCGGCTGTCGCCGACATGGTGGCGGCGCTGGCGGACGGTGCGATCAGCATCGGGATCGCGCGCAATGCGGTCGCCGAACAGGCGCTGGAAATCGTCTTCCTCTCGGATGGCAGCGGAGATCGGGCCGGTCATCACGTGTCGCTTTCGATCGAGGCAGCCGCGAACGCCGAAGCCACGATCATCGAACGGCATCTGGGCGACGGCGCTTATCTGAATGCCGTTGCGACCTCGGTGACGCTTGGGCAGAACGCGCGTCTGCGTCACATCAAGGTGCAGGACGACAGCCGAGAGAGCTTCCATCTGGCCGATAGTGCCGTCGAACTGGGCCGCGACGCCCTTTACGACCGGTTTGTGCTGTCGCTGGGCAGCCGTCTGGCGCGTGACGAGGTGCACAGCCTGATCAACGGCGAAGGTGCGGAGCTGCGGCTGCACGGGGCCTACGCAGGTTCGGGTGACCAGCATCTGGATCATACGACGCGTATCGATCACGCCGTGCCGAACACATCCAGCCATGAAGTCTACAAGGGCGTGCTGGATGACAGCGCCCGCGGTGTTTTCCAGGGCGGCATTCTGGTGCGCCCCGACGCGCAGAAGACCGACGGCCATCAGTTGAACAAGGCGCTGCTGCTCAGCCCGAAGGCCGAGATCGACAGCAAGCCGGCGCTGGAGATCTACGCTGACGACGTGAAATGCAGCCACGGCGCGACGACCGGCGAGATCGAATCGGACCAGCTTTTCTATCTGCAGGCGCGGGGCATCCCCGAAGCGGAAGCCCGTGATCTGCTGGTGCAGGCCTTTCTGGACGAGATCTTCGACCAGATTGCGGACGAGACGCTGCGCGAACGCCTGATCGAGCGGCTGCACGAAGCCCTGAACCTGAAGAGCCTGCCCGATGCCTGACACGTCCCCCAATACCCTGAAGAACAGCACGGCCTACGATGTGGAGGCTGTGCGGCGCGATTTTCCGATCCTGTCGGAGAAGGTGTACGGCAAGCCGCTGGTGTTTCTCGATTCCGGTGCCAGCGCGCAGAAGCCGCGACAGGTGATCGACGCCATGTCCGACTGCATGCGGCGCGAATATTCCAACGTGCATCGCGGCGCGCACTACATGTCGGCGGCGACGACGGATGCGCACGAGAACGCACGCGAGACCGTGCAGAAATTCATGAACGCCGCACATGCGGAAGAAATCATCTTCACGGCCAATGTGACGATGGCGATCAATCTGGTCGCACATTCCTACGGCCGCGCTTTCCTGAAAGCGGGGGACGAGGTCATCGTCTCCGAGATGGAGCATCACGCGAACATCGTACCCTGGCAGATGCTGGCGGAGGCGACGGGTGTTGTCCTGAAGGTTGCGCCCATCGAGGATGACGGCACGTTCCTGCTGGAGCGGTTCGCCGAGTTGCTGACCGATCGCACGAAGCTGGTGGCCATCACCCATTGCTCGAACGTGCTGGGCACGCGCGTGCCGGCGAAGGACCTGATCCGGCTCTCGCACGATGCCGGCGCGAAGGTGCTGATCGACGGTGCGCAGGGCATCGTCCACGGTCCGGTGGACGTGCAGGACCTGGACGCTGACTTCTACGCCTGGACGGCGCACAAGCTCTATGGGCCCAGCGGCCTTGGTATCCTCTACGGCAAGCTCGACCTGCTGAACGCGATGCCGCCGTTCATGGGCGGCGGCGAGATGATCGACAAGGTCTCCTTCGCAGGTACCACCTACGCGAAGGCACCGCACCGGTTCGAGGCGGGCACGCCGGCCATCGTCGAGACCATCGGCATCAAGGCTGCCATTGACTACGTGACCGATCTGGGCGCGGACGCGATCGCTGCACACGAACAGGGCCTGCTGGACCATGCCAACGAACGCCTGAGCGCCATCGACGGCGTGCGCCTGATCGGAACGGCAGAAGGCAAGGCCGCGATCGTGTCGTTTCTGGTCGACGGCCTGCACCCGCTGGACGTCGCCACCATCCTGGACCGTCAGGGCGTGGCCTGCCGCGTCGGGCACCATTGTGCCGAACCGCTGATGGACCGGCTGGGCGTCATCGGTACGGTGCGCGCCAGCTTCGGCCTCTACAACACGCTGGGCGAGGTCGATGTGCTGGCCGAATCCATCGAGAAAGCCAAGAGGATGCTGGCATGATGGGAACCTTCGGCACTCAAAGATTTTCTTCCCCCCACGAGGGGGAAGTGGCCGCAAGGCGGTCGATGGGGGGGCAGCCGCAGGCTGTCGCTGAACGGGGCGCCGTTTCGGCTGCGCCGAACCATCCCCATCCCGGCCTTCCCCCCTCAAGGGGGAAGGAGATGCCCGTCGCCAATGACAGATCGAAGAACTGGCAGGCTTTGGAGCGGACGTGCCATGGCCCGCGCTGAGTTCCAGGAATTCGCGGAAACGCTCGAAGCCCTCGACGATGAGGACATGCGCTTCGAATATATCCTCGACCTGGCGAAGGCACAGGACAAGGAACCCTTCCCCGAGGAGTGGCGAACCGATGCCAATCTGATGCACGGCTGCATGTCCCGCGTCTGGATCGTGCATGAAGCGGATGGCGACAGGCACATCTTCCACGGCGCGTCGGAGGCGGCGATCGTGAAGGGACTGGTGCACATGATGACGAAGAGCTTCAGCGGCATGACCGCCGACGAGATTGCCGACTTTTCCGTGGCCGACGTGCGCAGGCTGAACCTGGGCGCGCTGACGACGCAGCGGCAGGTCGGCATGATGGCGATGCTGAAACACATGCAGAAACTGGCCGGGCGGCAGCCTGCGGCAAGCGAGGTCTGAAAATGTCGATGGCAATGGGAAACGGTCCGAGCCTGATGGACTTTGTCGGCGCACCGGAAGATGTGGTGGCCTATGCCGGTGAAAGCCGTGAGGGTCTGACACAGGTCGATGGCGAGAAGGTCGTCGAGCAGTTGAAGACGGTCTACGACCCCGAGATTCCGGTGGATGTTTACGAACTCGGCCTTATCTATCGGATAGACTGCAAGGACAATGGCGACATCGATGTCGACATGACCCTGACCGCACCGGCCTGTCCCGTGGCGGGCGAGATCCCGCAGTGGGTCGCCGACGCCGTCGTGAAGACCGAAGGCGCTGGCCGGGTGATGGTGCAGCTTGTGTTCGACCCGCCCTGGACGCCCGACCGCATGTCGGACGAGGCGCGGCTTGAACTGGACATGTTTTGAGGGAAGGAGAGCAGGCAATGTTTGGCACTCCCGGCGGAAAGCCGATCCTGACGGTAACCGACCGCGCATCGCAGCAGGTGAAAGCCCTGATGGCACGCGCGGAAAAGAAGGGCGAACGTCCGCTTGGCGTGCGCGTCGGCGTGAAGTCCGGCGGATGCTCGGGCATGACCTATGTCGTCGAGTACGCGACCGAGCAGAAGAAGTTCGAGGAAGTGGTGGACGCCGATGGCAACAGTGTCTTCGTCGATCCGACCGCGACCATGTTCCTGCTGGGCGCGGAAATGGACTACGAGGAGACCATGTTCCGCTCCGGCTTTACCTTCAGCAATCCGAACGAGGCCGACCGCTGCGGGTGCGGCGAAAGCGTCTCATTCAAGATCGGTGAAGACGGTCAGCCGGTGACGGCCTGAGTGTGAGCCGCCGTCCGGGCGGTCGGATCTGATCGCATGAGCGAGGCATTGGTTCTCTTCTCCGGCGGACAGGATTCGGCGACATGCCTGGCCTGGGCGCTTGACCGTTTCGATCGTGTGGAAACCGTCGGCTTCGACTACGGGCAGCGGCACCGCGCGGAACTGGATGTGCGTGATGCGGTGCGTGACGGGATCGCCGATGTCCTCAAGGCCGGCGACAGGCTGGGTATCGATCACATGCTCGACCTTGGTCTGCTCGGACAGATTTCCGAAACGTCGCTGACCCGCGAGACGGAAATCGCGATGCGCGATGACGGTCTGCCGAGCACCTTCGTTCCCGGACGGAACCTGATCTTTCTGACGTTCGCCGCAGCGCTGGCCTATCGCCGGGGCGCACGGCACATCGTCACCGGTGTCTGTGAAACCGATTATTCCGGCTATCCCGACTGTCGCGACGACACGATCAAGGCCATGCAGGTTGCGCTCAACCTCGGGATGGAACGACGGTTCGTGCTGGAAACACCCCTGATGTGGCTGACCAAGGCTGCGACCTGGCAAATGGCGGAGGCGATCGGCGGATCGGCACTGGTGGAACTGGTCCGGGAGCGGACGCTGTCGTGCTATCTGGGCGACACCGAAACCCGGCATGACTGGGGCATGGGATGCGGTGACTGTCCCGCTTGCGACTTGCGCCGCACCGGCTATTCGGAGTATCGGAGCGCCTGTTCCTGATCCGAGACCGCTTGTCCATGTCCAGTCCATCGACCGAGAAACGACGCGTCACCGAAGGGGTGATCTTCCTGATCCTGTTCGGGCTGTGTATTCCCGCAGCCAACTGGCTGATCGGGAATGCCGGAACCGTCTGTGAGCCCGGACGGCCCTGCCTGATCCCGGTCGCGCCGGGAATCATGGCACCCAGCGGCGTCCTGATGATCGGCCTGGCGCTGGTGCTGCGGGATCTGGTGCAGCGTCGGCTGGGCGTTGGCTGGGCCTTCGGGGCCGTGATCGCCGGCGCGCTGCTCAGCGGCCTGTTCGCGCCCGGCCCGCTGGTGGTGGCGTCGGCACTGGCGTTCTTCGTGTCCGAAGCCGTCGATCTGGCGATCTACACGCCCTTGCAGAAACGCAATCTGGTGCTCGCCGTGCTGGTCAGCAGCGTCGCCGGACTGCTGATCGACAGCCTGATCTTCCTGTATGTCGCGTTCGGCAGTCTCGACTTCCTGACCGGGCAGGTGCTCGGCAAGTTCTGGATGGTGCTGCTGGCGCTGCCGCTGATCCACCTGATCCGCCGCCGCGACGAACGGCGTGGCATTCAGGCGGTCTGAGCTGATTCAGCCGACGCGTCTCGGCCTTAGAGTCCCAGGACCAGTTTCGCCATGATGTTGCGCTGAATCTCGCTGGCACCGGCGTAGATGGTTGCCGCCCGGCTGTTCAGGTGCTTGGCCATCACCCCGACCGAGTGGTCCGAGCCGACGGGAATGGCGTTCGAAAACGGTGTGCGGGTTTCGGGTTCATAGGGATTGGCGTAATAGCCGATGGCCTCGACCGTCAGCTCCGCGGTCCGCTGCAGGCATTCCGAACCGCGCAGCTTCATCACCGACGAGGCCGCGCCGGGATTCTGTCCGGCGGTCAGTTCGCTCATGGTCTTCTTCTCGAAGTACTCCAGCGCCGTGATCTGGGTTTCGATGTCGGCCAGCTTGGCGCTGAAGTTCGCATCGTCGATCAGCGCGTCGCCCGTGCCGCCGCGCTCCTCGCCCGCGACGCGCTTCAGCTTGGCCACCGCGCCATGCAGGCCGGGGCTGTAGGCGGTGCCGCCGCGCTCGAATTCCAGCAGATACTTGGCGACGGTCCAGCCCTCGTTTTCCTCGCCCATGCGGTTGGCGACGGGCACGCGGACATCGTCGAAGAAGACCTGATTGACCTCGTGGTCGCCGGACATGGTCAGGATCGGATCGACCTTGATGCCAGGCAGGTCCATCGGGAAGACGATGAAGCTGATGCCCTGCTGCGGCTTGCCCTCGCGGCTGGTGCGGACCAGGCAGAACATCATGTTCGCGTGGTGGGCGCCCGTGGTCCAGATCTTGGTGCCGTTGATGACGTAGTCATCGCCGTCCCGCTCGGCCCTGCACTGCAGGCTGGCAAGGTCGGAACCCGACCCCGGTTCGGAGTAGCCCTGACACCAGATATGCTCGCCCGACTGAATCTTCGGCAGGTAGTGGGCCTGCTGTTCCGGCGTGCCGTATTTCATGATCACGGGACCGACCATCCGCACGCCCATGGCGAACAGACGCGGGACGCTGGCGCGCTGGCATTCGGTTTCGAAGATGTACTTCTGCATGGGCGTCCAGCCGGTGCCGCCATGTTTTTCGGGCCAGGCCGGCGTGCTCCAGCCTTTCCTGGCCAGTGCGCGATACCAGTCCATGGAGCCTTCGAAATCGGAAACGACGCCCGCTGTCAGCCGTCCGGCTTCCTTGGCGTTCTCGGTCATCGACGTCGCCAGAAAGTCCCGGACCTCATCGCGAAACCGGGTTTCCTCGTCTGTCAGCGCCAGATCCATAACCATCTCCTCCCATAAGCGACCCGAAGGATACGCAGCCCTGTCACTCGGGCAAGGGGTACTTCTGCAGATAGGGTATGACATCCTCTTCCAGGTCGATCTGCAGCGTGTTCAGGAACCGGACCAGCCCGACGTAGAACGAGATCGCCATCATCAGTTCCACCATCAGTTCGGTGTTGAATTCGGCGGCCAGTGTGTCCCAGTTGCCGTCGCTCATGCGGGTGGTGCGGGTCATCTCCGCGGCGCCGTGAATGATGGCTTTCTCGACAGCGGTGAAATCGGTGTCGGTGCCCTCCAGCTCCGCGATCAGCCTTTCCAGATCGTGGTCGGTGACGCCGAAATCATAGCCCAGCCGGACATGCTGCGCCCATTCGTAAGGCGCGCGCGTGACGTATCCGACGGTCAGGATCGCGAACTCGCGTAGCCGCTTGTCGAATTTCGAATCGAAGCGCAGCCACAGGCCCATGTTCGAGAAGTTCTTCGCCCCGCCCTCGGCGTGACCCGCTGCCCAGTAGAGGTTGATCCGCCGCGACAGCACCTCGCGATTGCTGTCGGTCATGTCGGCTTCGGTCAGGTACGGGATACGGGCCATGGGTGTTTCTCCTCCGGAAATTCGATCGTGACTGTAGGACTATCCCACCGGATTTGTCATCGCGTATGGTGCAGGCGGATTCAGCCGGGGAGGGCCGACATGGCATTCGAGATCGAACTGACGGAAGCGGAGCAGGCGCTGGTCGACGCGGCGGCCGCGTTCGCGCGCGACGAGGTGATGCCCCGCGCGGCGGACTGGGAAAAGGGCCGCATCTACCCCAACGATGTGCAGCAGAAGGCGGCGGCGCTGGGTCTGGCCGGTGTGCTGGCACCCAGGGCGCTGGGCGGGCAGGGTGCATCTGTCACCGCCGCCTGCCGCGTGTTCGAGGAACTGGCCAGCGCCTGCATGGCGTTCACCTTCTCGCTGGTCGTGCACAACAACTTCGTGCTCAGCATCGCCAGCAACGGGTCCGACGCGCAGAAGGAGAAATACCTGCCGGACATGCTGTCCTGCCGGAAGATCGGGACCTTCCTGCTGACCGAACCCGGCGCGGGCTCGGACGCGGCAGCGGTCGCCACGCGGGCCATACCCGACGGTGACGGCTGGCGCATCGAAGGCGAGAAGGCCTGGATCTCCAGCGCCTCCGACGCCGAGATCCTCTCGCTCTACGCGCAGGCCGACCCGGACGCGGGATCGCGCGGACTCATGTGCTTCACGCTGGAAACCGATCGTGACGGCGTCGAACGGACCGGGCCCTATGACATGATGGGTGGCCATGCGCTGGGAACGGGCGGTTTCCGGTTCGACGGCGCACGGGTCACGCAGGCGGATGTGCTGATCCCGAAGGGCGAGGCGTTCAAGGCGGCCATGTCCGGCATCGATTCCGCACGGATCTACGTCGCCGCCATGTCGGTGGGCATGATGCGGGCGGGTCTGGACGCGGCGCTGGACTATGTCGAAAAGCGTCCGGCGTTCGGTCAGACCATCGGCGATTTCCAGGGAATTCAGTGGATGCTGGCCGATGTGGCGACCGACATGGAAGCCAGCCGCCTGCTGACATACAGCGCGGCGGGCCTGCTGGACGCGGGCCGGGATGCGACCATGGCCGCCGCCCACGCGAAGAAGTTCGCGACCCGGGCCTGCCTGACACGGCTGGCCGACTGCATGCAGGTCATGGGAGCGAACGGTTTCAGGCTGACCAACCCGGCGGCCCGGCATCTGGCGACGTCGAAGATGTCCCAGTACATGGACGGTGCGACGGAAATCCAGAACGTCGTGCTGTCGCGCGGTCTGAAGGCGGGACGCCGCTGATCCGGTTTACCCGGACTTAACGCTGATCCGATAGCCTGACGGTGAATTATCTTGCCGGATGGATGGAACAGTGAGCGCGCAGCACGAGCAGAGCCATGACGAGAGGGCCGGTTTCTGGCGCCGCCTGAACACCTGGTGGGCTGGCGACGACCGCGGCGTGACGCCCGTGCGCGAACCGTCTCTCGGCGGCCGGGAAGCGCGGACCTTTGCGGAAAGCGAGATCTGGCCGGCGGAACGGATCCGCGTGCTGAACGGCCTGTTCGGAGACGGCATGATCGCACCCTGGTCCGACCAGATACAGGATCGGTTGGTGCAGGACCTCGACCTTGAGGAAGACTCCCGCGTGGTCGTCATGGGCGGGGGTCTGGGCGGTCCCGCGCATCGCCTGCAGGAGGCGACGGGCGCCAACGTGCTGGCCCTGGATGACCGGGTCGATATCGCCGATCTTGCGCAGGGCTGGTTGTCGGACGCCGGGGCCGTCGCGCGTTTCGATCGGCGGGACTATTTCGATACGGGCCTGAAGCCGGACTTCGCCGATGTCATCATTGCCTTCGGCGGTTTCTCCCATATCCGCGACAAGAAGCGCCTGTTCTCCCATCTGCTGCAGATCCTGCGGCCCAACGGCCGCATCGTGTTCATGGATTTCTTCGTGACCGGCATGGACCCGGAATGTCCCGAAGTCGCCGTCTGGTCGGCGCTGGAGGATCGGCCGCGCTACCCCATGAGCCTCTCCGCGTTCGGTGATCTGGCCTATGACATCGGCTTTGACTATCCCGATTACCGGGATGTGACCGAGGCGCATGTCACCTCGATCCGGACGTCGTTCGGTCGTTCGGTCGATATCATGAAGCAGGCGGGTGCCGATGCCCCGCGCCTGCAACCCTTTCTGGTGGCCGAACTGGAACACTGGAACCGGCGGCTGGCCCTGATGGAAAGCGGTGAAGTCCGCTATTATCAGGCGACCGTGGAATATTTCGGCAAGAGTGCGGTGGTCTGACCTGTCGGCGACGCGGGTCTACCTGGCCCGATCCAGTCCGGGATGCACCTTGTGCCTGGCGATTTCCTCAGGCGACAGGCCGTCGATCTCGTGCGGGAAGACGATCCACCGGTCCGTCTGGTTGACGTAATAGTCGGGGATGCGGTTCGTCCGGTTCAGCGTCGGCTTGTAGAAGACGGTCGCGACCCGAATCTCGCTCGGCGTATTGCGACGGCACTTGCGCTGGATCTCGGTGATCACCGCATCGACGCTGCGGCCTGAATCGAACGTGTCGTCGACGATCAGCAGCTCGTCATCCGCGTCGATGGTATCGATGATGTAGTTCAGACCGTACACGCGCACGTCGCTCTGCTCGCCGGGCCGACGATAGGACGATGTGCGGATCGAGATGTGGTCGTTCTTCACGCCGTAATATTCCAGCACTTCCTGAACCGCGATGCCGATCGGGGCACCGCCGCGCCAGATGCCGACGATGAACGACGGGCGAAATCCGCTTTCGTAGACCTGCAGACCAAGCTCGAACGAATCGCGCAGCAGGTCATTTGCCGTGAGGTAGATCTTTTCCATCGGCGTCTCATACGCGGTCGCTTTTGGAATTCCAAGACCGGACCGATTCATCTATGCCTCGGGGGCCTTATCGTGAGAGGAACCGCCATGACACCGCCGCAGACCATCGCTGACCTGAGGACCCTGATGAACAGCCTGCCAGCGGGGGATGCCGCCGCCCGAACCGCAGCGGCGGCACGGCAGGATCAGCTGGTGAAACCCGCAGGTTCGCTGGGCCGGCTGGAAGAGGTGGCGATCCATCTGGCCCATTGGCAGGGCGCGGAGAAACCGGCGCTGGACAAGGTCACCATCACCATCTTCGCGGGCAGTCACGGCATGACGAAGCACGGTGTTTCGGCCTTCCCGGACGAAGTGAATGCGCAGATGTTCGGCGGATTCCAGGCTGGAATGGCGGCGATCTGTCAGCTGGCGGATGCGTTCGGCGCGCCGCTCGCCGCCATCGACTGCGGCATCGATCATCCGACCGCGGATTTCACCGAAGCGCCGGCCATGACCGAACCGGAATTCCTCGCCGCGATTGCTCAGGGGTTCGACGCGATTTCGGGTGATGAGGATCTGGTGATCTTTGGCGAGATGGGGATCGGCAACACCACGGCAGCGGCAGCCGTCTCAGCCGCCATGCTGGGTGGCGAGGCGGCGGACTGGGTCGGCGCGGGCACAGGTGTCGATGCCCAGGGGCTGAAGCGCAAGGTCGATGTCGTGGCGCGCGGGCTGGCGCGGCACGCACCCCGCGTCGCCGAACCGGTCGAGGCGTTGCGCCGGCTTGGCGGGCGGGAGATGGCGGCGATCTTCGGGGCCTGTCTCGCCGCACGGCTGAAATCGGTGCCGGTGCTGCTGGACGGCTTTATCGTGACGGCGTCGGTGGCGGCGCTGGGTCTTGCGGCTGAAGACGGGCTTGCCCACTGCATCGCCGGGCACGCATCCGAGGAACCGGGGCACCGGCGCCTGCTGGACCGTCTGCATCTGGATCCCCTGCTGCGCCTCAACATGCGCCTGGGCGAAGGGTCGGGCGCGGCCACGGCGCTGGGTGTGGTGAAAGCCGCTGTCGCCTGCCACAGCGGCATGGCCACATTTGCCGAAGCCGCCGTCGCGGGCAAGAATGCATGAATGACTGACTGGCAGGGCATTCTCGGGACACCGACACCGCCCCGGCTGACGCTGGTGCTCGGCGGTGCCCGCTCGGGCAAGAGCCGCCTGGCCGAGGCTCTGACGCGGGCCTGCGACGCGGCTGCGACGCCGGTCTACGTCGCCACCGCCGAAGCCTGGGACGATGAGATGCGCGACCGGATCGCGCAGCATCGCCACGACCGCGGTGCGCACTGGACAACCGTCGAGGCACCGCAGGCGCTGCCCGAGGCCATTCACACTGCGCCCGACGCACCGCTGCTGGTGGACTGCCTGACCCTGTGGCTGAGCAACCGCCTGCTGGCGGAGCAGGATCTGGCCGCCGACCGGGCGGACCTGATCGCAGCGCTGGGCGAACGGCGTCAGCCTGCGGTGCTGGTCTCGAACGAGGTCGGCTTCGGCATCGTCCCCGACAACGCCCTGGGCCGCCGCTTCCGAGACGCGCAGGGCACACTGAACCAGCAGGTCGCCGCGGTTGCAGATTGTGCGATACTGGTCACCGCAGGACTGCCACTGGTGTTGAAACGACCATGAACCTTACCCGCCTGAATGATGATCTCGCCGTCGCGCTGGCATGGCTGACGCGCCTGCCCGTGACATACCCGTCCAATCAGCCACGCCTGTCGGATGCGGCCTGGTCTTTTCCGCTGGTCGGGCTGGTGGTGGGTGCCATCGGTGCCGCCGGGTTCATGCTGTTCGTGGGACTGGGCGCATCGCATCTGACGGCAGGCGCGCTCACGGTCGGCCTGATGCTGCTGCTCACGGGCGGGCTGCACGAAGACGGGCTGGCTGATTTCTTCGACGGGCTGGGGGCCCGCGGCGGGGCGACCGAAAAACTGGCCGCGATGCGTGACAGCCGCGTCGGCACCTATGGCGTGCTGGCGCTGATCGTCATCCTGATCGTCCGGGTCAGCGCGCTCTACGGTGTCGGTACATCGCTGGATGCGCTGGTGCTGGTGGCGGCCTGCGTGATTGCGCGCGCCGCCATGGTCTGGGCGATGTCGGCGCATGCACTTGCCCGCGCCGACGGGGCGGCGCGGCAGGCCGGACAGCCCGACAGCGCGGTCGTCGCGCGGGCGACGGCGCTTGCTCTGGTCATCGTCGCGACGCTCGCGTTCGCCGTGCCTTACGGCATTGCCGGAATTGTTCTGGCACCGCTGCTCGCCTTCGCCGTGGCCGTCAGCGTCTGCCGCCGCGCGCTGGCCCATTTCGGCGGCATGACCGGCGACGTCTATGGCGCGGTATGCCTGCTGTCGGAAACGGCGGCACTGGTTCTGCTGGTTATGATCCTGCCGGTCTGAACCGTCAGACCGTTACCGGCAGGATGGTGAAACCCCGGAACCGCGCACGGCCACCCCGCACACCCTCACCCGCGCGCCGAAGATCGGGAAAGCGGCTGACCAGCCGCCCGACCGCGATGGTGCCCTCGATCCGGGCCAGCGGCGCGCCGAGACAGGCGTGGATGCCGGCGGCGAAGGCGACGTGGCGATTGGGCTGGCGCGCGATGTCGAAGCGGTCGGGATCGGGGAACTGTGCCGGATCCCGGTTCGCGCCGCCGATGGAGGTCATGATCTGCGTGCCCGCCGGCAGCGTCACGTCGCCGAAGGTGATGGGCTCGGTGATGCCGCGATTGCCGATCTGCAGCGGGCTGTCGAACCTCAGCATTTCCTCGACGGCGGATCCGATCAGCTCCGGCTGGTCGCGCAGCCGCTTCAACTGATCGGGATTCTCCAGCAGCGCGTCCATGCCGTTGCCGACCAGATTGGTCGTCGTTTCATGCCCGGCGTTCAGCATGAAGATGCAGTTCTGGATCAGTTCGGTCTCGCTCAGCCGGTCCCCGTCCTCTTCGGCTTCCAGCAGTTCTGCCATGATGTCGTCGCCATAGTCGGCGGGGTTGCGACGGCGGTCGTCCAGCAGATCCTTCAGGAACGTCTTGAACTCCGCCACCGCGACATTGCCCCTTTCCACCATCTCGGGCGTGGCGACGGGTTCGAGCGGCGTCAGGATCGCATTCGACCAGCGCTGCAACGGCTCGCGTTCCGAGGGCGGAATGCCCAGCATGGTGCAGATGACCTCGACCGGCAGCGCGAAGGCGAAGTCGTTGATCAGATCCATGCCGCCCTGCTTTTCCGCCCGATCCAGCAGGCCGTCGACCAGTTCGACCACCCGGCCTTCCAGCGATTTCATCGCGCGTGGCGTGAACGCATGGGCGACCAGCTTGCGGATGCGGGTGTGCGCCGGTGGGTCGCTGAACAGCATCGACTTCGTATGCTGTTCCAGCAGCGGCCCTTCCCCGAACTTCTTCACATACATCTCGGTCTTGTCGGAGAAGGTGGTCTTCGTGCGGTACAGCTTCGTCACGTCCTCGTAGCGCGTGATGAAATAGGTGCCGTCGCTGTTGCGGTGCACGGGATCACTTTCGCGCAGCGCATGATAGGTCGGAAAGGGATCGATCAGGAACGATCGCGGCAGATCGTAGATGTCGAAGTCTGGATCGGTCATCGGTTCAGGTCTCGCTTTCCCGGGTATCGGTAAGACTGACAAGCTCGTCGTTCAGCCGTTTCAGCAGACGTTTCAAGGTTGCGGTGTCCGCTGCGGTCATGCTGCGGGTGATGCGGGCTTCGTAGGCCTCGGCCTCGCGGGAGACATCGGCGGCGATCACCGTCCCGACCGTGCTGAGAGCCACCCGGATCGCGCGACCGTCCTGGTGGCTGCGCGTCCGGTCCAGCAGCCCGGCCTCGACCATCTCCGACACCAGCCGCGAGGTGGATGACAGGGGCATGCTGGTCATCCGGCCCAGATCGTTCAGTCGCTGCGGGCCCTCGGCACGCAGGATCGCCATCACGCGCCACATGGGCAGGGTGATCCCCGCGCGCGCCAGCGGTTCCGCGAATCCCTGCTCGATCCGCGGCCCGATCCGGTTCACCAGAAAGGGCAGATAGTCGTCCAGCCGGATCAGAACATCGGTATCTGTCTGCATCCTGTCATGATATTTCCAGATGGAATTATTTCAAATGGAAATATTAATTACCAGAAACGACTGCCGGGAATGCCCTTGAACGGTCCAACCACCTTCGACGTGATCCAGCCGCCATAGAAATCACCCTCCTGGGCCTGCACGATCTCGCCATCGACGAGGCAGCGCGCGACGCGTGACGGATAGAAACAGATACTGCCTTTCAGGGCAGCAAACGCGCGGGTCGGGGCGGGATAACTCCACCCCGCCTGTTCCGAAACCTGCCCGCCCGTCTCAAGGCTCCAGTATTCGGCAATCCCCTTGAACTCGCAGTAGGATTGTCCGGCAGCGCGGCGCAGGGCGGTTTCATCGATATCGCCGAGAGGGATGTAGTAGGTCGGCGGATGACTGGTTTCCAGGATCCTGAACGACTGTTGCGTCAGTGCGATCTGTCTGCCGCCGAACCAGACTTCCACGGTCTGCGTCGAGGGTTCGAGCCGTGGCGGGCGCGGGTAATCCCAGACCGATTCCTGTCCCGGACCCGGTGCGATGCGGGATAGAGGACCCTTCATGCCGGATCGCGCTTCACGAAGGTGATGATGACTTCGCCCAGATGGATGCCGAACTTCGAGACGTAGGCCCGGTTGATCATCACCCTGTCGTTCTGCTGCCACAGCCAGTCGTCGAAGTGCACGCGCAGCGTATCGCCGTCGAACGGCAGATCGAAATCGTAGCGCCAGTTCAGCGCGTTACCGGCGCGCTCGCCCGTGGCGACGCCGACCACACCCTCAGCCTCGCCTTCCCAGCTATCCGGGCCGGTCTGCCGAATCCGCCAGACACGATTTTCGGTCTCGCCATCGTCGTAGACGAAATCCTCGTCCAGGATCAGCACATCGCCCTCGACGCGGCCTTCGATCACCACGTGAAACTGCCGCCGGACCTTGCCGAAGCGGTCCTGAAACAGACCCCAGGCGTCGGTGGTTCCTTCGAAATAGGCGACCAGATCCAGCGCGGGTGTCTTCTCGCGGTAGTCCTCCAGATTCGGCGAACCGCAGGCGGTGAGCAGAAACAGGAAAGCCGCCGCTACGCCGGCCTTTCGGATCCATCGGGTCATGAGGCTTCTCTCCGCTTTCTGACTGACGACGCATCGAATACGGGATCGCGCCGGAGGCGGATCAATTGACAGTCCCGACGATCCTGCGGAATCCTGCCGCGCGTTACCCCGGCGCTTGCTGGCGGCGAACTGAACGACGGAGGATCCATGGCAGACCCTGTTCCATTACCGGACGACGGGCTGGAACTTGGCGACGACGATGCCAAGGTCTTTCTCTCCTATTCCCGCAGGGACCGGGAGCGCGCGCAGCGGATTGCCGATGTACTGAGAGAGCGGCATTTTGGCGTCTTTCGCGACACCGATGACATCCTGCCGACCGAGGAATGGCGTGGCAGACTGGAGCAACTGATCGCGGAGGCGGATACGGTCGTCTTCCTGCTCAGCCCCCATTCGGCAGCGTCCGAGGTCTGCGCCTGGGAAGTCGATCTGGCGCGCAGCCTGAACAAGCGCATCGCGCCCATCGTCATCGAAGAGGTCCCGGCCGAGGACATTCCCGAGCCGCTGACGCATCTGAACTTCATTTTCTGCACCGAACGCGACCGCTTCGAGGATGCGGTCGACAGTCTGGTCTCGGCGCTGGGTACCGATATCGACTGGATTCGGGAGCACACGCGGATGGCCGGGCTGGCCCGGCGCTGGCAGGATCAGGGCAAGCCCGCGCGTTTGCTGCTGCGGGGGCAGGATATCGCGGATGCCGAACGCTGGCGCGACGGTCGGCCCCGTGAGGCGCCTGTTCTGACGGAGGCGCAGTCGGGCTTCATCGCCGAGAGCCGGCGTCAGGCCCTCAGGCGGCAACGGTGGTGGATCGGCGGATCGTTCGGCGTCGCCGCCGCGACGCTGGCGCTGGCCGCCGTGGCCGTCTGGCAGGGCCAGGAAGCGGACCGGCAGCGCGCGGTCGCCGAAGCCAATGCCGAACGCGCCGAACAGAATGCCGCGCAGGCCGAGGCCAACGCCAGGCGCGCCGATGCGAACGCCGAACAGGCCGCAGCGCGCGCAGAGGAGGCCCAGCAGAATCTGGATCGGGCGCTGAAAACGCAGTCCCGGTTCCTGGCCGATCTGGGGGAACAGCGGACACGGGGCGCGACTATCGATTACGTCGCCGCCATGACGCTCGCACTGGAAGCGCTGCCCGATCTGACACCCGGCCCGGACGGAGAACCACTCTCGGCGCGCCCGGCCACGTCACAGGCCGAAAGGCTGCTCTACGAGGCCGTCACATCGAATCGCGAACTTCACGCAATGTCCGGACATGCCGGGGGAATCGCCTATGCGGACATCTCAGCGGACGGCCGACGCCTGATCACGACGGCAGGCGACTTCACGCCCCGGATCTGGGATCTGACGACCGGGCGCCTGCTGCATGAACTCGATGACCACGGATGGCTCGGCAATCCGGGCACATTCAGCCCGGACGGCAAGCTGGCCGTCACGTCAGAGGCCGACGACAGCAATTATGACCGCAACGTCCGCATCTGGGACGTCGAAAGCGGCGAACTGCTGCACAAGTTCGAGGCCCATGACAGTCCGGTGCTGAGCGCGATCTTCGCCGACGGCGGCAAGGTGATTGTCACGACGTCGCGCAACCGGGACGCCTGCATCTGGCGCACGCAGGATCAGTCGAAATTCTTCTGCCTTGAGGACATACCGGGCGAAATGTACGCGGACGCTTCTGCTGTTTCGCCGGACGGCAAGTGGATCGGCCTGCGCATGAAGAACGAGGTCATTCTCTGGTCGAAGGACAATCCGACGTTCCTCTGGGTGTTGCGCGGTCACAAGGCCAACATCACGAAAGCGGTCTACGGCCCCTACGGAGCCACCTTTGCGACCGGTGCCGCAGACGGTTCAATCGCGATCTGGGATCCTGACACAAGCGCCCCTTACGTCGAGCCCGGCCAGCCGTTCACGCAATCCCCGATCACCGCCATCGCCTACAGCCCTGACGGCAGAGATGTCGCTTTCGGTGCGCAGGACGGGCAGATCGCAGTCATGCGCATTCCCGACGGTCGAGTGATCGAGACATACAAGTTTGAAATCGGCATCGTCGATTCGCTCACCTACAGTCCTGATGGCACGCTGCTGGCTGCCGGCGGCAGTGAAGGCCGCGTTGTCGTTCAGCCGACGGATCGCTGGGATGGCAAGTTGACCATCCAGGGCGTTGACGGAGGCGTGGGCACGTTGAATTTCATGCCGGACGGCAAGCGGCTGGTGACCGGCGGCCGTAATGGCCGGATAAGAATGTGGACGCTGGACTCCCCGAAACTGGCGCGGCATATCGACGGTATCGGTTTCGGTTACGCCATGTCCCCGGATCGCGGCACCTATCTGGCCTCATCAAACCGGGACTCGAATCGTCTCGATATTGTGGACATGGTAACGAGCGAGCGGCGCGTTCGTGTCGATGGCCTCAGAGGGCAGATCAAGGACGTCACATTTTCCGGTGATGGCCAGCGCTTCATGGTTGCCCAGTGGGATGGCACACTGAGCCTGCACAATGCGATGGATGGCAAGCGTCTTGCCGATGCGAAACTGGCCGACGGGGATCTGAAGATCGGCGGCATGGCCGAGATCGGCAACGGTCAGGTGGCGGTGTCCTTCCACAACAACGCCGGACCGCATCCGCCGATCCGCATCATATCCTTCGACGGCGGCGCAGAAGGCGAATTGTCCGGCCCCGGACCCGGTGCGAACCGCACGCTGATCGTCAACGGGGACCGGAGCCGGCTTGCCGCCATGGGAATCAACGATGTCCGGCTCTGGAATCTGACCGATCGGAAGCTTGTGGCGGTTCTGACCGACCACGAAGCCTACATGCGGGCCATCGCCTTCAGTCCTGACGGGACGAAGCTGGCGACGGTCGCCGACGACAGCGTGGTCAGGCTCTGGAATGCGGTGGACGGCAGCCTGATTCACACCATGGAAGGCCATGGCGGCAGGCCCGACGGCTGGCGCGGTGGCGATGTCGACTACATTGTCATCAACACAGTCGCTTTTTCCGACGATGGCAAACAACTCGTGACCGCCTCGAAGGATCGCACGGCCCGCATCTGGGACGTGCAGACGGGCGAAGCCCTTGGCGAACTCACCGGCCACAGCCGCGGCGTGGCGGGCGCGCGGTTCAGTCTGGACGGGACCCTGGTGGCCACGATCTCCGACGACGGCACGGCGCGGGTCTGGGATGTCGCCTCGTCCGAAACGGTGCGCGAGATCCGGTTCACCGACAAGGAACCGAACCAGGTTCAGGCCAGGGATGTGCATTTCCTGCGCGACAGCCACAACGTCTTCATCATTTCCAGTGACGGCGGCATGATCCCTGACTTTGTGCCGGAACTTCAGACGCTGGTGGATATGGCGAAACAGAAAGTGACCCGTTGCCTGCCGACGGATGAGCGCCGGGCCGCGTTCCTCGATCCCGCACCGCCGCGCTGGTGCATCACCGGACCGGGGCTGGAAACGGAGCCGGATCCCGAAAAGTGGCAACCCGTGCAGCCATACCGTGATGCGGTCTGGCGGAACTGGCTTATGGCCCGCGACGCCGGGCAGGACACGCCACTGCCGGAACCGGAGTGAGGTGGGGGCGACCCGTTCAGGGGGCCGGCAGACAGGGCATCAGCGTGTTGTCCTTGTCCACCCAGACAACGATCCAGTACTCACGATCGCCGTCTTCCGCCATCGCATGGGCACCGGGGCACAGGTTCGTCATGATGCCGGGGGATTCGTCCCCATATTGCTCGATATTGCGTTCATAGACAGCCCGGGTCAGGTCCATCTCGATGGCATAGGCGGCCAGTTTGCTGAAGTCGATCTCTTCCCGACTGTAGCGAACGAAGTATTTCGGCGCGCCGGCGATCATGCGCACGGCAACGCCGACCGGATATCCGCCCTGATCATTGCCGGAAACCGTCGGTGTTGGCTGGTTCTGACCGGATTCAGGTACATCGGACGGGACTGCAGCCGTTGTGGTCAGCATCACAGCCCCCAGAAACACCAATGCATATCTGATCATGAAGTGCGCCTTCCTATCGTCACGGGAACTGCAACACTAACCAGCCATATCCCGCGCGTCGATCACGGCCTGCGCCCAATCCTTCGGGCTTTCCTGAGGCAGGTTATGACCTGCGCCCGCGAACGTGCGATAGGCGTAAGGTCCTGTGAACTTCTTCGCGTGGGATCTGGTGTGATCGAACAGGCCCGATGAATCGCCGTCGATGCAGATCGTGGGCACCGCAATCTCCGGCTGCTGCGCGAGTGCCGTCTCGATCTCTGCCACCGCCGGATCGCCCTCGGCCAGCCCGTAGCGGACGCGATAGGAATGGATCACGACATCGACGAAATCAGGGTTATCGAATGAAGCTGCCGAGGCTTCAAAGGTCGCATCGTCGAAAGCCCACGTCGGTGACCATGTCTGCCAGATGTAGCGGACCAGGTCGCGCCGGTTCTGCGTGAGTCCGTTCCGCCCGCGCTCGATCTGGAAATAATACTGATACCAGAAGGCGGCTTCGTATTTCGGCGGCACCGGATTCATCGACCGGGCGACATCATGGATGTTGTAGCTGTTGCCGGTGACCAGCGCCGTCGCGCGTTCGGGCCAGAGCGCGCTGACGATACAGCAGGCCCGACCGCCCCAGTCATAGCCGCCGAGCACAGCCTTGCCGATGCCAAGTGCATCCATGAACTGTTTCAGGTCGTTGCCCAGCACCGCCTGCTCGCCCGAACGCGGCGTCTCATCCGACAGAAACCGCGTCGGACCATAGCCCCGCAGATACGGCACCAGCACCCGCGCACCGGCCTCCGCCAGCATCGGGGCGCTGTCCGCATAGACTTCGGCGTCATAGGGAAAGCCGTGACAGAGAATGACCGGCCAGCCGTCCGACTGACCGTACTCCCGGTAGGCGACGTCCAGAACGCCGGCTTCGATGTGTTTGACAAGCATTTGCCACTGCCTCCTGTTTCTCCTTCCCCCTTCGAAGGGGGAAGGTCGGGATGGGGGTTGGCTGCGGTTCGTCCAGCGAATATGTCTGCCATCAAGACGGAGCCATCAACCCCCTCCGACTGCTTCGCAGCCACCTCCCCCTTCGAAGGGGGAGGTAGATAGTCAGACCACCTCCGGCATGGTCTCCGCCAGCCTGGGCCCGACACGGACAGGATCGATGCGGGTTGCAAGCCCGGTCTTGTCATCGCTCTCGACGAACACACCGCAGACCGTGGCCTCGCCGTCCGCCGGAGCGAAGCGCGCGCCGGGCGTCTTGTGGATGAAGCGGCGGATCGGTTCCGCCTTCTGCATGCCGATGACCGAATCGTAATCGCCGCACATGCCGATGTCGCTCATGTAGGCCGTGCCGCCGGAGAAGATCTGATGATCGGCAGTCGGCGCATGCGTGTGGGTGCCCACGACCATCGTCGCGCGGCCATCCAGATGATGCCCCATCGCCATCTTCTCGCTGGTGGCTTCGGCGTGCACGTCGACCAGGGTGAATTGCACCGTGCGGCCCAGCGGATAGGCGGCCAGCGCCTTGTCCACGGCGCGGAAGGGGCAGTCCATCGCATCCATGAAGATGCGGCCCATCACCTGTGCCACGGCGATCCGCCGTCCGCCGGGCACATCGTAGACACCGATGCCGCGGCCCGGTGCGCCTTCGGGGAAGTTGGCCGGACGCAGCAGGCGGTTCTCGCGCTGGAAGTGAGGCAGGATATCGCGATTGTCCCAGACGTGATTGCCGGTCACGATCACGTCCGTCCCGGCGGCGAACAGGTCGTCGCAGATTGCCGGCGTGATGCCGAAGCCGCCCGCCGCGTTCTCGCCGTTCACAACCACGAAATCCGCCTTCAGCCTTTCGCGCAGTTCGGGCAGCCGCTTGATCGCCGCCTCGCGGCCCGAACGGCCCACCAGATCGCCCAGATACAAAACCTTCAAATGAATCTCCTGATGCCCGCTTCGGTGATCAGGCCGTCCAGCCTGATGTCATGCCTGTCCTGAGGCAGTCGTGGCACAAGCTGGCACTCGAACGCCAGCCCGAAAACCGCCGCGCGGTGACCGTGCGCCCGCCATCTCGCAAGCGTGCGGTCGTAGAAGCCGCCGCCATAGCCCAGCCTGACGCCGCGCCGGTCGATGCCGACCAGTGGCGCGATCACGATGTCGGGCAGGATCAGCGGGGTCCGCGGATCGGGTTCCCGGATGCCCAGGCCGGACAGGATGAAACGGCAGTCCGGCCTGTAGTGCAGGAAGACCAGCGGCTGACGCGTGGCCACCACCACCGGCAGGCCGA
Organism: Minwuia sp.; assembly: GCF_048263705.1. Taxonomy (GTDB): domain Bacteria; phylum Pseudomonadota; class Alphaproteobacteria; order Minwuiales; family Minwuiaceae; genus Minwuia. Next base: position 69,041 of record NZ_JBLXDV010000016.1, on the reverse strand, counting down.
CGTCGATTCCGGCGTTCGTCAGGCTGCGGACCAGCGGCATCGGATCCAGTTCGTCCCGGAATCCGGCATACAGCCCGACGCGGGCCGCCGGGTACGATCGCAGAAGATTGCGGCAGTGGGTCAGCGCCGCGCGCGCGCGGATCTGACCCCCCCGATGCGGCCGCTGCTTCAGAATGCTTTTCCGAAGCGTTCTCTTCTGCGCTGCCAAATCGTTCAAGCCGCTCTCCCGCCCGCGCCCGCAAGTACCTATATTGAACCGATGAACGCTCAATATCCCATTCTTGCCGATCTTTCCCCATGAGCTATCTGATTCTCGGCCTCGGCGTGCTGATTGGCGGCGGATTGCTGGCAAAGCTGCTGGTCAATGCAGACCCGAAGCGCATCGCACAGGTGATCCGTCTCGGCGGCGGCCTGCTGCTCGGCGCGGCCGGATTGCTGCTGACCCTGCGCGGTGCCTTCTTCATCGGCGCGCCTCTGGCGTTCTTCGGCCTGATGCTGTTCGCGCGCGGTCTGGGCTGGCAGGGCGCGCCTGGTTTCAGCCTGCCGGGCTTTGGCGGTATGGGCGGCGGCGCCCGCTCGAAGGGCGGTGCATCCAGCGTCCGGACCCGGTATCTGGAAATGTCGCTGGACCACGACAGCGGCGAGATGGACGGGCTGATCCGGGAGGGCCGTTTCCAGGGCAACAGGCTGTCCGAACTCGACCAGGCCGATCTGGAAGACCTGCTGCGCGAGACCCGGCTGGACGATCCGGAGTCCGCACGGCTGGTCGAAGCCTATCTGGACAGGGCCTTCGAGGACTGGCGCGGCGCGGCGGAAACGGAGAGCGACAGGGAACAGGCACCTTCCGGCGGGCCCATGTCGCGCCGCGAGGCGCTTGAAATACTCGAACTTTCGGAGGATGCCACCGAAGACGACATCCGCGAAGCCCATCGCCGGCAGATGAAACGCCACCACCCTGATCAGGGCGGATCGGCCTGGTACGCCGCGAAACTCAATCAGGCGAAGGATCTGCTGCTGCAGAAGTGACCGCCTTTGCTTGTCGGACGCTGCCGCGCATGGCAGAAAGCCGGGGCGTGAGATCGGCAGAACGGCAGGTGAGGGCGTATGGGCGCGAAAGTTAAGAAGGCGGTGTTTCCGGTCGGGGGCATGGGCACGCGGTTCCTGCCTGCGACCAAGGCGTTGCCGAAGGAAATGCTGCCCGTCGTCGACAAGCCGCTGATCCAGTACGCGGTCGAGGAAGCCTTCGCGGCGGGGATCGAGGAATTCATCTTCGTGACCGGTCGCGGCAAGAGCGCCATCGAGGATCATTTCGACCATTCGTTTGAACTGGAGCGCATGCTGCAGGACCGCGGCAAGGCGGAAATGATCGAGGTCGCGACATCGATGATGCCCCGCGCCGGGTCCATCGCCTATACCCGCCAGATGGAGCCGCAGGGACTGGGCCATGCCGTCTGGTGCGCGCGCCATCTGGTTGGCGACGAGCCGTTCGCGGTGCTGCTGGCCGACGACCTGATCCTGTCGAAGACGGCCTGCCTGAAGCAGATGGTGGAAGCGCAGTCCCGCATGGGCGGCAACATGATCGCCGTGATGGATGTGCCCGCCGAACACACCAACCGCTACGGTATCCTCTCGCCGGGCTTTGCCCACGACAATCTGGTCGAGGTGAAGGGGCTGGTCGAAAAGCCGAAACCGGAAGATGCGCCGTCCAACAAGGCCGTGATCGGCCGCTATATCCTGCAGCCGGAAGTCTTCGAACTGCTTGAGAAACAGGAACCCGGCGCGGGCAACGAAATCCAGCTGACCGATTCCTTGGCCGCCATGATCGGCGGACAGCCCTTCTTCGGACTGACATTTGAGGGCGAACGCTTCGATTGCGGCGACAAGCTCGGCTTTCTGCAGGCGACCATCGCCTATGCGCTGGCCCGTGACGACATGGGCGAGGGCCTGCGGGACTATCTGCGCGAACTGACGCCGACACTCTAACCGACAGACACAGGACACTCCCATGAAAGTTGCAATGATCGGTGCCGGCTACGTCGGCCTGGTGTCAGGTGCGTGTTTTTCGGAATTCGGGCACGAGGTGATCTGCGTCGATGTCGATCAGCGCAAGATCGACATGCTGGAACGGGGCGAGATTCCGATCTTCGAACCGGGTCTCGATACGCTGGTCGCCAGCAATGTGCAGGCCGGGCGGCTGTCCTTCACCACCGATCTGAAAAGCGCGGTTGCCGAATCGGATGCTGTCTTCATCGCGGTCGGCACGCCCAGCCGGCGCGGGGAGGGCGATGCCGACCTGTCCTACGTCTATCAGGCGGCCAAGGACATCGCCGCGGCGACGGACGGGACCAAGGTCATCGTCACCAAGTCCACGGTCCCCGTCGGTACCGGTGCCCAGGTCAAGCGGATACTGGCGGAGGCCAATCCGTCCGCCGCGTTCCACGTCGTGTCCAATCCGGAGTTCCTGCGCGAAGGCGCGGCCATCGAGGACTTCATGCGGCCCAACCGCATCGTCTGTGGGGTGGAAAGCAAGTACGCCCGCGACATGATGCGTGAACTCTACCGTCCGCTGTTCCTGAACGAGACGCCGATCGTCTTCACCTCGCTGGAATCGTCGGAGATGATCAAGTACGCCGCGAACTGCTTCCTGGCGACCAAGATCACCTTCATCAACGAGATCGCCGACCTGTGCGAGAAGGTCGGGGCGGACGTGCAGTCGGTCGCCCGCGGCATCGGGCTGGACCGGCGCATCGGCAACCTGTTCCTGCACCCCGGCCCCGGCTTCGGCGGCTCGTGCTTCCCGAAGGACATCCGGGCGCTCGCCGCCACGGCAGAAGCCTTCGATGCGCCGCTGCACATCGTGGAGACGGTCAACAGCATCAACGAGAACCGCAAGAAGGCCATGGCCGAGAAGATCATCGCCGCCATGGGGGGTGACGTGACGGGCCGCACCATCGCCATCCTCGGCGTGACCTTCAAGCCGAACACCGACGACATGCGCGAAAGCCCCAGCCTGGACATCATTCCGGCGTTGCAGAAGGCCGGAGCCACGATCCGGGCCTGCGATCCGGAGGGGATGCGCGAGGCCGCCGAGCTGCTGCCCGGCATCGAATGGCTGGATGACCCCTACGATGCGATGGACGGTGCCGACGCGGTGGCGATCCTGACCGAGTGGAACCACTACCGGGCGCTGGACAAGGAGCGGATGAAATCCCTTCTGAACCGGCCGCTGATGATCGACCTGCGTAACATCTACGGTGTCGAGGAGATGGAAGCCGCCGGGTTTACCTATCACAGCGTCGGCCGCATGCCGGTCAATGCGGGAGCCTGAGGCCATGACCGCAGTAGAGGCATCGCCGCATTCCTTTCACCCGACCAGCCTGCGCGAATACGACGTGCGGGGCACCTATGGCACGACGCTGACGGAAGATGACGCGCGCGCGCTGGGCCGGTCGTTCGGATCGATCGTGCGGCGCAACGGCGGCAGGCATGTCGCCGTCGGCTATGACGGACGCCTGAGTTCTCCGCCCTTGTCGGCCGCCCTGATCGAGGGGCTGAACGCCACCGGCTGCGATGTGACCGATATCGGTCTGGGACCAACCCCGATGCTGTATTTCGCGACCTATCACCTGCCCGCCGACGCCGGGATCATGGTCACGGGCAGTCACAATCCGCCCGACATGAACGGCTTCAAGATGATGCTGTCGGGTGGGCCGTTCTTCGGCGCGGACATCCAGAAGCTGGGCGAACTGGCCGCCGCCGCCGACTGGGAAAGCGGCGCGGGCTCATCGACTGTCGCGGACATCTCGGAAGCCTATGTCACCGAAGTCGTCGCCGCCTACCGCTCGGATCGCCAGTTCTCGGTGGTCTGGGACTGCGGCAACGGCGCCGCGGGTGCGGTGATCGACGAGATCGTGCGTCGCCTGCCGGGCCGGCACGTCGTCCTGTACGGCGAGGTGGACGGCACCTTCCCGAACCATCACCCCGATCCCACGGTGCCGGAGAACCTGCGGCAACTGGCGTCCACCGTGCGCGGAACGGGGGCCGACCTGGGCATCGCGTTCGATGGCGACGGCGACCGTATCGGCATCGTCGACAACGAGGGCCAGATGCTGTTCGGCGACCAGATCGTTCTGCTGCTGGCGCGCGCGGTGCTGGCCGAGAACTGCGGCGCGACGATCATCGCCGACGTGAAGGCCAGTCAGGTCCTGTTCGACGGGATTGCCGAAGCGGGTGGCGAACCGTTGATGTTCAAGACCGGGCACTCGCTGATCAAGGCGAAGATGGCCGAGCTGAAAAGCCCGCTCGCCGGTGAGATGTCGGGCCATATCTTCTTCGCCGACCGGTATTACGGGTTCGACGATGCGCCGTACGCCGGCATCCGCTTTCTGGACATGCTCGCGGAAGTGGACGAGAGCGTTGCCGACCTGCGCAAGGGCATGCCCCAGTTCGTGAACACGCCGGAACTGCGCTTCGACTGCGATGACACGCGGAAGTTCGATGTGGTGACCGAGATCGTCGCCAGGCTCCGGGCCGATGGCGTGCGCTTTTCCGACGTGGATGGCGCACGCGTGATGACCGATGACGGCTGGTGGCTGATCCGGGCATCGAACACGCAGCCCGTTCTGGTCGCGCGGTGCGAAGCCTCAAGCGAGGATGGGCTTGCGCGCCTGAAGGCGCTGCTGGTGGATCAACTGGAGAAGAGCGGCATCACGCCTCCGGAAGGCCTGTGATCGCCTCGCTCGGAGATTACCTGACGTAGACGTGCACCTCGGACGTGCGCGCGCCCTGGTTCGTCGTCGAGGCCAGCGAGACCCGGTCCGCCGGCAGCCCCATGCCGGTCAGTGTCTGCAACACTTCATCGGCCCGCTTGCGCGACTGCGATCGCAGCAGTGCGATATCGGCTGGCGATCCCTGGCTGGGCGAGACGGCGACCAGATCGAAGCGCGCACCCGGCTGCTGATCCAGCGCCCGGCTGACCGCGGTATAGAGCGCCTGCTTGTAGTCGACATTCGGACGGTCGAAGCGGATCACCACCAGCGGCCGGCCCGTGGCAGGTGCCGGGGTCACGTTGCGCGCGTTCAGGGCGGCAACCGACGGCAGGTAGGCGCGTGACGCCAGGCTGGCACCGTACAGCTCACCGTTCTTGATTGCGAGTGCGAGGGAACCGAGGTTGCGGCGCTCGTTGCCGACATACGCGGTCTGGCGGCTGACATCCTCGGACAGTTCATTCAGCAGCCGGTCGACGACGACCTGCGTGCGGTTGATGTCGTCTTCCAGCACGGCCAGATTGGCGTGATCCTGGTCGACGGCACCGGAGATGCCATAGGTTGCGCGGGCGGATTCGAGCAGGAATGCCGCCAGGCTGGAATCGGAGGCGACGTCATTGGCCAGCTGGTTCATGGCCGCGATGTCGCGGCTGACGCTGTCCAGTTCGTTCTGCGCCTGATTCCACTGATTGATCAGCACCGGGTTGCCGGGCGTCGAGCCGACCTGAAGCTTGGCTTCCATGGCGGCGACGGTGCCGTGATAACGCTGGGCGTTCTGGATGGTGGAGGTGCGGATCTGCTGCAGGCTTTCGTTGCGCTGGTTCAGGCGCGACTGAAGCTGCTGCAGTTCATCGGAAAGCTGTTGCACCTTTTGCCCGACGATCGTGCCCGTACTGGCCAGATCCCGGGATGCGGGCGCGTTGAACGAACTGCTGCCCAGTGGCGGCTGGCCCGCGACTGCGGACGCGCCCACCACCGTCGTGGACGTGCCTGTGGCGCTGGCAGCGTCGGCGGCGTCAGCGCGCGCCGGTACCTGATCACCTTCGCCAGCCAGCGACGGCCAGACAGAATCAGACAGGTCGGAACAGCCCGCCATCAGGACCATTCCACTCGCTGCTAAGGCCCGTAAGCCGGTCTTAAGCATCCTCAATCGTCCGCCCATCCCTGTCGCGTTGCCGTCTTCTGGCACAAGCCCCGAATCATGTCGATCCTATCTCAAGCTACCTTAAGGTAACAACAAAGCCTTGTTTATACGGACCGGAATACCTGCCAAAAGCCCGCTTGCCAAGGAGAAAGGCATCGCGTATAGCACACGCCGCGCCGGAGGACGTCGGTTCTCCGGCCGGTCGGATACGGCATTGGCGCCGGTAGCTCAGCTGGATAGAGCACCAGACTACGAATCTGGGGGTCGGGGGTTCGAATCCTCCCCGGCGCGCCATTTCTTCCTCGCGGATTGATTTGAGTGCTGCGGGCGAGACGACGCTGCATGCTCGAAAGGCGCCGTGGCCATGCGCACGTCGATCATGTCAGAGACTCGCGCGCAAGAGCGGATCATCTGAGAAGACAGTTCATTTGGTGTTCGTTCTTCGGCCATGGGCCAGGGTGTCCCGCGTTCAGCCCGTATCGGGAGACATGGTCCGGCAAGCTGTTGTTCACCCAATCGCGACCTATGCCATTTCGAGCACCAGATGGCCCAGCTCACCCCGCTTCATTAAGCAAATCGACATATTTCGAGTGCATCCTCGGTTTTTTTCGAGCGCGGAAGGGGCTTCCATGAAAGACTTCAGAACCCGGTCAAATCAGAAGCTCTCGGGTATCCTTACCGTGGCGCTGGTCGCGGTGTTTGTCGTTCTGGTCGCTGTCGTGGGCGGTGCGTCGTTCTGGATGGCTGCGGAGCATGACCGCCTTGCCTCGGACAACACGAAGAAACTGGTCACCAGCGGGTTCGATGGACTGGAGTCGAAATACCGGGCTCTCGTTCAGGACTATGCATTGTGGACCGAACTATATCTCGAATTGGTTGCACCGGAACCTGACACCGACTGGCTCTATGCCAATGTCGGGTCCGTAGCGACTGTCGAACCGAGCGATGTGGACATCGCGACAGTCCTGACGCCTGGCCGCAGCGATATTATGGAGTGGAGGACCGATGGTCCCGAGTCGCCTGCGGCGACATCACTGTCAACCGAAAGTCTGGGAGTCCTGAACAACTTGCTGGTCAGGGAACCCGTTGACAGCAGACGCGGCTATCTGAGCTTTCTCGAAATCGAAGGAGAGCTCTGGATCTTTGCCGCCGCGCGCGTGGTCACGACCGAAGGAACGCCAGCGAATGCGACTGATGAGACACTTCCGAGGGTATACTTCGGTCGCAACCTGTCTGCAGGAATCGTGGCCGGGATCGGCGAGCAGTTCCTTGTCGATGACATCTCGGTAGGTACATCGCCCGTCGCCGGATATGACCATATCGAACTTGAAGCCGGGAAAGGCGGGCCGCCGATCTTCGTCAGCTGGCAGGCGCCGAGCCCGGGGGACCAGATTCTGAGAAACATTGTTGTCCCGATCGCCATCGTACTGCTGCTGACCGGCATTGCGATTGCGACGGTTGCATTGATGGCCGTTCGATCTGCGCGACGTCTCGAGAAGGCCTTGGTCGCAGCGCAGGCGGCAGACCGCAGCAAGACCGAGTTTCTGGCCAATGTCAGTCACGAATTGCGTACGCCAATGAATGGTGTGCTCGGGATGGCGCAGGTTCTCAAGATGGGCAATCTCGACGACCGTCAGACCAAACAGCTTGGTATTCTGATCAACTCGGCAGAGTCGCAGATGCTGATCATCAATGATCTCCTGGAGATATCGAAGATCGAGAACGGCACGTTTGAACTCGACAATACTGCCTTCGATGCGATGCCGCTGTTCATGAATATCGTTGAACTGCAGCAGCCTGCGGCCCATGAGAAAGGAATCGAGCTCGTATTCAGTACGCCGGAGAAGCAGCCGCCGAAACTCCTCGGTGATCCGCAGGCGCTCCGTCAGATCACTACCAACATCGTCGGAAACGCCGTCAAGTTTACCAACGAGGGTCGCGTTGATGTCAGCGTCGACTGCGCCACATCACTTGATCAGACGGTGCTGACGCTAAGGGTGCGCGACAGCGGGCCGGGGATCGCCGAGGAGGACCATCATAGGATCTTCGAACGTTTTGCTCAGGTTGACGAGTCCAGCACCAGAACAGCCGGTGGAACCGGTCTCGGCCTTGCGATCACCAAATCGCTGGTCGAACTGATGGACGGCACGATAGCGCTTGAAAGCAGCGTCGGAAAAGGATCGGAGTTCACGGTGCGGTTGACATTCGAAGTCGCTGCAGTGTCGGAACTCGAAACCGCCCAGGCGGCTTGAAACAACGTACATTCGAAGGGATGCCAGGATGAATTCATCTGCCCGGAAACGGGTCCTGATTGTCGACGATGTCGAGAACAATGCCCGGGTTCTCGAAGCGATACTCATGGTTTTCGATGTCGATATCGAAATCGCCAGAAACGGACATGAAGCTGTTCAGATGGTAATGGACATCCCACTGGATCTGATTCTCATGGATATTGCGATGCCCGGGTTGAATGGCTTCGATGCAACGGTGCAGATCAGGAAATTTCTTGGTGACAGACAGGTGCCGATCATTGCGATCACCGCCGATGTGACACCGCAGACCCTGAACAAGGTCCAACTGGCGAAGTTTGACGCCTTTCTGCCAAAACCGATTGATGTTCCGAAGTTGCAGGCGGTGGTTGCGCAGATGGTCAGTCCGGTGGAAACAGAGAACACAACGATTTCGACAGGATCGCCGACTTCTGAGCACATGCAGGAGCCAGCCGCCCATGTCCATTGAATCGCCGATGAGAGTTCTGGTCGCCGAAGACAACGACACGAACATTGCGGTGCTTTCTACCATGCTGGAAGCATTTGGGTGTGAAATACACCTTGCGCTGGATGGGCAGAAGGCCGTCGATGGTGCCTTGGAATGGCTGCCCGATATCATTCTCATGGACATCAACATGCCCAACAAGGACGGTGTTCAGGCGGCCATTGATATTCGAGCTAGACTACCTGACCCCCGCATTCCGATCGTGGCAGTGACCGGCAATGTGACCCGCAGTTCGCGCCAGCGCTGTGAAGACGCCGGCTTTGATGGATTCATTGAAAAACCCATCGATATCGTGGTCCTGCAAGAAGTTCTCGAAAAGGCTGATCGAGATCGGCAGGTGTCAGGCGACGCCGTGTGAATCCAGCACTGACCCGCCACTTTGGCGGCCGACATGCCCTCAATCCTGTCAAGAACCGCATTTGACCGTTGTCCCGCGCCAGTTACTGTGTGAAACGGTCGATACGAGGTGTCGCCTTCGAGGCGGGCCATTTCTTCTGTCAGACGGTCGTTCTCTCGCTGGAACCTTGCATGACGAGGTTCGTCAGCGCAGGAAGAAGAGTGTCGTCATCGTCAGCCCGATCAGCACGACGAAAGCCCGTAACAGACCGGTTTTCGTGATCCTGCGACTGAGATATCCTCCCGCATAGCCGCCAGAGGCCGCTGCAATGGCCATGGGTATCGCCACGTCCCAGACGATCAGCCCGGCAACGGCGAACGTGATGGCGGACGCCAGCGAGAGGATCGATGACAGGATGCTCTTCAGTCCGTTCATGCCGTGCAGATCGGCATAGCCGAGCAGCCCCAGCGTGGCGAGAAGCATGATCCCCAGCCCGCCGTTGAAGTAGCCGCCGTAGATCGATACCGCGAAGATGGCGGCGGCCGACACGAACGGGCCCGCCACGCCGATGCCTTTCGACTGCATCATGCGGATGGCGGACGGACCGAAGGCAAACAGCAGCGTGGCGACGAACAGCAGCCACGGGACGAGTCCCGAGAAGGCCCGGTCCGACGTCATCAGCAGCAGAACGGACCCCAGCAGACCGCCCGTGACGGAGACCAGAAGGATGGCGCGGATGGACAGGCTGCCTTCACGCCGCAGGTCATGCCGGAAGGCCCATGCGCTGCCGATATATCCGGGCAGTGCCGTGAGCGTCGCCGTTGCGTTGGCCACGATTGGGGGTATCCCGGCATAGACCAGCGCCGGGAACGTCAGGAACGTGCCGCCGCCGGCGACGGCGTTCAGCGCGCCGGCGGCGAAACTGGCGATGCACAACAGCAGGATATCGGTCATCAGCGGGCTTCCTGTTCCATAAGAGGGGCCGCTATCGCACCATCGTTGATTGGTCTGCAAATTGGTCTAGATTTTACCAGGACAGGAGTTGCATTCATGAAACGGGACGCAGCCTTCGAGGCGCTTTCGATGTATCTGGCGCGGGAGATGCCGGGCTTCGGGGACCGGTTGCCCGCAGAGCGCGATCTGGCGAAGGCGATCGGGTGCAGTCGCGCCACCCTGAGGGCCGCGCTGGATCGGCTGGAACAGCAGGGAGAGATCTGGCGTCAGGTCGGGCAGGGCACCTTCAGGGGGCGGCGTCCGAATCACCTGCCCGTGCGCGACAGCGTTCTGATCGAAGGGGCGACGCCCGCCGATCTGATGCAGGCCCGCCTGCTGCTGGAACCCGCCGTGGCGGGCGCGGCCGCCCGGTGCGCAAGCCGCGAGGATGTGGCGTTTCTCAATGCCCGGGTGGATGCGGGCCGCAAGGGGCGTGACCGCACCGCCTGTGAACAGGCGGACGATGCATTTCACACCGCCATTGCAAGCGTTGCGGGCAATCCGGTCCTCACGGGTCTGATGTCCTATCTGTCGGGTGCCCGCCGGCGGGCGGCATGGCAGCGGCAATGGGACAGCACCTATCGCCGGCTTGGCGTTGACGAGTTCCGGATCGATCACAGCGCCCAGCATGCGCATGTCGTGGATGCCATCGCCCGCGGCGATGAAGCCGCCGCATCAACAGCCATGCGCGTGCATCTGCAGACCATCGAGGAAGCGCTGTCCCCGAACGGCCCCGGCGAGGCGGTCAGGTTTCGCCCGTATTGAAGTGATCGTAGATCTGCTGCGCCATGGCGCTGGAGATGCCGTCGACCTGCTCAAGATCCGCAAGTCCGGCGCGCGCGACGCCCTTGGCCGATCCGAAGTTCATCAGCAGCGCCTTCTTGCGGCGCGGGCCGACGCCGTCGATCTCATCCAGCGGTGACTGGCCGATGGCTTTCGAGCGTTTCGCCCGATGTGTGCCAATGGCGAAGCGGTGGGCCTCGTCGCGCAGCCGCTGCAGGTAATACAGCACGGGGTCGCGCTCGGGCAGGCTGAAGGGGGGCTTGCCGGGCAGGTAGAAATCCTCCCGCCCCGCGTTGCGGTCCGGGCCCTTGGCGATGGAGACCAGACCGACGCCCTCGACCTCCAGTTCGCGGAAGACCTCCTCGACGATGCCGAGCTGTCCCTTGCCGCCGTCGATGACGATCAGGTCGGGCCAGTCGTCGGGTTTTTCGGCGCTGTCCTTCTTCAGCCGCTTGAAGCGCCGCGTCAGTACTTCGCGCATCATGGCGAAATCGTCGCCGGGGGTCAGCTCGGTATCCTTGATGTTGAACTTGCGGTAGGCCGCCTTGCGGAAGCCTTCCGGCCCGGCGACGATCATGCCGCCGACGGCATTGGTGCCCTGGATGTGGCTGTTGTCGTAAACCTCGATCCGCTGGGGCGGCGCGTCCAGTCCGAACGCCTCGGCGACGCCCTTCAGCAGCTTCGCCTGCGCCGCGCCTTCGGCCTGCTTCCGGCCCAGCGCTTCCTCGGCGTTGCGGACGGCCTGATCGACCAGTTCCTTCTTGGCGCCGCGTTGTGGCGTCAGCACGGCCACCTTGTGGTTCGCGCGCACGCTCAGCGCCTCGGCGATCAGGTCCTGCGACGGCACTTCATGGCTCAGCAGAAGCTGTTTCGGCGCGGTACGGTTGTCGTAGAACTGACCGATGAACGCCCCCAGCACATCGCCGATCTCGTCGTCCTTCGTGTGGCTGGGGTAGTAGGCGCGGTTGCCGTAGTTCTGCCCGGCGCGATAGAAGAACACCTGCACACAGGTCTGCCCGCCCGCCGTCGAGGCCGCCATCACGTCGGCCTCGTCCAGCCCTTCGACATTCACGCCCTGCTTCTGCTGGATCTGTGCCATCGCCCACAGCCGGTTGCGGTACATGGCGGCGTCCTCGAACTCCAGCGCATCCGACGCGGCCTGCATCTTCCGGCCCAGTTCATCGCGCACGTCCTGACTGCGTCCCGACAGGAAATCCCGCGCCTGGTCGACCAGTTCCAGGTAGTCCGGCTGGCTGACGTAGCCCACGCAGGGCGCGACGCAGCGCTTGATCTGGTACTGCAGGCAGGGCCGCGTGCGCGTCGCGAAGTCATTGTCGGAACAGGACCGCAGGGGGAACGCGCGCTGCAGCGCCGTCAGTGTGTGGTTGACCGCCGTGGCGCTGGCGAAGGGACCGTAATAATCGCGGTCCTTCTCCCGCGCGCCGCGATGTTTCACCAGCATGGGGTAGTCGTGATCGCGGTTGACCTCGATATAGGGAAAGGACTTGTCGTCGCGCAGGATGATGTTGAAGCGTGGCTTCAGGCGCTTGATCAGGTTGGCTTCCAGCAGCAGCGCCTCGACCTCGGTGTGGGTCGTGATGATCTCCAGCTCGCGCGTCATCTGCACCATGCGCGCGATCCGCATCGACAGGCCGCGCGCGCGGGTATAGCTGGTGACGCGGTTCTTCAGGTTGCGCGCCTTGCCGACATACAGCACGTCGCCGCTCTCGCTCAGCATGCGATAGACGCCCGGGCTTTCCGGCACCGATTTCAGCTTCGCCGTCAGAATGGCGAAGCCGTCGGGGGCGGCATCCTCAGTATCGGTCGTCTCGGTTTCGGACATGTCTCCGTCACTTTTCTCCCTCCCCCTTGAGGGGGAGGGCCGGGGTGGGCGCCCCTCCGCCGGGCCGGTCCGCGCTCGTTGGCGTCGCCCCCCCTCCCTCTCCCCCGGGGGGGGGGGGGGGGGGGGGGGGGGGGGCGGTGCGGAGCCGCAGCCTTGGGGTACGGCGTTCATGTTGGTATTCGGCTGCGCCGATTCACCCCCATCCTAACCTTCCCCCCTCAAGGGGGAAGGAACAGGTCAGTCCTGAATGAAGTGCTTGCTCAGCTTCAGGCCCTGACCCTGGTAGTGGCTGCCGATCCCGGCACCGTAGAGCGTCTCCGGCGGTTCCATCAGGCGCTCGTAGACCAGACGGCAGACCCGCTGGCCGTGCGCGATCTCGAAGGGCACTTCATGGCTGCGCACCTCCAGCACGGCGGGTGTGCCGCCGGAACCTTCCGCGCCATAGCCGAAACCGGGATCGAAGAAGCCCGCATAGTGGATGCGGAATTCGCCAAAGGACGTGTCATAGGCGACCATCTCGGCGGCGGAGTCGGGGGGCACGGACACGCGCTCCTGACTGACCAGAATGTAGAACTGGTTCGGGTCCAGGATCAGGGTCTTTTCGGCGTTCGCGTGGATCGGCTCCCAGAAATCCGACACCGGATAGGCTCCGATGCGGTCCAGATCGATCAGCGGCGCATGGCGGCGCGCGCGGTATCCGATCAGGCCGCCATAGGCCTCGCCGGACAGGTCCACCGACATCCACAGGCCGTCGCGGATGGTCGGCCCTTCCGCACCCGCACTGTTGGGGTCCACCAGACTGTCGCGTTCGTGCAGTTCGCGGTGCAGGCTGTCGGATGTGCCGGGCCGGCCCCGCCAGAGCCGCAACTGGTTCAGCCGCTGCCCCGCCGACAGTTTGACCGAGAAGGTGCGCGGCGCGATCTCCAGATAGAGAGGACCTTCGTAGCCCGCCTCGACCGTTTCGAAGCTTTCGCAGGCGTCGGTCACCAGACGCGTGAACACGTCCAGCCGCCCGGTCGAGCTTTTCGGATTGGCCTTGGCCCACATGTCTTTCGGCAGTTTCAGCCGTTCCTGCAGTTCGACCAGATAGACGCAGCCGCGTTCCAGCACGGTCGGCTGGCCCAGATCGATCTCGTGCATCGTCAGGCGGTCGAGCTTGGAGGCGACTGTGTTGCCCTTGCCCGGCAGGAAGCTGGTTCGCACCCGATAGCACCGACGCCCCAGCCGCAGGTCCAGGCTGGACGGCTGGATGATGTCGTCGGGCACACCGCCGTCGGCATGCACAACGCCGTCGGCGACCACGCGGCGCAGCGCCTGTGACGGCAGGATACCCGTGGTACGGGCGCGGTTGGCAGTCTCGGTTGTCATGTGACGTGCTTAGCGGTTTGAAGGGCTTTGGACAACAATCAAGCGCTCTGCACAAGCCCGCACGAGCGCCTGCGGGGAATACCGTATTGTTTCCGACAGGCCTGCTCCCTATCTGCGCCGCCGCGCCGACCGAACCGCCAGCGAATACAACCGCGTCCGCTAGCACCCGCTGCGACGCCCGTGCCTGTTGATCCTGCGCCGGATTCTGGTGTTTATCTCGGGCAACCAACAAAATCCGCACGAGGGAGCGACCCGACCATGAGCGCTGAAGCCTATGCCGCCGATCTGGACATGCAGCCTGCCAACTACACGGCGCTGTCTCCGCTCAGCCTGATCCGGCGGACCGCCGCCGTCTATCCGGAATATACCGCCATCGTACATGGCGACCTGACGCGCACCTGGGGCGAGACCTATGACCGTTGCGTCCTGCTGGGCTCGGCGCTGGCCAAGCGCGGCATCGCCAAGGACGACACGGTCGCCATCATCTGCCCCAACATCCCGGAAATGTACGAGGCCCACTTCGGCGTCGCCATGGCGGGCGCGGTGCTGAACCCTCTGAACTATCGCCTCAACCCCGCCGAGATCGCCTTCATCCTGAACCATGGCGAGGCCAAGGTGCTGATCTGCGACACCGAATTCTCGGACATCGTGAAGGAGGCGCTGAAGTCGGTCGAGCGCGACCTGCTGGTGATCGACGTGGTCGACCCGCAGGGACCGGGTGGCGAGACCCTGGGCGAGATGGACTACGAGGCCTTCCTGAAGACCGGCGACGCGGAGATGGTCTGGTCCCTGCCGGACAACGAATGGGACAAGATCTCGCTGAACTACACCTCGGGCACGACGGGCAACCCCAAGGGCGTGGTCTATACCCACCGCGGCGCCTACCTGAACGCCATCAACAATGCCGTCACCTGGGGCATGGGCAATCACGCGCGCTACCTGTGGACCCTGCCGATGTTCCATTGCGACGGCTGGTGCTTCCCCTGGACCCTGGCCGCCATAGCGGGCGTGAACATCTGCCTGCGCCGGGTCGAGGCCGCCACCATCTATGACGCCATCGCCCGGCATCAGGCGACCCACCTGTGCGGCGCGCCCGTGGTGATGCAGATGATCACCGGGGCCACGGACGAACAGCGCAAGCCCTTCGAGCATCAGGTAAACATGATGACCGCCGCTGCGCCGCCGCCCGCATCCGTGCTGGCCGACATGGCGGAGCAGGGCTTCGAGGTCACCCACGTCTATGGCCTGACCGAGAGCTACGGCCCCTGCGTGGTCTGTGCCTGGAAGGACGAATGGAACGCGCTTGCCACCGAACCGAAGGCGAAGATGAAGGCGCGCCAAGGCGTGCACTCGGCCATGCAGGAAGACCTGATGGTCGCCGACCCCGAGACCCTGCAGCCCGTGCCGAAGGACGCAAAGACCATGGGCGAGGTGATGATGCGCGGCAACATCATCATGGCCGGCTACCTGAAGAACCCCAAGGCGAGCGGCGAGGCGTTCTCCGGCGGCTGGTTCCACACCGGCGACCTGGGCGTCTGGCACCCCGACGGCTACATCGAACTGAAGGACCGTTCGAAGGACATCATCATCTCCGGCGGTGAGAACATCTCCTCGATCGAGGTCGAGGACACGCTGTACAAACACCCCGCCGTTGCCGCCTGCGGCGTGGTCGCGAAACCGTCAGAAAAATGGGGCGAAACCCCCGTCGCCTTCATCGAACTGAAGCCCGGCAAGGACGCCACACAGGACGAAATCATCGCCCACCTGCGGGAGCACCTGGCAGGCTACAAATGTCCCCGCGAAGTGGTGTTCGGGGAGATTCCGAAGACGAGCACGGGGAAAATCCAGAAGTTCAAGCTGCGGGAGATGGTTTGAGCGGGCGCAGGCGGGATGGGGATGGCTGGGTCGGCTATTCTGCCGCCTTCACTGGACGATTGCGCATTGATCGCCATGTTGCACCATTCATCATAGTGATGCACTTTGCAGAATATTTGATTCTCTGGACAAGAACATTGCAGGAACTTATAGATGGTTGGGATAAAGAAAGCTCAGAGGATAACTGTTTCGCTCCATGCTTCAGAGCACGCTTCGCTCTGTGCGTTGGCAGAGCGTTATGATGTGTCTCTGTCATGGCTGACTCGGCAGGCGATTACAGAGTTTCTTGAGCGTTACGAAAATGGTGAGTTTCAGCTTCCTCTGCAGCTCGGAAGTGGGAGATAGAAGAATGAGCAAGATCCTGACGGCGATCGATTTGTTCTGCGGTGCCGGCGGTTTGTCCGAGGGACTCCGTCAAGCGGGATTTTATGTGTTGGCAGGAAACGATTTCGACGAAGCGGCAGGCAGCACCTTCGCTTCGACTCATAAAGAAGCCAAATTTTTGGCAGGCTCGGTCCAGAAGATTTCTGCTACTGATTTCCTGAAGGCGTCCAACTTAAAGCGAGGCGAGCTTGATTGCTTGGTCGGTGGGCCGCCGTGTCAGGCATTCAGCGTCTACAATCATCAACGTGGCATGCATGATGAGCGCAGTCAGCTTTTTCGCGAGTATCTCAGATTGGTCGAGGGCCTTAATCCCCGTTGGGTGATTATGGAGAACGTCACCGGCATAACATCTGCTGGTGCCGGTGAAGCCGTTCAAGCCATTCTCAAGGGACTCAAGGGCCTTGGCTACATCGTTGAGCATAAGATCCTTCGCGCTGAGGAGTATGGTGTCCCACAAGAGCGCCGCCGTGTCGTATTTATTGGAAACCGTCTAGGTCAGCCAATTGTCTGGCCTCATAAGACGCATGGCGACGGCCTTTTACCGTTCACGACAATTAAGGATGCAATTGGGGACTTACCCGCATTGTCGAATGGCGAGAAGCCGGGTGTAATGCCGTATGGTCGAGCTGCCATAGGTCCCTACCAAAAGGCGCTCAGAAATGGATCTAATGCCGTCTACAATCACGCCGCTCCAAGGCTTGCGCCTATCAACATTGAGCGCATGAAGCACATTCCGCCGGGGGGAAGCTGGCGCGACATCCCTGTAGAGTTGCTTCCTAAAGGAATGAAGAAGGCGCGTCGCTGTGACCACACTAAGCGCTATGGCCGAATGACTTGGGACGGTCTTTCCTGCACCGTCCTTACCAAATGCGATTTGCATTGGGGCGCATTCATTCATCCAGACCAAGATCGCGTAATCACGGTCCGAGAAGCTGCACGAATACAATCATTTCCGGACTGGTTCCAATTCGAAGGTTCCAGAACAGAACAATATGTTCAGGTCGGGAACGCTGTTCCGCCTATTCTCGGGCGGAGCATTGGCAAAGCTATTAGAACGGCCGATAGTGCTGAGAATGAATGCCTGCAGCCCATGCTGCTCCCAGTTGCGGGATAGTGGACAAATATCAGGATATGTATGAGCGCGAATCCAGAAGATAGTATCGCCGAGATTCTGGGCCAACCAGCCCATTCTGGTTTCGATCCAGCAAAGAGTGGTTACCGGTGCCCATTCATAGGTAGTGCATGTACGAAGCGCAGCACAGCTTCTGAACACCCTTACCCGATTTGCACGATACGAAAGAGAGACTCATCGCCAGTCTGCGTCTGCCCAAAGCGTTTCTACGCAATCGATTTCCTAGATGAGGTAATTGAGCATGCTTGGCCTGGAATTAAGCCTGAGCATCCGCGTATTGCGCGCGAAGTGCAGATGAAGGATTTCGGCAATGTGGACTTTGTCATTGCCGACACTCCCGATGGCCAGGAAATAAAACAGTTTCTGTCGGTAGAATTACAAGCTATCGATATAACTGGCACAGTACGCGATGCTTACAATGCAATTATATCAGGTGATAGACTTGAAAAAAAGAAGAGCTACGGTCTTAATTGGAAAAATGTTTACAAGCGCTACATTCATCAGATCATTAGCAAGGGTTATTATCATCACCACTGGGGAACGAAGATCGTCGCTGTAATCCAAGATGAAGTCTATGATTATATTTGCCGGGATGCAGATTTTTTCCGAACCGCCAGCCGATCTGATTTCGCGTCTCCACAAGTGAACATCATATTTATGTCGTATCAGTTTATTGATGATGGAAATGGCGGCTATGATCTAGCGCTCGATAAAGTAGAAGGAACATCACACTCCAATCTGCAACAAGCAGTTCTCTATAAATCAGCACCTTCTAGGGACGATTTTTGTCAGAAGATCGCTGCGGCGCTCAACAGGTAGCCAATGATGCGCTTTCTCGGCGGCGGGTGTTGTGTTCAACCTCCCTCAAGGCAGCAGCACCACGCTCTCCGTCGCCTGGCTCGTTTCCACGGCGCGGTGGGCTTCGGCGGTGTCTTTCAGGGGCCAAGTCTGGTTGACGTTGACGGTGACGGCCTGGTTCAGCACCGCGTCGAACAGGTCGACGGCGCCGGTGACGATGTGCTTCGGGTCGGCCATGCAGGGCATGATGGCGGGGCGGCTGAGGAACAGGGAACCGCAGCGTACAGGATTGACCACGTTCGTATCCGGCGCCCGCCGAGCTCTCGGCAATTGATTGCTCTGGCAACTATTCGCTGATACCCTGCGCGTCTCACACCGGGGAGGGCAGGGGCATGGGCGTGGCGGAGCAGGCTGACGCGCGGGGCGGGGCGCGGTTTGTGGATGTTTCCGATCCGGAGCTCTATCGCGCCGATGCGTGGCAGGTGCCGTTCCGGCGGTTGCGGCAGGAAGAGCCGGTGCATTTCTTCGAAACCAGCCTGCACGGGCCCTACTGGGCGATCACGAAACATGCCGACATCATGGAGATCGAACTGAACGACGCGGTGTTTTCGTCGGCGTCGGAATGGGGCGGCATCCAGATTCAGGATGACGGCGATATCGCCAGGCGGAAGAACCTGATCCGCATGGACCGGCCGGAACACACCGGGCACCGGCGCACGGTGGCGCCCATCGTCGCGCCGACGAACCTGGCCAACATGACCGACCTGATCCGCCAGCGCACCGAAGCCGTGCTGGACGGCCTGCCGCGCGGCGAGACGATCAACTGGGTGGATCACGTGTCCATCCCGCTGACCACGATGATGCTGGCGACGCTGTTCGGCTTTCCGTTCGACGAGCGCGAGAAGCTGACCTACTGGTCCGATGTCGGGATCTGCGACGTGAACGCGCCCGACGCGCCCGTGACATCGGAAGACGAACGCCGCGCCGTGCTGGCCGACATGGCCGCGCGGTTCCGCGAGCTGTTCGACGAGCGTGCCGCCAGGGCTCCGTCCTTCGACCTGATCTCCATGCTGGCGCATTCGGACGTCACCCGGAACATGGATGCCGAGACCTTCATGGGCACCGTCATGGTGCTGATCATCGGCGGCAACGACACGACCCGGAACTCCATGACCGGCGGCGTGCACGCGCTGCACGACTATCCCGAGCAGGACAGGCTGCTGCGGTCCGATCCGGACCTGGTGCGCAACATGGTCTCGGAAACGATCCGCTGGCAGACACCGCTGCAGCACATGCGGCGCACGGCCCGGGAAGATATCGAGTTTCGCGGCAAGACCATCCGCAAGGGCGACAAGGTGGTGATGTGGTACATCTCGGGCAACTTCGATGAAGAGGCTTTCGAAGATCCTGACAGCTTCAACATCGCCCGACCGAACGCGCGGCGGCATCTGTCCTTTGGCGCGGGGATACATCGCTGTGTCGGCGACCGGCTGGCGGAACTGCAGTTGCGTATCCTGTGGGAGGAAATCCTGAAACGCGGCCTGCGGATCTCAGTCGAAGGCCCGCCCGAGCGGATCTATTCGGCCAACATCCGCGCTTTCCGGTCGCTGCCGGTCCGGATCACGGTCTGAGCAGGCCGGGACTGCCAAGCCCGCCGGGATCCTCGTCGAAGCGGGGCAGGTCGATGCGGCGGCCGCGCAGTTTCGTCAGGAAGACGCTCAGGATCAGCAGGTTCACCACGCCGCCCGCCGCCGCCGTGGCATAGGACCAGAAGTACGAGCCCGTCAGGTCGAACAGGAAACCGCCTGCCCAGGCGCCCGTCCCCATGCCCAGCCAGCCGAAGAAGACGATCACGCCCAGCGCCTGCGCAGCGATCCGGGCGGGCAGCAGCATGCGTCCGGCGACCAGGATGGTGGCCATGTCGGCGGAATAGAACAGCCCGAAAACGGCGGCGAGCGTATAGACCATCCACAGCCCTTCGGCGAAGGGGAAGAACAGCACCAGCAGGGTCTGCCCGGCGGAGGCGATCATCCAGGCGGGGACCGCGCCCACCATGTCCGACAGCTTGCCGCCCATGATGCGGCCGCCGATCCCGGCGATCATCAGCACCGACAGCACCGAGGCCGCCAGCGACGGGTCGATGCCCCGGTCGCTGACCAGCGCCACCACGTGCACGATCGGCACCGACATGCAGATGCAGCAGAAGAAGGCGGCGGCGCTGAGGAAGATCAGGGTCGTGCGCACCGCGACCGGCGGCGGCGGTTCGGTCGAGGGTGCCGCGTTCGCCGCGCCGCCCGCAACGCTGCGCGATGGCGGATCCCGGACCAGAAGGGCCAGCGGCAGGCCGACCGCCAGGAATGTGATGCCGATGGCCGCATAGGCAGTCTGCCAGTCATAGGCGTCGATCAGCAGGCGCGCCGCGTAGGGAAAGACCGCCTGCCCGAACGCGCCGCCCGCCGCCATCAGGCCGATGGCGAGGCCCTGATTGCGGGTGAACCAGAAACCGACGGCGGCGAACAGGGGTGTGCTGACGGCGCTGTTGCCCAGCGCACCGAAGGCGAAATGCAGCAGATAATAGTACCAGAGCGATCCGGTCTGGCTGAGTGCGAAATAGGACAGGCCCATCATGATTACGCCGAACAGCGCGATGCGCCGCCCGCCGCGCCGGTCCGACAGCCAGCCCCACAGGATGCCGAAGGCTGCCGCCGACAGGGCCACCGCCGTATAGCCGGCCGAGACCTCGCCCCGCGACCAGCCGAAATCTGCGGCCAGCGGCTTCAGGAAGACCCCGACCGAGCCGATGCCGCCGAAGGCCAGCGCCTGCAGGCCGAATCCGACCGCGACCATGATCCAGCCATAGCCGTTGTCGGACCGCGCCGCCGCGCCGCTGTTGTCTCCTCCCGCCATCCGCGCATGGTGGTGCGGATCGGGTCGGCGGGCCAGCACCGTGATCGGATGGCGGCTATGTGTCCGTCACATCAGACGCGGAAAAAGCTGCGCAGAACGCGTTCGTAGATGTCAGTCAGTTTCGCGATGTTGGCGACCTCGCAGCATTCGTCGACCTTGTGCATGGTCTGGCTGATCAGGCCGAATTCGACCACCGGGCAGGCGTTCTTGATGAAGCGCGCGTCCGACGTGCCGCCCGTGGTGGACAGATCCGGTTCGACCTTCAGTTCGTGCGTGATGGCGTCGGACAGCATCTCCGTCAGGTCGCCCGGCGCGGTCAGGAACGGATCGCCGGAATTGCGAAATGTCAGGCTGTAGTCCCCGCCCACGGCCTCGCAGACCGCACGGATTTTTGCTTCCAGTCCGGCGGCATCCTGCAGCGTGTTGTAGCGCACGTTGAAGCGCGCCTCGCCGCTGGCCGGGATCACGTTGGATGCCGTGTTGGCCACATCGACGGTGGTGATCTCCAGATTCGACGGCTGGAAATGATCATTGCCGTCGTCCAGATCGATGGCCGCGATGCCATCCAGCATCTTCACCAGACGCGGCACCGGATTGTCTGCCAGATGCGGGTAGGCGACATGGCCCTGCGTGCCGGTCACCACCAGATGCCCCGAGAACGAACCGCGCCGTCCGATCTTGGCCATCTCGCCCAGCGAGACCGGATTGGTTGGCTCGCCGACGATGCAGGCGTCGATGGTCTCGCCGTTCTCGGCCATCCAGTCCAGCACCTTCGTCGTGCCGTTGATCGCCGGGCCTTCCTCGTCGCCGGTGATCAGGAAGGCGATGGAGCCCTGAATGCCATCGCCGATCACCCGCTCGCTGGCCTCGACCATGCAGGCGATGGCGGTCTTCATGTCGACCGCGCCGCGCCCGTACAGATAGCCGTCGGCGATCTCGGCACCGAACGGATCGAACCGCCAGGCGTTTGCGTCGCCGACCGGCACGACGTCGGTGTGGCCGGCAAAGCAGAAGACCGGACCTTCCGTGCCATGGCGCGCGTAGAGGTTCTGCACGTCGGGCGTGTTCTCGTCCGAGAAGGTCAGCCGGTGGCAGGCAAAGCCCAGCGGTTTCAGCGCGGCCTCCAGACAGTCCAGCGCACCGCCCTCCTCGGGCGTCACGGACGGACAGCGGATCAGGTCGCGGGCGAGATCAAGGGCATCGGTCATCGGGTGAACCTGCTTTCGGCTTCGGCAAGATGGCATCTGCTATCGGCGTGGGGGTCCCCGGGTCAAGCCCGGGGATGGAAAAGGCGCGGATTTTTCGCCTTCAGACGTGCCGAGATCCCCCTTATCCTTCATCCTGCGGATGTCCATCAGGCCTTTCAGTGACGCAGCCTTTCGACTTTTGATTTTGCGTGGGAGGTCCCCGGGTCAAGCCCGGGGACGGAAAAGGCGCGGCTATTCCGCAGCCACGGCGGGCGGGGGGCTGTTGCGGCCGATGTAGCCGTCGCGGGTCTGCGGCAGTTTCATTTCCAGCAGATGCGAGGCGACCGTGGTGCGCAGGACCTGCGCGGTGCCGCCGCCGATGGTGAACATGCGCGCGTCGCGCACCATGCGTTCCATCGGCGTGTCGCGGGAATAGCCCTTGGCACCGAAGATCTGCAGCGCATCGTTGGTGACCTTGATCGCCATTTCCGAGGCGAAGATCTTGGCCTGTGCCGCCGAGTAGGGATCGGGGAACGGGCTGTCATTGACACCACGCGATCGGGCCGCGCCCTGCAGCATCAGACGCGCCGCGTCGACCTGGATCGCCATGTCGGCCAGCATCCACTGCAGGCCCTGGAACTCGGCAATGGGGCGGCCGAACTGAACCCGCTCCAGTGCGTACTGGCGGGCGTGTTCCAGCGCGCCGGCAGCGATACCCAGCGCCATGGTGCCGGCACCGACCCGCTGGCTGTTGTAGGCGTTCATCAGGTCCGCGAAGCCGCGCTTCAGGCCCGAAGGGGGCATCAGCAGACGGTCTTCGGCCAGTTCCAGATCCTCGAAAATCACCTCGGCTTCCGGGATGCCGCGCAGGCCCATGGTCGGCTCGCGCTTGCCGATGCGCAGACCCGCGTCCTCGTCGCGGACCGCCATGAAACCGCCGATTCCCAGTTCCTCGCCCTGTTCGTCGAAGGCGCGGGCAAAGATCAGATGCAGGCGGGAGACGCCGCCGCCGGTGATCCAGTGCTTCTTGCCGTTCAGGACCCACCTGTCGCCATGCTTGCGCGCGCTGGTGATCATTTCGGTGGCGGCCGATCCGGCATTCGGTTCGGTGATGCAGATCGCGGGCTTGTCGCCATCCAGCACGAAATCCGCGGCCATCTTCCGCTGGGCATCGGTGCCGTAGGTCAGCACGGCGGAGATCGCGCCCATATTGGATTCGACGGCGATCCGTCCCGTGACGCCACAGACCTTTGCCATCTCCTCGATCACCAGCACGGCGTCCAGAAACGACCGGCCCTGACCGCCCAGATCCTTCGGGATCGTCATGCCCATCAGGCCGGCGTCGTTCAGCGCCTTCACATTGTCCCAGGGATACTGTTCGGAACGGTCGATCTCGGCGGCACGCGGTGCGATAACGTCCTCGGCCAACTCCCGGGCCTTGTTCCGAAGCGCCTGTTCCTGGTTGGTCAACTGGACCTGCATGGTGTCCTCCGCATCAGTCTTCAGCCATGGATACCATTGGTATCCCCCGAATTTCACGCAGTAGTTTGCGTTTCATCGCCACGCCGAAATCATCGTAGCTGTTGGCGATCTCGATGAAGCTGCCCGGACCGGCAATCACATGGTCCGCGTAGTAGTGGTGGATATTCGGATCGGTGCTGATGATCGGCAGCCCGTTGATCACGATGCCTGCCGCCTCGGCGCGCCGCTTGGCGTGCAGCAGCAGCGGCGGGTGCATGTTCTTGCCGTCTCCGGACACGTCAATGACGCGCCGGTCCGCCCGAAAGGGCAGTCTTTCGAGATGCCGGTTCGCATAGTCGATGGCATCCGCGATCGCCGTGCCGCGAAACCCGAACAGCCGTGGCGTCCGGCGAATGGCCCGCGCGGCAATGGCCGTATCCGTGCCGGTGCGCAGGACCATCCAGTCGAGTGTGACGGCCTGCTCGTCGATGCTGGACCATTGCAGCAGGGAAATCGCGATGGCCGCGTTGGGGCCGCGCTGAATGGTGGCGATGATCTCGGGATCGTTCAGCGAATCCGCGATGCCCTGCATCTGAAGCTGGTACTCCCGCGAATCGACGCTGGCCGAGGTATCGACCGCCAGCACGATGGCGACGTCGACGCGTTCCTGTGCGAACGCCTTTGGGGCTTGCGCGATCAGGATGAACAGACCAACCATGATGCACATGACAGTCCAGAAGGAGCGTCCCGGATGACCGGCAACAGCTATGACAGCGGACGATTGAATCTGCCTTTCGTCGGGCATTGCACCTTCGGCAAGCAGCCCGTCTGCCTCGACTGGGACGCCATCGACGCGGACGCGGCCATCTTCGGCGCGCCTTTCGACATGGGCACGCAGTATCGCGCGGGCGCGCGCTTCGGTCCGCGTGCCGTCCGCGAGGCATCCACGCTGTTCAGTTTCGGACATGGCGGGGCGTACGATCATGAAGACGATGTGACCTATCTGCCGGCGGACAAGGTGCGGCTGGTGGATATCGGCGATGCGGACATCATCCACACCGATACCGCCAAAAGCCACGACAACATTGAATGGGGTGTGCGCAAGATCCTGAAGGCGGGCGCGCTGCCGGTCGTGATCGGGGGCGATCATTCGGTCCATATTCCCTGCATCCGGGCGTTCGACGATCAGGTACCGGTGCATATCGTCCATATCGATGCGCATCTGGATTTTGTCGATGAACGCCACGGTGTCCGCTACGGGCATGGCAACCCGCTGCGTCGCGCGTCAGAGATGTCGCATGTCACCGGTTTCAGCCAGCTTGGTATCCGGAACGTGTCATCGTCCAACCGAAGCGACTATGAGGCCGCGCGGGCTGCTGGATCGGATATCCTGTCGGTGCGCCAGTTCCGCAAGCTGGGGCCGGAAGGCGTGCTGGCGCGGGTGCCCGATGGCGCGCGCTATTATCTCACCATCGATATCGACGGTTTCGATCCCTCGATTGCGCCGGGAACGGGCACGCCCAGCCATGGGGGATTTCTGTACTACGAGATACTGGAGTTCCTGCAGGGCCTGACGGCGCGCGGCGAGGTCGTGGGCATCGATCTGGTTGAAGTGGCCCCCGATTACGACCGCGACGGCACAACTGCCTTTCTGGCGGCGCAGCTACTGATGAACCTGTTGGGCTTCATTTTCCACAGACAGGGTAAATCGGACTGAAGCCGAGGGTTCAGCGCCGCGCCGGGCGGGCGTTCGCCGCATTCCCCAGCCGCAGCAGCAGGTTGCGGCAGATCAGGCCGGAGTCCGAGCCACTCGACCGCATCTCGATCTGGGCGTCCAGCGCCAGCTTGCGCGCGGTGGCCAGCTTGCCCAGCGGCCACTGCGCCAGTTGACGCCGGAACGAGGCCTGACGGTCCTTCGGTCCCAGCCGCGCGGTCTTCATGCCGATCTCCAGGCCCTTGCCGGACTGCTCGAACCCGATCACCGTGTCGAAGCGGTCGAGATGCCGGAACAGCGACGACATGATCATCTCCGGATCGGTCTTCTCGGCCACGCTCTTGTCGAACAGCGACAGCGCCTGAGCCGTCTTGCCTTCGAAGGTCGCGAAGGCGATGGCATCGAAGCCGACCTCCGACTGATCGCCCATGACGGCCTCGACATCGGCCAGTGTGATCGGGCCCGACTGCCCCAGCCGGTAGGTGATCAGCGTGTCGAGCATCTGCCGGTTCGACTGCCGGTCGGGGCCCAGCCGGTCGACGATGGCGGCGCGCGCATCGGGTTCGATGCTCAGGCCCGCCTCGCGCAGGGCGTCCCCGGCCAGCCGATCCAGATCCTGATCGCCATCGGGGTAACAGACCAGCACCGCCGCCATCGGTGATTTCGCTGCCAGCTTTCTGAGGGCATTGGCGGGCTTCAGGTCGTTCGCCTCGAAGATCACGACCGATGCCGGTGGCGGTCCCTCGAACAG
Source organism: Minwuia sp. (assembly GCF_048263705.1). Taxonomy (GTDB): domain Bacteria; phylum Pseudomonadota; class Alphaproteobacteria; order Minwuiales; family Minwuiaceae; genus Minwuia. The sequence goes on along the minus strand of NZ_JBLXDV010000016.1, from coordinate 42,823 downwards.
GGCGGTGCCCGCGCGCGTCACGACCGCCTGGCTGGCCTCGGTCACACGGATCACGCGGTCGCCCCCGAACATCGATATCTGATTGACTTCATCGGACAGCCGCGCGGGGTCGTCCGACAGGGCCTCCGCATTCAGGCGGACCAGCTGGAACGGATCGAAATCCCTGCCCAGATGATGGCGTGCCAGCCGGTCCGCACGTTCGCGGACCAGCCCCGTATCGGGTCCGAAGATGACGAAGATCCTGTGCGCCGGATCGGGTTTCGAGAGATAGGCTTCAACATGCCAGGGCTTCGGCTCCATGCGCCCGGCCCCCGCCTCAGTCCCGGCGCAGCAGCAGCAGCACGCGCTGCCGGACGGCCTCGCCGGTCAGGCGGCCGACCAGCTTCTCGGCGTCGCGCGTTGCGATCAGGGACGCAAAATCATCGTCGACGACATTCAGTGGCACGACCCTGCGCACCGAACCGGAACCGAGCAGGGTGCCCTCGACATCCACCCGGGCGAGCTTCCAGACGGTATTGAGTCCGACATTGATCCGCGAGGCGGTTTCGTCGGACTGGATGCCGACGTTCTCGCGGGTTTCCTCGACGATCAGGGTCAGGCGGTATTTCGCATCCGGGTTCCGGTCGGGGGCGGCGATGGCGTTCAGTATCGCGTCCCGCGTGGCCTGCCCGACGCGCGAATCGAGCGGATCGACGTAGACGTCCGCCAGTTTCTGCTGCAGGTCTCCGCCCGGCTTGTAGACAGGCTCGAACCCGCAGGCACCCAGAGCCAGCAGACCGGCCAGCACCAGCCCGCCCAGCAGATATCTGCGATCAGACCACGACATTGACGATCCTGTTCGGTACCACGACGACCTTGCGCGGGGGCTTGCCGTCCATGGCACGCTGTACATTCGGTTCGGCCAGCGCCGCCGCCTCGACATCGGCGCTGTTCATGTCGCGCGCCAGATTCAGGATCGCACGCTTCTTGCCCATCACCTGAACCGCGATGGCGACCGTTTCGTCGACGATCAGCGCGGGATCGGCCTCGGGCCAGGCGATATCGACGGCCAGCCCGTCACCGCCCAGCGTCTTCCAGGCCTCTTCGGCGAAATGCGGTGTCATCGGTGCCATCAGGCGCACGATGGTCTCGACGGCGAACCGGCGTTCGGCCCGGTCCGTTTCCGATGCTTTTTCGGCGGCGTTGGTCAGTTCATGGACACGGGCCACGCCACGGTTGAAATGGAACCGTTCCAGATCCCCGGTGAAACCGTCGATGGCACGGTGCGCGGCGCGGACCAGGTCGTGTCCGGTATCGGCGCCGTCCGCGCTGTCGCCGGCAACGGTGCGGACCAGCCGCCAGACACGCTGCAGGAACCGCCATGCGCCGTTCGCGCCCTCGTCGGACCATTCCAGATCCCGGTCGGGCGGACTGTCCGAGAGCATGAACCAGCGGGCGGTATCGGCCCCGTACTTGTCGATGATCGCGCCGGGATCGACGGTGTTGTTCTTGGACTTGGACATCTTCTCCAGCCCGCCTTCGGTCACCTTTGCGCCGGTTCCGATCTGGCGGAACCCGCCGTCGTCGGTTTTCTCGACCTCGCTCGGGTACAGCCAGGCGCCGTCCTCGGCGCGATAGGTCCGGTGGATGACCATGCCCTGCGTGAACATGCCGGCAAACGGTTCGTTCAGGTCGCCGTGCCCGCTTGCCCGCATGGCGCGGGTGAAGAAGCGCGAATAGAGCAGATGCAGGATCGCGTGTTCGATGCCGCCGATATACTGATCGACCGGCAGCCAGTAGGCCATGTCCGCCTGCCGGACGGGTTCGTCCTCGGCATCCGCGCTGGCGAAGCGGGCGAAGTACCACGATGAATCCACGAAGGTGTCCATCGTATCGGTTTCGCGGGTGGCGTCGGCCCCGCAGGTCGGGCAGGCGGCGTTCTTCCAGGTCGGATGATGATCCAGCGCGTTGCCGGGCTTCTCGAAGGTGACGTCCATCGGCAGGGCGACCGGCAGGTCGCTCTCGGGCACCGGCACGACACCGCACTTCGCGCAATGGACGACCGGGATCGGACATCCCCAGTAGCGCTGCCGGCTGAGACCCCAGTCGCGCAGGCGGAAATTCACCGTCCGCTCGCCCTTGTCGCGGGCTTCCATTCGTTCAGCGATGGCGGCCTTGGCTTCGTCGATGCTCATGCCGTCCAGGAAGTCGGAATTCACGATCCGGCCATCGTCGGTGTAGGCCGTGTTGCCGATCTCGAAACGGGCGGCATCCTCGCTTTCCGGACACACGACGGGCACGACCGGCAGATCGTACTTGCGGGCGAAATCCAGGTCACGCTGATCGTGCGCGGGACAGCCGAAGATCGCCCCGGTGCCGTAGTCCATCAGGATGAAGTTGGCGATATAGACGGGCAGTTCACGCCCTTCGATGAACGGGTGGGCGACCTTCAGGCCGGTATCGAACCCGCGTTTCTCGGCACGTTCCATTTCCTCTTCCGAGGTGCCCATCTGTCGGCATTCCTCGACGAAGGCCGCCGCATCGGGGTTCTTCGCCGCGATATCCTGGGCCAGCGGATGTTCCGCCGAAACCGCCATGAAACTGGCACCGAAGATCGTGTCGGGACGCGTGGTATAGATCGTCAGACCATCGTCGGGACCGTCGCCGGTGAAATCGAAGGTCATCCGCAGACCGGTCGATTTGCCGATCCACTGCGTCTGCATCGCACGTACCCGGTCGGGCCAGCGCGCCATGCTGGGGCTGGACAGTTCGGCCAGCAGGTCTTCTGCGTAGGCGGTGATGCGGAAGAACCACTGCGTCAGCTTGCGCTTCTCGACGGTCGCGCCCGACCGCCAGCCCTTGCCGTCGATGACCTGCTCGTTCGCCAGCACGGTGTGATCGACCGGGTCCCAGTTCACCCAGCTTTCCCGGCGGTACACCAGATCCTTCTCCAGCATGTCCAGAAACAGCTTCTGCTGATGCTTGTAGTAGGCCGGGTCGCAGGTCGCGAACTCTCTGGACCAGTCGAGACTGAGCCCCATCGACTTCAGTTCCGCCTTCATGTTCTCGATGTTCTGATATGTCCAGTCGGCGGGATGGACCTTCTTGTCCCGCGCGGCGTTTTCAGCCGGCAGCCCGAACGCATCCCAGCCCATCGGGTGCAGGACGTTGAAGCCCCGCGCGCGCTTGTAGCGGGCGACGACATCGCCCAGCGTGTAGTTGCGGACATGGCCCATATGGATGCGGCCGGACGGATAGGGAAACATCTCCAGCACGTAGTATTTCTCACGCGAGGGATCGGTCTCGGCGCGGAAGCACTGCTGCTCCTCCCAGACCTGTTGCCAGCGGGCCTCGGTCTCGGCGGGATTGTAGCGTTCGTTCATGTCGGTCATGGCTGAATCAGTCGGTATCGGTCGGAAACGGGGCGGCTGGCGGGCCGAGCCTGCCGGTCAGATGCGGCAGGTCCGGGATCAGGCGCTACAGCGCGCCGGACTCCTGTCTCAGGACCAGCGCCCGCGCCAGAATGGAATCGATCATGTTGCTGCTGACCGACGGTGAGGTGGGAACGTCGAACCAGTTGCCGGATTCCCTCAGTTCCTGACGTTCGACATTGATATCAATGGATTCCGCCCGCAATGCGCGTGACGAAAATGCCACGTCGAGCCGGAATCTTTCCAGCGGGGCACCGGGTGCGATGTACCAGTCGGTGTCGATAACGCCGCGTCGGTCATCCACTTCCAGCAGCGGCATGAAGCCGACCGTTTCCAGGGCGGCCTGCCACATGAACGGGTTCGCGGGCGACCCGGCGGTGGCCGCATTTCCGGCGGCCGTGACTTCCGTGGGTGCAACCGGTTGATTCGACGCTGCTTTTGGCTCGTCGTCGGAAAACGGATTCAGCGAGCTGCACGCGCCGAGTCCGAAAATCGCGCTGCAGGCGATCAGTGTGACGGCGAGGCGATGGCGGAAACTGGACAAAGCACGGAGCCTTTCAAAGCGGAATTCGACCCCGGTTTTATCCCTTCGCATCGGGGCGCACAACCGCGAGAGGAGCCGATTTGATGATTGAACTGTGTCCTCCGCGTCATCTAATAACCTTCGGGTAAGGTTTTGACGCAATTCTTCCGGGGCCATGATCATCAAACTGCGTTTCCTCATTGCCAGTCTGGGACTGATCGCAGCCGCTTCGACGGCAGCGGCAGAGGATGCCGAACTGCGGCTGAATTTCAAGAATGCCGAAGTCACCAGGCTCGCGCCGGAAACCTCGGAACTGACGCTGGACGAGATGCTTGCGGTATCCCCCCGGTCGAACGGGCTGAACATGTCGGTTCAGATGCCGGGCCCGACCGGCGACGACATCCCCGAGATCGGACTCGGGTTCGGAGACAGCGCCTACGGCGTGGATTTCGAGTTCTTCACCAACTTCGCAGGCCGGGGCGCGGACCGCGTCGGCCTTTCGGGTATCGGATCGAGCGGCGTCGGTCGCGGACTGTCGCTCAACGAGGATCTGTCGCTGGATCCGGGCGCGCATGCCGATGGTGCCATCTGGCAGTTCGGCGGACGGGTCGGCTACTCCGGCTTCAGCGTCGGCGCGGATTTCGCGCGTGAGCAGGCCAGACGCAACCAGGCCGAATACCGCGACTACCGGCTGGGCGTCAGCTACAAGGGGTCAAGCTGGCTGGTGGGCATGCAGTACATGCGTTCGCTTCAGTCCCGCTCGGAGAACGTGCTGGGCTCTTCAGACGCGCTGGAATTCGGCGGTGTCTGGAACCTGAATTCGTCGGTCGATCTGATCGGCGGCGTGCAGTTCTGGGATCAGGAAGAGATCAGCGCCACCGACAGCCAGTCGCGGGATGCGCTCATCTTCGTCGGAACGCGCATCCAGTTCTAGAGCGTTTTTCGTTTTCATGGAATCACCATGAAAACGAAATAACGCAACTGGCACAGGTAGTTGCCATTCTTGAAAACAGTCTGAATGGTTCCATTCAGACTGTTTCCGCCCTAGAACCGTCCCCTCTTTCACTGAATCGCCGACGCTCGGACTGTCACCCCCGGTTTATCCGGGGCCTTTCCTGAATACCGGACATGCGCCGCGTTTGCCGGGTCGTCCTTTGCCCCCGCACGGAAGCGGGGTGACACCCTGTGCGTTTGGCCGTTTCAATCAAAGGCTGGAACGTTCCAGGACCGCCGGGCGGCCTCAGTCATCAATCAGCACCGTGTGCGGAACACGCCCGATCGGCACCGATCTGACGGCCTTCCTGTTTGCCGTATCGACAATCGTGATGTCGTCGGACAGGCCGTTGGCGACGAACAGCAGACTTTCGCTGCGGTTGAACGTCATGTTCCAGGCGCGCTTTCCGACCAGCACGTAATCCTCGATTTCACCGGTGCCGGTATCGACGAAGGCGATGTGATTGGCCCGCCCGAGCGCCACGACAGCCGTCTTGCCGTCCTTCGACAGGATGATACCGACCGGCGTCACGTCCTCGGATCGCAGTCCGGTCGGGGCGGGAAACGTGATGGTGCGCAGAACCTTGTTGGTGGCCGTGTCGATCACGGTCGCCGAGGCATTCAGTTCGTTCGTCACCCACAACTGGCCGCCATCGGGCGTCAGCGCGAAACGCCGCGGACGGTTGCCCGCAACGACGTTGGCGCGGATCTGCCGGTCCGCCACGTCGATCACGTGCACGATATTGGCGACTTCCGAGGCGACATAGACGGTGTTTCCGTCGGGACCGGCCAGCACGCCTTCCGGCTCCTTCCCGGTCTCGATCGTCGTCAGCCCGGCGATATCCGGTCCATCGCCGTCTCCGTCCTCGTCTTCTTCCTCGCGTTCGTCCGCGTCATCGGCATCTGCTTCTTCCGGCTCCGGGGCCGCCGTTGCCAGATCCGGTACGCCGGTGCGTCCGGCGAAGTGCTGATCCAGATCCAGGATGCCGAGTGCCGAGTCGTCCTCCAGCGAAATGAACAGCGTCCTGCCGTCCTTCGAGAAATCGAACAGCTCCGGATCGTCGATGCCGTCGATGCGATCGACCAGCGCCAGGCTCGCCACATCGATGATATCGATCGCATTACCCCGCCCGCAGGCCACGAAGATGCGCTCCCGGGCGGGGTCGAACTGCAGGTGGCGGGGGCGCGCCGCCGTGGGGATGGTCTTCACGACCGCATAGGTGGACCCGTCCAGTACATAGACGGCGTTGTCTTTCTCGGAGGAGACGAACAACAGTCCGGTGTCTTTCGCCAGCGTCGCGGTCGAGAGCGAAAGCGCGGCGACACCGGCCATCAGCAGGCTGCGGATTCTCATGCCATGTCTCCTCAGGCGTCGCTGCGCGGATCGAAGTTGGGCTGTCGCTTTTCCAGATGCGATTTCAGCCCTTCTGCCGCTTCCGGACTGGTGAAGCCCAGCATCTCCAGCGCCACGGAGGCATCGAACGACGGGCCGGCCATCCGGTACCAGTTGTTCAGTGCATATTTGGTGAAGCGCAGCGCAGACGGTGCGCCGTTGGCCAGCCGCGTGGCGACTTCCAGCGCCTTGTCCTGCAGCGCGTCATCGTCGACCGCCAGCGAGACGAGTCCCATGCGCTCGGCTTCCTCGCCGGTCATGGGCTCGCACAGCATCAGATGGTACTTCGCCTTGGCCATCCCGCAGAGCAGCGGCCAGTTGATCACCGCATGATCGCCCGCGGCGACCCCGAGGCGGGTGTGGCCGTCAACGATCTTGGCCGATTTGGCGACGATGGAGATATCAGCCAGCAGCCCGGCAACCAGTCCGGCACCGACGGCCACCCCGTTGATGGCAGAGACGACGGGCTTGCCGCAGTTGATGATGTTATAGACCAGATCCTTGGCTTCCTTCCACGACCGGACGCGGGCGTGATAGTCCTCGATCATCTCGCCGATCATGCTGAAATCGCCGCCCGCCGAGAAGGCCCGTCCCTTCGCGGTCAGGATCACCACCGACACGTCGGGATCCTGGTCGATGGCGTTCCAGACATAGGTCATGTGGTTGTGGCCGGTCTTGTCCAGCGCGTTCAGCCGTTCCGGCTTGTTCATGGTCAGGCGCAAGACGCGCTCGGCCGGATAGTCGATCTCGAAGGTTTCGGCGAATTCGGCGTAGCGATCGGACATGTGTTCCTCCCCAGGATGGCTTCTGAAACTGTGCCCTGATCGGCAGCCGGGCTCAAGCATCGCGATCCGGTGCCGGATTTGCGCCGGTTGCTGCATATGCTACTGATCAGTAGCCATATTCGAGATCACATCGGTTCGGGGAGGATCAGATGAGCGTTGCAGAACAGTCCCAGACGCGACCCGGCGCGGACCTGCGCTTCGCCGTCATTGGCGCAGGCATGTCCGGCATGCTGGCGGCCATCAAGCTGGAGGAGGCCGGTTTCCCACACGTCGAGATCTTCGAGAAGGCGGGCGATCTGGGCGGTACCTGGCGCGACAATACCTATCCGGGCCTGAGTTGCGACGTGCCCAGCCATGTCTATCGTTATCGCTTTGCGCCCAACCCGAACTGGTCGCACCGGTTCTCCAGCGGGCGCGAGATCTGGGAATATCTCGACGGGGTCGCGCGCGAGTACGGCATCCGCGATCGCATCCGCTTCAACACCGGAATCGACCGGTGCGAATACGACGGAGCGGTCTGGCACCTGACGACGGAAGGTGGCGAGACCGAGACGTTCGACATCGTGATCACCGCGACCGGCGTGCTGCGCGATCCGGTCATGCCGGACATCGACGGGCTGGACGATTTCGAAGGGCCGTTGTTCCATTCGTCACGCTGGGATCACAGCCATGACTGGCGCGGCAAGCGCGTCGGCCTGATCGGCACCGGGTCGACAGCGATCCAGATCACGACCGCGATGGCCGACGAGGTCGGGAAGCTGTCGCTGTTCCAGCGTACGCCGCAGTGGGTGGTACCGGTCGAGAATCCCGAGATTCCCGAGCAGGAGAAGCAGGCGCTGGCAAAGGATCCGGCGCGGATGGACAGCCTGTACGACTATCTGGCCGACCGGTTCCAGAACACGTTCGCGCGTGCCGTGGTGGGTGACAAGGAGGAACTCGCCAAGGTCGAGAAGGCCTGTGAGGAGAACCTGGCGACCGTCAGGGACCCGGAACTGCGGGCGAAGCTGACGCCGGACTATCAGGCGGCCTGCAAGCGCCTGATCATGTCGGACCGGTTCTATGAACAGGTGCAGAAGCCGACCGTCGAACTGGTCACGGACCGGATCGAACGGATCGAGGTCAACGGCGTCCGCACGGCGGATGGCCGTCTGCACGAACTGGACATGCTGGTCTGCGCGACCGGGTTCGAGGCGCACAAGTTCATGCGTCCGATGCAGGTGATCGGGCGTGACGGCCACACGCTGGACGACGAGTGGGCCGAGGCGAACCGCGCCTATCGCTCGATCGGCGTGCCGGGCTTCCCGAACTTCTTCACCATCGTCGGCCCGAACAGCCCGATCGGCAATTTCTCGCTGATCATGATTTCGGAAATGCAGTTTGCCTACATCATGAAGCTGATCGACCAGATCGCCGAAGGCCGCGCCCGCGAGATCGAGCCCAGCCGGGAAGCCACGGATCGCTTCAATGCCGACATCAAGGACGCGATGACCGGCACCGTCTGGGTCAGCGGCTGTTCGTCATGGTATCTGGACAAGAACGGCAATCCGGCCATGTGGCCCTGGGATTTCGAGCGGTTCGCCGACGAGATGGCGGAGCCGGACCTGGGCGATTTCAGGATGGCCTCATGACCGATCTGCCGAACCCCAGGATGCTGCTGCTGGATCGCCGCGGACCGAACCTGTATGTGACACTGAACAATCCCGAGCGCCGGAATGCGCTGTCCGGCGAGATGGTCGAGGAACTGATCGAGGTGCTGGATGCCATCGCGCCGGACCGTTCCGTCCGAACCCTGATCATGCGCGGCGCGGGCGGTTTCTTCTGTGCCGGTGGCGACATCAAGGGGTTCAAGGCGGGGTTTCAGGCCGATGCCGATCCCCGGGCCATCGCCGCCAGCAACCGGACGTTTGGCGATTTCCTGATCCGCCTGAACACTCTGCCGCAGACCGTGATCATGCTGGTCGAGGGCGCGGCCATGGGCGGCGGACTGGGGCTGGTGTGCGTCTCCGATGTCGCCATCTGCGACCAGCACACGCGGTTCTCCATGACCGAGACCAGTCTGGGCATTCCACCCGCCCAGATCGCGCCCTTCGTGGCCGAAAGGCTGGGCATCACCCAGTCCAGGCGGCTGATGCTGACGGGCGCGCGCTTCAAGGGGGAAGAAGCGCTCAAGCTGGGGCTGGTGCATTACTGCGAGGGCAATGCGGTGGGCATGGAGACCCGCCTGGAAGAGGTTCTCGACCAGATCGACCGCAGCGCGCCCGCCGCCAACGCGGCGACCAAGGACATCGTCCTGACCAGCCGGCATACGGACCTGTCGGACACCCTCGATATGGCCGCACGGCACTTTGCCGACTGCATGCTTTCCGATGAGGGACGCGAAGGGGTCAGCGCCTTTCTGGAGAAGCGCAATGCCCGCTGGATCGTCAGGGGAAAATGATGGATCAGGCGGCGGTCATTCGGGATGCGCGACCGTCTGATCTCACCCAGATCACCGGGATCTACGGTCACTGGGTTCGATCGGGCACATCGTCCTTCGAGCTGGAGGCACCGGATCTTGCAGAGATGACCGGCCGGTTCGAGGCCATCGTCTCGGGCGGTTATCCCTATCTGGTTCTGGCGCAGGACGAACGGGTTCTGGGCTACGCCTACGCCGGTGCCTACCGGCCCCGTCCCGCCTACCGTTTCACGGCGGAGGATTCAATATACATGGCGCCGGACAGCGGCGGGCAGGGGCATGGACGGCGGCTTCTGACTGAACTGCTGGCGCGGTTGCGCGCCCAGGATTTCCGCAGTGTGATCGGCGTGGTCGGCGACCCGGACACGAACCGGGCCTCGGTCGCGCTGCACCGGGCCGCGGGCTTCACCGAATTCGGCCGCGCGCGACAGATCGGTTTCAAGTTCGATCGCTGGCTGGACGTCGCCTATCTGCAACTGAAGCTGTGATGGCTGCGATCAGGACTCGCGCCGGGTCTGCAGGTGCGACTATGTTTCTCTGCGACAGGGGTTGATCTGTTCCACGACGATGACAAATATTTCGGGACGTCAGGAGGCACATGTCCAAAAATCAAAAACAAATCTACGATGAAATGTGGGCCGACGAAAACAACGTCCGGCCTGCCTATGCAAATCTTCAACACTGGCTTCAGAACACGCCGCCGGAAGACTTCAATCGAAAGCGCGGTGAGGCGGAATTCCTCTTCAAGAGACTGGGCATCACCTTTGCCGTGTATGGTGAAGGCGGCGATCCCGAGCGGCTGATCCCTTATGATATCGTGCCGCGGGTGCTGACGGGTACCCAGTGGCGCGAGATGTCGGCCGGCATGGAACAGCGCGTGCGGGCCATCAATGCCTTCCTCGCCGATATCTATGGCAAGCAGGAGATCGTCTCCGCCGGCATCGTGCCGGAGGAAATCATCGCCGCCAATGACGCATACCTGCCGCAGATGCGCGGCGTCGTGCCGCCCGCCGGGGTTCACGCGCACATCGCGGGTGTCGATATGGTCTGCGTCGACGGGGATTTTGTCGTTCTGGAAGACAACGTCAGGACACCGTCCGGCGTGTCCTACATGATCGGCAATCGCGAGGCGGAGATGCGCCTGTTCCCCGAACTGTTCAGCCGGCACCGCATCCAGCCCGTCGATCATTATCCGGACGCCCTGCGCGAGAGTCTGGCCTCGGTCTCGCCGAACCAGGACCGCGCACCGCGCGTCGTCGTCCTGACGCCGGGCCGCTACAATTCAGCCTATTTCGAGCATGCATTTCTCGCCGACAAGATGGGCGTCGAACTGGTCGAAGGCACGGACCTGTTTGTCGAGGAAGACATCGTCTACATGCGGACGACCCGTGGCCCCCGCCGCGTCGATGTGATCTACCGCCGGATCGATGATGAATTCCTCGATCCCGCCGCCTTCAACCCCGAGTCGATGCTGGGCGTGCGCGGACTGGTGGATGCCTACAAGGCCGGCAACGTCGCCATCGCCAACGCCATCGGAAACGGCGTGGCGGACGACAAGGCGATCTATGTCTACGTGCCGGAAATGGTCCGCTTCTATCTGGGCCAGGAACCGATCCTGAAGAACGTCACGACCTACATGGGCCGGAAAGCCGACGACCTGCAGTACATCCGCGAGAATCTCGCCGATCTCGTCGTGAAGGAGGTTCACGGTTCGGGCGGCTACGGCATGCTGGTCGGTCCGAAATCGACCAAGGCCGAGTGCGAGGAATATCTCAGGCGCATCGAGGCCGATCCATCGGGCTTCATCGCCCAGCCGACGCTGGCGCTCTCGACCTGTCCGACATTCGTCGGTGAAGGCGTGGCACCCCGCCATGTCGACCTTCGGCCCTATGTCCTGAGCGGCAGCGACAAGGTCACGATCGTGCCCGGCGGCCTGACGCGGGTCGCAATGAAGGAAGGCTCCCTGGTGGTGAATTCCAGTCAGGGCGGCGGCACCAAAGACACCTGGGTACTGGAGGACTGAGCCATGCTGAGTAGAACAGCGGACGACGTCTTCTGGGCGTCACGATACATCGAACGCGCCGAAAATCTGGCGCGGCTTCTGGAAGTGGCCGACCGCATGGCATTGATGCCGGCGGAGACCGACAACACCCGCGAGTGGCACTCGGTGCTGATCGCAGGCGGTGTCGAGCCGCTCTATCTGGAGAACCACAAGCAGGTGACCGAGGACGAGGCGCTGGCCTTCATCGCGCTCGGTCCCGAAAATCCGTCCAGCATCTATAACTGCCTGAAGTCGGCGCGCGAGAATGCCCGCGCCCAGCGTCACACGATCACACGTGAACTCTGGGAAGCGATCAACGAGACGTGGTTCACCGTCCGGGACATGAGCTTCGACACGATGGAGAAGAAGGGCCGCGTCGAGTTCATCGACTGGGTCAAGCAGCGTTCCCATCTTGTCCGCGGCGCCATCGCCGGGACGATGATCCGCGATGACCTCTATAACTTCCTGCGCCTTGGCACCTTCATCGAGCGGGCGGATTCGACCGCGCGCATCCTGGATGTGAAGTATCACCTGATCCTGCCGGAAGGTGCGCCCGTCGGCGGTGCCGCGGACTATTATCAGTGGACGGCGCTGTTGCAGTCGGTGTCGGCACATGTGAACTACAGGCGTCTTTTCGGCGAAGCCGTCGTGCCCAATCGTGTGGCCGAACTGCTGATCCTGCGGCCCGAGATGCCGCGTTCGATCCGCAGCTGTTATGACGAGATCATGCGCAATCTCGACATGCTGTCTCAGGACTATGGCAGGCGGCTGCCCTCGCAGCGGATTGCGGGCAAGCTGCAGAGTGAGCTGAAATACGGCACGGTCGATGAGATCTTCGGCTATGGGCTGCACGAGTTCCTGACCCGCGTGGTCGACCGCAACATCGAGGTGGGCGCGCAGATACAACGCGACTTCCTGCTGGACTCCGCGCCGCCCGAGGAAAGCCAGTCGCAATCACAAGCGATGGCGTAAATCCGCCAATTGCGTTAGTCAGGGCACGATTCTTCAATCTCTGACGAGGGCGCGTTGTGACCTATTGCGTGGGGACCCTGACATCCGAGGGACTGGTGATGCTGGCCGACACCCGCACCAACGCGGGCATCGACCACATTTCCACCTTCCGCAAGCTGCAGACCTGGGGCGATCCCGACGATCGCACCGTGGCGCTGATGTCGGCGGGCAATCTGGCCGTGACGCAGGCCATCGTCGGGCTGCTCAACGAACGCATGGAAGATCCCGAATGGGATCAGACGCAGACCATCCTCGGCGCGCCGTCGATGTTTGCGGTGGCGCGGCTGATCGGTGAGGCGATCCGGGATGTCCGCAAGGTGGACGGCCCGTCGCTGGATCAGGGTGCTGGCGGCTTCCAGGCCTCGTTCCTGCTGGGTGGCCAGATCGCGGGCCGTACGCTGCGGCTCTACCAGATCTACGCCGAGGGCAATTTCATCGAGGCGACCGAGGACACGCCGTTCTTCCAGATCGGGGAGACCAAGTACGGCAAGCCGGTCCTGGACCGTGTCATGCATTTCGACATGCCCCTGAAGGAGGCGGCGAAGGTCTGTCTGATCTCGATGGATTCCACGTTGCGTTCGAACATGTCCGTCGGCCTGCCGCTGGACTTGCTGGTCTGCAAGCGCGACGCGCCGGGCATCTACACCGCGCGGCGCATTCACGAGACCGATGCTGACTATGCCGAGATCCGCAATCGCTGGTCCGATGCGTTGCGGCAGGCCTATCAGGACATTGGCGAAGTCGATCTGAAGGCGGGCTGATGGAAGACGCGCAGGTCGAGCGCTACGCCCGCCACATCGTGCTGAAGGAAGTCGGCGGCGCGGGGCAGCAGAAACTGCTGAAGTCCAGTGTGCTCTGCATCGGGGCTGGCGGGCTGGGGTCGCCCCTGATCATGTATCTCGCGGCGGCAGGTGTCGGGACCATCGGTATCGTCGACGATGACGCCGTCGCCCTGTCCAACCTGCAACGCCAGGTGCTGCACCGGACCGGCGACATCGGTTTGCACAAGACCGACAGTGCGCGCGCCGCCGTTGCCGATATCAATCCTGAGGTGGTGGTGCATGTCCATCGGACCCGTCTGGATGCGGACAATGCCGCCGATCTGATCCGCGACTACGATCTGGTCTGCGACGGTTCGGACAATTTCCTGACCCGTTTCGCGCTGCATGACGCCTGTTTCCGGGCGCGGAAGCCGCTGGTCTCGGCAGCGGTCCTGCGTTTCGACGGACAGCTTGCGACCTGGCGCGGCTACGAGGCGGACAAGCCCTGTTACCGCTGCCTTTATCCGGACATTCCGCCCGAGGAGCAGACCTGCGCACAGGACGGCGTGCTGGGCGCGATCGTCGGAGTCATGGGCACCCTGCAGGCGACCGAGGCGGTCAAGGAACTGCTGCGCCTCGGCGAGGGGCTCGCGGGCCGGCTGCTGATCTACGACGGTCTGGCGGCCAGTTTCCGCACGCTGAAGGTTCGACCTGACCCTGAGTGTCCGCTTTGCGGCAACGGAGGCTCGTAAAGCGTTCCGGCATCCGATTGAAACGGTCGAACGTTCTAGAGGTCGGCGATCTTCACCACCCGTTTGCCGAGGTTCTCGCCCTTCAGCATGCCGATGAAGGCGTCGGGCGCGTTCTCGAAGCCGTTGACGATGTCCTCGGCGACCGACATGCGGCCCGACCGGATGTGTTCGGCCGTCTCTTCGATGAACGACTCGATCAGATGGCTGTGGTCGCGCACGACGAAACCCTGCACGTGAAGCCGCTTGGAGACGATCTCGTTCACGTTCCTCAGGTGATAGGGTTCCTTCAGGTTGTACTGGCTGATCATGCCGCACATCGCAAAGCGGGCGAACGGATTGGCATGCGCCAGCACGGCATCCAGATTGGCCCCGCCGACGTTCTCGAAATTCACGTCAATGCCGTCGCTGCAGAACAGCCGAAGGGCCTCGGGAATCGACGGCACCGTGCGGTAGTTGAACCCGTCGTGGAAGCCGCATTCGTTGGTGAAGAAGCGTACCTTCTCGTCCGAACCCGCCGAGCCGATCACCCGGGCCCCCGCAATCCGCGCAAGTTGCCCGGCGACCTGACCGACGGCACCGGATGCGGCGGACACATAGACGGTCTCGCCGTCCTTCGGCTTGCCGATCAGCATCATGCCGACATAGGCCGTCAGCCCCGGAAACCCCAGCGTTCCCAGATAATGCGACAGGGGTGCCAGATCGGGATCGACCTTGCGCAGGCTTTCGCCGCCCCGGGCCACCGACCATTCAGCCCAGTCCAGCATGCCATAGACGCAGTCGCCTTCGCTGAAGTCCGGGTTGCGGCTGCTGTCGACCACGCCGATCACCCGCCCGAACAGCGGCGCATCGATCTGGAAGCCGCTGGCATAGGCGACGCCGCCGTCATTCATCAGGCCGCGCATGTAGGGATCGACCGACATGTACAGGTGCCGGACCAGCACATCGCCCTCGTCGAGCGGCGGCACCTCGGCCTCGGCGATACGGAAATTGTCCGGTGTGACCCATCCGTCGGGCCGGCTGTTCAGAACGATCTGGCGTGTTGTCGGCATGATATGAGGCCCTCCCCTGAGCCGGCTCATTCTGACAGGCCAGCCCCCGGACCGGAAGAGCGCGTCAGTTCTGCGACGGCTGCGGGTAGAGCGTGGCTGCATCGCCCAGATAGCCGTCCCACGCGAACCAGTAGGCGACATGTCCGGCGACGCGGCGCAGCTTCCGGCCGCCCGGTCCGACAAGCGCCTCTTCGGTCATCTGCCATTCGGTGTCCCCGGCCTGCAGGCGCGAACCTTCCCGATGGAACACCAGCCCGTCACGTTCATAGGCGCGGACGGTCCGGGTGCGGGTATCGCCGATCAGCACGATGGACGTCTCTCCGATCGCATCGTTGATCGCTTCGCCGTCCTCGAAGGCGGCAAGCGGCCAGGCGCGGGCAACGCCGGCCTGGCGAATGCCGAACACCCGGCCTTTCTGGTGAAGGGGGCTGTCGTTCCGGACCCGGGCGGGGAACATCAGGTCGGGGCTGGAAAAATAGTCGCGATAGACCACGCCCGCGCCGTAGTCGCGTCTGAACCCGGTATCCAGCGACAGCACGCGGGTCTGCGGGTTCGCGGCACGCCAGTCGACCCAGCTTGTGACGGCGACCGGCAGTGTCTTCAGCCGGATG
Source organism: Minwuia sp. (assembly GCF_048263705.1). Lineage (GTDB taxonomy): Bacteria > Pseudomonadota > Alphaproteobacteria > Minwuiales > Minwuiaceae > Minwuia. Next base: position 27,039 of record NZ_JBLXDV010000016.1, on the reverse strand, counting down.
CCGCTGAACGCCAGTTCGCCGGTCACCGGCTCCCCGGTGAACTGGTTCCACAGGCTTCTGGTCTGCTGGTCGTACATCAGCTTGTTGGAGCGGTAGAGCAGCCCCGAGGAGCCGAAGACGAACGGTGCTTCACGCCCTTCGACGGCGGTATCGTACAGGATGCCCGATCCGCAAAGCGTGCAGTAGGCCAGTGCCACCGGCTGGCCGCCGACGACATCGTTGAACATCTCGTGCCAGCCCATGATCCGCAGCGGGTAGGCACGCGCGTCACCGTTGATCGAGACGCCGAAAACCAGATCCTGATCCTTCAGATAGTCGGCGTCGCGGGCCGCGATCAGCTTCGGATTGTCCAGCGACGGTATCCCGTCCAGCGCGGGCACGCCGCCCCAGACGATTTCCTCCAGCCGGATGCGCATGTTTTTCGCTTCGGCTTTCTCGCCATCGAAGAAGACGTCGAAGCGGGGATCAATCGAATCGAACAGAATGCGCCGCAGCCGGACATAGTCGTCGTGCGGTCGTACCTGCGGGTTGGCTTCCTGCCACAGCATCCAGTCGAACCAGCCCGACGCTTCATGTCCGGTCAATGCGGTCAGCGCAGCGTCCAGTTCGTCGTCCGCATCGAAGACAAACCGGTGGGCCACGATCAGGGTCGGCGCGATGTCGATGTTTCCGCGTTCGACGAACCAGTTCAGCGCCTCCGTCCGGTTGCCGGAATGGCTCTGGAAGATCGCCATGATCCGTTCGTGCATCTCTTCCCGGCTCACCGGTTCCGCGGTCGCGGCTCCTGCAAGCAGAGCCGTGAACAGCAGCGGCATGATGAATCTGCGGATCATCGTATCTCCGATCTTTCGGTGGCATGTTTCCCGACGATGTGCCGCCTTTCGCGCTGGCGGACCACACACGGTCTCTCAACAGGCGGTGATCAGGCCGGGCCGAACCAGCGGAACCCCAGAATGGTGATGTCGTCGGACGCCGGCGCTTCTCCCGCATGGCCCTTCACGTCCTCATAGATGGCGGTACGCATGGTCCCGGCGTCGGCATCGACCGGCAGTCCACGCAGCAGATCGTAGAGGCGATCATTGCCGTACAGTTCCCCGGCCTCGTTCATGGCTTCGGCGATGCCGTCGGTCGTGATCAGCATCATCTGGCCGCGTTCGAACGTCATTTCGGCGGCCATGTAGGGGAAATCGTCCATCACGCAGATTGGCGGTCCGCCACCGTCTTCCAGCGCCATCACGGCGTCGTCGCCAGGGGCGAAGATCAGCGGCGGCTCATGCCCGGCGTTGCAATAGCGCATGACGCCGGTGTTCAGGTCGATGATCCCGGCGAACAGGGTGACGAACAGCATGTCCGGGTTCTCGCGGCTGATCTCGTTGTTGGCCGCCATGGTGATGTCGTCGATCGCCTCGATCCCGCGCAGCACGGCGGATTTGTACAGCGCCTTCGAGATGGCCATGAACAGGCTGGCGGGCAGGCCCTTGCCCGAAACATCGCCGACGGCCACGAACAGGCGGTCCTCGTCGATCAGGAAGAAATCGTAGAGGTCACCGCCGACATCCCGAGCCGGCTCCAGCATCGCCGCCAGCGAGTACCGCGTGTCGTCGTCATGCACCGGTTCGGGTTGCGGCAGCAGGTTGAACTGGATGTCGCGCGCGGCGTCCAGTTCACCCTGTACGCGCGCGCGCTCCTCGCGTTGAAGCTGCAGGGTACGCGCCAGCGCGCGGCGCTGTGCGGTGGCCAGCTGCAGGGTCGTCAGCAGCATGGCGATGCCGACCAGCACGCCGGACAGCGCGGGCCCGACGGTGAAGATCACGATCTGGCTGGTGGCATAGATCAGCAGTCCGACCGCAAGCACGAACAGCAACGTCACCGCGACTGCCGGTGCGCCGTAAAGGGCACGCAGCCGCGGCACCGCGAAGATGAAGAAGGCGCCGACCACGACGATCAGGCCCAGCTCCAGCATGGGCCCCCAGTTCGGGCGGGAGATGAAGTTCGATTCGTCCATCGCTTCGATGGCCTGGGCGTGAACCTCGACCCCCGGCATCCGGTCCCGCAACGGCGAGGTCGGGAAATCGACCAGACCCTGACCGGTCAGGCCGACCATGACGATGGCGCCCTCCAGACGCGCCAGGGCATCGGAGGCGCCCGTCAGCACATCATGCGCAGAGACATACCGGTCGGCGTAGGGCGGGGAGAATGGCACATAGATGCTGCCGTCCTTCAGCGTCGGGACCGTCCAGTCACCGATCCGCACAGACGCAATGCCGGACGCGTCGCCGGTGACATGAATATCCGCATCCATCGCCACCCGCAGCAGTTCCGCAGCGAAACCGGGGACCGGCTGCCCGTTCACGCTGGCCACGACCGGTATCCGGCGGATGATGGCATCCGGGTCCTCGACGGCATTCACCAGCCCCCGACCGTAGGCCGCCACCGCGATCTCCTCGATGGAGCGGTCGACACCGGGAAAGCGGATCAGATGGTCCAGCGCCGCGAGATCCGAGAACCCGATGGGCGCACGGGCCGGCATCCCGTTCAACCCTGCGCCCTGCCGCGTGCCCGCCAGCGCCAGCACGGAATAGGTCCGGCCCAGCACATCGGCCAGCGTCGCATCGTAATCGGGCAGGGCTTCCAGAAAGGTGCGGACTTCCTGCGGCAGGTCCGGATCGTCCGGGATCGCCCGCGCGGGTGACTGCCGGTCCGGATCCAGAAACAGGATGTCCAGCCCGATGGACGCCGCGCCGGACTCACCGATCCGGCGTATCAGCTGCGCCACCTTCGTCCGGGGCCACGGCCATTGCCCCTCTGTGGCGATCGACCTTTCGTCGACGGCCACGATCACGGGCAGGGTCGACGTCGCTTCGCGCGGGCTGATCTGCTGGTAGATGTCCAGCTGCGTCAGCTGGATCAGGCTCTGGTCATCGACCAGAAATCCGTGCCAGATCAGGCAGCCGAGCAGGACGAGCATGCCAAGGGCCCGTCCGCGCCACAGCGTCAGCACCCGTTGTGCAGGTGACATCTGTGCGCGGATTTCCTCGGGTGCTGCAGCGGGCGGCGGTTCCGTCCCGGACACCGGATCAGGTCTCGACAGTCAGACCGTCATAGGACGCCATGACGGAGAGGGGCGCGGCCTCACCGCGCATGATTTCTTCGTAGCGCCGCGTCTCCGCCTCGACCTGGGCGATCTGGGCATCCGAATAGATCGGTTCGTGATGGAACAGGCAGAGCTGCTTCACGTTGGCCAGATGGCACAGCTCCACCCCGACCATGTTCGACGAATGGCCCCAGTCTTCCTTCAGCGATGTTGCTTCGGCCAGCGAATACATGCTGTCGAAAACCACCACATCGGCATCCTTGAAATACTTCACGAAGTAGGCGGTTTCGTCCGCGTCCTCCAGCTTGTGCTCGGAATCGGTCGAATAGACCGCGACCTTGCCGTCCTGTTCGAAACGGTAACCGTAGGAATCGCCGTGATGAAGCTGTCTGAACGGCGTCACCGACAGGCCGGCGATCTGGTAGGTCTGTTCCGGTTCCAGCTTCACGAACTCGATGTCCGCGCCCAGAAAATCGAAATGCACCGGGAAGCTCGGGTCGGCCTGCTGGCGGCGGTAGGCCTCTTCCAGCACGTCGTGGCAGCCGTGAATGCGCACCTTGTTGCCCGGAATGTAGGCCGGAACGAAGAACGGGAAGCCCATGATGTGATCCCAGTGCACGTGGCTCTGGAACACGTTGTAGACCTGCGGCGCACCGGGGCCATGACGGCCCATGCAGTCGAGCGCGAACCGCCTGGCACCCGATCCCATGTCGCAGACGACATATTCATCGCCGCCGGTCTGAATCTGGACGCAGGAACTCTCGCCGCCGTAGGTGCCGCGCAGGTGAAACGGCAGCGCATCGACGGCGGCTTCGGCATCGCTGTTGCCGCTCTCGGCCAGGGCCTCTACGGCGCCGATGATCTTGTCGCGCACGTGGTCGGCATTCATCGAGGTGGGAATCGAGCCGCGGGTGCCCCAGAACCTGACCTTCACCGGTCTACTCGTCGGTGTAGGCGGCCGCGGCCAGGGCCGACACGGCCTGCAGGGCGGCGGGCATTTCATCGAAGGTCGGGAAGACCTTGTCGAAGTGGCTGATCTGGAAGACCTCCCTGACCACCTCCTGCATCGACGCGACGCGAATGGTGACGCCCTTGGGCGCAGCCTGCTTGTTGGCGATCATCAGGGCGCGCAGACCGACGGAGGAAATGTAGTCGACCTTCGACAGATCGACGACGATCTGACCGTTCTTCTCGATCGCGGTATCGACGCGCGCGGTCAGTTCCTTCTGGAATTCGGCGGCGGAATTCTGGTCGATACGACCGGATACCCGCACGACAATCGCTTCGCCATATTCGGCTGACGTGACTTTCATGATCCCCTCGCCCAAGCAATGCCGCTTCCCTCAGCGTGCGCGATCATAGGCGGGTTGGCCAGCAGCGGCAACGCGGAACGTCGAACCCTTGCGCCGGCTTGACCTTGGGGCAGTGGCGCACAAGTTTCCGGCCTGCCGATGGAAACGCGAAGGGACCGCAACATGGCTGAATATCAACTCCACTGCTTCGGAGAATCGGGCAATGCCTACAAGGCCGCCCTGATGCTCGCGCTCAGCGGCGCGGACTGGGAGCCGCTCTTCGTCGACTTCTTCAACGGCGCGCACAAGAAGCCCGAGTATCTGGCGATCAATGAAATGGCCGAGGTGCCTGTGCTGGTGCACGGGGACAGGACTTTTGCGCAGTCGGGTGTGATGCTCGACTATCTGGCCGAGACGACCGGCAGGTTCGGTCCGCGCGACGATGACGAGCGCCGCGAGATCCTGCGCTGGATGCTGTTCGACAATCACAAGTTCACCTCGTTCACGGCGACCTATCGCTTCATGAGCACCTTCGTGAAGGAACCGGATCCCGGCGTGGTGGCTTTCGCCAAGGGTCGGATGCTGGGCGCGATGCAGATCGTCGACAACCGGCTCAAGGACCGCGACTTCCTGCTGGGCGAGCGGCTGACCATCGCCGACCTCTCGCTGCTGGGCTACATGTACTACACCGACGAATTCGGCATGACCGGCTGGCCCGACCATCCGAACATCCGCGCCTGGACCGAGCGCGTCGCGGCGATGGACGGCTGGCAGCATCCCTACGACATGATGCCGCGAAAATAGATCGGCGCCGGGTTCTCCGGGTTCGGGCTTCCAGCCGACGGGTCAGTTGCCCGAATAGACCGGCTTCCGCTTTTCCATGAAGGCGCGGACGCCCTCGTGAAAATCAGGGCCGCTGGCGCACAGGATCTGGTTGCGGTCCTCCATGGCGACGGCCGCTTCCAGGCTGGGCGCATCGACGGACATGTTCAGGCATTCCTTGGTCAGGCGCAGGCCCAGCGGCGTGGCGTTCAGCAGATCGTCCACGAAGGGCTGCGCGGCGGTTTCCAGATCGGCATCCTCGACGATTTCCGAGACCAGACCCGTGGCCAGCGCCCGCTCGGCGCCGATATAGCGGCCCGTCATCATCAGTTCGCTGGCCACCGACACGCCCACCAGGCGCGGCAGGAAATAGGACACGCCGATATCGCAGGCGGAAAGCCCCAGCCGGATGAAGGCGGCGTTCATCTTGGCACTCTTGCCCGCGATGCGGATATCGGAGGCCAGGGCGAACGCAAACCCGCCGCCCGCGCAGCCGCCATGGATCAGCGACAGAATCGGCTGCGGACATTTCCGCATCCGCATGACGATCTCCGAGATGCGGCGCTGGGACCGCAGCCCGTCGGCGGAGGACCGCGACTCGGGCTGCTCTGAATTGCGGCCCGCGCGTTCCTTCAGGTCCAGCCCGGCGCAATATCCCCGGCCCGCGCCGTGCAGCACGACCACGCGCACGCTGTGATCCATGTACAGACTCTGGAAATAATCCAGCAGCGCGTCGATCATATCGGCGTTCAGGCTGTTGTAGGCATCGGGCCGGTTCATGGTCACCCAGTCCACCGCCCCGCGCTTCTCGATCTTCAGAACCTCGTCAGACATGCATTTTCCTCCCGTTGCAAAAAATGCTCTATTGATTGGGGAGCAAAGGCAAGCGGGGAGGCTTGGACCTTGGGATACAGTTCCATTTTCCGGGACGGCATATTCGATGGCCGGACCTATATCGTGACCGGTGGCGGGACAGGCCTGGGCCGATGTGCAGCGCATGAGATCGTCGCGCTGGGCGGGACGGTGGCGCTGGTCGGGCGCACCCTGTCCAAACTGGAGACGACCGCCGCCGAGATCGAGGCCGAAGGCGGCACCGCGACGTGCCATGTCGCGGACATCCGAGACGAAGAGCGGGTCACGGCGATGATCGGCGAGATCATCGATGCGCACGCCCGGATCGATGGGCTGGTCAACAATGCGGGCGGGCAGTTCTCGGCGAAGATCGAGGATATCTCGGCCAAGGGCTGGGATGCCGTGGTGCGCAACAATCTGACCGGCGGGTTCCTGATGAGCCGCGAGGTCTGGAAGCAATGGATGCGCGACCATGGCGGCGCTATCGTTAACATTACCGCCGAATTCGATCTGGGCCTGCCAGACATGGCCCATTCGGGTGCGGCGCGGGCCGGCATGGACAATTTCACCAAGACGGCGGCCCTGGAATGGGCGCACGCGGGGGTGCGGGTCAATGCGGTTGCGCCGGGCTGGGTCGCGTCGTCCGGCTATGACAATTATCCGCCGGAGGTATCCGCCGAACTGGCCACGCGCGACCGTTATGTCCCGTTGCGCCGCCACGGCGTCGAGGCGGAAGTTTCTGCAGCCATCGTGTTCCTGCTGTCCGACGCCGCCGCCTACATTACCGGCCAGAGCATCGGCATCGACGGCGGCGCACCGCTGGAACGCGGACATCGGCCTTCTGAGCCCGGCGAACGTCATAACCGGGCCTGGGACGGGTTTCATCTGTACCAATCGCCCAGAGCACTGCGGGGTCGTTTGACCGACGACGAGACCTGATCTGGACATGGACCGCAAACTGCATAAATATATGCATACGATCACGGGCATGGCCGGTGCCTGAACGTGATAGCCGCAGGATCATCCGGCGATTGCTGACGGAAGGCTGGCAGGAAGTTTCCCGGAAGGGGTCTCACAGAACGTTCAAGCATCCGAAGGAACCGAAGCTGGTTACCTTGCCGCATCCGCGAAAGGATCTGAAGACCGGTACCGCTCGATCGATCGCCCGCATGGCGGGATGGCTTTGAAATCCGAAAGGTCAGCGAGAAACACGATGCGTTATCTGGCAGTACTGACACCCGACACCGAAGAAGGTGGCTTCACGGTCACCTTTCCCGATCTGCCGGGATGTCTTTCGGAAGGCGACACGGCGGACGCGGCCATCGAGAACGCAGTAGATGCGCTGTCGAGCCATGTAGAAGGTCTGATCAAAGCCGAGATTGCCCCGCCGCCGCCGTCCCGTGTGGAAGACGTTGGCGCGATCGGTCAGGGCGAGGTGCTGGTTTTCGTACCCTTGATCGTCGAAAGCGGCGAGAAGGTCAGGCTGTCGGTATCCCTGGATCGCGGTATCCTGACTGCGATTGACGAGGCCGCCCGCGCGCAGGGTGCCAGCCGCTCGGGCTTCATCGCTTCCGCCGCGCGTCGCGCCATCGCGCAGACATGAAATCGTAATCGAACGAAAGAGGGATCACGCTGTGGCCGTTCTGACATCCAAACTCTCAACGCAGTCCGACGGCTTCAGGCAGAACCGCGCGGATATGCTGGCGAAGATCGAAGGCATTCGGGCGCTGGAACAGAAGGTCCGCGATACCTCGAACGCCAAGGCGGACGTCTTTGCCAAACGGGGCCAGTTGACCCCGCGCGAGCGCATCGACCGGCTGCTGGACAAGGGGTCGCCGTTTCTGGAGATCCAGACGCTGGCGGGGCTTGGCTTTCACGACGATGACGGCGTGGACGACATCATGGGCGGCGGGACCATCATCGGCATCGGCTATGTCGCGGGCGTGCGCTGCATGGTCAACGCCTCCGACAGCGGCATCAAGGGCGGGACGATCACGCCGCTGGGCAGCAAGAAGGCGCTGCGCGGTCAGGACATCGCCCTGAAACAGAAACTGCCGCGCATCAGCCTGATCGAATCGGGCGGGGCGAACCTGAAATATCAGGCCGACCTGTTCGTCGAGGGCGGCAAGACCTTCTATAATCAGGCGAAGATGTCGGCGGCGGGTATTCCGCAGATCACGGTCGTGCATGGCTCGTCGACGGCGGGCGGAGCCTATGTGCCGGGCATGTCCGATTACACGATCATGGTGAAGGGCGGCGCGAAGGTTTTTCTGGCCGGACCGCCGTTGCTGCTGGCGGCCACAGGCGAGGTTGCGACCGACGAGGAACTGGGCGGTGCCGAGATGCACACGCTGGTTTCCGGGGTATCGGAGTTCATGGCCGAGAACGATGCGGACGGCATCCGTCTGGCACGCGAGGTCATGGCCAAGCTGCGCTGGAACGACCGCCTGCCCGCCGCGACGCCGAAGACCTTCGCCGAACCACTATACGATCCGGACGAGATCTGCGGGCTGGTCCCTGTCGACTATCGCAAGCCCTATGACTGCCGGGAACTGATCGCGCGGCTGGTCGACGGCTCTGATTTCGTGGACTTCAAGGCGGAATACGGTGCGGCGACGGTCACCGGCTTTGCCGAGATCATGGGGCATGCGGTCGGGCTGATCGGCAACAACGGCCCGATCGACAATGCGGGCGCGACCAAGGCCGCGCAGTTCATGCAACTGTGCGATCAGTCCGATACACCGGTGATCTTCCTGCACAACACCACCGGCTTCATCGTCGGCACCGAGTCCGAGCGCGGCGGGATGGTCAAGCACGGCTCGAAGATGATCCAGGCGGTCAGCAACATCCGCGTGCCCAAGATCACCCTGCACGTCGGTGCCAGCTTCGGGGCGGGCAATTATGCCATGTGCGGACGTGCCTATGACCCGGATTTCATCTTCGGCTGGCCCAACTACAAGATGTCGGTAATGGGCGGCGAACAGGCGGCGACCGTGCTGAAGATCGTTGCCGAGGCGGGCGCGAAACGGAAAGGCGTGGAGCCCGATCACGACCGGATCCAGAAGATGTATGACGGCATCGTCAGCCAGTTCGACCGCGAGGGGGAGGCGGTCTACAACACGGCGATGATCTTCGACGACGGGCTGATCGACCCGCGCGACAGCCGTAAGGTACTGGGGCTGTGTCTCGATATCTGCCGCGAATCCGGACAGCGTCCGCTGAAACCCAACAGCTTTGGCGTCGGCCGGATGTAGGTCGCCGACAGAACACAATGGGGCGCAGCCTGACGATTTCCCAATGCGCCATCGGGTGTCAGACTTCGCGCTGGCATTCGGCCCATTCCGGTCGGGTCGAAGCGACAGGGGACACTTTCGATGGCGGAAGAACGGGCAGCGTCGGGCGGCGGACGCCGCAGGGGCGGCCGACGGCGCGACGGTGTCGGCGAAGCCGGGCGCGGACCGGAGCAGATCATCGAGCAGCGTCCCTTCAGGCAGCCGCGGCTGCCGTTTCCGCCGACCGAACTGCTTTCGGCGGACGAACTGGAATCGATCCATCGGGCCTCGCTGGATGTGCTGAAGGAAATCGGCATCGACTACATTCACCCGGAAGCGAAGGCCTTGCTGAAGGCCGCCGGGGCGGATGTTGACGCCGACAGTGATCGTGTCCGGTTTGACCCGGATCTGGTCGAAGGTGTGATCGGGCTGGCCCCTTCGGCTTTCGATTTCCATGCGCGCAATCCGGAACACACGGTCCGTTTCGGCGAGAATTATCTGGTCTACTGCGCAGCCGCCAGCGCCCCCAATGCGTCGGACATGCAGGGCGGACGCCGCGCCGGAAACCGCGAGGACTACCGCAATTTCCTGAAGCTGGGGCATCAGTTCAACGCCGTCCACATCTGGGGCGGCTATCCGGTCGAACCCGTCGATATCCACGCGGGCGTGCGGCACCTGGAATGCCTGCACGATATGCTGACCATGTCCGACAAAGCGGTCCACGCCTACAGTCTGGGCCGCGAACGCATCGTCGACGGCATGGAGATGGTGCGCATCGCACGCGGTGTCGATCACGAAACCTTCGATCGCGAACCGTCGGTCATTTCCATCATCAATTCCTCCTCGCCGCTGCGCATGGACACGCCCATGCTGGAAGGCATGATCCAGCTTGCGCGGCGTGGACAGCCGGTCGTGCTGACGCCCTTCACGCTGGCCGGTGCGATGGCCCCGGTCACGCTGGCCGGTGCGCTGGTGCAGCAGAACGCCGAGGCGCTGTCGGGGTTGGTTTTCAGCCAGACGGTGAAGGCGGGCGCGCCCTTCGTGTACGGCGGCTTCACCTCGAACGTGGACATGAAGTCGGGTGCCCCCGCCTTCGGTACGCCCGAGGCCATGCGGACCTCGATTATCGGCGGGCAACTGGCGCGGCGCTACGGGTTGCCGTACCGGTCGTCGAACGTGAATGCGGCCAATGCGATGGATGCGCAGGCGGGCTATGAGAGTGTCTTCTCCCTCTGGGGCGCGGTGATGGGCGGGGTCAACATGCTGAAGCACGGCCTTGGCTGGATGGAAGGCGGGCTGCATACCTCGTTCGAGAAGTTCGTGCTGGACGCGGACCTGCTGCAGATGGTCAGCGAGTTCCTGACGCCCATCGGCGTGACCGAGGCCGATCTGGCCCTGGACGCGATGCGCGAGGTCGGACCGGGCGGTCACTTCTTCGGCTGTGAACACACGCAGAGCCGCTACAAGACCGCCTTCTACAATCCGCTGATTTCCGACTGGCGCAACTTCGAGAGCTGGGAGGAAGCCGGGCGGCCCGATGCCTATGGCAAGGCGAACCGGATCTACCGGGACATGATCGCCGCCTATGAACCTCCGCCCATGGATGCCGCCATCCGCGAAGAGCTTGATGCCTTCGTTGCCAGGCGCACCGAAGAAGGCGGCGCACCGACGGATTTCTAGACAGGTATCGCTCTGCTCAACCCTGATCCCGAACGACTGGAGAATCAAAGACCCATGAACAGTTCAGCCCAGGTCGTCGTCATCGGCGGCGGAGTCGTCGGCACCAGCGTGCTCTACCATCTGACCAAACTCGGCTGGACCGACGTCATGCTGATTGAACGGTCCGAACTGACCTCGGGATCGACATGGCATGCGGCGGGCGGGATGCACACGCTGAACGGTGATCCCAATGTCGCCAAGCTGCAGCGCTATACGATCGATCTCTACAAGGAAATCGAGGAACTTTCCGAGCAGGCCTGCGGTGTGCACCTGACCGGCGGCGTCCTGCTGGCCGACACGCCCGAGCGGATGCAGTGGCTGAAGATGGCCGCGGCACGCGGGCGCTATCTGGGCATCGACTACGATCTGATCTCCGTCTCCGAAGCCAAGGAACTCTTTCCCCTGCTGGAGGAGGAGTATTTCGTCGGGGCCATGTACACCCATGACGATGGTCATCTGGACCCGTCGGGCGTAACCCATGCCTACGCCAGAGCAGCCCGGATCAACGGGGCCGAGATCGTGCTGCGCAACCGGGTGACCGGCCTGAACCAGCGCCCGGATGGCACCTGGAACGTCGAGACCGAACAGGGACCGGTGCACGCGACCCATGTGGTCAACGCCGGCGGCCTGTGGGCGCGCGAGGTCGGGCGCATGGCGGGGCTGGAACTGCCCGTGCTGGCCATGGAGCACATGTATCTGCTGACCGAGGACATGCCCGAAGTCGCCGAGATCAACGAGCGCACCGGCAAGGAAGTGCTGCACGCGATCGACTTCGGCGGTGAGATCTACATGCGGCAGGAACGTGGCGGGATGCTGATGGGCACATACGAGCGTGCCTGCGTGCCCTGGTCGCCCGATGACACACCCTGGGATTTCGGCCACGAACTGCTGCAGCCCGATCTGGACCGGATTTCGCCGTCGCTGGAAGTGGGCTTCAGGCATTTCCCGGCGTTCCAGCGCGCAGGAATCAAGCAGATCATCAATGGGCCTTTCACCTTCGCGCCGGATGGAAACCCTCTTGTCGGGCCGGTGAAGGGCCTCGCCAATTACTGGTGCGCCTGCGGCGTGATGGCCGGGTTCAGCCAGGGCGGCGGTGTCGGTCTGGCGCTGTCGAACTGGATCGTCAACGGCGATCCGGGCTTCGATGTCTGGGCGATGGATGTCGCGCGGTACGGTGACTGGGCCACGAAGGCCTATACCTCCGCCAAGGTGCAGGAGAACTATTCGCGGCGGTTCTCGATCACCTTCCCGAACGAGGAACTGAAGGCCGGACGGCCCCTGCGCACGACACCGATCCATGACCGTCTGAAGACCGAGAACGCGGTGTTCGGCGCATCTTTCGGCGTGGAGCATGCGCTCTGGTTCCAGGAAAAGGACAGGGAACCGGTCGAGGATGTCACCTTCATGCGCTCCAACAGCCACGCGCAGGTCGCCCGCGAATGCGCGGCGGTACGCGAAGGCGTCGGCATGATCGAGACCTCCAACTTCGCGAAGTACGAGGTCACCGGACCCGGCGCCGAGGTCTGGCTGAGCCATCTGCTCGCCAACCGGATGCCGAAGACGGGCCGGATCGTGCTGTCGCCGATGCTGAACGCGGAAGGGGGGCTGATCGGCGATTTCACGGTCGCGAAGGCGGGGGACGAACGCTTCTATGTCTTCGGTTCCGGCGTCGCCGAGACCTATCACATGCGCTATTTCCTCTCGCATCTGCCCGATGACGGGCGGGTTCATGTCCGGGCACTGGGGCTGGAGATGTGCGGCCTGTCGATTGCCGGCCCAAAGGCGCGTGATGTTCTGACGGCGGTCACCGATCAGGATATCTCGGCGGATGCTTTCAGGTTCATGGACTTCCGGGAGATGGAACTGGGCATGTTCCCCGCGAAGGTCGGCAGGATCAGCTTCACCGGCGATCTGGGTTTCGAAATCTGGATGAAAGCCGACTATCAGACACAGATCTATGACCTGCTGCGCGCGGCAGGGGCAGAACACGGGATGGCCCTGTTCGGCGGGCGGGCGCTGAACGGGCTGCGGCTGGAGAAGAACTTCGGCACGTGGGCGCGGGAGTACCGCCCGATCTACGGACCTTATGCAGCCAACCTCGGGCGCTTCGTTGGCACCCGGAAGAATGACTTCATCGGCCGGGACGCGGCATTGCGTGAGCGCGACGAGGGACCGGAACTGCGGCTGGTCGCCCTGAAGGTGGATGCGACAGACGCGGACGTGATCGGCGACGAACCGGTCTGGATCGATGGCAAAGTCAGGGGCTGGATCACGTCAGGTGGCTACGCGCATGCGTCGGACGCGTCGGTCGCCATGGGATATGTGCCGGCCGAATTCGCCGAGGCTGCGGATGCACCGTTCGAGGTCGAGATCATCGGAGAGCGTCGCAAGGCGGAACTGCTGATCGATCCGCTGTTCGATCCGTCCGGTTTACGGATGAGAGCCTGAGCCGGCGAGGCAGAACGACAGTCATCCCCGCGCGTGCCGGGGATGACTGCCGATGGATCAGTGCACGCTGACCGGCATCAGTTCGTGCTGCCGGACGGTGATGAAGGCGAGTTCCCGCGAGGGGGCGATGCCCATCTGCATGCCGTTGGCGGCGAAGATGCCGAAGGCCTTCTGGCCGCCATCGACTTCGACGGGGCGGACGTAGGCCAGCGCCTGCGCGCCGACATTGGCCAGGACTTCCGGGGACATGGTCCGGATCTGATCAATTGCATCAGTCATTGCTCGCCTCCTGCTTCATGCTGTCGCTCAGTACGGGCCGTGACGGCGCGTTCTTCGAGCGGATGTTGATGGTCTTCACCAGCGTCTCCGACACCGGGCGGCTGAGATCGATGTTCAGCAGGCCGTTGTCCAACTGTGCGTCATCGACTTCGATTCCTTCCGCCAGCACGAAAGCGCGCTGGAATTGCCGCGTGGCGATGCCACGATGCAGGAAAATCCTTTCGGAAGTGTCTTCACTGCGCCGGCCCCGAATCACCAGCTGGTTCTCCTCGACCGTCACGCTGAGATCCTCGTCGCCGAATCCGGCGACCGCCAGCGTGATGCGCAGGGACTGTTCCCCGGTCTGTTCGATGTTGTAAGGCGGGTATCCGTCGTTCGCCGACTTGGCGACGCGGTCGAGCACGCGTTCCACGTGATCGAAGCCCAGCAGAAGCGGGCTGTTGAAAAGCGACATCCGTGTCATGGACCGTCCACTCCTTGTTCCAAAGCGAGCCAGACAGACGCGACCGAAGCAGTCGCGCCCTTGACGAACCCTCTTCGAGGCATTCGCTGGGATATATTTATGCGTCGCGCGCTGCCATTCAAGCGGCTGGTGGGTAGTGGGTCAGTTTGAAATCTGACCCGGAAACCTTTGAATTGCAACGTCGCCCGCTCATCTCCATATTCGGGCCATGACCGATAAACCTAAGAGACCGCGCGACGCAAACCAGTTGGCGAAGTCAATTGTGGACATGGCTACAGGGTGCGAGGTCGAGTTTAGTCCCGACACCTCGGCACAGCGTAAAGGCGGAAAAAAGGGCGGAGAGCAGCGCGCAGCTTCACTGACGCAGCAGCAACGTGAGGAAATAGCACGTGTGGCGGCAGAGGCCCGCTGGAAGAAGGACTAAGCCGCCACTTCAACCCCAAATCTGCGCTCTTCAATATCATCCCGGAAATCGAACAGCATTTGAATCGGTTTCTGATCTTCGTGGATAGCGTTGTACGCTTCAACGTCGGTGCTGAGTTGAACGCAGTCACCCACGATCTGTTCACGCCTTTGAATGAAAGCCTTTTGCATGTGGTCCCGTGGCGCATCATTCATGATGGCCCAAAAGGTGTATTGCACTCCACCCCTGGTGACGCGAACCGCATGATTGACTCGATACCGCCGCCCATCCTTGTCGGTCGCGTACTCTTCTCTGAGGGCATCCGACATATCCGATGCGAGTTTGTCCAAAGGATCGACTTCGGGCATCTCGATCATACCCTGTGAGATACCCCAAGCGACCGCTTCGCGAGCGGTAGCAGGTACAGCACCATGTGTGGCCTCATACTTGTGCCAGACTCTTTGTAGTTGCTCTTTGTACTTGGCCATATGCCTTCTCCTACAAGCTTACTGGAACAGGATCGCCCCACCCATCCATGGTCGCTGCGCCTTTTAGGAATTGTCGGATTTTTACTTTATGCTTCGCCAGCCAGCTGTACTTGTTCACCTTGTACTGAGCAGCCATCTTGAATTGCAGCTGCCCAACAACTATTCCTGGGTGGCGTTGTAGTCGCCGGGCTAGACCGAGTGTGTCGCGCTCAGCCATATAAGGATACTTTCGGATCACAAACGAATCGAGGGCGTCTTGGTCTGCACAAAACTGAGATGCGGCGCGGTTTGCTCGCATTTCCTCTTCCGGCAAATTTTCAGCCTCGGGGTCTAGATCAACATCAACCCTCTCACTCGAAATTTTTTCGCGTTGACCGTCCTTATTCAATAGATGTTCAATCTCATGTCGCAATACGAACCAGAAATTATCGATTCTGTCGTGGCGGCAGGTCATCCCGATAACCGGCGACTTTTGATCAAGCCAAAAACAAACACCATCAATATTCGCCTTTGGCAACGTCTCGACGACAACGAAGCGAACACCAGCATCATTAAGAGCGCGCGGGACATTCCGAATTTCTTCGGGATCAACAAGGAATCTTTCCATTTCCGCTAGCGCAGCCAACAGCTTTTTTTCGGAGTACGCAGGGACGATGATTTCTTCCGCGATCTGCATTACCCGGAATAGCCACGCCCATTGAAGTGGCGTCGTCTCGGAGTATTCGCCACCCTTTTTCGCGTTGTGAACGAGGCAGGGCACCTGATCTAAGGCATTTGTGCGGAAGAATCTCATGACCTGCGCTTCTAGAAGCGAAATGTCCTGCGTGTCTTCAAACCATTCGCGCTTGATCATTTCACGAATTGGAAAGACCGACTGAAGCTTTGCCCGGCGTTCAATCGCAGGATCTGCTTCACGAGCAACCGACAATTCGTAAGCTTTTTGAAGATTCAGAAAATACTCAGCTGAAATCCCAAAAGCTTTCGACAGCGATTGTGCCATATCCGGGCTAATCCCTCGCTTGCCGGACATGATAGGATTTATGGCCTGCTCCTTTACGCCAAGAATATAGGCCAAGTCGCGCTGAGCCCAGCCGCGAGCATCTAGTTCGTCACGGATAAATTCCCCCGGATGAGGGACTTCTTTCAACATCGCTGCAATGCTCATGGAATGCCCTCCCTAGTGCGGGTCACCGATAAAGGTGACGGTTGCCACGGCGCTGGCGCCCTCGCCTGAGACCGTGAAGAATATCCTGTACTGCCTGTTCACACGAACCTGCCTAGTCTCATCGCCGTCCCCCTTGCGAATTTTGTAATCCAGCCCGCCGATGTTGAGGAGATCGCGTTCGAAGGTCGCTGCTTCGAGTTTCAGCAGCGTCTTCCTAGCAGCCTTTATCACGGCGACTGGTAGCCCCATCTTGTGAGCCTCGTCTGTGCATATCCGTGCCAGATCGTCGTTCGCGAACTTCACTTCCATGCTGACTCTTCATATAGCGCGCTGGCGGAAAGATCAATAAGCGACTTAACCTCATGCATTTATTTTCGTATATGCTTGACTATTGGTCATTTTGAAATTAGACAGAGCGTATGAACAAGCTTGACGCCAAAAGCCGCGCTCTGATCATCCGACTTCTGGTCGAGGGCAACAGCATTCGCTCAACGGCACGTATCGCGGACGTGTCCAAGAACACTGTCAACAAGCTGCTGATCGAAGCGGGCAAGGCATGCTCAGAGTACCACGACGCCAACGTCCGCAACGTGAGGGCATCCGTTATTCAGTGCGATGAAATCTGGTCGTTCACCTACGCCAAGCAGAAAAACGTTGCGACGGCGAAGGCCGCCCCGGAAGGCGCTGGCGATACGTGGACCTGGACCGCGCTGGACAGCGAAAGCAAGCTGATCGTGTCGTACATGGTAGGTGGACGCGACAGTGAGTATGCCGTCGCTTTTATGGATGATTTGCGTGATCGTCTAGCCACCCGAGTTCAACTGACCACTGACGGTCACAAAGCTTATCTGGAAGCCATAGAGGGCGCTTTCGGCGGAGATGTGGACTACGCCCAACTTGTGAAGATCTACGGCGGTGTGACGGGCTCGCAGGGCCATGAGAAGAAGTACAGCCCCGCCGAATGCACCGGCATTCGCAAACGCCGGGTGGAAGGCAACCCGGATAAGGCGCTGGTCTCCACTTCGCATGTCGAGAGGCAGAACTTGACGATGCGGATGCACATTCGGCGCTTCACACGGTTGACGAACGCTTTCAGCAAGAAGGTCGAGAACCATTGCTACGCTGTCGCGCTGCACTTCATGTATTACAACTTCTGCCGCCAGCATAAGTCGCTCAACAAGCTGACGCCCGCTATGGCAGCTTGTGTGACGGATCGCCTTTGGGATATCGAGGACATCATTGCGCTGGTCGATGAGGCCGCGCCGAAACCCGGTCCTCGCGGTCCATACAAAAAACGCGAGTCCGGAATTTCAAACTGACCCACTACCGGCTGGTGCGCTCCATCGCGGCATGCTATCGCCGGGCAGCACTTTCGACGATCAGCATTCAGGGCACTTCATGGCCACCATCATCGCTCATCCGCTGACGGGCTCCGGCCTGTCAGGCACGATCACTGCGCCGGGCGACAAGTCCGTCTCGCACCGGTCGCTGATGTTCGGTGCCCTGGCTGTCGGACAGACCCGCATCTCCGGCCTTCTGGAAGGTGAGGACGTGCGCGCGACTGCGAACGCGGTGGCGGCGCTGGGCGCAACGGTGGTCAGGACGGGGGAAGGGACGTGGACCGTGGACGGGGTTGGTGTCGGCGGCCTTTCCGAACCCGAGAAGGCGCTGGACCTGGGCAATTCGGGCACTGGTGCCCGACTGCTGATGGGGCTGGTAGCGGGACATCCGATCACGGCGACCTTCACGGGCGATGCATCGCTGTCGAAGCGGCCCATGAACCGCGTGACCGAACCGCTCAGCCGGATGGGCGCCGTCTTCCACGGTCGTGAGGGCGGCCGTCTTCCCATGACGGTGACCGGTCCGGACCTGGCCATGCCCATCGACTACACCAGCCCCGTGGCGTCGGCCCAGGTGAAGTCAGCGGTGCTTCTCGCCGGCCTGAATGCGCCGGGCGTGACGACGGTCCGTGAACCCAAACCCTCGCGTGATCACACCGAAAACATGCTGCGTCAGTTCGGGGCCGACGTGACCTCCCGCACCGGGGACGGCACGAATGTCGTCTCAATCACCGGTCAGCCGGAACTGAGTCCCCAGACGATTGTCGTGCCGGGAGATCCGTCGTCGGCGGCGTTTGCGGTGGTGGCCGCGCTGATCCTGCCGGGCAGCGACGTGACGGTCTGCAACGTCGGCCTGAATCCCCTGCGCGCCGGTCTGTTCGAGGTGCTGCGTGCAATGGGCGGTCGGATCGACGTGCTTGGCGAGCGTCTTGAAGGCGGCGAGCCCGTTGGCGACCTGCGGGTGCGGGGTGGTGCGCTGAAAGGCACGATCGCGCCGCCCGCGAATGCCGCATCGATGATCGATGAATATCCGGTGCTGTGCGTGGCTGCCGCGCTGGCCGAGGGTGCCACCGAGATGCGCGGCATCGAGGAACTGCGTGTGAAGGAAAGCGACCGGATCGCGGTCATGGTCGCGGGTCTGCGCGCGGCGGGTGTCGAGGTCGAAGAGCATGACGACGGCATGACCGTGCACGGCGCGGGCGGAAAGCCACCGGCAGGCGGCTGTAGCATCGACGCCAGCCACGATCACCGGATCGCCATGAGTTTTCTGGTGCTGGGCCTGGCCGCCGCGCAGCCCGTGGAGGTCACCGGTGCCGAGACCATCGCCACCAGCTATCCGGCCTTTACCGCCCACCTGCAGGGCCTTGGCGCCACCATCGAGACCCGCTGAACGAGAGAAGATGTGATGACAGAACCCGGCGTGAACATCCTGCTTGCCCGCATTGCCGACGCGCTCGACCGGATCGCGCCGCCCGCCGTGACCGAACTCGACATCGACGCGGCCTCGGCTTTTGTCTGGAATGCCGAGACGATCAGCCTGATCCCGGTCCCCGCGGTCAATCACGTCGATATGGAACTGCTGAAGGGGATCGACCATGTGCGCGAAATCCTGACCGAGAACACGCGCCGCTTCGCCAACGGCAATCCGGCGAACAACGCGCTGCTGTGGGGGGCGCGCGGCATGGGGAAGAGCTCTCTGGTCAAGGCGGCCCATGCGACCGTCAATGCCGAGATCAGCGACCGGCTGATCCTGATCGAGATCCACCGGGAGGACATCGCCTCGTTGCCGCGGCTGCTGCCGATGCTGAAGGCCCATGGCGACAGCCGTTTCATCCTGTTCTGCGATGACCTCTCCTTCGATCACGACGATACGGCTTACAAGTCGCTCAAGGCGGTGCTGGATGGCGGCATCGAGGGGCGTCCGGACAATGTGATCTTCTACGCCACGTCGAACCGCCGGCACCTGATGCCGCGCGACATGGTGGAAAACGAGCGCTCGACGGCGATCAACCCGTCCGAAGCGGTCGAGGAGAAGGTCTCCCTGTCCGACCGGTTCGGACTGTGGCTGGGATTCCATTCCTGCAGCCAGCAGGACTATCTCGCCATGGTGCGCGGCTATTGCGACCGCTACGGGCTGGATATCGGCGAGGACGACATGAAGGCCGAGGCCCTGGAGTGGGCCACCACGCGCGGATCGCGTTCGGGCCGCGTCGCCTGGCAGTACATTCAGGACCTTGCCGGGCGCCAGGGCAAGCGTCTGGACTGACCTCTGTCGGGGGCTGACCCGGCTCAGGCGGCGCCTGCGACCCGCTCCAGCAGTTGCCATTTCTCGTCCGGCGTCATGTCCCGCGCGACGGCGGCCATCATGATTTCCCGCAGTTCCGCTTCCAGTGACCGCCCCTGCTGGCGCGCGCGCCGCTTCAGCCTGTCCAGCACCTGATCATCCAGTTTTCTGACCGTCACCGTCGCCATCTCGACCTCCAGTTTGTTCTTTTTTTGTTCTAACAAGTCGAACGATGCAGAGTCAATCCGGCTTTCGGTTCTGGCATTCGGTTCAGGCTGGCGTCATCCGGCCCGAGCGCTATGGCCAACCAATCGACCGTCGGTCATAATCGCCGGCATGCCGATATGTGAAGCTGATCCCTGGCGCTTGCAGTATTTCGAGGGCGTCGCATGCCCCGACGATGTGCGCGTGCCCACCGAGGACGGGGACGCCTGGTCGTGGTACCCCGATCACAAGTGGGTCTACAACAAGCTGGAAGTGGCAGAGAGCCAGGGCTTCGTCTGCGGCCCGCACGGGCTGGAGCCGCCATCGTTTCCCGTCTTTTCAAAGCCGGTGTTCAACATGCGCGGCATGGGCACGGGCAGCCGTATCCTGCGGACCCAGCGCGAGTACAAGGCGAATCAGAAACCCGGCCACATCTGGACGCCGTTGCTGGAGGGCGAGCACATCTCGTCGGACGTCGCCGTGGTCGATGGCGATGCGCGCTGGTGGCGGCACACGTTCGGCAAGCCGCTCGAAGGCGGCATGTTCGACTACTGGACCGTGCTTGCCGAACCCAAGGCGGAGATCGAGGCCCATTGCGACGCATGGCTCGGCAAGCACCTGCGCGGCTATACCGGCATGGTCAATTTCGAAACCATTGGTGCGCGGATCATCGAGGTGCATCTGCGGTTCGCCGACCAGTGGCCCGACCTCTACGGCGGTCGGCCCTGGGTCGAGGCGCTTGTCGGGCTGTACGCCAAGGGAGACTGGGATTTCGACGACAGGGACCGGCGCACGGGCTACAGCGTGGTCCTGTTCGGCGGTCACGGGCTGCAGTACCGCCATCCGCCGCCGGAACTGGTGGACGAGGTGCGCCGGATGGACGGCGTGTCCAGCGTCCAGATCACTTTTCACGACGACCGTCCGCCGTCCTGGCATGCCATGCCACCGGGTGGTTTCAGGCTGGCCATCGTGAACTGCTGGGACCTGGAACCGGGGATGCGCGCCCGGGAACGGCTGGCGCTCAGTTTCTGGTCGACGCAGCAACTTGCGCCGGGCCGCAGACGCGCAAAACTGCGCGATAGCGGCTGATCCGCCAGGTGGACCTGACCCGCATCGAAGAGATCGAGAACGTCTGGATTCCGATGCCTGACGGTGCCCGGCTGGCAGCGCGGCTCTGGCGTCCGGTCGATTGCATATCGCGCCCCGTACCGGCGTTGCTGGAGTATCTGCCCTACCGCAAGCGGGACTTCATGCGATCGCGCGACGAGCCGATGCACCGGTATCTCGCGATGTCCGGATACGCGTGCCTGCGGGTGGATCTCCGGGGCAGCGGCGATTCCGACGGCACCATGACGGACGAATACACCCAGCGCGAACTCGAAGACGCGCTGGCGGTGATTGCCTGGATCGCCGAGCAGCCCTGGTGCACCGGTGCCGTCGGCATGACCGGCATTTCCTGGGGCGGCTTCAATGCGCTGCAGGTGGCGGCGCTGCGGCCCCCGGCGCTGAAAGCCATCATCAGCCTGTGCGCTGCTGATGACCGCTACAGCGACGATGCGCACTATAAGGGCGGCTGCCTGCTGAACGAGAACATGCAGTGGGGTTCGATCCTGACCCTGTACAATACGCTGCCGCCCGATCCCGAGATTGCCGGAGAGAGCTGGCGGCAGACCTGGCTGGACCGGATCGCCGCCGCCGAGCCGGCCCCAGTGAACTGGATGCGCCACCCCGCGCGCGACGCCTACTGGCAGCACGGATCGGTGGCCGAGGATTACGACGCCATCGGCTGCCCGGTGTTTCTGGTGGGGGGCTGGGCCGATGGCTATTCCAACGCCGTGCCGCGCCTGCTCCAACATCTGGACGTGCCGCGACTCGGCCTGATCGGGCCCTGGGCGCATACGTTTCCGCATGACGGCGTGCCCGGACCCGCGATCGGTTACCTGCAGGAAGCGCGCCGCTGGTGGGACCACTGGCTGAAGGGCGAGGATACCGGCATCATGGACGAGCCGATGCTGCGCGCCTGGATTCAGGACAGTGTGCCGCCCGCACCGCAGTATCAGCTGCGGCCCGGCCGCTGGGCCGTCGAGCACGCATGGCCCAGCCCGCGCATCGAACGGCAGCGGCTCTGGCTGAACTGGGGTCATCTGGCCGACACGCCCGGGGAGATCGACGAGGTGAGTTTTTCCTCGCCGCATACATTGGGGGTCCGGGCGGGCGAATGGTGCGGCTTCGGCTCGGAAGGCGAAGCCCCGCGCGATCAGCGCGCGGACGACGGCGGTTCGCTGGTCTTCGACACCGACATTCTGGAGCAGGGGATCGACCTGCTGGGCGCGCCCGAACTGGAACTGGAGGTTTGCGCCGACCGTCCCGTGGCCTTTCTGGTCGCGCGCCTGTGCGATGTCGCGCCCGACGGCACGTCGGCACGGATCTCCTACGGCATTCTGAACCTGTGCCATCGCGACAGCCATGCGGAACCGGAAGCTCTGACGCCCGGACACTGGTATCGCGTGAAGCTGAAACTGGACGATCTGGGACAGGCCATTCCCGCCGGGCACCGCCTGCGCATCGGCCTGTCCACCGGATACTGGCCGATGATCTGGCCGGCCCCGGAGCCGGTCACGCTGTCGGTCAGGTTCGGCACCGGCCATCTGGATCTGCCCGTCCGACCGCCCGCACCGGCGGATGCCGCCATGCGGCCCTTTGACGAGCCCGTCGCAGCCGAGGCCGCGCGGCACAAGAAGCTGCAGCACCTGGACATGCGGCGCACGATCGAGATCGACCTCACCACCAACGAGATGATCTACACGCTGAAAGGCGATGGCGGCGAACTCGGCGGCGCGTCGCTCGCGCGGATCGAGGCGATCGGGCTGGATATCGGCTATACGATGATGAAGCGCTATCGCATCCTGGAGGACGACCCGCTGTCCGCGGAGACCGAACTGGTGCAGACCGCGATCCTGAAGCGCGCGGGCTGGCACATCCGCATCGAATGCCGCACGCGGATGACAGCCACGGCGGAGACATTCCAGTTCACGGGCGATCTGGAGGCCTTCGAGAACGAGGTCTCGGTCGGTGCCCGCCACTGGACGCAATCGGTACCCCGACGGTTGCTGTAGGCCTGCAGCCGGCTTCAGACCGCAAAAAATGACACACCGGTCACGCCCTGCAATGGACACCATTCGACTTCGCCCATAGCATCGCGGGCAATATTCGATATCGACGAGGGGAAGCCGATCATGGACACACGCGCAGCCGTGGCGATCGAGGCGGGCAAGCCGCTGGAACTGACGACCGTGCAACTGGACGGGCCGAAGGAAGGCGAGGTTCTGGTCGAGATCAAGGCGACCGGCATCTGCCACACCGATGAATTCACCCTGTCCGGCGCGGACCCCGAAGGCATCTTTCCGGCCATTCTGGGTCACGAGGGCGCGGGTGTGGTCGTCGATGTCGGGCCGGGCGTGTCCAGCCTGAAGAAGGGCGATCACGTGATCCCGCTCTACACGCCGGAATGCCGCCAGTGCGAATACTGTCTGTCGGGCAAGACCAACCTCTGTCAGGCGATCCGCGTGACACAGGGCCAGGGCCTGATGCCCGACGGGACCAGCCGGTTCTCGATGAACGGGGAGAAGGTGTTCCACTACATGGGCACCTCGACCTTCTCCAACTACACCGTCGTGCCGGAGATCGCGCTGGCGAAGATCCGCGAGGACGCACCCTTCGACAAGGTCTGCTACATCGGCTGCGGGGTCACCACCGGCATCGGCGCGGTGATCAACACGGCCAAGGTCGAACCCGGCACCAACTGTGTGGTCTTCGGGCTGGGCGGCATCGGCCTGAACGTCATTCAGGGCCTGCGCATGGTGGGCGCGGACCGGATCGTCGGCGTCGACCTGAACCCCGAGCGCGAGGCCATCGCCCGCACCTTCGGCATGACCCATTTCATCAATCCGGACGACGTCGGGCGCGACAAGGTCGTCGATGCGGTCGTCGAGGTCACCAAGGGCGGCGCGGACTACAGCTTCGAATGTATCGGCAATGTCGAGGTCATGCGTCAGGCGCTGGAATGCTGTCACAAGGGCTGGGGCGAAAGCGTCATCATCGGCGTCGCAGGCGCGGGTCAGGAGATCGCCACCCGGCCCTTCCAGCTTGTCACCGGGCGCGTCTGGCGCGGCACGGCCTTCGGCGGCGCCAAGGGCCGCACACAGGTGCCGCAGATCGTCGACTGGTACATGGACGGCAAGATCAACATCGACGACCTGATCACCCACGTCCTGCCGTTCGAGAAGATCAACGAGGGCTTCGACCTGATGCACGCGGGGGAATCCATCCGCAGCGTGGTGACCTTCTGATACGGAAGTGTCACCCCCGCTTCATGCGGGGGTCCGGAGCGGCTTCGCCGCAGGCTTTTGGTTCGCCGGATGCCCGCATGAAGCGGGCATGACAGGAAACTGCGGGGAGGCAGTGCGACATGACACAGACAATCGATCTTTCGGGGCGGGCGGCGCTGGTGACCGGCGCGGGCAGCGGCATCGGGCGCAAGACGGCGCATGTGCTGGCGGACGCGGGCGCATCCATTGCCTGTACCGACGTGAACCTGGGAACCGCGGAAGAAACCGCCGCGGCGATCAAGGACGCGGGCGGCGAGGCCATCGCCATCGCCCATGACGTCGTGGAAGAGGCGCAATGGGCCAATGCGGTCAATGCCACCACCGAGGCCTTCGGCAACCTGCGCATTATGGTCAACAATGCCGGGATCGAGTTGGTGAAGACCATCGACCAGATCTCGACCGACGATTTCCGCCGGGTGATGGACATCAACGTGCTGGGCGTGTTTCTGGGCATCCAGGCCTGCGCCGATGCGATCCACAACTCGGGCGGCGGGTCGATCATCAACCTCTCGTCGGTGGCCGGATTGATCGGTGCACCGCGTCAGGCGGCCTATTGCGCGTCCAAGGGCGCGGTGCGGCTGATGACGAAGGCGACAGCGCTGGAACTGGCGGGTCTCGGCAAGCAGGTCCGCGTGAACTCGGTCCATCCGGGCATCATCGAGACGCCGATGATGGATGACCTGATCCAGGGCGTGCCCGAAGAGGAACGCGAGGCCCGCATCGCACAGATGCACGCGCGCCACCCCATCGGGCGGCTGGGCCAGCCCCTCGACATCGCCAACGCGATCCTGTTCCTGGCCTCCGACATGTCCGACTTCATGACCGGTTCGGAAGTGGTCGTCGATGGCGGCCTGACCGCGAACTGAGGTTGGTGTGATCCGGTCCATTAAGCGGTCCGGGGCATGGGTGGGAGGTCCTCGGGTCAAGCCCGAGGACGCAAGAGAGCCTGTATTTCCGCCTTCGGACTTGATCCGAAGGCCTCACACGTTCCAACCGGCAGGACAGGGCTGATCGATGACCATCATCCGCCCCGCCACGCCCGATGATCTGGATGCCATGGTGCGCCTGCTCGGCCACCTGTTCGCACAGGAAGCCGAGTTTGCGCCCGATCCGGAAGCCCAGCGCCGTGGCCTCGACCTGATCCTGAACGACGCGGACGCAGGCAGGTTGCTGGTCGCCGAGCGCGACGGCCGCCACATCGGCATGGTCGGCCTGCTCTACACGGTCTCCACCGCGCTCGGCGGACGTGTGGCCCTGCTGGAGGACATGGTCGTCGACCCGATTGCGCGCGGCGGCGGCACTGGCCGGGCCCTGCTCGACGGTGCGATCGCGCAGGCAAGGGCAGACGGTGCTCTGCGCATCACCCTGCTGACCGACGGTGACAACGCAGGCGCGCAACGGTTCTATGCGCGCGCCGGATTCACACGCTCGGACATGGTGGCGATGCGGTTGATGTTGCAGTTGGCTTGAAAGATGGCTTCCCTGCACAACTTTATTCGATTGAGTGCATCAAATTGCAGTGGTAAATTATAAATTTTGTAATCGAGCCATCTAAGGAGAGAATTTGTGTCGCGACGTAGAGCATCAGATATTCCAATTTTGCGCCAAGGAATGACTATTGGACACAATGCTGCAGAAAATGATGAGTCTTATTTAGAAGAATGTTTCGTTCTTTATCCGCCTGTCGAGCAGTGCAGTGATCACGATTCGAGCGCAATGATTGTGGCTGGTCGAACAGGTTCTGGAAAAACAGCTATTTTGCAATATATCGAATCAGTTTCTCAAAATTGTTTTTCAATAGACCCACAAGAAATGTCTATGGGGTACATATCAAACTCTGATCATATAAAGTTTCTGAACATAATAGATGCGAATTTGGATCTGATATTTCAAGCTCTTTGGAAGCACGTATTGTGTATTGAATTTATAAGAATGAAATACAATATCGAAGACTCAAATAGATCTATTAGTGTATTTTCAATACTGGAAAGTGTTATTGGAGTAAACAAGAGGAAAAAAAGAGCAATTGATTATCTGGAGAACTGGCGCGATAAGTTTTGGATAACCGTTGATGAGAATGTCCGAGAAATAGTGGAAAACACAAATGCAAAGATTGAGGCTGAGTTTGGATCTGAGATACGAAAATTTAGGGCGAGAAGCAGCTACGGTCGACAGTTGAGCGCAGAAAAGCGATCTGAACTGAAAGATAGATCAAGAAAAATAGTAAATTCGGATCAAATGTCAGAACTTTCAACAGTAGTTGATATGCTGAAAGAGGTTGATAGTGAAAATAGACAAGAAAAATACGTGATTACAATTGACAGTCTTGATAGTGATTGGGTTGATGATGATATTAGATTCGAGCTGATTCGAGCTTTGATAGAGACTCTTAAATCAATGAGGCGAATAACTAGTTTAAAAATTTTAGTTGCTTTGAGATCAGATATATTAGGACACCGACTCATTAGCTCTCAAGCAGATACGAACTGACGCGAGCTTTATGAGGGCGAGATAGTTCTCGGGGTG
>NZ_JBLXDV010000015.1:0-104393 GCF_048263705.1 Minwuia sp. | reverse complement strand
TGACGCCATGGATGGCGAGGCCGGGAACGATGAGCTGTTCGGCGGTGACGGCGATGACAGCCAGTCCGGCGGTGATGGCAATGACACGGTCAATGGCGGCGCGGGCAACGATCTGTTGCTGGGGGATGCGGGTGACGATCTGCTCAGCGGTCTGGACGGCGACGACACGCTGAACGGCGGAGACGGCATCGATACGGCGGACTATTCGGGCACGTCCAGCGCGATCGACGTGAACCTCGCGACGGGTGTGGGGCTGGATGGTTCCACCCGCGGCACCGACACGCTGATCGATATCGAGAATGTCACGGGCTCTGGATTCGGTGACACGATTACCGGCGATGCCAACAACAACCGGCTGGATGGCGGCGCGGGCAATGATCTGCTGGCAGGCGGCGGCGGTGCAGATATCCTGATCGGGGGCGACGGTACCGACAGGGCGATTTTTGCCGGCAATGAAGACGAATACGATATTGTTTTCGGAGAGAACGGCGGCGTCATCATAACGGATCTGGTGAGCGGCAGGGACGGGACCGTCACCCTGATTGATGTCGAGATCGCCTCTTTCGCCGACCGTGACGTCTCCGTGAATGGCGAGAACAGCCCACCGGTTGCAGTGGACGACACGGCGACGACCGCCGAGGATACATCGGTCAACATCGACGTGCTTGCCAACGATTCTGATCCGGATCCGGGAGAGAACAGCCTGACGGTAACGGCGGCCAGTGCAGCGAATGGCACGGTCGCGATCGAGTCGGACGGCTCCCTTACCTACACGCCGGACGCTGACTTCAACGGCGGCGATACGATCAGCTACACGATCTCGGATGGCGAACTGACGGACACAGCCGATGTCGCGGTCACGGTGACCGCCGTGAATGATGCGCCGGTGGCCACCAATGACACCATCGCCACCAATGAAGACACGGCTGTCAGCATCGCTGTGCTGGCGAACGATGCCGACGTTGATGGGGACCCGCTGACGGTCACGGCGGCGAGCGCGGCGAACGGCACGGTCGTGATCGAAGCGAATGGCTCGCTGACCTACACGCCGGATGCGGACTTCAACGGTGCGGACACGATCAGCTACACGATCTCGGATGGCGCGCTAAACGACACGGCGGAAGTCACCGTCACGGTGAACGCCGTGAATGATGCACCGGTCATCAATGTACCGGCTGCTGGCCAGGCTCTGGCGGTTGGCGGCGGTTCAAGCGGTTTCGTTGACGGGTTCGACGTTTCCGGGTTCCAGAACAGTATCACGTTCGAAGCGGTCATCCGGGCTGACGACGCGGACCTTTCCGGTCACCGGACCATTCTGGAAGTCGCTAACGACAGCCCCTATTTCGGCCTGATAGATGGACAGTTGGAGCTTTTTCCCCAGTCCGGCGGTCCGGTGCTACCGCTTGAGCAATTCGTGCATATTGCAGCCACTTTCGATGGGACCACTACCCGCCTTTATGTGGACGGTGTCGAGGTCGCAGCTAATGCGGGCAGCCCGAACTTCAACGGCGGCACGGGTCTGGGAATCGGGTTCAATCAAGGCGACAATCCGTTTGACGGCCTGATTGACGAGGCGCGTATCTGGTCGGTTGTCCGGACCCAGAGCGAAATTGATGCCAACAAGGATACCTCGCTGTCCGGCGATGAGGCAGGGCTGGAAGGCTACTGGAACTTCGACGACAGCGACGGTGTGACCTTTGCCGATCTTTCGGGCAATGGGCATGACGGAATCTTTCGCGGCGGGGCCGGTCTGAGCGATGAGACGGCGTTCGGGTCCGGGCGGAATGTCAATGAGGACAGTACGCTCACGATCGAAGGGATCAGAATTTCCGACGTCGATGTGCTTGAGGGCGATGGTCAAGTTGAGGTTGTGCTGTCGGTCGACGATGGCGTGATCGACGTGACCGCCAACGCCGCGACGATTGATGGCGATGGCACAGGTTCGGTTACGGTCACTGGTGCACTTGCCGACGTGAATGAAGCGATCGGGTCCGTCGTTTATGCGCCGGATTCGAACTTCAACGGCGAAGACTCGTTGACCATTACCGCATCTGATCTGGGCAATGCTGGCTCAGGCGGCGTGCTGACGGACACACAGACGCTGGCGTTGACAGTCGGGGCTGTGAACGATGCGCCGGTCGCCGCAGATGACACGGCAACCACGGATGAGGACATCGCCGTCAACATCGCAGTGTTGGCGAATGATGCCGACGTTGATGGGGACCCGCTGACGGTTACGGCGGCGAGCGCGGCGAACGGCACGGTCGTGATCGAGGCAAACGGTTCGCTGACCTACACGCCGGACGCGGACTTCAACGGCGCCGACACGATCAGTTATACGATCTCGGACGGCACACTCACCGATACTGCCGATGTCGCAGTCACGGTGAATGCGGTCAACGACGCGCCTGTCGCGACAGACGATCTGGCGACCACCGGTGAGGATACGGCTGTCACCATCGATGTGCTCGGTAATGATGTCGACATCGACGGGGACAGCCTGACGGTGACGGCAGCCTCTGCCGCCAACGGCACGGTCGTGATTGAGGCGAACGGCTCGCTGACCTACACACCGGATGCCGACTTCAACGGGTCGGACACGATCAGTTATACGATCTCTGACGGCAACGGTGGCACGGATACGGCAGATGTCGCGGTGACCGTGAACGCGGTCAACGATGCGCCGGTGGCAGCGGACGACACGGCAGCGACCGACGAGGATACGGCGGTCAGCATCGACGTCTTGTCGAATGACTCCGACATTGATGGCGATACGCTGACGGTGACGGCAGCCTCTGCCGCCAACGGCACGGTGGTGATCGAGAATGACGGCTCGCTGACCTACACGCCGGACGCGGATTTCAACGGATCGGACACGATCAGCTACACCATCGATGACGGCAACGGCGGGACGGATACGGCAGATGTCGCGGTCACCGTGAACGCGGTGAACGATGCGCCAGTGGCAGCGGACGACACGGCAGAGACCGATGAGGATACGGCGGTCAGCATCGACGTCTTGTCGAATGACTCTGACATCGATGGCGATACGCTGACGGTGACGGCGGCAAGCGCCGCCAACGGTACCGTGGTGATCGAGGCGAACGGCTCGCTGACCTACACGCCGGACGCCGACTTCAACGGATCGGACACGATCACCTACACCATCGATGACGGTAACGGTGGCACAGATACGGCAGATGTCGCGGTCACCGTGAACGCGGTGAACGACTCGCCTGTCGCGACAGACGATCTGGCGACCACCGATGAGGATACGGCTGTCAATATCGATGTGCTCGGCAATGATTCCGACATCGACGGGGACAATCTGACGGTGACGGCGGCAAGTGTCGCCAATGGTACGGTGGTGATTGAGAATGACGGCTCGCTGACCTACACGCCGGACGCGGATTTCAACGGTGCGGATACGATCAGTTATACGATCTCGGACGGCACACTCACCGATACTGCCGATGTCGCAGTCACGGTGAATGCGGTCAACGACGCGCCTGTCGCGACAGACGATCTGGCAGCCACCGATGAAGACACGGCGGTCAATATCGACGTGCTGGCCAACGATGTGGACATCGATGGCGATACGCTGACGGTGACGGCGGCAAGTGCCGCCAATGGCTCGGTCGTGATCGAGAATGATGGGTCGCTGACCTATACGTCGGACGCGGACTTCAACGGCGCGGACACGATCAGTTATACGACTTCGGACGGCACACTCACCGATACTGCCGATGTCGCAGTCACGGTGAATGCGGTCAACGACGCGCCTGTCGCGACAGACGATCTGGCGGCCACCGATGAAGACACGGCGGTCAATATCGACGTGCTGGCCAACGATGTGGACATCGATGGCGATACGCTAACGGTGACGGCGGCAAGTGCCGCCAATGGTACGGTCGTGATCGAGAATGATGGCTCGCTGACCTACACGCCGGACGCGGATTTCAACGGATCGGACACGATCAGCTACACTATCGATGACGGCAACGGTGGCACGGATACGGCAGATGTCACGGTCACGGTGAATGCGGTCAACGACGCGCCTGTCGCGACAGACGATCTGGCGACGACCGATGAGGATACGGCGGTCAATATCGACGTGCTGGCCAACGATGTGGACATCGATGGCGACACACTGACCGTCACGGCAGCCTCTGCCGCGAACGGCACGGTGGTGATCGAGGCGAACGGCTCGCTGACCTACACACCGGATGCGGACTTCAACGGGTCGGACACGATCAGCTACACCGTCGACGACGGCAACGGCGGGACGGATACGGCAGATGTCGCGGTGACGGTCAATGCCGTGAACGACGGGCCGGCTGCCGTGGATGACACGGCGACGACGGATGAAGATACCTCCGTCACCATCGACGTGCTGGCCAATGATGTCGATGGAGACGGCGATACGCTCACAGTTTCAGCGGCCTCGGCCACCAACGGCACGGTAGTGATTGAGGCAAACGGCTCGCTGACCTACACGCCGGACGACGACTTCAACGGATCGGACACGATCAGCTACACCATCGACGACGGCAACGGCGGGACGGATACGGCAGATGTCGCGGTCACGGTGAACGCGGTGAACGATGCGCCGGTGGTGACGGCACCCTCGGGCACGGCGCTGACCTTCGACGGGAACGCGGCCAACCACGTGCAGGTGGCCCACGATCCGTCCCTGGGCGCGGCAAGCTGGACGGTAGAGGCCTGGGTCTCGACGTCGGATGCCGACGGCCAATTCAACCGCGTGGTGACCAAGCCGGTCGGCGGCGGCCAGCAGTACAGTCTGATTGTCAAGAACGGCCTGGCGCACATCCGCTACGACGACAACGTCAATGGCGGCCGGCAGGTCGAGGCCGGGTTCGTCGCCGATGGTGCGTTCCATCACATCGCCGGCACGTTCGACGCCGCGACCGGCAAACTTACGCTTTACGTCGATGGCGTCGAGGTGGGCAGCGTTACCAATCCGGGCGATACCCCGGTGGCGGGCACTGGCGAGGTGAACATCGGTCGCTTCAATGACGGCTTCGGTGAGAGTTTCACGGGGTATATCTCCGACGTTCGCATCTGGTCGGAGGCCCGCAGCGCCGCAGAGATCGCGGCGGATTTCGATCAGGTGCTTGACGGTAACGCCGAGCCGACGCTGGAACTTTATCTGAGCTTTGACCAGAACGGGTCCAGCTCCGGCACGGTTACCGATCTCAGCAGCAACGGTTTCGACGGTACGGTCTTCGGTACGCTGAATGCCGGTGCGGTCGTCACGCCCGTGGATCAGACCGTCCAGACCACTGAAGACACTGCCGTCCGGATTTTCGGCGGTGACGTCATCGATGCGGATGCCGCCGAAGGCGCGGGCCAGATCCAGGCCACCATCACGACCGTGAACGGCGTCGTCAGTGTGACTCCCGGCAGCGGTGCCACGATCTCCAACGACAATACCGGCACGGTCACGATCGCGGGGACCGTGGCGCAGGTGGCGGCCGCCATCGCGATCCTGACCTTTGTGCCGGATCTCGGGTTTGCGGGGGCCGGAACCGTGACCATCGAAGTCTCCGATCTCGGCAACACCGGCGCTGGCGGCGCGCTGACCGATACGCAGGTCCTGACGGTCAATGTGGTCAACGACAATCAGGAGATCCTGTTCACCGATCAGGCGGACAATGTCGCGTTCGACGATGTGACAGCGGGCGACGCCGCCGACGATGGCGACAATCTGACGAACGCGAAGGCCGGCGACGATTTCGTTCTGATGGCATCCAGCAGCGCGCAGGCGGCCGAGGCGGGCTTTGCCGAAGGTACGCTGTTCGACGGCGGTGCGGGTAACGACACGCTGGTTGGGCAGGGGCTTGCCGACAATCTGCTGGGCGGCGAAGGCGACGACAGTCTGGTTGGCGATGCCGGGAATGACACGCTGGACGGTGGTGCCGGGAACGACATCATCCAGGGCGGGAGCGGCAATGACAGCCTGATCGGCGGCGCGGGTGACGACACCATCGACGGTGGTGATGGCATCGACAGCATCTTCGGCGGTCTGGGCGATGATTTCGTGCAGGGCGGGGCGGCCGGTGACTCCGTTGACGGTGGTGCGGGTCTCGACACCCTGGATGGCGGCACCGGCAATGACACGCTGCGCGGTGGTGCCGGAGACGATTCCATGGTCGGCGGTACCGGTGCGGACAGCCTGTTCGGTGATGCGGACGATGACCGTATCGATGGCGGCACCGGGGCTGACACGCTCAGCGGCGGTGACGGCATCGACATATTCGTCGGCGATTTCTCCCAGTCCGTCGGCAATGCCGTCAACGCGAACGGGTCGTCCACTGACATCACGGCGGTGACCAGCATCTCGCAGGCCGGCAATGCCAACGCGATTTCCGGATTCGAGCGCGTGGACATCATCGGCAGCACGGTGGCCGATTTCCTGACGGGCGGCGCGCTGGCGGATACGATTGCGTCGGGTGCGGGCAACGATACGGTGAATGCCGGCGCAGGCGGGGCTGACGTGCTGGACGGCGGATCGGGGACCGATTTCCTGCTGATCAACCTGTCAGGTACGACCGAGGACCTGTCGGTCACCGCCGGCGGCAGCTTCACGCTTGTGGATGGCACGTCGGTCGCCTCGTTCGAACGTTTCAACATCCAGACCGGCGCGGGCAGCGACACGCTCGACTTCACCGGCTTCTCGCTCAGTGACGTTGTCTCGACGGGGGCCGGCGACGATGTCGTCAACAGCGGTCAGGGCGATGACACGCTGGACGGCGGCGCGGGTACCGACATTCTGGTCGTGGACTTCTCGGTCTCGACGGGGAATGCGGCGACGGTGATCGGCACCACCACCGATATCGCGGATGCCACATCGGTCTCCCAGGCCACGAACAGCAAGACGATTTCCGGGTTCGAGCGCGTCGATTTCACCGGCAACAACACCGCCGATTTTCTGGTGGGCGGTGTATTCAGCGACACGATCCTTGGCGGCGCGGGCAACGACACGATCCTGGGGCCGGCCGCGACAGCGGACATCTTCGATGGCGGCAGCGGAAACGACTTCCTGCGCCTGGACCTGTCGGCGGCGACGGTTGGTGCTGTCTCCCTGGTTGCGGGCGGGGCGACGGTCACCTTCCTCGACGGCACGCAGATCATCTCCTTCGAACGCTTCGATGTCTCGACCGGCGATCAGGCCGACAGCTTCGACCTTTCGAGCGCCAATCAGTCCGATACGCTGAACACCGGCGCCGGTGACGACACCATCGACAGCGGTCAGGGCAACGACCTTCTGAATGCCGGTGACGGGTCTGACCTGCTGATCGCGGACTTCTCGGTATCGGTTGGGAATGCGGTGACAGCCATTGGCTCGTCGACGGACATCGGTGCCGTGACAAGCCTTTCGCAGGCGACAAACACCAAGACGATCTCGGGCTTCGAGCGTGTGGACATCACCGGCAGCACGGTTGCCGATTTCCTGGTGGGCGGCGCGCTGGCGGACACCATCAGCGCCGGCACGGGCAACGACACCATCAACGCCAGCGCGGGTGGCGCCGATGTTCTGGACGGTCAGGGCGGGACCGATTTCCTGATCATGGATCTGTCCGGCACCGCCGAAAATCTCTCGATTGTCGGTGGCGGAACCTTCGGCCTGGCCGACGGTACATCGGTCACATCGTTCGAACGTTTCAATCTGCAGACCGGCTCCGGCGATGACAGCTTCGATCTGTCGGGATTCAGTCTTGCCGATGTGATTTCGACGGGTGCCGGTGACGACACCGTCGATGGCGGGCAGGGTGACGATAACCTGGACGGCGGAGCGGGCACGGACGTTCTGGTCGTGGACTTCTCGGTCTCGACGGGGAATGCGGCGACGGTGATCGGCACCACCACCGATATCGCAGATGCCACATCGATCTCCCAGGCCACGAACAGCAAGACGATTTCCGGGTTCGAGCGCGTCGATATCATCGGCAGCACGGTTGCCGACTTCCTGGTGGGCGGGGCGCTGAGCGACACGATCCTTGGCGGCGCGGGCAACGACACGATCCTGGGGCCGGCCGCGACAGCGGACATCTTCGATGGCGGCAGCGGAAACGACTTCCTGCGCCTGGACCTGTCGGCGGCGACGGTTGGTGCTGTCTCCCTGGTTGCGGGCGGGGCGACGGTCACCTTCCTCGACGGCACGCAGATCATCTCCTTCGAACGCTTCGATGTCTCGACCGGCGATCAGGCCGACAGCTTCGACCTGTCGGGCGCCAATCAGTCCGATACGCTGAACACCGGCGCCGGTGACGACACCATCGACAGCGGTCAGGGCAACGACGTTCTGAACGCCGGTGACGGGTCTGACCTGCTGATCGCGGACTTCTCGGTATCGGCGGGCAATGCCGTGACGGCGATCGGTTCGCTGGACGATATCACCGCCGTGACAAGCCTCTCGCAGGCGGCAAACACCAAGACGATTTCCGGTTTCGAACGTGTGGACATCATCGGCAGCACGGCGGCGGATTTTCTGGTGGGCGGTGCGCTGGCCGACACCATCAGCGCCGGCACGGGCAACGACACCATCAACGCCAGCGCGGGTGGCGCCGATGTTCTGGACGGTCAGGGCGGCACCGATTTCCTGATCATGGATCTGTCCGGCACCGCCGAGGATCTGTCGGTCGTCAGTGGCGGAACCTTCGGCCTGACCGACGGCACGTCGGTCACCTCGTTCGAACGGTTCAACCTGCAGACCGGCTCGGGCAATGACAGCTTCGATCTCTCATCGCTCAGCCTGAGCGACACCATCGCGTCGGGTGCCGGTGACGACACCGTCGACGGAGGCCAGGGGGACGATACCCTGGATGGTGGCGATGGCTCAGATCTGCTGATCGCGGACTTCTCGGTATCGGTGGGGAATGCGGTGACAGCCATTGGCTCGTCCACCGACATCGGTGCCGTGACAAGCCTCTCGCAGGCCGCCAATACCAAGACGATTTCCGGTTTCGAGCGTGTGGACATCATCGGCAGCACGGCGGCGGATTTCCTGGTGGGCGGTGCGTTGGCCGACACCATCAGCGCCGGCACGGGCAACGACACCATCAACGCCAGCGCGGGCGGGGCCGATGTTCTGGACGGTCAGGGCGGAACCGATTTCCTGATCATGGATCTGTCCGGCACCGCCGAGGATCTGTCGGTCGTCAGTGGCGGAACCTTCGGCCTGGCCGACGGTACATCGGTCACATCGTTCGAACGGTTCAACCTGCAGACCGGCTCGGGCAATGACAGCTTCGATCTCTCATCGCTCAGTCTCAACGACACCGTCGCGTCGGGTGCCGGTGACGACACCGTCGACGGCGGTCAGGGCAACGACACGCTGAACGGCGGAGCAGGTACGGACGTTCTGGTCGCTGATTTCTCGGTTTCGACCGGCAATGCGGCCACCATCATTGGCACCACCACCGATATCGCGGACGCCACATCGATCTCTCAGGCTGCGAACACGAAGACGATCTCCGGGTTCGAGCGTGTGGACATCATCGGCAGCACGGTGGCTGATTCGCTTGGCGGCGGCGTGTTCAGCGATACGATCCTGGGGGGATCGGGCAACGACACGATTTTCGGCCCCACGGCAACGGCCGACATTCTGGACGGCGGGGCGGGCAACGACCTGCTGCGGATCGACCTGTCCGGCGGGACATTCGGCGATATCGCGCTGGTCGGCGGCGGCGCGACGGTGACGTTGCTGGACGGGACACAGATCACGTCGTTCGAGCGCTTCAACATCACGACAGGCGAGGGCGACGATTCGTTCGATCTGTCCGGCTTCAACCTGAGCGACGTGATCTCGACCGGCGGCGGCAATGACACCGTCAATGCCGGGCTGGGCAACGACACTCTGAATGGCGGTGGCGGCGTCGATCTGCTGGTTGCGGATTTCTCCCAGTCCCCCGGCAATGCGGTCACGATCATCGGCACGTCCGACGACATCACGGCGGCGACGTCGCTGTCTCAGGCGTCCAACACCAAGACCATCAGCGGTTTCGAGCAGGTCAGCCTGACGGGCAGCAACGTCAGCGATCAACTTGCGGGCGGGGCGTTGGCCGATACCATCTTCGGCGGCGCGGGCAACGACACGCTGAACGGCGGGTCCGCCGGGAACGATGTGATCGACGGCGGCGCGGGCAATGATGTTCTGATCACCGGCGCCGGGAACGATGTGATCGCCGGTGGCAGCGGCAGCGATTCCATGGATGCGGGCGCCGGTGTCGATCTGGCGGACTATGCCGCCGAAACCGCGGGTGTGAACGTCTCGCTCGCTACGGGGACCGCGAACGGCGGCTCCGGCGGCACCGACACGCTGGTCGGATTCGAGAACGTCACCGGCGGTTCAGGCGATGACACGCTGCAGGGCGACACGGGCGACAACGTCCTGACCGGCGGTCTGGGCGATGATCTGTTCGTGATTGCCGACGGTCAGGGCAGCGACACGATCGGCGGGTTCGTCGCCGGGACCGGAACCGACGATGTGCTGGATGTCCAGGGCGTCGCACAACTGGTCGATTTCAGTGATGTGCTGTCCAATGCCACAGATGATGGCACCGACACCACCATCGATATCGGCAATGGCGAAAACATCGTGCTGACCGGCGTGCTGGTCGCCGAACTGGTCGACGAGGATTTCGCTTTCGCACCCCCGGCGAACATCCAGGGCGATGCGGGCGACAACAATCTGGTCGGTGATGCGGGCCGGGATTCGATACAGGGTCTGGGCGGCAACGATACGCTGACCGGTGCCGGGGCCGATGACACGCTGGAAGGCGGCGACGGCGACGACATCCTGGATGGCGGCACGGGTGATGACTCGCTTGTCGGTGGTGCGGGCACCGATACGGTGACTTTCGCGAGTGATGGCGGCGCGGTGAGTGTCGATCTCAATGCCGGAACGGCCAGCGATGGAGCCGGTGGTGCGGACACGCTCGCGGAGATCGAGGCGGTTGTC
The DNA here is from genome assembly GCF_048263705.1 of Minwuia sp. Classification (GTDB taxonomy): domain Bacteria; phylum Pseudomonadota; class Alphaproteobacteria; order Minwuiales; family Minwuiaceae; genus Minwuia. The sequence continues at coordinate 93,409 of NZ_JBLXDV010000015.1, read as the reverse complement.
GGATCCGAATTTGGAGATCTTCTCTCCGGCGATATCAATGCCAACCGGCTGGAAGGCGGTCTGGGCGACGACACGCTTCTGGGTCAGCGCGGGCAGGACAGCCTGTTCGGCGGCGGCGGCGATGACAGTCTGGAAGCCGATACGGGCGGCAACGGCATCGGTGTCAACGAACTGTTCGGCGGCGATGGCAACGACACCATCCGCGGCGGTCGCATCGAGGATACGATCGACGGGGGCGCGGGCGACGATTCCATCCAGGCCAACATCGGCAATGACAGCATCGACGGCGGTGCCGGGGCGGATACCATCCTGGCCGAAGACGGTGCCGACACCGTCAATGGCGGCGCTGACGACGACTCGATCCTTGGCGGCGACGGCGATGATCTGATCGATGGCGGCAGCGGCAACGACACGCTGCTGGCCGGCGACGGCGACGACACGCTGATCGGCGGGGCCGGCAACGACAGCCTGATCGGCAGCGCCGGTGCCGGTCTGGACCGCGTCGATTATTCCGGCGCGGCGGCGGCGGCGAATGTGGATCTGGTGAACAATATCGCCACCGACGGCGACGGCGGCACCGATACCCTGTCGAGCATCGAACAGGTCATCGGCAGTGACTTCAACGACACGATCACCGGCGACGCGAACATCAACCGGCTGGATGGCGCGGACGGCGACGATCTTCTGTTCGGTGGCGATGGGGGCGATTCCCTGTTCGGCCGCGACGGCAACGACACGCTGGAAGGCGGCGCAGGTGACGACCGGATCGATGGCGGCAGCGGTTTCAGCGTGGTCACCTACGCGAACGACGCGGCGGGTGTGTCTGCCAGTCTGCTGACCAGCAGCGCGACCGACGGCAACGGCGATACCGATCAGTTGGCCAACCTGGACGCTATCATCGGCTCGGCCTTCGACGACACGCTTTCGGGCGGTTTCGGACCCAACCAGCTTTCCGGCGGTGCCGGCGCCGACAGCCTTGATGGCGCATCCGGCGACGACACGCTGACCGGTGACGCCGGTGACGACACGCTGATCGGCGGGGCCGGCAACGACAGCCTGACCGGCGGCGACGGGATCGATACGGCCGACTATTCCGCGTCCGGCAGTTCGGTCAACGCCAACCTGAACACCGGCATTGCAACCGATGGTCTGGGCGGCACGGATACGCTGGCCGGTATCGAGGTGCTGATCGGCGGCAGCGGCAACGACACGCTGACCGGCGGTGCCGGCGACGACACGATCGTGGCAGGCATCGGGGACGATCGCCTGGATGGCGGCGCGGGCAACGACACGGCAGACTATTCGGGCATCGGCGATCGCGTTTCGGTCGATATCGCTTCCGGGCTGGGCATCAAGTTCAATACCGGCACCGATGACACGCTGAGCAACTTCGAGAACATCATCGCGACCGATTTCAATGACCAGGCGATCGGCAACGGGTCCGCGAACCTGCTCGTCGGCGGCCTGGGCAACGACAGCCTGCGCGGCAACGAGGGCATCGATACCCTTGACGGCGGTGATGGTACCGACACGGCGGACTATCTGGACAATCTCGGGGCCGTATTGGTCGACCTCACCAGCCAGACCGCCACGGAAGCCTCCGGCGATGTGGATGTCCTGATCAGTATCGAGGACGCCTTCGGATCGGACTTCGACGACACGCTTATCGGCGACGCCGGCAACAATCGGCTCGCGGGGTTTGTGGGCAATGATTCCATCTTCGGCGGCGCGGGCGATGATCTGCTGCAGGGTGTTCAGGGCGACGACACCATCGAAGGTGGCGACGGCGTCGATACGCTGGAAGGCAGCAGCGGCCTCAATTTCGTCAGCTATGCCAACGACACGGGCGGTGCTTCCGTCAATCTGGCCACCAATTCGGGCACGGACGGCTTCGGCAATGCCGAGACGGTCAGCAATTTCCGCGGCGTGATCGGATCGGCCTTTGGCGACACCATCACAGGCTCGAACGGCACCGATACGATTTTCGGTGGAGATGGTGGCGACCTGATCACCGGCGGGTCCGGTCAGGCCGATACGCTGAACGGCGGCGGCGGCAATGACACGATCGTGGCCGGTTCCCAGGGCACCGATATCTTCGGCGGCGACGGGGACGATTCCATCGATGCGCTCGGCGGCGACAATTTCGGCGATGCCGGCAACGACACGCTGGACGGCAGCGGACTCTCAGCCAGCCTGTTCGGCGGCCTGGGCGATGATGTCATCACGGGCGGTTCGGGTGCCGATTCCATCGAAGGCGGCGCGGGCAACGACACGATCACCGGCAGTACTTCCAGCGACGTCATTCTGGGCAACGATGGCAGTGACCTGATCGACGGCAGCTTTGGTGGTGACAACATCGATGGCGGTGACGGTGACGATACGATCAACGGCAATCTGGGTAACGACACGCTGAGCGGTGACGCCGGTGACGACACGCTGATCGGCGGGGCCGGCAACGACAGCCTGAACGGCGGCGACGGGATCGATATGGCCGACTATTCCACTGATCTGGGAAGTGTCGTCGCCGATCTGAATGGCGGTTCGGCAACCGATGGATCAGGTGGAACGGATATCCTGATCGATATCGAAAACATTGTCGGATCGGATTTCGACGACACCATCGACGGTGACGCAGGCATCAACCTGCTGGATGGCGGATCGGGCGACGACAGTCTGACCGGCGACGATGGCGGTCCGGTTACAGTCGCGTTCTCCGGCGGGGCATTCACCTATGCGACCGGAGCGAACGTGTTCTTCGACAATGGCTCGCTGCTGGTGCATGTCGCCGATGTGGCCAGTTCAACCGTTTCGGGGCTGACGCTGACCGTCGCGGATGACGGCGACCTCACGGTCCTGGACAGCGGCGAACTCATCAGCTTCAGTTTCATCGACGAGAATGGCGACACCGTTTCCGTCACCGATGCGGTAATTGGCCAGTCGGCCTTCGCAGCCAACCCCGACGAAGGCGTTCTGACGGCAACCGGTATTGCCAGCGGCGGGCGTGCCGATGGCACCCTGATCGCCCTGCTGATCGGTATGGATCAACCGTTCGGATCGAACGGCTTCTCGGCGGGCAATCAGTTCGTTGCCAACGACGCCGACGCCGACGCGGGTTTCGGTACGCCGACCAGTGTCGAACTGACCGCATTGAGTGCGAGCGACACCCTGTTCGGTGGAGATGGCAACGATACGTTGTCCGGCGGCGCGGACGCGGACTCGCTGGATGGCGGCGCGGGCACGGATCTTCTGGATTACTCGGGTGAAACCAACGGCGTTTCGGTCGATCTGGTTGGCGGCACCGCGGCGGATGGCGGTGGCAGTACCGATACGCTGGCCGGATTCGAAAATATCAACGGCGGCACGGGTAATGACACGCTGGAAGGCGATACGCAGGCCAACCTGATCTTTGGCAGCCTCGGCGACGACAGGCTGGTCGGTCGCGCCGGCAACGACACGCTCGATGGCGGAAGCGGGGACGATACAGCAGACTACAGCGCCGCCGCCGGGGGCGTGAACGTCGATCTGTTCAGCAATCGCGCGACCGATGATGGCGATGGCGGGCAGGACACGCTGACCAGCATCGAAACGGTCGTCGGCTCGGCGAATGACGACACTCTTGCTGCCGGCGCGAATGCCGTGACATTCGACGGCGGTCTGGGCAACGATTCGCTGACCGGTGGCTTCGATGATGATGTCCTGACCGGCGGCGCGGGCGACGATACGCTGGACGGCAGTGGCGGTAGTGACACAGCCGATTATTCGTCCGCCGCTGCGGGCATCAATGCCGATATCGGACTGGGCGCGGTCAGCGATGATGGCGATGGCGGAACGGACTCGATTACGAACATCGAGACGCTGATCGGCTCCGCCTTCAACGATACGCTGTTTGGCGGCATCGAGGGCGACGCGCTGCTGGGCGGCGATGGCGATGACTTCGTCCACGGCGGCGGCGACGCCTCGGGCAACGACAGTCTGTTCGGCGGCAACGGCAACGACACGCTGAACGGGCGTTCCGGAACGGATACGATCGATGGCGGTGACGGCATCGACCTGGTCACCTACGAGGAGGATTCCTCGGCCGTTTTCGTCAATCTGGCCACGGGGACCGTACAGGACAGTGGCAGCGCAGCCGACGTGCTGATCTCGATCGAGAATGTGACCGGATCCGATTTCAGCGACACGATCACCGGCGACAGCGGTGCAAATGCGCTGTCCGGTGGCGGCGGTTTCGATACGATCGATGGCGGCGACGGGAACGATGACATCGACGGCGGCGACAGCGCCGACCTGCTGATCGGCGGCGCCGGCAACGATGCGCTTGCGGGCGGTGATGGCAGCGACGTCGTCAATGGCGGGGACGGTGACGACAGCCTGTTCGGCGGCAATGGTGCGGACACGCTGGATGGCGGGGCAGGCAACGACAGCATCACTGGCGGGCCGGGGGTGGATATCGTATCCTACGGGTCCGACCTGAATGGCGTCACAGTGGACCTGGGTGCCGGAACCGCGACGGATGGCAGCGGCGGATTCGACACGCTCGTCGGCATCAGAAGCGTGATCGGGTCGGCACAGGACGACAGCCTGACCGGTTCGGGCGCAGACAACAGTCTGGAAGGTGGTGACGGGAATGACACGCTGGCCAGCGGCAGCGGTGTCAACGACACGATGGATGGCGGTGCAGGAACCGACACCGCTGACTTCAGCGCAGAATCGAGCGCGCTGAGCGCGAACCTGACCACCGGCTTCGTCACGAACCAGTTCAACGAAACCGATCAGATCAGCAACTTCGAGAATCTGATCGGTTCGGCTTTCGATGACACGATCTCGGGCGATAACAACGCGAACCTGCTGCTGGGCGGCGACGGTGCCGACAGCATCGACGGCGCGGCGGGCAACGACACGCTGGAGGGCGGCGCGGGCAACGACACACTGAACGGCGCGGACGATGCCGACTCCCTGGTCGGCGGCGACGACAATGACAATCTGAACGGCAGCAGCGGGAATGACAGCCTGTTCGGCGGTTCCGGGAACGATTTCCTTCAAGGCGGCCTGGGCGATGACTCGATTGACGGTGGCACAGGCAACGACTTCGTCAGCTATTCCTCGGCATCTGCCGGGGTCACCATCAATCTGACGACCGGCATCGCCAGCGACGGTGACGGCGGGACCGATACGCTGGCCGGCATCGAGACGTTGCTGGGCAGTGGCTTTGACGACAGCATCGTTGGCGACGGGGCCGACAATTTCGTCACCGCGTCATCGGGTAATGACACGATCCGGGGTGAAGGTGGTAATGACTCCCTGACTTCCAGTTCCGGCGATGACATCGCCTTTGGTGGTGCGGGCAACGACTCGCTGGATGGCAACAGCGGCAATGACACGCTGAATGGCGGCGCAGGCGATGACACTTTGGACGGCAGCATCGGCACCGACACGGCAGACTACTCGGACGAGACCAACGACGTGAACGTCAGCCTGTTCAGCAATCTCGGCACAGATGGGACAGGCGGTACGGATACCTACATCGGGATCGAGAATGTCGACGGCGGCAGTGGCAACGACACGCTGATCGGCTCGACCGGCGCGAACGTGCTGAACGGCGGTGCCGGCGACGACGGCATCTTTGGCGGCTCCGGCAACGACACGATGGACGGTGGTGCGGGAACTGACACCGCCGATTATTCCAGCGATGCAGCCGCCGTGGTCGTCAGCCTGGCCACGGGAACAGCGACCGATGCCAACAACGACACGGACACACTCACCAATTTCGAGAACATAGCCGGCTCGGCCTTCGCCGACAGCCTCACGGGCGATGCCGCCGCCAACCTGATCGCCGGCAATGCCGGTACCGACACGCTGGATGGCGGTGACGGCGACGACACGCTTCTCGGTGGCACAGGCGATGATACCATAACCGGCGGTAACAACGGCGCGCAGGGCGACTTCGTCTCCTATGCCGGCGATGCGGCGGCTGTGAATGTGAACCTGAGCACCGGCTCGGCCACGGACGGGTCCGGATCGTTCGATACGCTGATCGAAATCGAGAACGTAATCGGCTCCGACTTCAATGACGGGATCACGTCTGCCAACGTCGCAGGCCAATTCTTCGGCGGCGGCGGCGATGACAACATGACGGGGCTGGTGGGCAGTCAGACGCTGGAGGGCGGTGCAGGCAATGACACCATCTTTGGCGGCAATGACTCCGACAGCATTGATGGCGGTGCGGACAATGACCGCCTGTTCGGTGGCGGTGCTTCAGATACCATCCGGGGCGGCACGGGATCGGATACGCTGCTTGGCGAAGGCAGCGGCGACAGTCTCGACGGCGGTGATGGCATTGATCTCGTCGATTATGGCGGTGACGGCGGTGTCAACGGCGTCACGGTCAATCTCTCGACCGGCCTGGCAACAGACTCGTTCGGCCTGACGGACACCCTCACCTCGATCGAGGAGGTCAACGGCACCAACGTAGCCGACAACATCACCGGCGATGCAAACGACAACCGCTTTGTCGGCAACAATGGTGCAGACACGATCGATGGCGGTCTGGGTATCGACACCATCGACTACGGCTCGGAAGTTGGCGGCAATGGTGTCTCCGTCGATCTGACGAACGGCACGGCGACGGACACGCATCAGGTCGGTGACACTCTTTCAGGCATCGAGGTTGTTCTCGGCACTGGCAGCAGCGACACGATCACCGGCAGCGCGAATGCGGACACGCTTTCCGGTGCGGCAGGCGGCGACAGTCTGGACGGCGAAGGCGGTAACGACAGTCTGGATGGCGGCGACGGCGGTGACTTCATCGAAGGCGGTGCAGGCGCTGACGTCATGACCGGCGGTGCGGGCGCGGATCGCTTCTTTGCTTTCAGCACCAGTGACCTGATCGCTCTGTCGGATGGTCAGACCGTCGCCGGGCAGAGCGTCGCCGTCGACGAGGTGACGGATTTCGTCAGCGGGACGGACGAGTTCGAGTTCCTGGGCTTCGGCAATTTCGAGGAGATCGGAAGCGGCGCGCAGTTTGCCACCATCGGTGTGGCCTATGACGGCACCAACTCCGGCATCGGAAGCGGTGCGGCCTATGTCTTCGATGGCACACATCTGCATTATGACGACGACGTGGCGACCGACGGCTATCACGTTGTCGCCGACACAAACGGTCAGAGCGTTGCCGCGACAGACATTGAAGCGAACTTGGGTAACTGAGGCCGTCCGGGAACGCTCAGAACCGGATTTCAACAGAGGCCGCTGTGCCGAACCGCGCGACGACGTGCTGACCGGCACGTGCCGGATACATGCCTGTGCATGATCCTGTGCTGATCATTTCGCCAGCCTTCAGACCCATCCCGCGTGCGCGCAGTGTCTCCGCAAGCCAGTGAAGCGGCGCGATGGGGTCGTCCATCACATCCCGTCCAGACCCGGAGCGTTTCAGCACGCCGTCCACTTCCAGGGTCACCGGCATGTCGCGCCGCGTGTCCCGCCAGGCGGGCAGAAGGCCGCCATAGACGTACCGTCCGGACGCTGCGCCATCCGCCAGGATGGCTGGCAGGCCGAAGCTCTGTGGATCGCGCAACCGACATTCCGCGACTTCGATGCCGGCGTGCACCTCGTGGACCGCATCCAGAATATCTTCGTAGCGCCAGGAATCATCGCGGGGTGCAAGGTCCCGCGCCAGCGTGACGAAGAACTCACATTCAATCAGCGGATCCAGCAGGCCGTTCGCATCCAGTTCGACAGGCGATTCGACGCGGAAACGCCGAAACGACCGACCGTAGATCGGGCTGTCGATTTTCAGTTTTTCCCGTACCTGCTGTGTCGTTCCCGCAACCTTCCACCCCAGCGGCGTCCAGCCCAGTTCGCGGGTTACATCTTCCGCAATGTCATATCCGTGCTGTGTGGAATCCGGCAGAAGCGCGTTGTCCAATGTGTGAATCTGCCGGTTTTCCAGACGGGCAGTCGCCAGAATGCCGACAAGGTCGCTGAGATCTTTGCCATCGGTCATGATCGGGTCCCGGTTGGATTGAGGGATGAAGAGATCATCTCCATCTGCGATCGGCAAGCGGTGTCAGGGTTCGAGATATCCGGTGCACGCGCAATTGAAAACTGTCACGGGCTGGCCAGGAACTTCACTCAAGTCAGATCGGGGTCTGATGCCCTCGCGCGCCTGAACGGGAGAGGGCAAGCACTGGATGTTTGCCGGATCGTCGAAAGAAATGGTGCCCAGGGGCGGACTCGAACCACCGACACGCGGATTTTCAGTCTTTTGACGGGATAAAACATAGGTTCTCATGTCATCGCATTGACATCATATAATAGATTGAAAATTAACAATTTTACCTCGAACCTTGCACATAGCTGAACATGCGCGCGCATCCCAGAGCGGCGCTGGTGTGTTACCTATTGTTACCTATTATGAAATATCCTAGTGTCGGTTTGAAGCTCAAAGGAGCCTGAAGCGATGCCAAAACGAAACCTCAATGCTGCGGTTGTCGAGCGGCTCAAGCCGCCGGCACAAGGTCAGGAAGACAACTTCGATAAGGGCTATCCGGGGCTTGCCCTTCGGATCTCGTATGGGGGACGGAAGAGCTGGGTCTTCTTCTATCGGCTGCGCGACAAGCAGCGCCGAATGAAGCTCGGGAGCTGGCCGGCAATGTCGCTTGCCGAGGCGCGACAGGCCTGGCGGGATGCACGAAACGAGGTGGAGTTCGGCAGGGACCCCGCCGCTGAAAGGCTTGAGGCTCGACGTCGTGAACCCGACACAGTCCAGAGGGTCGCGGAGCAGTTCATTGAGAAATGGCATCGGCCACGGAATCGTACTGCTGATGAGGTCGTTCGCATGTTTGAGCGGCATCTCTATCCGGTCATCGGTAATCGAGAGATCAAGGACATCGGACGGAAGGACATTCTTGAGGTTCTCGACAAGGCCGAAGAGAAAGGCCTTTCCGTTGGCGTGAACCGCATATTGGCGAATGTCCGGCGCCTGTTTGGATGGGCAGTTGAGCGAGGGCTGATAGACACTTCCCCAGTGACCGGCATCAAACCGCCGGCGAAGGAGCGGGCGCGCGATCGGGTTCTGACGGATAATGAACTGCGCGCGTTTCTTCGGGGATGCGATAGGGCGGGCGATCCTTTCGGAACGGTCTTTCGATTGCTGCTCCTCACAGCCCAGCGACGCGACGAGGTCGCCTCGGCGGCTTGGGCTGAGATCGATCTGCCGGACAAGTTGTGGCGCTTGTCCGGTGAGCGGACAAAGAACGGCAAGCCCCATGACGTGCCGCTGAGCCAGGCAGCCCTCAATCTGATCGCCGAGCTCGATAGCAAGGAGCACTCAAGCCTTCTCTTCCCCGCACGATTTGCCCGTGAAATCGAGAACGAGGAGAAGGAGCGGCCCGTTTCGGGATTCGGCCGCGCAAAGAACAGGCTGGATGCGGCGATGCTTGTCGAACTCCGACGCATGGCCGAGGATCGGGGAGACGACCCAGAGAACGTGGAACTCGCGCCCTGGCGCCTTCACGATCTGAGACGCACGGCGGCCTCCGGGATGGCGCGCCTCGGCGTCGGCATTCATGTAGTTGAGAAGCTCCTGAACCATACGAGCGGGACATTCGGGGGCATCGTGGCCGTATATCAACGTCACGATTTCGCCGACGAGAAGCGTGCAGCAGTGGAGGCGTGGGCGGATTTCCTTACGACGCTATGTGGCAAGACCCCTCAAGTGCTCGCGTCCAAGGCCGCCGACTGATACCATCGCTGCACCCGTGGGTATTGTCGTAACCAGGGGCATCGCGATGCTTCTCCAACATGGAGCATCGTGATGAGGATACTGTCGAAGCGTCAGCTCAAGGAACTGGTCCTGTACTCACCGCAACATGTCGCACGACTGGAAAAGGCCGGGAAGTTCCCCAGGCGGGTTCAAATCGGCCCGAACAGAGTGGGATGGGTTGAGGAAGAAGTGCTGGACTGGCTTCAGGAACGGCTGAACAGCCGGGACGAACCTATCCGACACTCCTGATTGCAGGAGTAGGGTGGCCGGGCGTGCACAGCCCGGCCACTCACCTTCGATAAGCCTACTTTTTTATTCCAGCTTTCATCTTCAGTCGATCATGTGCACTTCACTGATCAAAGTCAGGAATGATCCGCATGTTCTCCTGAAGGCCCGGATCAGGTCTGTTAAAGCCGGGCTTCGACGAGCGCGATTATGGCGCGGGCATTCGCTTCCCCGTCTGCATCATCCGGAGCGCCGACGTATGCGTAGACAGCGTTGGACCAGGCAATGTCGGCGTTCTCCGACGCCATGGCGCTGAGGGCGGCAAAGCCGGCGCCGGCATCATTGCCACGCAGCGCGTCGATCTGCTCGGCGACCTTGCGGAACGCTGCTGGCGCGGCCTCGTCCACCGCAGCCGCCTCATTCAATTCAGCGGCTTGAGCACGCAGATCAGATGCTGGTCCTCTTTCAGGATCAATGCTCTTCGCCAGGTCAGCCAAGAGCAATCGCTTTGATCGACTGGTGAGGAAAAGCGTATGTGCGGCGCACCATAACTTAGCCTCGGCGTGGATTGACGCGTGCTGCAGCACATCGCTCAGAGTGATCGAGCTACGCTCCCCGATCCATCGTCGGACCAGGTCTTCGCTGAAGGAGTCGCACTTGTCGGCGGCTATCAGGTCATCGGGAAACACCGGCGCATCACAAAAGGCTGAGGTATGGTCGATCTTGTAGGTCACGGTCCAGTCCCAGCCCTCCGCCGGGTAATCCGGCTTGGGCAGCATCCAGGGGCCGCCAACGTCGGACATGTTTGCGCTCGCCTGATTGTCGTGATGGAAGTTGTTGAAGGTGAACTCGAAGATCGTTCCGTCACTGGCCATCCACTTGTTGCTGCCGACGGCACCGTCCAACGCGTTGGCCAGCGGCTCGGCAACGAAGATATCTGTTTCGGTGTTTGCGGAGACGGCGCCCGACGGCTGGGCTGTGTAGCGTCCCTTTTCCATCTCCTCGGAGAGATAGCGGATCGCGACGGCGCTCAATACCTTCCCCGTCACCCTGTTTTTCGACATGGATCAGTCCCCCTCGGTTTCCTCTGAAATTGGCCGGCCCTCGGACAGTCCGAGAAAGAGTTGCGGATCGTCGGCGTGCAGTGTCAGCGCCGCGATCGTGTTCTGCAGTGGCAAAAGGCTTGGCACCTCGGCAAATGTCTGCCAGGCGGAAAGCGAGATGTCGCCGATCGCGTGCAACGCCTTATCATCGGCCAGCGCGACAATGTGGAGATTCGGATCGAGCGCTGCTGCTGCGAGATCGGTGATGACAGCGTCGGCCGGGAATCCGGATCGCTCCGTCATATCGGTCGGCGCGCTCCAGTCGAGACTGTCGATCTCGGCGATGCTAAGCATCAGGCGGGCGGCGTCGATCTCGTACCAGACCACGGCGAGCCTCGTGCCGATTGCCGCAATGTCGAATTGCGTCACCGGGCTGGAGGCGGCGGGCCCTGCAACCGCCGGTCCGGTCCAGGCCCGGAGCTTTGCGTCCCAGACACCGACATGCAGTCCGTCGTCAGCGGAACTCAGTACCGCAACCTTTCCATCGGTCACAGTGCTGCGAACGGTGCGAAACTCCCGATCAGGGTCTGCAGCCAGGGTGACGAAGCCCTCGGCGGACCAGCTTTCGCTCGCAAACTGGTAAACGCCCATCTTGACCCGCAACGCATCGACCACGGAAACGAACGCGCGGGGACGAATCTCCACCGACGAAACGTCGGTTACCTCTGATTCAAGCCCATCGGCAAACTGGATCTGCATTCCGTCGCCTTGCAACCGTGCCTGGGAATCCAGCCGACCCGACTCCAGGACGTTGCCTGAAGCGGCGAACAGGATCGTGTCTATGCCCAATGGAACGCTGTCGAACCGAGTGAGTTTCGGAAAATCGACGAGGTCGATCGTATGGAATCCGAACACCGTCGACAGTTCGGTCGTGCCCGTGAAAACGAAGACCGTGCCGTTGATTGAATGTGGATAATCGGGATAGATGTGACAGAAGAGGTGCCAGTGCCCCGCGCGGTTCCCGGCGTCATAGTCGCCCTGATAGATGGTTGCCCCGATTTCCGCCCGGACATGGCTGTCGCCCAGCCGCGCCTGCAGGGCAGGCCCCACTCTACCGGAGAGCAACTCGGCAAGTATGTCATCGAAATCCGGCCTGTTCTTGTCAGGACCATAGTGGGCGATGATATCCGCGGCGACCCTGGGCGTGGACCAGCCTTCATCAAGCTTCGAGTAGTGCGCGATCGCCGGAACCGGGACAATCACCCTGGGGGCGGCGAGGAAGACTTCAATGGCCCGGTTGTAGCACACCCGGCAGAAATCCGGCTCGGTGTCGCTGCTGTTCATGATGCAGGTGTGCTGGGAGTGGTAGATGTCGCAGGCATACCGCAGACCGCCAGCAAAAAGTCCAACCTTGTCCGGCGCCACCGGACTCGGGCGCTGTCCCGGATCGGTGCATCCCGGGGGATTTCCCAGGGTCGGTATTGGTGTGTTGTCTTCGATCAGCGCGGCCCAGGGAATGTTCTCCCGATCGGTTTCCGAGGTCAGATTCTTCGACGAGTTGCTGCCGGGATACGACCCCCGATCACCTGAGTACTCATCCCGCAACCCGAACGCGGTATGTCCGAATTCATGCACGAAGACTCTTTCCCAACCCTGGGAAATCGACTGACCGAACTGCTGATTGTATGCCGTGCCAAAGCGCGTCCGGCTCTCGTTCACGATCAGAGCCAACCAGTCGAACGAGATGCCGAAATAGTCGCCGACCGCGCGGACGCATGACTGGTTCCATTCAATATACGTCGGGTATTCTTCTTCGGGATGCACGACCCCGAAGTAGCGCTGATCCGGTTCGCTGAACTTGTCCGATTTCGAGGCAACGCGGATCGCGTGGATGTTGATGTTCTGCGCATTCACCGCGCGGCGAAGCGGCGGCGTGCCCATCAGCGTGTTGACCGCCCGCCGCGCCAGCGACATGAACCTGTCCTGCTGATCGGCTTTGAATCCTTCGGCCAGGATCGCCAGATTGAAGACATCTTCGGAGGGGCCGTGACTGAGCAGTGTCGTCATGCCCACTACCTGACCCCGGCCATCGCCGCAGACGTCGAAAGGCAGGACCGGTGAATCCTCCCGCTGCAGCACGGCGACGGGATGTTCGGGGACTCGATACACCCCGACCACCTCGGCCGGGCCGCCCAGATCGTGCCGCACACCTCTTGCGTCCGGTGGTGATGCGCTCAGCCGCAGACTCGCCATCCCCCTGACGATCGGCAGCCTGACGAGAAACTGTTCCACGCGCGGATATCCTTCAGGTCCGGGGCCGCCAAACGGGATGGCCGTCATCAAGGAAGGCGCGGCGGTCTGGAACAGGACATTGCCGCGGCCATCCAGAAGTTCGACCCAGCAACCGGCGTGCTCAGGCCGTCGCGGCTCGTGCCACGGGTCAAGAGGCGCGGCGTGTGAATAGCGCACATCAACCAGTTCGGGTGTGTCACCGTCGCGATCTCTGACGTGAAATTCGATGCTTCTCGGCGCGCGTCTTCTGGCCATGTCTGCCCTCATCGATTGCCTGACACAGGCTACGGCTGTAGTGGCAGATTACCTATAAAAAAATGCGCCTTCAGGTTGTGCGCCGCAATCCGTTGTCTTTCATGAGGATTTGGGACGGCACCCGCAATCGCAAAGGCTGACAGCAGGCAAAGTTTGGCGAACACGCACTCGGTCTATGTTGTCGGTCACCCGCCGTTGTCGTGCGGTTTGACCCACAACACTTCGCGTTTGCTGATCAGATGAATATCGCCATCGCTCAGTTCGAGCGGAAAGAAGTGCTCGTGCTGGTTCAGCATGTCGAGCACTCGCTCGGTTGCCAGAATATAGACATTGCCGTCCAGCGCGGTGCCGTCCGCAAACGCCAGCATCACCGGAACCCTGACTTTAGGAATGTATTTGCTGCTCATGGCGGTTGGGTGCTCCCCGAGGGTTGCTTGATCAGAGGAGAGCGGCGAATTGCCCTTTCAGAGATTCGAGCGCGCGGTTGAGATATCGCTGATCGGGAGGCGGCGGCCCTATTGCTGCTCTCAGCGCTGTCGCCTGATCCAGCACCGATGTCTTCAGCTGTAAACCAGAAAAGACGGCTCCGACGTTGGCACCATCCGTTTCGGTCCCGGGATCCAGAATACGTCGGTCAATCGCGCCGACCTTCTCGAACACCTTGTCGAAATAGGCGCGCAGCAGAGCCTCGGACCCGTTGATCACCGCATGCTTTTCCGCCGTCCCCAATCCCGCCATTCGCGACGAGGTAAGGTCGAAGACTTCCACGCGAAGCCTGTCGAGTTCCAGGTCGTCAAGCCTGGCATAGGTCTGCCGGGCTTCAGCATCCGGGTGCTGCGCGACCTTGCGCCTTACCGGACCTTTCTGAAGAAAACTGGGCGATTCCTTTGCGTCCATCATTTCCCGCAGCGTCCGGACCAGCAGCCGGTCGATCCCGTCTTCATGACGCCGGATTTGCCCGATCACCTCCACCCAGATAGCGGTCAGTCTCTCATCGGCCGCCGGCATCATGCGGCGCCTGAAGCGGGAGCGACGGCGAACAGATCCGTCGATGGCGCAATGCGGTACTTCCGACAATAGGCTGAGGCGATCTCCGCTACGTCAATTGAAGCTTCGAGGTCAGCGATCGGAACCGGGCGTCCCAGCAGATATCCCTGGAAGTCCCTGACACCCAGCTGGCACAGGGCCTTGAGTTCTGCCTCAGTCTCCACGCCCTCGGCAAGCAACCGGACCGAGATGCCTTCGCAGAAGCTGATAAGCGCCATTACGAGTGTCTGCCGTGCGACGTCCCGATCGACGTCGCGGATGAGATCGGCGTCCATCTTCACGATATCGGGTTTCAGCTCGAGAATGTGCCTGAGGCAGGCATAGCCTGATCCCGCATCATCAATGGCCAGTCTCATGCCGCGATTCCGAAGTGCGGCAAGGCTTTCCGACAGGGCGTCATAGCTCTCGACCGAGGCGTGTTCGGTCAATTCAAGGATTACGCGGCTGATATCCATGCTGGAGAAGGTTTCCACAAAGGCGGGAGTTGATGCTGTCTGCGGCGAGACATTGATATTCATGCAGGTTCCAGATGGCAGCTTGCCGAGATGCTTCAGGGCTTCTGCGATTGTCGCCAGTTCCAGTTCGCCGTCCAGATTGGCTTCGGCGGCGTCCTGGAACCACAAATCAGGCGCGCGCATGGGTGGGGCCGAGAAACGGGTCAGCGCTTCGACGCTTTCCATGCCACCCTTTTCGAGATTCCAGATCGGCTGGAAGACCGGGGCAAATTGTCTCTTGTCGATGACGCCTCTGATTCTCTCGCCGTTTTCCTGCCGCGCCCGATTGGCGACGAGCTCCTGTTCGATGACATCTGCGATCAGCTCCGCGAAAGCCCTGAGCATGGCCAGATCCCTGACGCCCAGCGCCGTGTCCGGTTCGAATCCGAAGCAGCAGAACATGCCGTAGATCCTGCCGTCGGACAGCCTGATGGGTACGCTCAGGTGTCGCCCGATCGGCACGGCTGACGTGACGGGCATCTGACAGGCGATCGGATCGGCCGCCGTGTCAGGCATGAGTTCCGGGATGTCGCCGTCAATGATGTGCTTGCAATAGACCTGGTCCAGTGGACGCGCGTCGCCCGGTTTGATGAGATGCTCCAGGCCGGGCGCATCGACTTCCTGAAACACCGATTGATCATCGACGATCTCAGAGACGTAGGCGACATCCATGTCCAGATGCGCCCGCAAGATCCGCAAGGCAGGCCGGATCAACTTTCTCGAATAGGGCTCTGTCCTGAGCGTTTTGCCCTGAAAGAGCTGCAGGTCGTCGGGCGTCCAGATGCGTGCCATCATTTTACCTCGCTCGCCTGTAAATAGGCGATGCCTGACAATTCAAAACAGGAATTTTTTGTTCTATTTCAAATACGTGATGCTGATCACGTTGGATCACTCCGAAGAAGCTGCCTAAAAAATATGCAACTCCAAATTGTCAACAATTGTTAATCGGCGATGATTTCCGTCATGTCGAGATGCCTGCATAAACTCTCCTATGGTCTGAAAGGTCATCGGATCGTAGCTGAGATCAGCCACGCACCCCGAGCGGTTCATCAGGGAACGTGACCGGAGAGATATCGTTGTGACTTCTGATTTTGCCGAATTCACATTGTCTAAACCATTAGCCGATAGAGTAACGGGCTGTTGAGGTATTTGGGTATTTCAATTCGGTCAACAGTGATGGTACGCTTTTGATTAGTTGATTGATTCAATGAGTGTTTTGAAGAAGGTGCCAGCATGTTTCCTCTAGACAAATCTGCAGCCTTCCGATGAGTGACTTGATCGTGCCTAAGGCGAAACGATATGGAAACGCCCGTCGGGCACTCGGGATTGTGCGTGCCGGCCTGGACATGGATCTGGCCTATCTCTCAAGGATTGAGGACGACAACCTCATGCTTGAGATATTGGACCGTCGAGACATTCTTGAACTGGCTCTTCAGGAAGGCGACCGGTTCAAGCTGCAGGACACCTATACGCCGTACATCCTGAGACGTGAAATTCCGTCCGTCATGCCGGACACCGCCCTCCAGCCACTCACCAACGGCTTGGCCGTGACCCACAGCATTCCGATCGGTGCACATATCAGTTCACCTGTTATTCTCGGGGATGGTACGGTATTCGGGCTGTTGTGCTGCGCCAGTGCTGCACCGAGAGCGCAAATGACGGTGCATGATCTTCGGGTGCTCTCACTTTTCGCAGATATGATCGCCTACGATATTGATACCGAGAGAGCGGCGGAGAGTGAACTGGATCGCCGTAATGCGATCATTCTCGAGATTATCGATCAACGAAAGTTTTCATTCTTCCATCAGGAAATCTGGGATATGGACACGAGCAAGCCAGTGGGCGCGGAGTGTCTTGCCCGGATTGCCCAACAGCCGGCAAAATCTCCTGATTTCTGGTTCAATGAAGCAGCATCACTGGGTCTTGGACCTCGTTTCGAGATGGCGACCATTGAAACAGCACTTGCCACTTTGCCGGCATTGCCTCGATCGGTTTTCCTGTCCGTGAATGCATCGCCACATGCCATTCTTGATGACCGGTTCGAGGCATTGTTCTCAGAGGTGCCGTTGTCGCGGATTGTGGTTGAGATTACCGAGCACCAGACCGTGGAAAACTATCGGGCCATTGCCCGGAAGCTCGACCCGCTCCGGCGACGTGGTCTCAGGCTGGCGGTGGACGACGCCGGCGCTGGCTATGCGAGCCTGTTCCATATTCTCGAACTGCACCCCGACATTATCAAACTCGACGCTGCAATCATTCATGGCTCGGAAACCGATCTCTCGCGCAAAGCCCTTATATCGGCCATGGTGACATACGCATATGACGTGGGTGTCGAAATCGTTGCTGAAGGGGTTGAGACCGAATTGCAGAAGGAAGTTTTACAGGGTCTCGGCGTCCGTCTTATGCAAGGCTTCGCGCTTTCCGTGCCAGGTCCGGTGGGCAACAATGACTATTCGCCCGGCTAGGCTGCCATCGTCCTCCGGGACCAGGGTCCATGCCATTATGCCGGCCTTTTACCGGCGCGAGGTCGTCTCATGTGGCACACGCGCCAACCACAGTGTGGCCGTGAAGCCCTCTCCAGGTGCTGTCTCGAACAGAAGCCTGGCGTTTAGCCTGTCTGCGAGCTGGCAGCAGATGGGCAGGCCGAGGCCGACGCCTTCGATCTGCTCGAACGTTTTCCCGTCTGCCGTATTCCGCTCGAAGGGTTTGAGGACGCGCTCAAGGGTTTCCGGGTCCATACCGGGTCCCGTGTCGGAGATAGATATTCCGATCTTGTCGGGATCAGAATCCAATAGCGCGACGCGAATATCGGCGTCGGAACCAGCATATTTTGAAGCATTGTTCAAAAGGTTATGCACGATCTGGCGGATCGCATGGTCCTCGCCCATGGCCTGAACATGCCGCCCGTCTTCCATGCCCGCGAGCGCGATCCTGTCCGTGTCATGAGCGCCATGGACCAGTCGAATGGAGTTTTCGATCAATCCAGTCAGTTCGACAGGCATCAGTTCGAATGGTTCCGGATTGGCAGACAATTCGGAGAAGGTCAGAATTTCGTTGACCAGTGAGAGGAGGTGGACCGCACTCTGGTGCACGTCTTCGGAGTATTCGGCGTACCGCTCTATATTGGGCAGTCCTTCCTTGTTCCGCATGATTTCAGAAAAGCCGATTATGGCATTCAGCGGCGTTCGGAATTCATGACTCATCTGCGCGACAAATCGTTCCTTCGAGCGGTTGGCAGCGTCGAGTACCGCATTCGTTTTCGCGAGTTCGATAGATCGTTTGCGTTCACGGGACGAAAGCCGGATCGCCAAAAACAGGCTCACAGCCATGAATGCAATTAATGCAAACAGGCTGAATTGACTGACGCTGACGCTGCCCGCGAGCGACCGCAAACGCAGCGCATCAAGCTGATTCAGTTGTTGAACAAGATTGATCGACAGCTCATTCAGATTTGTCTCGAGATGACTGAGTTCTGAAATCAGACGCTCTGCCATGACCGTGGTCTGGATTTGCTCTCCGACTGTCAGAAGTCGGGCCGCTGCAGCGATATCGGACTCGATGCGACGGACGACCCGCTCGTATTCCTGATCTGCCGCCATACGCCTTAATATGACATCGTCCGACAGACGTGCCGTCCGGCTTGACAACACGTCCATTCGTAGATGAAGCAGACCGCGGGCTGGATCCTGAAAGAGCCGGGCCTGGGGAAATTCGGTTGGCTCCCCACGGCTGACTTTCTTGAAAAGATAAAGCGTCTGATAATATTCGACGCGCAACTCCTCAATGGCCCACACATATTCGTGTAGCGAGTCCACATTCTGTTGCTTGTTCAGCACGATAATCTGGACAACGAACGTGACAAACGAAAGCACACAGAAACATCCCAGTACCGCCAAAAAAACCTTCCAGTTGAGCAGTCGGGGCATTGTGGTTCCAGTTCAGGGCGTGAATGTCATTCTCTCGGACTCTCTATGCGGTAAAGTTGCCATATGGAGTAACTCTGTATGGCTTTGGTCTCGGCTTTCGACATGGAATCGAAATCAAAAATAATCCAGAAGTAGCCCTTGTCCTCAGGTTGCAGGTACTCATCGCTGATCGCCCAGGCAAGAAAGGCCTTGTTTCTGAGGTCGCTTGGCAATTGAACGCGATAGTCGTTCAATGCATACAGATTTACATCGCTGCCTGTGTTGATCTCGGCCAGTTTCAGTACGTGTTCCAGATAGACGCCCCGGAACTGGGCGGCTTCGATTTGCCAGGGTGACGAAGTGATGAGGCCAGCGGTTTCCGGCAGAGCTTCCAGGGCGTCGCGATGGAGTCGGAGCGATATGCCTTTCGCCTGATTCTCGACGAGAAGTACCGGCGGGACGTCCGCAAATGCGGACACCGATCTGGCGATAGCGACGACAACCAATGCGGCTGTCAGCAGACGAACCTGCATCTAAGCAATATCTCCCGTGCAACTTTGACAATTCGGGATCCTCTCTCACGCTAAAAATACTCAGCCGCCTCACACGACGAGTAAACCGGAGTTACCGTAGATTTTAATCGGTCCACCCGACAAACGCCATCGCAACAGCAAATAACGCAAAATTCACGCGGTGCATTCACCCTTTGTCGTGACAGCAGAGGGGCAACAAAATGCACAGTTCCATGATCAGCGACAGTCTTCGCAATCACGCTTGCCGACAGCACCAGAGCAAGATGAAAGGCGATGACAAGGGCTCCGGGCCTGCCGTCAATCCAGACATCTACGTCGGCGTTGAATGCCGAGACAACCCGGGCCATACGGACATCAAGCGCACCATTTCCTTGTTCTCTTATCTCAACGAACGGATGCAGCAGAACTATCCATGGTCGGAGAAGCAAACGCCCTACAATCCGAATATCCCGTCTGGCTATACCTACCTCGGCCAGCTTGCCAGTCATGACCTGTTCGTCGGCGACAGCACGGCACCGTCGTTGCGTGATCCGGCGAAGACCAAAAATGAACGCTCCCGGCCTTTGGCACTGGAAACCTTGTACGGTCGCACGCCGGAACTGGATTCGAAGATTTTCGAGCGTGCATCCAATCAACCTGGCGTGCGTTTCGCACACTGGCCAAGAACCCGGTTCCGCCTGGATGGCGTCGGTCATGCGGTCAACGACTGGTCGAGAGACTCCAGTCGATGCCCACGCCGCGACATCGGCCGGATCAGAGAGGTTCGGTTCAGCCAGGAATACGGTTGTCCGCTGGTGGCAGACGATCGGAATGATGACCATGCGATCCTGTCGCAACTGACTGCGCTTCTGCAACTCACCCACAACACGGTCCTTGATCTCATTGAGTGGAGTGAAAAGCCTTCCGATCCACTCGATAGCGCCAACAATTTCGTCACCGCACGCAATGCCGTGATCTTCGTTTATCGAAAGATTGTGCGGCACGACTTGTTGGCGCACCTTCTCGATCCCGCTGTACGCAAATACTATGAACAGTCCAATGATCCGGGGCGTTTTGTGCTGGATCCGCCCAAGGGCAGCGTGCTGACACCGGACTTTCTGAATGCTGCGTATCGGGTCGGCCATGCCATGGTTCGTTCCGAATATGATTTCGGGGCCGGACGGGCGCACAACTTCCCCGAGATCATGCGCAACAGCTCATTCAGAATGCCGCGGCAGACACCGCTGCAATTTGAATGGATCGTCCGTTGGGCTAGGTTTTTCGAGATTACTGGCGTTGCGGACAAGCCGCAGCATGCACGGCGAATCTCACCAAAGTACGTTGCTGCACTTCACGATCAAAACCTGTTTCCCGCCGGTGACGATGCCGAACCGGTGGGGCTCGCCTACCGGGATCTGCTCAGAGCCGCGACATCGGGTGTTCTGAAAATCGAAGCACTGGCACGGATGGTGTGCGATCGGTCGCCGGAGTTGGCCAGCACAAGC
Source organism: Minwuia sp. (assembly GCF_048263705.1). GTDB lineage: Bacteria > Pseudomonadota > Alphaproteobacteria > Minwuiales > Minwuiaceae > Minwuia. The sequence goes on along the minus strand of NZ_JBLXDV010000015.1, from coordinate 72,368 downwards.
CCCTGGATTTCTGATGTTGACGTTCGACGGAAAGCGCTGCGGACCTGGATTGCCGAGAACGCCTCCGAGAGCGTCGAGGCCTTCAAGGATGAGTTTGTCAACAATCCGCCACCCAACATTTACTACCTTCTGGAAGCTGCCGTCGCAGCGAAGGGGCAGCATGTCGGGCCGCTGGGTTCAATCGTGCTCGCCGAAACCTTCTTTCGGGCGCTGGATGAACATCACGGCGAAGAGGAGCAGGCAGCATCGGCTGCAGAAGTCTTCGGACCTGACATACCGCAGTCCATGGACCAGCTGATCCGTTGGGTGAATCAGCACATGCATGTCGAGGACAAGGTCTTCGGCGATCAGGCGCTGCCATTGATCTGATCAACCCCCGCATTCGAGGAGAGAAATAGATGAACGACGAATTCGATGGCATGTTCGGCCGGCTGGAAATTGTAAACTATGGTGCTTTTGGACGGCTGATTGCTGACTGGGCGCTTGGCGAGAAGCCATGGCCCGAAAGTCTTGAAGAGTTCAAATCGATCGTCGAGCCGGACATCGCGCGCGTGCCACCCCGTATGAAGGCAATCCACGTCGTGCAGCCGAACCAGGAAGTGTTTTATCTCAGGCTGCCGCCGGAGAAGATGATCAAGCGATCGCTGCAACGTTTTGCGGAGCAGGACAAGGAAGGTGGCACTCGATATCAGGTGCCACCTTTCTACGCAGATATGGTCTGCGGTGACGAGGGTCTAAGCCACACGGAGTTCTTTCTGAGCCGGGTCGCCGACTACACAATTTCCATCTGCATGTGATCAGTGCCGATAACCAGCGACTGAAAGTGCTTCCAGAAAGCGTGATTTCGTTGCTGGGTCACCAATGGGAAAACACTGGGTGATCCAGCGTTCAGCCTCATCGGAAGTCGGCGGTTCGGGGCCTGTCCATCGGGCCTGGATATTCTCGATGAGCTGCGCATACTGCTGCCGCGCTTCATCACTACGCCCCGCTCGTACCAGTGCCGCCGTATGCCAGGCTTCGACACCGAAGAATCCGCCATTCGAACGCTCGAAGGCCTTGATCGCTTTCTGATCGTCACCGCACGTGAACCAGATGACGACGTTGTAACTCCATTGCAAGGGCGAGGCGACGAGCCCCATGTTCAGCGCGCGTTCCGCCAGCTGAGCAGCGCGCTCATGATCCCCGCAAAAGCAAAACCCGGCAGGCGCGGAAACCGATGTCCATGGATCGTTCTCGTTCAGATCGTAGGCCATACGAAACGCCTGATACGCTTCGTCAAATCTGTTCTGGAGTGCCATCGACCAGCCCGAACATAGATAGGAACGTGTATCCAGGGGGTCGAGCCGAAGCGCAACCTTCGCGAGATGATCGGAAAAATCGAGTTGCGCGCTGTTCCTGAAAGTTCCTGGAAACATGATGTGTCGTGAATTGATGAGTTGCGCAAGCGCGCTGTAGGCGGGCGCAAAGAAGGGCTTTTCAGCGATCAGGTCGCGGAAAAGGTCGGCGGCTTTGTCGGACTTCGAACGATCCCAGGCAAAGTTGAGCCTTTGACCGACCAGCAGTCGATCATACAGGTCCAGCGTGACATGCGGTATCGTCGCAATACGTTCCAGCCGATCTGCTGAAACATGTACGTTGAGGGCCAGGGCGATGCGACCGACAAGCTCGGTCTGCCGATCGAGAAGGTTTCCATCCTCAATATCGAAATACTCGCTCCACACGTATCTGGATGAACTGGCCTGCTTGAGGGTCAATGCCACGCGGCTACCGTTTTCAGCCTGGCTGATTGTCGCTGAGAGCAGAAAGGTTGAAGCTTTCGGCCGACCTGATGGCATCTGATCAAGTACAGACCATTCACGAAAGCGAACAAGACGCGACAGCAGATCGTGCCGAAAGGCCTGTGCGAGTCCGTCCGCCTGGGAATCGCCACCGTAAATATCAAACTCGCCCATCACGAGAACCGGGCCGCGATCCAGATAGTCGTTGCCAGCCGCCGTGACCGCTGGTGCCGCCCCGGGTTTCACCAGGCCAGACATTGACGGAATGAAATCAGATGTGAAGCGATCGAGCTTCACGCGCGCCAGAAGCGACTGCGTTTCGATCGAAGGTTCGGTATCGAACTCGTCCGACAAGACACTCCAGAGTTCGTTGTAGATCGATATCGCTCCGGCAATATCGCCTCTGGATGCCCGGTCCGACATCAGCACGCGGCAGGCCAGTTCGTGGCTCGGGTCGAGGTTGATCAGGGCTTGCGCTGCTTCAGTGCGTAGAGGGCTTTCAGATGCTTTCTCCAGGCAGTCTTCGAGAGCCGACACCAGACGGACATGCACAATGTGCCGCTGGGCCCTCAGCGTCGCGAAAAAGCTCTCTCCAACCTCATCCAGCCCTTCGCCAAGCCTGTCTGACAGGCACTCACTCGCTGACAGCCGTTCGAACGTTGGCTGGTCTGATCTGAGACTGGTCAGAATTTCATCGAGATCGGTAACAAACTGGCCCGGATTGAGCGCGACTGTGACAGCATTGGTCGTCAGACACTCACAGCCCGCAGCAGTCAGCGCTTTTCGGACACGGAAGAGCGTCTGGCGAAACGATGTCTGACCCTTTTGCGGATCATCATCCTCCCAGAGCAACCGCACGACTTGCGCGCGTGCGACAGGTCCGCCCCCATTCAAGCAAAGATAAGTCAGGAAAGCCTTGTCTTTGCGAAAACGAACATCGGCCTCATATCCGCCCACGAAAAAGCGAGGCGACCCAAGCAGTTGTGCAAACAACCTTGGCTTCTTCTCCGGACAAATTCGATGATCGCCACCATTCTCTGGCAACGTAGCCCTCCACGCCCTGTAACGATCAGATTAGACGAAGGTCGGGATGGTTGTGAACCTCATGAATATTCAATTGCCGAGATTCCGAGACGTGACTCAGTTGAAATTCTGCGGGCATTGGCTGGAGATCCGGCGTCCAGATTCTGACCACCGGAACGCCTATTTGATCCTGAGCAAGGTCCATCTCGAACAGTCTTACACCTGCCCGAACAAGTTCCTCCCAGGGATCCCCGTCCTCAATCAGCGCGTTGGGCGTACCCTTCGGGTGGAGGATATCCCAGCCGGGCTCTACGTTCGTTCGGCGCGCGAGATGAATACGATCCATTTCGTTCAGTTCGCTGTCGCTACGCTGTTTCAACTTTTCCTGCACAATGCGGTCAGCGAGTTCAATCTGGCAGAGTTCCAGAAACGCCGCCTTCAGCGCAGCAGCAGTGCTTGTGCCCGCACCGAGGCCGAAGGCGAAGTCGGTACCGTCTTTGTGCATGGAAACTGCCGCGATTACCGGAATTGTCGGAAACCGGGAAATGTCAAGAAACCACGAGCGACGTGCCGAGTTCTCCAGACGGGCTTGCCCGATCAGGTCGGCTATCCCGGTCCTCGCGACCGCTTCACTTGAGATCGGTCGGGCCTTTCTCAAGCCCTGCCACCACAGCGCTGCTGAATCACGTTCGACCCATTCAAGAACAGCGTGCATTCTCGCATCTTCGTATGACCGGCCCGCAGCGCAACCAATGCCGATCTTGTAACGTGGCCTCGGCCCGCTCAGACTTTCATTCCGATAACAGAGCGTCGCCGGCAACGCTGACACGGAGTCGAGCCTTTCCCGGCTCTCGACGAAGTCGATGGATCCATTGGCTTGGCTCCGCCAGTCTAGATGAGGCGAAGTCATGTCTCTCACATCAGAATTCACAATACCCTTCGTGCCGCGAGGGGCGTTCTTGGGTCGGAACTGGCTTTGGATCTCGATCGCTTCGGCGACGCAACTTCTGAACGCATCGTGCCGGTTCACCCCAATACCCGAAACACCGAAAACAATCGGTCTTGATGCTTCTCTGCCACCACACGCGATCTCGGCACCGAAAGCTGCAATACCGGGAGCGTCTGGCACAGGGAGCTCGAAAAGACGTTCCAGTCTTTGCGCAAAAAGAAGCAGGCGTATGAAGTCCTGCGGGGCTTCAAGATCAGACGCCTTGGCAATATCGAGCCAATTCAGAAAGCTTGCGGCTCGGGCCGAGATCTCTCCGCCGCCCAGTGCGCACGCCGCTTCGTTGAATAACGCTTGCTGATCCGGTGACATGAGAGGTCAATCTGCGGCCTCTTCTGCCGCAACACAACCAGCTAATCGGCAGGGCCTACGGATTTCACAAGATCATAAATCCGCTTACGGACAATTGGTTCGGAGATCTTGTCGTAGGCCCTGACCAGTTCCAGGATCTCCCTGCGAAACAGTTTGGTGGTGTCCAGCGCCTCGTTGTCAGTGTCCTTCGAACCCTCGCTGCTTTCGGCACCCGCAGCGCCATCGGGCTTGATGTCTTCAAAAAAGAAAGCCACCGGTACATCAAGAATCTGGCTCAGCTCAAAAAGTTTGCTGGCGCTGACCCGATTTGCACCGCGTTCATATTTCTGGACCTGCTGGAAGGTCAGGCCAAGAGTCTGCGCCAACTTCTGCTGGCTCAAGCCTTTAAGCGTTCTGCATAGACGCACGCGGCTACCCACATGAACGTCAACGGGGTGAGGTTGGTCGCCCATGCAGCGTCTCCAAGGCAAAAAAGTCCGAATTCGGTTTAGTTGGTTATCTGATTTCATGGTTTGATGATGAGATCAATTCCTAGGTACGGACGAACCGCACGGCATTTACCGTACGGTGTGCTCTTCGGTAGCGTCAAATCCAGTCCATCTCAGAAAGTATCAGTCAACTCATCTGTTTGTGTTCGCTCCGTGGCAAACCCTGTCCAAAAAAATCGACCATCCGACATGGTCCGGATGGTTCATGCTTCAGCTCAAGCAGCATAGCCTGACGGGATATAGCTATCAAATCACAGCGCCCTGGTTCGCGAAGGCATCAACCAAACGTTATTGCTCAAGCTACAACTGAAAAAGTCCGTGGCCGTCCCTGGCTTTACGGATGGTCGCATGAAGTATGCAATATGGTGTCTCCCTGTATTCGGTCGTATTTTCAGGCTTCAGGATCCTCGTCCGGATAAACGGACGTCACCGCATTTTGTGCGCGGTACCAAACGAACGCGCTTGACCGAACTTTGTGCGTTGCATCATACTATTTTTGCAATGCACAATGGCACGCTAAGAGTGGCGGTGATTGACCGCAACCCGATCCGGGCGGCAATCCTCATCGATGGCCTGCAAGACGCGGGCGAAGTCGATATCACCCTGATCACGGACACAGGTGATCTGCTGCAGCGCATCTTCGCAATTGATCCGGACGTGATTCTGATCGATCTGGAGGATCACAGTCGCGATGTCCTCGAGCAGATGTTCCAAGTCAGCCGCGATGTCCGCCGTCCCATCGCGATGTTTGTCGACCGTTCGGACCGCGCGATGATTGATGAGGCCGTCGAGGCCGGCGTATCGGCCTACATCGTGGACGGACTGGTGAAATCCCGAGTGAAGCCGATCGTCGATATGACCATCAGCCGCTTCAATGCCTTTGCCAAGCTCCGCAACGAACTGGAAAGAACCAAAGGTGCGCTTGAGGATCGCAAGGTCATCGATCGCGCAAAAGGCATTCTGATGCAGTCCCGGCAGATCGACGAACCGGCCGCCTACGCCTTGTTGCGGACGACGGCCATGAACGAGAAGAGGAAGATCGCAGAAATCGCGCGCAGCGTGATCACGGCAGCCGACTTGCTCGGCTGACATACAGGTCTGTGGTTCAGGGAAGAGCTGCAGTTCAGGAACGGCGTACAACGGCGCGCGCCAGAACGACGAACGCGGTCGAGTTCCGCCGCATAGGTTCCGAGCCATGAGGAACAGAGGCCATGAACAGATCTGAGACCTTCGGCAAGCCCGGGCTGATCCCTGTGCGTGCCGGATTTGTGCCGTTGGCCGACAGCGCTCCCCTTGTCGTCGCGGCGCGGAGAGGATTTGCTGCTGACGAAGGCATCGACCTGATCCTGTCGAGACAACCTTCGTGGGCCAGTGTTCGTGACCGCATCAATGTCGGCCATCTGGATGTGGCGCAGATGCTCGCCGGGATGCCCATTGCGTCGACGCTGGGCATCGCGCACGTCACTGTTCCGATGATCGCACCTTTTTCGTTCGGTCGCGGCGGCAACGCCATCGTGCTGAGTCGCAGGCTGGCAAGTGAACTCGACGAAACAGGCATCGTCTGGCGGGCCGGGTCCATCGAGGCGGCAAGCGCCATGGCCGCGTTGACCCGTCGACGTATCGCTGAGGACGAACCGCCACCGGTTCTGGCGATGGTTTTTCCCTTCTCCAGCCACAATTATGAACTGCGTTATTGGCTCGCGGCGGCAGGAACTGATCCGGACAAGGATGTGAGGTTGGTTGTCATACCGCCACCCATGATGGTGGACAGCCTGCGTGCCGGTCAGATCGACGGCTTCTGTGTCGGCGAGCCGTGGGCAAGCATGGCTGTAGATTCTGGCCTCGCCTGTATCGTCGCGTTGAAACAGGATGTCTGGGCAGGTGCGCCGGAGAAGGTTCTCGGCCTCACTGCTGATTGGGCCAATGAAAACACACAGGTCTTGGACCGCCTGCTCCGCAGCCTGAAACGGGCAGCGGATTGGTGTGAGGCACCTGACAATCTCGACGAATTAACCGATCTGTTGTCGGAAGGCGAGTTCGTTGGTGCACCCAGACGGATCCTGCGCCGTACGTTTGCCGGCCAGTTGATCGTGCATCCGGATATGACCCGGAGGCATGTGCCGGACTTTCTCCGTTTGGGCGGAGCAGGGGTAAACTTTCCCTCCAGGACAGGCGGACTTTGGATTTACAGCCAGATGGTTCGCTGGGGTCAGATATCTTATGACGCCAACGATGCTGAACGCGCGCGCGACGTCTACCGGCCTGATCTGCTGGCAGCCGCCTTAGGCGATCCGGCAGCGACCGAAGCTGCGTCGCCCAATGACTTCATGGATCGCCTGTCTTTCGATCCAAATGATTTGCCCGGCTATCTTCAAAGCCTGAACGTCGGTAGCGCATGAATTGTGCAGTTGCACAATAATGACGCCCGACTGCCTAACTGCACGGCACATTGAATTCTCATATCGTCGGTGAAATTCTTTCAAACTATTGATATTTCAAGAAATTCTCAATGTACATCGAATGGCACAGGGTTTGCTGATGTGAACTGAAGACGCCAACGTCGGCGTCTATCGAGATACAGGGCCGGTGCTGGCCCGAACGTGGCAAAGCTGCCGCCTGCGACTGTTCCGCCTCCGGCGGAGCCGAGCGGGTTGGCGGCTTTTTTTTATGCTTGTTTGCCGAGCGACGCGGCAAGTCAGACCAAAACATGGAGTGCGGAACCGTGGGAAACTCTACCTGGACAAGGCTAACGCGCAGCGCGCTTGCCTTGGTTGCCACAGCAGCAATGGGCGTATCGATCTCGGCACATGCGGAGATGCTGGACGTTGAGAAAGACGAACTGAAATTCGGCTTCATCAAACTGACAGACATGGCTCCGCTGGCAATTGCCTATGAGAAGGGATATTTCGAGGACGAGGGCCTGTTCGTCACCCTGGAGCCGCAGGCCAACTGGAAGGTACTGCTGGATCGCGTCATTACTGGCGAACTGGACGGCGCGCACATGTTGGCCGGGCAGCCTCTGGCGGCAACCATCGGTTTCGGCACCAAAGCGCATATCATCACGCCCTTCTCGATGGACCTGAACGGCAACGGCATCACGGTTTCCAACGAGGTCTGGGCCGAGATGAGGAAGCACATTCCGGCCCAGGATGATGGCAGGCCGGTGCATCCGATCAAGGCTGACTACCTGAAGCCGGTCGTGGACCGCATGCGCAACGAGGGCAAGCCGTTCAAGATGGGTATGGTCTTCCCCGTCTCGACCCATAATTACGAACTTCGCTACTGGCTGGCCGCAGGCGGCTTGCATCCGGGTTACTACTCCAGTGACAACATTACGGGACAGATTCAAGCCGATGTCCTGCTATCGGTGACGCCGCCCCCGCAGATGCCGGCCACCCTCGAAGCAGGCACCATTCACGGCTACTGCGTCGGTGAGCCCTGGAATCAGCAAGCCGTCTTCAAGGGCATCGGTGTTCCGGTGATCACGGACTACGAGATCTGGAAAAACAACCCGGAGAAGGTCTTCGGTATCACCGCGGAGTTTGCCGAGAACTATCCGAACACCGCTCTTGCGGTAACCAAGGCGCTGATCCGCGCAGCACAGTGGCTGGACGATAACGACAACGCCAATCGCCCCGAAGCAGTCGAGATACTGGCCAGGTCGGAATATGTGGGTGCCGATGCCGAAGTTATCGCCAACTCCATGACCGGCACTTTTGAATACGAGAAGGGTGACAAGCGGGATGTCCCGGACTTCAACGTCTTCTACCGATACTTCGCGACCTATCCCTACTATTCGGATGCGGTCTGGTATCTCAGCCAAATGCGCCGTTGGGGTCAGATCACCGAGGGCAAACCTGACGCCTGGTACGATGAAGTCGCCCGGTCGGTCTATCGTCCAGACATCTATCTGAAGGCGGCCCGGATGCTGGTCGAGGAAGGCAATGTTGCCGAAGCCGACTTTCCCTGGGAAACGGACGGATATCGCCAGCCGCAGACCGAGTTCATCGACGGGATCACCTTCGATGGCCGTACGCCCAACGCCTACCTGAAGCAGTTCCCGATCGGCCTGAAAGGCACCGAGAAGCTTCAGGGCAGCAGCGTCGTTGGCGGCTGATGCGCATCGCGCGGCGGGCGATCCTGGCGCGATCGCCTGCCATACCTTTCCCTTGAACCAGTGAGACAGTGAACATGAGCGTCGCAGCAGATATTAAAACTGAGGAAGCCGCAGCAGCACGGCAGCGCCGGTCAGAGAAGCTCTTTACCCTCATCGGGCGTGCCGACACCTACCTGAACATGCTTGCCCTTGGCTGGGTGACGCCGCTTCTGAAAATCGCAGCAGGTGAACCGGCCGGGCATCAACTGAAGGATTTCGCGAGAGGGCTTGGGTTGCCATTGCTTGGCATCCTGCTGTTCCTGTTCGCCTGGGCACAGACCGCACCCCTGGTGAATACATCGCTCGGGGCGATCCCCGGTCCTGCTCAGGTCTGGGAGCAGGTCGAAAACCTCTATGACGACCATGTGCGTGAACGCGGCAAGGAAGAAGCCTTCATGCAGCGCCAGGAAGAGCGCAATGCGAAGCTGCTCGCCGCCGGCAAAGATGATCGCATCAAATGGCGCGACTATACCGGGGCACCAACCTACCTCGACCAGATCTGGACCAGCCTGATTACCGTCGGTTTCGGCTTTCTGCTGGCAACGCTGCTCGCCGTACCTTTGGGCATCCTTTGCGGTCTCTCAAAGTCGGTCAGCGCGGGCGTCAATCCGTTGATACAGATCTTCAAGCCGGTCTCGCCGCTGGCTTGGTTGCCGCTGGTTACCATGATCGTTTCAGCGATCTATGCCGGCAACAGTGATCTGTTCCCGAAAAGCTTTGTCATCTCGGCCATCACCGTGACGCTTTGTTCACTCTGGCCAACCTTGATCAATACCGCCTATGGCGTTGCGTCCATCGACAAGGATCTGATGAACGTCGGCAAGGTGCTGCAGCTGTCCTGGCCGAAACAGGTTGTAAAGCTGGTGCTGCCGTCAGCGATGCCGCTGATCTTCACGGGTTTGAGACTCTCGCTGGGCGTCGGCTGGATGGTGCTGATCGCCGCAGAAATGCTGGCCCAGAATCCGGGCCTCGGGAAATTCGTCTGGGACGAATTTCAGAACGGCTCTTCCAGTTCGCTGGCCAAAATCATGGTGGCGGTCTTCACCATCGGGATCATTGGCTTCCTGCTCGATCGCGTGATGATGGCGTTGCAGACCATGTTCACCCATTCGGAAATCCGGTGAGGAGAAGATTCCAATGGCATTCCTGGAACTGAAATCCCTGACCAAATCATACGGTACCGGTGTGGACCGAGAAGTGGTGCTGGACGGCATCGATCTGGCTGTTGAGGAAGGTGAGTTTATCGCCATCGTCGGCTTTTCCGGTTCAGGCAAGACCACTCTGATCAGCGCCATCGCGGGGCTGATTGAACCGGATAGCGGTGAGATCCTGTTGAAAGGACAACCCGTCGAGGGCCCCGGACCTGAGCGCGGCGTGGTCTTTCAGAGTTATTCTCTGATGCCTTGGCTGTCGGTAAGGGGTAACGTCGCACTGGCTGTGGATAGCGTCTTTGGCAACGACAGCCGGGGCGAGCGTGCCGCACGTGTGGATCGCTATGTCGGCATGGTGGGGCTGACACCTGCCGCCGATCGCAAGCCCGCCGAACTCTCGGGCGGCATGCGCCAGCGCGTGGCGGTTGCGAGGGCGCTGGCCATGAGCCCGGAGATCCTGCTGCTCGACGAACCGCTGTCGGCTCTCGATGCACTGACCCGCGCAAAACTTCAGGAAGAGATCACCGAAATCTGGCAGCGCGACAAGCGCACCGTTGTGCTGATCACCAACGATGTCGATGAGGCCATTCTGCTGGCCGACCGGATCATCCCTCTCAACCCCGGTCCCAACGCCACCCTGGGGCCGGAGTTCCGTGTGGACATTTCCCGCCCGCGCGAGCGCACGGCGATGAACAACAATACGGATTTCAAGCAATTGCGTGCAAAGATTACCGCCTATCTGATGCGGGTCGGACTGGAACGCAGTGCCAGCATCGAGGATGATATTTCCCTGCCCAAGGTCGTTCCGATCACTCAGGAAGTGGCCAATACCGCTCCCCTCCCTCAAGCCTATCTGGAGGCCGCACAGAGCCCGCGGGAAGACCGTTTTCTCGAATTCATCAACCTGAAGAAGGTCTATCCCACACCCAAGGGTCCACTGACCGTTGTTGACGGTGTCGAACTGAAGATAAGAAAGGGCGAATTCATCTCGCTGATCGGACATTCTGGTTGCGGAAAGTCGACCGTGCTGTCGATGACAGCCGGTCTGAACGAAATCTCTTCCGGTGCCGTGGTCCTTGATGGTCGCGAAGTCGTCGATGCAGGACCGGAACGTGCAGTCGTGTTTCAAGCGCCCAGCCTGATGCCATGGCTGACGGCTCGGGACAACGTCGCGCTTGGTGTCGATCGCGTCTATCCGAAGGCCACTGCCGCCGAGCGCTCTGACATCGTCGAGTATTATCTCGCCAGGGTGGGCCTTTCGGATGCGATGGACCGGATGGCCGCTGATCTGTCGAACGGCATGAAGCAGCGCGTCGGTATTGCCCGCGCCTTCGCGCTTTCTCCCAAGCTGCTGTTGCTGGATGAGCCATTCGGGATGCTGGACAGCCTGACGCGCTGGGAGCTGCAGGAAGTTCTGATGGACGTTTGGAAACGCACACAGGTCACGGCGATCTGTGTCACCCATGATGTCGACGAAGCCATCCTGCTGGCGGACCGGGTGGTGATGATGACGAATGGTCCGAACGCGACCATCGGTCAGATCATGGATGTCGATCTGCCGCGCCCCCGCACCCGCAAGGCTTTACTGGAACATCCCGACTATTACCGCTACCGCGAAGCGTTGCTGAGGTTTCTCGAGGAATATGAAGGCGGTGCCAATCCGGCACCGCACCCCACCAGGAATGATGATCCGGACTCCGCCCGTTCAGTCGGGGAGGCGGCATAATGGACAAGGTGAAAGAGAAGCTGGTTGTCATCGGCAACGGAATGGCCGCAGGGCGTGCGCTGGAAGAACTCTTCAAGCGCGATCCCGACCACTACGATGTCACGGTGTTCAACGCTGAGCCACGCGTGAACTACAATCGCATCATGCTCTCACCGGTCCTGTCCGGAGAAAGCACCTACGAGGACATCCTGATCCATGACGATCAGTGGTACACCGACAATGGCGTGAACCTGATTCGCGGCGAGGAAGTCATCGCCATCAACCGGGCCGATCGCAAGGTCGTCTCGCGCGCCGGAACGGTCGCCCACTACGATCGATTGATCGTCGCGACAGGCTCGCTGCCCTTCATCATTCCGGTGCCCGGCCATGATCTGGACGGCGTGCTGACCTATCGCGATCTGGACGATGTCCACGCGATGCTGACGGCGGCAGCGAAGGGCGGCCGGGCAGTCGTCATCGGCGGCGGACTGTTGGGTCTGGAGGCCGCGGTCGGCTTGAAGATGCAGGGCATGGACGTGACGGTACTGCATCTGATGCCGACCTTGATGGAGCGGCAGTTGGATCAGAATGCAGGCTACCTCTTGCAACGCGCCATCGAGGTGCGCGGCATCGATGTCGTCACGCGCGCGAATACTCATGCCATTCTGGAGAAAGAAGGCCGTGTAAGCGCCGTGAAGCTGGATGATGGCACAGAGCTTCCGGCGGACATCGTAGTCATGGCGGTCGGTATCAAACCGAACACGGCACTTGCCGCGGATGCCGGGATCGAGACCGGTCGGGGCATTCTGGTCGACGACAACATGCGGACGTCCGATCCGGCGATTTATGCTGTCGGAGAATGTGTCGAGCACCGTGGGACCTGCTACGGGCTCGTCGCGCCACTCTACGAGATGGCAAAAACGGTCGGTGCCGGACTCGCCGATGATGACACGCTCATCTACGAAGGCTCGATCACGGCGACCAAACTGAAGGTCACAGGCGTGGATCTCTATTCAGCCGGTGATTTTGCCGAAGGCGATGATCGCGAGGAGATCGTGCTGCGCGATGCCAGCCGCTCCATCTACAAGCGCCTGGTTCTGCAGGACGATCGCATCGTCGGCGCCGTGCTCTACGGCGATACGGCGGACGGACCATGGTTCTTTCAGTTGATGAAAAACGGAACGGACGTATCCGGCATGCGTGACACCCTGATCTTTGGTCAGGGCTACGCGGGGGTAGATTCGGTGGACCCTATGGCAGCCGTTGCAGCCTTGTCGGCTGACGCAGAAATCTGCGGCTGCAACGGCATCTGCAAGGGCGACATCATTGCCGCGATCGACGCAGGGCAAAACAGCCTTGAGGCGGTGCGCACTAAGACCAAGGCATCATCGTCGTGCGGCAGCTGCAGCGGACTGGTAGAGCAATTGCTGCAGATCAGTCTAGGCGAAGCCTATGCCCGATCCGACGTGCAGCCCATGTGTGAGTGCACCGACATGGGCCACGGCGAGGTTCGCCGCCTGATCGTTGCAAAGGCACTGAAATCAATTCCGGCCGTCATGCAGGAACTGCAGTGGCTGACAAGTTGTGGCTGCGCGAAATGCCGCCCGGCCCTGAACTACTATCTGCTCTCGACTTGGCCCGGTGAATATGTCGACGACAACCAGTCGCGTTTCATCAACGAACGGGTCCACGCCAACATCCAGAAGGACGGGACCTATTCGGTCGTGCCGCGCATGTGGGGTGGCATTACAAGCCCCACGGAACTGCGGGCTATTGCCGATGTGGCCGACAAGTTCGCCATTCCGACCGTCAAGGTCACTGGCGGGCAGCGGATCGATCTGCTGGGTGTCAAGAAACAGGACCTGCCCGCAGTCTGGTCCGATCTGAATGCCGCCGGTCTGGTTTCCGGTCATGCCTACGGCAAGGCTTTGCGTACCGTGAAGACGTGCGTGGGCAGCGAATGGTGCCGGTTCGGCACCCAGGCCTCGGTATCGCTCGGCGTGCGGATGGAAAGATATCTCTGGGGCTCCTGGACGCCGCATAAGGTGAAGATGGGCGTGTCCGGTTGTCCGCGAAACTGCTCGGAAGCCACCATCAAGGACTTCGGCGTGATCTGTGTTGACAGTGGCTATGAGCTGTCCTTCGCCGGAGCTGCCGGCATGGAGGTGAAGGAAACCGTCGCGCTCTGCAAGGTCGAGACGGAAGAGCAGGTGATGGAATATTGCGCGGCGCTGATGCAGCTCTATCGCGAGGAAGCGCATTATCTCGACCGGATGCACAAGTGGCTGGCGCGGGTCGGTATGGAACATGTGCAGGAAGCCGTGGTGCAGGATGCAGATGGCCGGAAAGCCCTTGCTGCACGCTTCGCCTACGCCCAGAAGTTCGCGCAGACCGACCCGTGGCAGGAACGTGCGGAGGGCAAGGACGCGCATGAGTTCCTGCCCCTGCCCACGCCGAAATTGGAGGCTGTCGCGTGATGAGACATGCCGTCGAACACTGGCTTGATATCGCGGCCCTGGATGACATTCCGCGACGCGGCAGCCGCATCCTGAAACTCGCGGACGACTGCATCGCAATCTTTCGCACAGTGGACGATCGAGTGTTTGCCCTGCGCGATCAATGCCCGCACAGGAAGGGGCCTCTCAGTCAAGGTATCGTGCATGGTGCGTCAGTCACCTGTCCGCTCCACAATTGGGTCATCAGCCTGGAAACCGGCATGGCTCAGGGCGTGGATGAAGGCGGTACGATGACCTTCCCGGCCAGAGTAGAAGGAGGCCGTGTGCTCCTGAGCGGTGATTCCCTTCGCCATGGCTGACGCAGGCAGTTTTCCCGCGGTCAGGACAACCTGCCCCTATTGCGGGGTGGGATGCGGTGTACTGGCCCGGCAACGCCCGGACGGATCGGTCGGCATTGAGGGGGATCCCGACCATCCTGCAAATTTTGGCAAACTATGCTCGAAAGGTGCCGCGCTGGCGGAAACCCTGGACCTGGACGGGCGGCTGCTGCACCCGGAAATCATGGGCCAGAGGGCATCATGGGACGCGGCCACAGAGCTGGTAGCGCACACATTCCGCCAGACCATCGAACAGCATGGGCCAGACTCGGTGGCATTCTACGTCTCCGGCCAGCTTCTGACCGAAGATTACTATGTCGCGAACAAGCTGATGAAGGGCTTCATCGGTTCGGCCAATATCGACACCAACTCGCGACTGTGCATGGCCTCTTCCGTCGCCGGTCACAAGCGTGCTTTCGGCTCGGATACCGTACCCGTTTCCTATCAGGATCTTGAGCAAGCCGATCTTGTGGTGCTCTCGGGGTCGAATCTTGCCTGGTGCCACCCGGTGCTGTTTCAGCGCCTGCTTGCCGCGCGTGATGCGCGGCCTGAATTGAAGATCGTCGTCATTGATCCGAGGCGGACCGTCACCGCCGAGCAGGCCGACTTGCATCTGCCGATCCGGTCCGGCGGAGACGTGGCGCTGTTCAACGGCCTGCTCTTCTGGTTGCTGGATCACGGCAAGGCCGATTTCGATTTCATCACGCGACATACGAATGGTGCCGAAGCGGCGATTGATGCTGCGGGCGGTCAGGATCTCGCAGAAATTGCCTCAGGAACCGGCCTGAGCGAAACACAGTTGCGATGCTTCTACGACCTGTTTGCCGAGCACGAGAAAGTGGTCACCGTCTACAGTCAGGGCGTCAATCAGGCCGCCGACGGGACCGATCGTGTCAACGCGATCATCAATTGCCATCTGCTCACCGGTCGCATCGGCCGTGAAGGCGCGGGACCATTCTCCGTGACGGGACAGCCGAACGCTATGGGTGGCCGGGAGGTCGGTGGTCTCGCCAATCAGCTCGCCGCCCATATGGACATCGAAAACCCCGAGCATCGAAGTCTGGTTCGGGATTTCTGGTGCTCTCCGACAGTCGCAGCCACACCGGGTCTGAAAGCCGTGGACATGTTCGGTGCTGTTGCCGACGGTCGGATCAAGGCGATCTGGATCATGGCAACCAATCCGGTCGTCTCGATGCCAGACGCAGATGTCGTGCGTGATGCGTTGGCGGCATGTCCCTTCGTTGTGGTCTCGGATGTCGAACGACACACCGACACGACCGATCTGGCGCATGTGCTGTTGCCGGCGGCAGCCTGGGGTGAAAAAGACGGTACCGTCACCAATTCCGAACGCCGCATTTCCAGACAACGCAGTTTTTTACCCTTGCCGGGCGAGACACGTCCGGACTGGCGGATCATCTGCAATGTGGCGCAGGCGATGGGCCATGGCGCAGGATTCGACTACGCTGACCCGCATGCGATATTCGACGAGCACGCCCGGTTGTCCGATGTTGCCAACCAGGGACGGCGTGATTTTGACATCGGGGGTCTCTCCGGGTTGGACCAACTTGACTATGACGGTCTGAAACCGGTCCGGTGGCCGGCACCAAAATCGCCAGAATCTGCTGCGCAGATTTTCTCTGACGGGCATTTCTTCACGGCAGATGGCAAGTCCCGATTTGTCGCTCTGCGCGTTGCCGCAATCTCCAAACCGTGTGCTGGCTCCTTCATTCTCAGCACCGGTCGCATACGGGATCAGTGGCACACAATGACCCGCACAGGACGTTCGGCCCGGCTGTCGCAGCATCTGGCGGAACCGTTTGTGGAGATCCACCCCACCGACGCATGGAGGCTCGCCCTTCGTCCTGCAGATTTGGTCCGCTTGTCGCGACGGGGGCGTCAGTATCTTGCCCGCGTTCTGATCACAGACGCTCAGCAGCAGGGCATCTTGTTCGCACCCATGCATTGGACGGCTCAGGGCAGCAGCGCAGCACGCGTGGATGTGCTCGTGGATGACATCACCGATCCCGTGTCTGGCCAGCCGGCGCTCAAGTCGACGCATGTCAGGGCCTCTCGACTAGAAGCAGACTGGTTCGGATTCGGAATAAGCCTTTCCCGGCCGGACCTGCGGCAGCAGGTCTATTGGGCGACCGCCCGCATTGAAACAGGTTTCCGCTTCGAATGTGCGAGCACAGGCCCGCTGCCAATTACCGATTCCACCGAAGCGTTCCTTGGTTTTGAACCGGATGCCGCCTGCGAGGTGCTGAACTATTCTGACCATCACCGGGGCATTTACCGGTTTGCCCTGTTTCGGAAAGATCAGCTGGTCGGCGCCTTCTTCTGCGCCGATACCGCGGTCGCCGTAGAGCGTGAATGGCTGATCGGGCAACTGGGCCAGACCATCACAGACCCTGCCCAGCAGCACAGGATTCTCGCTGGACGTCCGGGTGACGGCAATGCCGGACCGGGCGCCATGGTGTGTGCCTGCAACAACGTCGGTGCGCAGACGATAACCGAAGCCATTTCAGTTGGTGCGAATACGGTCAGATGCGTGGGCGAACGGACAGGAGCCGGAACAGGGTGCGGTTCATGCCAGGGCGAAATCGGAAGGATGCTCAGGCATTCCCGGAAATCGGAGACAGTCTGAAATGACGCCCAATCGAATAGAAGAATTGTCGATATTGCCCGTCTTCATGCGCCTCCAGGGGCGGCAGGTACTCGCAATCGGCGGAACGGAAGCAATGGCATGGAAGCTGGAGCTCGTGCTGGCTGCCGGTGCGCGGCCTGTACTCGTGGCAGATGCAGTCGACGAAGAAGTCCGGGCCCTCGTTGAAGCACATCACATTCGGGTTCTGGAGCAGATGCCGGGCGCGATGGATTTCGGACAGTTCGCGCTAATTGTTGCCGATATCGAGGACAAGGCGTCTGCAGCAAGTCTGCATGCGCGGGCCTTGTCCTGCGGTGTGCCGATCAATTTGATCGATCAGCCTGAGTTCTGCACGGTTCAGTTCGGGTCCATCGTCAACCGTTCCCCAGTGGTGGTCGGCATCTCGACGGACGGAGCAGCGCCGGTTCTTGGACAGGCCATCCGCCGGCGAATCGAGGCCATGCTGCCCAGAGAGTTGGGGGCATGGGCGCAACTCGCGAGGTCCTTGCGCAGGAAGGCTGCATCGCATTTTCCGTTGGCCAGCCTGCGCCGTGCCTGGTGGGGGCGCTTTGCAGAATCCGCCCTTTCCGGAGATTGTATTCCGGAAGAAGCAGAACGTCTGCCGGACTTCGGCGATCGCGGCGGCCATGTCACCCTGGTCGGTGCCGGACCCGGCGACCCGGACCTGCTCACTGTCAAGGCGATAAAGGCGCTGCAGAATGCCGACGTGATCCTGTTCGATGCGCTGGTTTCAGACGAAGTGCTGGACCTTGCACGGCGTGAGGCACAACGGATGCCCGTTGGAAAGCGAGGCGGCAAACCATCCTGCAAGCAAGAGGAAATCAATCGCTTGATGATCCGACTGGCGCGGGAGGGAAAGCACGTCGTTCGACTGAAAGGCGGAGATCCAGCGATCTTCAGCCGGGGCAATGAGGAAGCGCGCGCTCTCAGAGCGCTTGGAATTCCAGTGCGTATCGTGCCGGGCATCACTGCAGCTTCAGCCGCCGCGGCCAACCTCGGCCTGACGCTCACCGATCGGGCGCTTGGCAGGCAGCTTCTCTTTATATCCGGCCATGGCCGCAACGGTGAAACCGCCTCGGTCGACTGGACGGCCATCGCAGCAGGATCGACGACTGTTGCGCTCTACATGGGCAGAGAGCGTCTCACAGCGTTCGCACGACAGGCGATCGCGAATGGCGCTTCACCGGACCTGCCGCTTTCCTGTGGAGCCAGCATCTCAAGCCATAGGGAAAATTGGCAGCATACCAACCTGGCGGCTGCGGCCGGCAATCATTTGGCCGTGTCGAATGCGAAGCCCACCCTGATCCTCATCGGAGAGGTGCTCAGGGGGCTGGAAATTTATGAGCTCAGTTCCTCATTTACTTATTCAAATCGAGTGGTTTTTGCCTGTGAGTCTGCGCAGATCGCTGCAAAGCTACCTCTCGCTGGTTTGACCTTATCATCGGGTAGTTGAGGTAACGGAACGCAGCCTGAAGCGAGTCGATCATGACACTGCTTGAGCGTGTAGCGGACTTTGTGTTTACCGCTTTGCCGGTGCGAGATCTCGCTGTCCATCCTGGGGAGATACCGTCGAGAATCTTGCGCGGCACCTGTATCCCCCTTTCTCCGCGGCTCCGATCCCCCACCATCCATGCTCAAGGCTGACCACGGCGTCTCAGGTCCGGTCAGGCATGCTCCGCGACTTCATACACTTCTTCAGCTTCTGAACACCCGCCCGCCACCCTTCTTGCACGTTTCTCCCGCAAGAGCCTCACTTTCCATCTTGACGATCATGATCACTGTTTCACACTTCGTAAGGGAGGCTGTGACGAAACCCAAATCAGCGGGTTCAAGTTTCGAGTCCTTGTGCGCCCACCAATCTTTTCAGCGGGTTAGGGATGTTGTCTCAAGAGCTTAGGCTCTTTCTAGGCTCGGAAATGGCGTGCGCACGAACGCGCAGCTATGACAATCGATTTTCAGATTTTCGTTGGATGTACCGAAAGGACGGAATCTCGCGATGCTTCTCCGATACAGAGCCTCGTGATGAGGATGCTGTCGAATTGTCGGTTGAAGGAGCGGGCTCCATGCTTGCCTCAACACGTCGCGATGGAGACATTGGCCGATTTCATTGCGACCATGAGCCACTCAATTTACGATAAACAATGCCGTCCTCCGCAGAATTGACGGTTTAGAAGCCAAAACCAACAAGATGACGAGACTTCGGCACTGGACGAACTCATAGGCCGCGTTTTCCAGTAGCTCGAATCTGTTCATTGCGGAAAAGGACACGAGATGAATGTGAACGAGAAAGTGCAGGACAAACGGAAACTCCGTTCGGTGCGAACCCGAAATGCGATCATCGAGGCGCTGGCGGCCCTGCAGTCGGAAGGCAATCCCAAACCGAGTGCCGAACAGATCGCGGAGCGCGCCAAGACGTCCCGGCGGACGATCTTTCAGCACTTCTCCGACCGTGAAGAGCTGACGGCGGCAACGTTCGAGCATCTCCTCGAGAACGTATTGCCGCCTCAGAGCCGCGATACTGCTGCCACCGGCGACCTGACGTCCAGGCTCGATGAATTTCTCGATTTCCGCATTCCGTTGCTCGACGCAATCGCGCCGCATCGACGTGCGGCCAACCTGATACTTTCCAGTTCGACTGCCATCGCCGGCCGGCGAAGCGCTCTCAGGAAAAAGATGCGAGACGACCTGTCCAACTGGTTCATGCCGGAGGTCGAGTCCTGGCCAGACGACTGCCGCAACGCACGGTTGAATGCGCTCGCCACTCTCACCGACTGGGAAGTCTGGGACAGCCTGCGGCATCAATGGGGACATGACGCAAAGGATGCCCGCTCGATATTGAAGCGCCTTTTATTCGCAGCCCTCTGGCCCATGGATAGTCACGGTGGGCAGCAGAACAGCGAAGAGCCATCGGGTTCCTGACGGCGAGCCGTCGCGCTCGACCTTCCCATATAATATTGCACATATAGTGCAAAAATATTATCCTGCCTCCACTTGGCCGTAATGTTCGGGAGGAAACAGGCATGCCGTCATCCAGTGAGATCGCATTCGAACCGTCCGGCGGGGGTGTTGGCGCTTTCGTTCGGAACATTGACCTCAGCGAAAACCCGAGCGGCAACGTCGCCGGTGCCTTGCGAGCCGCACTCGGCGAGTACGGCGTGCTCTTCTTCCGGGACCAGCGGCTGTCGCCCGAACAGCACCTGTCGTTCGCAAGGAGCATGGGTCCCATCAACGTCAACCGTTTCTTCAAGCCGGTCGATGGACATCCCGAGATCGCCGAAGTCCGCAAGGAACCGGATCAGCGCGCCAACATTGGCGGCGGCTGGCACACGGACCACTCCTATGACACCGAGCCCGCCATGGGATCGGTTCTGCTTGCGCGTGAAACCCCGCCGCAGGGTGGCGATACGGCATTCGCAAACATGTATGCCGCCTTCGATTCTCTCTCGGAGGGTCTGAAGCAGACCCTGCTCGGCCTCCGCGCCGTACACTCCAGCCGCCACGTGTTCGGTGCCAACTCGGCACGCCGGACCGGCAAGGACATCGGCGAACGGGTCGGCAACGAGGATCTCGCCACCCAGGACGCGGTCCATCCGGCGGTCATCCGGCATCCGATCAGTGGTCGCCACGCCCTCTACGTCAATCCGGGCTTCACACTTCATTTCGAGGGCTGGTCCGTCGAGGAAAGCGCGCCACTGCTGAACTACCTCTACCAGCATGCCGCGCGGCCCGAGCACACATACCGGTTTCAATGGGAAAACGACTCCATCGCCTTCTGGGACAATCGTGCGACGTGGCACTACGCGGTGAACGACTATCACGGTGCCCGACGGCTGATGCACCGCATCACCATCGACGGCGGCCCGCTCTCGTAGGGCCGCTGCGCGCTGTCAACGGGCGCAAGCCCAAGACGGAAAATCCATCGAAGAGGGGGAGGCCCTAGTGGACCCGAAACTGCAAAAGGATGCCCAGGCCATGACGCGGGCGGTTCATGCCGCGCTGGCCGATACCCTGGACTTCACCGACCGCCGCGACGTCGAGAACGCGAACCGTGGCCTGGTGGCACCGGCCCCGGACGGCGGCCTGATCAGCATGGAAGACGGAACCGCGGCATGGAACCTGCGGAACTACGACTTTCTGGACGGCGAAGACGACATCGACACCATCAATCCGAGCCTGCTGCGGATCTCGCGTCTCAACATGGCGAACGGCCTGTTCAAGGTGACCGATCGGGTCTACCAGATCCGCGGGATGGATCTGGCCAACATGACCATTATCGAGGGCGATACAGGCCTCATCCTGATTGATTGTCTGACAACGGCCGAAGTCGCAAAGGCAGGGCTGGACCTCTACTACGCGAACCGTCCGAAGGTGCCGGTGAAGGCGCTTCTCTACACCCACAGCCACGGAGACCACTACGGCGGTGCCAAGGGGGTTCTCGATCAGGCCGAGGTGGATGCGGGGCGTGCCGTCGTCTACGCGCCTGACGGATTCATGGAAGCGATCGGCGGCGAGAAGATCCTTGCCGGCAATGCCATGGTGCGACGGGCGCAGTTCCAGTTCGGTGGTCTCTTGAAGCCGGGGCCCAGGGGGCAGGTCGATGCGGGTATCGGCAAGGTTACCCCTCGTGGCACGACCACGCTGATCGCTCCGACGCACATTGTCACCGAGTCCGTCGAGACCCATGACATTGATGGGGTGCGGATACAGTTCCATCTGGCACCCGGAACCGAGGCACCGGCGGAAATGCACATGTTCCTGCCGGAGATGGCTGTCCTGAACATGGCCGAGAACGCGACGCCGCTGTTGCATAACTTCTGTCCGCTTCGAGGCTCCGAAGTCCGCGATCCGCGCATCTGGTCCCACTATCTCGCCGATGCGGTGGAGCGGTTCGGCGACAGGACGGACGTGTTGATCTGTCAGCACCACTGGCCGACCTGGGGGCGGGAGGAAATTGTCGCCTTCCTGGAGCGTCAGCGCGATCTCTACAAGCACATCCACGACCAGACGGTCCGACTGATGAACAAGGGCTGGCGACCGGCCGAGATAGCCGAGGCCATGGATCTGCCGCAGTCGTTGCGGACCGACTGGCGGATGCGCGGCTATTACGGAACGGTCAGTCACAACGTCAAGGCCGTCTTCCAGCGCTATCTATCCTGGTATGACGGCAATCCGGCGAACCTGAATCCGCTGCCGCCGAAGCAGTCTGCTCTGAAATATGTCGATTACATGGGCGGCGCCCCGGCTGTACTGAAGCGCGCCCGGGACGACTTCGAGAAGGGCGAATACCGTTGGGTCTCACAGGTGCTTTATCACGTGCTCTTCGCAGATCCGGCAAACGAGGCCGCACGACATCTCGCGGCCGATGCCTTCGAACAGCTGGGGTATCAGGCCGAATCCTCGACATGGCGCAACGCCTACCTGTACGCGACCCAGGAACTGCGCCACGGAGTCATCCAGCTGCCGCCGCAGCCGATGATCAGTCCCGACCTGCTCGCGGCGGTCTCCACCGACATCATTTTCGACTTCATGGCTGTCCGTCTCGACGCCGAGAAGGCCTTGGGCAAGAACTGGCGGATCAACTGGCGGATCGAGGATCGCAATGAGGACGTATGTCAGACACTCGCCAACGAGACATTGACCCAGATCATTGGCAAACGCGCCCCGAACGCGGTGGCGACCGTGACCGCCCCAGTCAGCATCGCGGTGAGCCTGATCGTCAGGCAACTCTCCTTCGCTGACGCGCTGGACAGGGAGTTGCTGAAGGTCGAGGGCAGCAGCGATACCGTCGCTGATCTCTTCGAGATGCTTGATGACTTCGAGCCTCAGTTCGACATCGTTGCGCCGTCCGGCTGAATAGTGACCAGGGGTGAGCCACTAAGCCAACCGGTTCATCCCAAACGGAGGCCGGGCCTCTTCCCATCCTGCGGGGAGAGGCCCGGCTGCATGCCATGATCAGCAGCCTGTCAGGCTACTCGGCATCAAGAGGCGCGGAGAGCGGCACGCCGGGAACCAGAATGCCGTTCGGCCGTCCGCCTTCGGTCAGTCCCTCGTAATTCTCGATCAGGCTTTCCGGCAGGACAGGTCCGTCGTCACATGCCAGCCACAGGCGCAGCAGATGCCGCCGGCGTTCCGGCTCCGGCCAGTCCTCATAGGCCGTCCGGCTGTGAAAGACGTTGTAGTTGCACAGGAGCTGGATGTCCCCGGGCCGCAGTTCCATCTCCAGCGCGATGCCCTCCTCGGCCGTGATCTCATCGAGCAGATCCATGGCTTCGACCTGCTGGTCCGTCATTTTCGGAACACCTGGCAGATCCTGACCCTTCTGGATGCTGCTGCGGACATACCTGGCGACCATCCGTTTGCCGCTGGGCATGAAGATCGGCGCCTCGGCCCAGGGTTGCTTGCCCTCGGGAATCTCGCCCCACCGCGTCTGGCAGTAGGGTGCCATCAGAACACGCGCAAGGTCAGGTCTGCGGGCGGCAAGGACATTCCAGATCGCCGTCGAACTGGCGATGGAACTCAGGCCGCCGGACTTGCTGGCGCGCAGCGACAGAAGACCGACAATGTCGGAGAGATCCGTGTGGTAGTGCAGTCGGGCGTTGGTCTGATAGCCGCGGGTCTGCGGATCACTGTAATCCAGCCCCAGGTTCTTCACATGGCCGATGACGTGATTCTTGCCGTTCTGCGGACAGGGCTCGCCGAGATGCAGGCCGATACCCCAGAACGCGATCGCAGACTGCCGGTCACTCCATCGATCGACTGGCAGACCTCTGATCAGCACGAAACCACGACCGTGCAGCACGTCCTGCTTGAGCGCGGAAATACGCTCCGACGCAAGCTCTAGCGGGAAATCGTCTTTCGCGATATCGAGCAGATCAAGACCCCGCGTCTCGACCGCGCCAACCGCGTTTTCGATTTCCAGGATTTCATCCTTGGACCATTCCAGAAGCCATTCGTTCCGGCGCGTTTCCAACTCCGTTCCCATCCACGCCTGCTCGGTATCGTAGGCGTGCAATCCTTCCTCCAGTGCCGGGTCGCGCTTCGCAAGCGTCGCATTGATGTTCATCGCCATCCTCCTTCGGTTGGTGCTGCCCGGCTCGCGTGTCTTGAAGACAGTCGCAGCGACCAGTTTCATGGTTCGCATTCAGTCTATATATTTGCACTGGAAGTGCAATAATATTCATTGTCCAGGGTGACGCAGGGTGAGGAAAGTGTCGCCGCATTGAATTGTAATTGCACTGCAAGTGCAATTATATTAGATTGCAGCCTGCGGCGCGACGATCGTCCGCACCGGCCTTCAAGCGAGGAGATGTCATATGGGCTATGACCTGATCAATGTTCGACCGATTGCAGGGGCGCTCGGCGCCGAGATCGAGGGCGTGGACATGTCGAGGCCGCTTGGCAATCAGGCCTTCAAGGAAGTTCACGACGCTCTGATGGCACATCAGGTGATCTTCTTCCGGGATCAGGACATCTCGCCTGCCGACCACGTCGCGTTCGGACGCCAGTTCGGAACGCTGCATATCCACCCGTACTCACCATCTCTCCCCGAGCAACCGGAGGTGTTGATTCTCAAGTCATCGAAGGCCAACCGCTATTCCGCCAACGCCTGGCACTCTGACGTCACCTACCAGGAAGAACCGCCCCTGGGCTCGATTCTTCTCGCCAGGGAAGTGCCGGCGTACGGCGGCGACACGATGTGGGCGAACATGTACGATGCCTATGAGGCCCTGTCGCCCCCCATGAAGCGTTATCTCGAAGGCATGAAGGCCCGGAACACCGCGGGGCAGGCGAACTTCGAGAAGTTCTACGAGAAGATGTCGGAACGTGAGCGTGAGGAGATGCGCGCCCGGCGCACTGCGGAAGAAGGCTTCGAGCACCCGATCGTTCGGACGCACCCGGTGACTGGACGCAAGGCCCTCTACGTCAATTCGATCTTCACGCGGAAGATCGTCGGCGTGTCGGGCAAGGAGTCTCGCGCCGTTCTCGACTACCTCTTCGATCATCTCAAGAAGCCGGAGTTCACCTGTCGGTTCCGCTGGGAAAAGGGGTCGGTGGCGTTCTGGGACAACCGCTGCACGCAGCACTATGCGATCGCCGACTATGGCGACGAGACACGCCTTATGCATCGGGTGACGCTCTGCGGCGACCGCCCCGCCTGATCACGGCCGGGCCACTTCCGCAGACGCGCTGATTGGCCGATGCCAGAAGTACTGAAGACAACAATCTGAAACAGGGAGAAAACTGGTGATCAAGAGACGAGCATTCATGTCTGCCCTGGTCGCGTGCGCCGCGGCCGTGGGGCTTTCGCACGGAGCGGCTGCGCAGGAGAAGAAGTTCTTCACCATGGACAGCTTGCCGGCCGGATCAGGACCCGGACAACTGAGCATTGCCTTCTCACAGGTTGTGCAGAAGCATCTGCCTTACGAAATCCAGATCTCGATCGGGAAGCCGGCCACCAAGTCGGCGGTGGACGCTGCAAAGGGGCAGGTCGACTTCTTCCTGAGCGCGACCGGGATCAATCACTACATGCAAACGCAATCGGCGATGTTTGCGAAGGTGAACAACGCAAAGGAACTGAATTCGAAGCTGCGCTTGATCATGAACTACCCGATCGGCCCCTTCCATGTCGTCGTGTATGAAGAGTCCGGCATCACCTCGATGAAGGATCTGAAGGGCAAGAAGGTCTTTCTGGGACCGCCCGCCGGCGCGGCCACCAAGGTCGCCATGCAGTTTGTTGAGGGGGCGACCGGCCTCAAGCCTGGCGAAGATTTCGAAGTCATGCGGTACGATTGGCAGTCGGCCGAGACCGCGTTCCTCGACAAGCAGATGGACGCGTACATGATCCCGACGACACTGCCGAGCCCGGTCATCCAGCAGTTTGCCCTGGTGTCGAATATCCGGCTTCTGAGTATTCCCGATGACGCGTGGGACAATGAGGTCATGCAGAAGATGCTGGAGGTGCCAGGCAGGACGCCGACGACGATCCCTGCGGGTTCATACGAGAATCAGGTCAACACCGAGGACGTGACTACGGTGACCGGCTGGGTTGGCCTCGGCGTGGGCAGCCACGTGAATGACGAAGATGTCTACCGGATGACGAAAGCCTTCTGGGAAAACATCGACGAGGTCCATCAGACCGCGCCATGGATGAAGGTGTTCAAAAGGGATACGATTTTCACCGAAGCCAACCTCCCACTGCACGTCGGTGCCTACAGGTACTACCGGGAAATCGGCTGGGCGGTCCCCGACGACCTCGTTCCGCCAGAGGCGAAGTAAAAAACCGTCCCGGGGCGAAGCGTCCTTTGTCCCGGGACGAGTGCTGCGACGAATTTTGGCGACGAACAGCAGCCTTCGTTCTCGGCACATCAGCGGCTGGGCCGAGGTCTTGAGACATTTCTATAGCATACGTCTCGTTCGACACTCTTGACGTGACCCCCGACTTTTTAAGAGCCGGGCGATTTTTGCACCGAGCCCATGCATGAACCCATTGTTTGGACCGCCGGATACGCACCTGAGTAAATTGAATCTGCATGTAAGTGACCTGTGCTCCGCTCCCCAAGTCTGGACCGCCGGGCAATCTGAGTTGGATAGAGTCGCAGCTCTGACCACTCCGATCCTTCGGCTCATTCTCAGCCTGACATTGATCCTTCCGCTTCACTCCCGACGCTCAGAGTACCAGATCTCGCTGATCTTCCAGGGGAGATGCCGTCGAGAATCTTGCGCGGTAGCTGTATCCCCCTTTCTCCGTCGCACCGATCCCCCACCATCCATGCTCAACGCTGACCACGGCGTCTCAGGTCCGGCCGGGCATGCTCCGCGACTTCATACACTTCTTCAGCTTCAGAACACCCACCCGCCACCCTTATCTCGCGCGTGATCTGCCGGAGCTTCACTTTCCCGCTTGACGGTCATGCAGGCGAGCATGTTGAATGTTTTGCATCTTAAGAGGGTGGGTGTGATGGATCTGTTGTTTGGACGGTCGCAGACCGAGGGAAGATTCTCGAAGGTCCGGTTCAATCTCTGGTGCAAGATTGAGCTGGACGAGACGGAGGATGCGCTGGTCGGTCGCTACGGTTTCGACAATGCGGTGCTGATCGAGGCCTTCCAGCCCAGACTGTTGCGCACTGCCACGCTCATCGGGGTCGCAGTCTTCCTGATCGCCGGCGGCTTGCTTTCGGCCGTTGTCGGCACAAGCATCGCCGTCGCGCTCGGTCTGGCTGCGGGGGCCGGTGCCGGCTACTGGTTCTTCCATGAGAAGCGCGAGACCATCTTCGTGAAGGACCTGCTGCACGGACGGCATTTCGCCTGTCCGAGCGTCATCGAGCTGGCCCGCAAGGAAGCCTGGCTCGAGACCATCACCGGCTATCTCCGGCAGGTCATGGAGAGCGCCCGGCACTGGGATGGCACACAGAGACACAAGATCGAGCCCTTGCCGAAGGACGAGGCCCGGCAGGTGATCCTGAAGGGCCTCTGATGCCGCTGCATCTCGCCGCCCGGACCCACGCCTTCATCCACGGGCTGTTCCGGCCGGGCGACCTGCAGGAAGTGCAGTCTCTCCATGACGATGTCCGCCGCCTGTTCCGCCGTCACGGCCTGCTGCAGCCCCAGGGCAGGGACGGGCTGGTCCAGAACCTGGCCACCGAGGTGCTGCTGCGGCTCGGCCTGCCGGAGACCCACGTGCAGCGGGAGACCGTCGCCGGTCTGATCGACCGCTGCCTGGCCTATGAGACCCTCTTCATCCTGCCGGAGACCGGCTTGAGCGCACGGGCTTCGGTCACAGAGCTCTGGGACCTGCGGGACCAGCTCACGGCACAGAAGCACCTGCTGGAGAACTACCCGACCGTCAGAGAACAGCTGGCCGACACCTTCGCCGGGATCACCCAGCTGATGCACGACGCCTGTCCCGCACTGGCCTCCGATGCGTGCACGGCCGACGGCATGCGCATGCCGGTGCCGCTGATCCGCAGCCTCGGGGATGTCGGCCGCATCACCGAGGCCGTCTGCGCGTCGGTCTTCCGCGATGAGCTGAAGGCGCTCGGCCTGTTCAGCCGCCACAGGGACCGGCTGGAGCGCAACCTGATCGCGGCCTCGGGCGGCAACCCGGCGGCCGACCCGCGCAGCTTTCAGCGCACGCCCCGCCTGCCGTCGAAGTCCGACATCGCGGATCCCGCGGAACGGGTGAGCGCCTATCTGGGCGGCACCCCCTTACTCGATGTCTTCGATCAGGCAGTGCCTTTCACCATCCCGGCGGCCGCCCGCTTCGAGCATCACCACATCATCGCCGGTTCCGGACATGGCAAGACCCAGACCCTGCAATATCTCATCGGCCACGATCTGGAAGCGGTGGCGCGGGGCGAACGCAGCGTCGTGGTCCTCGACAGCCAGGACGACCTGATCCGCACCCTCTCCGGCCTGGCGGAGTTCGCGGAAGGCGGGGCACTCGCCGACCGCATCGTCATCATCGATCCGACCGATGTCGAATGGCCGGTCTCGCTCAACCTCTTCGATGTCGGCATCGAACGGCTGCAGGGTTACGCGCCGCTGGAGCGGGAGCGGCTGACCAACTCCATCCTTGAGCTCTACGACTTCGTGCTGGGCTCCCTGCTGGCTGCCGAGATGACCCAGAAGCAGAGCGTCATCTTCCGCTATGTCACACGGTTGATGCTGCATATCCCCGATGCCACCATCCACACGCTGCGGGAACTGATGGAACCAGGCAGCGAGGTACGGTTCGCCGCGCACATCGACAAGCTGACCGGCACCGCACGCCACTTCTTCGAGACCGAGTTCGCCTCCAGGGAGTTCGAACAGACGAAGAAGCAGGTGCTGCGCCGCCTCTGGGGCATCCTTGAGAACCAGACCTTCGAGCGGATGTTCTCCCATCCCAGATCGAAGCTCGACCTGTTTGCCGAGATGAATGCCGGCAAGATCATCCTGATCAACACGGCGAAGGACCTGCTGAAGGAACAGGGCACGGAGATCTTTGGGCGGTTCTTCATCGCCATGATCGCCCAGGCCGCACAGGAACGGGCGACGCTACCGGAGAGGGAGCGCATGCCGACCTTCGTCTATGTCGACGAGGCGGCGGACTATTTTGACCGCAACATCGGCATCATCCTGAGCCAGGCGCGCAAGTACCGGGTCGGCATGGTGCTGGCGCATCAGTATCTGGGACAGCTGGAGCCGAAGCTGCAGGACGCCTTCGCCGCCAACACCGCGATCAAGTTCGCCGGCGGGGTCTCCGCCAAAGACGCCCGTGCGCTCGCGCCGATGCTGCATTGCGATCCCGCCCTGATCGAGACAAGGCCCAGGGGCAGCTTTGCCGCCTTCGTCAGGGGCGAGACCCCGAATGCGGTGCCGCTGTCCTTCCCCTTCGGCGCGCTCGAGGATCGCGCGACGATGCCGCCGGAGGCACGGCAGAGCCTTCAGGCGCGGATGCGGGCCCGCTATGCGATCCACCACACCGAGCTCGGGCGGCCGAGTGTCGACACGATCCCCGCGGACGGCACTGCGGACATGGTCGATACTGACGACACGGCCGGCACCACCGGCACGGACGACGCGCCCGGCGTGTCTGCAGAAGAGTCCCCTGCCGCGACAGAGACCGGTGGCGCATCATCGACCGATGCGACAACGGACTGGTAGATGGCCGAGCCGGCACCCGGGTTCGACACGATCCGGCGCCGCAAGCGGTTGCAGCCGGTCTCGACGGGCAAGCGCATCCGTCCGCGGCCCCGCGATCTGCTCTGGTTCCGCAAGATCCACGAGCACGGGCCGTTGCCATCGTCATATCTCCACGCATTCTCGGCGCGTGAACACCGCAGCGAGAAACGGGCGAAGGAACGCCTGACCGACCTCTTCAACGAAGCGGAGACGCCGCACGGCGGTACCTATCTGTCGCGGCCGCTGCAGCAGTTCCGGACCATCGACAGCCGCTATAACCAGCTGGTCCATGATCTGACCCCTGCGTCCCTTGCCGCCCTGAAGCAAGCCGGGCTTCACTCGGACCATGTGTCCCGCCCCTCCGGGCCCTGGCTGCACGGCTTCATGACCGCCTGCATCACCGCCTCGATCGAGCTGGCCACCCTGGCGCGCGATGATCTCAGCTTCATACCGGGCTGGCAGGTGCTGGAGCGGGCAGGGGCGCCGTTGCGCTTCCCCACCCCGATCCGGGATCCCGGAACCGGCAGGACCGTCATCAAGGATCTCATCCCCGATGCGCTCTTCGGTCTGCAGTATCTGACAAGCGAAGGACCACGATACCGGTTCTTCCTGGTCGAGGCCGACCGTGGCACCGAGCCGATGCGGACGGCCAACGGGAACCGCAAGAGCTGGATGCGATCCCTGGCCCAGTACCGGGCCTATGTCGGCGGCGGCCTCTACAGGGACCACCTCAGGCTCACCGCCCCCCTGCTGGTGCTGATCGTCGGGACCGAGGAAAGAAAGATCGACCGGATGGTTCGGCTGACGCGCAATGAAGGCTCTGCCGAACCCTGGTTGCTGTTCACGGCCCTCGAGGGGTTCGGGCCGGTGTTCCGACCGCAGGACCCGATCGCCGACCTGCTGGACCGGCACTGGCTGAGGGCCGCGTCCGGCAGCTTCGATATCAGTCGGGTGTAGTGCGAGGGAGATGGATCGAGACTTGGTTCTGGTCCAAGCGTGATGTGCCAACCTCTGAGCGGGAGGAGTAAAGGCGGGCACCGGAAGTCAGTTTGGATATGTAGAATACAACACATGGTTGCAAATCATTGTGGTTTCACACATGATTGCAGGATCGAAACTGCAGGTATGAGGTATGAGATGCCCAGCTACTACGTGAACAAGAACGCGCAGGACAACGGTGACCATGAAGTCCATCAGGTTGATGTTTGCCCAACGCCCGCCGACGAGAAAAATCGTCTTTATCTTGGCAATTTTTCGGGCTGCCAAGGGGCTGTACGTGAAGCCAAAAAACATTACTTGAAAGCCAACGGATGCGCAAACTGCTCTCCAGCCTGTCACACGTCGTAGTCTCGCGAGCGAGAGGGAGCGGTAGGAAAACCCTTGAATACCGCGACCTGCATCAACGCTTGGTCTCTCCAGTGTTTCACAGAATCCGATATGCGGCTTGTATTGCTGCAGCGGAGAGGCCGAACCAGATCAGCACGACGACACCTGCCGCGACGCGACCGCCGGGGTACCCGGCCAGGTTCGTATCCTGGCGGCGGCTGTCTTCCATGACATCCGGCGGAATCAGTCTTATTGCCAGCCAGATCCCGAGTGGAACCAGCAGGAGGTCGTCGAGATATCCGAGTACCGGAATAAAATCCGGGATCAGATCGATTGGTGACACCGCATAGGCCACCGTCGCGATTGCCACGCCTTTGGCATACCAGGACGTACGTGGGTCGCGTGCTGCCAGATAAAGCGCGACCAGTTCCTGTTTGATCCGATTTGCCCAGACAATGATTTTCCGGCGCACACTCATTCTCCACAACCAACCGTCACACCAACGGGCCGATATTTCTGTGAACATGTCTGCATGGGGTCTGACCCTGGCAGAATATCCAAATGTTGTCTGCCGATCCCCGGCAGCCACCTCCATCTTCGTGCCAGCGGTACAGGAAGCCGCGCCATGATGCGGTCGTGGACTATGGCGTGCCGGTCGGGACGGCAGGCGCGGCAAGACCTGGATTGTCGAGCACCTGTGCGGCCATGGCCAGGGCCTCGAAGTAGAGAATGTCCCGTGGCGGGTTGGTTCGGGGCGGCCAGGGCTTCGGGCAGTGCGGCGCAATCGGCGGGAACCTGAATGCCATCGCCCGCGCCTCGGCCAGCCGGTTCTGGTAGAGCCGCAGCCGGCGCAGCCGGATCACGTGGAACGCCTCATCCTCGACGGTCTGGATCAGCACCTGCATGAGGGACCGGGACTTCAGGCCCTTGCGGCAGTGATCGAACGGGTTCTCGATGACAAAGGCGTCGATCTCGAACCTGAGGGCCAGCAGGCGAAGGCCCGAGCGCGCCTTCTGATGATCGGCCAGCAGCGCTCGCGAGAGCTGCCAGTGCTTCAGCGTCGCGCCGCTCAGGCAGACCGTCGCCAGGCCCTGGGTCGAGATGGCACAGACGATCATGCGCGGTCCCTTCGCCCTAGCTGCCATGGTCCCGGGCGTTATCGTCCGCCAGGCGCTCGGCGAGCGAGGAAAGCGTGAGCTGGCGGTTGTAGGTGGCGATCCAGTGCGACGGCGGTGGCGGCAGGGTGCCGAGGCGCGCGTCGAGCAGACGCACGGCGTCGGACAGGACCGCGGCGAACAGGCTTTCGAAGGAACGGTTGTAGAGCACACACAGGATTGCGGCCTCTTCTGGAGTCGGCCGGCGTTCAGCCTTTTCGATCCTGGAGACGAGCTGCTTGCTGAGGCCCAGAAGATGGGCGCAATCGGTCTGCGTGAGTCCCGCCTGACGGCGGGCGACCCGGAGGTCGAGTGACAATTCATTGAACA
The DNA here is from genome assembly GCF_048263705.1 of Minwuia sp. GTDB lineage: Bacteria > Pseudomonadota > Alphaproteobacteria > Minwuiales > Minwuiaceae > Minwuia. Next base: position 39,778 of record NZ_JBLXDV010000015.1, on the reverse strand, counting down.
TGGTTGAAAGAACGGGTTAGGGGCTAATGCCTCCCAGTGTACCGCCTGCCGGTGCATCCACAGCCCCGCCGCAGTCCCCATGGTGTTGACTGCGGCATCGTTGGTGGTGCTGTGCCCGGAACAGGAAGCAGCAGCTGAATGCCTGTCGGCGACGATGAACACCTCCGGTGTGCAGACCGCTACCGGACCCCGCCGGCCGCCACGGTCATGAAGGTGGCGAGAAGTGCGGGGCTTGCCGCCCCGCACCTCCGGTCCCGCAGCACCCGGCGGTTCCGGAGCGTCATCAGAAGTTCCTTCAGCCTATGCCGGCAGACAGCGCTGTCCAGACCGCCGCAGTCAACGCTGCGGGGACCGCCGGTCAACAGCGGCATGTCTCTGTTGTCGAAAGGCATGCCGTCCCGTCAGATAGCCCCTGTTCCAGCCCTGCAACCGGATGCGCCGGTCGCCGGAGCATGGCCCGGCACTCTCCCGATCGACGTGAAGCAGGCCGCCGCCGAAGGCGGTTATCCACAGTTTGTCACGGGTGCCCCGGCGTGTGCGGGCATCAGCACAGACGCAGGGGCCGATCGCTGACCGGCCAGGTGCCACCGTCCCGCCGGGCCGGCGTGGTCAAAGAAGGGCTTTCCCGGTGCGGCGGTATGGGCGGCGCGTCCTTCTGGACCGGGCCCGCCGTCCGGCAACTCTCCGCTCCGGCGTTCCGCCGAAGCGTCAAGTCCTCCGCTGGCGCTGCGGCCCCTGCGGGGTGCAGGCCGGCTCCCTGGCCCGGTCCGCCGGGACTTTCTCGCCGCCCACCCCGCCTGCCGGGGAAAGCTGCGGAGCGGAAGATGAGATGGCGTGCGACCCCATGGTCCGACTGCGGGACAGCCGAGAGGCGATCCTGCGCGGTGACAAGACATGGGGACCTACCCAGCCGAACTCATCCCTTCCGCACTCATCCGCAGACCGGAGGCGGCGCAACACCAACGGTAAGGAACCTGTCCCATGCAGCTCAGACACATCCCCCTCGATCAGCTCGACGTCTCCAGAGTGAACATGCGCCACGCCCGCGCAAAGCCGGAGATCGGCGATATCCTGCCCTCTGTCAGAAGCCGGGGTGTCCTCCAGCCCCTGCTGGTGCGGCCAACGGACTGTGAAGAACGCTATGAGATCGTCGCCGGACGACGGCGCTACTTCGCGGCCCTGGCCGTTGCGGAGGAGAACAAGGGCACGCCGGAACCGCTGCCCTGCGCGGTGATGGAACCGGGTGACGACGCGGCAGCGCTGGAAGCCTCCATCCTCGAGAATGTAGCGCGTCTCGCCCCCGACGAGATGAGCCAGTACGAAGCCTTCGCCAGACTTGTGAGACAGGGCCGGAGCGTCGGAGAGATCGCCGCGACCTTCGGCGTGACCGAACGCATGGTCGAACGGCGGCTGGCACTCGGCAATCTTGTGCCCGGCATCCGCAGCGCCTTCCGGGCGGGCAAGATCGACGCCACCAGCATCCGCCATCTGACGCTGGCGTCAAAGGCACAGCAGAAGGCATGGCTGGCGCTGTTCCGTGACCCTGAGAACCATGCACCGCGTGGACCGGCGCTGCGGGACTGGCTGTTCGGCGGTCAGTCGATCCCGGTCGCCGCCGCGATCTTCGATGTGGCAGCCTATGACGGTGGGATCGTCACCGACCTGTTCGGCGACGAGCGCTACTTCGCCGACACGGCGCTGTTCTGGCAGATGCAGAACGCGGCGGTTGCTGCACGACGGGAAGCACTGCTGGCCGACGGCTGGCAGGCGGTCCACATCCTCGAGCCGGGCCGCTACTTCGCCGGCTGGGAGCATGCTGAGGCGTCGAAGGCGGATGGCGGCCACGTCTTCATCGAGATCTCGCACCGGGGCGACGTGAGTGTCCATGACGGCTGGATCAGCCACGCGGAGGCCCGCAGGCGGGCGGCGGCCTCAGACGGGTCGGCAGCAGGTGCCGGAGAGGCGCAGCCGAAGTCCGAGACCACACGGCCCCTGCAGGACTATCTCGATCTGCACCGGCTGGCCGCCGTGCGGCTTTCGCTGCTGGACGATCCTTGTGTGGCGCTCCGGCTGCTGGTGGCCCACGCCGCCGCGTCCTCCGGTCACTGGCAGGTCCGGCCCGAACCGGGTACCAGCCGCAATGAAGCTGTGGCGGAAAGTGTGGCGGCAAGCCCTGCGGCAGCTCTGTTCCAGGCAGAGCAGAACGAGATACGGGCTTTGCTCGAGCGACCCGAAGGCGAGGGGCCTCTAACTCGGCCCGGCCATGAAGTCGCCCCCACCGTCGAACTGTTCGCACGGCTGCTGCGGCTCGACGATGCGGACGTGGGTCGTGTCGCAGCGCTGGTGATGGCCGAGACCCTCGAGGCGGGCAGCGCCATGGTCGAGGCGGCGGGCAACCGGCTGCAGACCGATCCCGCGCAGCACTGGCAGGCCGACCGGGGCTTCTTCCAGCTGATCCGGGACCGCACGGTCATGCAGGCCATCCTGACCTCGATCGGGGGCACGCAGGTGGCGGACGGCAACGCCGCAGAGAAACTGAAGACCCAGCGCCGGATCGCGCTCGATCTGGCCGAAGGCACCAACGGGCGGGCAATGGCAGAAGGCTGGCTGCCCGGCTGGATGCGCTTCCCGGCAGAGCGTGTCACCGACGACGGCGCGTGCGAGGCGGTGAGCCGTTGGGAAAGCGTTAGCGGGTTCTTCGAAGGCTAGCCGTTCGACGACAGAGCACTTGGCAGACGAAGCGCGAGGACCGGGTGGCGATGTCGTCGCTCGGCCTTTCGTGCACTCTCGGGTACGCCGGGTGTAAAGTATAGGCGGTATCACAGCATCCGTGTCTTCGCCCTGCCTGTCTGGAAAGGTGCTCGTATGCGTCACTGCCGTCCCATAAGCGCGCCGACCCGGATGAAATGTAAATGATCAGCGGAGTCTGCTTTCGGCCCAAAGCCGCCACTCATTGATCCAACCCGGGAAGCCTGTTATCGGCGGCAAAGCCGCCGTAAGGAATCGGTGTTTTCGGCAGAACTGCCTTTCGATGGTGGCCAAGATTATCGCGGCTCGGCGCGCTGTGCCGGCTCGTTATTCAGCTGCGCACGTATCGATATCGCGAGGCCGTCCGGAAAAGCGTCTTCTATATTTACTCCAAACTTCACTACGGCGCTGGGCCCAGAAAAATGAGAAGAGATTCCAACCGTCGGTTGCGAGACAAAATGATGAATTACAGAATAAACGAGACTGGCGAATATCGTTCCATGAGGCGTAGCATCAGAGCAGAAGCCTCGCGGCCCGTACATCCCAGAACACTGGCTCAAACTTCAACTTGATCCGAGCTCGGTCAAGGATTGCAAGTCCGTCAGGGAATACCGCCCCTTCGCCATCTTCCTCGCCCCGGTGTTCGCCCGCCGCACGTCTAACGCCTTCTTCAAGTGGCGAAACCTCTTCGGCGCCTGACGATCGGTCCCGCCCAAGAAAAGTCCGGAGGGCAGCAACCGCAACCGTCTCCTCGACGGCAAAGATGAGCGGCCCGCGCCAAGGCAATGAACTGGCATTCATCCCAAAGAAGTAAAGTAACTCGAAATCCAGCTCCACGTAACGCCGCAAATCGGACATACCCAGACCAATATAAGTGAGCCAGTACCGGCCTCGCCAATGTGTCCTGAGAAAGCCGATCCGTGAATAGCGGCTTTCGCCCAGCCGCAACTCAGCACCCAGCTGGGGACTGTGCGCCAGTGAAAAGGCGGTAGCGAAATTATGCCGCTGAATTGTTGCCAAAGGCGGCCTGGCGCCGGTGCCACCAGGCGTTGCCGGAACCTTGGTGTAGTGAACGCGAAGCTCGGCCTTGGTAGTCGACTTAAGCCAAGCGCCGATGCAGTAGCCATGCGTCGCAACCGCGCCGCCAACTGTGGAGCCCAGGTGCGGTTCGATCTGGCTAGTGTAACCGTCGAGCACGTCCCTATCGAACCCCGCAAGCGTTCCGCTCCGCGAGCCCTTGGATTCCATCAAGGCGACGCCAACACCATGGCCGCCGAATACGAAATCCGGCTTGCGTGTGTGGTTGGCCTTCCCTCCGCCTGCATTTTCGAAATGATCGCTCCAGACATAGCTCTCATTGATCATGGCGAGATAGGCCAATCCCGTCGCAACGGTCCCCGTGAAGTAGCTTTTGACGAAATCTTTCAACTTGTCGGCGGAAGCGAGAATGGCGAAATCATGGCTGATGTCATCCACATGGGGTTCGACCAGCTTCTTGACCGTGTCGGACTCGGCAGTAGAAATCGATGGATTGACAAAACTGAGGTGGCTGCAGCGAGCCGTAGCTCCATATAGGTCTAGTGGCGTGAATCTGACACTCGTGTTGGCAGGAACACGCCCGATGATATTGGGATCTGAACTCACATGACCGACAGTGTCAGTCGTGGCGAGGTTCTTTGGTTTGCTGGTCCAGGCCATGTTTCTCCCTTCCGAAAAGTATCAAGAACGCTGCGCCGCTCACTTTCCATTTAGCTCGCAACCAACCCTCCAGTAGACCCGGTACGGTTCAGTCGAGGTCAGGCTGCGTCGCTGACCACGATTAACTCGGCACCGAGGCCGAAGCAGTCAGCGGCGGCTCCTTGCAGGAGGGTATCGAGTTGTTTGAGACGCCGAGCATTAGCGCTGTCGTCACTGCCGTTTGCGATATTGTTTCGCAATGCGCTCCAGTAGGTTTGTCGAATCCTAGGTTGGAGGATGTAGACCTTGACGTCGTAATTGCTGCCGAAACTGGCCAGCACGTCCAAAAACCCGCTTCGATTAGCCTGGCGAATGCCATTGTGCCAGACGGTGTCGGCCAATGCATCGCCTTCATAGCTGGTCAGTTTTTGATGAAGGATACCCTGATCAAGATGCCGCAGGTTCTTGACCGACTGCCCAACGACGATTTCATAGTCGGATACTGAGATTTGCCGTCTTGCGGCATCGCTGCCGCTCCCCTTGACGTGGATCAGCGACAGTGTGCGGTTACCGTCGGTTTCATCTAGGTGAATGAAATCGGCCGACTCCATGGAACCGTCATCGCAAATGAGCCATCCGCTTGCTGGTTGGCGCGTGGCGACATGCGGCCAGAACCGTGCGACGAAACCGAATAGTGAGTCATCATCATCTGCGCCAATCCGTGCTGGATCGAAGGCTGCGTGGTCATTTTCATTGATGGTGGTGGGTTTCTCGCGGGTCAAGTCAAAACCGTCGAGTGCAATCCACTGCCAGCGATTAAACTTGGGATCGCGAAAGGCTGTTTGATACAGCGCGCCGCGCGAAAAGGTATGGCCAGTATCGAAATAGATCGTGAGTAGGTCTTGGTTGCGACACAGCTGCTGCAGCAAGTCTGCGTCGTCGCCTTCCTGCCAACGGGTGACTTCGGTGGCGAGTTTCACGGGCGCATCTGTGTCCTGACTGAACGAGAATCTAAGCTGACCCAGCTCGCCATCCGGCCACAGGACGCGGGCGTAGAAGCTGTGATCGTCGTCATCAGGTAAGACTTCAAATTGGACGGTATCGGCGAACAATTGCAGCCAGCTTTGATCGCCGTCTGGAACAGCTTCCGGAAATTGTGATTCGGGGATGATCAGCGAGACATCATATGGCGCGGCGATATCGCTCAAATGGCCGCCCTGTTGAGCAAGCATCGGCAGTACTGGCGGGACCGGCGAGGTATCAGCGTGCCGTGCGGCAACGTGGGTGAGAAGGGCCTTGGTGCGCTGGAGATAGTCATTCCATTCCGGCGTCGGGCCGATCCAAAAGCGGCTGTTGCGCGGGCTGGTGCCGATGATGACGTGGGTGTCTTTGGTTCCAACATTGGGCGCTGGGACGGTAGAACGAATAGAACTGAAATAGTAGCTTTGATCGCCGAGCGGATCGATGGCCGACTCCAGTTCCAGGCCGGACAGGGTTTTGCCATCGGCTTTGACGGCTGATTGCCGGTGGGTGCCGCTGAGCCAGAGCGTGCGAATATTGTCTGCGACCAAACACCGGTTCATCTCGTCATGTGAGAGCATCCGCAGGTCAGATAGCGGCGCGTCTTGAGCCGTTTTGATGCGCCGGACAATCTGGTTGCGCATGGCGTTGTCGCTGAAGTTGAGTACAACGTAGCCATCCCAGGCGGCAATTACGACAATGTGGTTCAAGCGATCGCGGATCACTTTACCGGTGTGCCAAGGCGGCGAGCGCAATTCCTCGTAGTGCAGGGAGGCCCATTTCAGTCCATCGACGGCACCCTCGGCCGGTGTGACGGGGATAAAGGTGCGCGGTATATCCTGCTTGTCGCTGATTTCTGCGATCAGCGTTTCGCAGCTGGTCTTGATGGCCGCGACTGTTGGCGCGTCGAGGGGAGTTTCGCTGTGGAGCAGGAGGCCGGAGAGATAGGGTTTCCAATGATCGGCTGGTGTGCTCATGGCGGATGTCCTCTCAGCTCGACGGCAGGTTCGGGTGCAGATCGTTGGGGTGGATGTCCTCGCAGGCATAGACCGACGGGTGGATCGCCGGGTCGGGCGGGATGATCCGCCGCTCTTTCCGCGGAATAAACCAACCACCGAGATCCTTGCGGTTGGTTCGGACGTGGCGTGACTTACGTCGTGGCAGATATTCAGCGAGGGCCCATCGCCAGTTCATGGACTCGTTGATCGGCGAACAGGGGTCGGGAGCTACATATTTACCCGGCTCATCGATATGGTTCTGGCCTTTGGCTATGGCACTGACGTTGCCCTGATGGAACTTGATCCCACAGGCCTGCGACTCTTCGATCATCCACACAAGCGGAAACTTGGTGAGAGCACTTTTATCTTCGGGATAGCCGCCACCGATGTCGCCATGGGACCCTTTGAACCAGACTTCTTTAGCATCTTGTGGGTGCGCGGAGTTGGCGACCCAGTACTGCGGGCGATGGACTTGGTTGAGTGGCCATAGTTGCGGTTGGAAACGGGTGCGGCGCTCGTCGATGGCAACAGCGTGGCGGACATGCGCCACGCTCCAGTTGTTGTCGGTGAATGCGTGGGTCTTTAGACCAACGCCGCCTTTCACCGGCTCGATCATGCTGGCGACGGTATCAAACAGTCCAAGAAAGTGGATGTGGGGGCGGGTGGTGTCGAACTTGCGCTCATACAAGCGCATTTCAGCGAAGGGGCTGTTGGCACCATCGTCTTCGGTCAGTCCGGTCGGTTCTCCAATGCGCTTGTAGGCGCGATAGGCATAGTCGAGCAGGTTCATGTGATTGGGTGGCAAGAGGCCCAATGCGTAGACGAACCCTGCCAGCACACGAGCCGTGTAGGCGCCACGACTGAAGCCATAGATAATGATCTTATCGCTGTTGCGCTTACCGTCTTCGTCTTCTTTGCCGTGATCATAGTGATCGACGATGAAGCGGTAGGCCTCTTTGACGTCCGTATCGAGGCCCCAGCCAGTTATCCGCCCCCACAACTCGGCAAGTTCGCTGCGGCTGCGAAAGAAAGTCCCATCCGCACCCAAGGTCCCAACGCCGGGGCTGTAGTAGACAACCGGATTGGCCTTTTTGTCGAGGCAGCTGTAGAGGCGGAGAATATTGGTCCGTGATTGCGAGACTTGGTTGGAGGTGCCGTCGCAAAGAATAATGATGTTCTTGCTCATTATGCGCCTTCTCTACAGCCAAATACAATCCACCTTCAGGCATCGGATATTGTCAGTTACACAGATTTATGACGCAACAGTATTTGCACAGCGGCCATATGCCGAGATTTCGGCATGCGGCAATAGAGATCGGAAATTGGATATCACGCATCGGTTCTACGAAGTGGTAACAGGAAGGGACAAAGAAGGACGATAAGTTCGATCACGCGACCCCTCAAAATCAAACTCATAGAGGCTAACACGTCCGAGCACTGGTGACTGCTGTCCTAGAAAGAACGTCAGCGCATTTGGAGCTGCAACAAAAATGTGAACGCGAGCTTCCCGTGATGTTCCACCCATCGCCGAACGCATAGCGTTCTTTGCGGCTTGAGCCAACGCAAACGCATGTCGTCCAGCCTCGACAGAATGGTACCCAGCGCCCGAAGAGGGGCCAAGAGACAGCAAACGCCCGACACTAGGCAAGTGATCGTCCAAAAAGCTCCGGACATCATCGGTGATGTAGTGCGTGATGCCTATGGCAACAGCAATATCAGGAGCGTCCGCGTTCAGATCGATGACCGTCTGTTCCAGTCCCGGCCAGTTCGAATCTGCCGGAACATCATCGGCGCTCCAAACATCTCGCTTCGGTGTTCGCTGCTCCAGTTCCACACGACGACCTGATTTCACATCAAGGATCCTACCAGCGGCAAACGCCAAGGTCGAATGCGCGTCAAGCGCCAACCGTAGCTCGTGCCGATCGCCAGCAGCATCGTGAAGAAACGTGGCGAGTTCCGGATATAACTTCGACGACCAATCAGCATCGTCATGGATAAACCTTTTGTCAAAAGCCGGTACAAGATTCAAAACCTCATCACACCGGTTCTCAAGCCGGTCGTAAGCGTGTTCGAACGACTTAACGCCATAAACTCTGGGTCTTTCCTGCGGGTCGCCGAACAGACCCTGTTCTGTGCAGGCCGCCCTTAAGGTCTGCTCATCGAACTCAAGGCGGCCCTGTGCCATCCACTGAAAGATCAGGTCATCGTAGAAAAATGCGCTCTCATGAGCTGGAACCCGGCGCAATCCGACCGACGCAAATAGAATGTCGAGCCAGCCACGCAGTTCGTCAAGCGTTCCTGACGTATGACCGAAGGCTAGAGTGCCGGCAAAGAGACGCAACTCGTCATCATCGAGTTCCAGATGGTCTCGCCAAGATTTTCGGATTCGCCCGGCTTTACTATTGTCGGTTCTCGTCCCAAAGAGGCGATCAAGGCGAATAGACCCGGATCGCTGACTGATAAGAGGATTGAGATTGTCATGGCGGTCGAGGTGCCAGTTCGTCACCAGTTTGAACTGAGCTCCCGAACCGAGAGGCGCATTTTGTAGTTGGGCGTCGCGAGCGCGCTGCAGCAAAGACCGGGCGTTCGCGTTGATGAAATCTGGATCAGTCAGATCGGCGTAGCCGTACGTTCCTGGCGTTGCATGCCATTTCGACTGAATGTGCTCTCGCTTCAGCGGATTACCCGACGCGTCCTTTGGCTCCCGACCGTCGGCGTATTCCGTCCACACGTCGTCGTAACTCTTAGGCCCGCTCTCAAAGCCAACACGAACAATTGGGCTTGCCGCGTCGAGCAACTGCCCGGCCCGGAGCCAAAACTGGCGAGCCTGGAAAGTATCGCCATCGCGTCGGGCCGAAACCGCTTGTGTCATCGCTTTGCGTCAACCGTTTGCAGATAGGTCCTGGAAGGGCGGTGTTGGGATCATTGCGCGCGCTATTTCTACGGCGCGTACGCCATCAACCGGTCGAGATGGATAGGCGTCGAGGACCAGTGAGGGAATGAGACGCTGTGTCAGATCGGAAAAGGTGAAGCCGTGCTTTCTCCCTTCGACCGTACCGGTCGCGTCAACCAGTGCCTTGAGATGCTGCGGAGTAAGGCCAAGGGGTTCGAGGCGCGTTGAGAGAACGAAGTGACGCTGGGCGTCGTCGGGACGAGAAAATTCCAGAATATCAGCTGCACGGCGCCGGACGGCTGGGTCAAGCGAGTTCAAGCGATTCGTGCACATGATGATGGCCGCCGGGACCTTGGAGTTCGTAATTTGATCGACGCCTCTTATGAAGGCGTTGACGCCGGCGCGGTCTTCATGGTGCATCTGGCTCGCCTCGCGCGACTGGGCCAAGGCGTCCGCTTCATCAACCAGCAAGATGACAGCGCCGCGGCTACGCCCTTTGCCCGCAGGCAGCCTACCAGCCTCCTGCAGCGTGTAGTCGAAAGCAGCCGAAATCAGCTGGGTCATCTCGCCGACACGGCCCTGACCACGGGTCGACAAACTCAGCGGAAAGAGCGTGATCTCTATCTTCTCCTGTCGGGCCACCGCATCACCGATCGTTTCGGCGAGTTCGGTCTTACCTGAACCGACATCACCGGCGAGGACGACCAGTGGCGGCCTTCGCACAACCGAATCCAAGAGCGCGGCCGCGCCCGGATGATGCCGATCAGCCCATTGAGTTAATCCAGTCGGGTTAACAAGTAGACCAAGGACTTTTGTCAGCCGGTCCTTCTGCTGATCAAGGCCAACCAGACGAGCAAGCCTCTCTTGCGGCTCAAAATCTGGATAAACCAGGCGCCGATCGAAAAGCTCATCAAGGGTCGGGGTTGTCTGCATCAAAAACTCCGTACAGTTGCACGCTCAAGGGCCCGCCCGCCGGATGAGTAGGTTCTGTCAGTCGACAGATAGCCGTTCACCGAAGGCTCGGCAGCACCGGTTCGGATGTACGGAAGGCCCCGTTTGAAGGTGTCCTGCTCAGCGGCGCTCAGCGCATACCAAGTTGGGCTGTAGGTCAGATAGCTGGAGAAGCACGCGCCGGAGACATCGGCGCCAGGACCGATCTTCCCAGGGTCATCGTCGACCGATCCGCTGCAAAGGTCCTGCGCGGTGTATTTCAGCGTCGGTTCGATCCAGAGCTCGTTGCGCTTGAAACCGTACCAGACGTAATTCAGATAGCCCGCCTTCATCAGCGCGATCGCTTCCGTTTCATAGTCTGCGATGCGGCCGTCGCTGGGCGACCCATAGAAACGTTGGACGCGCTTGAGGTCTGTCGCCACTTTGGCCGCCATGTGACGCGCGTGCGTAACGGTGAAGGTGGAGCTTTCAGCAATTGTGAGACTGAATGACATACCGCTACCTCAAACTTGGAATGTCGAGCCGAAGACCTTCTGCCAGTAGGCGACCGTCAGCTGCTTTGTAGGGGCCGCCAGCGCGCCATCAATGGCATCACCGGCATCAAGCGCGGCCTCCACAATCGCATCCGCATTAGACGGCGTGTAGAGACGCGCGACATTGTTCTCAGCATTGACCGGATCAATGATCTGCACCGTGTCGCAAGGCGAGCCGACACTAGACGGCGGGTAATAGTCGGCGAACACGATACGCTCGCGCAAATTGCTCCTCGCGATGTAGGTGAAAAAGTGCTGAAGCGCTTCGGGATAGTCACTGAGATCGAGACCATCATCGCAGAGTTTGGCCATGATCATCTCGATCATGAATGATTTGAACCGAAAGTCAGGATCCTCGTTCTTGAGGCGCCGTGCCCAGAATTTCACGAGCCGGACGACCTGAGCGAAGTGTGTCGCCTGCGCCTTCTTGCGCTTCGTCGCAAATTCGAGATGCAGCGGAATACTGGTCTTGAGGAAGGAGCCATCCTCCTGGCTCACGAGGTCACCATACCACTGCGGATCACCGCTGTAGAGTATGGGAACGATATCGACATCCAACCCCGTTCCCTTAAAGGAAACGGTCACCGAGTAGGTCTGCGGCTGAACCTGATCCGGCGAAAAGTTCGGGAATGCCTTACGCAAGCGCTCGACGATGTAGTCAAGGAGTTCGTCGATATCGCGGGGTGCGTCCGCTCCGCTGACGTAACAGGCCACATCAATGTCGTTCAGCGACCGAAGCGCGGTGCCTTTTGCCAAACTACCGGACAGCAACATTTTGCGCAGCGTGAAGTCGGGATGTTCGTCGAGGTAGCCCTCAAGCTTCTCCCTAAGCCGACGGGCCTGGGCCCGGTACTCGTTCGCCTTTTCCTTCGGAAGGTTTACCCGATCCGTCGCAAACTGCTCGATCTCGCGGTGGCCTACATGATCTCTATCCATCCTCCAGCCTTTCTTGCTGCAGCATCTTCGTTTCGATCCGAGGCTCCTCCCGCCAACCCGCATCAACACTATTGAAACTATATGGGTATAGCTACTATACCTGTCAAGAACCAATAGGGGTAGACCATGACCGATGACTCGCCATCTCCCAGCCGTAATCTGGCTCCTCGGTTCGAGTTCATCGAGTGGCGCCTAGTCTGGGAAGGTCATCTGAACCGGAGTGATCTCGAGGCACGCTTTGGTATTTCGACACCACAAGCCTCCATCGACCTGAGGAACTACCGGGAGGCTGCCGGCGACAACATCGAGTACAATGCGACAGAGAAAAGGTTTGTTCGATCGAGTGGGATGAAGCCCCGTTTTTTGCGTGTGTCGGCAAACCGCCTACTGTTGCAGCTGCGCGCCTTGGTAAACGGCGTCATAAAACGCGACGACGTGCCGTTCAGCCAGTTACCCAGTGTGGATGTTGCTCCAGAGATAGTCCGCGATGTGCGCATCACTGTTCTCCAGACAATCCTGACTGCTATTCGGTCAAAGAAGGCCATCTCCATTCACTACCGGTCGCTTACAAGCACGAGGTGGCGCGATGTCGCGCCGCACGCCTTGGCCTTTGATGGTCACCGTTGGCACGCGCGCGCCTATTGCTGCGAGCGCAGGGAGTTCCGCGATTTCGTCCTGACGCGAATCGAGCGTCTGGGCAGACTACGACCAGCGTCTTTTGATCCAGAGAATGACCTAGCTTGGCAAAACAAGATTGAACTTCTGTTGTGCCCGCATCCCGGCTTGAGCGAAGCACAGAGCGAAGCGATCCAGCGCGACTACGATATGCGCGATGGCGTCCGCAGGATCGAGATGCGCCTGTCTTTGGCATACTACTTCATCAAGCGCCTAAATCTGGACATAGATGTTCTCGAACCGGCGCGGGCGCAGATCCGTTTAGCAAACCTGTCTGAGGTGGAGGCTGCGATTGTCAGGGCAGGTAAAGAATCTAAAGAACTTTGCGCCGAGGCCAGAGGTTGTCGTTGACCAGCTGATGACGCGTCGGACGCCGAGCGCGTATAGCTCCCGACAAGACGTGCACAGCTCTGCTTGCATTTTTTTTGGTATCTGCTTTCGGAGATCGCGACCTGGGCACTTGCATCTGCAACGAACGACCGCTTCCCGCCCAGATTCACCATCGCCACGGCATTCATGCGGTTGCCATTCTATTTCGGCCTGAATGTCCAGGGTTTCAGGAAAGTATCAGATCGGAATGAGCCCTATTGATTGTAGACCAGTCGTACCGCCGCCATGCGCCTCATTGCACAGGTCAAACTCAGAGCCGGATCCGTTTGGGTGAATTTCTCGCGCATCCAGGCAGCAAGGATGCGTGTTGGTCTGGCCGCGCTGACCGCCGGCCTGTGAGCGGCAATCGACAAACACCAAGGCTTTGACAGTCTTCAAACACGCTGGCACGCACCATCGCCGTCCCATAGGCTGGACCGGGTGGTGGTATCGGAGTGCGTCCCATGAGTGGCAAGACCATAAGCAGAGCGCAGTTGAGTGAGGCCATCGCGATGCGGGTGGGACTGTCCCGGCAGGCCAGCCGTCAACTGCTGGACATGCTGATCGACGAGATCGCGGACGCGCTTGTTGCCGGTCATGACGTCAAGATCCATACGTTTGGCAATTTCTCTGTCCGGGAGAAGAGCCTGCGGATCGGACGCAATCCGAAGACCGGTGCGCCTGTGGCCATCGAGCCGAGGCGCGTGCTGGCCTTCAAGGCCAGCGGCAAACTCAAGGATCGGGTGCGCTGATTCTGACGATCGCGCAATTCCGGCCCATCAGCCCTCTGCTTTTTTCGGGAACCGCATGCCATCGAGGAAGCGCTGCACCTCGCCCGGTGTGACACCTGGCGTCTGCCACTGGTTGCGACCGAACAGCAGGCTCATTGTCCTGCCCGCGCTGTTGAAGGCGGCAGGTATGATGAGGATCGCAATGCGGTGGCTGGTGTCGCCGCTGGATTGCTGTCTTCCACGCCCGAAGACCGCCTCGACCTGGCGGCCATCGGCAAGGGACATCATCTGGCGGCGCTCCGCCACAAACGAGATGTTGGAACTGAAGTTCGCCGTGGCCGGACGGAAGAAGTAGCGCGCCAGCCAGTCCCGCATCTCGGCCTCGTCCGGTTCGACGTCACGCCAGAACTCGATGCGGATGATTCTGCCGCCGCTGTGGGCCATGGTGCAGGCCCAGCTCCACCGGTAGGCCGGGATGTCGGGTTCGCGGCACGACAGCTGCGTGGCGCCGGGCGGCGGCGTGAAGCTGACCCCGGCATAGTTCTCGAGGACCGCTGGTGCGGCGGGCCCCGTCACGGGCACCTGTTCAGGAGCAGCGTTGCCGCCCGTGGTCTGACAGCCGGCCAGAACAAGGACCGCAGCAAGCGTTGCAGCGATGATGGCGGCGGGAACCGGCACGGCCCTGCCGGTGTTCGAGGTCTCTCTCTTCATGATGTCGTTCCTCTGCTGATCTGTTGTTTGCTGTGTCTCTCATGGACGCGGCAGCTGGCGTGGTCCTGCCGGCAGGGTGTTCAGGACTGGAGCCTGCGTATCCGTTGCTTCAACTGCGGCGCATCCCGTGGCAGGCATCGCCGCAGCGTGGCGCGACCTGTCCCGCGATCCGGCCGCAGGATCAGATCCTGGCCGGCCTCGGCAATAACCGGCTCGAAGCCATAGAGGCCCGGCCAGAGCAGCAGGCCGGCCGCGGTCTGGTCGAAGGCGGGCAGGGTGCCACCGCCGCCCGCGAACCAGAGGATCAGCGCCCAGCTCCAGGCACGGTCGCGCAGCCGTTCCGGCATGCCGTCCAGATCGTCATAGGTGAGACGAACCCTGTTCCCCGCCGCGAAGGGGACGAGATCAACCGGCACACCGGACGTGAGCACTGCCCGGAAGGCTGCCCGGTCTGTCTCGTAGTTGAGATCGCGGAGTTCGATCCCGGTCGAACCACCACCAAGCCGGAACCGTTCGCCGGGATGGCGTCCCGCGACGGCGACAATCCGGACGATCCGGCTCCCCAGGCGCGGATGGCAGGCCAGCAGCTGGGCGATGTTGGTCAGGGGGCCGAGGGCGAGGATGGTCACTGCGGTCGCGTGCAGGACCGTGGCCAGACCCGCGACCGCAGGGTTCACGCATCCGGCTGCTGGCTGGCCCCGGTGCAGCGGCATGGTCTCGAACTCCGTCACAGCGCTCTGCCAGGTCTCTTCGGCTGATCCGTTGCCATGGGTGGTGGAGATGCCTTCGATCCGGATCCCGCTCGCCAGTATCATGCGAACCGCCAGCACATCGTCGATGTCGGCGGTCTGGTTGGGCCGGGAGACCGGGTCCGTGTCGATCCAGAGTGATGTCCCGGCATGTATGGGCAGAGGCGCAAGTTCTGCCAGACCGGTACGTCGCTCCTGTGTGCCGCAGGCGACGCACAGGCAGCACAGTGCCGCGATGGTGGTGACTGTCGTCAGGCGGATACACCGGTGCATTGCACCCCATGCCGGGACGAGCGAGCCAGATGACCGGTTCTTCACGTGTCCGGTCATCCCCGTCGCTCCCTCGATTGCCGGGTGCAGGACGGGCGCTGTCCCCAGGCCCAGTTTGCACCATTATTGCCAATTCTGTAGGATGAGATGAGGCGGCGCAGTTGAGCCTTGCCACGGGGAATCGGGGTTGCTACGATTCCGCTTCGAGCCGCGCGTTGAGCTGAATTATCACTATAGTTCAACGGGTTGCGCAGAATTGGCAATTCGGTTGCATGCCGCCGGACAGCTCTCTAGGAGAGGGCTTTTGCCAGTCTGATCTCACTCAATCATGATGCACACCGAACCCCGGGCGATGACGTCCGAGATGCGGCTCTACGACCGTCGCAAGCGCCGCCTCTATATCAACGCGGCCGAGCGCGCGCGCTTCATTGCTGCCGCACGGGGGGCCGACCCGCATGTCGGCAGCTTCTGCATGGTGCTGCTGCATACTGGCTGCCGGATATCGGAGGCACTGGAACTGACGCCTGCGTCCCTGCAGCTCCGGGCGCGTGTGATCAGCTTCCGGACACTGAAGAAGCGCCACCGCCACGAGATGCGGGAGGTGCCGATCCCGGCCGTGCTCGCCGACCTGCTGGCCGCGACGCACGGGATCGGAGGAGCCGGGACCCCGTCGGGCGAGCCGCTGTGGCGGCATCGGGGCCGGGCGCTCAACCGCTCCACCGGATACCGCTGGATCAAGGCGGTGATGGCGGAAGCCGGGATCGAGGGCGCGCAGGCCTCGCCCAAGGGCCTGCGGCACGGCTATGGCGTGCATGCCATCCGCCGGAGCGTACCGCTCAACATGCTCTCCAAGTGGATGGGTCATGCGGCCCTGTCGACGACCGCGATCTATACCAATGCCAGCGGACGCGAGGAGCAGGAGATCGCCGAGCGGATGTGGGACTGAGCGAGCCAGGCGAACGGGCAGGTCCGTGGACAGGTCCGGCCATTGCCGGACAGGAAAAAGCCACCCGCCGGAGACCGGCAAGGTGGCTTGTAGGGATAGGAACTGGAACAGAACGCTTTAATACTCGCTTGCGAGCAGGATGGTGAGCACACGGGTGGTGACCGTCTCGTCGGCCGGGTCCTCAGATCCGGTGTCGAGGGTCAGGCCGTAGTGATCGATCTTCCAGAAGATCGTCTCTCCGGCATGATCGAACGATCCGAAGTCATGTTCCCCGTAGGGGTCATTGTCTTCGGAGAAGTCATCGAAGGTCCGGACCCGCTTGAGGATCTCGACCCCGGCGGCGATGCCGAGCGCCTGGATCCCCGGTGTGATGAGGATGCGGCCCCTGCCGCTGCCAAGGGTGCGGAACCGGTCGTTCAGGTTCCGGATCCGTGCGGTCCGGTCCGCATCGTCGGTGGTGTCCCCGGTCTCCGGGTTGGCTGGTTCGTGATCTGTCATGATGGCCTCCTTTCGCCCGGAGGCTCCCGACCGGCACAGGGGTCAGGTGCCTCCGGGCGGCGGGAGACCGCCCGGTGGTGCAAGTGAGAATAAAAGAACATGGGAAGTAACCGTCGGGTGTGGCCAATTGAACCGCCGCGCGCCTCCCACAGACATCATCGCATGGAACGCGCTATCCCCAGCCGCGCCGGGGTCAACGCAGCGGAGACTGCGGCACCCCCGGGGACAGGTCGGGGCATGGGATGCTGGAGAGCATGCGTTCTCCAGATCCCTACATCACCCTGGGCGAGGCCCACCAGCGGTCGGGCCGCCGAAGCTTCCGGATGGGGCTCCGCGACCGGCTGATGCATCTCTACATCGTCGGTCAGACCGGGGCCGGCAAATCCAGCCTGATCGCGGATCTGGCGCGGCAGGACGCACAAGCCGGTACCGGCTTCTGCCTGCTCGACCCGCACGGCGATCTCGCATCCGAGCTGACCGGGACGATCGAAGCCCCGCACATCTACTGGGACGTCGCCGATCCGGCCTGTCCCTTCGGCTACAACCCGCTGACCCTTGTGGCCGAGGAACACCGGCCACTGGTGGCCTCCAGCCTGATCGACACATTGAAGAAGCAGTGGATCGACGCCTGGGGCGCCCGCATGGAGCATCTGCTGCGCT
Source organism: Minwuia sp. (assembly GCF_048263705.1). Lineage (GTDB taxonomy): Bacteria > Pseudomonadota > Alphaproteobacteria > Minwuiales > Minwuiaceae > Minwuia. The sequence goes on along the minus strand of NZ_JBLXDV010000015.1, from coordinate 22,413 downwards.
ACGCCCTGCTGGCCCTGCTCGACCAGCCCGATGCCGATCTGAGGGACATCCTGCCGCTCTTCATCGACAGCACCGCGCGCGAGCGCATGATCACCAACATCACCGACGCCCAGGTCCGCGCGTTCTGGAAGGTCGAGTTCAAGGCGCTCCGCTACAAGGGCTCGACCGACGGTGTTGCGCCGATCGCCAACAAGCTTGGGGCCTTCCTCTCGCATGCCCTGGTTCGCCGTGCGGTCTGCGAACCTGAAACTCCGCTTCGCTTCCGCCGCATCATGGACCAGGGCCAGTGCCTGATCGTCAACCTCGCCACCGGACGGCTGGGGGCCGATACCGCCAATGTGCTGGGCGGTCTGATCCTCTCCGGCTTTGCCCATGCCGGATACAGCCGGGCAACGCTGGCCTTCGCGGACCGCCGTCCCTTCATCGTCTATGCCGACGAGTTCCATGCCTTCTCCAGCAGTGCGCTGGCCGGCATGCTGCCGCAGCTCCGCAAGTACGGTGTCGGTCTCGTGCTGGCGCACCAGTATCTCGATCAGCTGGATCGCTCGCTGCTCGCCGCCATCCTGGGCAATGCCGGCAGCATGATGGTGTTCCGCGTCGGTGCCACCGATGCACCGATGCTCGCCAACCAGCTGGGCGATGTGCATCCCCGCGATCTGATCGGCCTCGCCAACTTCGAATGCTTCGCCCGCGTCATGGTCGACGGTGCCCAGTCAAAACCCTTCTCCGCCTTTACGCGCAGCCGTGCCGGAGTCACCAGAACGGAGACCGCGGCGGGGCTGGGGACAAATGAACATGAGGCACAATGAAGAGCATGAACAAGGACCCCATCGATCCCCGCCTCGAAGCCTATCTCGCGCTCTGCCAGCGTATGTTCGAGCGCCTGCATCGTGACGGCAAATTGCCCTGGAAACAGGAGGACTTCGACGAGGAGGACACAGAGGACAATTAACCGATAACAATCACATCATATGAAAACTTGCTTTGCTTATGTCCGCGTCTCAACGGTGCGGCAAGGAGATGGCGTCTCCCTGGAAGCCCAGAAGGAAGCCATTGGGCACTTCGCGGCACAGAACGAGATCAAGATCTCGAAATGGTTTGAGGAGAAGGAAACCGCTGCCAAACGTGGCCGGCCGGTGTTCACCGATATGCTTCGATTGCTGAAGGCGCGGAAGGCAGACGGGCTTGTCATTCACAAGATCGACCGATCTGCCCGAAACTTCGCCGACTGGGCGAGAATCGGCGACCTGTCTGACGCCGGCATCGACATCCACTTTGCAACCGAAAGTCTTGATTTCCGCTCAAGGGGAGGGCGCCTCACCGCCGACATTCAGGCAGTCATAGCCGCCGACTACATCCGGAATCTGAGGGAAGAGACCCGCAAGGGCATCCGCGGTCGCCTGAAACAGGGCCTCTTTCCCTTCAGTGCGCCGATTGGATACCTCAACCAGGGCAAAGGCAAACCGAAGACCCCGGATCCTGAGCGGGCCCCGTTTGTGCGAGAGGCGTTTCAGCTGTATGCGACCGGAGAATACTCACTTCCATCACTCACCGATGAGATGGCGCTCCGCGGCCTCAGGAACGGCGGCGGCAAGCCAGTCTCGCGTCACTGTATTGAAAGGATGCTCGACAATCCCTTCTATCATGGCATCTGCCTGTTGCGTGATACAGGGGAGGCGTTTCAGGGCATCCATGAACCGCTGATATCGACTGCATTGTTCGAACAGGTTCAACTCGTCCGGTCGAACCGAACGAAGAAGAAAGTCACAAAGCACAATCATCGCTTTCGCGGGCTATTTGAATGCGCGATTTGCAGGACATCTATGGTGCCGGAATTGCAGAAGGCTCACGTCTACTATCGCTGCCACACGAAAGGATGCCCGACGCCCATTATGCGCGAAGACCGGTTGGAAGAGGCAGCTCATTCCGAACTGGCGAGACTGACACCGAGCAGCTCATCCATCGGCAAGTTGCTTGCCGGCCTGGAGGAGGTTCGAAAGGACAATCACTACGTACAGCGCGTGAGCGGTTTCGACATGCAGATACAGCGGGTTGACGAGAGGCACCAACGGCTCACCGACGCCCTCATCGACGAATTGATCGACAAGCCCGACTACGAAGCACGGAAGCTTGCGCTCATGAATGAGCGTAGCCGCCTGCAATATGCGCGATCCTGCGTCCTTGCAGGCGATGAGGTTCTCGATCGCATTGAGGAGGCGATCCGCACGGCAGGAAGCCTGGCGACGACCTTCACACATGCGAACCAACAGGAGCAGCGTGAGCTTCTCAGAATCGCATTCTCGAACCTTTTAGTGGCCGACAAAAAGCTAGAGTTAGAGCCGTCAGAATGGCTTTCTGAGGTCTCTGATGCTGTTTCCTGCACCAGTGGTGACCCACTTCGGGAGACAAATCGAACTTTGAGAGAAAATATTGAGAGATTGGCGAAGTGTATGTCGATGAATGATGTGCGTTTGTTCATGTAGGCATTGTGACATAGATGAAGTTGTTCACATGTGACAATTCAAAAAAAAGATCCGAATACATAGCTACCTTGCTTAGTTTTGCTTTGTATAATTCATTTGATCTTTTCAAAAATATTCTAATCTTTGAATTATTTACATTTGATTGCCGAGTTGGAAGCGAGAATTTGACAGTTAAGTAAAGACTGACAAAGTCAGACTCCTATCGTATCATCTAAGCTAAGCCCGATCACTATTTTATCCGGACAGGATTCTATGCAAATCGACCGAATCAACATTAGGAACTTCCGTCGCCTGGAAAGCGCAAGCTCTGCTATCGAAGAGCGAGAGACCGTTTTTGTTGGTCCCAACAACAGCGGCAAAACCTCGGCGACAGCAGTATTTCGGTGCTTCTTGGGGCAACGTAAGTTTCGAATATACGATTTCTCAGTTTCAAAGATTGAGGACATCGACGCCTTTGGCGAAGACGGAGACGCTGAAAAGCTACCTGTCATTGAACTCGATATTTGGTTTCGGATCGATCCAGAAACGATCGAATTTGGACGCGCATTTACGTTGCTTCCCAATCTCTCCGAAGATTTTGAACGGTTAGGAATTCGACTGAGCTTTGGCGCTACTGATCCCAATAAACTGCGTGACGCGTATCTAGGCACCTACCCGGTTCAAGGGGATGAACCACCTGCGAAGTCGCTGTCACATTATCTGACCCTAGATTCAAACTTGGCCAGATTCTTCGAGGTTTCCTACTCTTCACTTGAGGAGTCCGAGGGTGAAGTCAAGGCAGCCGGTCTCGACCAAAGTGAGGGTAAGAGCCTCCTCCAGAGCCTAATTCGGATCGACTTCGTTGATGCTCAGCGCAATATCGATGACGAAGAGGGACATCGCGCCAATAAGCTCTCGAGTGCATTCGCTGGTTTCTACAAGAACAATTTGGATCAACCGGAGATTGCAGCCGAGGCACAACAGGTCATTGACGAAAACAACGAACGCCTGACAGAGCACTATGCGGTTCAATTTGACCCATTGATGGTGGTCATACGAGGCCTCGGTGTTCCTTCGGTCAATGACCGTGACCTCAAAATTGTCTCAACACTCAACCCGGAAACTGCCCTTCGTGGAAGTACTGATCTACTCTATGTTGACGCTGCACGTAATCACGAGCTTCCCGAACTTTACAATGGGCTTGGTTTCAAGAACCTCATCTACATGGCCATTCAAGCCAAACACTTCCATGCCCAATGGCTCAAGACTCCCGCCAATCGACCGCTTTGCCATGTGATCTTCATCGAGGAGCCTGAAGTCCATCTTCACGCTCAAGTCCAACAGACATTCATTAGAAAGATCTGGGAGGTCCTGGAATCATCGGCGGCCGCCGAGGGGGAGGAGGGTCTGGTCCCGCAGCTTGTGGTGACCACCCACTCTTCGCATATTTTGGACGCCACCGAGTTCGAGAAGGTGCGGTACTTTCGTCGCTGCGCGCTGGCGGACGACGACGAGAACGCTGAGATTCTGAACGCGACAGAAATTCACAGCCTTAGAGATTTTCAGCCCACGGCAGTCGAAGTTGAAGGCCAAGCCGCCACTGAACAAGAGGCATTGGAATTCCTTCAGCGTTATTTGCGGCTGACACATTGCGATCTATTTTTTGCTGACGCTGCCATTCTCGTCGAAGGTGCGGCAGAAAAGCTGCTCTTGCCGAGGATGATCGGTGAGTCTGCCAGTAGGCTTGGAGCATCCTATTTGACTATTTTGGAGATTGGCGGCGCCTATGCCCATCGCTTCGACGAGTTGCTTACATTCCTAAAGATCCCGTACTTGGTCATCACCGATTTGGATTCTGTTGAGCCCGACGGACAGCATCCCGCATGTCGTGCAGACGAGGATGGAGCCTTAACGTCCAATGCGTCGCTAAAGCAATTGCTTGGTGTCAACTCAGTGGCCGAACTCATCGAGCTTTCAGCGGACCAGAAGACCGAAGAGGAAAAGGGCCGCTTCATTAGTTTTCAGCAAGACGTCCTGGTAGAGGAAGACGCCAAGAGTCTCTCCATGCGTCCTCGAACGCTAGAAGAAGCCATCGCCTATCAGAATTTTGATCTCTTACGAAATGGCGACCTAAACATAGGTAAAGAAATTCCAGATGAATTGGGAGAGGCTTTCGACACAATCTACAATCAGATTAAGTCGAGCAACTTCAAGAAGACCGACTTTGCAATGAGCTTGCTTGCCACGAACGCTGCTTGGCAAACGCCAGCTTATATCGCTGAGGGATTAAGGTGGCTTGAAGTTTGCCTACATGGTCCTGAGGGCGAAGCGTAACTGATATGTCTGATCGTATTCCAACAGAAGCAGATCAAAAAGTCGCTGCTTGCCTTGCGGAGGCGCGTAGTTTTGCTCTGATTGCGGGCGCGGGTTCCGGAAAGACGACATCGCTGGTCGATGCTTTGGCGATCATCCGGGAAGAGCATGGCGCCGAGTTGCACAAACATGGCCAACGCATTGCCTGTATCACTTATACGAATCGAGCGGTCGAGGTTATTCGAAGCCGCCTCGGATTTGACGAGCTTTACAACGTCACCACGCTGCATAGCTTCTTATGGGGAGAGATCCATCGCTTCCAGCGTGATATCCGTGAAGCTTTGCAAATCGATCGCATCCCCGCTCAGATCGCCAATGCAAAAGACAAGGATAATGGTGGAGCCTCTCAAACCGCTATCAGAGCAAGAGAGAGAGCCGCGCGTCTTGAAGGGGAGCTTAAATGCATCGGAGATGTCTCGAAGTTTTCCTACGAAGATGCTTCCTTCAGCGATTATGCCATCGGCCAACTAAGTCACGACGACATTATCGAGATTTCTGGCTATTTGCTGGCAGAGAGAGCCAACTTTCGCCGTCTTCTGGGAGCAAGGTATCCATATATCTTCGTTGATGAGGCCCAGGATACGTTCTTGCCAATTGTCTTAGGTTTGAACCTAGCCTGTGCGGACGTCGGTCTCCCAATAGTTGGCTACTTTGGCGACCCGTGGCAACAAATTTACGAGGGTCGTGCTGGCGAGTTTGAGCCGCCTGAAGGTGGTCAAACAATTACGAAGGTAGAGAATTTTCGCTCGGCGCCCGAAGTGATCAATTTTCTGAATGCCTTCCGCAAAGACGTCAAACAGGTTCCCGCTGGCATCAACAAGGACGTCCAAGGCAGTGTGCTAATTCGTCTTGTAGAGGCAGAAAAGCCGGAAGGACGTCGGAACCGATACACGGACGCCCAATTGAAAAATGCCCTCACTTCATTTGATAAGGCGATGGAGGCTTGGGGGTGGAAGGATCGGGATGATGTCATTCAACTCTTCTTGGTAAGGCAGATGATTGCACGGCGCCTGGGCTTTCAAGCGTTGAACCAATTATTCACTGGCGAATTTGCTTCTCAGCGAGCTCAAGACGACTACGAGTCTGGCGAGCATTATTTGTTGAAGCCTTTCGTGCGGGTGATATGTCCTCTGATACATGCATATCGAGCGGACGATCAGAGGACAGTGATAGATATCTTGCGATCCAGCAGTCCCTTCTACAACACGGGCGGACGCAACGCTTCCCGGACTCTAAAGGAAATGGTCAGGCACTCGAAAGAGCACATAGAAGAGCTAACCAAGCGATGGAATGATGGAACGGTGAAGGATGTCCTGATCTGTTGTAGAAACAATGAGCTGGTGAAGTTCTCTGACCGGATGATCGAACAGTTGGCCCGAGAACCACGCGAACAAGACTATAACGACGAAGAGCATAGCGCAGAAAAGGGAGAGTGGTTGGCTGATGCCCTTTTCGCCATGGGGACCGGCGAACTTCAAAACTATTGCGACTTCATCCAAGAGAACACCCCATATAGCACGCAGCACGGTGCGAAGGGTGAAGAGTTCGCAGACGTTCTAGTTGTGTACGATGATATCGAAGCAGGTTGGAATCTCTACAATTTCACCAAGCTGTTGACGCCCCAAACAGCTGGTGCCCCAACTGACGGTCAACGCGACAGAGGCAGAAAGCTTGCATATGTCAGTTTCTCGCGCGCTCAAGAAAACTTGCGGATACTGCTCTTCACGCCGAATCCAGAAGCTGCCAAGAAAGAGCTGATTGAGAGCGGTCTCTTCGAGGAAGGCCAGATCGAGTTGGCATGATAGTAACTTGCGGACTCTCTGACTGATTGCTCAGTTCACAATCCAGAAGAGCATGCTGCAACGGTTGAGGCGATCGAAGGGATCCGTGGGCCTCAGCATGCACAAAGTGGATCGTGGTGCCCGGAACCTCTTCTATGAAGGAACTGTGGTGTCAAAGGGAGTCGCGTATCCAGGCGTCCATCAGCCCTTAGTGTCACGAGAGCTGTTTGACGAGGTGCAGCGGATCTTCAAGCGCCGGCGACCAGGTCGAAAGTTCCACCACGCCTTTCGGTATCGCCGGCGACTCACCTGCGTTCGCTGCGGTCGATCAATGTGCGGCTCCCTCAAGAAGGGTCGCGTCTATTATCGCTGTGCGCATCAGCACCCTGGAGTGTCGGTGCGAGAAGACCGAATTTCGGTGTTTGATCCCCGATATACGATCCTTCCTGAGCATACCCGTCCCGAGCGTGGCTCGGTTGCAATCTGGACAAAGTTCGAGTCCCCGAAGGGTGTTGACCAACCTCCTCAACGTGTTCCCATCAACGGCTCAGTGGAGCCGTTCCGGAACGCAAAAGTCTCCGAAACGGAGACTTTTGGTTGGTGACCCGCTTCGGGAGACAAATCGAACTTTGAGAGAAAACATTGAGAGGTTGGCAAAGTGTATGTCCATGAATGATGTGTGATTTTGCATGTCAACATTGTGACAGGAATGGCGTTGTACACAGGTAGCCGGGAACAAAAGCAGCCTACAAGAGTGAACCCCATGGAACTTATGCTCTTGTGGGTTTCTAAGATGCTGCATTGCGACGTCTACCCCACGAAGTGGCCCGGTAATAGAAGGAGATCGGCCGTCCAACTGGAGCTCACCCCGTTTCTGGTCCGGTCTTCATGCGACCTTTCGAGTTTCGTTCAGTTGGGCCGCAAATTCGCTTGGCGTCAAGTTCCCTAGCGAAGAATGCGGCCTGGTTTCGTTGTAGTCGGTTCTCCAAGCGTTGATCCGGGCTCGGGCATCGTCCATCGATAAGAACCATGATGCGTTCAGACATTCCTGGCGCAGACGGCTGTTGAAAGCCTCGATGTAGGCATTGTCCGTTGGTTTTCCCGGCCTTGAGAAGTCCAGCTCGACCTTGTTCAAATAGGCCCACTGGTCAAGTAACCGACCAGCGAACTCCGGCCCATTGTCGACTCGAATGCTTCGTGGCTTGCCTCTGATCCGCGCTAATCGATCCAACTCATCAATGACCTGGTAGGCGCGGAAGTTTGTCCTCGCAGTGGTCGCGAGAGCTTCTCTCGTAAAGCAGTCCACGATCGTCAAAATCCGGAAGGGCCTTTCGTCGAACAGGCGATCCGACATGAAGTCCATGGCCCAGACATCGTTCATGCCATCAGCCTCGGATCGACCGGATCGATACCGGCAGGCACGGCGCAGCTTGGGGCTGCGCGTCCTCATCGACAGGCCTTCTTCGCAATATAGTCGGTACAACCGTTTATGGTTCACGTGCCAGCCCTCCCGCTGCAGAAGGATGTGCAGACGGCGATATCCGTATCGCACCCGGCTCTCCGCCAGTTCCTTCAAGCGCATCCGCAGCTCGACTTCTGGATCGCGCCTGGATTGATATCGGTGAGAAGCCCGCCCGAAGCCTATCGCCCTGCAAGCACGGCGCTCCGACACCTCGAACACATCCTGATAGTGCCGGACAACCTCGCGACGTCGGACAGGCTTCACCACTTTTTTCGCAAAGCATCCTGAAGCATGGTCTTGTCCAATGTCAGATCAGCAACCAGTCGCTTCAGTTTGCTATTCTCGTCTTCGAGCTGCTTCAGGCGCCGGATCTCCGACACGCCCATCCCGGCATAGACCTTCCTCCAGCGATAGAACGTCGCCTCCGCAATCCCCATCTTTCGACAGATCTCGCCGACCGTCGTTCCCGCTTCAGCCTGCCTCAAGGCAAAGGCAATCTGCTCATCGCTGAATCGTTTCTTCGGCATCGGTACACTCCTCTGTTGCCAGAAATGTACCCAAAATTTCGCACTCAGTTCAGACCACTTTCAGGGGGCAAGACCACAACCACAGCCGTACGCCAGCCCCGCTACAACCTATCTGGCGCGCCGATGTGCGAGACTATCGAAAAAATCGTGCTCTCCGTTTCCTCGTTGGTCACTTCAAGCCGAAACTCCATCAACCGGCAGATACAACGAGCGACAGCCAAAGACACAATGCCGCTCGACTGGTAATTCTTTGACCTACATGGTAAGATCTAAGAGATGACGGCCGAGAAAGATGTGCAGATATTGAAATATGCTGTCGAATCCGCACAGAAATTCATAGATAATAATTTGCCTTTGGATCAAAATATCGACGAGAAGGTCGAAAAGCTGATCCAGAAAATACTAATTCAGCGATCTCCATACAACATAGTTGGCGAAGAGTGCGGTGAAATTAGCAAAGGATCTGCGTTAACGTGGGTCATAGATCCGATTGATGGTACGCGAAATATGCTGAGAGGCATTCCTTTTTCAGCTGTGTCAATCGCCTTGCTGCACAAAAAGGATGCAATGATTGGATGTGTCGCCAATCTAGCAACAAAAGATGTGTATTTTGCACGAAGAGGCTTTGGTAGTTGGTTGAATGGCAAGCGAATATCGGTATCAGGCAATACTTTGCTCGGAGAATCTGTTGTATTTCAGTGCCATGGTAAGAGTATGCAAGACAAAATCACATTCTCACGTGTAAATTTTGATCTATGTACTCGAACAACTACCCGAAAAATTGGATCGACCGCGTTGGCGCTTTGCTATGTAGCAGACGGTCGGGCTGACGCTTTCATTTCTTCGGGAGACAGACTGTGGGACTATGCAGCTGGGTTGCTCATAGTGGAAGAAGCTAAAGGAAGGATATCGGATTGGTCCGGTCAGTTATTAGAGGCAGGACGGTCTGATATATTGGCTAGTAATCGTCTCCTACACAGTGAATGCCTCGACATCACAAGCAAGCATCATGGAAACATTCTTCCGTAATCACTTAACCTAATGAATTTATTGTCTCAGCCTATCGGACACTGGCATCATTCTTCTGTGACTTGAATGACTATATACCGAAAAGTCTGGCCGATATTCAGCTGTTGTTAAGGAGAACAGAGTCGCGCTCCTAATTTCTACAGTGCCCTGGCGAATGCTTGCGCTTGATTCATTCAGAAACTCAAGCGCGTCTTTGAGAGTAGAGCCGCTATAAACAACATCATCTACTACTAATATTCGATTTATTGCGTTCTCGGCGATAATTTGATCGAACTGAATCCTATTTATCGCTAGGGCCTGTCCAGAAAAGGCCGAATGGTGATTTGAGGTATGTCGGTTCGGCCAAATCGAAAGGCAGGGAACATGCCCGAGTCTTTTGCTGACAATATCCGCGATTACCAACCCACCACCACAGATTCCGATAACAAGATCAGGTCGAAATCCACTAGAGGCCGTTAGTTGCAGAACCAAGTCTCGAATCCCACTAAAAACATCGTTCCAATCTAGAAATTCCTCCCCTCCTGCGGTTGCATAGGCTTTTGAACTCGACTTGGGATTATGATTGTTGCCAAAAAGCTGTTTCAATATTATTAAAAAAGACATCACAGCGACAAATAATACCGCCAATCCGATGTTCGAGGAGCTGAAATTTTGCCCAAATATTGAAAACTCGGCTGTACCATCAGCCTTGGAAATGAGCAAAAAGCTCGAAACCGCAACAAGTGCAGCCGTTATTATCATGGAAAAGAATATAACTATTCGTCGGTCTTCCATAACATTATCTCATGGTTTCGGTTAGTGTGATTGCAATCGTTTCGGCTACGTCCCTTATTGTTCCCTCATCGCTCAGAAGGATATTATGAGCGAATCTGACGCATTCATTTTCGAATGCGTTTTGACAATTTGGATGCTCGATCTGCAAGTTTTGGTAAACAGTCGACCGATGATGCTTTTGCAAAGGTTGAAAATCGGCAACGTCGCTTAATGGATTGTATGGTGCGGCCGCCTTGAAATTGAGGTTTTTACTCAACTTCAGCCTAAATTCTTGAATCTCAGGATGACCTTTGACCAAAAATGCGAAATTATAGTACGACTGAACGTCAACACACGACGGTTGTGTCTGAGGGATTGCTACACCACCTGTAAATTCAGAAATGCAGTTCGCCAATACGCTTGCGCGTTCTGACATCAAATGCAATCGGTCTTTCAGTTTGCTCAGCTGCCCCAGTGCAACGGCCGCTTGGAATTCGCTAATTTTGTACGTTCCCGGTAGTGACAGCGGCGCTGTAGCTCGATTCGGTTGTATTAGTTGCAAGTATTTTAACTGCTGATAAGTATCTTGGGAGTTAGTAACGATGCATCCGCCTTCGCCACAGGCGAGTACTTTCCGATCATTGAAGCTATAAATCCCGACAGATCCCCAGGTTCCGCAACTCTTTCCACTTTGTATCGAACCAATTGATTGAGCTGAGTCCTCAATTACTACTATGCCAGTTTGTCGAGCATACTGATGAATTTGGTGCATATCACACTGGGACCCAAAAAGATGGGTAGCAAGCACTGCGAACGTCCGATCAGTGTGTGACCCTTCTAGTGTGTACTTGTCGATACATAGCGTGTCTGCGGAAATGTCAACTGTGCGGGGGACGCCTCCTGCCTTCACTATCGCATAAACGACGGATGGCCAAGTGAGTCCTGGGATGATAACTTCTTGTCCCTCTTGTATTCCGGCCGCGATGAGGGCCAAGTATATTGCGGCAGTACCGCTTGGTACTAGGAGGGCAAATTCGGTGCCGATGAAGCTCGCGAAGTTGCGTTCAAATTTTGAACATAGGTCAGTGTGCGACCAATCTGGGCTCGATAGCGCAGTCAGCAGGTTGTCTATTTCTTCTTGGCCAGTTTGATGTGGACCTGGCCAAATATGATTTGTAAAATCTCTCATGGCCTTCCTACTTCGGCACTCTGATGCCCTTTCCGTCCCATTTCTTCGATTGTTTTTATGATCTTTAAGTTACGCATTCCGTCTTGCCAACGTGGAATGTCTGAAGGCAGGCCGTCAACCCAAGATCGGTAGGCGTCAAACAGACCGAGGTACTCGGTCTCTCGATTGCTGGCGAAGCTTTTGACCGATTGGCCTTCGATCCGGATTGCGGTTGCGTGGTCTCTGTGGTCAGATTTCTGCCATGCAATTTCCGATGTACCTTGCAGGTAGGTGATCTTTTGGAGGCTAGTTTCGCTTGCCCAACCAAGCCTTATTTCTCCTACGGATCCGTCGGAAAAATTTAGTTTTGCTGCGACGTAAGCATCTGTTCCGTTGACGGTATGATACTCGGATAGGGTGACTGTGAAAATCGGGGAGATGCAATACTCAAGTAAATCAAGAACATGGCTGCCCAAATCCATTAGCACGCCGCCGCCGCTTATTTTTGGATCTATTTTCCAGTGTGATTTGCCAGGATGGGGAGCTAGGTATGTGTAATGAATTTGGCAAGGAGCCGATCTGGATCTTTGATGCATTTTCTTTATTTCATTAGCAAGCGGTGAGTATCGTTTCTTGAATGCTACCGCTACGATATCGTTGACATTATTCGCAATGTGTTGGGCTTCATCAATGTCGAGCAAAATTGGCTTTTCGACCAAACAAGGGAGATTGTATTGTACAGATTTTGAGATGAAATTAGAGTGTGATGCAACAGGCGTGGCAATATATACGCATTTGACTATGCGATTTTTAAAAAAAATGTCAGGATCGGGGAAAAAGGTAAATCGACCATTGCTTGCCTCAGGTTCTCCGAGATGGCTAATTGCTACCTTATTGTAGAAATTTAGTGCGGTCCGAGCCATTTGAACGGCGGTTCCAGCGCCGATGACGCCAATGTCAAATTCAGGATGATTTGTTTCCATTGTCTTTAGCGGGCTCACGCGGAATCTGGACGTGACTTTGTCGGAAGAGGTGAAGTGGCCATGGGACGCTCCTTGTTGCGGGAATTCTATCCAAGCACGCTTGAGGTTAATAGTGGAAAGCAAGCGGGCCGACTGGGGATACGCTGTCCGTCATTCGGCGGATATGCGGGGCGAGGCTTCGGCACAAAGCTTTGGTCGATTGCCTCCAATGTGACTGTCCAATCGTGATGACGTGACCCCCAGCTTTCTTCCAGCCGGGATTAGAGCCAAGCGGGTTTTGCACTGAGCCCATTGTCTGGACCGCCGGAGGTTAGATTTTTCCGGCTTGATCACGGCGACGGGCTGGTTTCGCCGCCGGGATTATGTACGGCGATCGGGACGTTGTATCCGATCGCGCTGTGAGGTCTGACCTCGTTGTAGTTTCTACGCCAATCCTCCAGCTTTTCGCGGGCATCGGCAAGCGTCATGAACCAGTGGGCATTCAGGCATTCGGTTCGGAACTTGCTGTTGAACGCTTCGATGAACCCGTTGTCCGTCGGCTTGCCTGGACGAGAGAAGTCCAGTGTCACGCCGTTCGCATAGGCCCAAAGATCCATTTCCCTGGAGATGAACTCGGTGCCATAGCACGTCGGGAAGAAGCGCTGCCGACAGGTTATGGCCACACGGGTAGCTCTCACACAGTGCAGCGTGTGGCCATAACCGAGTCTCAAGTCTCAACAGTGGATTTTTGTAAACCACATCGCTGAGGAGACCGGCTATGACCGCTAACCATTCCACCGCGACCTTGCTGGTCGCCATCGACATTTCCAAGCACCGCCATGAGGTGCTGATCGGCATCCCGCAAAAGTCGCGCCGTCGCCGCATGCCGATCACGAACACGCTGGAGGACTTCCAGCGCCTGTCTGCAGCCTTGGCCCGTTACGATTTGCCGGTGCGGATCGGGTTCGAGGCAACAGGCAATTATCACCGGACCCTCGCGCACCACCTCGGCCAGCAAGGCTTTGAGCTGAAGCTTGTCTCCTCCGTCGCGCTGGCTCGAACACGTGAGGCCCTGCACAACAGCTGGGACAAGAACGATCCGAAGGACGCCCAGGTCATCCTGCACATGCCGGAGATCGGTGCTGTGCAATTCTTTCACGACCCGATGTTCACTGGCACCGCTGACATCCAGGAACTGTCGAAGACCCACGAGATCGTCTCGCGCTCAAAGACCGAACTCTGGCGCCGCATCCTGACGCATTACCTTCCGCTGTATTTTCCCGAGGCGGAGCGATTCCACCGGAGTTCACGGACGGACTGGTTCCTGGCCTTCCTGGAGAAGTATCCGACGCCACATATGATCACGGCAATGGACCCCGATGCCTTCATTGCTGATGCTTGGCAAGTCGTTGGCCGCAAGGTATCCAAACAGCGCCTGCTTTCAGATATTTACGCTACTGCGGTAGGGTCAGTGGGGCTGCCGGTCCACCCGGATTCCCACGCTGTTGGCATGTTCCGCCTCGTTCTCGCAGAGGGGCGCAGCCTGATCCGCCAGCGCAACGAGATCGAGGCCCGGGCCATTGAGCTTCTGTCGGATCTGCCCGACTACCAATTGCTCACGACCATCCCGGGCATAGGTCCAATCAACGCCATGACGATACTCGCAGAGGCTGGTGACCTGCGCCGCTTTCGCCACCACCGGCAGTTCCTGAAGTTCTGCGGCATGGATCTGGCCACCGTCCAGTCCGGCATGTTCCGCGGTCAGAGCCGGATATCGAAGTACGGCAATGCCCGGCTCCGGCGCACGCTCTGGATGGCTGGCCAGACCGCAGTTCTCAAGCGCACGAACAGCTTCCGGGACAAGTTCGAACGCTACATCTCGAAGGATCGACACAATGCTCATCTGCGCCGGAAGGCTTACACCGCGATCGCGGCCAAGATGGCATGCACCGTACATGCCGTGGTCAAGCACGGCGAACCCTATCGCCCCTTCTTCGAGGGGGTGAGCCCAGGCGGAAGGACCTCTCTCTGACATGAGCCGTGGAGGCAGTTTCCTGACCTCGTAGATAATGTTCGGGCCTTCTGCTTGGGATTTGGGATCTCGTATTAAGGACGGTGAGGGCCGCCGCAGCGCGTACCCTGTGTTTGCTATGGAAGAGATCATTTCTTGACGGCAGAACCCGTCTGGGCAAACCTTTCAAGGTGTCCGGGTAGCCGGACACCGCATGACCTGCTGACCCAAGCAGACAGATTTTCCCGACATAGGACGTTGTCACTGACGATCGTTGTGGGCCGTGAGCGGCTCCAGATGAGCTGATCCAGCTCCCGGGCGACACGGACCCCGGAGAGCGAGCTGTCGGCCATCAATTCTTTGCATTCACCCGTGCGGTCATCGACGATCGTGAGAATGCGGAAGCGTCTACCATCGGAGATCGAATCCCACACGAAGTCCAGACTCCACCGCTGATCCGGTCTGCTGGGCGCGGACAGCGGCGCTCGCGTTCCAAAGGCCCGCTAGCGGCCACAACGCCAGAGGCACCTGCTGCTTCTCCTCACGATACAGGCGGCGAAGCTTCTCTGATTCATCATCATGCCATAACGTTCAATAAGCAGCCTCGGCCGCCCATAGCCAAAGCGGCGGCGATCTCCTGATAGTTCCCGAAGGTGCCTGCGCGCAGATGCATCATCTGGTCGGCGGGACCGATAGCGGATGCCGGAGCGATCTAAGATCGGAGTAGAAATCGGGTCTCAGGTCAATCGCTCTTGGGCGCGAGCATGTTCGAAGCACCAGCTTGTTGCTCAGGATGATCCCAAGAATGCCAGGTCGCTTCTTCTTTGTTGCTAGAGAATGTGTCTGGAAGTTCGGGCACAGTCGTTCCGAACCTGACCGCTGTTTGGCACTTCTCAATACTCTGTCTTGCGAATGCCAACCTGATTGATCGCGCTTTGGTCCTGGAAGGTGCTGCTGTGTTTGAGATCATCGTCGGTGGACGCTCCAACAGATCAGTGTCTTCCATCTGTGGGTCTCGCCAAGCACTCCAACCCGAACGGCTGTTATGGGATCCGCCGCAATTGGCGGGCAGCCATTAGAACAGCAGGTCCAAATCTGATTGATCAGATTCCACCCAACCACCGCACGGACGGCGGCAAGCCAATGTCGTTCGCACGTTCCCAGGGGGGATTAGAAACCAACTAGATCGAACCATATTCCGTAATTCTCTGGCGAATGTTACCTGTCGTGTTACCTATGAAGTTTTGCTGCCGGCGACTTCGAAGCATAACCATTTGAAAAGAATGGTGCCCAGGGGCGGACTCGAACCACCGACACGCGGATTTTCAGTCCACTGCTCTACCAGCTGAGCTACCTGGGCACACGACCGTTGGCATGGATTTCTGCCGGTCAGGCCGAGCGTATAGCCGAGCCTGTTTTACCTTGCAAGGGTCTGTTGCGCGCCTGAAGGCTTGATTAAGCGTGCGCTATTCATCATGTTGCGCACCAATCCTGATGAATTGGAAAACGGTACCCTATGGCGAAAGAGGAATTGCTCGAATTCGAAGGCCGCGTGGTTGAATTGCTGCCCAACGCGATGTTCCGGGTCGAGCTGGAAAACGAACACGAGGTCCTGGCGCATACGTCGGGCAAGATGCGCAAGAATCGCATCCGCGTTCTGGCCGGCGACAAGGTCATGGTGGAAATGACACCCTACGACCTGACCAAGGGCCGCATCACCTATCGTTTCAAGTAGCCGCCGGGATCGGAGGCCGCGGTGCCGCGCCTCATCCTAGCGTCCGCATCGCCGCCCCGCCGTGATCTGCTCGCGCAGATCGGCATCGTCGCGGATGCGATCATACCCGCCGATATTGACGAGAGTCCGCTGGACGGCGAACAGCCCCATCAACTGGCCCTGAGACTGGCTGCGGAGAAGGCTGCGGCCATCGCGCCGGATCATCGGGATGCCTTCGTGCTGGCCGCCGATACGGTGGTCGGTTGTGGCCGACGCATCCTCCCCAAGACCGGGACCGAAACCGAGGCGCGCCAGTGCCTCGATCTTCTGTCCGGCCGCCGGCATCGTGTGTCGACCGGCATCGCGCTGGCGGTTCCCGGCAAGTCCATTCTCAGTCGAAGGATCACCACCATCGTCACGTTCAAGCGGCTGTCGGTCGAGGAAACGGCTGCCTACCTGGCCTCCGGCGAGTGGGCGGGCAAGGCGGGCGGCTATGCCATTCAGGGCATGGCCGACGCTTTCGTGAAGGACATCAGCGGTTCCTATTCCAATGTCGTCGGCCTGCCGCTGCACGATGTCGCCGCGCTGCTGGGCGGCAATGGTTTTCCGGTCTGGGCCCGCCCGTGAACCGCAGCCTTTTCATCGACAGGGGTGTGCTGGAAACACGGGTCGCGGTGATCGAGGACGAACGGATTGTCGAGGTGCACATCGAACGGGACGGCCAGGCTGTCGCCGTACAGGGTGAAATCCGTGCCGCGCGAGTGACGCACGTGTCCAGCGAACTGCAGGCGGCGACAGTCGATGCCGGCGACGGGCTTTCGCTGTTTCTGCGTGCCGCTGATGCCAGGGTGCTGGCCGATGCGGATGCGCCGAAGAAACTGCCGATCAACAGGCTCGTCAAGCGGGGCCAGAACCTGCTGGTTCAGGTCGGACGACCCGCGACGGAGGGAAAGCAGGCGCGCTGCAGCGTGGATATCGTGCTGGGCGGGCGCTATGTCGTGCTGCATCCGATGCGAACGGGCTTCGAGCCGGGCAAGCGACCGGTGGACGAGGCACTGGCTGCCGCAGTGGCGGAACTGGCGGACACGGCACGGATCACGGTGCGCCCGCCCGCCCACCGGGTCGATCCCGAAACGGTCCTGCAGGAAGTCCGTCGCCTGCTGGATGAATGGAACGCCGTCGCCTCGGTTTCGGTGCCGAAACCGGCGCTGCTCCGGCCTGCGCCGGACCTGCTGCATCGCGCCGTGACCCATCTGGCGGGCCCGGACCCCGACAGCATCATGGTGCCCGATCGCGCCACGCAGTCAGAGCTGAAACTACTGGCCCGACAGATGGCGCCGGATCTGGCGGACCGGATCACGCTGACAGGACTGCAGCGTTCGATTGATCTGGATGACGAGATCGAGGGGGCGCTGGCCGTCGAGATCGGCCTGTCGGACAAGGCCGGTCTGTCCATCGAACCGACGCGCGCGATGACCGTGATCGACATCGACGGACAGGGGCAGGGCGTCGATGTGAACCTGACGGCAGTGCCGGAAATCGCGCGGCAGTTGCGGCTGCGCCGGATCGGCGGGCCGGTGGCCATCGACTTCATCAGCATGAGCCGTGCCCCCGAACGCAAGCGTGTCGAGACGGCGTTGAGGCAGGCCGTCCAGCGTGATCCGGAACAGGTCGATATCGGATCGATCGACCGCTTCGGCATATGCACGCTGGTCCGCCGCCGCAGCGGACTTTCGCTGCATGAAGATCTGGCGGAGACCCGGATCGGTGCCGTGACGCTGAAGCCCCGGACCGTTCTGGCGCAGGTTCTGCGCCGGGTCGAAGCCGAACTCGCGCAGATCGGCCCGCTACCGGTGGTGGTCAGCCTGTCCGATGCCTTGAAAGCCGACGCCCCCGATGATCTGCAGGACCGTCTGAACGATCGGCTTGGCCGTCCGCTGAGGATCGCGTTCGTCGAGAGCGCCATTGACGCCTTCTCGATCTCGCGGGAAAAATAGGCATGGCAAGGAAAACCGATCAGGACTGTCCGATCTGCGGCAAGCCCGTCGTCAAGGCGTCGCGGCCGTTTTGTTCGACCCGGTGCGCAAACATCGATCTGGGCAAATGGCTCGGCGGCGACTACACGCTGCCCGGTACCGAGGAAGCCGACCCGGAAGAGATGATCGAGCATCTGCAGGAGCAGACGCGGCACTGACCCGCAGCAACCGCGCTTGCCTTCGCACCGCCCATTGCGCGAACATCCCCGCAGTTATCTTGGGGAGGACATCATGGGCGAATTCGCCATCACCGAACAGGACGGTCACATCCTGACCGTGACCATCAACCGGCCGGAACGCATGAACGCCCTGCACCCGCAGGCCAATGCGGAACTGGGCGCGATCTTCGACATGTTCGAGGCCAATCCAGACCTCTGGATCGCGATCCTGACCGGGGCCGGGGATCGCGCGTTTTCGGCGGGCAACGATCTGGTCTATCAGGCCGAAGGCAATCCGAAATGGTATCCGCCCATGGGATTTGGCGGGTTGACCGGGCGTCATAACCGGACCAAGCCGGTGATCGCTGCCGTCAACGGTGTGGCCATGGGCGGCGGTTTCGAGATCGCGCTGGCCTGCGACCTGATCGTCGCATCCGAGAACGCCCGCTTCGCCCTGCCGGAACCGCGCGTGGGACTGGCGGCGCTGGCCGGTGGGCTGCAGCGCCTGCCGCGCCAGATCGGGCTGAAGAACGCGATGGGCATGATTCTGACGGGGCGGCACGTGCTGGCCGCCGAAGGCAAGGAACTGGGCTTCGTCAATGAAGTCGTGCCGCAGGGCGAGGCCCTGTCGGCCGCTCGCAAATGGGCCGACCTGATGCTGGAGTGTTCGCCGGTTTCCCTGCGCACCTCGCTGGAGGTCGTGCGGGAGAACTTCAATTATCCGAACCTCGAAGACGCCATGACCGCCGATTACCCCTCGGTCGAGGTGCTGCGCCATTCCGAGGACTTCATCGAAGGTCCCAAGGCGTTCGCCGAGAAGCGCAAGCCTGACTGGAAGGGCAAGTGATTTGACCGCGATGCAGGATCTGGTGGGTTTCGCCCGTCAGAAGGTTGCGCCACGAGCCGACGAGTTGATCCGCTCCACCGAGTTCCCGGCAGATCTCTGGGCCGAGATGGGGTCGAACGGCTGGCTCGGCTTTGCGATGGGTACATACGGCGGGATCGACGCGTCGCCGCTGGAGCTGTTCGATACCGCCGCCGCCTTTGCCGAGGCGGCGGAGGTCGTCGGCTTCTGCACGCCCTGGATGACCCACCACATGGTCGCGACCCGGATCGTCGGGCAGCACGCGGATGCGGAACAGGCGGCGCGCTGGATGGGCCGGTTTGCGCGCGGTGACTCGTCGGCCTGCATCGCGATCTCGGAACCGGGCGCGGGCGCGCATCCGAAGCGCCTGACGACCCGTGCCGAGAAGACCGCGACCGGCTGGCGGCTGAACGGCGAGAAGGCCTGGCTGACCAACGGTCCGCTGGCCGATGTCTTCGTGGTGGTCGCGATCACGGACGTTGTCGATGGTCGCAAGACCTTCGGGGCGTTCCTGGTGCCTGAAGATGCGCCGGGATTGAGCCGGACCGAAGGGATTGCCATCGACTACGTGCGGCCTGCCGGGCATTGCGGCCTGAAGCTGGAGAATGTCGATCTGGCCGACGACGCCTATCTGGCGGGTGCAGGCGATGCCGTCGAGACGGTCCTGAAACGGTTCCGCCGGGTCGAGGACACCATCGGGCTGGCGGTCAAGGCCGGAATCGCGAGGGTCCAGCTTCGGCGGCTCGGCGCGTTGTTGTCCTCGGAGCAGGCCGGTGAGCTGGGCGCGCTGGCCGCGGACCGGGACCTCTATCATGCGGCCGCCCGGCAACTGATGGATGACAGCGGGGGCGATCCCGTCTCGACGGAACATGAAGGCCGTCTGCTGGCCCTGCGTTCGCTGGGGCGGCGTTTCCAGGACCGTGTGATGGCACTGCTCGAACCGGTCAACGGACGCGATCCCTTCCTCGATCTCCTCTGTCGGGACATGTCCAAACTGGGCGGTGTCGCCGCCGGTGTCGATCAGGCCAAGCACGTTAAACGGGGCGCGGGGCTGATCGGCTAAGCACTTCTCGACCTTCAGCACCGAAAGATGCTGCCATGCGTCATGGACTCTTCCTTGGCGGAGCCGCGCGGGATAAGACATACCGCACAGTACAGAGGGAGGCATTTCGTGAGCGCAGAATGGCAGTCAAAGCTGGATGATCCGGCAAAGATCGACGCGGCATTCGCCGATCTTGGCTATATCTCAAACGACCGGATCGCGACGGCTGTCTATCTGGCACAGCAACTCCGCAAGCCGATCCTTGTTGAAGGCCCCCCGGGCGTGGGCAAGACCGAACTGGCGCTGGCAACGGCCGAGATGCTGGATATCCCGCTGATCCGGCTGCAGTGCTACGAAGGCCTGGACGAGGCGAAAGCGCTGTACGAATGGAAGTACGGCAAGCAGTTGCTCTACACCCAGGTGCTGAAGGAAAAGCTGGGCGATGTGATGGAGGACGCGCAGTCCCTGCCGCAGGCCATGGCCAAGCTGCACAGCTTCTCGGATATCTTCTTCAGCCACGAGTTTCTTGAACCGCGGCCGCTGCTGAAGGCGCTGCAGGCCGAAAACGGCGCGGTGCTGCTGATCGACGAGATCGACAAGTCGGACTACGAGTTCGAGGCCTACCTGCTGGAGATCCTGTCGGCCTACCAGATCAGCGTGCCGGAGATCGGTGTGGTGTCGGCCAAGGTGCCGCCGATCGTGTTCCTGACGTCGAACAACACGCGCGAGATGGGCGACGCCCTGAAGCGCCGCTGCCTGCATCTCTACATTCCGTTCCCCGACGAGAAGATGGAGCGCCGCATCGTCGCCTCGCGCGTGCCGGAAGCCTCCGAAAGCCTGCGCAAGCAGCTTGTCAGCTTCGTGCACGGCCTGCGTGAGGAAGAGCTGAAGAAGCTGCCCGCCATCAGCGAGACCATCGACTGGGCACGCACGCTGCTGCTGCTGAACGTCAGCGAACTGGATGTCGACGTCGTGCGCCGCACGATCAATGTGCTGCTGAAGTTCCAGGAAGACGTCGAATCAACCGACCGGCAGCTCTACAAGATGGTGCGGGCCGCCAAGGACGCCGTTTGACGCCGACGTCGCCCACGGGACAGGCGAGGTGAAATCCGGCGGCTATCTCGCCTCGCTGGCCATGGTCGTGGTGGTGGGTCTTCTCTGGGGCCTGAACTGGCCCGCGGTGAAGTTCATGCTGACGGAGCTGCCGCCGATCACCATGCGGGCCGTCGCCTTCCCCTGTGCCGGGATGCTGTTGCTGCTGATCGGCCGCGTCCTGGGGCATCGCATGTGGCCCGCCCCGGACGAGCGGCTGAAGCTGTTCCTCGTCGGCATGTTCGTGATCTTCGGGTTCAACATCCTGGTGACGTTCGGGCAGGTGCTGTCCGAAACCTCGACGACCGCGATCATCGCCTTCACCATGCCCGCGATCACTGCCGTGCTGTCCGCCGTCTTTCTGGGCGAGAAGCTGGATCGCCGGATCGTGCTGGCCGTGCTGATCGCGCTGGCGGGGCTGACCGTGCTGGCAAGCGAGGACTTCGGCAGCCTGATCGCGTCGCCGCTGGGCCCGCTGGTGACGCTGGCGGCGGCGACCTGCTGGGCCATCGGCAATGTCATTCAGAAGTCCCGTGTCTGGGCCATCTCGCCCATCGGTATGGCCGCCTGGTTCTTCGGGATCGCGACGGTTCTGAGCTGGCCGCTGGCGCTGGCGCTCGAATCGCCGTGGCAGTTGCCGGTGCCCACGCTGCCGGTCATGGCCACGATGGCGTTCCACGTGCTCGGGCCGATGATCCTCGCCTACATGATGTGGATGCTGCTGCTGGGTCGTCTGCCGGCCACGGTGGCGGCCATCTCCACGCTGCTGACCCCGGTGGTCGGCGTATTGTCGGCGGTGCTGCTGCTCGGTGATGTGCTGACCTGGCAGAAGGCGCTGGCCCTCGCCCTGATCGTCGCGTCGATCCTGCTGACCCTTGTGCGGCCCAGAACACCGGCGCTTTAGAGCGTTCCAATATTAGATTGAAGCGTATCCTGCATTGGTGATGTAGTTGGCGCACTCCTTTGGCGTGATGCTGT
>NZ_JBLXDV010000014.1:0-110605 GCF_048263705.1 Minwuia sp. | reverse complement strand
TCCAGCCAGCATGTTGAATCAGAACCAGACTGATTTGGGAATCCTAAATCGATTCAATCAAATATGGGGACGCTCTAATGTTTCCGTTAGAGTCGCGCGCCACCCAAATAAATGAGCGTCACTAGCAACATTAAAACCCATTTAGTTAACATTAACCAATGATTTAGACCATAGTTCGAGCGTTATTTTCCTCTATCTTTTCCTATATTTTATGATGGAGAAACTATACTTGGATTTTTCATTTCAATATCTTACAACCATCTTTTGCATGAATTTTTATCTGAGTGCTCAAAAATTGAATAGTTTACCGAAATACGATTGGAGATAGTTCGAATTATCTCATTATTAATTCCAATACATCTAAAAATGTCAATTTTTTTATATTTTATTCGCGAAAAAAAAACGGTTTTAACATCGCATATTTCAGTTTTTCCATCAAATTTACACGAAATTTCGATATTATTTTCTATATTTTTAGTCAAGTATTCATTCAAGTTGTTAATTTTTTCTCTCGAAAAAGCGCATTCAGCATATAAATTTTTTCCAGAGTGTTTTGATGGTAAATTTGCATATTTTTTTACACGTAATTTATTTTGAACGTGTTTTTTACAATATTTTTCATAGTCTTGATGGTATTAATACATTATAACTGACTTCTGCTACTGAGAAATCAATTTCTTTAATTCCCGTATGAATATATCTTTCCGTGAGCTGAAGATAATTTACACATCCAGTCAATAAAAGTATCAATATAATTATTGATAAGGTTGCAATAGTGGTCACCACTCCACACTCCCAGTCCACTGCCGGGCGCAGGCTGCAGGCTCTTCACAGTTCGGTCGCCGAAGACGTCTTTTTTCAGGGTGGCCAGCACTTCTTCGCGGCCGCCGAAGGGGACGACGGCGTCGATGAGCCAGAGGTTGTCGCCGCAAGCCCAGGCTTCGGGGGTGACGCGGCGGACCGCCGACTTCCATCACCGTGCCGTCGGTCACGCGATCGACACCGGTCGCCGCCGTCGTCTGCGCGAACATGTCATATGCCGCCAGCCCGGCTTCGGGACTGTCTGCGGCCTGATCCGCCGCCGTCCGGTTGCCCGGCTTGCCGCCCGTGGCACTCTCACTGGTTGAATCCAACGCTAACCCCTCCGCCCATGGTTCGTTAACCATCAAAGCGAATTCGGCGTGCCGGGCCAACCCCGAAAAAAGCGATTGAAGGCCCGCCTTTTTTGGATGTCCGGGCATCCTTTCAATCGCTTTGCCCGAAGCCATAAGGACCACATCGCCCAGTGAGCGCTTGCGAATGGCGAAACCGACACGGCGGAAATGGACCACTACATCGCCACCCGGTCGTCCGCACGACACACCCTGCGGTCACTGCTAGGCTGGCTGACTGCCCGCCAGAAAACAGAATTTGTTCATATTTTGATCACATTTCCGGATACGCTTAAATTCCCGAGCGCCATTCCTTGCTGATCACGCCAGCAAGGTAGTCCAAAAATGGCAGCCGACTATCTGGAACTGAACCGCGGCGTTGTTGCCGGCGATCAGGATGACGAGAACGATATTGTGCAGACGAAATCACTGCTTGCGGAATCAGGGGATTACAAGCCGGTCGGTGGCCGGATCACGCCGTGGCGCGATCCCGAACTGAATGACGCCATCAAGAAGGTGCAGGTCCGGAACAGGATCTGGCCGGACGGTGAGATGCGTCCGAAGAAGGCCACGCACCGCATCATCAATGCCGAAAAGAAAGAGCGCGATCAGGGCTTCAAGACCCCGCCATTCAATCTGACGGGCAGTGTCGGCACGGGCCAGAGCAACCGTCCAGAAGATGTCCGGCGGGTGCGCGGCGCGCTGGGCCGGCTCGGCTATCTTGACCAGAGCGAGGCGCTGCAGCCCAAGGACAGCTTCGATCAGAAGCTCGACTACGGCCTGCGCGGCGTTCAGCGCGATTACAACCGCAAGGTCGACGGCGTAGCGCATCAGAAGGGTGAGACAGCATCCCTGCTCGGGCGGGTGACGGCGCCGCTTTCCCCTGCTGCCCGAGCGTTGTCAGGGCAGCAATCAACGTCGGCTCTGAAACAGAAGGACGTTCACTGGATGGATGCCACGATGGAATCGGTCAAGGAAATCGCCGGGTCAGTTGGTAAGGTAGCTTCGGATCAAGTTGGTCGGGCTGCGATGAAGGCGCTTCGGGAATCTGCCAGGAAAGCAGAAGAGGAGGGGCTGGTTCACGGCCCGAGAAACCTCAATCATTTTCTGGACGCCACTTGGACCTGAAGCGGGGTTGATGTAATGCGACGCGCAAGATGGCTACGAAGGGCCATGTTTGGTGCACTATTGGTCGCCATTTCTGTCTCGGTGCTCAGCATCAGCCTGTATGGTGCATATAGCTGGCCAATTGTCGGGTTCACCGCCGCTTGCAAGAGATACAAGCCTCACGCTGACACGTTCCAATCAGATCTCCTGTTCATCAACGGTAAGTTGACAAGTGAATTCTGGGATCTGGCGCACAAGAAGCTGTCACCTTGGCCAAGTATGTCCATTGCTGATCGTGAGAACGTGAGACTGACGCCCGACAGTATCAGTACAACCCTTGCGGAGAGGTATAACTATCTATCTGGCATGAAGAAGTTCGAGGACGATCGGGAAGAGTGGTTCTACAATATTTCGAAGTCGGTTTCTGAAGAGATATACCGTCATCGGGTAGAAGAAAACATCATCAACTCCCGAACACGTTCCCAGTTCATGATCTTTCGGGAAAGGTGGAACATGATGATGCCGATGGAACCGGACGAATGCGGTTTCATGGAGGAACTGATCATGCAAGGCGGGCGCTTTGCGTCGGAGTAGCGCATCGGACGGTGTGATCAACGATTCACCAGTGAAGGACATTCGATCATGCGGTGGGTAGCGGTGTTTGCTGGTGGATTTCTGGCGGCATTGCTGATCCTGGGCGGGGCTGCAGCCTATGGTATCTGGCAGTACGGCGGAGAAGCGTACCGGGAGTGGGCAGTCCTGCCTTTCATTCCTGCTTGTCAGGAATACGAGAACCCTGAGACAGCCGATGATTTCGACTTCTATCGGAGAGTCGAAGGAACCCCGACGCGCGAATTCTGGCGATACGCAATCGAGGAGTTGAATGAGTATCCGGATTTCTCCAGCGGCCAGTCTCGCTCGATCGCGATAAAGAACGGCAGGATCCTTGTCGCCCTACGCAAATACTGGAAGCGTCGCTGGCCTTTGAGCGAGGTTCGGGAACATGTGGATCCCGAGCGTTGGTTTCATGTTTTCTCCGCCGCTGCAGCGCAGAAGATTTATGACGACCGTGTTCGTGATGGCGCTATCGAGACCACATCCCTTGCTGAATTCCGCGTGCATCGCTGGCGCAGCAACATGCGCGAACTGCCTCACCCGGACGAATGCGGTTTCATGGAGGAACTGATCATGAAAGGCGGACGCTTTGCGTCGGAGTGAACCGCTGGTGCCCTCATGATACGCGTCGGATCGCGAAGCCGACGCGGGGGAAATGGACGACCACATCGCCCACCCGGTCGTCGGTCCGGCGCACCGCGATCTCGCCGCCATTGTATGTGACCAGGGTGCCGGTGACCGGGTCGCGGGCATAGTCGGTCGGGGTGACGGCGACCGTATCGCCTTCGGACCAGCCCTCGGCGTTTTCGGCGATGCCCCGGCCCGCATCCGGGCTGGCGGTCCGGGCGACATCGAGTGCCTGGGCGGACGGCATTTCGGTGAACGTGCCGTGTCCGATCCCGGCCACGCGCGCCATGAATTCGGTCAGGACCGGATAGGGTTCCAGCATGGTCCGCACGGCACGACCACCGCGGCTCATGAACCAGAGCGGGTGATAGGCGGTCAGGTCGGCCAGGCCCGGCCCGTCGCCGGCGACCCAGTTGCGCCCGTCGGCGAAAAGATCGACGAGCCAGTCAAGCTGCGGCTTCAACTGTTCCCGGTGCAGCGGTGCCGCCGCCTTCAGCTTGTCGACGTTGGCCGACGGCGCGCCGCGCATGCGCGCGCGATCCTGGTGAAAGGCGTCCGGCATGTGGTCGGCGATGGTTCCCATGACCAACCCGGCGATGGTCCAGAACATCTGCCCCTCGGTGAACGCGGACATCATGTAGGCCATGCCCGGCCCGCCCTTCATCAGCGTCGGTTCCGGGTGGCGGCGTTCCAGTTCCGCGGCGATCAGCTTTGTGTCGCACCAGATATCGGCACCGATCTGCGTCACCGGCGTCTTGCGATAGCCCCCCGTCAGCGGCATCAGGTCCGGCTTCGGCATGATGTTGGGGATATCGACGCCATGCCAGTGGAGACCCTTCAGGCCCATCATCAGCCGGACCTTCTCGGCGAAGGGCGACCCGTCGTAATGGTGCAGGATGATGGCGTCGGTCATGGCGTGGTTCCTTGTTCTGATGTGTCACCCCGGTCTTGTGCCGGGGTCCGGTGCAGCGTTGCTGCGCGTCATGATCGTTTGACCGGATGCCGGGATAAACCCGGCATGACATCGTTTCGCCGGGTGACAGGACGGAGCTTCAGACCGTTAGTTGAAGTGTGGCATGACTTTCTCGGCAAACAAGCGGATCGAGCGTTCCAGCGCGTCGGTCGGAATGCCTGGCAACTGCATCCTGAGCACGATCTCGGTTGGCTTCAGCTTCTCGATCAGTTCCTCCACGTCCGATTTCATGCGCGCCGGATCGCCGATCATGTAGCGCGACTGGAAGTTCTGGAACTTCACCGCAGAGGCTTCGGTGACCGTGTCGCCATTGTCGTTGCGCAGCCCCCGCGCGCCCTCGCCCGACTTCCGCGCGTAAAGGCCGAACATGTGCTCGACCGCCGGACCGGCGAGCCGCTCGGCCTCGGCCTGGGTGTCGGCGACGAAGGTCTCGCGGATCACCGGGCGCTCCTCGGGCACGTAGCCGACTTCGGTGGCCACCTTCTCGAAGCGCGCGAAATGCTGTTCCAGTTCCCAGCTTGCATGACGCGGCGAGGCCGAGACGGGGACCCGACGACGTGCGGCGCGTTCCAGCAGCTTCGGTCCCGACACGCCGTACCAGATTGGCAGCGTCTTCTGCACCGGGTGCGGCATCAGTTCGGTATGAGGCACCTGGAAAAGCTTCCCGTCCCAGCCGATGTCGGACGGGTTGGCCCAGGCGTGCTGGATGAAGTCGATGATCTCCTCGTGCAGCCGGAAGCGATCCTCGAAAGCGACGCCGAACGCCTCGAACTCCTCCGAGACATAGCCGGGCGACGTGCCCATGGTCAGCCGTCCCGCCGAGAGATTGTCTACCATCACCAGATCCTCCAGCAGCTTCACAGGATGGATCAGGGTCGGGATCATGATGTTGGTCGCCAGACGCATCCGGCGGGTCAGGCCCGACGCCTTGGCCAGCACCAGCAGCGGGTTCGGTGCCCAGCCGTTGAACTGGAAATGATGCTCGGTCGTGTGGAAACCGTGATAGCCGAGCTCCTCGGCCAGCGGCAGCAGCCGATCCATCTCGTCGAACGTATCCAGATGGCTCATGGGCGATCCGGGCGGAACGACGAAGCTGTACATGATCGAGAATTTCATTCGTCCGGTCTCCCATCAAGCGCGCGCACATGCAGCCTATGTCCGGTTCGGCGCTTGTCCAACGGCCTGACCCGCCCGTATCTTTGCACGGAACCGATCTGGGGAGGACGGCATGGGACGAGTTGAGGGCAAGGTAGCCATCGTGACCGGCGGCGCGTCGGGGCTGGGTGCGGCCACCGCAAGGCTGCTGGCCGAAGAGGGCGCGAAGGTGCTGGTCACCGACATTCAGGGAGAACTCGGACGCCAGGTCGCGACCGACTGCGGCGGCGTATTTCTGCGCCACGACACATCGAACGAGGACGACTGGGTGCAGGCGTTCCAGAAGGCCACATCCGAACTGGGCGACGTTTCCATCCTGTTCAACAACGCCGGCGTTCGGCCCAAGACGGTTCCGCTGGAAGACACCACACTGGAGGACTGGCAGGCCCACATGGCCATCAACATCGACGGCGTCTTTCTGGGCATCAAGCATGCCATCCGCGCGATGAAGGAGAAGGGCGGGGCCATCGTCTCGACCTCATCGATCTACGGCATCGCCGGGGCGGCGATGATCGGTGCCTATTCGGCCTCGAAGGGCGGGGTGCGTACGCTGACCAAGGCGGCGGCCATGGAATGCGCCTATTTCCGCTATCCCATTCGCATCAACTCGATCCATCCGGGGTTCATCGAGACGGCCATGCTGGAATCGACCAAGCAGGAGTTCGGCGCGTCGATGATCGAGAAACGGATGATCGGTGACACGCCGATGAAGCGCATTGGAGAACCCCGCGACATTGCCGAGGGCGTGCTCTATCTCGTCGCCGATTCCGGCAAGTATGTGACGGGCATCGAGCTTCCGGTCGACGGTGGATATCTCGCGAAGTGATCACCGCCCCCCCCAGATAGCACACTGCACCCCATCACCCTCCCCCTTCGAAGGGGGAGGTGGCCGCGCAGCGGTCGGAGGGGGTTGATGGCTCGGTATTCGATGGCAGACATCCCGTCTGTTCCGACCGCAGCCAACCCCCACCCTGACCCTCCCCCTTCGAAGGGGGAGGGAAGCACGCGTGAGGTTGCGTCCCAATGAAAACAGCATCCCGAGAGACCGCGCGGGCGTTCAACATCTACGCGCTGACGCTCGAGTATCTGGACGACCCGTTTCCGGTCTATCACGCGCTGCGCGAACACAGCCCCGTGCACCGTATGCCCGACGGGTCCGTGTTTCTCAGCCGTTACGACGACGTGATCGCCTGCTATCGCGACCGGACCATGTCGTCGGATAAGGTGAAGGATTTCAGGCCGAAGTTCGGTGATGGACCGCTGTTCACGCACCACACGACCAGCCTGGTGTTCAACGATCCGCCGCTGCATACGCGGGTGCGCAAGCTGCTGGCGCAGGCCTTCACGCCGCGCGCGCTGGCGTCGATGGAACCGGGGATCATCGCGATGGTCGACGGCTTTCTGGACCGGGCCGAAGATCGGGGGGAGATGGACCTGATCGGCGATTTCGCCTTTGCGCTGCCGGTCGGCGTGATCTGCGACATGCTCGGCATCCCGCCGCAGGACCGGGAAGAACTGCGCGACTGGGCCATGCTGATCCTGGGCGCGTTGGAACCGACGATTTCCCCGGAACAGCTTGCGCGGGGCAACGATGCGGTGGCGCGCTTCTCGGCCTATCTGGCCGACCTGATCGCCGAGCGCCGGACGCGGCTGGTCGAGGGCGATATCCTGTCCGACCTGATCGCAGGCGAGGTGGACGGCGAGAAACTGTCGGAAGAAGAATTGATCCAGAACTGCATTTTTTTGCTGAACGCCGGGCATGAGACGACGACCAACCTGATCGGCAACGGCGTGGCGGGCCTGCTCGCCTTTCCGGGCGAGATGCGCCGCCTGCGCGACGATCCCGCCATGCTGGACAGCGCCATCGAGGAATTCCTGCGCTTCGAAAGCTCGAACCAGCTGGGCAACCGGCGAACAACGGCGCCGGTCAGCTTCAGCGGCGTCGAACTGGAACCGGGCACGCTGATCCACCTGGGCATCGGTGCCGCCAACCGCGATCCGGCCATGTTCGACGATCCCGACAGCGTGCGTATCGACCGCAATCCGAACAAGCATCTGGCCTTCGGGTGGGGCGCGCATGTCTGCCTTGGCAACTCGCTGGCCCGCATGGAAGGCCGGATCGCCATCGGCCGTCTGCTGGACCGGTTCCCGAACATCGAGCGCAATGGCGCGTTCGTGCGCGGCGGCCGCGCGCGTTTCAGGGGATACAGAAGCTTTCCGGTCAGCGTCGCGTCGTAGTCAAACCGACTGACCGCTTCCCATTTTCTGCAGCATCTCGCCCATGAGGGCGTGGAGCTTCTGGATGGCCTTCAGGGGACGGACCATCACCTTGAAGTCGGTGATGCGACCGTCGGCGTCCCATTCGATCATGTCGACGCCGTTGATCTCGATACCATCGATCACGGTGACGAATTCCAGCACGGACCGGTCACCGCAGTCGAAGGTGCGAGTGTAGACGAAATCCGGGCTGAACAGGACCCGGGTCGCCGCAACCAGATAGGCCTTGGTGATCGTCTTGCCCTGTTGCGGTGTGTGCACGACGGGAGAATGAAAGGTCACGTCGTCGTGCAACAGGTCGTTCAGGATCTCCGGATTCTTGGTCTCGGCATAGTCGCGCCAGCCCTGAAGATGGGACATCGCTTTTCCTTTCGTCTCGACCCGGGTGGAACTGCCTGCCGGCTGGTCGGACCCGTGATTCCAGAGGATGCGCCGGGCGGCCCGAATGGGCAACAGCGGTGGGCCGTTTCGATGCCCGTCAGGCAATAGGGCTCCTCCCGTCCGGACTCCTGATTTCCGGCAGTACGGTCATGTTCGCCTGATGGTGGACAGATCGTGTGAGTTCGTCGCCTGAGCGTGTAGACTTGCCCCCATGCGCACTGTTGTTTCCATGTTTCGCGATGCTTGGCCTGTCGCGCTGGTCGGCTGTCTGGCGGTGCTCCTTTGCACCGTGCCGACAGGGCCTGTCGATGCTCAGGAGCGGGGTGATGCGCCGGCATCGGTCGGACGTGAACGGATCGTGCGCGACCTGGAGCGGGACAATCAGGTCAGCCCGGGCGCGAACGCCGCAGAGATCGCCAGAACGCAGACGATTCGACGCCTCGACCAGCTCGATGCCCTGCGGTCGCAGGGTGACGAACTGTCAGCCGCGCGGCGGCAGCGCTTGCTGGCGGATCAGCAGGCCCGCCAAACCCAGCGTGAGACGCGCAGCTTCGATCCGGAAACGCGGCGACGCGATCGGCGCCGTGACCGTGTGGACCGGCGTCTGCGCCAGCGCCTCAATCGCAGATAGCCGGGACCGCCTTCGATCAGGTGATCAGGCCGGCGAGCAGAAGCGCGGTCGCGACGATGCAGCCCCACATCGGGATGGCGAACCAGAATCGCCAGGCAATGAAGGCATAGAGCGCTGTCAGCGAGATCGTGAGCCAGAGCAACGCGGTCAACGCCTCCGCGCTTGCCACGACGATCAGCAGGGCAAGCATCAGAACGGCCAGACTGTGGCTGATGTGAAAACCCAGCAGGGCCGTCCAGTAGTCGCGACCCCCGGGAGCCAGCGCGACCTTCGTCTCCCGCATGGACGAGAGCAGGTCGGCATCCCGCGGTCTGAAGAACCGGGGTTTGCCGGTCAGGTCCCGCAGCGTGCAGGTCAGGTGCAACATGCCGAGAAGCGCCAGAATCCCGGCGGCGGCAAGGGGCAGTGGATCGGGCATTGTTCTCTCCTGTCATCGTCAGCATGTCTGACGAAGCGGGATCCGGACATGTGACAGAAACGGTCGTTCTCAGCCCGGTCTGTGGTTGCGGTAGATGTCGCGCACCCAGCCCGATGCGGGACGGTCGGCATGGCGGTCGATCAGGTCCCGCGTGGCCTTCGGCATTGGTTCGGGACGCTTCATTGCCGGATGATCGGGGTTGACGACCGGGGCCATCATGGCCGCTGCCGTCAGGTCCGCGAGCGTGAACGCGTCACCGGCGAGGTATCCGGTCGCCGCGCTTTCGGCTTCGATGAAATCAAGCGCCTCGCCGATGGCGGCGTGTCCGTCGGCGATGTCCTCCGGACCGGTGATGCCGTTGCCCTGACGTATCCTGCCGGCGGCCAGCGGCAGCATGGCGCGATAGATCAGGCGCATCGGCAGCGCGGCATCCCCTGCAAAGGTCTCCGCGATGTAGCCATGCGCTCCCATCATCGAATCCAGCACGGTCCGGCGGATCCGCGGTCCGATGTCGTCATCGAACCAGCGCTGTATTTCCAGCACCCGCCCTCTCGCCCCGTCATCTGTCGGCATCAGCGGCGGTTCGGGCTGGTGCCGCTCCAGCCTGGCGATGATATCCGCCGAGTTGGGAGTCACTTCGCCGTCCATGATCAGTACCGGTGTCTTGGTCTGACCGGAGATCGCCAGCATCTTTCTGATGTGGGGGCCGGGGAGAACCGTGCGCGGCGTGTAGGCGATATTCTTCCACGCAAGGGCCCAGCGGACCTTCTCGTTGTACGGCGAAAACCGGAATTGCCAGAGTTCTGTCACGGTCGTGCTCCGCTGGACGTGCATATGTTATGTTATATATCATGAAATATGTTAATGATCATATCATTGGTTGTCCAAGAGCATTTCGGATGTAGCCTGGTCAATGGTGCGCCGATGCACGGATCGGGGGGTGGAGGCATGACCGTTTCAGCTGAATATCGTGCCCGCAATC
Source organism: Minwuia sp. (assembly GCF_048263705.1). Classification (GTDB taxonomy): domain Bacteria; phylum Pseudomonadota; class Alphaproteobacteria; order Minwuiales; family Minwuiaceae; genus Minwuia. The sequence goes on along the minus strand of NZ_JBLXDV010000014.1, from coordinate 100,288 downwards.
GAACGGCGGTGCTGCGGGCTGCGGCCCGGCTGTTCCGGCGGCATGGCTATGACGGGGTGAATGTCGACCGGATCATGGCCGAGGCCGGGCTGACACGCGGCACGTTCTATACCTACTTCAAATCCAAGAAGCATCTGTTCCGCGCGGCCATCGGGTTCGAACCGGACTTCGAGCGACGGCTGTCGGAGCGACCCGGCAAGGATCTGAACGCCGAGGCCGCAGCCATCGCCGCCGACTATCTCAACCCCGACCATCGCGACAGGACCTGGCCCGGGTGTGCGATGGCATCGCTTTCACAGGATGCCGCGCGCGCGGACGCGGGGACGCGCAGCGCCTTCGCCGACATCGTGCGAAACCTGATTATCGAGTTCGAGCGTGGTCTGGAAAATCCTCAGCACCCCGATCCCCGGGCCCTGCAGGCCGTTGCGATGGCAGTCGGCGGCCTGGTGCTGGCCAAGGCGAGCGATGGCACTGATCTGGCCGATCAGGTTTCCGATGCTGCGGCGGCTGGCGTCAGGCAGATCCTGACCGGGTAGGCTACCATTCCTCGCCATAGGGCCGGATCTCGACGTCGAAGGACCAGGCGGACCGGTCCTGATGCGCGACGTGCCAGATCTCGTCGGCGATGGCCGAGGGCTGGATGAAGAACCCGTCCGGTTTGCCCTTGCCGGGCCCCGCGCGCGTCCATTCCAGATCGATCATCGCATCGATGGTGACATAGGCGACGTGCACCCCCTTCGGACCCAGATCACGGGCCATCGACTGCGCGAGGATACGTTGGGCCGCCTTGGTTGGCGCGAACCCGGCGAACCGGGCCTTGCCGCGATGCGCTGCCGTGTTGCCCGTCGTGATGATCGCACCGAACCCGCCTTCGATCATGTCGGGCGTCAGGGTCTGGGCCAGATACAGCAGGCTCATGGTGTTGATGCGGAAATTCCGCTCCAGCACGCGCGGTTCGATCTCGGCGAAACCGCCGAAGGCCGCACCGACCGCATTGTGGACGACAACCGTGGGCGCCCCCATCTCGTTCCTGACCCGGCCCAGCACATCCAGCAGCGCATCCGCATCCAGCACATTGCAGGGATAGGCCTTCGATCCGGCGACCTCGCGTTCCATGTCCGCCAGACGTTCCTGGTTCCGGGCCAGCATCGCCACCCTGTAGCCGCCTTCGGCAAAGCGCCGGACCACCGCAGCGCCCGTCCCCGGACCGACACCTGTCACCAGTGCAATCCTGTCGCTCATAGCTTTGCCACCTTCTTGAGAACGGGCATCAGATAGCGTCGGAACTGTTCGGGATTTTCCGACATGGGGAAGTGTCCCAGTTCGTCCATGATCTCGGCCTCGACGCCGGGAATGTCGGCGGCGGTGCGCATGGTATCCTTCGGTGTGCAGGAGAAATCGTACTCGCCGGTCAGCAGGAACACCGGACAGCGCGTCGTGTCGATCAGATCGGTGCGGTCCCTGAAATCGGAATCGGCGCGATAGAAGTGCAGATCGCCCTTGAAGACGCCGGGGCCGCTGGTGAGGTAGCCCCACAGCGTTTCCCATCGATACTCATCGGGACCCTGCGGCGCGACCAGCCCCGACACCATCGCGGCGCAGATCTCCCCGCCGTGGACATCGGGACGGTTGAGCCATTCGGTATCGTACCACGGCTGTTGATGGTCGGCGGCTTCCAGTCCGATCACGGCCCGGAAGGCGTCGGGATGCGCACCGGCCAGATGCAGCACGATCCGACCGCCCATGGAGCAGCCCATGATCACCGGGCGGTCGAGTTCGAGACCGGCGCAGAAAGCCATGATGGTGGCGTCGTACAGGCCGGTGGTCAGCTGATAGTCCTCGTCCTGATAGCCGACGTAGGGGTTGGACTTGCCGTGGTGGGGCATGTCGAAGGCGATCACCCGGAACCGGTCCGTGATCTCCTTGTCCAGCATCAGATGGCGGAACTGCCGGCCGTCGGCGCCGGCGGTATGCAGGCAGACCAGCGGGATGCCCTGACCGGCCTCTTCGAAATAGACCCGGGCCGCGCGGCCCTCGATTTCAAGGTGGATGTAACGGCCTGTGATGGGTTCGATCTGTGCCATCTCAATGCCCCTCCATTGTACGGGGCGCAGCCAGCACTTCCTTGAAATAGCGCAGATTGGCCATCAGCGGTTGCAGGTCGCCGTCGATGCTGGCGCGCCCGGTCTTGGTCATGGCCATCAGGTCGTGATAGCCGGGTTTGGGCATCGGCGCCCAGAACCGCTCCCAGCTTTCGACGGGGCCCCGGATCGCAAACACCGAGGAGCGCATCAGCACGGGACCGCGGACCAGTTCGACGATCAGGCCGTCGCGGATGTGCAGGTGATAGGGCACGTCGCCAATCTGCCAGAGCCATTCCAGATTGATGAAACGGCCACGGCGCACCAGCGCGTGGTTCGCGTGCACCTCGTCCGCCAGATGTTCGATGGCGTGGGCCGCAGGCGGCCCGCCATGGACTGTCAGCTTGGGCATGATCCCTCCCTCAGCGTTCCCATCTGTCGATCTTCAGGTAACTGTCGCGATCCGCGCTCTGGATGGTCATTTCGTAGGCGGAACCGGCTTCCTGCTGCATTACCGTCAGGCCGATCGCCACACCGGCGGGGCCTGCCGTCCAGAGTTGCTCGTAGAAATCGGCCAGGCTGCCGATGGCGTTGCCGTTCACCCGCAGGATCATGTCCCCCTGTTCCAGCCCGGTGGACGACGCCGGACCGCGCGGAGAGGTGCCCAGCACCACCACATGGCCCATCCGCTCGTCAACGAACAGGCCCAGCCAGGGCCGGGCCGGGCCGCTGCGCCGTCCGTTGACGATCAGATCGTCCAGAATGGGTTCCAGCAGATCAATCGGCACGATCATGTTGCCGGGGCGCGGTTTGCCGTCGGCGTCCGCATCCTCGATGTACAGCGATCCGACACCGTAGAGCAGGCCATCCATGCCGATCATCGCGGCACCGCCCCAGTTGGGATGTGCAGGTGCCGTGTAGATCGCTTCGTCCAGTGCGTACTCCCAGTATCCCTGGAACGGGCGTTTGCCTGTCACCGTCTGTACGATGGTTTCCGAACCGCCGCAGCTTGTCACCACCGTCGAACCCGGTCCCAGATCCCGCACGGTGCCGAAGTTCAGGACAGGGCGATTGAGCGGCGCAACGGCGCGCGCCAGGCCCAGACCGCTTTCGAAATCATAGGCGATCACGTCGGCCTCGGTGGGGCGGCCCTCGGCGTCGAGCACGGCCACGCTCTCCGCTTCGACGATCAGGTAGCCGATGGTCAGGATCAGCCCGCCGGAGCCGATCACGATTCCGCCGCCCTGCCGCTCGGTGCCCAGCAAAGGGGCTGTGAACGCGTCTTCCGGCACTTCGGCCTGAAGCGGCGTCAGCGCGCGGTGCACGGCCTCGACGTCGAACGGCAGATCTTCGGGATCAACCTGCTGCACCGAAGCCGCCGCCGCGCCCGGCCCGCCGCCCAGCAGTGCGGTCAGGTTGGGCAGCTTGTGCCCGTTGACCTTGAAGCCGGGTCCGTCCCCTCGATCCTGCGGGTCATCATCGCTCATTCAGCTGCGCGCTTTCATCCCGGCCTGTTTCATGCGCCAGAGGCACATGTCGATCCGGTCCTGTCCGAAGAAGGGCTCGTTCCTGAAGACCAGCGTCGGCACGCCCCAGTGACCGGCAGCTTCCAGTGCGTCCTCGTTGGTCTTGATCGCGGCTTCGTAGGCGTCTTCATTGCCCTTGATCGCCGCTTCCATGTCGGCCAGGTCCAGACCGGCGCGCGCGGTCGCGTCTTTCAGGTGATCGCCCTTGTCCCAGCCCTTCACCCCGTCGCCCCAGATCATCCGGGAAAACGCGTCGATGAATTCCATGCCCCTGCCGCGGCTGGCGGCCTCGATGCCCAGATAGGTCAACCGGTGTATGTGCGGCTGTTCTTTCGGGATCGTGCGGGTTTCCATGTCCATCACCACCGGGTCCGGATCCGGCCAGGTGAAGGGCACGCCGATATGCTCGGCGACGCGGAAGACGTCGCGCATCAGATAGCGCGGCCAGAGCGGGTTCACATCCGAGAAGAACTCCGGCGTGCGGATCGCGATCGGATAAACGGGGCGCACGTTGATGGTCAGGTCCCAGTCCCGCTGCATCGCCTTGTAGCGCTCCATGCCGAGATAGGAATACGGACTGCGGAACGACCAGAACAGGTCGACTTCGTGGCTCATCTCTCAACATCCTCCCCGCGCGTCAGTGCGCCTTCAGGGACTCTAGCCGCAACAGCGCATCCTGTCAGCGCTGGCTTGGCGCATGGTTTCATCCGGCTGCGAGGATTCCGACTCCGGTCATGATGATTGCCGCCCAGAACATGCGCTTTCTGAAATGCCCTTCGCCCAGCAGCAGGCTGCCCATGAACACGCCGATCAGGACGCTGGTCTCCCGCAGCGTTGCGACGTGGATGACTGGTGTGAAGGTCAGCGCATACAGGACCAGAATATACGCCAGCGGGCTGAAGATCGCGATGGTGCCTAACCGGCCGCCCGCTCCGCACGGCTCAGGCGCGGCTTGGCGCGCTCCAGCCAGGGTTCCGCCAGCCGGTTCACGTTCGTGAGGCCCTCCAGCAGGCCCGGCACGACAACCTCCGACGGTCGCTTCTGCCGGGGCATATGGCGCAGGGCGGCAGCCATCGCCGCCGGATCCCGCTCGCCATCGTCGGCCATCATCTGCACGAGACCCAGTTCGGCGGCCCGCTCGGCGCGGATCGTCTGTTCCAGCCGGGGAACACGCCGCGGCACGATGATCGAACGCTTGTCCAGCGAGAGAACCTCGCAGAACGTGTTGTAGCCGCCCATGGCGACCACGCCCGCCGCGTCCGACATCAGGTTCTCGAAATGCGGGTCGAAGGTGATCACCTCCACCCGGTCCAGCTTTGCGGCCCGTTCGTGGAAACTGGCCTGCAGTTCGGGCGGCATGAAGGGACCGAGGACCAGCAGCGCCGGGTAGGGCAGCAGGGGATCGGTCTCATAGGCCTTCAGGACCCAGTCGATCAGCCCCTCGCCGTCGCCGCCACCGCCGGTCGTCACCAGCAGGAACGGCTTGTTGGTGATCTCCGGCAAGGACACCGAGTGGGCGGTGCCGGGCCGCCTTGGCAGATAGCCGGTATAGGTCATCTTGTTCAGGACGCCCGAAGTCAGTTCCATGCCTTCCAGCGGGTTGCATATCTGCGGCAGTCCATAGACCCAGATGTCGTCATACAGGTCTTCCAGCGCCGGCATCACGTTCTTGCGCTGCCATTCCGGTGCCAGGAGCTTGGGTTCGTCCATCACATCGCGCAGGCCCAGAACCAGGCGCGTGCCGCGCTGTTTCAGCATTTCCAGCGTGGAAGTCACCTCGCCGCGCAGTCCCAGCGGTTCCTTGTCGACGATGAAGATGTCCGGATCGAAACTGGCGGCAGTGTGGCGGATGATCGAGGCGCGCAGGTCCAGCGTATCCTCGATGTCCATGTGCAGGTTCAGGGAGGTGTATTCGCCATTGCGAAGCTTGATCACCCCCGGCACGCGCACAAAATCGACGCGCGCCCGAAAATCGAAGCTTCCGATGATGGGCGAGCCTGAAAGGATCAGTACCGACAGATTCTTGTGATTCTCCACGAGGGAGTGTGCGATCGTCCTGCATCTGCGCAGATGTCCCAGCCCGAACGTATCGTGGCTGTAGATCAGAACGCGCGACCCACGGCTTGAAGCCATGCGAATCCCCAACTTTCCCATTTATTTTCACTCGACTATGGCAGATGAACCGTTTGGCGGCAAATAATCAGATTTCGTGATCGTCAGCGATTGTGACCTATTGAATGCTCGACTAGTCTGAATTGGGTCTGAACAGACGAAAGATGCGGCCGGGAGGGGGTTTCCGGCATGAGGGGACGGCATGGAAAAGAACGTTTTCAGCTTCATCTGGAAATACAGCAAGAAGCAGCAGCTGGTTCTTGTGCTGCTGGCGACGATCAACATGCCGATCACTTTCTTCGGTTACACCCTGGTGGAAAAGATCGTGAACGAGGCCCTGCAGGGCTTCCGCAAGGTTGATCCGTCCGTCAGCGCGAACGGCAAGCAGGACATCCAGTTTCCGGAAGCGATCTTCGGGATCGGACCGGAACTCGACCAGATCACCTTCCTGTTCGTGATGGTGGGTATCTTTCTGATCAACATCCTGCTGCTGCAGGGCATCAAATATGTCCTGAACGTCTATCGCGGTCAGACGGCGGAGCGGATGCTGCGCCGCCTGCGCTATTCGCTGTTCAACCGGATCCTGCGATTCCCGCGCCGCACCTTCAAGAAGGTCAGCCAGGGCGAACTGATCTCGATGATCACCGCCGAGGTCGAACCGCTTGGCGGCTTTGTCGGTGAATGCTTCTCGCTGCCGGTCATGCAGGGCGGCATCATGCTGATGTCGCTCGGCTACATGCTCTATGCGAACTGGATCCTGGCGCTGGCCGCCGTGTCGCTCTACCCGATCCAGTTCTACATCATTCCGAAGCTGCAGAAAAAAGTGAACATGATGGGCAAGGAGCGCGTCAAACGGGTGCGCAAACTGTCCGAGAAGATCGGCGAAAGCGTCACCGGCGTGAACGAGATCCACGCCAATGACACGTCGAACCTGGAACTCGCCAGCTTCGCCAACCAACTGCACGGCATCTATCAGGTCCGCCTCCAGATCTACATCTGGAAGTTCATCATCAAGTTCGTGAACAACTTCATCCAGCAACTCGGCCCGGTGATGTTCTATTCCATCGGCGGCTATCTGGTGCTGACCGGGGGGCTGGACCTGGGGACCCTGTTCGCCGCGATCAGCGCGCACAAGGAAATCGGCGCGCCGTGGAAGGAACTGCTGGGCTACTACCAGCGTCAGGCAGACGCGCGCATCAAGTACGAGCAGGTGGTCGAGCAGTTTGCGCCCGCGGGCCTGTACGACGAAGACCGCATCATGGCCGATGCCGACGCCGACGTTCGCCTGACCGGTGAAATGAAGCTGGCCGGCGTGACTCTGCTGGATGACCAGAACAACAGTCTGGTCGACAATGTGTCGACCGCCTCCGATCTGGGGCGGCGTATCGCGCTGGTGGGGGCGGCCGGGTCGGGCCGCGACGAACTCGCCGACCTTCTCGCGCGGCTGGAAGAGCCGGATCGCGGGTCGATTCACTATGGTTCTCACGACCTGAACCGATTGCCGGAGTCGGTCACCGGCAGGCGCATCTCGTTTGTGGGCGGCACCTCATTCGTGTTCAACATGACCCTGGGCGACAACCTGTTCTACGGCCTGCGCCACCGTCCGCTGGGCGTGCGCGAGGTCGAGGGCGACGATCGTGCGGAACTGAACAAATACATCAGCGAGGCCCGTGCCGCGGGTAATCTTGATTTCGATCCCTCGGCGGACTGGGTCGACTATCAGGGGGCGGGCGTCGAGGATATCGCCGGCTTGCGCGCTGTTGGCATCGACGCGCTGAGGGTCGTCGGGCTGGACGAGGACGTCTATCAGTTCGGTCTGCGCGGTCGCATTGATCCGGGCACCCAGCCGGAAATCGCCGAGGGCGTGCTGAAGGCGCGGAAGGCGCTGGAGGAGCGGCTTTCCGATCCCGCCGTGGCCAGCCTTATCGAACGTTATGATCCGAAAGCCTACAACACCAATGCGACGGTGGCCGAGAACCTGCTGTTCGGCACGCCGGTCGGCGACTCGTTCGATGTCGACAATCTGGCCGACCATCCCTTCATCCGCGAGGGGATGGAACGCATCGGCATGACGCGCGACTTCCTGGAGATGGGCTACCAGGCGGCGGCAACCATGGTCGAACTGTTCTCCGATCTGCCGCCGGACCACGAGCTCTTCCAGCAGTTCAGCTTCATCTCCGCTGACGACCTGCCCGAATTCCAGGCCATTCTGGCGCAGTACGGTCGTGAACAGATCGATGACATGGACGAGGCGGAAAAGCTGCGTCTGATGTCGCTGCCCTTCAAGCTGGTGCCCGCGCGGCATCGTCTGGGCATCATCGATGATGCGGTGCAGGCCAAGCTGCTGGAGGCGCGCAAGGCGTTTGCCGAGAACCTGCCTGAGGACCTGCAGGGTGCCGTCGATTTCTTCGATCCCGACGCCTATAACGCCGCCGCGAACATTCTGGACAACATCCTGTTCGGCAAGATCGCCTACGGGCAGGCGCAGGCGCAGGAACGTGTCTCCGCGCTGATCCGCGAGGTGATGGCCGATCTGGACATCGTCGAAACCGTTTCCGAGGTCGGCCTGTCGTATGACGCCGGCATTGGCGGCTCCCGGCTTTCGGCGGCGCAGCGCCAGAAGCTGGCGCTTGCCCGCGCGGTGGTGAAGAATCCGGACATCATGATCCTGTCAGAGGCGACCGCGTCGCTGGACAGCAGCAGCCAAGCGCAAATTCTGAACGGTATGCTGGAGCGGTTCGAAAACGGCGGCCTGATCTGGGGCGTGCATCGCGCGGCGATGGCGGAACACTTCGATCATGTCATCGTCATGAAAGGCGGCACCGTGGTGGAAAGCGGCACGTTCGAAGAACTCAACAAGGATGGTACGGTACTGCGCGAGCTGATTGCCGCGGAGGCGTCGTGATGTCCCGCGTAGCCTGCATTGGGGGAGGACCCGTCCTATGAGCCTGAACGAAGAAGTTGATCTGCTGCGTCAGATTCCGATGTTTCAGAAGGTCGAGCAGTCGAAGCTGAAACTTCTGGCCTTCACGTCGGAGCGGCTGGTCTTTCAGCCGGGCCAGACCGTCTGCGAACAGGGCGAGCCGGGCGATTCGATGTATGTGATCGTCGATGGCGAGGCCGATGTCATCGTCAACCTGCCGAACGGACCGCTGACGGTCGCCGCCCTGAAGAAGAACAGCTTCTTCGGCGAGATTGCCATCCTGTGCGATGTGCCGCGTACCGCGACGGTGAAAGCGACCTCCACGCTGACCACCCTGCGGATCACGACGGACCTTTTCTACAGGCTGGTGTCGGAGTTCCCGCAGATGACGATCGAGATCATGCGCGAGATTGCAGCCCGGCTGGACCGCACGACACAGGATCTGCAGACCACCCGCAACGAATTGACCGAACTCAAGAAACAGCACGACGGCTGACCCGTCCTGATGTCCCGTCTCGACTCCGTCATCGAGCGCCTGAAGGCGCAGCGTGCCTGCATCGATGCGGCCTGCGCGGCCATTTCCGGTCTCGACGGGCCCGTGCTGGAACTCGGTCTCGGCAACGGACGCACCTATGATCACCTGCGTGACCGGCTGCCGGAGCGGCGCATCTTCGTGTTCGAACGGCAGGTCAGCGCGCATCAGGACTGTATCCCGCCGGATGAAGACCTGTTCCTGGGTGATTTTGCCGATCGTCTGCCGGACGCCATGTCCCGCATCAAACGGCCCGCCGCCCTGGTCCATGCGGATATCGGCACCGGCGACAAGGCCGCCAGCGTTGCTCTGGCCCGAAGCATCTCCGCCTATCTGGTCGACCTGATGGCCGACGGCGCATTGCTGCTGTCCGATCAGCCCTTTCCCGACCCGCGCCTGGAACCGTGCGATCTGCCCGCCGGCGTGCCGCCCGGGCGCTATCACCTGAACAGAAAGACAGCCTGATCCATGACCAGCACGACCCCTGACCGAGAACGCATTCTGGAGCTGTTGGCCAACCGCCCGCTCGCCCCCGCCAGTGAACTGCTGGGCTTCAAGGTCATGGATGTGGATCCCGACCGTGGCTACGCGAAGGTCGGATATCAGGCGACCGAGCAGTTCTGCAATCCGCTGGGTGTCATTCAGGGCGGCTTCCTGACTGCGATGGTCGACGAAACGATGGCTGTGGCTTGTGTCGCGATGGCGAATTTCTCGATCTTCATCCCGACGCTCGAACTGAAGGTCAGTTTCCTGCGCGCGGGTTATCCCGGTCCCATGGTCGCCGAAGGCAACGTCCTGCGCATGGGCAAGTCAGTCGCCTTCCTGGAAGGGTCGCTGTTCGATGGCGACGGGAACCTGCTGATTCGAGCATCCGCAACGGGCAAGGTGACCCGGCGCGACAAGATCGACGCGGCACGCAGGGCCAAGGCCTGAGCCAATGGCTCAGGGCACCAGCTTGTAGCCGCCGGGTTCCGTGACCAGCAGGGTCGCCTCCGACGGTGTCGGCTCGATCTTCTGACGCAGGCGGTAGACGTGGGTTTCCAGCGTATGCGTGGTCACGCCCGCATTGTAGCCCCAGACCTCATGCAGCAGCGTGTCGCGGCCCACGGCGGTTTCCCCCGCACGAAACAGATACTTCAGGATTGAGGTTTCCTTCTCGGTCAGCCTGACCTTCTTTTCCGTTTCCTTGTGGATCATGATCTTCTGGGCCGGACGGAAGCTGTAGGGGCCGATGGTGAAGACCGCATCCTCGGACTGTTCGTGCTGACGCAGCTGCCCCCGGATGCGGGCCAGCAGGACGCCGACCTTGAAGGGCTTGGTGATGTAGTCGTTGGCACCCGATTCCAGTCCCAGAATCTCTTCTGCATCCGAATCCGCGCCCGTCAGCATGATGATCGGCATCTTGAAGCCGTTCTTGCGCATCGCGCGACAGACTTCGCGTCCATCGGTATCGGGCAGGCCGACATCCAGCAGGATCATGTCGAAATGCTCGTCACGGGCGGCCTCGATGCCCGCCTGTCCCGAGCCTTTCTGAACCGTCTCGAATTCCTCGTGCAGCTCAAGCTGTTCGGCGAGTGTGGAGCGCAAGGCTTCGTCGTCATCGACCAAAAGAATTCTTTTTTCGCCCAGCATGGCTTGAAACTCCGCTGTCAAATCAATTTCATCGTCTGCGCTAAAGATTTGATCCGCGCCGGAACAATTCAAGCTGCCGCCGACACACCTTCCGTGACTTCACCGAGACGTGAGACAGTTACGACGGTCAGGCGCGCGCGGATCAGCACTTCAAGTCGGCACGAACGCAGGATATACGACAGCATGAACTCGAAACATCGATCCGTCAGGGCCGCGATACGGCGGGTGGACCGGGCCGCGTCCGATCTGCGCCGCGGGCTGCCCGTGGTGGTTTCCGGCGCGGCGGCGAGTGGTGTCGCCGTGTCGGTGGAGACCGCCAGTTCGCACGATCTTCAGGAAATGCTGGATCTGGCCGACGGACCGGCGATGCTGGCACTGACATCCCGGCGCGCGAATGTCCTGCACATTCTGCCGTCCGGCCATCCCGTACAGATGGTGCCGCTGGACGACAGGCTGACGGCCGATCTGGCACGCGAGATTGCGGATCCGACGCATGATCTGAGCGGCGGGCTCAGGGGACCGTTCCAGCAGATCAAGGAAGCGCCCGCGGATTACGTGCTGGCGGCTGTCACGCTGGCGAAACTCGCCCGGCTGCTGCCCGCCGTGATCGTGGCGCGCTCGGATGCCGCCGATCGTGCGCAGGCGGCCGGGCTGATGCAGCTTCGGTCGGCGGATATCATCGCGCGCGATCTTGCGGCGGCCGCCGAACTCACGCCGGTTGCCTCTGCCAGGCTGCCCCTGTGGGCGGCGGAGAATACCCGCATGATGGCCTTCCGACCGGCTGATGGGGGCCTGGAACATCTTGCCATCGTGGTCGGCGATCCGCCGCGCGACGCCCCCGTGCTGGCGCGTCTGCATTCGGAGTGTTTCACCGGCGACCTGCTTGGATCGATGAAATGCGATTGTGGCGAACAGTTGCGTGGCGCCATCGAGGCGATCTCAAAGGAGGGCGGCGGAATACTTCTTTACATGGCCCAGGAGGGGCGGGGCATCGGCCTGATGAACAAGCTGCGCGCCTATGCGCTGCAGGATCAGGGGTTCGACACCGTCGATGCCAACCTCCGGGTCGGATTTGAGACCGATGAACGGTTGTTTGCGCCCGCGGCGGAAATGCTCAAGCGGCTCGGCTATGGCTCGGTCCGTCTGATGACCAACAATCCCGACAAGGTCGCCGGGCTGACCGAGGAGGGGATCACCGTGACCGAGCGCGTCGAACACAGCTTTCCCTCCAATCCGCACAACGCGCACTATCTGGAAACCAAGAAGAACCGGACCGGGCATTATCTGTAGGGCGGTAAGCGGACATTAACCGTGATCCCGGTCATTTGTGCCGGGCGAGCGGCTGCCGGACCGGGTGAACTCCAGAGATTTCAGGGGGTTGGGGCGTGGCGTGCCATTTGCTTCTGCTCACGCATGATTGCCGGTCTTGGAAATTTCCTGCCTCAGCGTGGCGAGGCGCCTCCCACCGAGGCCGAACTGTCAAAGAGTGCCGATGCGCCGAAGCCGGAAGACGAACTCAGCTTCTGGGATCTGCTGGATGTGATTAATCCACTGCAGCATATTCCCGTCGTTTCCTCGATCTACCGGCATTTTTCCGGCGATGAGATCAGCGCGCCGGCGCGACTGGCGGGCGGGTTCCTGTTCGGTGGCGTGATCGGCATGGCGTCGTCGGCTGTCAGCGTCGGTTTCGAGGAAATCACCGGCGATGACATCGGCGGGCATATCATGGCCGCGCTTGACCCCGACGCCGAGGAGGCAGAGGGTTCCCGGCCGCCAGGCACAATGCTGGCCGCGTACAACGCGGCCGCCAGCGCGTATGGTGAAGAAGGCGGCGGGTCGTCCTTCGCGTCCCGGGGCGCGAGCTTCCACGGGGTCGATATCCCTGCCTGACGGACGTGCAGCCGTCTTTTCGCGATCCTCACTTTGTCGCGATCACCGGTGAAAAATGTGACCGCGCCCAAACTTTGCCCCAAATATGACGGAATGCGCCATAATCGTTTGCCATTCAAACGGTCCGGCGGGCTTGAAGCGCATCCGTGGTCCCCATAGATGCTTAACTCAGGTTTCCGACGAACCGACATTTCGACCAAGGAGCGATGCAGGGTGAGAACCAACCGAACTGACTCCCGGGGCGCTGGCCGAACGGCTGTGGCGACCCGCCAGGACAAGACCCCCATACTCGGCTACAGCGTTGCGCTGCTGATACTCGTCGCGATGATGCTTGCCGCTTCGTCGAGCTGGGCACGGGCCGCACCGGAAAGCTTCGCGCCGCTGGTGAAAAAGCTCAAACCCGCGGTGGTGAACATTCAGGTCACCCAGAAGGCCGGCAAGGCCGGCCCGCACGAGAATTTCGAAATGCCCCAGGTGCCCGAAGGCTCGCCGTTCGAGGAGTTCTTCAAGGATTTCTTCGACAAGCGCCGCCGCCAGGGGCCGGGGTCGCGTTCGCTGACATCGGTCGGTTCGGGCTTTGTCATCGATACGGATGGCCTGATCGTGACCAACAATCATGTCATTGACGGTGCCGACGAAATCCGCGTGTTCTTCAGCGACGGGGAAAGCCTGGACGCCGAACTGGTGGGTACAGATCCCAAGACCGACGTGGCGGTTCTGCGCGTCAGCCCGGAAGACAACATGAAGCTGTCGTCCGTGCCGTGGGGCAATTCGGACGCTGCCGAAGAAGGCGACTGGGTCGTCGCGATCGGCAATCCCCTCGGCCTCGGCGGAACGGTGACAGCCGGTATCGTCTCGGCACGCGGCCGCGATATCCGCTCGGGACCGTACGACGATTTCATCCAGACCGATGCCTCGATCAACAAGGGCAACTCCGGCGGTCCGCTGTTCAACATCGATGGTGAGGTCATCGGCATCAACACGGCCATCTTCTCGCAGACCGGCGGATCGATCGGCATCGGCTTCGCCGTGCCGGCCAATCTGGCGCGTCCGGTCGTCGATCAACTGGTCAAGTTCGGCCGCACCAAGCGCGGCTGGCTGGGTGTGCGCATCCAGACCGTGACGCCTGAACTGGCCGAAGGGCTGGGCATGGACGAACCGCGCGGTGCCCTGGTGGCTGGCGTGACCGACAACAGCCCGGCCGGTGAAGCCGGTGTGAAATCCGGTGACGTCATCGTCGAATTCAACGGTCGCGAAATCGACGAGATGCGGGCCTTGCCGCGTATCGTCGCCGAGACCGGTGTCGGCAAGTCCGTACCCGTGAAAGTATGGCGAAAGGGCAAGCTGCAGGAGTTCAGCGTCAAGCTGGGCGAACTGGAAGCCGCAGAGAAGGAGCTGGCAGCCACCGATCCCGTGGGAACGGTCGACTCGGTCGAGAGCACCGTGGAATCGCTGGGCCTGACGCTCAGCCCTCTGACCGATGCAACCCGCGAGCAGTTCGGTATCGATGTCGAGAATGGGGCCGTCGTCACCGAGGTCGCGCCGGATTCGTCGGCGTCCGAGAAAGGTCTCCGCGCCGGCGATGTGATCATCGAAGTCAATCAGGAGCCGGTCGAAACACCCGGCGATGTCGCCAAGCAGGTCGCGTCGGTCTCCGACAAGGATGCCCGGTCGATCCTGTTGCTGGTTCAACGGGGTGATGACCGGCTGTTCATCGCGGTCCGTCTGAACAAGGGCTGACCGGCCCCGCGATCGGAACTGAAACCCTCCGGTGGCTCGCCGCCGGAGGGTTTTTCTTTGCCTGCGGTTGATCGCCCCGCCGCGCGTTGCGGCTGTGCGGCAATCGGCGCATCGTCCGCAAAGTCCGGGGCGGCTATCTGAACGACATGACTTCACTCCCGGTTTCTGAAGCGCGAACCGAACGCCATGCGGTCTTCGTCTGGCTGATGTCGGTCACGGCGCTGGTTTTTCTCATGGTGGTGGTCGGCGGCATCACCCGCCTCACCGAGTCCGGCCTGTCGATGGTGGAATGGCGCCCGGTCACAGGCTGGCTGCCGCCACTGAGCGAAGCCGCATGGCAGGCGGAGTTCGACAAGTACCGGGCGTTTCCGGAGTATCAGAAGATCAATCGCGGGATGAGCCTGGCCGAGTTCCAGATGATCTACGCCTGGGAATTCGGACATCGTCTTCTGGGCCGTATCATCGGTCTGGCGTTCTTCCTGCCGATGGTCTTCTTCATCGTGACGGGGCGGATCCGGGTGCGGGAGATACCCTGGTTCCTGTTCCTGCTGCTCGCGGGCGGATCGCAGGGCGTGCTGGGCTGGTACATGGTACAGAGCGGCCTGATCGACAATCCGGATGTCAGCCAGTACCGGCTTGCGGCGCATCTGGGACTGGCCTTCGCCATCTTCGCCCTGCTGTTGCTGACGGCATTCAAGATCCGGGCAGAAGGGCGGCCGATGCAGCCCGTCGGACCCGGTTTCCGGCTGCCCACGACCGCGTTTGCCGCGCTGGTTTTCCTGCAGATCGTTGTCGGCGCCTTCGTGGCGGGAACGAATGCCGGATTTGCCTTCAACACCTGGCCGACCATGGACGGCGATCTGGTCCCCCCGTATCTGTTTGACACCGTGCCGTGGTGGCTCGCCTTCTTCGAGGACATCACGACCATTCAGTTCACGCATCGCATGATGGCTTACCTGATCGTGCTGGTCGGACTCTGGATGATGATCGCGGGCCGCAGAAGCGGTGGCAGCGCGAAACGCGCCGGTGCCGCAGCGTTTCACACGCTGCTCCTGCAGGTGGTCATCGGTATCGCCACACTGCTGGCTGTCGTACCAGTCTGGCTGGGGGCGGTGCATCAGGCCACGGCGTTGCTGCTCTGGGCCGCCAGTCTGGTCGCCCTGCGTGTGGCGTGGGTCAGCCCGTCGCCTCGAAAGCGGTAGCAGACCGCCTCGAAATCCTGTCAAATGAGCGTCAGTTCATCTGGGAGGAGAAGCTTTATGAGCGATGACAAGACCATCACCTTTCCGGTCGAAAAGACGCACATTCTGATGTTTGCGCGCTCGATCGGGGATTATTCACCTGAGCATGTCGACGAGAAGGCGGCGAAAGACACCGAGGCCGGCGGTATCGTCGCGCCGCTCACCTTTCCGCAGTCGGTGGCCCAGTTCGATCCCGACTACCACCTGCGCATCCAGCCGGGCAAACCCTGGTTCGGGTCCGGCAAGAACGCCAGCGGTATCGAAGGCAAGCCCGCGTCATCGGGCGGCCTGCACGCCGAGCAGCATTTCGAGTACATGCGCCCCCTGCGCCCGGGCGATGAACTCAGCGTCACCGTCAGGGACGGCGAGACCTGGGAGAAGGAGAGCAAGCGGGCCGGCAAGCTGATGTTCTCGGAACGGATCACGGAATATCGCGATCAGAGCGGCGAGCTTGTGGTGCGTGCGCGTTCCGTCGGTGTCCGCACCGAGCGTCCGGTGGCGCAGGATTGAGGGGGAGATAGACATGGCTTTGAATGCAAGCGACGTGAAAGTGGGTGACACCCGCGAACTGCAACTGGTCGAGGATCTGAAGCGCACCCAGCTGGTGATGTATTCGGGTGCCTCGGGCGACTACAACCCGCTGCATAGCGACGACAAGTACACCAAGGAAGTTGCCGGTTATCCGGGTGTCTTTGCGCACGGCATGCTGACGATGGGCATGACGGGACGCGCGATCACCGAGTGGGTCGGTGTGGCGAACGTGAAGAAGTACGGCGTCCGCTTCACCAATCAGGTCTGGCCCGGCGACTCGCTGACGGCGAAGGCGACCATCGTCGACATTCGCGACGAGGACGGTGGCAAGGTGGCCGAGATATCGGTCGAGACGAAGAACCAGGACGGCACCACCGTCATCACAGGTTCAGCGACGGCCCGCCTCGACGGCTGACGCCCTTTCGGAACTGGTCAGGCGGGGCAGCATCAGCAGCCCCGCCGCCAGCACCGGCACAAACCCGGCGAAAATCCAGAATCCGACTGCCCGCACGGTTTCCGGCGTCGGATTTTCCGTGAGCCCGGCTGCGTTGGCATAGAAGCCGGTCAGGGCAGCGCCGATGGCATATCCGATCAGTTGCGATGTCGGCAGGGCCGCGGCGGCCTTCTCGCGCTCCGCTTCGGGCGTGGCGGCGACGGTGCGCTTCAGCACGAATGCCCAGAACGCCCCGAACCCTGCGCCCAGACAGGCGACGAGCGGTGCAATGGCCCAGAGCGACCCATGCGGCATCGCCCAGATCAGGCCGATCGCGCCCACCGCCGCGATGACGGCACCTGCCCGGATCACCCACGGTTCCATGCGCTCGGACGCCTGCGCGACCAGCAGCGCCGCCGCCGTCCAGGATACGGACTCCATGGCGACGAAATAGCCGCCGACCAGCGGTGACACCCCGAACCGGAACTGCAGCAACAACGGGCCGTAGACTGTGAAGGCGATGGTTCCGGCGGCCAGCAGCATCACGAAAAGAATGCCGCTGCCGGTACCCGTGCGCGGCGATCCTGCGGTGCGTGGCATCAGCCCGTTGGCTGCGCGTGAATCAGTCCGGAAAAACAGCACCAGCATCGCGATGCCGGTCACGATGCTTGCGCCGGACAGACCGAGCGATGTCCAGTTTCCCGCCGCTGCGATGGCCATGATGGCGACGGCAAGCAGCAGCAGCCGCGGGTAGGGGGTCGGACCGTCGTCCCGCCTGTCGCTCTGTCCGCCGGGCAGCAGCCAGACCGTCAGGGCCGCGACCAGCAGGGCCTGTATGGCGAACGCACCGAACCCCCACCGCCACATGCCGTAGTGGGCGAAAATGCCCCCGATCAGGGGACCGCAGAAGGCGCTGGCCCCCCAGACCGCGGAAATCACAGCCATCACCGCGCCGGTCAGCCGGGCGGGAAACAGGCCCTCGATCCCGACGAAGGTCAGGGCGAGCATGGCACCGCCGCCCAGCCCCTGCATCAACCGTCCGGCCAGTACCGTCCAGATGTCCGGTGCGACGGCGCTCAGGACGCACCCGAGCGAAAAGAAGGTCGCCGATCCGGTCATGGCCTGGCGGATGCCGAAGCGCATCGCCAGCACGCCCCCGGTCGCGCCCGCGACGATCGAGCCGACGATGTAGAGCGCAATGGTCCAGCCCATGTAGCTGACGCCCTGAAGTTCGCGTGCCGCATCGGGCATCAGGGTGGCAACCATCAGGGAATCGGCGGCATGCAGCCAGACGCCGGCACACAGCACCAGAAGGCGCGCAACGCGGTCGCTCTGTGCCAGGGCACGCCAGGGACCGGGCTCCACCGCCGTCCGGGTTTCCATCGGGCGGGCGGAGCCGGATCAGATCGTCATGGCGCGCGCGCGGGCGCCGCGTTCGATGGCGGCAGCGGGCAGACGTCCGACACCCAGCGACTGGCGGATGATCATCAGCACTTCCAGTTCGGTCTGGGACACGTCGCCATCCGCTGCCGCGACATCGCAGGCCAGCGCGTAGGCGGTTTCGGCCAGACGCGCGGGCAGCACGTCCGAGACGTCGCTCATCAATTCATCGATGCCGTCTTCCTGTTCGAGATAGGCCAGACATGATTCCGCATCCGAGGACAGGTGGTCCAGATCGTAGGACCGGAAGACCGGCCACGTCTTGATCATCTCTCCCATCAGGGTGATTTCCTGATCGGCAAGTTCCTTGTCGGCGCAGGCGGTCAGCACCATGACGTGGACCAGGGCGCTGTGCGTGCTCATCTTTGCGGCCATTGTTCGGCTCTCCTGTCAGTTCTGAAAGAATGATTTAACAGCCTGAACGGTCTCGGCAATGCCTGTCCGGTGAATTTCCACATCGGAAGGGAAGGCATCGCACAGACGGCTCGGCAGCATCGCGTCCAGCATGACGAAGACGCCACGGTCTCCGGACCGCCGCAGAAGCCGGCCATAGGCCTGTTTCAGCTTCAGCCGGATCAGCATGTCGTCATACTGGCGACCGCCGAACGCCTTGCGCCGGGCCTTGTGCAGGATGTCGGGACGGGGCCAGGGCACGCGGTCGAACACGATCAGACGCAGCGACTTGCCCGGCACATCCACGCCGTCGCGCACCGCATCGGTTCCCAGCAGGCACGAATCCTGTTCGGCCCGGAAGATGTCCACCAGCGTCGGTGTGTCGATCGGATCGACGTGCTGCGCGTACAGCGGCAGGCCCGCGTGATCCAGCGGTTCGAGAATCCGTTCGTGCACATTGCGCAGCCGCTGGATGGCTGTGAACAGGCCCAGTGCACCGCCGCCTGAAGCGAGAAACAACTCGCGGTAAGCCGCTGCGATCTCATCGGGCCGGTCGCGGCGGACGTCGCCGACCACATGAATCCGGGTGTTCGCGCCATAGTCGAAGGGCGAGGGAACGCTGATCCGGATGGCAGGCGCGACCAGATGCGACAGGCCGGTGCGCGCCTCGGCGGTGGACCAGTCGTCGCCATCGCCGGACCGGTCGCGCAGGCTGGCCGATGTGATCAGCGCGCCGTGCGAGGGCTTGAGAACGGCTTCCGCGAAGGGCTCGGTCGGATCGACGACATGGCGATGGTAGCCGACATCGACCTCGCGGCCTGCGAAGCGTCGCAGTGCGAACCAGTCGACGAAGCCTTCGGCGCGGTCGCCATCCAGGGCGGTCAGCATTGATATCCATGCGGACAGCACGGCCTCGCAGCGATACTCGATGCCGTTGATCGCCGCTTCCAGCCGGACCCGCTCGCCCGACGACAGTTCGTCCGTCTCCTCGTCCAGCCGCGCAGCGAGCACCGTCTTCAGATCGTTCAGCGGGCCGCGAATGTCGGCGAGCGCTGACGCCAGTTCGACCGCCGTTGCCGCCAGTCCCTCGACGGGCGGCTGGATATCGCATTCCAGTCCGTAGCTGTTGTCGGGCCGGTCGGTGCGGGCGAGCACCTGCTGGCGCACCTTCGACAGAAAAGCTTCCGTCGGCCCTGCAGGCGTTTCGCCCCGCAAGCGTGTCTGCCAGTCCCAGGCGGGCAGTTTCCGTGCCGCATGTGTCGCACGGTCCAGCGCCGCCTTCGCGCTCTCGTCACCGGCGATCAGATCCTCGATCCGCCGTGTCAGCCCGCGCGCCCGGCCCCTGGCACCGTCTTCCGTTCCCCGGATCCAGCGGCGCAGTTCCTGTGTTTCCAGTCCGGACAGTTCTGCCGAAAATGCACTGTCGGCGGCGTCGAACAGGTGGTGTCCCTCATCGAAGACATAGCGTCTGGCGGTGCCTTCCTCGGCGCTCAACTGTACTGCGCGCGCCAGCACCAGCGCGTGGTTGGCGACCACGATGTCGGCCCGCATGGATTTCCGCCGCGCGGTTTCGATGAAACACTTGCGGTAATGCTCGCAGGCGGAGAAGACGCATTCGCCGCGCCGGTCCGCCAGGCCCGTGGTCTTTTCCGATCCGAACAGCATGGTCAGCCAGGAGGGAAAGTCCCCGCCTGCCAGATCGCCGTCGCGGGTGGCTTCGATCCAGCGCGTGATCAGGGCGAGGGGAACGATGTCCGCGCGTCTGGCTGCCCCGCCCTGAACCGCCTCCTGAAAATTCAGCAGGCACAGGTAATTCTCGCGGCCCTTGCGGATCACGGCCTTTTCCGCCTTGACCTTCGGGTCGGGATACAAACGGTCCAGTTCCTGATCCAGCTGCCGCTGCAGGTTCTTGGTGTAGGTCGAGACCCAGACGGCACCGCCGTTCTTCTCGGCCCAGACCGATGCAGGTGCCACGTATCCCAGCGTCTTGCCGGTACCGGTGCCGGCCTCGGCGAGCACGATGTGAGGTTCATCGACGCGCTCGCGCGGCCTGAACGCATGGGACGCGCGCGCCGCATAGTCGAATTGTCCCGGTCGCCGTTCCGAGCCCGCGCCGAGCATGGCGACCAGACGGTCGGAAGCTTCATCCGGTTCGACGGGTTCCGAACCGGGTGGTGGCGGTGGCGCGGGATCGACCGGCTCGGGCAGCTGGCTCCACGCATCCAGCCCGCGGTAGCGCGACTTCGAGGCGGGGACGCCCAGCACGCGCAGCACGGGCACGGCCCACGGCCAGTCGCTTTCGGCCATGGCCTGCGCCAGCATCGCCGCGCGCTCCTTCTGCGGACCCGCAAGACGGGTCAGTTCGCCCAGCAGGATCTCGGCGATTTCCAGCAGACGCACCGGGTCCGGCGGCAGGCCTGCCGGTGGGACGCCAACCGCCGCAGCCAGACCATCGAGGGTCGGCAGGCAGAAGCGTGCGGGCCGCACGAACGCAAAAAGTTCCAGCAGATCGTGTGCCGCGAAACGCCGGACGCCGAGTCGCCGCGCGACCGTCGGCATGGAAACCAGCAACGGCAGCGCGCGGGCGATCTCGACTGCCGCTTCGTCCCGTTCCAGCGTCTCCACAACGCCATCGGTGGTCAACAGGACCCCGCCGCGACCGCTCATCGCGAAAGCGGGCACGTCCGGCAGCATGATCTGGGGGGGCGGCGAATCCATCGCGGCGACTATAGATCGCCGGGGTGGCGAATGCTCAGACGGAATTGCATCGCCATCTGCCGGGCCATGCCGGGCTCAAGCCGCGTCCTTGCGTTTGCGGCTCTTCGGTTTGGCTTTCGCTTTCTGTGCGGATTTCTTCTTCGCAGGCGCCGTCAAGGCCGTGGAGGCCCGCCGCGCCAGCACCTCGGCCAGATAGCGGCCCGTGTAGCTTTCGGGTACCTGGGCGACCTCCTCGGGCGTGCCGCAGGCCACGATATCGCCGCCGCCGGTGCCGCCCTCGGGACCGATGTCCACGATCCAGTCGGCCGTCTTGATGACCTCCAGATTATGTTCGATCACGACGACCGTGTTGCCGCTGTCGACCAGCGCGTGCAGCACTTCCAGCAGCTTGCGCACGTCCTCGAAATGCAGGCCGGTCGTCGGTTCGTCCAGAATATAGAGCGTCCGGCCCGTCGCACGCTTGGACAGTTCCTTGGCCAGCTTCACGCGCTGGGCTTCACCGCCCGACAGGGTGGTCGCCTGCTGGCCGATCTTGATGTAGCCGAGCCCGACCTGCATCAGCGTGTCCATCTTCTCGCGCACGGACGGAACCGCCTTGAAGAAGTCCTGACCTTCCTCGACCGTCATGTCGAGCACGTCCGAGATCGACTTGCCCTTGAACCTGATCTCCAGCGTTTCCCGGTTGTAGCGCTTGCCCTTGCAGACGTCGCACTGGACGTAGATGTCGGGCAGGAAGTGCATCTCGATCTTGATCAGCCCGTCGCCCTGACAGGCCTCGCAGCGTCCGCCCTTCACGTTGAAGCTGAACCGGCCGGGCTTGTAGCCGCGCGCCTTGGCTTCTGGCAGGCCGGCGAACCAGTCCCGGATCGGCGAGAAGGCACCGGTGTAGGTGGCGGGATTGGAGCGCGGCGTGCGACCGATCGGTGACTGGTCGATGTCGATGATCTTGTCGAGCCATTCCAGACCGTCGATCCGAGCGTGGGCGGCTGGCGCGGCCTTGGCGTTGTGCAGCTTGCGCGCCATCGCCTTGTACAGGGTCTCGATGGTCAGGGTGGACTTGCCGGAGCCGGACACGCCGGTGACGCAGACGAACGTGCCCAGCGGCAGGGTTGCCGTGACATTGTTCAGATTGTTGCCGGTCGCACCGACGATGCGGACGAACCGTCCCGGATGGCCTTCGCGGCGCTTCTTCGGGATCGGGACCTGGGCCATGCCTGAAAGATACTGTCCGGTGATCGATTCCGGCGTCTGCATGACCTTCTCGGGTGTGCCCTCGGCGATCAGTTCGCCGCCATGCAGCCCGGCCTTCGGACCGATGTCGATGACGTGGTCGGCCACCAGAATCGCTTCCTCGTCATGCTCGACCACGATCACCGTGTTGCCCAGATCGCGCAGGTTCTTCAGCGTTTCCAGCAGACGGCCGTTATCGCGCTGGTGCAGGCCGATGGAGGGTTCGTCCAGCACATACAGCACACCGGTCAGGCCGGAACCGATCTGCGAGGCGAGGCGGATACGCTGGCTCTCGCCGCCCGACAGCGTCCCCGAATTTCGGCTGAGGGTGAGATATTCCAGCCCCACATTGTTCAGGAAACCGAGCCGCTCGTTGATCTCCTTCAGGATGCGGCCTGCGATCTCCTTCTGCTTGTCGGTCAGCACATCATCCAGCGACAGGAACCAGTCCCGGGCGTCCTTGATGGAAAACTGCGAGGCATGTCCGATGTGCAGATCGTTGATCTTCACCGCCTGCGCTTCGGGTTTCAGCCGGTATCCGCCGCATGCCGAACAGTCGGTCTTGGCCTGATAGGTCTCGATCTCCTCGCGCATGCGGGCGGAGTCGGTTTCGCGCCAGCGCCGCTCCAGGTTGCGGATGACGCCTTCGAACGCCTTCTTCGTCTTGTAGCTGCGCAGCCCGTCGTCATAGCTGAACTCGATGGTTTCCTTGCCGGAGCCGTACAATATGGTCTGCTGTACGGCCTCGGGCAGGTCGGCCCAGGGGGTGGTCATCGATTCCTTGAAGTGGCGCAGGATCGACTGCAGCGTCTGCTGGTAATAGGGCGATGTGGTCTTCGACCATGGCGCGATGGCCCCGCCGCGGAGGCTGAGCGACTGGTCCGGAACGACGAGATCAGGATCGACATACATCTCGGTGCCCAGACCGTCGCAGGCCGGACAGGCGCCGAACGGATTGTTGAAGCTGAACAGGCGCGGCTCGATCTCCTCGATGGTGAAACCGCTGACCGGACAGGCGAACTTGGCGGAAAAGATCGTCTTGTCCTCGCCGTCCGCGTTCTCGGTGATCGCCAGCCCGTCGGCCAGCGCCAGCGCCGTCTCGAAGCTGTCGGCCAGACGCGTCGCCAGATCCTCGCGCACCACCAGCCGGTCCACGACAACCTCGATGTCATGTTTCAGCTTCTTGTCCAGCTCCGGGATGTCCTCGATCTCGTGAAGGGTGCCGTCCACCTTCACGCGCTGGAAGCCCTGCTTGCGCAGTTCCCGGAATTCCTTGCGGTATTCTCCCTTGCGCCCGCGCACGATGGGGGCCAGCAGGTAAAGGCGCGTGCCTTCGGGCATCGCCATCACGCGGTCGACCATCTGGCTGACAGTCTGGCTCTCGATGGGCAGGCCGGTGGCGGGCGAGTAGGGGATGCCGATGCGTGCCCACAGCAGTCGCATGTAGTCGTAGATCTCGGTCACCGTGCCGACGGTCGAGCGCGGGTTCTTGGATGTGGTCTTCTGCTCGATGGAGATCGCCGGGCTGAGACCCTCGATCAGGTCCACGTCGGGCTTCTGCATCAGTTCCAGGAACTGGCGCGCATAGGCCGACAGGCTCTCGACATAGCGCCGCTGCCCCTCGGCATAGATCGTGTCGAACGCCAGCGAGGATTTGCCCGAGCCGGAAAGCCCGGTGATCACGACCAGCTGGTCGCGCGGAATATCGACGTCGATGCCCTTCAGATTGTGCTCGCGGGCGCCTCGGACACTGATGAATTTGTTCATGGAGAAGATGGCTCGCGGGCTATGGGGAACGGAATGACAACTTAGTGCGGCGCGCGGCCGGATGCGAGTCCGGTGATGACGCACCCCAAGGCATTTACGTCAGCACGAAGGAATCGGTTCTCGGTGGAAGATCAGCGGCGCATCCTGATCACGGACGCGGCGTTCGCACAGCCCCGATCCGCCTTGCATGTTCGGCGCGCGCGACCATCAGGCCTGTTCCGGCTTCCGCCCGATGAACAGCTTCTCGCCCCGCAGGAGGCTGTAGCGAACCACATCCCGGCCTTCGGCGGTATATTCGTCGACATCGAAGCCGACGGCGGCCATCCGGTTGCGCAGGTCGCGCCCGAAATAGCGCAGGTGCCGCTTGCCCTCGAAGTGCTTCTTGCGCTCCTTCATGCTGTCGATGGACGGGTCCTCGAAGGTGGTGTCCCAGCCTTCGATCAGCGGCACCATGCACAGGAACCGCCCGCCGGGCTTCAGGATGCGGAACAGCTCGGGCAGCGCCTTCGAATCGTCGACATGTTCCAGGACATGGCTGGCGATGGCGACATCGACGCTGGCATCGGGAAAATCGATCGCCTCGATGTTCAAGACCTCGTCGGCCTTGCTGGCGCGGATATCCGCCGTGCGGTAGCTGCCCAGGCCGAAGGTCGCCAGATGCGGCCGCAGCCAGGCCTCGGGCGCGAAGTGCAGCACGTCGTCTCCGGCTTTCAGCAGATCGTCCCGCGCCTTCAGCGCCAGTGCCATCAGCCGGTGCCGCTCGACGGATTCGCAGGCCGGACACATGGCGTCAATCCGCGGCGGCCAGCTGTAGGGCAGGAAACGTCCTTCATAGCCGCAGATCGAACATTCCCGGTCGTACTGGCCACGGCAATACCAGATGGCGCGCTTGATGAAGCGGGCCCGGCCTTTCAGCTTTCGAAGTGCGATGCTCATGGCTGTCGTGAGTATGGCATTGCCGATTTTGCGTCAACGATGTGTGGCGTCGAGGTGGGCAAGACGATAAGACTCGATCCAGAGATCGAATCCGAACAGGACAGGTACAGGGGAAGCGACGATGGCGGGTGTGAACAAGGTCATTCTGGTGGGTAATCTGGGCGCGGACCCGGAGGTCCGGCGGATGAACGATGGCAATCCTGTGGTGAACCTGCGCATCGCGACCTCCGAGACCTGGCGCGACCGCAACTCCGGTGAGCGCCGCGAAAGGACCGAATGGCATCGCGTGGTGATCTTCAACGAGAACCTCGCCAAGGTCGCCGAACAGTATCTGAAAAAGGGTTCGAAGGTTTACATCGAAGGCCAGATCCAGACCCGCAAATGGCAGGACAATACCGGTGCCGATCGCTATTCCACCGAGATCGTATTGAACCGCTTCCGCGGCGAACTGCAGATGCTCGACAGCCGCGGTGACGGCGGCGGAGGCGGTGGCGGTTATGGCGGTGGCCAGTCCGGTGGCGGGGGCGGCTACGGCGATGATCGCGGCGGCCCGGGTGGCGGCGGTGGCCGTGGCGGCAACGACTACGGCGGCGGCAGCGATCTGGACGACGAAATCCCGTTCTGATCGCCGCGCCTGACGACGGTCGTTCAGGCCGTCTGCCGCACGATCGTTCGCCGCGCTTTCTCCGCGATCCACACGACGACCGTCCATAGAATGACCAGCATCCCGACCAGAGCCGGGATCGGCAGATCGAGCGCGTGCCGATCTGCGGCGAACAGGCCTGCCGTCAGCAGTCCGCCATACAGATAGACCATGGCGTTGACATGACCGGCCATGTTGCCGGTGCGCACGTAGCGGACATTGGCCGCGAGCGTGATCAGGGTCCAGACCGACAGCAGATGCAGGAAGCTGAAACCGCCGGTCATGCTGGTCAGGAAGAAGGATGACAGCGCCGTCAGCAGCATCGCGCCGACATAGGCGCGGCCGAGCAGGCGATGCGGTCTGTCGCCCTTGCGGCGAGCGATCTGAAATGCGCCCAGAACGATGGCGATTGAGGCGCATGCGGCGTGCAGATATTCCATGTCGATCTCCGTGTTCCGTGGTGATGGAACATCAATGGAGATACCGGATCGCGCCCGCCACGATGCTTACGGGAAACGGTCTTCCGGGTTCGTGAAAAGCCCGAATTCCGGCTCGCGCATCGCGAAATGCACGCGATGGATCAGGTGTTGTTACTCAACCACGTTGAAATCCGCGCCATCGCCTCCTCGATGTTCTCCAGCGAGTTCGCATAGGAGAAACGCAGGTAGCCTTCGCCCAGGATACCGAAGCTGGTGCCGGCGATGGCGGCGACGCCCGTATCTTCCAGCAGGCGGTTCTGCAGGTCGCCGGACGACAGGCCGGTGGTCGAGATGTTGGGGAACGCGTAGAACGCGCCCAGCGGGTTGACGCAGGACACGTTCGGCAGACCGTTCAGCAGCTCGACGATGCGTTTGCGGCGTGTATCGAACGCGGCCAGCATTTCGCCGACGGCATCCTGCGGACCTTCCAGCGCCTCGATCCCCGCGTACTGGGTGGCGGCATTGACGCAGGAATGGGTGTTCACGGCCAGTTTCGCGGCCAGCGGCGCCAGTCTCTCCGGCCAGAGACCCCAGCCCAGCCGCCAGCCGGTCATGGCATAGGTCTTCGACCAGCCGTCCAGCACGATCAGGCGGTCACGGATCGACGGGTAGTCCAGCAGTGTGACGTGATCCAGCCCGTCGTAGGTCATGCAGGAATAGATCTCGTCGGACATGATGGCGACGTCGGGATGCGCTTCCAGTCCCTTCACCAGCGCGTCGATTTCGCTGCGCGGGACGACGCCGCCGGTCGGATTGGCGGGACTGTTGAGGATGATCAGCCGCGTCCGGTCCGTGATCTGGCCCAGCACCTCGTCTGCCGAAAAGGCGAATCCGGCACTTTCGTGCAGTTTGATCGGGACCGGTGTCGCGCCGGAGAATTCGATCATCGAGCGGTAGATCGGAAAGCCGGGGTCCGGGTACATGATCTCGGTGCCCGCCTCGCCGAAGATCAGCATCGCGAAGGCCATGGTGACCTTGCCGCCCGGCACGCAGACGATGCTGTCGGGATTCACCTCGTGGCCGTATCGGCGGTGAATGTCGGCGGATACCGCGGCGCGCAGTTCGGGGATGCCGTTGGCGGGCGTGTATCCGTGATGCCCGTCGGCCAGCGCCTTGCGCCCGGCCTCGACGACGTTCGCCGGCGTCGGGAAATCCGGCTGGCCGATACCCAGATTGATCACCGACTTGCCCTGTGCCGCCAGCGCGTTCGCCTTGGCCAGCACCTCAAAGGCGGTTTCGGTGCCCAGATGGTTCATCCGGTCTGCCAGTTTCATGTTCGTCTCCCCCGTTCGCACTGCGGCAACTATTAGGGCCTTCCCAAAGGGCCTGCAATTGTGGTCAGTGGATTCAACGGAATCCGGGAGAGATCAGATGCAGGACCTGAAGGACAAGATCGCCTTTATCACCGGCGGTGCCGACGGCATCGGCTTTGCCATCGCCAAGGCGCTGATCGACCAGGGCGCGCGTGTCATGCTGGCCGACATCAACGAGGCGAAACTGGCGGAAGCGAAGGCGAAGCTGGGCCAGGCGTCGGAAACGGTTGTCTGCGACGTGGCCAGCGCGACCGACCTGAAAGCCGCCGCCGAGAAGACCATCGAAAGCTTCGGCAAGGTCCATATCGTCGTCAACAATGCGGGCGTCGGCCTTGGCGGGATGCCCGGCGAGGCCTCGCTTGAGGACTGGCGCTGGATCGTCGACATCAACCTGATGGGCGTCGTCTACGGCGTCGAGACCTTCACGCCGCTGATCAAGTCCCACGGCGAGGGCGGGCACTTCATCAACACGGCATCCATGGCGGGTCACTGGGCGAACCCGATGATGGGGCCGTACTGCGCCACGAAGTTCGCGGTCGTCGGCTATTCCGAATGCTTGAAACAGGCACTGGAGGGCGACAATATCGGCGTCTCGATCCTGTGTCCGGGCTGGGTGAAGACCGGTATCGCCAACAGCAGCGATCGCCGCCCCTCCGGCCCGGCGACGAAGAATCCGCTGACCAATGCCGAAGACGTGGGCGGTGGCGAACAGATCACGGCGGCCGATCTGGTGGCCAACGGCATGCCGCCGCCGGTGCTGGCCGACTGGGTGGTGCAGTGCATCAGGGACAACCGTCTCTACATCTTCAGCCACGCGGTGATGGAGCCCGTCATCGACGCCCGCCACCAGGCCATCAAGGCCGACTACGCCGCGGCGATGGCGAACGAGAACCTGACCCAAAACCAGACGAGTTGATATTGAGTGATGGATAACTCAAATTAGCTATTTATGAATGATTTGTCATTCATTATATGACTTGCATGAATGCAAGAATTGCAATGTCGAAAGCGACCGAGCAGTCGCTTGACCTGCTCGCTGAAGCCATCCGGTCTGCGCGAAAGCGGCGGCGGTGGTCGGAAAGCGAACTGGCCGAGAGGCTCGGCGTTTCGCGCCAGACCGTGCAGCGCATCGAGAAGGCCAGTCCGCGCTGCGCCATCGGCACCGTTTTTGAGGCCGCCGTCCTGCTGGATGTCCCGCTGCTTGGCGATGAACAGGCGCGGCTGGATATGCAGCTTCGGATCAGCCGGGACAAGCTCGCCGCGGCGCGGCGGCACGTGGATCGTCTGACGCAGGGTTTTGATGATGACTTCTGATGGTCTGACCGATGAGGCCTTTGTCTGGATCTGGCTGCCTGGCGCTTTCGAACCCGTGGTCGCCGGGCGACTTGTGCGGGATCAGGACCGATACGTGTTCAATTACGGGCGGTCGTATCTGGCGCGGCCGGACGCGATCGCGATCTATGAGCCTGAACTGCCGCTGCGGCCCGGGATCATCGAACCGCCGGCGGGGATGCTGATCGCCTCGGCGCTCAGAGATGCGTCACCCGATGCATGGGGCCGCCGCGTCGTGCTGAACAAGCTCGCGGCGACCGGGCGGCTCTCGGACAGAGCCGAGGCGGATGAACTGCTTTTCATGCTGGAATCCGGTTCTGACAGGATTGGTGCGCTGGATTTCCAGTCGTCCAGCACCCGATTCGTCGCGCGCGAGGCGGGACGGGCGCGGCTTGATGATTTGCTGGCTGCCGCGGAAAAAGTGGAGGCTGGCGTCGAACTTCATCCGGCGCTTGATCTTGCCTTGCTGCACGGCAGTTCGGTCGGCGGCGCGCGCCCGAAAGCGCTGATCGATGGGGGCGATCGCGCGTATATCTCCAAGTTTGCCAGATCGGACGACCATTATGACGTTGTGAAGGCTGAGTTCATCGCCATGCGTCTGGCGAAACTGGCCGGCCTGGATGTCGCGCCCGTTGAACTGACGAAAGCCGCCGGGCGCGACGTGCTTCTGATCGAACGCTTCGATCGCGTGCAAACGGGCGAGGGGTCAGCCCGCAAGGCTCTCGTCTCGGCGCTCACACTGCTCGGACTGGACGAGATGCTCGCGCGATATGCGAGCTATCAGGATCTGGCCGAAATCATACGCCGCCGCTTTCAGAAGCCGAAAGCGACGCTGCATGAGATTTTCGGGCGGCTGGTCTTCAACATTCTCTGTGGCAACACGGATGATCATGCGCGCAATCACGCGGCCTTCTGGAACGGCGAGGACCTTTTTCTGACGCCGGCCTATGACATCTGTCCGCAGGGGCGGGCCGGGGGAGTCGCAACACAGGCCATGCGGATCGCGGAATCCGACAATCGCAGCCAGTTGAGCGTCTGTATGGCGGCCGCACAGAGTTTCCTGCTGACGGAGCCTGAGGCCCGGGAGATCATTGAACGGCAGATCGCCGCGATTCGTCAGCATTGGGGAACAGTTTGCGATATGGCGGAACTGTCGGCGGTGGACCGCGCCTTTTTCTGGAAACGCCAGTTTCTGAACGCGTACGCCTTTGAAGATTTTCCGGGGACGGCCGTTTGAGCGCGCCGGACCTCAGCCGGACATCGGGCGGGCCGTTCGGGTGGTCGGTCCGGCTGTCGCTGTTCTATGCGACGATCTTCATGGTCGCGGGTGTCTCGATGCCCTGGTTTCCGGTCTATCTGGAATCGCGCGGCATGGCACCCGAGCAGATCGGGCTGCTGCTCGCCGTGGGCTTCTGGATCAAGCCGCTGGCCAACCCGCTGGGCAGCCGCTGGGCGGATGTGTCGGGCGAGCGGCGCAGGCCCATCGTGCTGTTCCTGATCGGTGCCGGGGCGGCCTATGCGCTGTTCGCGCTGGGCGACAGTTTCACCGCGTTCGTTTTCTGCGCGGTGCTTGCGGCCTGCTTCAACTCGCCGATCCTGCCGCTGGGCGACAATCTGACGATGACGGCGGCGGCGGAACGCGGACTGGACTACGGCCGCATCCGCCTCTGGGGCTCGGTCACCTTCATCGGTGCGGTCTATGGCGCGGGCTGGCTGCTGGAAGGCTCGCCGACGGAAATCATCCTGTGGCTGATGGTCGGCGGCTACCTGTTCACAGCACTGGTCTCGACAACCCTGCCGGACATCCGCTTCCCCAGGCCCGAGAAAAAGTGGCGCAATCCTTTCGCACTGCTGGGGCAGCCGGTGTTCCTGATCTTTCTCGTCGCGGTCGGGCTGAACTCGGCAGCCCATTCGGTGCTCTACGGATTCGGCACCATCCAGTGGCGCGAGATCGGGCGCAGCGATACCGAGATCGGCGTGCTCTGGGCCATCGGCGTGATTGCCGAGATCGTCCTGTTCGCCCTGTCCAAACGCATCATCGACCGCATCGGGCCATTGCCGCTGATGGTGCTGGGGTGTGCCTCGGGGATCCTGCGCTGGACCCTGACCGCAGGCGCGACGGGGTTTGTCGAACTGTCGCTGCTGCAGGTGCTGCATGCCTTCACGTTCGGTGCGACGCATCTGGGCGCGATGCATTTCATCCAGCGCGCCGCCCCTGAAGGCATGTCGGCCACGGCGCAGGGCCTGTTCGCCGCCTTCGGCATGGGCCTGTTCATGGGCTTCGGCGCGATGACCGCCGGGTATCTGTACGACGGCCTCGGCGGACAGGCATACTATGTGATGACGGTGGTGTCAGTCGGCTCGACCCTGTGCGCGCTGATCCTGATTCGCCGCTGGAACGGGACGAGACTGACACTTTGACCATGAAGGCGAGAGCGATGGGCACAGCGGAAACCGGCGAGGCGGGCGAACATCATTTTCCGGCGGTGACGACGGACATCGTGGTTTTCCGTCCGGCACCGCGGGGCAGAAAGATCCTGCTGATCCGGCGTGCCAACCCGCCCTTTCGGGGATGCTGGGCGCTGCCGGGCGGGTTTCTGGACGCCGATGAAACGCTGGAGCAATGCGCGATCCGGGAACTGCAGGAGGAGACGGGCATTTCGGCTGCCGATCTGCAACTGGTCGGGGTCTACAGCACGCCGGATCGCGACCCGCGCGGGCGGACCGTCTCCGTGGCCTATGCGGTGACGCTGGACGCGGATCGCGATACCGTCCATGCGCGGTCGGATGCAGCCGAGGCTGCCTGGTTCGACCTGGCGGACCTGCCCGACCTCGCCTTCGATCATGACCGCATCATCTCGGACGCCTCTGGCCCGGGCTGAGTGATGGACACCAGCCGCAAACGCATTCCAATCCGGGCGCTATTCGTCTAAGCCAGAAACACAGACACATCTCAGGGGAGGCAACCGCCATGACATCACCGGTGGTATTGGAAAAGCACGGCGAGATCGGGGTCATTCTGGTTCAGAACCCGCCGGTCAACGCACTCAGTCAGGCCGTCCGTCAGGGGCTGCAGGACAGGCTGGCCGAAGCGAACGCCGACGACAGCATCAAGGGCATCGTGCTGGCGGGCGATGGCCGCACCTTCATCGCGGGCGCTGACATCAAGGAATTCGGCAAGCCGATGGGCGCGCCGGATCTGAATGCGGTGATCAAGTCCTATGAGGAAAGCCCGAAGCCTGTCGTCGCCGCGATTCACGGCACGGCGCTGGGCGGCGGGCTGGAAACGGCCTTCTCGGCGCACTACCGCGTGGCCGTACCGAAAAGCTTCGTCGGTCTGCCGGAAGTGAAGCTGGGCCTGCTGCCGGGCGCAGGGGGGACGCAGCGGCTGCCGCGCGTCGCCGGGGTCGAGAGCGCGCTGAAGATGATCACGTCGGGCGACATGGTGCCTGCACCGATGGCGGCGAAGGCCGGTATCGTCGATGAGATCGTGGACGAGCTAATCCCGGGTGCGGTCGCCTTCTGTCAGCGTCTGGTAGACGGCAATGCGCCGCGACCGGTTATCGCCGAGAGCCGGGGCAAGCTGGACGAGGCCGATCCGGCGATCTTCGACACCTTCCGTGACACCATGGCGAAGAAGGCGCGCGGCGTGCTGGCACCGCAGAACTGCATCTCCGCGGTCGAGGCAGCCTTCAAGGCGTCGTCCTTCGAGGAGGGGCTGGCCGAGGAACGCCGCCTGTTCGGTGAACTGATGGAGAGTCCGCAGCGCGCGGCACAGATCCACATCTTCTTCGGTGAGCGCGAGGTCGCCAAGATTCCCGGCATCGGCAAGGACGTCGCGCCGAAGAAGATCGGCAAGGCGGCCATCATCGGCTGCGGCACGATGGGCGGCGGGATCGCCATGAACTTCCTGAATGTCGGCATTCCGGTGACCGTCCTGGAGACGACGCAGGACGCGCTGGACCGGGGCGTCGGCGTCATCCGCAGCAACTACGAGAACACCGCGAAGAAGGGCCGCATGACCGCCGAACAGGTCGAGCAGCGCATGGGCCTGCTGAATCCGGTGCTGTCCTACGAGGAAATCGGCGACGCGGACATCGTGATCGAGGCGGTTTTCGAGGACATGGCCGTGAAGAAGGAGATCTTCGCCAAGCTGGATGAGGTCATGAAGGACGGTGCCGTGCTGGCCTCCAACACCTCGACACTGGACATCGACGAGATCGCCTCGGCGACGAAGCGCCCCGAGGATGTGGTCGGCACGCACTTCTTCAGTCCTGCCAACGTGATGCGGCTGCTGGAAAACGTGCGCGGCGAGAAGACGTCGAAGGAAACCATCGCGACCGTGATGGACATGGGCAAGCGGATCGGCAAGATCGCCGTGCTGGCCGGAAACTGCGATGGCTTCATTGGCAACCGGATGCTGCACCCCTATGGCCGCGAGGCGTCGTTCCTGGTGGAAGAAGGCGCGCAGCCCGAGGACGTCGATCGCGTGATGTATGACTTCGGGATGGCCATGGGGCCGTTTGCGATGGGCGACATGGCGGGTCTGGATGTTGGCTGGTACGTGCGCAAGCGCCAGCTTGAGAACTGGCCGCAGGGCAAGCGCTACTCGGCGCTGGCCGACCGCATCTGCGAGCTGGGCCGCTTCGGTCAGAAGACCGGCGCGGGCTGGTATCACTATGACGAAGGCAGTCGCGTGCCGAAGCCCGATCCGGTGGTGAAGGAGATCATCGAGAAGAATTCGGCGGAAGCCGGAATCAAGCGCCGCGAGGTGTCGGATCAGGAAATCCTGGAACGCTGCATCTACGCGCTGGTGAACGAGGGCGCGAAGATCCTGGAAGAAGGCATCGCGCTGCGGCCCGTCGATATCGATATCACCTATGTCTACGGCTACGCCTTCCCGAAACATCGCGGCGGGCCGATGCACTACGCCGACGAAGTCGGACTGGACAAGGTGCTGGAGCGGATCAAGGCCTACCATGAGCAGTCCGGCGGGGACGATTCCTGGAAGCCGGCGGCGCTGATCGAGAAGCTGGTTGCCGAAGGCAAGGGGTTCCGCGACTATAGGGGCTGACACCGGGATTCAATGAACACTCAGGCCCTCGCACAGGGCGGGGGTGACACGCAGAAGCCTGTCATCCCCGCTGGAGCGAAGCGGAATGCGGGGACCTGAGCAGCTCAACGAACGCTGATCGTCAGTTACCCACGACCACATGCTCCTCGCCGAACCAGAGCGGTGAGTTGGGCAGGTCGATGAATTTCGCCTCGTCTTCCAGCAGGATGCGTCCGGCCTCGCGCGCTGCGGGATCGCTGGTCGAGGCTTCGAGGTCGGCCAGGCTCTCCCACCAGAGTTCGGCCACGCCGTCGAAGCCTTCGGGGGCCTTGCGGGCACCCTGCATACCGGCGGTCAGTGCGGTTTCGATGGTGTGCACCTGAACGTAGCGGACCATGCGCAGCGCCTTCTGGTGTTTCCGGACCAGCGGACCGTGGCTGTTCAGCCAGTAGTCGTGGAACTCGCCCAGGCTGAGGCCCGGCTTGCGGCGCAGACAGAATGTAATCTTGATCATCGTCTCGACTCCCCTGTTTCGCTCTGCATTGGGCCACGTATAGTAGCCGGACGCAAAGGCGCAGGGTGGGGAACAGGCATGAGCGAAGTGAAGACCGAGCACGTATTGACCGCGCGGTTCGACGTGCCGCAGATCCGCGATCTGGGCAGCGGGCCCTTCGGCACGCGGCGGATCGCAACGGTGACCGGGGGCACCTTCGAAGGACCCGGCCTGAAAGGCACCGCACTGCCCAGTCCGGGCGGCGACTGGCTGATGTTCACGGCAGACGGGGCCACACATCTGGATGTTCGCGTCACGCTGAAGACCGAGGACGGGGACCTGATCTACATGACCTATGGCGGGCGTCGTCATGGCCCGCCGGAGGTGATGGCCGCGCTGGCTGCGGGTGAGGACGTCGATCCCTCGACCTATTATTTCCGGATCGCGCCGAAGTTCGAGACCGCCGCCGAGAAATACGACTGGATGAACCACACGGTGTTCATCGGAACCGGGCGGCGGCTGCCGGAAGGCCCGGTCTATGACATTCATCGGATTCTGTGAGGGGATGGCACCATGACGGATCTCGGGTTTGAGCACCTGTTCGATATCGCCATCGATGTTGGCGAGCGCACCATGATCGGCGACACCTTCAACGGCAAACGCCTGATCGCCGAAGTGACCGGCGGCACCGTGAAGGGACCGAAACTCAACGGCAAGGTTCTGCCCGGCGCGGCGGGGGACTGGATCATCGTCCGAAACAACGGCGTGCTGGCTCTGGACGTGCGGCTGACCATCGAAACGGATGACGGCGCGCTGATCCTGATGGGCTATCACGGTTACCGCCACGGACCGAAGGATGTGCTGAAGAAACTCGATGCGGGCGAGCGTGTCGATGCGTCGGAATATTATTTCAGGACCGCACCGACCTTCGAGACCGGGGACGAGCGCTACTACTGGATGAACAACATTCTGGCGGTGGGGCTGGGCGACCGGCATCCGCGCGGCCCGCTCTATCACGTGCACCAGGTGCTCTGAGGCATGGCGGAGCGGTATGACGCCCAGGCGCTGAAGGTATTTGCCGCCGATCTGTTCAGCCGCGCCGGTATGCCGGCGGACCGGTCCACCGTTGTCGCCGAGATGCTGGTCGATGCCGATCTGATGGGGCATGACACCCACGGTCTGAACCTCGCGCCGCAGTATCTCGATGCGCTGCAGAATGGCGAGATGCCGGCGACCGGCGATCCGGATGTCCTGTCCGACCGTGGTCCGGCGGTGCTCTGGGACGGACACTACATGTCGGGCGTCTGGCTGGTGCATCATGCGATGGATCTCGCTGTCGACCGGGCCCGGCAGTACGGTATCTGCGGCGTGTCGATCCGGCGGTCGGGGCACATCGCCTGTCTGGCCAGTTTTCTGCCCGTCGCGACGGACCAGGGCATGCTGATGCTTCTGCTGTCCTCCGACCCCGCCGTGGGCGGGGTGGCCCCGCACGGTGCGACCGAACCGGTCTACACACCGAATCCGATCGGTGTCGGCATTCCGACGGACGGCGATCCGGTTCTGATCGACATATCGGCATCCATAACGACGATGGGGATGCGCGGGCGCGCCGCCGCAGAGGGCGGCAGGCTGGGCGGCAAATGGCTGATCGATGCGAACGGCAATGCAACCGACGATCCGGCGGCCTTCGACGATGGCGGCGCGTTGCTGCCACTGGGCGGTCTGGACAGCGGCCACAAGGGATTCGGGCTGGGCCTGATGGTCGAGGCGATGACGTCGGGCCTTGCCGGGTTCGGTCGCAAGGACGGCCCGGACCAGCATGGGGCGTCGGTTCTGGTCCTGATGATCGATCCGGATGCGTTCGGCGGGCTGGATGCGTTCAGCGCCGAGACGGGCTGGCTGGCTGCGGCCTGCCGTGCCGCGCGCGTGCCCGACGGCGCGCCTGGTGTGCGACTGCCGGGTGAGCGTGCCCTGCAAAGAAAACGGGATGCCGGACGGGATGGCGTGGCGCTGTTCCCCGATATCATGCCAAGGTTGAAACAGTGGGCGGAGAAGCTGGGTGTCGATGCACCGGCGCCGCTCTGAATTTCGGGGGAGAGAGATCATGAGAACCAACAAGGTGCGCGACATCTGGAATGCGGGCGGCAATGTCGTGAACGGCTGGCTGGCCAGTTCCAGTTCCTATTCCGCCGAGATCATGGCCTCGCTTGGATTCGATTCCATCGGTGTCGACATGCAGCACGGCATGATCGATCTGAATGACGGTATTCATCTGCTGCAGGCGATCTCGGCGCAGCCCGCGACGCCGCTGGCCCGCATTCCCTGGAACGATCCGACGTGGATCATGAAGACGCTGGATGCGGGGGCGCTGGGGCTGGTGTGTCCGATGGTCAACACGCGCGAGGAAGCCGAGCACCTGGTGCAGTGCATGCGCTATCCGCCGCACGGTTTCCGGTCGTATGCCGGGGTGCGCGGGCCGCTCTACATGGGCCCGGACTATGCCAAGAACGCCAACGACACGGTGATCTCCCTCGCGATGATCGAGACCAAGACGGCCCTCGACAATATCGAGGACATCTGTGCCACCGAAAGGCTGGATGCGGTCTATATCGGTCCCTCCGACCTCGCGCTGGGGCTGGGACACGATCCGCTGCCCGACCCGACGGAGCCGGAAGTCCTGGAGGCGATCGAGCACATTCGCCGCGTCGCGACGGACAACGGCGTGATCCCGACGATTCATGCGGCGGGCGGCGATCATGCTGCGCGGCTGTTCAAGCAGGGGTTCAGGCTGTGCACGCTGGCCAATGACGTGGCGCTGATGCGCAAGGCGGCGAACGCCGAAATCGACCTCGCCCGTGGCTGATGATTTCGAAATCGACCCACGGCTTTCGGGATCATCGCATGCGGTCGGCGACTGGCCATTGTGCCATGTCCGCTTGAGCGATGATGCGCGCTGGCCGTGGCTGTTGCTGATACCCCGGCGCGTCGGGGCGGTGGAACTGTTCGATCTGTCGCCGGATGACCGAACGCAACTGATCGAGGAAGCGGCCTCGGCCGCGCTGATCGTTCGGAACCTGATTGATGCCGACAAGACCAATGTCGCGACCCTCGGCAATCAGGTGCCGCAGATGCACATGCATGTCATCGGCAGGAAGATCGGCGATGCGGCGTGGCCCGGGCCGATCTGGGGTGTGGGCGAACCTGTCGCGCGCGCTGGCACCGAACGGGATTCGCTAATTGAAACGATCCGTCACAAAACGGAACGTTCATTCATATTTTGACGTGAGGTTCAATTCGTGATCGATTTCGCAACTTTCAAACTCAACTGGAAGCCGAACCAGTTTCTGATGGCACCGCCCGGCCTCTGCGCGAACGCGGAACCGCATGCCGAGAGTCCGACCTTTGCCGAGACGCCGGATTCATTGATGAACAGGTTCCGCGCCATCGCGCTGGCTCAGCCGCGTGTCGCCGAAAAGACGGGCGAGGCGACCGGAAACCAGACGGTTTTCGTAGCAAAATCAAGGATCTTCCGGTTTCCGGATGTGATCGATGTGCGCACGCTCGATGCCGGTGAAGGGCGGTCCACCCTTGCGATCTATTCCCGCGCGAAGATCGGCATTCGCGACTTTGGCGTGAATGAGAAGCGGATCAACGACTGGGTGGCGCGTCTGAAAGCGTGACGCTGATCACAATTTAATTGACGCTAACGTCAGCCTGGCCGAACTGGCCCCGGACTTGCCAATTCTACCTCAAGTTATCTTTTCGATACCTGGGGAGACGAGCCGATGTCCACCGGCGCTGGAGCACTTCTGAAGGCCTATTGGCAGTCCAAGTCGAAGCACGACTGCGTTCCGGATCGCAGCGACATCGACCCGGCCGAAATGCGCGGCCTGCTGCCGGATATTGCGCTCGTCGAGATTCTTGAGGATGGCACCTGCCGGTTCCGCCTTGCCGGCACGCGTGTCTCACGCCGGTCGGGCATGGAACCGACGGGCATGAATTTCTCCGCTGACAGCAGCGAGGGCGGCCTCAAGGAACTGTACGATCTTGTTCACAAGACGGCTGAAACCGGCCAGCCGACTGAAAGCGAAGTGAAGTACTTCGGCGTGACGCCTTCCTTCGATCAGATATTGTGCACGGCACTGCCGCTGCGCCGCGACGGTCCGGAGATTCGTCTGGTCCTGCTGGCGCTGGAGTTCAGCTTTTCACCCAGCGCCGATTTCGCCACGAACCGGCTGTCAATCAAACGTAAGTAGGCGCTTCGGCGTCTCCACGGTGATCCGCGAGATCTCCGCCTCCGAAAAGCCGCGGCGACGCATCAGCGGCACGACGTTCTCGAAAATATGGGCATAGCCGTGACCGCCGAACTCGGTCAGGCGCGTCTTGTAGCAGATGTCGTGGCTGATCACGATCTGGTCCAGATGGCCGCGATCGATCAGGCGGCGCATCCAGCGCAGCCGCTCGGCGTCGTTGGGCAGGTCGATCTTCAGGTTCAGATTGTAGTGCGACTGCTCCTGTCCGAACAGGTCGAGTTCGATGATGGTACCGCTGTCCGCGAGGCGGAAGAGCCGCTCGTCATCGAAGATCGTCCGGTCGATGTGGCTGATGATCAGGCGTGATGTGTCGCCGCCCTTCTCCGCGATGAAATCGGCAACTTCCTGCGGCTGGTCCGGATCACGTCCCGGATGGACGTTCAGTGCCGCGCCCGTTTCCTGTTGCGCGATCAGGGCACCGGCCATCACCCGCTTTTCCAGGTCGGTCCAGGGGGACTGACAGCCGATCTCGCCGATGATCCCGGCGCGGGCCTCTGTGCCCCACGCGCCGACCTGTACCTGATCGATCATCTCGGCTGCGAAATCGTCGACGCTCCGTTCGCGGTTGGCCGGATCCTGATAGTCGTCGACATAGTGGCCGCAGCCCATGACGATGTGCGTGTCGGTATCGCGGGCGATCTGCTGCAGCCCTTCCGGATCGGGCTTCAGGCCGCCGATGGTCAGTTCGACGATGGACCGTCCGCCCGCGGCGCGCATGCGTGCGACCTCGGCAGTCGCGATCTTGTTGTCGAAGAAGACGTAATTGTTGGGCGCTTTCTTCGCGCCGTAATTGATGTGCCAGCAATTGCACAGCGCGATCTCCGGCCCTTGATCCGGATCGGCCTGCATCTCGGGCGTGCGGATGTCCCACAGCAGATGCTCATGCATCAGGGTCGGGCCCAGTTCGGATGGCTCGATCACGCCCAGCACGGTCTGCGCCTTGCCTCTCAGGTCGTCGCGGGTCAGTCGTTTGCTCATTGTCAGGCCCTCCGTGCCGCCAGGTTGCCGCCGTCGCCGTAGACGATCCCTTCCGGATAGTATTCGGCATTGTGCTGCACGCTGGCGGCGGCGTCATCACCATCGATGGCCGCGATGAAGCCAAGCGTCAGGTCGATCCCGGCGGAAACCCCTGCAGATGACCAGACGTTGCCGTCGCGGACCCAGCGTTTCTCCACCGTGGTGACGCCGGGGAATTCCTTCATCCGGTCGAGACCCTTCCAGTGCGTGGTGGCCTTTCGTCCCTCAAGCAGGCCCGCGGCGTAGAGGATGAAGGATCCGGTGCAGACCGACAGCACGTGTTCGGCGCTCTGCGCCTTCGCCTTCACCCAGTCGATCAGGATGTTGTTCTGCATCTCGTCGAAGGCAGAGAACCCGCCGGGAATCAGCAGGTAATCGAAGTCCGGACAGTCTGCGAAGCTGTGGTCGGCTTCGGTCTTCAGGCCCTTGGCGCACTTCACGGCACCGCCGTTCTCGCTCACCGTGAAGCATTCGGGACCATCGGCGTAGTCACGCCACATCGTCGCCATCTCCCACGGCCCGATCAGGTCGAGTTCCTCATATTCGTGGAACATCAGAAAGGCGAAACGCCGCGTATCGGACATGGTCGGTCACTCCGGTCGATGATTGACGAACCGGAGTTTAGGTCATTCTGCGGCTTTGGCGAGCTTGATCAGTGCTGACGACAGGGCCTTTCGTTCATCCGGCTCCAGCCGTTCGGCGATCCGGCGCTCATACGATTTGGCCAGCGGTACGATCTGTCGGTAGATGTTCAGCCCGTTGTCCGAGAGTTGCAGTGCCGAACGCCGCCGGTCGTCCGGCGACAACGTGCGATCCAGCAATCCGGAACTGATCATTCGTGCGACGGCCCGGCTGACCTGGACCTTGTCCATGGCGGCGCGCTCGGCGACCTCGTTCGCGGACAGTCCGGGGAAGCGGCCCAGGATTGCCATCATCCGCCACTCCGGAATGGTCAGCCCGAACCGGTCCGCGTAGAGACGCGCGATCTCCGCACTCACCCGGTTCGACGCGACCGACAGCTGGTAGGGCAGGAACGCCGGGAGATCGAGTGTTTCATCTTTCATGTTGCATATAGTTTCATATGAAACTAATATCGATGCAAGCTGAATTGTGAACAAGGGAGCGCATGCGATGGCTGATCTCTGGGAAAATCCGATGGCAACCGACGGGTTCGAGTTCATCGAGTTTACCGCGCCCGATCCCGCGCCACTGGCCGATCTGTTCGAGAAGATGGGCTTTACCGCCGTGGCGAAGCACCGCTCGAAGGATGTGACCCTGTTCCGGCAGGGCGACGTCAATCTGATCCTGAATGCCGAGACGACAGGCTTTCCGCGGTCCTTCTCGCGGCTGCACGGGCCCAGCGCCTGCGCCATTGCCTTCCGGGTCGATGATGCACCTGCCGCCTACAGGCGCGCGCTGGAGAACGGGGCCTGGGGCGTGGAAACCCATGCCGGGCCGATGGAACTGAACATTCCGGCGATCAAGGGCATCGGCGACAGCCTGATCTACCTGGTGGATCGCTACGGCGACAAGGGATCGATCTACGAGGTCGATTTCGAACCCATCCCCGGCGTCGATCCGCAGCCGAAGGGGGCCGGCCTGACCTATATCGACCATCTGACGCACAATGTG
The DNA here is from genome assembly GCF_048263705.1 of Minwuia sp. Lineage (GTDB taxonomy): Bacteria > Pseudomonadota > Alphaproteobacteria > Minwuiales > Minwuiaceae > Minwuia. Next base: position 58,888 of record NZ_JBLXDV010000014.1, on the reverse strand, counting down.
CACCGGGGCCGGATGGCCGAATGGGCCGACTTCTACGAGCGCCTGTTCAACTTCCGCGAAGTCCGCTTCTTCGACATCGAAGGCAAGGTGACGGGCCTGAAATCGAAGGCCATGACCAGCCCGTGCGGCAAGATCCGCATTCCGATCAACGAAAGCTCCGACGACAAGTCGCAGATTCACGAATATCTTGAGGAATACCGGGGCGAAGGCATCCAGCACGTTGCACTGGGTACCGATGATATCTACGCGACGGTCGAGCATCTGCGCGAACTGGGCATGCCTTTCCAGGATACGCCGGCGACCTATTACGAGGGCGTCGATGCGCGCGTGCCCGATCACGGTGAGGATCTCGACCGCCTGCAGAAGAATTCGATCCTCATCGACGGCGGGCCGGATCAGGGTGGCGGCAAGCTGCTGCAGATCTTTACCCAGACCGTCATCGGTCCGATCTTCTTCGAACTGATCCAGCGCAAGGGCAATGAAGGCTTCGGTGAAGGCAACTTCAAGGCGCTGTTTGAAAGCATCGAACAGGATCAGATCCGTCGTGGCTATATCAAGGAAGAGGCTTGAGGCCGCGTGATCGCTCCGTTCAACCTTGGTGCCACTCTGTCATCCCGGCCTTGTGCCGGGATCTGGATTGGCATGTGATTGTGAAGAAGAGTGCCTGACATCGCTCTCGAACCGGACCCCGGCACAAGGCCGGGGTGACAGACTGAAAGTATGACAGATGGCGAAAAACTGGATACAGTTTCCGAAGTCCGAAGGGCTGGCCTCGCGGCAGGCGCATGCCGACCTGCCCGAGGGCACCTATGAGCGGGAGTTCGGCAAGGAGGGGTTTTTCGGCCCGGCCAGCCACATTTACCATCAGAATCCGCCGACCGGCTGGACCGACTGGGATGGCCCGCTGAAACCCCGCGCGTTCGACACGCAGAAACTGAACGGCGGGCATCGCGGGCCCTGGGATGCGGATCTGCTGTTGCACAACGGCGCAACGAAGGTGCGTTTCTGGCGTCAGGACAAGGCCATGGAAGCGCTTGCCCGCAACGGCGACGGCGACGACCTGATCTTCATCCATCAGGGCGCGGGCGAACTGTTCTGCGACTTCGGCCACATGAGCTTCCGCGACGGTGACTACATCATGCTGCCGCGCGCGACGACGTGGCGGATCGAACCGTCCGAGCCGGTGCAGGCCCTGCTGATCGAGGCGACCAACGATTCCTACCTGCTGCCCGAGAAGGGGCTGGTCGGCCCGCATGCGATCTTCGATCCGGCTGTCATGGATACGCCCGCCATCGACGAGATGTTCCGGGCGCAGCAGGGCGATGGTGAATGGCAGGTGCAGATCAAGGCGCGCGGCGGCGTGTCGACGGTGACCTATCCCTACAACCCCCTGGATGCCGTCGGCTGGAAGGGCGATCTGTGCCCGGTGAAGGTCAACTGGCGCGACATCCGTCCGCTGATGAGCGCGCGCTATCACGTGCCGCCCAGCGCCCACACGACCTTTCTCGCCGGCCGCTTTGTGGTCTGCACCTTCTGTCCGCGCCCGTTCGAGAGCGATCCCGGCGCGCTGAAGGTGCCGTTCTTCCATTCGAACAACGATTATGACGAGGTACTGTTCTATCACGCGGGCGATTTCTTCAGTCGCGACAACATCGACGCCGGCATGATGACCCTGCACCCCTGCGGGTTTCCGCATGGGCCGCAGCCGGGCGCGTTGAAGAACGCGTTCACGCCGAAGAAGGCGGCGACCGATGAGGTCGCGGTCATGATCGACACGCGTGATCCGCTGGAAGTGGCCGCCGCTGCGGAAGCGACCGAGAACCGGGATTACGTGAAGAGCTGGGGCATGGCCAACCGCGCCAGATTGAAATAGCTGAATGTATGTTCCCCCCTCAAGAGGGAGGGAAAGCGATCTGAAAGTTGCTGTCTGGGACAGTTATCTCGGGAGAGAACCATGAAACTCGCATCTCTGAAAGACGGCCGCGACGGGAAGCTGGTCGTGGTCTCGAAGGACCTGGCGAAGGCCTGTCCCGTGGCGGAGATCGCCGCCACCATGCAGGAAGCGCTGGACAACTGGGACCATTGCGAGCCGCTGCTGAAGGCCACCTACCATTCGCTGAACGTCGGCGGTGCGCGCGACATCTTCGATTTCGATCCCGCCGCCTGCGCGTCGCCGCTGCCGCGCGCCTATCAGTGGGCCGACGGTTCCGCCTATGTGAACCATGTCGAACTGGTCCGGCAGGCGCGGGGCGCGGAACTGCCCGAAAGCTTCTGGACCGACCCGCTGATGTATCAGGGCGGTTCGGACAGTTTCATCGGGCCGCGGGACGACATCCGGGCGATCTCCGAAGATCACGGTATCGACTTCGAGGCCGAGATTGCCGTGATTACCGGTGACGTGCCGATGGCGACGAAGGCGGAGGCGGCGCGCGATCACATCCGGCTGCTGATGCTGGTGAACGATGTGTCCCTGCGCGGTCTGATCCCGAACGAACTGGCGAAGGGTTTCGGCTTCTTTCATGGCAAACCGTCGAGTGCCTTCAGTCCGGTCGCGATCACACCGGAAGAACTGGGCGACGCGTGGGATGGCGCGAAGGTGCATCGTCCGCTGCTGTCATATCTGAACGGTGATTTGTTCGGGAAACCGGAGGCGGGCGAGGAAATGACCTTCAGCTTCCCCGATCTGGTCGCGCACGCCGCCACGACGCGTCCGCTCTGCGCCGGGACGATCGTCGGATCGGGGACGGTTTCCAACCGCAATGCCGATGGCAGTGCCGGTACGCCGGTCAACAAGGGCGGGCTGGGCTATTCCTGCATCGCTGAAATCCGCATGATCGAGACGATCGCTGACGGCAAACCGTCAACGCCCTTCATGCGGTTCGGTGACCGGGTGAAGATCGACATGCTGGACGAGGACGGCCAGTCAATCTTCGGCAGCATCGATCAGAAGGTGGTGCGCTACGACGTCTGAGGTTTCGTGTCTTCCGTAGTGTCCATGCCGGTGCCGTCCGTCTCCGTCCCCCCGGTGTCCGGTTCTACGCCTGTCCCGGACTGATGTTCGGTCATGCCGACATCGACCGTGCTGATCGTGGCCCCCGCATTTGCCGCTTCGACGAAGGAACCCCGCGTTTCATCAGGCGGCGCGTCGCGCTTGCGGATGCGGATCGCGACGAAGATCGCCAGTCCGACATGGATGGCGATGGTGAAGAAGAACAGGCCCCGTCCGCCGAACTGAGACATCAGGGCCGACGCGAACAGCGGTCCGGCGACCGCGCCGGCGGCCCAGGTCAGCAACAGGCCGCTGGCGGCCTCGACGAAGCTTTTCGAATCCACCAGATCGTTGGCATGGGCCACGCAGAGCGAATAGAGCGGAAAGGCGAACATGCCGAACGCAAAGCCCGTCACCATCAGCAATGCTTCCGACCGGGCACCGAAAATGGCCAGGGCCAGTGCCGAGGCGGCGGCCAGCAGCGAGACGATGATGATCAGCTTGCGCCGGTCCATCCGGTCCGAAAGCTTGCCCAAAGGATATTGCGCTGCCGCGCCGCCGATGACGGAGATGGCGATGAAGATGGCCGCCGCGCTGGCGTTCTGCTGCCCGCCCTGCGCGAAAATCGGCGCAAGCGACCAGAAGGCACCGTTCGACGCGCCGACCAGAAAACTGCCGATGAACCCGACCGGCGACAGCTTCAGCAGGTAACCGATCCGCACCCCGACATGCTCGACCGGGGCCGGGCTTTCGGAACGGGACAGGGCTAGGGGGACCGCGGCCCACGAAATCAGGATCGAAGCGACCAGGAACAGCGGGAACCCGCCGGGGTTGCCCAGGGCGATCATCACCTGACCGACCGAGATCATCGACAGGTTGATGGCGGTGTAGACCGAGAAGACCGTGCCGCGCGATTCGTTGGTGGCTTTCTCGTTCAGCCAGCTTTCGATGATCATGAACAGCATGGCGATGCAGGCCCCGGTCAGGGCGCGGACAAACCACCAGACCACGATGTCGGTGACCAGCGCGTGAACCAGTGCCGATGTCGATGCGACGGCCACGATGGCCGCGAAGGCGCGGACATGCCCGGCACGGCGGATGACCACCGCGCCGCGCCAGCAGCCCAGCGCGAAACCCACGAAATAGGCGGATCCCAGAATCCCGATCTCGAACGAGCCGAAGGCCTCGATCTGCGCGCGCAACGGCAGCAGGGTGGACTGAAGCCCGTTGCCCATCAGCAACATGGCGACACTGAGCAGCAGAGCCGCGACGGGTGCTAGGGCCTTGATCATGCGTGCATGTTAACGGGAACGTAGGAGGCGGCAAGCCATCTTGGCAGATGCGGCTGGCAGGGGAGTTGCTTAGTCTGTGTTAACCATGAGCCCGATGTACCGTTTTTTCTCGATTCTGTGTCTGCTCGCCGTTTTGGCGGGCTGGAGTAATGTCGTTCTCGCGACCGATGTGCCACGGCGGATCATCGCCATTCATCATCCGCAGGGAGAAAAGCCGAAACTTCACGACCTGCACAAGATGGCCGAGATGCCGCTGAACTGGCTCGGCTACGTGCTGGATTACCGCGAACTGGATGAAGGCTTGCCGGAAGAGGCGATCGGCGATCCCGACGTGGCCGGTGTGATCACCTGGTTCGCCGAAGGCAGCATGGCCGATCCGCTGGCCTATGTGGACTGGGCGACGCGCATGGTCGATGCGGGCAAGAAGTTCATCATCCTGGGCGATTTCGGATTTCTGGCGCAGACCGGCGGTGAATCGGTCGCGGGACGGGCCAGCGTGACGGCGTTTCTGGAAAAGCTGGGGATCGAACTGGGGGGCGACTGGACCGATGTCACCTTCGATACCGAGATCGTGCACCGCGACCCCGACTTCTATGATCACGAGCGCCGGATGGATGGCCATCTGCCTCCCTATGAGCTCTACCTTCCGGCCGGTGACGCGACCGAAGTGATGCTGAAAGTGCGCAATCGCCAGTCCGGCGACGAAAGCGCGCTGTTCATGATCTCGCCGACCGCTGCCTTCATCGAAGGCGGCTGGATCTATTACAAGGACCCCGTCTATTTCCGCACCCAGTGGTACGTCGATCCGTTCAGGCTTTTCGAACGGGTCTTTGGCGCGGTCCCGCGGCCCGTTCCGGATGTAACCACCCTGTCGGGCCGACGGATGTACTTCAGCCACATCGACGGTGACGGCTGGCGCAATGTGTCGCTTGTCAGCGGTTACAAGAAGCAGCAGGCCTATTCGGCCCGCGTCGTGATGGAAAAGGCGATCATCCCGTATCCCGACCTGCCGATCACGGTCGGTCCGATCGCCGCGGACCTCGATCCCGCCTGGTCAGGCGACAGGAAGGCACAGGTTCTTGCCTCCGAGATCTTTGCCCTGCCGCAGGTTGAAATGGCGCATCACACCTACAGCCATCCTTTCGAGTGGGCTTTTTTCGAGGACTATACGCCCGAGAAGGAAGCGCCCTTCGTCAAGCTGTACGACAACCCCAGCATCGAGGCCTGGGGCGTTGAAAACGTGAAGGGCCCGCGCGAGCAACTGGTGACGCTGAAGGATGCCTATGACCAGCCGCGCGGGTTCGGGACATTTCCCTTCAGGCTCGACCGGGAGTTCGGCGCGGCGGCGGATTTCGTCAATCAGTTCGCGCCGCCCGACAAGAAGGTCGAGATCGTGCTCTGGTCCGGTGACACCTCTCCGACCGAGAAGATGATCCGCGCCTCCCGTGAGGCCGGATTGCTCAATCTCAACGGCGGCGATTCCCGCTTCGATCCCGAGTTCCCCTCCGTCAGCTATGTGCCGGCAGTCGGCTTCAAGGCAGGTGACGAGCGTCAGATCTATGCCGCCAACAGCAATGAAAACACCTACACGGACCTCTGGTCGGGCCGGTATTTCGGCTATCGCGATCTGGTCCATACGCTGCGCAACACCGAAACGCCGCGCCGGCTGAAACCGATCAACATCTACTATCACATGTATTCCGGCGAGCGGACCAACGCGCTGAACGGGCTGCTGTCCAACCTGGATTTCGCCCGCACGCAGGAAATCGCGCCGGTGACGACAAGCCATTACGCGCGCATGGCCCAGGGCTTCTACAGCACACGGTTTGAAGCGCTTGGCGCGTCGCGCTGGCGGGTTCTGGACCGGGGTGCCCTGCAGACGCTGCGCTTTGATCGGGCGGAAGAGCGGGCCGTGGATATGGACCGTTCGGAAGGCGTGCTCGGCTTCCGGCATCATCTGAACAGTCTCTACGTTGCGCTGGATGCGGCGGTCGAACAGCCGGTCGTCGCGCTGGGACCCCTGTCGGCCCGGCCCGGGATACCCTGGCTTGTCAGCGCACGCTGGGGGGTGCGCGACCTCAGGCGTTCGAAGACGGAACTGGCATTCCTCGCCCGCGGATTCGGGGCCGGCGAAATGCGCTGGGCCGGCATGGCGCCCGGACGCTGGCAGGCTGAGGTTTCCGGTCCGGACGCAGAAATTCAGCGCGCGTCCGCCCAGGCTGGCCCGGACGGCATACTGCAGATCGTCCTGCCCGGCGATGCGATCGACCCGGTTCGGGTGCGCCTGTTCCGGGTCGGCAGGAGCTAGCCGGGGAAAATGCGCCTCAACATCATACTGCTGGTCCTGCTCGTCCTGCTTGGCCTGGGCATCAGTGTCCTGCTGGTGCCGCGGGACAAGGATGTGGCGCTGCTGAAGCTGCGCAGCGACGAGGCCGATGAGGCCCGCCAGGTTCTTCTGGAACAGTATGACCGGGGCGACCGTTCGGTTGCCGTGATCGCTTCGCTGGCGGAACTCGCAATCGGCGACGGCGAGATTCCGACGGCAGTCGAGCTTCTGGAAGCCTATGTCCGGAACAACCCGAAGGACATCGCCGCGCGCAGGCGTCTGGCCGAATACTACCGCTTCGATCAGCGGCGCGACGACTATGTCGCCATGCTGGCCGAGGTGGTCGCGATCGACGGCGTGCCGCAGGAACGGCGGCTGCTGGTCGATCTGTACCGGGTCCGGGGTGAATACGAGGCCCTGCTGTCCGGCCTGAACGATCTCATGACGCGCGGCATCGCGGACCGGTCCCACTACTGGGAGGCGGTGCAGCTTGCCGCCTCGCAGGGCAAGTACGATCAGGCGCTGGCGGCCTCCGAACAGATGTGGCGCCGTTTTCCGGAGTCCTTCGATGCCCGGACGGTTCGTCTTTATGCCGTGCTGGCTGACGCGGCGGGCAAGGCGGAACTGGCCGAGCAGACGGTTGCCAGGCTGGCGTCGGGAGAAACCGGTCCGGCGGCCATCGTGCCCGTGATCCGCGAGATTTCGGATCGGGGCCAGGCCAAGCTGGGACTGCTTCTGCTGCGGCGGTTCGAGGACGATCTGCAACGGACACCGGCACTGCTGGTCGCCTGGGCCCGGATGCAGCAGTCGCTGGATCAGGAACTTGTCGCGCTGGAGCGTCTGCGCGGCCTGGAGGAGAGAGGCGAACTGCCCGAGACCGCCGTGCCGGTCCTGCTCGATCTGGTCATCCTGTCCGGCGATGTCGACCTGATCGATCAGGTGGTGTCGCCGCGCGACATGGCCGATCTCACGGATTTCCGTCTCCGCGCGGTGATGGATCGCGCGGTTTTCGAGCGGCGCACGTCGCTGCTGCAACAGTTCCTCGACCAGGCCCCGGCAGCTTTCCGGGACCGCGAACCCGCGCTGGTGGCCGAAGTCCTGATCGGGCTTGGCCGGATGGAAGAGGCTGAGGCCGAAGTTGCAAGAGCTCGTTCCCTGAAGGTCCGGCGGCTGGACCAGCTTCTGCGGCTGGCGCGCGCGGAGATCAGGCTGGGTCAGGAGGCACAGGCCGCGGAGACGCTGGACCGTATCGCCGGGGCCGCCGATCTGGATGACCAGTCCATGCGGGCGCTGGCGACGCTCTACATCGAGACCGAGCGCACGACGCAGGGCCTGCGCGCGTTCCGGCGGTTGCAGAGGGAACGTCCCTCGCTTGCCGTGGATGCGGGCTGGGCGCGTCTGGCCGCCCGGGAAGGGCTGGATACAGAACTGCTGACATGGATGAAACAGCGGTCGGGCCTCGACGAGGATCTGCTTTCCGATATCGTCTTCCTGTCATCGCCGGACCGCGCGCCAAGATCGGCGCTGGAAGCTGCCACCCGTCTGTACCGGGAGCATCCCGGCCGTGACTCCCGACGGCTTTATGCCGAGGCGCTGGTGGCGAATGGCCGCCATGCGGAGGCGCTTCCGGTGCTGGAGGAACTGCTGCCCGGCAGCGATGAAGACGCCGAGGCCTATGTCGCGGCGCTGGTCGCTGCCAACCGCCGCGCGGATGCTCTCGCGTTTCTGAAACAGCGTGGCGCGGATGGCCCAATCGCACCCCGCCTCGCGGACGATCTTTTCAGTCTGGCTGTCGAAGCGGGGGAGATGGAAACCGCCTACGCCGAGGCATTGCGGCAGGACTATCGCAAGCTGGAGGACGAGACGCTGGCGTTCTGGATCGAGACCGCGACCAACGACCGGCGTTTCGATCTGATCGACCGGATTGTCGCGCAGACGGACCCGGCCTTCATGGCGGCGCGTCCTGTTCTTGCGGCGCGGATCGCACTGGCGCGGGACGATCGGTCAGCAGCTCGGGAATGGGCGGAAAAAGCCTTGCTGCGCGCCGATCTGAGGAACGCCGAGATGATCGCGCTGGCGGGTATTTTCGACGCGCTTGGCGAAACGGACCGGTCTCTGGCTCTGCTGCAGGGGCTGGCCGATGATCCGGCAACACCGGCGTTCGCCATCGGCAATCTGGGGGCGCAGTATCTGAAACTGGGCAAGGCGGCCGAGGGAGTGCAGACCTTCCGGCGTCTGATCGAAACCCGCACCGAACCGCAGGTGATGGAAAGCTGGGCCAGGCTGGAGGCCGTTGCCGGCGATGCCGCCGCTGCACTGGCATGGCTGAAAACCGCCGAAGCGCCTTCCGCGCAGGTGCTGGCCGATCTCTATTTCATGGCGACGGAACGGGGCGCTGAAGCCCTCGCGTTCGAGGCCGCCCGGCGCTACGTCGACGCATATCCGGGCACGGACTCCCGCCGGGTCTATGCGACGGCGCTGATCGCGCGGGGACGGGCCGCCGAGGCATTGCCGGTACTGGAGAAGCTGTTGCCCGGCGATGACGAGACCGTAGAGACCTATGTCGGTGCGCTGAACGCGGTCGGGCGGAAGCGCGATGCGTTCACCTATCTTGAGCAGCAACGGAACGGTGGAAAACTGCCGCTCCGTCTGGCCGACGACTTCATCGGCCTGGCTCTGGAACTGGATCGCGCCGAGACCGCCTTTGCGGAGGTGGCGCAGCATGATCTCCGGCGCTTCGACGATGGCGTGGTGGCGGCTCTGGTCGAGCGGGCTGCCGCCGACCGCAACTTCGACCTCATCGACCAGATGGTGGCCGCGGTCGGCCCCGACTTTCTGGCGCAGCGGCCCGTGCTCGCCGCCCGGATCGAACTGGCGCGGGGCAATGACGCGGCGGCGCGCGACTGGGCGGACAGGGCCGCCGGACGGGACGATCTGAACAATCAGGACCGGCTGGCACTGGCGTCGGTCTGGGCGGGGCTTGGCGCAACGGAAAAATCGCTCGCGCTGCTGAAGGGGCTTGCCGACGATCCTGCTACGCCGGCCTATGCCATTGCGGATCTGGGCGCGCAGTATCTTTCGCTCGGCAAGGCGAAGGAGGGGCTTTCGATCCTCCGCCGCCTGATTGAGGACCGGCGCGAACCGCAGGTCCTCGAAGCCTGGGCAAGGCTGGAAGCCGCCGAGGGTGAGCCCGCGCGCGTGCTCGACTGGCTGGCGTCGACGCCGTCGGTGTCCGGACAGGCCCTCGCGGATGTGCACTATCTGGCCGCCGAACGGCGGGCCGATGAACTGGCGTTCGAGGCGGGGCGCACCTACCACGAACGCTATCCGGGTCCGGAATCGCGGCGCATCTATGCGACGGCGCTGATCGCCAGGGGACGCGCCGAAGATGCGATCCCGATCCTGCAGCAGCTTCTGCCGGGTGATGACGAAGTGGCGGAAGCCTACGCGGGCGCGCTGGGTGCCGTCGACCGCAAGGCCGAGGCGCTGGCCTTCCTGCGCGCACGTACCGATGGCGAGAAGCTGCCGGTACGGATCGCGGATGATTACATGGCGCTGGCCATCGAACTGGATCAATCGAAACTCGCCTATGCCGAGGCGCGGCGTCACGTCCTGTCCGATTTCGACGATGACACGATCGCATCGCTGGCCGAGAACGCCGCCGAAGACGGTGATTTCGAACTGATTGACCAGATCGTGGCGCAGACCGGACCGGCGTTCTGGGAAGCGCGGCCCGTCATGGCGGCACGGATCGAGGTGGCGCGGGGCAATGAGGCCAAGGCGCGGGAATGGGCGGAAAGGGCGGCTGCCCTGGACGATCTGTCGAATGCCGACGTGCTGCGGCTCGCGAAGGTGTTCAGCGATCTGAACGACATCGAACGGTCGCTGGCGCTGCTGGAAGGCATCGCGGCCGATCCGCGGACCCCCTCGTTCGCCTATGCCGATCTGTCCGCGCAATACCTGCAACTGGGCAAGGCCGAACAGGGGCTGCCGGTCTTCCGTCGTCTGATTGCGCAGCGATCCGAACCACAGGTGATGGAAGGCTGGGCACGGCTGGAGACGAAAGCCGGGTCGCCGCAGCGGGTTTTCGACTGGCTGCGCGAAGATCCGGAACCGACGCGCCAGGCGCTGACGGACCTGTATTTCCTGGCGGCCGAGCGCAAGGCGAACCGCCTCGCGCTGGCTGCTGCGGATGACCTGTTCGAACGGTTTCCGGGCAATGAATCCCGGTTGATCCGGGGGCAGGCGCTCATTGGCGTCGGGCGCGGCAAGGAAGCCGTCGCCGTGCTGCGTCCGCTGTTGCCGGGCAGTCGTGAGGTGCGTGCAGCCTATGTCACCGCATTGGGTCAGAGCGGCAGCGCTACCGATCTGAAGGCGTTTGCGGTCGATGCGCTGAAGGACCCGGATCTCGACCCGGAGATTCGCTCGGCCCTGCTGTTCGGCCTGCTGGAGAACGGGGCCGCGGACATCGCGCTGCCGCAACTGCGGGAACTGGCGCAACGCGATCCGGCCACGTGGGAGGCGGCCTATCTGGATGCGCTTCGCCAGGCGGGCACGGTGGACGAGCGCGTCGCGGTCCTGACCGCGAAGCTGGACGCGGGGCCACCGCCTGCGCAGAGGGATCTGCTGCTTTTCGAACTGCTTGAAACGGGCGGGCCGGCGCGGGCGCTGCCCTATCTCAGGCGGGCGGCGGAGGCGGACCCCGCCGGGACGTGGCCATCGACCTATGAAGAGGCGCTGACCACGCTGGGGCGGGACCGGGACCTGATCGACTGGCTCGTGCGTCGCGCGCAGTCGCCCGATGTGCCCGGGAAACAGCGCCGGGAGATCGCCTTCCGGCTGCTGGACCTCAACGCCCGCGATCAGGCCGAGCAGGTGTTTCTGGGCCTTGCCGCCAATGCAAAGCCATCCTCGCCGGATGTGGAACAGCTCGTGTTTCTCTGGGGGCCGAAACCGCCGAAGCGCGGCCTCGACTGGCTGGTGAGGCGGGCCGGGGACTCGGCGCAGGCGGACCGGGCGGGCTGGCTGAGGTTGCTGGCAAACGTCCGGGCCTTTGACGAGGTGGTCGCGCTTGGAATGCGTCCCGCACCGGCAAACGCGAGGGATCCGAAGCTTCAGCCGCTGATCACGGCGCTTGTCGAGACCCGGCGTCAGGCGGAAGTCAGCCGCATACTTGATCCGATCATCGAGCAGACGGATGATCCGAGACTGCTGCTGCGCATGGCCGACTGGGCAGAGCAGGCCGAGCGTTCGAAGACCGCCGTTGCTGCCTACCAGCGCGCGATCAGCCGGATCGGCGATGATCCCGAGGCGTTGCTGAAGGCAGGCCGTGCCTTCACCTTTGCCGGTCGGGCCGAACTGGCCGTGGAGACACTGGAACGGTACTTCCGGACACCGGGCAACAAGGCGGCGAGCGATCATCGGCCCTGGTACTACTATGGTCAGTCGCTCTCGCAGATGAATCGCCAGCCCGAGGCGCGCGATGCCTACCGCCGGATGCTGGCGGTGATGGACCGGAGCGGGGCGAACGATTTCGAAAGTCGCCGGATGCGCGCCACCGGCCATGAAGCCATCGGCGACGGGGAACGCGCCGTGCAGATATACGAAGGCCTGCTGGCCGAACGTCCCGACGATCGGTCTCTCATTGCGGATTTTGCAGCCCTGCTGATCGAATTGCGCCGCTATGACAGGGCGGAATTGTTGCTGGGACAGAACTGATATAGGTTCTGCCGCCGCACCCGTTCCACCGCAGATGATCCGAGGCACCGATGCTTTACGAGTCAGGCGACGCCTTCCGTCGCGAACCCCACAAGGCGATCACGTTGCTGGGCATGTCGGGTGTCGGCAAGACGATGCTGGCCGACCGGTTGCCGAAGGCGGAGTGGTTTCACTATTCGGCGGACTACCGCATCGGCACCAAGTATCTGGAGGAGGATATCCTCGACAACATCAAGCGGAAGGCGATGCAGGTGCCTTTCCTGCGCAAGCTGCTGCTGAGCGATTCCATCTATATCTGCTCCAACATCACGGTCGACAATCTGGATCCGATCTCCACCTATCTGGGCAAGATCGGGCGTCCCGACGGCACCGGTGCGGAAGAGGGGGGGCTCAGCTATGCCGAGTTCCGCCACCGTCAGGACCTGCATGAACAGGCCGAGATCAACTCGATGATCGATGTGGAGCGGTTCCGGAACAAGGCGCTGGAGATCTACGGATATCCGAACTTCATCAACGATGCGTCGGGAAGCATCTGCGAGATCGTCGATCCGTTCGCAGCCGAGACCGATCCGGTTCTGACCTCCCTGTCCGAAGGCACCTTGCTGCTCTATATCCGTGCCAGCGAGGAAGACTACAAACGGGTGGAAGCGGCGGCCATGCGCAATCCGAAACCATTGTTCTACAGGGATGATTTCCTGCAGGCGGCGATACCGGACTACCGCGCCGAACGGGATCTGCCGCCGTCGCCCGTGAACCAGGTCGACGACATCGATCCGGATGATTTCGTGAAGTGGATCTTCCCGCGGCTCTGGCAGCACCGGATCCCGCGCTATCAGGCGATCGCGGACCGGATGGGCTATGTCGTCGAGGCGAGCGATACCGCCTCGGTGCGCGACGGGCAGGATTTTGTCGAACTGGTCGCACGCGCCATTGACACGCGCGTGGCAGAGGCGGCCTGACGATCATGCCCGCCTTGCTGCCAGAAGGCCTGCCGGCCGTCGAGACGCTCTCGAAGGAAGGACTCGAGGTCGTCACCCATGCGCCCTCGGGCCGTGCGGCCAACCCGGACCTTGTGATCGCGATCCTGAACCTGATGCCCGACAAGATCGCCACCGAGACGCAACTGATCCGCAAACTGGCGGACGGGCCCCGCCGTGTCGAGGTCATCCTTTTCGCCACCGGTGCCTACATGGATCGGGTTCGCGACCCCGCGTACCGCTCGGCGAATACGCCGGTCGAACACATGCGTCGCTTTTACCGCAGCTTCGATCAGGTGCGGGATCTGGAGATCGACGGCCTGATCATCACCGGTGCCCCGGTCGAGAAGGAACCGTTCGAGGACGTGCCATACTGGAACGAACTGCTCGATGTCTTCGCATGGGCTGAATCCCGCCAGACCGGTGTCTTCAACATCTGCTGGGCGGCACAGGCGGCGCTGAGCCACTTTCACGGCGTCCCGAAATACGTGCTCGACCGCAAGATCTTCGGGGTTTTCGATCATCGGATCGAACAGGCCAGCCCCTATCTCGACGGTTTCGGCGAGGGCTTCCGCATCCCCGTGTCCCGCCATTCCGAAATCCATCGCGAGGATCTGCCGGATACGCCGGAACTGGTCGTGGTGGCGGATTCGGAAGGTTCGGGACTGGGACTGCTTGAGGACCGCAGCCGCCGGCATCTCTATATTTTCAATCACTTCGAGTATGATGCCGATACGCTGAAGCGGGAATACGATCGCGATGTCGCGGCCGATCAGCCGATCCACATTCCCGCTAACTACTATCCCGACAATGATCCGTCGCAGACGCCGTCCTTTGACTGGCGGGATGATGGAACGCGGCTCTATCAGAACTGGCTTTCGACGATTGCCGCCAACAAAGTCACTGAAAATTAGTGACTTGGCCGGAACAGTTGCGATCCGAGTTCGGGTGATCTGGCCAAGCTGCTGGTGATCGTGGTGTATTTCTTGCAGAATGCGGTTTTGCAGAAGTTGCTCGTCGGCGGAACTGCAATGCGGTTCCCGGAAATGTGAGGTCCTGACGGACAGGCGAGCAGGTGTGGCGGGGTGATCGGTGCGTGAAAGATCGGGTTAAATCGATGGCGCTGGGCGGGCGGATGTATCTGCGTGCAGCCGCACTGTCGGTTTGCGTGCTCTCGCCCACGGCAATCTTGTCGCAGTCGGCCCCGGTAGAAGCGCCGCATGTCGCGGTTCTGTCCGCGGACATGGGACCGATGGCACAGATCGAACTGACCTGGCCGACCGAATTCCGGTTCGAAGTCGCCGCAGACAGCCGTGTGCTGGTGCTGAATTTTGACCGCGCCTTCAACGCGCCCGATCTGGGCGCGCTGCGCCAGCGTCTGGGCAACTGGATCGTGGGCATCGACAAGACGGCGTCGCGCCTGCAACTCACCGCAGCCGATGACGTCTACTTCAACGTCCTGAGCGGCGGTCGCCGTCTGGTCATCGAGATGACCTACGCGACGGGCTATCAGGCTTCGCGCGTTGCCCCGTCGGCGCGCGCGTCCCAGCGACCGGTCCTGACCCCGCCTTCGGCGGCGACGCCATCCCCGGCACAGACCGCTGAGGTTGCCCGGCCCCCGGCACCTTCGCCGGCGGTCAGACCGACTCCCGCGCCGGCTGCCGACAACGCCCCCGTTGTGCTGGATCGCAAGGCGAAGAAGGCGATCGAACGGCTGCGGGTTTCGACGGAGACGACCGCTTCGGAACGGGTCATCTCTTCCGACCGGTTCTCGTCGGAAATGATCGCCAACGCGCGCCTGAATGCCGAGGTCGGCGACCGGCAGGCCCTGATCGAGGTGGACTGGGCGACGAAGGTCACACTACGGACCGAGCAGTCCGGACGGGAGCTGCTGTTACGGCTGGACCAGCCGGTCGATCCGGGCCTGGTCGAGGGACTGGCGGAACAGATGCCCGGCTGGCTGCAGGGTGTCAGCACCGGCTATGACACGGTGTTGCTGATCGGACAGCCGTCCGTGACGTTCGCCGTCGATCACGGCGGCCCGCGCACGCGGATCACGCTGCAGCGCGCGGCAGCGGGAACGACCGACGATCGCGAACCGGAAGACGTGCGTCTCGACATCCTGCGCGCGCGACTGAAGGCGCGGCAGGGTGAAACCGGTGCTGCCAAGGAAAAGCTCGCGGAACTGAAGACCGAGAACCCGGAGAACGCAGACGTTCTGGTCGAACTGGCCAGCATCGAGCAAAGCGTTGGTTCCTGGCGACGCGCGGCGGGGCTGTACAATCAGGCCATCGGCCTTGATCCCGAACGCCGTGATCTGGCCTCGGCCCGGCGCGCGCTCGACCGCGAGTTCGGTCCGCAGGTGCGGCTGGATATCGACTATCAGCAGGTGCAGGATGGCGACCTGCAGGTCGTTTCCGTGCTGAGCGGTCGTTTCCTGCCTACCGAGATGATCGATATGGGATTCTCGGCGGAGAACCGCTTTCTGGACGATGACGAAGTGCTGCGCGCGAACGGTGTCACGGAATCGGTGACTGTCCATCGGCAGCGCGGCGAGATCTATGCGGGCGGCAGTCCGGTCTCGGGGCATCGCATCGAAGGTGCCCTGCTGGCGTCCGCGTCCGGGCCGGGGGGTGCCGTTCGCTACAGCTTCCGCACGCCGGACAGCGTTACCGGCGTGAACGCGACATACAACCGTGCCTATTGGGAACTGGTCGAGGGTATCGCGGACGAAGGCACGCAGGACCGCCTGTCCGTGCGCCACGAACGGCAATTTTCACAGCGCTGGACCGCGCAGGGCGAAGCCGGGGTGAACCGCTATGGCATCGCGAACATCGACACGGCGGCGACCACCGTCGATCTGTCGGCGTCAGCTCGGTATCTGGTGCCATGGGAAGCAGCGGACCTGTCGGTCGGATATTCCTTCAACGCCCAGTATGTCCAGTCGATCGAAACCCGCATTGATGCGAATGGCAACGCCTTCAATCCCATGCCGCTGACCGATACCGAATTCCATTCGATCGACCTGTCGGTTGGCGGGGTATTCCTGAAGGACTGGCGCTACAACGTGTTTGGCAGCCTTAGCCTCGACCGTTTCGGCGGCTTCGGCCCCAGTGTCGGCGGCGAACTTGTCTGGGAAGCGGGCGAGGATGTGCAACTCGGTCTGCGGGCCGGTCACTCGCGTGTCTCCGGGCGTGGCGACGATGCCGTCTTCACCCGTGTGGGCGGGCACCTGCTGGTCCGCTTCTGATGGCGACGGATCCCACACCGGCGGTGCTGACCGATCTTTCGGACGAAAGCGTCGCGGCCTATGAAGCCGCCTATCTCAAGCCGCCGAAGCGGTACGTGGCCTATCTGGAATTGCTGCTGGCGATCGCGATCCTGCTGGGGATCGACTACGCCTTCGCGCCGATGGACGGGTTCGAGAACCTGAATCCAAATCCCTACTGGATTCCGATCATCCTGCTGGCGGTTCAGTACGGCGTGTTCGAAGGGTTGACGGCCGCCGTCCTGTGTACGGTCGCGACGACGCTGTCGGGCATCGATCCCGATCTCTATCACGCGCTTCTGACCGATGGTCCGTCGGCGGCGCTGGGACGCGCGTCCGGTGCCTCGTTCGCGACATTCACGAACGAGGATTATCTGATCGCGTGGGAGTATGCGGCCCAGCCCCTGCTGTGGGTCATCTCCGCGCTGTTCATCGGCCTGTTGCGGGAACGATTGCGGCAAAGGAATCGCGAACTGGCGATCGATCTCGGACAGACCAGCCATCGTGAGCAGGTGCTGTCCAGCGCCTACAACCGGTTGCTGGAAACCAAGGAGCAGCTTGAAGTCAGGGTCGCCGGACAGTTGCGCACTGTCTTCACCTTGTATCAGGCCGCCAAGGCGATCGAGAAGCTTGGGCCGGGCGAGGTGCTGATCGGTATTGCCGATCTGGTGCGGGCGGTGATGCAGCCGACCAAGTTCTCGCTCTATCTGCTGAACGGCAGCGTCCTGGAGGCGGTCACGAACGATGGCTGGGAAGACGATGACCCCTACGCGCGCGTCTTCGATTCCGGCTCACCGATCTTTCAGGAGGTCGTCGGTCGGCAGCGGTTCCTGTCCGCCGTGAATGCTGACGAGGAGCGCCTGCTGGCGGGCGAGGGCATCCTTGCCGGTCCGCTGACCTCGGTCGATACCGGCGAAGTGGTGGGCATGCTGAAGATCGAGGCGCTGGGCTTCCTGGAACTGCATGTGTCATCGCTGGAAAACTTCCGCATCCTGAGCGACTGGGTCGGCACGGCCTTCGCCAACGCGCGCCGCTTCCGCAAGGCCCAGGGCAACATGTTCATGAACGAGGAGCGCACGCTCTATACGGATGCGGTCTATCGCTCGCACACGAAGCTGATGAAGCAGTTCGGCGAGCGCTTCGGCATCGGGGTCACCGCCATCCAGATCAAGGCGATCGGGCTGGACGTTCTGCATGTCGACCGGCGCCAGGCGCTTGTGAAGGCCCTGAAGGATGTGGTCGAGAATCACATGCCGCCGACGGTCATGGCGCATGAATACAAGCAGACCGGCCGGGATTTCGCGCTGATCATCCCCGGCGCGAACCCCGAAACGGCGGGCGAGAAGCTGGTGGCCAAGGTCGAACAGGCCATCCTGCATTATCTGAAGGAGGCGGAAATCGCGGATGTGGAGATCACCGCGTCCGTGAAGGCCATCCATACGCCGTCCGATGAATCCGCCGTGGTCGAGCCGTCACACCGCAGTGAAGGCCTGGCGTCGTGAGCATTCAGGAAGTCGAGGAGGAACTCGCCCGGATCGAGACCGAGCGCCGCCGTGTGAAGGCGCTGGCGGGCGGGGGGCGCCGTTCGACATTGGCCGTCCTCGCCGTTGCGATCGGGGCCACGTTGGTGGAATGCCTGATATGCTGGCTTCTCTGGATCGAATACCGGCCCTTGTGGATCGCCCCCGCGTTGCATGTGGCGGTCTGTTCCGCTGTGGCGCTGGCGGCCTGGCACCTGAAGCCCAACGGGGGGCGTTCCCGCTTTCTCGCCCTGCTGGCACTGACCCTTGTCTTCCTCGGGCCCTTCGGCCCACTGGGCACGATGCTGGCCATGCTGTTGCACATGTTCTTCCGCCGCCGGGCGACGCCCTTCGACGAATGGTATCAGTCGCTGTTCCCCGAAGAGATCGACGAACCCTCGCGCCGTCTTTACGAGATGCTCATGCGTGGCCTGGCCGACTCGGCCAGTCAGGAAAATGTGACCTCCTTTACCGACGTGCTGCAGTACGGCTCGATCGAACAGAAGCGGGCGGTCATTTCCCTCCTGTCGCGCGATTTCCGGCCGGAGTTCGCCCCGGCGCTGCAAAGCGCGCTGTCGGATGCCAATCCGGCGGTGCGGGTCCAGGCGGCGACCGCTGCCGCGAACATCGAGGGCGATTTTCTGGAGCGGGCGATCGATCTGGAGACGGCGGCCCGCAAGGCGCCCTCCAGTGCGGAAACGCAGTTTCTGGTCGCCCGCCATTTCGACGATTACGCCTTCAGCGGCATTCTGGACGGTGACCGGCAGGCCGAGAACCGGCGGAAGGCGGAGACGTTTTACCGCAAGACCGTCGAGCTTGATCCCGAGCATGAGGATGCCGCGCTGCGGGTCGGCCGCCTGCTGGTGCGGCAGGGGCGGCTGGAAGAGGCCGAGAAATGGTTTGAAGCCGGGTTCACGAACGGCTTCGTCGGTCCGGCCCAGTTGTCCTGGTATCTGGAGGCAGCCTATCGCCTGGGCAACTACGACAAGCTGCGGTACGCCGTCGCCGGGTTCGGCGAGGAGATACTGGAACATCCCAGCACCAGCGAACGGCTGCGGGACGTGGTGCGGCTCTGGCTGGGTCATGATCTGCCGCCTGCGCCGCGCGCGGAGGATCTGAAGCTTGCATAGGATCGACCATTTCGAGCCGGTCGATGTGTGCCTGGTGCTGGAAGGCACATACCCCTATGTCGCCGGCGGTGTTTCCACATGGGTGCACGATCTGGTCACGGCGCAGAGCGACCTGACCTTCTATATCGTCAGCCTGCTGCCCGGCAAGAAGCCGCCCGAGCGGCGCTACGAGATGCCGGACAACGTGCGTGGCATCAATCATGTCTTCCTGCAGGATATGCCCCGCGGCGACGGTCGGGTGCCCCGTCTCGCGCGCCGTCTGGCCGAGATGGAGCCGTCGCTGAAGGCCCTGCAATCCAGCGGTTCCATCGGGGATCTGGACAGCCTGCTGCAGGTCATGTTCCGGACGAAGAAAAGACTCGGCCGAGAGACGCTGATGGATTCGCCCGAAGCCTGGGAGATGCTGCTGCGCATGTATCGCAAGGACATGGCGGATGGCTCGTTCCTCGACTATTTCTGGACGTGGCGTTCCCTGCTGGGCGGGCTGTTCAGCGTCATGCTGTCGCCCATGCCGGATGCGCGCGTCTTTCACACGGTGTCGACCGGCTACGCCGGGCTGTTCGCCGCCCGTGCGAAACTGGAGACGGGCCGTCCGGTTCTGCTGACCGAACACGGCATCTACACCAACGAACGGCGTATCGAGATCGCCATGGCCGACTGGCTCTATGAAGGTCCGGCGGGCAGCCTGGGGCTGGAGAAGCCGAAGCGTGACCTGAAGGACCTGTGGATCGACACGTTCGTGGCCTACAGCCGGTGCTGCTATCAGGCCTGCGACCAGATCATCACGCTCTATTCCGGCAATCAGGATCTGCAGCGCCGTGACGGGGCCGACAACACCAAGCTGCGCATCGTGCCCAACGGCGTGGACTACGAGCGCTATTCGAAGGTGCCCCGCGAACCGCATGACCGCCCCACCGTTGCCCTGATCGGCCGGGTGGTCCCGATCAAGGACATCAAGACCTTCATCCGCTCGGTTGCCGTCCTGAAACAGGACGTGCCGGACGTGCTCGCCCTGATGATGGGGCCGACCGAAGAGGATGAGGATTACTATCGCGAGTGCGTTCAGATGGTTGAACATCTGGAACTGCAGGAAAGCTTCGTCTTCACCGGGCGCGTGAAGCTGGACGAGTATCTGGGCAGGGTCGATGTGATGGTGCTGACCTCGATCTCCGAAGCCCAGCCGCTGGTGATCCTCGAAGGCGGCGCGGCGGGAATCCCGACCGTCTCGACCGACGTGGGATCGTGTCGCGACATGCTGTACGGCATGCCCGATGAGCAGCCGAAGCTGGGGTCGGGCGGCGCGATCACTCCGCTCGCCAATCCGGGTGAGACGGGCCGGGCGCTGGCGGCGCTGCTGAAGGACCCGGAGGCGCTGGCGTCTGCGCAGGAAGCCATCCGCGAACGCGTGCGGCTTTACTACAACAAGGTCGAGATCGACCGGATCTATCATCAACTCTATGTCGATCACATCGCCATGGCGGATGTCCCCCACGGTGAGCGGTATACCGAGATTGACAGTGACGAGGCCGCCTGATGGCCGGCATCGGATTTGCGCTCAGGCGGTTGACCAATCGCGACGATCTGCTGGGGATCGTGCAGGGCTATACCCACTCCGCAATCGTCTCCTCGGGTCCCTGGCTGTTCACGATCCTGGCCGTCGGATCGATCAACATGTTCGGGATCTACCTGACCGATCTGGGAGAGCTGACCGGTTTCCGGGTGATTCTGATCTACAATTTCGCCTTCAGTCTGGCGTTCTCGGGGCCGGTGCTGCTGGTCGCGACCCGCTATCTGGCGGACATGATCTTCAAGAAGGAGGTCGAAGAAGCGCCGGGCATGCTGCTGGGCGCGATGTGCCTGCTGCTGGGCAGTCAGGCGATCATCATCGTTCCGGCCTATTTGCTGCTGTTCGACCTGCCGCCGGACCTCGCTGCGGCCGCGATCGTGAACTATTTTCTGGTCACCGCGATCTGGCTGGTGAATGTCTTCCTGACGGCGCTGAAGGACTACCGCTCGGTCACGCTGGCCTTTCTCGTCGGCATGGTGGTCGCCGGCGCGGCAGCGCTGGGTCTGGCGCAGTATCTCGGCGCGGTCGGCATCACCATCGGCTTCAATCTCGGTCTGGCGGTGATCTTCTTCGCCCTGATCGCCCGGGTTTTCGCCGAATATCCGTATCGCATCATGCGGCCATGGCGGTTCCTCGGCTACTTTCGCAAGTACTGGGATCTGGCGCTGGCGGGGCTGGCCTATAATCTGGCGATCTGGGTCGACAAATGGGTCATGTGGTGCGCGCCCGAGCGTGAGGTCACCGACGCCAACTTCGTCTCCTTCCCGATCTACGACGGGGCGATGTTTCTGGCCTACCTGACGATCATTCCGGCGATGGCGATCTTCATCGTCAACATCGAGACCCGTTTTTTCGAGCACTATCAGCGGTTCTATCGCGACATTGAGCACCATGCGAACTACGCGCGGATCGAGAACAATCACAGCAACATCATCCAGTCGCTGCTGATGGCGTCACGCAATGTGATCGTGCTGCAGTTCTGTATTGCGATCACGGTGATTCTGGTCGCGGGACAGCTGTTCGAGCTCCTGTCGATCCCGCCGCTGCAGCTTGGCATCTTCAGGTTCGGCGTCCTGGGGGCCCTGTTCCACGTGCTGCTGATGTTCGTCGGGATCGTGCTGGCCTATTTCGACCTCAGAAAGACCATGCTGCTGGTGCAGGTGGTCTATCTGGTCCTCAATGGCGGCCTGTCCTGGGTGACGCTGGAGCTCGGATTTGCCTGGTATGGTTACGGCTATTTCCTCGCGTCGCTGCTGACTTTCGTGCTGGCCTATGCCCTGTGCGTCTGGAACGTGGGCCGGCTACCCTTCCTCACCTTCGTGCGCAACAACTCGTCGGTCTGAGCCGGGTTCCACGCGTCGCCGGGCCAGCCGCGTGGACGGCACGGCATAGACCTTGTCGGGCAGCATCATCCATGCGTGGAAGGTGCCGGTGAACAGGCCCCGGAACGCATGGTCGGTGACGTCCAGCCCACCGGTGAAGGCACCGAAGGCGGGAACGATGACCCGCGCGCCATCGCTGGCGAAACAGCGCGCCGAAACCGAGCGTCCGCGGCGGCTGATGCGCGCCTTCGGATGCAGGTGTCCGGCAACCTCTCCGGGCGCGCGGCGCTGCGGCGAAGGCAGATGACGAAACACCAGGGGACCGATCGCCACTTCGCCGGCGACCGTGCCGCCCACCTCGGCCGGCGGGTGCGGATCGTGATTGCCCTCGATCCAGATGGTGTCCTGCGCGTGGGAGAAGGCGATCACCCGCTGGCGTTCCTTGTCGGAAAGCCGGCCATAGGCTGCGCCGTCATGCCAGGAATCGCCCAGACAGATCACCCGCTCCGGCGTATAGCGCTTCTGCAGCCGTTCCAGACGGGTCAGCGTCTCGGCGGTGTCATAGGGCGGCAGCAGGCCGTGACCGCGCGCCGCCATGGCCGACCCCTTCTCGAAGTGCAGGTCCGAGACGATCAGAAGACGTTCGGCCGGCCAGAACAGGGCCCCCGAAGGATCGGCGACCAGACGCGCGCCGTTGACCAGCATCGGCCCGGCGCTTCCGGCGCTATTGCGTCACCGGTGCCCAGGTCTGTTCCTGGCAGAAAAAAAGCACGCAGCCCTCGACAGCCAGGGTGCCGTCCTTGTTGATCGCCAGATTGGAATCGTAGGTCTTGCCGTCTTCAGGGTTGTAGATCTCGCCGTCTTCCCACTTGCCGGGTTCCTGCTTCTCGAAGCCGCCGATGATCTGCATGCCCAGGATCGGACGGTTCTGCAGGGCCTCGTCCTGATTGTTGACATCGCGCTTCGGCGTGCCGTCGTCGCGGTTGGGCGCGTTCATCCACGAGATCTTGCCGCAGACTGAATCGGCGCACGGTTCGATGGTGATCTGCGCCGTCTTCTTCTCGTTCCACCAGGTGCCGACGACGGGATCGTCAGCCGCCTGGACGACCATCGGCGACAGGGCCAGAAACAGGGCGGCGGCGGGCAGGATGCGGGGCAGGGTCATCTCGAATCTCCGATTTGAGAAGTCACGGTACAAAGGCAGGTCATGCTGGTTGCCATATCGTTGGATAGCACCGCATCATGACCGGAAACTGAACATGTTTCTCGCACAGTTCGATCTGGTTTCGCCAGCGCTTTCGGGGTTGCGCCCGCGTCAGACGTCGGTGCCGTCCATGATCTTCCGGGCGAGCGGCAGGCTGATGCGCTGCTGGGTTTTCAAGGCCGCATCGTCCAGTGCCTTCACGATGCGTTCCGCTGCCGCGAACGAACGTTCCAGCCGTTTCAGCATGTATTGCACCACGTCGGGCGGCAGGACCATCTGGCGATCCGCCGCCAGCTTGACCAGCAACGGGCCGAGCAGGTCCTCGCCGGGCTGGATGATTTCCTCCGTCGGCGTGGCCGCAATGCGCGACGTCAGGTCCGGCAGGTCGTATCCCCACCCTGCCGGCGGGCGGCGCGATACCATCAACAGCCTGCCCCGGTCCTCGCGCTGCAGGTTGTAGAGATGAAACAGCACCCGCGGATCTTCCGCATTCTCGGCGTTCTCGACCACGATCGACCGGCCCGACAGTCCGGGTACGGCATCGAAGGTCAGATCGACACCATTGATCAGGTGCCCGTCGTTCAGCGCGGCCCATATGTGGGAAAGGTGCGTCTTTCCGCATCGCGGGGGGCCGTGGATGATCAGCGCGTGATCCGTCCAGCCGGAGGTGTCCAGGATCCGCGCAAGCGCCCGGCGGTTGCAGTCCGCAGGCAGGAACTGGTCCTGGGCGTAGGTCGTGGTCTGGGCGAACTGGATGATAAGCTGTTCGGGATTCATGCAGGGTTGTCTGGATCGTAAAGCCTGCTTGCCAGATAGCGTTCCAGTCCGTATCGGGCAAGAACACCGATCACCGCGCTGACGGGCAGCGCCAGCAGCATGCCGACGAACCCGAACAGAACGCCGCCTGCCAGCACGCCGAACATGACCCAGACGGGGTGCAGCCCGATGCTGTCGCCCACCAGCTTCGGCGTCAGGATATAGCCTTCGAGGACCTGCCCGACGATGTAGAGCACGACCACCAGAATGATGCTGGTCGTGTCGCCGGGCCAGAACTGGACAAGGGCCAGCCCGATGGATGCGATGGCCCCGAAGATCGCGCCGACGAACGGGATGAACGAGAGCGCCCCGGACATCAGCCCGATCACGAAACCGAATTTTAGCCCGATGACGCTCAGCCCGACGGCGTAGAAGACGATCAGGAACAGACATACCGTTCCCTGACCCCGCACGAATCCGGCCAGGGTCCGGTCGATGCGGCCTGCAATGTCGCGGATCTCGTCCGCGTGACGCTTGGGCAGCCAGCTGCTGATCTTCTCCACGATGCGATCCCATTCCAGCAGCAGGTAGAATGTGACGATCGGCGTGATCACCAGCAGCGAGAAAAAGTTCAGCAGGGCGGCACCGCCGCGCACCACATCCCCCGCCAGCTTGCCGAAGAAGTTGATGGCCTGGCTGGCATAGTCTTTCAGTGCGAACTTGCCGTTGCCGTCCGTGACGTCGACGCCGCGGTTCTCAGCCGCCTCCACCAGGTTCGAGGCCATCATGTTCAGCAGTTGGGATGCCCGTTCCATGTAATCCGGCAGGGCGGCCAGCAGATCGCTCGTCTGACGCACGATCAGCGGGATGAACAGCAGCAGCGCGATGATGAAAACGGTCAGCGATGTCAGGGTGATGAGCGTCGTCGCCTGGCTGCGGCTCAGGCCCCATCGCTCCAGCCGGTCGGCCAGTGGATCGCAGAGGTAGGCGATGCCCATGCCGACCACGAACGGCAGCAGCATGTCGCGCAGCAGCCAGATGAACAGTCCCAGCCCGACCGCGAACGCAAGCCAGTAGGCGGCCTGTCGCCTCTGGGTCATTGCCGGACGCCACGCCGGACCAGCAACCAGAACCCGTCGGGCTGCTGCTGCATGTCCAGTCCGATCCGTGCCATCGCGCGTTGCAGGGATTCCGGGCTGCCGCCGTGGCTGAGCGTGATCAGGGCGTCCCGCACCGTCAGGGCCTTCAGGGTCTTCTGGCGCACCAGATGCACGCGGTCGATCAGGCCGGAAATCTGCAACCAGTCATCCAGATCGTTCACCGGCACCAGCGCCGTGATCTCGTTCAGGTCCGCGAACTGTTCGATGGTGATGGATTTCCACTGCCGTTCGACATCTTCCATCAGCGTCCGGGCAGCTTCCATCAGGAAGGGCGTCGCGCCATTGGCAACCGATCCCTGAAAACTGCGGATGATCGGTTGATACGAATCGGTGCCATAGCTGCGCATGCGGACATCGACCTGCGCATTCCGGCTGGCGGCGTCGATCTGCATGGTGGCGTCGAACACCAGCGCCGTCTCGGCATCGTAGCGCCGGGCGAGGGCGAGGATCGAGCCTTCGTCGCCTGCCAGCGCCTGTTCCGCGCTCAGCAGGACCACGTCTTCCACATCGCCGAACGGGACCGCGGGCGGCACCAGGCTCTGCGTCCCATCCAGCCGCGACCATGCGTTCAGCCACGGGTTCGGATCGGTCCAGATCGACGCCTCGCCGCCGACCGTCAGAACCGGCACGATCAGCACCGGCAGGGCCTGCGATTCGGTGAACTGCAACTGGTTGTTGCGCAGCAGATCGCGAACCGGGTCGGGTGCGAACTGGAACGAAAGCGTGGCGATATACCGGTCGGGGGCGGTCTTTTCGTCCGAGACCTGCAGGGACGTGACCATGGCCTGGATGTCGGCATCGCTGGCCGTGGGCAGCCGTCCATGATCGGATTCCCGTGTCAGGCGCTGCATGACCTTGCGCAATGCCGCAGCGCGTCCCTGGGCCAGAGCGCGCTGCTGGGCTGCCGATGCGCTTTCGGCGCGGACATCGACCGGAATGCCGTCGACGGCATAGAGATCGGCTTGGGCGCCTCCCGCTGCAGAAATCAGAAGCGCGGTGGCAATCAACAGGGTGCGTTTCAGTCGGGCAAGCATTGCAATCCGGCTCCTTTGGCGGCATCGTCTGGCCACACTCTAGACCACAGGCGGGCAAGCGTCATTACAGGCGGACTCACATATCGCGATGCAGGCGTCGACGTCGACGCGGGCGCGGAACTTGTCGACAGGATCGGCGGCGACGCCAGGGCCACCAACCGGCCGGGCGTGGTCGGCGGACTGGGCGGATTTGGCGGGCTTTTTGATCCCAAGGCGGCGGGATACACGGATCCGCTGCTGGTCGCGGCGACTGACGGCGTCGGGACCAAGCTGACCCTGGCCGGTCAGGTCGGCCGGCACGACACGATCGGTCAGGACCTGGTCGCCATGTGCGTGAACGATCTGATCGTGCAGGGAGCCGAGCCCCTGTTTTTCCTGGACTATTTTGCGACCGGCAAGCTCTCTGTCGATCAGGCAGCGGACGTCGTGCGCGGCATCGCCGATGGCTGCAAGCTGTCGGGCTGCGCGCTGATCGGGGGCGAGACCGCCGAAATGCCCGGGCTCTACCGGCCCGGCGAATACGATCTGGCGGGCTTCTGCGTCGGCGCGGTCGAGCGGGATCGCCTGTTGCCGCGGACGCATGACGTGCGGCCGGGAGACGCTGTTCTGGGCATCGCGTCCAGCGGGCCGCATTCCAACGGATATTCCCTGATCCGCCGCATTGTCGAGACGGGAAAACACGATCTGGCGGCTCCGGCACCTTTCGATGAAGCACGGACGCTTGGCGACGTGCTGCTGACGCCGACGCGGATCTACGTCAAATCAGTCCTGTCGAGCCTCAAGCTGGATCAGATCAAGGCACTGGCGCACATCACGGGTGGCGGGCTGACCGACAACATTCCGCGCGTGCTGCCAGCCGGGATGGGGGTGCAGCTGGATGCAGCCACGTGGGATTTCCCGCCGGTTTTCCGCTGGCTGGCCGGGTCAGGCGGCGTTGCGCCGGCCGAAATGGCGCGCACCTTCAATTGCGGGATCGGCATGGTCGCCATCGTGCCGGCTGCGGAGGCCGCGAAGGTCGTCGCCCATCTGACCTACAAGAACGAGAAGGTCTGGCAGATCGGCGTCGTGACCGAAAACGCCGGTGTCGAGATTGCGGGGCTCGAACATTGGCAAAGCTGACGCTGGCGGTTCTGATCTCGGGCCGCGGAACCAATCTTCAGGCGCTGATCGATGCCTGCGCTGACGAGGCGTATCCGGCTGAAATCGGTATCGTGATCTCGAATCAGGCCGATGCGGAAGGGCTTGAGCGCGCGCGCAGTGCCGGTATCCGGACGCTGGTCATCGACCACAGCGAGTTCGAGAACCGCGAGGCGTTCGACAACGCGGTGTCGTCGGCGCTGGATACCCACGAGGTCCAGCTGGTCTGCCTGGCCGGATTCATGCGGCTGCTGACGCGCGGTTTCGTCGATCGCTGGCGGGATCGCATCATCAACATACATCCGTCGCTGCTGCCGGCGTTCAAGGGCCTGCACGTCCACGAGCGGGTCATCGAATCGGGGGTGCGGATTACGGGGTGCACCGTGCATTTCATCCGTGCCGAGATGGACGAAGGCCCGATCATCGCACAGGGCGCGGTGCCGGTATGCGCCGAGGATACGCCCGACAGCCTTGCGGCGCGGGTTCTGGAAGTTGAACATCGGCTGTATCCTCTGGCGGTCCGGCTGATCGCCGAGGGCAAGGCCCGGGTGGCGGGTGAAATCGTGCCTTATCTCGATCTGGGGGAGGCTGGCGGACCGCTGATCAATCCGAACGGGTGATCGCGCCAGACCGGATCGGCAAGTGCGGTACAGATCGGAAGGGACCGTCCGGTTCCGTGCCATGGCAGGCCGGAACGCGTCACGTTCGACGGTATGGTGGCGCGCAACCACGTCGTGGCGTGCGCCAGGGCAGAAGGGGAGATCAATCACATGGCTGCTGAGCCGCCGAAAGACCACAACGACAAGAATGTCCGCAAGCCGGGCACCAAGGCCATGCGACCGCGCGATGCGGCGACGCTGATCCTCTATCGCAAGGTGAAGGGGCAGGTTCAGGTCGTCATGGGCGAGCGGCATGCCAAGCACACGTTCATGCCCAACAACTGGGTGTTTCCGGGCGGCGGCGTGGAGCGGATGGACTGGCGTGTGCGGGCCGGCAGCGAACTGCAGGAACATGTCAGCGGCCACCTCAGCAAGGCGGCGACGCCGGCACGGGTGCGGGCGCTGGCCGCCGCAGCGATCCGCGAGACCTTCGAGGAAACCGGACTCATTCTGGGCGTCAAGGACCCCGAGCCCGGCAAACCCGTGCCGCGCAACTGGCGGGATTTCTTTGCGACGGGGCATGCCCCGGACTTCGACGCGCTGGAGTATGTGTATCGCGCGGTGACGCCCCCCTACCGGCCCAAGCGTTTCAATGCGCGGTTCTTCATGGCGGATGCCGAACGTCTGGCAAACGAGGTCATCGAGGGATCGGGCGAACTGCTGGATATTCACTGGGTCAGCATCGAGAAGGCGCTCACCCTTCCGATTCCGCGTATCACGGGCGTCGTTCTGCGCCGCATCGAAGACGATCTGGAAAACCCGCCCCCGAAGGATGCCGGACACCGGATGCCCCTGTTCCAGTACATCAACGGCAAGCACACGGACACGCACGAATGACGGATGTTCCGAAACGCCCGGTCCGCCCGCGCAACGCGGCGTCACTGGTGATCACGCGTGGCAAGGGCCTGGATACCGAGGTGCTGATGGGGCAGCGCGCCAAGCGCCACCGCTTCATGCCGCACATGTATGTCTTTCCCGGCGGGGGACTGGATCGTGAGGACCGGACCGCCGATGTCCTGGCTGACCTGCCTGACCGGCCCAAGGCGCGGCTGATGCGGCAGGTGCAGCGCGAGGACGTCGCGCGGGGTCTTGCCGTCGCGGCTGCGCGCGAGACCTGGGAAGAGACCGGCCTGGTTTTTGGCGAAGTACGGAACGACCGATTCACGCCGGATCTTTCGGGACTGGATTATCTGGCGCGTGCCATCACGCCGCCGCCGTCTCCGATCCGCTTTCACGCCCGGTTCTTCATCGCCGACGCCGAGCATGCGCAAGGCGGCGGCAGTGCGCCGATCAGCGGTTCCGGCGAACTGCTGGATCTCGCCTTCCGGCCGCTGCTGGAATGCCTGACCATGCCCATCGCCGACGTGACCGAGTTCGTGCTGGAAGAGGTGCTGCGCCGGGTCCGCGGCACCTCCATCGAGGCTGTTCCGATCTTTTCCTATCAGAACAATGCCCCGATCATCCGTTATCAGCACCTGGACGATGAATGAACCTCTCGCCCGCTGAACGCCGGGCAGGGATCACGGTCGCCATTTTCTGCATCGCCGCGGCGGCACTGGCGTTCGGACTGACACTGCCCTTGCTGGGACTGCTGATGGAACGCGACGGCTGGAGCCGTTCCGCCATCGGGTTGAGTTCGGCGATGGCACCGCTCGCGATCCTGATGGTTTCCCAGTTCATGCCCCGCCTGGTCGCCCGGTTCGGCGCGAAACGCGTCATCCTGATTGCCGCCCTGTCGGATGCCGTGCTGCTGATCCTGCTGAAGATCACCGATGATTATTATCTGTGGCTGCCGATCCGGTTCCTCATGGGCATCGCCATATCGGCGCTGTTCGTGACATCCGAAAGCTGGATCAACGAGGTGACCGAAAACCACAACCGTGGCCGGGTGATGGCGATCTACAACATCATGCTGTCCGCCGGTTTTGCCTCAGGGCCCCTGATCCTGGTGGTGGTCGGTATCGAGGGATGGGCGCCGTTCGCGGCGGGCGCGATCGTAATGATGCTCGCCTCGCTGCCGATGATTTTCGCGAAAGTCGCCGATCCGCCGTTCGAGGGCACCGCCAGTTTCAGCGTTTGGCGCTATTTTCTGGTGGCACCGACCCTGGCGGGCGCGATGCTGCTGTTCGCGATTGTCGAGAACGGCTCCACGTCGCTGCTGGCCGTCTATGGCGTGCGGAACGGACTGCCGGAGGGCGAGGCGGTGACGCTGATCAGCGCGGTCGTGTTCGGCGGCATGGTGATGGCCTTGCCCGTCGGCTGGCTGGCCGACCGGATGGATCGTATCCGGCTGCTGGTGATGCTCGCCTTCATGACCACGGCGATGGCCATCCTCATTCCCTGGACGATCGCCGACCCCGTATGGCGTCTGGTTGTGCTGTTCGCATGGGGTGCGGCCGCATCGTCCATCTACACGGTGGCGATGGCATTGCAGGGCGAGCGCTTCAAGGGCGCGGATCTGGTGACGGCGAATGCGGCGTTCGGGACGATCTACGGCATCGGATCGCTTGCAGGCCCCTTGGTGATCGGTGGCGCGATGGACTACGATGACCCTCACGGCTTCGCGTGGACGATCATCATCATCTGCGCCGGGTTTCTTGTGTTTACCGTGATCCGGCAGTCAATGAAGCGCGGATGACCTGAG
Source organism: Minwuia sp. (assembly GCF_048263705.1). Taxonomy (GTDB): domain Bacteria; phylum Pseudomonadota; class Alphaproteobacteria; order Minwuiales; family Minwuiaceae; genus Minwuia. The sequence goes on along the minus strand of NZ_JBLXDV010000014.1, from coordinate 28,185 downwards.
GGGGAGAACAGCATGCTGAAGATCTGGGGACGGACGAACTCGATCAACGTGCAGAAGGTGATGTGGACCGTCGGCGAACTTGGTCTGGATCACGAACAGACGAATGTCGGTGGCACGTTTGGCGGCAATGACGCGCCCGAATACCTGGCGATGAATCCCAACGGGCGCGTGCCGGTGATCGATGACGACGGATTTGTCCTCTGGGAGAGCAATGCGATCGTCCGCTATCTGTGCGCGAAGCATTCCGAAGGCGCGCTATGGGCCACGGATCCTGCGGACCGCGCGCTGGCTGACCGCTGGATGGACTGGCAGGCGGCCAGCCTGATCGCCGACATGACCACCGTCTTCTTCGGCCTGATCCGTACGCCTGAGCCGCAGCGCGACTGGATCGCCATCGGCGATGCCGCAACCCGGGTCAGCGGACAGATGGGCATTCTCGATTCGCATCTGGGCCAGAACCGGTGGGTTGCCGGCGACAGCATGACGATGGGAGACATTCCCATCGGGGCGCTGGTCTATCGATGGCTGCATCTGCCGATGGAGCGTCCCGATCTGGCGCATGTCACGGCCTATTTCGAGCGGCTGAGAGAGCGTCCGGCCTTTTCGACCCATGTCATGATCCCGCTGAGCTGAGGTAGGACCCGATGAGCCAGGAAAAGAACAGCCGTCCGGCGCTGGATGCCGATTGCGCGGCACTGATCGAGAAAATGACCGCTGCGGGCGGCATCTTCGAGAAGCCGGATCACCTGCAGATGCGCGCGGCCTACGCGAAGACGAACGAAATCTACAATCCGCCGCCCCGCCAGATGCGGCGCGTCGAAGACGGGTTCGTGCCTGGTGACGGCGGCGATCAGCCCTCCGTTCCCGTTCGGATCTATCACCCGGACCATGCGACGGACCCCGCGCCGGGGCTGGTGTTCCTGCACGGCGGCGGCTGGGTGCTGGGCGATGTGGAATCCCACGACGCCCTGTGCCGGACGCTGGCCGTGCGGTCGGATGCCGTGGTGGTTTCGGTCGATTATCGCCTGGCACCCGAACATCCGTTTCCTGCCGCAGTCGAGGACTGCGAACATGCGTGGCGCTACGTGCATGCAAACGCCTCGGAATACGGGATCGACCCGGCGCGCATCGCAATGGGCGGGGACAGCGCGGGCGGCAACCTGACGGCCGCGGTCTGCCGGCGCCTGCGGGATGCGGGCGCGCCCATGCCGGTCATGCAACTGCTGATCTATCCGGCGGTCGATTTCACCGCAAGGGGCGGGTCCCTGGACGAAAACGCGACCGGGTACGTGCTGACGAAGGAGCGGATCGAGGCGATGGCGGAGATGTATCTGCAGGATCGGAAGAACTACGCCAGTCCCGATGCGTCGCCGCTGCTGGCCGAGGACCTGTCGGGCCTGCCGCCTGCGTTGGTCCAGGTGGCCGGATATGATCCGCTGCGCGACGAGGGGCTGGCCTATGCCGGGGCGCTCCGGGAAGCCGGGGTCGCCGTCGAACTGATCGAATATCCGACGGTCGTGCACGGGTTCATGCGCATGATCCGCCCGGTGGCGATGGCGCAGGTCGGGATCGACGATGCCGCGGCAGGATTGAGGCGGGCCTTCAGATCGGCCTGATCCGGGTGTCGCCCGCTTCCAGTTCGCCCTCGGGATAATTGACGCGAAGCATGGCCAGCGCCTTGTCGCCGTGCCCCGTGCGGATCGTCCCGATCTCGATTCCGTTCACCAGGACCGGTGTGCCGACCTCTGGCAATGCGCCGTCGATCTGAACGACGTTCAGCTTCTTGCGGACGTTGCCCCGATATTTCGTGCGGGCCGTGAGTTCCTGACCGACGTAGCACCCCTTCTTAAAGTCGATGGCGTTCAGTTCGTCCATCCGGTGTTCCAGCAGGAACGACTTCTCGACCTCGATGTCGCGACTGCCGTCGGGCACACCCATGGAAATACGGAGGGCTTCGTAGTCGGCGAGGGGAGCTTCATCGCCGTCGATCTGCCGGTCGGCGTCGATGATGGCACGCGCGCCCAGCGCGGGATTCCGGGGGTCGATGAACTGGAAAGCGCCGTCCAGTTCCCCGCTCAACAGCGCGATCACCGACCACCGGTCTGTCTCGTCGGCCAGATCCACCTTCGAGCGCAGCTTGTACATGGTCAGGCGGCGCTTCAGGTCGTCCAGCCGGTCGGCCTCGCAGTCCAGCAGGAACCCGTCCGTGTCGCGCACGACGAAGAAGTCGTGAAGGAACTTGCCCTGCGGGGTCAGCAGGGTCGCATAGACCCCGCGATCCGCCGCCGCCTTGCTCACGTCGTTGGAGACCAGCGATTGCAGGAAGCTTTCGGCCTCGTCGCCGGAAACCCTCAGCAGACCGCGATTGGGCAGTTTGATGTATCTGATGTCGCTCATGCTTCTGATCTGGCGAACTGTCGGTCCGAAATCAACTGCCTGTCCGCCCGAAGACCTTCAGCAGGAACGCGTAGTTCAGCGCGACCTCCTTCAGCTTGTCGAACCGGCCGGCGGAGCCTGCATGGCCGGCATCCATGTTGATCTTCAGCAGCAGCAGATTGCTGTCGGTCTTCATGGCGCGCAGCTTCGCCGCCCATTTCGCCGGTTCCCAGTAGGTCACGCGGGGGTCGGTCAGGCCGCCGGTGATCAGCATCGCCGGATAATCCTTTTCCTCGATGTTGTCGTAGGGACTGTAGGACAGCATCAGGTCGTGGATCTCCTTCGACGCCACCGGGTTGCCCCATTCAGTCCATTCGGGCGGCGTCAGCGGCAGGCTGTCGTCCAGGATCGTGGTCAGGCAATCGACGAACGGAACCTCGGCCACGACCGCCTTCCACAGGTCAGGCCGCATGTTCGCCGCCGCGCCGACCAGCATGCCGCCCGCGCTGCCGCCGTGGATGGCGATCTCGCCCGGGGTTGCCCAGCCCCGTTCGACCAGTGCTTCACCGGCTGACACGAAGTCACGGAAGGTGTTGGTCTTGGTCGTCATCTTGCCGTCCAGGTACCAGCGATAGCCTTTCTCCATCCCGCCGCGTATGTGCGCGATGGCATAGACGAAGCCGCGATCCACCAGACTGAGCCGATGCGGGCTGAAACTTGCGGGCATCGACATGCCGTACGAACCGTATCCGTAGAGCAGGACCGGCTGGCTGCCGTCCATCGGGGCATCGGCGCGATGCAGGACGGTCATCGGAACCTCGACACCGTCGTGCGCCCGGGCCTGGATCCGCCGCACCACATAGTCCGCAGGTTCGTGGCCGGACGGGATTTCCTGCTCTTTCAGAACGACCCGCTCCCGCGTGTCCATGTCATATTCGAAGATGCGTTCCGGTGTCGTCGGCGACGAATACGAAAAACGGAGCTTGCCGGATTCATATTCCTGACCGCCCGAAAGGCCCAGCGAGAAGGCTTCCTCCTCGAACTCGATCATGTGCCGGTCGCCGCTGCCGGTGTTGGTGACCACGATACGGGGCAGTGCGTTGACGGTCTCCAGCCAGACCAGCCACGTCTTGAAGGCCTGAACGCCACGCACCAGGACGCCGTCGCGCGCAGGCACCAGATCGGTCCAGTTCTCTTCCGAAGGCGCGTCGATCGGCGTTTCCATCAGCTTGAAGTCGATGGCACCGTCACGATTGGTACGAATGACGAAGCGGCCCGCCTGATCGACGACATCGTACTGATGGCCGTCGCGACGGGGCGCGATCAGGGTCGGCGCCGCATCGGGGGTGTCGCTGCGCAGAAAGCGAACCTCCGTCGTCTCCGAGGCGTGCGATGCGAGAAAGATGAAGTCACGGCTGTCGCTTTCCTCGATGGACAGGAAATAGCCGCTGTCCGGCTCGTGATAGACCAGCCGGTCGTTGGCCGGATCGTCGCCGATGCGGTGGCAGAACGCGCGGTCCGGGCGCAGGTCATCGTTCAGCTTCGTATAGAAATAATGCTGTCCGTCCTTCGCCCAGACGATTGAGCCGCTGGTGCCTTCGACGATCTGATCGATCGGGTCGCCGCCCGCGATGTCGCGCACCTGAATGCGATAGAGTTCCGACCCCTTCACATCCTCGGACCAGGCGAGGCGCGTGTGGTCGAAGGACTGACGGATCGCGCCCAGACGGTAGAAGGCATGCTCTTTCGACAGTCTGTCACCATCCAGCAGCAACTCTTCCGCGCCGCCGTCGCGCGGCTTCCGGCAATAGAGTGGATGCTCGCCCTGCGTCTCGTACCGGACGTAATAGGCAAAGGGACCATCCTTTACCGGCGGTGAGGCGTCGTCGGGCTTGATGCGGCCTTTCAGTTCGTCGAACAGCGCATCCTGCAGGGCTTCCACATCGCCAAGCTGCGCCTTCGTGTAGGCATTCTCCGCTTCCAGATAGGTGCGGATGTCCGCTTGCAGCACCGACGGATCGCGCATCACCGCCCGCCAGTTCTCGTCGCGCAGCCAGTAATAGGGATCGACGCGTTCGACGCCGTGCGCGGTCAGGGTGCGGGGACGTCGGTCGGCGACGGGCGGTGTATTTGTCATGGATGCTTTCCGGGCTTTCAGGAATCGGTGCGCCGCGACTATAAACGGCTGAACAGTCAGAGCAGAGGTATATGGGATGAAGCCGGTCAGAACACACCCCAACGCGATCGAGGCCGCCCGTCTGGTCAGCCGGATGCTGATCGAGACGGAATCGGTGCATTTCAACGCGGACAAGCCGTTCATCTTTACAGCCGGCTGGGCGAGCCCGGTCTACATCGACTGCCGCAGGCTGATCGCGTTCCCGCGCGTCCGTCAGAAGATCGTGGATCTGGCCGCCGAAACGCTGGGGCGTCAGGTGGGTTTCGAAAGCTTTGACGGTGTGGCGGGCGGTGAAACCGCGGGCATTCCCTATGCCGCCTGGATCGCCGACCGGCTGATGCTGCCCATGCAGTATGTCCGCAAGAAGCCGAAGGGGTTCGGGCGCATGGCCCAGATCGAAGGCAAGCTGGACGAGGGCGATCGTGTCCTGCTGGTCGAGGATCTGACGTCCGACGGCGGGTCCAAGATCAACTTCTGTGAAGCCATTCGCAACGCGGGCGCCAGCGTCGACCATGCGTTCGTGGTCTTCTATTATTCCATCTTCCCGCACGCGAACGCGAATTTCGAGAAGGCGGGTATCGAACTCCACTATCTGGCGACCTGGTGGGACGTGCTGGAAGCAGCGCGGGACAGCGGGTATTTCGAGACCCGGACGCTGGACGAGGTCGAGGCGTTCCTGAACGATCCGGTGGGCTGGTCCGGCGCGCACGGCGGCCGTTCGGAGGCACCGGAATAGGGCACCCAGACTGCGATGCTGCGTCGCAACTCGATCTATTGTGCAATGCAGCATGAATTCCTAGATTGATGGTTCAGGCACCAATATCAGGGTGCCCCATAAATTGTATCTGGGAGTTCCGATATGAACGACGCACCGAAGAAGACCGAGATCGAGAAACCTGCCGCCGAAGCCGCGAAGACCGCGACGGACGCTGCTGCAAAGACCGCTGAAACGACGGTGAAGGCGACCGCCGAAACCGCGAAGGCGCCTGCCAAGGCCGCTGCCGCCGCGACGAAGCCTGCCACCCGCAAGACGGCCGCCAAGCCTGCGGCGAAGAAGTCCGCCGCGCGCAAGGCCTCGGCCAAGCCCGCCGCCAGGAAGACCGCCAAGACGGCCGTGAAGAAGGCTGCCGCGCCCGCCAGGGCCGCAGCGAAGACCGCCACGAAGACGGCGGCAAAGGCCGAACCGGCGATCGCGAACGCTGCCGGTCTGACGACCGAAATCAGCGATGATTTCACCCGCTTCGTCCAGAGCCGCGTGGAAGACAACCTGGCGTTCATCGATGAGCTTCAGAACGTGTCCGGCCCCGCCGACCTGATCAAGGCGCAGCAGAACTATCTCGACACTGCCGCGAAGGCCTACAGCGAGCAGTTCTCCAGCCTGAACGAGCGCTATCAGGACCTGTTTTCGGTTTCCTTCAATCCGATGGTTGCATCGTTCAAGGACGCCGGCGCGCAGTGGCGCAAGATGATGGGTGTCTGATCGCGATCTTCAGCATCCTTGAAGACGTCAAGAGAAAGGCCGCTGGCAAAACCAGCGGCCTTTTTCGTTCCGTCGGTTTGGATCGGCGTCAGCCGTCCTTCTGATCCTTGCTGTGGCCACGATGACCGCCGCGGTGCTTGGTCAGCCGTTCGACCGTCGCCTTCTGCTCATCGGTCAGAACCGCATAGAGCGGGTCGAACGAAGCGCGGATGGTCCGGGTCGCACCCAGCGCGGTCTCCATGATCTCCTCGATCTCGGCCATGCGTTCCGGCGCGGTGCCGGTACGCAGGGTCTCCATGCGGTCGCACGCCGTCAGCATCTGCTTGCCGCCGGTCTGCACGGCCGCAGCGAACGTATCCCATTCGGCCTGCTGGGCATCGGTGATGCTCAGACGGATCTCGGCGAAGGTGACGATATCCTCCAGACGCTCCTCGCCCTGGGCGCAGACCATGTGAATGCCGCGATGTTTGCCACCGTATCCCGCATATTCGAAGCTGCCGGAAGTGGCGGCGCTCAGGCCGGCGGTCGCACCGACAAGCCCCAGGGCCGCGGCGGCACTGATGAGTGTGATTTTCAGTCGACGTTGCATGATGTTTTCCTTCATTGCAGGTGATCTTGTTCGTGGTGACCAGGTCTATCTACGAGCCGTGCCCCGCCGTTACAGCCCCTTGGCGGCAACTGGGTGTAACCGTCGGTAACCATGGGCCGGACCGTTACCAAGCGTTACGAAAAACCGGAGCGCGCAGGCCAAACAGGCTATAAATCGGGACCATGCAACGCCGCCCCCATATCCTGATCGTCGATGACGACCGTGAAATCCGGGATCTGCTGGCCCGCTTTCTGGTCCGTCATGACTTCCGCGTCGATACCGCTGCCGACGGCAAGGAGATGGACCGTGTACTCGCAGGCGGTCGTTTCGACCTGATCGTGCTGGATCTGATGATGCCGGGCGAGGACGGGCTGGCCATCTGCCGCCGCCTGCGCGCCGACAGCAACATACCGATCCTGATGCTGACCGCCCTGGGCGAGGAGGCCGACCGTATCGTCGGTCTGGAAATCGGTGCCGACGACTATCTGCCGAAGCCGTTCAACCCGCGTGAACTGCTGGCACGCATCCGTGCTGTGCTCCGCCGGGTCGAATCCAACCCCGTCTCCGCCACGGGAGAACGCGCGCGCGTGGTGCAGTTTGATGGCTGGCAGGTCGATCTGGCGGCCCGGGAACTGCGCGACGCGGAGGGCACGCTGGTCGTGCTGACATCGGGCGAGTTCGACCTGCTGGAGGCGCTTGTCGAACGCCCGCAACAGATTCTCAGCCGCGATCAGCTCGCCGATCTCACGTCGGGCCGGGTGCTGGGACCGCTGGACCGGTCCATCGATGTTGCACTCAGCCGCCTGCGACGGAAACTGGGCGAGGATCCTAAGACGCCGCGGCTGATCAAGACCGTGCGCCATGGCGGATATTACTTCGCTGCCGATGTCACACCATGCTGAGACCGTTCCGCGACAGCGGCATCGCGGCGCGGCTCGCCATGATCCTGATGATCCTGATGCTGGTCGGCGTCGGTATTTCCATCGGCTGGTACGTGAAGGACCGCTCGGAGGCCGCGACGCGTCTCTTCGCCCATTCCGCCGCCAGACGCATCGACAACACTGTCCCGCTGCTGGATCAGGCCACCGTCGCCGGGCGACGTGACATCATCCGTGCGGTCTCGGGCCCGACCATGCGTGTCAGGCTGGCCCCCGGACCGCCGCCGCCGGATCCCGAACTGATGCAGATGCGTCAGGTGCAGCGGCATGCCCGCCGCCTGCTGCGGCAGCTGGGCGACAGGCCGCTGGTGCTCTCGCGCGTGGGGGACTGGGAAAATCCGCTCTTCGGTCGCGATCGGGACGGTCCGCCCGAACCCGACCTGCTGCCCAGCCGGACAAAGATGATCGTCGCGACCACGCTGCAGGACGGCCAATGGGTCCATTTCGTGCTGGCGACGGACCTGACGTCGCTGCGATGGGCCTTGCGGACGGCCTTCTGGGTGACCTCGCTGGGGATCGTCATCGTCCTGTTTTCCTTCTGGGCCGCCTACCGGGCGACCCGCCCGTTGCGCAAGCTGACGGCTGCGGCCGAGCGCCTGGGACTGAACGTCGATGCGCCGCCCCTGGCCGAGGAGGGCTCGCGTGAACTGAAGAAGACGGCGCGTGCCTTCAACACGATGCAGCAGCGGATCAAGCGCCTGGTCGATGACCGCACGCTGATGCTCGGTGCGCTGAGCCACGATCTGAAGACCATGCTCACCCGGTTGAGACTGCGCTCGGAATTCATCGAGGATGCAGAGCAGCAGACCAAGGCGATCCGCGATATCGACGACATGGACCTGATGGTGGACGCGGCGCTGAGTTTCATCCGCGGGGATCAGGCCAACGAAGCGATCTCGCGGCTCGACCTGGCGTCGCTGCTGCGCGATCTGGCCGAGGATATGCAGGCGCAGGGCCATGACGTCACCTTCGACGGACCTGAAAAGCTGCCGGTCTTCGGACGGCCCGTCGCACTGAAGCGGGCGACCGCCAACCTGATCGACAATGCCGTGCGCTATGCCGGCAATGCGAGGGTTGCGCTGTCTGCCGACGACGTTCGGGTGGAAATGGTGATTTCGGATGATGGTCCCGGCCTGCCGGATGGCGAACTTGAGAAGGTCTTCCAGCCGTTCTATCGGGTCGAGACCTCGCGCAGCCGCGATACCGGAGGCAGTGGCCTGGGGCTGGCGCTGGCCCGCGACGTCTTCCGGCGGCTTGGCGGCGATCTGGCGCTGTCCAACGGTCGCGGCGGCGGCTTGGTGGCGACGGCCTGGCTGCCGGGCGACAGCGCGACGTGAGCGCGGCCTCGACCCGTGTGCAGCTGTGGCGGACGGCCTACAAGGCCGCCTGGTTTCTGCGCAAGGGCGTGCGCCTGCTGCCGTTTCCGCACATGAATGGCGCGATGGCCGCCATCTGGTGCAATGACAGGGTGCTGCTGGTCCAGAACACCTACAACAGTTTCTGGTCCCTGCCGGGCGGGCGCCTGAATGCGGGCGAAGACTATCGCGATGCGGCGGCGCGGGAACTGTCGGAAGAGACCGGCATCATCGTTGCGGCAGCGGAGCTGGATTTCGTCCATGGCGAATTCCTGGGGCACGCCCTGCGCCGGGACCGCGTCGAAATTTTCGAAGCGCTGGTTCAGACGAGACCGGAAATCGTCCGGAACGAGATCGAGATCGCCGAAACCCGCTGGCTGACGACAGCGGAGGCGTTCGACCTGCCCCTGTTCGGACCGACGCGGCGCTACCTGCGGGCGCGTCAGCGTCGCTGATCGGCGGCGATCCGGTCGAAGTCGTCCAGCATCGCCGCGAACTTCGCCGGATCGCTGATCACCCGTGGAACCTTGTGCTGTCCGCCCAGCTTGCCCTTCGATGCCATCCAGTGCCGGAAACTGCCTTCCGGCACCAGGCGCACGACGGGCGCTTCCATGCCCGTACCCCCCGACCGATGCGCGCGATAGTCGTCGTTGGCCTGGCACAGTGCCCGGTCGATGTCTGCGGAGAGTTTCCCTGCGTCAGCGGCATTCCCGGTTTCGACGATATAGACGTGACCGCCCTTGCCGCCGGTGCCCTCTGAAAGGACGGGCCCGACGGAGAATTCGATGATCTGGACGGATTGAGCCTGCGCAGCCACGTTGACGGCCCGCTCGATCTCGCTGCCGATCAGGTGCTCGCCGAAGGCCGAGAGCATGTAGGACGTGCGCCCGGTGATCAGGAGCCGGGGTGGAGACGTGTCGACGAACCTTACCGTGTCTCCCAGCAGGTAGGCGTAGAGACCGGCGCAAGAGGAAAGCACGACGGCATAGTCGATCCCGGGTTCGATAGTCCCGGCCCAGTGGCGCGTCGGATTGTCGGAACCGAGTTCGGCGAGCGGTACGAACTCGAAGAAGATTCCATTGTCGATGATCAGTCGAAGACCCTCACCATCAGCACGGTCGGCGACGGCGATGAAACCTTCGGATGCCGGATAGACCTCGCGCGTGGCCACACCGGTCTGTTTCAGGAAGGGCGCGAACCGTTCCCGGTACAGATCCCAAGCGACACCGCCGTGGATCAGCAGTTCCAGGTTGGGGAAGGGCTGACGGCCGTCCGAGACCTCTTGCATGCGCTCAAGCAGGATCAGCATCCAGCTCGGCACGCCGGTCCAGATGGCGATGTTCTGCTCGAACCCGTCCTCGACGAAGCGATCAAGTTTTTCCTGCCAGTCCTCCAGCAGCGCCGTCTCGGTGGGCGGCCAGGCGTAGGGTTTCGTCCACAAGCTCTGGGTCTTGATGGCGATGCCGCTCAGGTCGCCGCTGAAGACGCCGGGGGCTTCCTCGACCAGATCGGTCGACCCCCCCATCATGAAGGTCCTGCCGGAAAGCGGCCGGCTGTCGGGATGGTTGGCGAGGTGGTGCGTGACGACATCGATCGCGGCGCGCTTGTTGGCGGCGACCATCCGGTCGGTCACCGGAATGTACTTCGTCGCGCCGGACGTCGTCCCCGACGTCACGGCGAACCATGTGGTCTTTCCGGGGCTGGTGATGTTGCGGTGCTTGGGGAAGGGCTTCTGCCACCAGTCGCTCCAGAAGTCCTCATAGCTTCGTATGGGCACGGCGCGCTGGAAATCCGCCACGGTGCGCAGGTTGGAAAACCCGTGTGCCCTTCCAAAGGCCGTATCGCGCGCCCAGCGCAGCAGTTTCATCAGTTCCGCAGCCTGCGTTTCAGCCGGATCCTGTGCCTGCAGGGCCTTGAGCCGCCTGCGGGCGGCGATCTTCAGAAGCGGTGTGGCGTCGATCAATAGGAGCTCCTGTCAGTGGGCGGCTTCCAGCTTGTATGTCGATGCACTGGTTCCAGTCCGCAAGTGGCCAACGCCCGGTCACCACGTTCCTTCCGCATCCGGCACATGATATAGAAGGTGCAACACGGTGCATGTCCCCGCAAAGAGGGGCGCGACGATGCGGGAGATTGCGATGCGATTTGGCGGACTTCTTACCGGCTTGGCCATCGCGGTGATGATGGCTGTCCCGTCCCGTGCCGCCGAACAGTTCATCCCCATCGCCGCCTACTGGACCGGTCCCTATGCCGCCAGCGGCTCGGCCATCGGTAACGGGATGGCCGACTACTACGAGCTTCTGAACATTCGCGATGGCGGCATCAACGGTGTGAGGCTGGTCTACGAGAAATGCGAGACCGCCTACAAGGCGGATCGGGTCGTCGAGTGCTATGAGAAGATGAAGGCGAAGGGGGTGAGCGGCGCGCCGTTCTTTCACCCGCTGTCGACGGATGCCACCTACGCCATTCTGGAACGTTCCGAAAAGGACCGCATTCCCCTGCTGACCATCGGGTCGGGGCGCTCCGACGGATCGGACGGTCGCGTGTTTCCATATCTTTTCCCGGCGCTTACCAACTACTGGAGCCAGTCGACGGCCAAGATACGGTTCATCGCCCAGTTGCGCGGCGGCATCGAGAAGCTGAAGGGCATGAAGATCGCCAACCTCTATCACGACTCCGCCTACGGCAAGGAAACCATCCCGGTCCTGGCCGTCCAGGCAGAGCGTTACGGGTTCGAGGTGCGGAACTTTCCCGTTGCGCATCCCGGTCTGGATCAGAAGGCGATCTGGCTGCAGATCGCCCGACAGTTCCGCCCCGACTATGTCATCCTGCGGGGCTGGGGCGTGATGAATCCCACGGCGCTGAACGAGGCTGCCCGGGTCGGCTTTCCGGCGGATCGCATCATCGGCGTCTGGTGGTCGGGGTCCGAGGAGGACACGCGACCCGCAGGCGATGCGGCCAACGGCTACTACGCTGCCGGATTTCACGCCGCAGGCAAGGACTTCCCAGTCATCCGCGACATGATCAGGCATGTCTATGACGCGGGCAAGGGCTCGCTCGACAAGAAGCGGATCGGCACGATCTACGCGAACCGGTCCGTGGCGATGGCCATGATCGGTGCCGAGGCGATCCGTGACGCGATGAAGATGGTGGAAGAGGATCGTCCGGTCACCGGCGCGGAAGTGCAGGCCGCGCTGGAACAGTTGACGTTCGACAGTGCACGTCTGGAGCGGCTGGGGGCAACGGGGCTGATCCCCGAGTTCTCAATGACCTGCGAGGATCACGAGGGCGGCGGTCCCGTGCGGTTCCTGCAATGGAAGGACGGGGCCTGGACATCGGCGTCGGACTGGATCGAGACCGACCAGTCCATTGTCAGGCCGCTGGTGGAGGCATCGGCAGCCACCTATGCGAACGAGAAGGGTATCGCGCTAAGGTGCCAGTAGGACCCGGATCCGGCGTCCGACGCCGTTCAGCGCAGCGCTGAACGAATCCGGTCGGCTGTTTCCGCGGGCACCCAGTCTGTCCAGATGTCCTCGCGTGATTTCAGAAACTGTGCGGCGGCGGCATCCGCGCCACGGCCCGAGCGGTTCATGTCCGCGAGCGCCTCGGAGATCAGCGCGTTGTTTGTCCGGTAGCGGGAGAGGAAGCTGACGAGGGCCGGGGCCTGTTCGTGAAACGCCTTGTGGACCGCAATCGTGATCTCTGACGTGGGATAGGCGGTGGCCTTCTCCGGGTTTCGGTCCCGTGTCAGCCGCTGCCAGACCACCGGATCGTAGGCAGGCTCTTCCAGCATCACCAGATCGTAGGCGCCAAGCACCCATGTGGGGCCCCAGTAATAGGTCAGGAACGGTTCGCGCCGCTCGTAGTGACGGTCGATGGCCTTGATGAGTGCCTTGCCCGAAGCGGGCCGGAAGTTCGTGAAATGCGCATCCAGGCCATAGGCCTGAAGCTTGGCGGTGTTGATCGGCTCGCAGCCCCAGCCCAGCATGCAGTTGTAGAAGCGGCCCTTTCGCCGGTCTTCCGGGTCGGCGAACAGGGACTTGTGCGCGGGAAGGTCGCTGACGGCCCTGAGGTCCGGCGCAGGGGCATCCGGTCCTTGGGTCAGATAGGCCGGAATGAACCAGCCCTGGATGGCGTCCGGATAGTTGACGCCCAGTTCGACCACGGACCCGGTGCGCATGGCTTCGGGCCAGAGTTTCGGCAGATTGTCCTTCCAGACTTCCATGGTGATATCGACATCACCCCGGGTCATGGCCTTGAACAGCGGTCGGGTGCTGCCCGTCGCGATCTCGACCCGGCAGCCGAAGCCGTCTCTCAGAATGCGGGAGGCCAGTGCGGCATGGAAAGCGTTCGAGTCCCAGTTGAGGCCGGCAATGACGATGGGACGGTCGATTTCGCACTGTTGGGGGGCGTGCTTGCCCGCGAAGGCAGCCGGACTGATCATCGCCGAAGCGGCAAGGATCAGTCCGGCCAGAGCCCTTCGCATTACGCGGTGGCTTTGTTGCGTCCGGTTACCCAGGCCAGCGCCATCGCCGGAACGCCGATGACCAGTCCGGCGATGACCAGTTCCACATGGGTGAAACCCGTCAGTTTGCCGCCAGGGGCCAGGAACAGCAGCGCCGCACAGCCGATCGCCAGCCGGATGGGCCATTGCAGGATCGCGTTACCGTTCATCCGTCCGATACCGATCAGATACCCCTGCAACGCCGACGCCATCAGAATGACCCCGATGACCGCCGTGGCCGTCACGGTGAGAACCTGTGTCACGGTCCCCTGCATGATCAGACCCGGGTTCAGCACGAAGAAGAACGGAATGAAGTAGATCACCGATCCCATGCGCATGGCCTCGAAGCCGGTTCGCATCGGGTTCGAGCCCGCCAGCGTTGCCGCCGCGAACGCACCCAGGGCAACCGGCGGCGTGATGAAGCTGAGCATGCCCCAGTAGAGCATAAACATGTGAACGGCCATGGGGTTCAGCCCGGACTGCGTCAGCGCCGGTGCCAGCGTGATCGCGAGGATGATGTAGGCGACGGTCACCGTGACGCCGATACCCATCACGAAACTCGCCAGCGCCCCCATGATCAGCAGCAGGAAGACATCGCCACCGGCCAGCGTCAGCAACTCGTTCGCCAGCGTGGAGATCTTCGCCGTCATCGACAGCGCACCGACGATCATGCCGATACCGGCCAGGATCGCAGCCAGCTCGGCAAACAGCCGCCCCACCGCGATGATGAACTTCCAGACGTGCTCCATTTTCCAGCGGTTGTGCGGCGTGATCTGGTTGATCACGATGATCATCGCCGTTGCGTAATAGGGGGCCAGCGCCTCGCGCTGCAGGTACAGCAGCATGAACACCAGCAGCAGGAACACGAAGATGTAGTGCCAGCCTTCGCGCATGGTATCGCGCAACCGCGGCATCTCCGCCTTCGGCAGGCCCTCCAGCCCGGCACGGGCCGCGTAAGAGTCGATCTGCATGAACAGGCCGAAGAAGTACAGGAACGACGGGATGGCCGCCGCGATGATGATCTCCGAGTAGGGGACGTTCAGGTAGATCGCCATGATGAACGCCGTGGCGCCCATGATCGGCGGCATCAGAACGCCGCCCGTGGATGCGCAGGCTTCGACGCCGCCGGCGAGCGACGGGCGGAAGCCGGTGCGGATCATGGCCGGGATCGACAGGGCACCCGTGGTCATGACGTTGGTGATGACCGAACCGCTCATCGAACCCATGAGGCCGGACGAGAAGATCGCGACCTTCGCCGGACCGCCGCGCACATGGCCCAGCAGGGAAAACGCCAGATTCAGGAAGAACTTGCCGCCACCCGTATGCTGCAGCGCGACGCCGAACATCAGGAAGCCGATCACCAGATTGGCGAAGGCGCGGAACGGGATGCCCAGAATGGATTCGGAGGAGATCGCGTGATAGGCGACGGTCTTGCCAAAGGGTTCGTTCTCGAAGGTTTCGAGGGGATCGGGCAGCCACTCGCCAAACAGCGGATAAAGCGAAAAGACGAGGGCGATGATGAAGACCGAGAGTCCCGCGGCACGGCGCGTGGCCTCAAGCACCAGCACCCAGAGAATTCCGGCCGCGATCTGGATGTGCGTGGGTGCCGCCCATTCCCAGCCGAGATCCACGATATCGCGGGCATAGGTAAACAGATATAGGTTCGCACCGACTGCGGCGAGCATCAGGATGATGTCGAAACCGAACAGGGCGCGGTCCCGCGGGCTTCCGCCGTCCGTGTAGGGACGCATGGGAAATACCAGAAAGCACAGCGGCAGCAGCAGTGCCAGCAGTACGAAGAAATACTGGGTGTCGATCGGCACGTATCCGAACGTATGACCCAGATTGAAAAGCTTATAAATCGAAAGAAGGACCGTGATCACCGTGATCGCGATCAGCATGCCGCGCCAGAAAGGCGACAGTGGCCGATACCGGAATTCGGTATCGGCCACCACCATCTTCACCTGACCGGCTGCCGGCGCGCCCCCATCGGGGCCCGCCGGCTGTGCGCCAGCTTGGTTTGCCATTCAGATCAACCGGTTTACTTGAAAACGACCGGCAGGCCGGCGTCTTCCAGAGCCTTGGCGCGGATCGGCATCCACTTGGCCAGCACGGCGTCCTTTTCCATGCCGGAGATGTCGCCCATCGAATCCCAGGCTTCCTTGATCAGGAGCTGGCGCTTGATCAGCGTGGCGTTGTTGGCTTCGGCTTCAGCCGACCAGACACCCATCTCCTTGTAAAAGCGCACGGCACCCTCGTGGTAGGGCATGCCCCAGACCAGCGTCTGGTTTTCCATCGCCCAGCCGGCGGCACCCGGAGCGGAATCCTTGAACTTCGGGAACTGTTCCTGGATCGCCTTGGCCAGGGCGTAGACTTCGTCCGCGCTCTGATCGGCGTTGGTGATCAGGATCGGGTACGGATAGACGTAGCCGACATGCGGTTTCTCCTCGGAGATGTCCGCACCCTTGGTCGCCACATGCTGCAGCGCGATCGGCTGCGCCTCGTTCAGGCGCTTCCAGCCTTCTGCATCGTCGTGCGGCAGAGGCGGCCAGTGAATGCCACGCGGCGAAGCAGCCAGACGCTGTGCGTGCGGCGTGATCGTCGACATGAAGGCGGCGTCGGACTGACCGTTGATGATCGCATCGACAGAGGCCTTGAAGCCCGAAACCTCGACCTTCTGGACGTCGTCCCAGGTCAGGCCCGCGAAGGCCATGTTGGCTGCGGCATTCCAGTTGAGCGCATCGCCGGCGACCACATAGGAAACGCGCTTGCCCTTGAGATCCGCCATGGTCTTGATGTTGGCGTCCTTGGCGGTCGCGAGACCCAGATTGTTCGCACCGATCGCGGTCATGACAACGCGCAGCGGCTGCGGGCCCCATTCCTCGGACGCGAACAGGAAGGCTGCTTCCTGGCCGAAGTAGGCTGCCGCACCGCAGGCGCAGTAGTCGGCCTGGCCATCGCGCAGCGGGGCCATGCGGGACACGTCGTTCTTGCCCGGAATGACGCGCATCTTGGTGCCATAGGCATCCTTCAGCGCATTGCCGATGGCCACCGACTGGGCATAGCCCGAAGCCGTGGTGCCATAGGCCGTCCATGTCATCTTTTCCGGCAGATCGGCGGCACCGGCAATAGCGGGCGCGACGACCATTGCTGCGACAGCAGCGGTCTTGACGATAAACTTCATAGAGAATCTCCTCCCTGAACCAAGCACATCGCTTTTCCATCGATATGCAACTTCCCTAATCTTCGCAGAGAGGCGATGATCCTGCAACTATGGTATCGACGATAAACCAATGAATAAGAAAACAATACCAGCAGGTATCAAGTGCCGGATATGCAACCGACCGGCGTCAGGGGAGATGGAAACATGAGCAGCACCGCAGCAGACCTTATTGTCGCCTGCCTTGAAGCGGAGGGCGTCGATCGCGCGTTCTGCGTTCCGGGCGAAAGCTATCTGGCGACGCTGGATGCGTTCGCCCGCCGCAACAGGATCGAGCTTGTGCAGTCCCGTCACGAATCGGGCGCCGGTTTCATGGCGGTGGCGGACGCGAAGCTGACGGGCCGGCCGGGCATCGCGCTGGTGAGCCGCGGGCCGGGAGCCACCAACGCCTCAATCGCCGTGCATACGGCCGAGCAGGACGCCGTGCCCATGATCCTGTTCATCGGTCAGGTCGCCCGTGATGAACTGGGCCGCGGCGCGTTTCAGGAAGTGGACTACTCCCGGATGTTCGGTGAGATGGCCAAGGCTGTCTGGACGATCATGGATGCTGACCGGATACCGGAGATCGTCTCCCGCGCGTTCCAGATCGCATGCAGCGGCACGCCCGGCCCCGTCGTCATCGTGCTGCCGGAAGACATGCAGTTCGACGAGACCACCGCGCGCCCGCTGGAACCGATGGCGGTGTCGAAGGTGCGTGCCGCAGACCAGGACCTGGCGCGAATCGGAGACATGCTGGCCAGGGCGGAGCGACCGCTGATCATCGCCGGCGGACTGCTGGACCACGCCGCGGGCCGAGCGGCCCTGCGTGCGGCGGCGGAGAAATGGTCGGTGCCCGTCGCCACCAGCTTCAAGCATCAGGATATCTTTCCCAACGAACTGCCGCTGTTCGCCGGGCATCTGGGCTTCAATATCCCCAAGCCGCAGGTGGACCTGCTGTCGGACAGCGATCTGATTCTCGCCATCGGCACCCGGCTCGGCGATACGACGACCCAGGGGTACGTTTTCCCCTCGATTCCGCCGGCCCAGACCCTGATCCACGTGCATCCCGATGCCAATGTGGTTGGCCGGATCTTTTCCGCCGACCTCGGGCTCACCGTCGATCCGACGCTGTTCCTGGAGGCGCTGGCGCAGGCGGGACCGACGCAACAACCCGACCGTCAGTCCTGGATCGGACGGATCAAGGACTACATCGACGGCCTGATGGGGGGCGCCCCCGAACCTGCCGATGACGGTGTGAACTTCGGGCTGGTGATCGAGGCGCTGCGCCCGCACCTGGCGGAAGACGCGATTCTGATCACCGACGCGGGCAACTTCTCAAGCTGGGTCCACCGCCATATCCGTCTGAACGGAAGGCAACAGATGATCGGTGCGGTTTCCGGGGCGATGGGCATGGGGACGCCCGCGGCGGTGGCCGCCGGTCTGAGATGTCCGGACCGCCAGATCATCACCTTCCTGGGGGACGGGGGATCGATGATGACAGGCAACGAGCTTGCAACAGCCATGGCACAGGGCGTCAAGGTCAAGGCCTTCATTTCCAACAACGGTTCCTACGGCACGATCCGCCTGCATCAGGAGAAGTTCTTCCCCGGCACGGTCGCGGCGACGCCGCTGGTCAATCCTGATTTCGCCAAATACGGCGAAGCGTTCGGCGCGAAGGGTGTGACGATCACCATGCAGGACGATATCGAGGCGAAAGTCGCCGAGGTCATGGCGCACGACGGTCCCGTGGTCGTCGATGTGCATTCCAGTCTGGAGCGAATCTCCGCCTTCCTGTCGATCGCGGATCTGAAGGGGTAGGCGGCGGACGATCGTCTGGTTCAGGGAGTCATCGGGCGCGGAGGGATCGCGCCCGTAGTGCCTCAGGTCGAAGAGAAGGACAGGTCGATCGCTCCTTTGCGCAGAAGGGCCGTGGCCTGACTGGCCTGCATCGGCTCGGCGATCAGGAAGCCCTGCGCGTGCGTCGATCCTTGGCTGCGTACGAAATCGAGCTGCGCCACGGTTTCGATACCTTCCGATACCGTGGTCATGTTCATCTCCCGTGCCATGCTGAGGATCGAACTGGTGATGGCGCGGCTGTCCTGATCGGTCTCCAGACCGTTGACGAAACTCTTGTCGATCTTCACTTCGTCGGCGGACAGGGAGAGCAGGTTGGTGAGCGAACCGTATCCGGTTCCGAAATCATCCAGTGAAATCAGGACTCCCTGCGCGCGCAGTTTCGCGACGCGCGCGCCGGCACCGGTGCCCTGATTGGTCAGCAGGACATTCTCGGTCACTTCGATCTTCAGCAGTCCGGGGGCGATATTCGCCGCTTTCAGGCGTTCGACAAGGTCGGCCTGCATGCCGGCTTCCCCGAGATCCGACGTGGCGGCGTTGAGCGATATCCGCGGTGTCCGCCCGCTCATTTTTTGCCACTCGCCGAGCCGTTGAATGACCGCGTCGCGCATGATGAAGCCGAGTTCACGTGAGATGCCCGGTTCCAGCAGTGCGGGCCAGAACTCAAGCGGACCCGAGAAGGATCCGTCCGGCATGCGGACCCGGACCAGGGCCTCGAAGCCATCGACCCGCCCGCTCTCCAGCGATACGATCGGCTGAAAGAACGCCGTGACCCGGTCTTCGTCGATCGCACTCTGCAGGAAGCCGGCGGCATTCTCGCGAACCTCGAATCTGGCCGCCATCTCGCTTTCGAAGAAGACGATGCCGGAGGCGTCCGGCGACGCGTCATCATAGGCCACACGAAGCGCCAGATCGGCCGACCGCAGCAGGCGCGAGGCGCTGGTTCCGTCGGCGGGATGGAACGCGACAGCGCATCTGGGTTCGATGTCGATCCGGCGGTTCAGGATGGCGACCTTGCGGTTCAGGATTGCCAGCGTCCGGGTCAGTCTCTTGCGCAGCAGTTCCGGACGCGGGCGCTCCCGGGTCAGGATCGAGAACCCTTCGTAGGACGTGCGCGCCAGAAACTCGCCGTCTCCAAGGGCCGAACGCAGTTCACGGGCGATCTCACGCAGCATGATGTCGGTCAGCGACATGCCGTAGGAATGCCGCACCACCGAGATACTGGGGATGCCGATCTCGATCAGCGCGAAGGTCTTTCCGCCCGACTCCCTGATCCAGTGTGCCAGTTCCTTCTCGAAACACTGGCTGTTCGGCACGCCCGTCACCGGGTCCGTGCTGTTCGCCGCGGCCAGCGATGACTGGATGTCATGAAGGTCGGAGATATCCTGAAAAACGCCCGCAATGCAGGGCGTGCCGTTCTCGGTGACCGACTTTTCGCCGCGTACGCGCACCCATCGCGGCCGGCCGCCGGCGTCCGTGAACGAGGCCTGAAGGTCGAATGGCCGTCCCGTCTCCCGCGTGGCGGCAAGGCTGTCCTCAATGCGTTTGCGGTCCTCTTCGGGATAGAAGGCGAGCGCCTCGGCCAGGGAGGGTTCACGCTGGACGGCCAGACCGTGCAGGTCGAAAACGCCCCGGCTCCAGATGACTTCCTCGGTCTCCAGGTCCAGACACCAGTGGCCGGCATGCAGGGTCGACTCGACGCGCTCGCACTGTTCGCGCAGGTTCTGGACCTGCGCACGGGCGGCTGAAATCCGATCCTGATGGCTCTCTGCCATTTGCGAAGCTTCGATGCTCAGGATCAGCCGCTCTATGATGCTGGCGAAACGCGTCAGGACTGAAGTGTCCGTTTCGGTGATCCGGCGTGGCTGGGTATCGGCGACACAGACGGTCCCGATGCGATGACCGCCCGATGTGCGTATCGGGGTGCCGGCATAGGCGCGCAGGTGAGGTTCGGCTGTCACGACCGGATTCTGGCTGAACCGTGCATCCAGCGTCAGATCCTCGATGACGAGGGGCACGTCATCGAGGATTGTGTGATCGCAAATGGCGATCTGGCGCGGCATTTCTGTCAGATTCATGCCGTGAATGGATTTGAACCACTGGCGGTCCCGGTCGACAAGCGACACAAATCCGACCGGAAACTTCAGGATATCCATCAGGTTCGAGACGAGGTGATCCATGTCCGGATCGGTCGGCGTGTCCAGCAGATTCAGGGCATGCAGGGCCGAAAGCCGATCTTCTTCCGGCTGCGCATGTTTGCGTTCAATGTTTCGGGCACTCATGGATTCCGTCCAATCACGAACTGGCATCACTCCCAATTGAGTGACTCCTATACTACACGGACAGAGTGGCTGCTATTGATTAACCAATCATGAATGATTGAAACAGTGATGCGGACTACACGTCAGGGTCGCGCTGTTCCCTGACCGTGGCGAGGATGATCAGGCCGACAACCAGAAAGATCAGGATGACCGAAACACCGGCACGGACGCTTTCCGTACCCGCCGTGACGCGCGCGATCGCAAAGGGGGCCAGGAAGGCCGTCACCTTGCCGGAAAGGGAAAACAGACCGAAGTACTGACCCAGCTGATCCGGCGGTGCCAGACGTGCGACCATGGACCGGCTCGCGGCCTGTGCGGGACCGGCAACGACGCCCAGGACCGCGGTGAGGCCCATCACGATCAACTCGGCGGTCGACGCGAACAGTCCGTCATCGGGTGTCGGGAAATCCATCGGTACCACGAAGGCGACCTTGCCATCGCCAACCGAGATCAGCCCGAGGGTCACCAGGAACAGCCCGCCGATGGACAGGAACAGGGTCGGCTTCGATCCGATGCGGTCGTCCAGCCAGCCGCCGATCAGGCTGCCGGGGATGCCGGCAATCAGGGCGACGATGCCGAACAGGCCCAGTTCGGTCAGACCCCAGCCGAACTGTGCCGCGACATAGACCCCGCCGAACGCGAAGATGGCGTTCAGGCCGTCGTAGTAGATCATCCGCGCGATCAGGAAGCGAAAGATATTGGGACGCTGCGGCAGGGTCCGCAGCGTATGGCGCAGTTCCCGCAGACCGGCCCGTACCGCCTCGACACGGTCATCCACCAGCTTCGGCACATCGGGCGTCCACAGCATGAAGGGGATGATGAAAAGCGCGAACCACAGCCCCGAGAAGGGTCCGGCCAGCCGCTCGGCGATGAAGCTGCCTTCGGAAAATTCGGGGCCTGCGACACCGGGCATCTGCCCGGTCACGATCAGCATGATGATCAGCGCGATCAGCCCGCCGACATAACCCATCGCCCAGCCATAGCCGGACAGCTTGCCGACCTGGCCGTCCTTGGCCAATGTCGGCAGCATGGCGTTGTTGAAGACGATGGAGAATTCCGCTCCGATCACGCCCAGCACCACGAAGAAGATCACCAGATTGATGCGCCCGTCGCTGGCGTCCGGCACCGCGAACCACAGGCCGAAGCAGGCGAGCACGCAGAGCATGGTGAACCCGGCAACCCAGGGCTTGCGCGGCCCGGTGGCATCGGCCAGCGAGCCGAGTACGGGTGCCATGAAGGCCATGATCAGACCGGCGATGGTCTGGGTGTCGCCCCACAGGACCTGCCCCTCGGCCGGGTTGCCGACGACCTGGGCCACGAAATACGGCCCGAAGATGAAGGTGAAGATGATGGTGAAGAACGGTTGCGCCGCCCAGTCATACATCGCCCAGCCGAGGCGGGCCTTGAAACTGGTCTGCATCGGCTGTTCTCCCCCTCAACCGCTCTCTCCAAGCGACCGAGACTAACGAAAGTTGGTGCGAACGGAACTGCTTTTGCTAGAATGCCGTCACGTTGACGTTAACGTCACTCTGCAGTTGCCGGGGTGACGCACTGTTCTGGGAGGAATTTAGCATGGTTCAGCACATCACGCATGACGCGTCCTACGATACCGTCGATCGCGACGCATTTCCGGTGATGATGGATGTCGGGCGCTACAACCGGCGCACGGATGCATTCGACCAGATCATCTCGGCGACCCACGACCATTTCTGGGATCCGCTGGACGCCAAGTACGTGGACTATACGCAGGACTTCGATCTGGAGAACGAATACCTGATGCCGCCGGAGCAGGTGCCGGAACTGACGGGCGCGGTCTATGACCGGCTGGACGAGGGTCAGCGCATCAGGCTGGCCAATGAATCCACCCGCTGGGGGCTGTCGTCGATCCTGCACGGGGAGCAGGGCGCGCTGAGCCTGTCGGCCAGTCTGTGTCACATCCTGGTGGATCCGGGGGCGCAGGAGTATGCCACCAACCAGGCGCGCGAGGAGGCCCGTCACGTCACCGGATTCGCGAAGTATATCGGCAGCCGCTGGGGCACCGCCTATCCGGTCGGCGACTCGCTGGGCAGCCTGATGAACGAACTGGTCATGGCACCCGAGGTCTACAAGAAGCTGGTCGGCATGCAGATGCTGATCGAAGGTCTGGCCATGGGCGCGTTCGCGAACCTGCATCGCCATACAAACGACCCGGTGCTGAAACGCCTGGTGCAGCTTGTCATGACCGACGAGGCTTTCCATCACCGCTTCGGCAAGATCTGGGCGGACCGTACGATCCCGAAACTGTCCGAGAAAGAACATGAGATCGTCGAGACATGGGCGGCCAAGTGCTTCGAGACGCTGCTGTTCAACCTGACGAACATCCGCCAGAAGCGGGAGATCTATCCGCAGTTCGGTCTGGAATGGGAATGGGTCCGCGACTCGGTGCGTGAGGTCTATACCGACCGCGATGCCATGAAGCGCAACGATCTGCGCGATCCCACCAACATCATGCGCGTGCTGGTGAAGACGCTGCTGAACGCTGGCATCATCACCGAACGGACTCGTCCGCTCTATGCCAACTGGATCGACATCGACGATCTGGAAAAGGAAGAAGGGCTGCACATCGGCGAGGCCATCGCGGCCGACGGCATGGAATTCCTGAAGGAGCTGAACAAGGACCGGCGCGTCATCGGCCAGAAGCCGATCTGATCGGGCAGGTCCGGGCATGAGCGGGCCGTCGGGGTTCCAGGCGCACTGGGTGGATATCGAGCCGGAACGGTTCGAACGCTATCTGAAGATGTTCCGCTGGAACCCGGCGACCGCGCATTACTACGAAGCCGCCGACATCAGGCCGCGTCAGACCATCGTCGATTTCGGTTGCGGGCCGGGATTTGCCGCGGTCGAGTTTGCACGGCGGGTCGGACCGGATGGTCATGTGCACGCCGTGGATATCAATCGCCCGTTCGTCGAGCATGCCAGCGCCCTGGCCGCAGAGCAGGGGCTGTCGGATCGCATCAGCGTGCACCTGCTGGACGATGACGCGCTGCCGCTCGACGGCGGTACGGCGGACCGGGTGATCGCGCGCAACACGATCATCTATGTCGCTGATCCGGTTACGACGTTCCGGGAGTTCCGTCGTGTCCTCAGGCCCGACGGTCTGGCGCATGCCATCGAGGGCGACTGGGGCATGATGATCGTGGAGCCGGTCCCGGCGGATGCGTGGCAGGCTCTGCTGCAGTCCGCGCGCTGGGCCTGGCCGAACGCGCTGATCGGGCGGCAGTTGCACGGCGTCGCGCGGCGGGCCGGTTTCAGTGAGATCGCGGTTCAACTGCTGGGGGCACCTGACAGTACGGGCCGGCTCTCGGGCATGATCGCCAATGCCATCGGCTATGCCCGCACGGCAGGTGAGCTTCCCCGGGATGAGATCGACCGTATCGAAGCGCTGATCGATCGGGCGCGGTCCGACGGCACCTATCTCGCGATCGCGCCACAGTTCGCGGTCACCGCGAAGGCGTGATCGCTGCGGCCCGGTTCACGTGGTCTTTTCTTTCGGGAAGGCAGTGCCGATGGCCCCGAAGATGAGCAGCGCGGCGATCAGTTCGGTCCAGCCCAGCCGTTCGCCCAGGATGAGCGCGGACGAACCGAGCCCGACCAGCGGTACCAGCAGGATCGACAGCGAAGAGGTCTTCACCGGCAGCCGCTTGACCAGCCAGAGGTAGGCCGCCACGCCGAAGACTTGGGCAATCAGGCCAGCGTAGATCGTGGCACCCACGGCCTGCCAGGACACCGGTTTCAGATCGGACATCTCCGGGATGGCCAGGACAACGATGGGCGCAGCGCCGAAGAAGAGCTGCCATGTCATGACCGGCATATGCGCCATGCCGTAGTCCATCTTCTTCTGCCAGACCGTGCCGAAGGCGAAGCACCACGCCGCCCCGATCATCACCAGAACGCCGACCGGGGTGCGACTGGCGGCGCGGATGTCCTCGCCGATCAGGATGGCCAGCCCGGCCATCGCCAGCACCAGACCGGCGACGCGCCAGCGGGTCACCTTCTCGCCCAGCATCGGAATGCTGATCAGGAAGGCCCAGACCGGCATCGTATAGGCGATCAATGCGGCGCGGCCCGCGCCGATCATGGTCACGCCAACCGCCGACAGGTAAAGCCATGCCCCTACGTTGAACAGACCGGCGATGGCGAGCGGCAGCCATGATCCCCTCGGCACCTTCAGGCTGTGTCCGGCGATCAGCGTGATCAGCGCCATGGCGACGACGGCCATCATCGAACCGATGGCACGGAACGGCAGGACGGGGATCTCGGTCGTGGCGATCTTCATCATCGGCCACAGCAGCCCCCAGACCATCACCAGCATGATGAAGATCATCAGTGCAAAGCTGTCGGGCCGCGCGGTGTCAGCAGGAGACGGGGTGGAGGAATCCGTGGACATGGCAGCGACAATAGGGCGTCACCGCTCGGTGCCAAGATGTGATCGCCTCGGCGGACTGCGGTTTGCGCATGGGCAGGTTGCAACAGTCCCGATTGCCCATCATGCGAATGATTTTCATTATGATTGACATGGTTTGCGATGGGCGGTAACTGATAATCAATCGCAACAACAAACTGGGCGTAGAAACATGAAATCCACGATTCGTACCTCTGTTCTCGGCCTCACGATGGCGGCCGGCATGGCGGCCCTCATTCCCGCTGTTGCCAGCGCAGCAGAGGAGGTCAATCTCTACTCATACCGGCAGCCGTTCCTGATGCAGCCGCTGACCGATGCCTTCACCGAGGAAACCGGCATCAAGGTCAACATGGTCTATGCCAACAAGGGCTTGCTGGAGCGTCTGAAGGCGGAAGGTGCCAATACACCGGCCGATGTCGTGATCACGACCAACGCCGGTCGCCTGAACGATCTGGTCGAAGAGGATCTGGTGCAGAGCGTGTCGTCGGATACGCTGAACGAGCGGGTCCCCGCCAACCTGCGCGATCCGGAGGGGCGCTGGTTTGCGATCACCAAGCGCGGGCGTATCATCTATGCCAGCCGTGACCGTGTGCCGGGTGATATGGCGCTGTCCTACGCCGATCTCGCCGATCCGAAGTGGAAGGGCAAGATCTGCACCCGCTCCGGCAAGCACGGCTACACCATCGACCTGGTCGCCGCGATGATCGCGCGCCATGGCGAGGACTGGACCGAGAACTGGCTGAAGGGTCTGAAGGCCAATCTGGCGCGCAAGCCCCAGGGCAATGACCGCGCGCAGATCAAGGGTGTGGCGTCCGGCGAGTGCGATCTGGCCATCGGCAACACCTACTACTACGGCGTGATGCTGTCGGACCCCGAGCAGAAGGGTGCCGCCGAGCAGGTGCGTCCCGTGTTTCCCGATCAGTCCGGTGAAGGCGCCCACATGAACATTTCCGGCGCTGCGGTGACCAAGCATGCGCAGAACAGGGAGAATGCGGTGAAACTCATCGAGTTCCTGGCAGGTCCGACCGCGCAGGGCATCTATGCCGCCCAGAACTATGAGTTTCCTGTTCTGGAGGACGCGAAACTGCATCCGATCGTCGAAGGGTTCGGCGACTTCAAGGAAGACGCGATCCAGGTCGACAAGATCGGTCGCGAACGGGTGAATGCGGCGAAACTGGTCGACAAGGTGAATTTCGACGGGTGAGCATCACCTACAGCAACAGCCCGGCGGTCGACGCCGGGATCCAGCGCACAGGGGCGCTCCGCGTCAGTTCTCTCGCCGTGATTTCGGCCGGGCTGATCGGGGTGCCCCTGATCGCGCTTGTTGTGTTTGCGCTGTCGGCGGAAGCCGCTGTCTGGCAGCATCTGATCGACACTTTCCTGCTGGACTACATTCTCAACACGCTGGCGCTCGCGCTGGGTGTCGGTGTCGGGGTGCTGATGCTGGGCGTCGGCGCGGCCTGGCTGGTGGCGATGTATCAGTTTCCCGGTCGCAACTGGTTCGAATGGGGCCTGATGCTGCCGCTGGCCGCGCCGTCCTACATCGTCGCCTTCGTCTACACGGATTTCCTCGACTATGCCGGTCCGGTGCAGACGTGGCTGCGGACCACCTTCGGATGGTCCTCGGCTTCCCAATACGCCTTTCCTGAAATCCGCAGTCTGGGTGGCGCGATCATCGTGATGTCGCTCGTCCTGTACCCTTACGTCTATCTGCTGGCGCGGACGGCCTTCCTGTCGCAGTCGCGGGCCGCTGTGGAGGCCGCGCGGACATTGGGCATGGATCAGGCGCGGGCGTTCTGGCGGGTCGCCCTGCCGATGGCCCGCCCTGCCATCGCCGTGGGCCTTGCGCTGGCCATGATGGAGACATTGAACGAATACGGCACCGTGGACTTCTTCGCCGTGCAGGTCTTCTCGACGGGCATCTATCACGTCTGGCTGAACATGGGCAGCCTGGACGGTGCGGCGGGGCTCGCACTGATGCTGGTGGCCGTGGTCGCGCTGCTGGTCTGGCTGGAACGCCGCAACCGTGCGGATCGCCGCTTTGCCGATCCGCGCCACGTGCGCGGCGCATCACCGCGCCAGAGTCTCACGCCCGGTCGGGCGGGGTTGGCATTCCTCGCCTGCCTGCTGCCGGTCTTCCTGGGGTTTCTGCTGCCGTTCGGCCTGCTGCTTTCTGAATCTCTCGGGCGTCTTGATACGCTGTTCGAAGGGCAACTGCTTGCCGGATTGCTGAGTTCGCTCGAACTGGCTTTCCTCGCCGCCCTGTGCGCGGCGGGCCTGGCCCTGTGGCTGGCCTATTCCGTCCGGGTCTCCGGCGGGCGCGGGCCTGTGGTCTGGGCGGCTCGATTTGCCAGTATCGGGTATGCCGTGCCCGGTGCCGTGCTGGCGGTAGGGATCCTGTTCCCGTTCGCCAGCTTCGACAATGCGCTGGATGGTGTGATGCGGGACTGGTTCGGTATCTCGACCGGCCTGCTGCTGTCGGGTTCGATCTTCGCGCTGCTGTTCGGATGCACGGTGCGGTTTCTCGCGCTGGCCTACGGTGCGACGGAATCCGGGATGGAGCGCGTGTCGCGCAACAATGATGATGCGGCGCGCCTGCTGGGCTGCACCTCGGTCGCGCTGGTGCGGCGGGTGCACTGGCCGCTGATCCGGGCCAGCGTACTGACCGGCGCGCTGCTGGTCTTCGTCGACACGATGAAGGAACTGCCCATGACCATGGCGCTCAGACCCTTCAACTTCGAGACACTGGCGACACTGGCACACCAGTATGCCACCGACGAGCAGTTCGCGGCCGCTGCACCCGGCGCGCTGGCCATCGTGCTGGCCGGTGTCGTGCCGGTGATCCTGATGAGCCGGATGATCCGGGGCGTATCCGCACCTAGAGCGTCCCCATATTTGATTGAATCGATTTAGGATTCCCAAATCAGTCTGGTTCTGATTCAACATGCTGGCTGG
>NZ_JBLXDV010000013.1:0-121444 GCF_048263705.1 Minwuia sp. | reverse complement strand
GGATACCCTGACCACGGGTGTCGGCAATCTGGTGGACGCGGACCTGGCCAAGGAAAGCGCGAGGCTTCAGTCGCTGCAGATCAAGCAGCAGCTGGGTGTCCAGGCGCTGTCCATCGCCAACCAGGCACCGCAGACAATCCTCGGCCTCTTCTAGGAGACCGCGCGACGGGGATAGGGACCTCCGGGTCCCTGTCCCCAAAGCGCTGAGGCGGTCTGATCCCGCAGACGTTGCATGATTCACCGGGACAGCCGTCAGGAGGCCTTACCTATCAAGGAATGGCATCATGATAAGCGCAACAGGCAGCGTACCGGTCGGTACCGATGCGCTGAAACCGACCGTCAAGTCCGGACCGGACGAAGACAGGCAAACCACCAGATCGGCGCAGATCGAACAGCGTCGGGCCGAGAAGGCCAGCGAAGAGGCTGCGGAACCCGTCGTCGATCGTGGCGCTGCGGCCGAAACCGTCGCCAGAGCCATGTTCACCGAATTTCCGTCGAATGCGACGCTTGAGATCGACGTGAACGATCAGAAGGCCGGCTTCATCTACAAGGCCGTTGACCGCGACACCGGCGAGGTGATCAAGCAGTTTCCGGCGGAAGAAGTGCTGGCCCAGTTGGAGCGGCTGGCGAAAGTCCAGGGTCTGGCTGTCGACGGCAACGTCTGACCGGTCCCGTTCGCAAGGATTCTGGCGCAGCGGCTGAAGAACGACATATAACAGGGCGTCTGTACTGTTCGGCGGAGAATTTCCGTGTCCGCGCGCGCTCTGAGAATATTCACCTTTCTGACGGCGGGGACACTGGTCCTCCTTGCCGTTGTCTATGCTGGCCGGCTGTGGCTGGCAGAGCAGGTGCTCGTCTGGCAGTTCGAGCGGCAGGGCGTCTCGCCCGTCAGCCTCGACGTCACCGAGCTGGATCTCGATCACATCCGGATACGGAATCTTTCGGCGGGCGCCGACTACAGTGCAGACCTCGTGGAGGTCGGTTTCGACCCGCTGGCGGGTCAGGTGTCGCATGTCGCGGTGGACGGGATCAATGCGCGCATCGCCTACCGTGACGGACGCCTGGATCTCGGCCCGCTGAATCCGTTTCTGAAGCCTGCCGCCGATGGGCCGGACGAACCGGCTTCACTGCCCGACATCCGACTGACGGAGATCTCCCTGCTGGCGGAAACCGACGCTGGTCCGGTCAGCGTGGAGGTGCCGGGCACGGTCCATATCGCTCCCTCCGGACTGGCCACGGCTGACTCGGCGTTCGCGCTCGATCATGCGCGCGTCTCGGCCCGTGGCGTCATCCGCACAACCGCGACCCAGGCGGGGATCATCACCGTGAACGCGGATGTCGATACGCTTGAACTGGGCTCGGAGACACTGACCCGTCCGATCGATGCGAGCGACGTCAGTCTGCAGATGACCGTCCAGCCTGATTTCGTCAGCATCCGCATGGAGGGCGCGGTGCCGGATCTGGCCAGCACGTTCGCCCTGAACGCGGTCGCCGCCGCGCCCTTCGATCATCCGGTCGTCGACCTGAGCGCCTTTGCATCCTCGGACGATCTTGCCCTGTTTCGAGCCGCGTTTCCGGCCTTTCCGGTCGGCGCCGGCGAGGCGACCGTTGCGCTGGATTTCTCCGGCGGTGTCCGCACCGCGGGTCTGGCGGAAATACCGAAGTCGCTGCGCGGACAGCTGACCGTGGCCGTTTCCGGTACCCTGAAAGATATCCGCGATGTCGCGGAAGGTGTCGCGGGCGACGTCGAGATGACCGCCCGGATCGGCGCCGACGAAACCCGCGTGTCGGTGAACGCGGCGGCACTCGATATTGCCGGTCTGTCGCCCGTGCTGATACCTGCAGAGATCTCGGCGCGTTCCGATGTACCCCTGATCGGCCGGGACCTGAAATTCGTCGCCGGACCTGAACTGGTGCTGGTTGGCGACAATCTTCCGGGCCTGATTTCGGATCCCCTTCGCGATCCGGTGACGATCAATGGCAGCGTCGGCATCCGCTCGCTGGCCGCCCTGGATGTCGATCTGCGCGACGGTGTGGTTCATGCCGACAGGTTCGATTTCGCACGGATCGATGCCGCTGCGACCGGACTGGTCGTGGCGGGTCAGAAGCTCACCGAAACGCGCCTGAAGGGCCGCGGCAATGTTGGAAAGACGGTCTCGTTCGAGGGGATCGTTTCCACCGGCGCGGATCGGATGCGGCTGGGTGACAGCCGTCTCGACGGCCTGCGGTTGAGCGTGCCGGTCACGGTCGACGGATCCGAACAGGCGACTGTGATCCGGTTCGACGGCGGGGGCGCAGGCCTGGCCGGTGGAACGGTTTCGGACGTTCTCAGCCTCCGGAACGACTGGAAGGGGGCCGAGTTCTCGGGCCGCATAGCGCTGGGCCCCTGCACACTCGACGTCTGCGCGCCGGCGCTTCGGGACGTGTCGGTCCGGCTCCGGACCTCCGAACTGAGACTCGGCGTCATCGGGCGCGGCACGCTGGTCGCACAGGAAGCCGTGGCCGATCTGGCGTTCGCCAGGGCGCGCGCGGGCGACATGCTGGATACCAGGGTCACCCTGCTGGAAGCCAGGGCACCGGACATCGGCACCGCGCGCCGCATCCTTCTGGAGGGACGGGTCGATCCGGCACGTGCGACCTTCGATCATCGGCTGACCATGGCGAAAGTCGAACTGGCCGAAGGGCTCGTGCCGGGAGTGCCTCCCTTTCGCATCGAGGGGCGGTTGACCGAAGCCGTCGACAGGCCGCGGTTCGACGGCCGCCTGACGTCGCTCGCCTCGCCCGACCTTGTGATGGACGTCGACGCGCGGCCTGACGCCTTTCGGCTGACCCTGCCGGAAGGACCCTTGCCGCCGGTGCTGGAGATCGTCCGGGCGGCAGGTCTGGATGTGCCGGATCTGGCGCAGGTCGGGGGTCGCGTGTCCGGCACGCTCCGCTTCACGACCGCTGACCGGAACGGTCAACTGACGTTTGCGATCCGCGATGCCGCGGCAACCCTCGATCCCGCGCGGATCGAAGGGCTTGAGGCCGAGGTGCGGCTGCGGTCTCTGGCACCGCTGGCCAGCGACGGTGTTCAGGCGCTGTTCATCGACAGCATCGATGCTGGGTTTCCAGTCCGGGATCTGAACGTGTCCTACACGATACGCAAGGGTTCCGCCGGTCCGGTGCTCGACGTTGCGGCACTGTCGGCCGGGATGCTGGATGGCCGGGTGTCGCTGGCACCCTTCTCGGTAACCACGGCAGAGGCACCGATCGATCTGATGCTGAATTTCGAATCCATAGAACTGGGGGCGTTCGCGGCCCTGCTGGATATCGAGGGTGTCGCCGCGCGTGGCCGCCTGACGGGGACGGTGCCGGCGCGGATCACCGCCGCCGAGCGGGTTTCCATCGCCGGGGGGCGGCTGGTTGCCGAAGGCCCGGGCACGCTCAGCTTTCCGGTCAGCGCGATCAGGGATCTGCTCGCCGGGCAGGTCAGCGAGAATGCGGACCTGATCCTGAATGCGCTGACGGATTTTCACTACGATCGTCTGAGCATCGAGATCGACAAGGCGCTGGGCGGAGAGGCGCGGCTGTTCATCAGGCTGGAAGGCCGCAATCCGGCGCACCTGGATGGTCAGCCCTTCGTCTTCAATATCAATGTGACCGGCAACGCGGACAGGCTGGTCGAGGCGCTGCTGACTGTGTACCGCGCGACCTCGGGCGTGCTGCAGTCGGGCGTTCGGGGCTTGCAGTGATGTGCCGGAGAAACGACATTCACGAATTGGAAGCGGGACGCGTTCACGGGAACTGCCGGATCGCGCTCCAGGACAGGCAGAAAGTTGATCCATGACACGAACCGGAACCGCCAGGACACTTGCGGGCGCATCATTGATTGCGCTCTTATCGATCTCGCTGGCTGCCTGTGCGCCGAAAGTCGCGCTGGAGGCCCCGAAAGAACCGATAACCATCAACCTGAACATCAAGCTGGATGCCGATGTGCGTGTCCGGCTGGAAGAAAAGGCGAAGACTGACATCGCCAGGAACCCGGAGATATTCTGATGCTGCGCAAGATCATACTTGGTGTCGTGGTGATGCTGGGCCTGATGGGAACAGCATCGGCACAGTCGCTGGACGCGTTGCGGGCCAACGGATCCGTGGGCGAACGTTTTGACGGTCTGGCCGTGGCGCGCGATCCCGCCGCTGCCGATTTCGTGGCGCAGGTCAATCGCCAGCGACTGCAGATCTATCGTGACCGGGCCGCCGAACAGCAGGTGACAGTCGAACAGGTCGGCGAAGTCTACGCCCGGCAGATCGTGCAGACGTCGCCGAAAGGCACCTGGTTTCAGGACAGATCGGGCCAATGGCGGCGCTGAACGGAATTCCTTCTCTGGAGAACGATTGAATGTATGCACAGTTGCGGCTGGATGGCCGTATCGCCCTGGTGACCGGCGGCAGCAAGGGACTTGGCCGTTCGATGGCTTTGGCCCTCGCTTCGGCGGGGGCCACCGTCATTGTTTCGGCCCGCACCGAAGGGCCGTTGCAGGACGTTGTCCAGGAAATCGAGATGAAGGGCGGCAAGGCCGATCATCGCGTCTTCGACGTGACGGACGAGACGGCCTGTGCCGGGGCCGTCCAGTCGGTGCTGGCGGACCGCAAGCGTATCGATATCCTGATCAACAATGCCGGGATGATCAGCCGTGCGCCTTTGCTGGAGAGCAAGACGTCGGATTATCGCGACGTCGTCGAGGGTAACCTGATCGCGCCCTATGTGCTCGCCCGTGAGGTGGCGCGCCCGATGACCGAACGGGGCTATGGTCGCATCGTCAATATCGGATCGGTCATGTCGCAGATCGCGCGCCCGAACATCAGTTCCTACGTCGCAACGAAACATGCCATCGCCGGACTGACGAAATCCCTGGCCGTGGAGCTGGCCTCGACCGGGATCTGCGTGAACGCCATCGCGCCCGGTTATTTCGGAACGGAATTCAATGCGCCCCTGATGGCCGACACGGCGTTCACGAAGATGGTGGAGGAGCGCACACCTGCCGCGCGCTGGGGCCGTCCGGACGAGATCGGCGGTGCCGCTATTTTCCTCGCCTCGGAAGCCGCGTCCTTCGTCACCGGCCACACGCTGTTCGTCGATGGTGGCCTGACCGTCAAGCTTTAGAGCTGACCCTGCCCTGACTGAGTCGCTGCCACCCGGACTGTCACCCCCGGTTTATCCGGGGGCCTTGCTGAGTACCTGATACGCGCGGCGTTCGATGCGTCGACCGTTGCCCCCGCACGGAGGCGGGGGTTACAGCCTGTGGTATTTGACCGTTTCGATCGAATGCCGGGCCGCTTCAGGGATGCGCGCTACGGGTAGCGGCGGACAAATGCCTCAGGCTTCGCCGACGCAGTCCATCATGGCGGCCTCTGCGGCCTCGTCGGCGGACTTGCCGCCCCACAGGACATACTGGACAGCGGGGAAGAAGCGCTCGCATTCGGTGAAGGCAATGTCGAACAGGGCCTCGATCTGATCGAGTTCGACGCTGCCGTCGCGACCGAGCAGCAACGCGTGCCGGAACAGCAGCAGGCCCTCGTCGCGCCAGAGGTCGAAATGGCCCAGCGACAGCTTCTCGTTCGCGAGCACCAGCAGACCGTGCAGGTCGGGCTGGCGGGCCGCCGGTACTTTCAGGTCAAAGACGCAGGCGAAGTGCATCGCATGGATTTCCGGACGCCAGGACACCCACAGATGGAAATCACACCATTTGCCCGTGACCCCGACCGTCATCTCGTCCGACGCCGTCCGGTCCGCCGGCCATTCGTTGGCATCGACGAAATCCTCAACGGCATCAAGGGGATTGACGGTGGAAGCCTCGGCGAGTTCGATCAGCATGCTCATGACAACCGGTCTCCCTGCCATGCTGACAACGGAATGCCATCAGCATATATCGTGGCGACACGTCAACGAATCGCCAGATATAGGCTAGGGGGGCGGGAGTCCCGGCGTCAATCGTTCCTTGGCGGAAGGTCAGCTGTCTGCTTCGTCGGCCTTTTTGCGTCGCGGCGCGCGTTTGGGTTTCTTCAGTTCGGCCACTTCCTGGCGCAGGGTCTCGATCTCGGCGGCGAGCCGTTCGTTCTCCATCCGCGCTTCGCTCGCCATTTCCTTCACGGCCTCGAAACTTTCGCGGTCAACCAGATCCATATCCGCAACGATCCGCTCCAGCTGGGTGCGGAGCTTGGCCTCGACTTCCTCACGCGCGCCCTGAAAGGCACCCGCGGCGGACGTCATCACCTTGGAAATATCGTCAAACAGGGGGTTTCGGGTCTGCATGGCATCCTCGCTCGGTTGATGGCCAAGATATGGTGATCCGGACGGCGACCGCAACGCGACATGGTGGATGGCGGCGTTCCGATGTGTGGTGACGTCCGCGTCACCTGCGCTATAACCGGAGCAGCACATGCACAGTTTTCACCGGGGAGAGAAGGCGATGGGCCTGCAGCGCGAGATTTTCACCGAAGACCACGAGATTTTCCGGAACTCCATGCGGAAGTTCCTGGCCGACGAGATCGCACCGCATCACGAGAAGTGGGAGGCGCAGGGTTACGTCGATCGCGATGCCTGGAAACGGGCGGGCGAACTGGGGTTCCTGTGCATGTCGATGCCCGAGGAATACGGCGGCTCGGGCGCGGACCGGCTTTACAGCATGATCCTGTTCGAGGAAGTGCAGAAACAGAACCTGACCGGACTGGGGTACGGGCTGCACAATGAAATCGTGGCCCCCTACATCCTGCGCTACGGCTCGGACGAGCAGAAACAGAAGTACCTGCCGAAGATGGCGTCCGGCGAACTGATCGGTGCCATCGCCATGTCCGAGCCCGGCACCGGGTCGGACCTGCAGTCCGTGAAGACGACGGCGCTGAAGGACGGCAACGAGATCGTCGTCAACGGCCAGAAGACCTTCATCACCAACGGCTGGAACGCGGACATCGTGATCGTCGTGGCCAAGACGGACCCCACCAAGGGCGCCAAGGGCACGTCGCTGGTGATGCTGGAACGCGGCGACGAGGGCTTCGACAAGGGCCGCCGCCTGAAGAAGCTGGGCCTGAAGGCGCAGGACACGTCGGAGCTGTTCTTCGAGAACGTCCGCATCCCCGCAGACCGGATCCTGGGCGAGGAAGGCAAGGGCTTCCAGTATCTGATGCAGGAACTGGCCTGGGAACGGCTGCAGGTCGCGATCAGCGCGGCACAGGCGATCGAGACCGCGCTCGACATGACCGTCGAATACTGCAAGGAGCGGCAGGCGTTCGGCCAGCCGCTGATCGAGTTCCAGAACACGCGGTTCAAGCTGGCGGAGGTCAAGACCATCGCCCAGGTCGCCCGCACTTTCGTTGACGACTGCATGGCGAAGCTGCTGCGCGACGAACTGGATGCCGAAACCGCATCGATGGCCAAATGGTGGACCTCGGACCAGCAGAACAAGATGATCGACGAATGCCTGCAACTGTTCGGCGGTTACGGCTTCATGTGGGAATATCCGATCAGCCGCATGTATGCCGACGCGCGCGTGCAGCGGATCTATGCCGGCACGAACGAGATCATGAAGGAAATCATCGCGCGGAAGCTCTGACGCGCAGCGCGGAAACCGATCGGATCGGGCCGAAGCGCGGTTTCAGGCGCTTCGGCCCGATTCCCTGTCGATCAGTGCGACAGCAGGACCGGCAGGGTCATCTGCTGCAGGATCGACCGGGTGACGCCACCGAACAGCGTCTGCTGCAGGCGGGAGTGGGCAAACGCGCCCATCACCAGCATGTCCGCATCCAGGTCCGCCGCCCGCGACAGGATCAGGTTGCCCGGATCGATGCCACTTGCGCTCTCGACCATCAGGTTCACGTTCAGCCCGTGACGGGCCAGATGGGTCGAGATGTCCGCGCCGGGCAGTTCGCCATGGGCGTCGCCGCGACTGTGCGGGTTGACGACCAGAACATTGACCTTGCCGGCCTTGCGGATCAGCGGCATCGCATCGCCCAGCGCCCGCGCTGCCTCGCGGCTGCCGTCCCAGCCGACAACGACGTTGGACGCGATCTTCTCATGCGTCCCCATATACGGGATGACCAGCACCGGCCGGCCCGCCGCCAGCACGATTTCCTCGATGACGTCCCGGCCGCCGGCGCGGGGCACTTCCGGGTCGGACTGGCGCACGATCACCAGATCGGCGTGACGGCCATGGGTGGCGACGACTTCGTGCACTTCGGCACCATAGGTCTTGGCCGCCCGGAAGTCGGTGCCGATCCCGGCCTTTTCCGTCCGTTCGGTGAACGCGGCCTTCGCCTTCGCGATCTGGTCGCCGACCATGGAGTCCATGGCCCGATAGACCCCCTCGGACAGACCGGCAAAGCCATAGATCGGCAGGTCCGGATCGGTGACGGTCGTCAGACCGGCAAGATGCGCGTCATGCTCGGTCGCAAGCGCGATCGCGGCACCGGTTTCCGCTGCATTGTCCGAAGCCGGATCCAGATGAAGAAGGATATCCGAGATGGTCATCGTTTCGCTCCCATGGCTGCACGGTAGGCCGACATGATGCCGCGACGGCGGGCTGCGTTCTTGATCCGGATCAAATACCGCGGGAAAGATGAAAAAATGCGCGGTTTGACGCGTGCGCTATCGCTCACCGGCGGCGGGTGCGGTTTCCGGCTACTATGTTACCATTCATGATCCGGACATGAGGTCGGTGTGATGCAGATGATGTCCCTCAATGGTGAGGTAATGCGGTGCTCAAGCTGCGCCATCCGCCATCGTGCGGTTTGCGGGGCGCTTTCGGAGGATGAGCTCGCGGCAATCAACGCGATCGCGCGGCAGCGGATCGTGAAAGCGGGCGAGACCATCCTCAACGCAGACGAGGAAATCACATTCTTCGCCAACATCGTGGCCGGTTCGGTCAAGCTGACCAAGATCATGGCCGATGGCCGTCAGCAGATCGTGGGCCTGCAGTTTGCGCCCGATTTCCTGGGGCGCGCCTTCAGGGAGCGCAGTCCCTATTTCGCGGAAGCGGCGACCGATGTGGAACTCTGCGTTTTCCCGAAGAAGGAATTCGAGCGGCTGCTCAGCGAGAAGCCGGGCTTCGAGATGCGCCTGTTCCAGGACACGCTGAACGAACTGGACGCGGCGCGCGACTGGATGCTGCTGCTGGGGCGCAAGACCGCGTCCGAGAAGGTGGCGAGCTTTCTGGAGATGATCGCGCGGCGCAGCCCGATGATCGGATGCGCCCATACCGCCGAGCAGGCCGGGGTCAGTTTCCATCTGCCGCTGACTCGCTCGGACATCGCCGACTATCTCGGCCTGACCATCGAGACGGTCAGCCGCCAGATCGGCAAGCTGAAGAGCGCGGGAATCGTCGAACTGCATGCGACGCGCGAGGTCTCGGTGACGGATATGGACGGCCTGCGCGCGGCGGCGAGCTCCGAGGCCTGATCAGGGCCGGTCCAGCACCTGCGTCAGGATGTACTCCTCCCATTCGACATGCCGGCGCATGGTATGGAAATACAGCCGTATCAGATAGCCGAGCGCGTCCGGATTCCGGATCCTGCCCTCGGCCTGCACCGTTTCCAGCGCCTCGGCCAGTTCGTGACCCAGCGGTTCATTCTCCGAATGTTCCGAAGTCAGCCGCTCCAGTGCGCGCCGATGCGGACCCGAGGGCTCCGGCCCGGTGCCCAGCCATGTCCGAAAGGCACGTTCCTCTTCGGTGCAGTGTGCCGGAATGCCCACGCGCAATGCCAGCACAAGGGTTCCGATAACGGACGCGGTCGGCATGTCGGGCAGCGCGTCGGCCACACGTTCCAGTTCGTCGCAGATATGGCGCACCAGATCGTGCTCGTCGGCAAGCGTCGTCGGTCCGTCGGCCTCGAACCGCATCTGGTCGCTGATGGCGCGTTTCAGATGCGAATGGGTCAGCTTGATACGCATCCTTCGGGAGTCTTTCTCTCAGTCAAACTCGCAGTTTCCAAAAGGTCGCACATCTGCCCGACCCGGTTTTGATCCAGATCAAGAACCTGTTTCATGGCAACGCCTATCCCCGGCATACGCGGCAAACTTCCTCGCCGCGGTCAGCAAGGGGGACATTCATGGGCAATGTCATCATGATGGTTCTGGCGGCGCTTGGCGGCGTCGTCGGACTGATCGGCGCGGCGCTGGGGCATGACGAACTGTTCCGGGCGCACGCCTGGGTTTTCGTCGCGGCCAGCATGCTGACGCTCTATGTCATGCTGCGGCGCTACGGCGAGCCATCGGACGATGACGGGACCGGCTATGCCGACGGCGTGATCCGATACGGCGTCATCGCGACAACCTTCTGGGGCGTCGTCGGTTTTCTGGTCGGTCTTGTGATCGCGCTTCAACTGGCCTTTCCGGCCCTGAACCTGGGCTTCGAATACACGACCTTCGGGCGGTTGCGTCCCCTGCACACCTCCGCCGTGATCTTCGCCTTTGGCGGCAACGCCCTGATCTGCACCAGCCTGTACGTTGTCCAGCGGACCTGCCGGGTCCGCCTGGCGCTGGGCGGCCTGTCCTGGTTCGTCTTCTGGGGCTATCAGCTCTTCATCGTGCTGGCGGCGACCGGCTATGTGATGGGCGTGACCCAGTCGAAAGAATATGCCGAGCCCGAATGGTATGTGGATGTCTGGCTGACCATTGTCTGGGTCGCCTATCTGGCGGTCTTCATGGTGACGCTGTTCCGGCGCAAGGAACCGCACATCTATGTCGCCAACTGGTTCTATCTGGCCTTCATCGTCACCGTGGCCATGCTGCATCTGGTCAACAACATGGCCGTGCCGGTCTCCTTCCTCGGCTCCAAGAGCTATTCCGCCTTCGCGGGCGTCCAGGACGCGCTGACGCAATGGTGGTACGGCCACAATGCGGTCGGCTTCTTCCTGACGGCGGGTTTCCTGGGGATGATGTATTACTTCGTCCCGAAACAGGCCGAACGGCCGGTCTACAGCTACCGGCTGTCGATCGTGCACTTCTGGGGCCTGATCTTCCTCTACATCTGGGCCGGGCCGCATCATTTGCATTACACGGCGCTGCCCGACTGGGCGCAGACGCTGGGCATGGTCTTCTCGATCATGCTGTGGATGCCGTCCTGGGGCGGCATGATCAACGGCCTGATGACGTTGTCGGGGGCGTGGGACAAGCTGCGCACCGATCCGGTCATCCGCATGATGGTGATCGCGCTCGCCTTCTACGGCATGTCGACCTTCGAGGGTCCGATGATGTCGATCAAGGCGGTCAACGGTCTGAGCCATTACACCGACTGGACCATCGGCCACGTGCATTCAGGTGCGCTGGGCTGGGTCGGCATGATCACCTTCGGGGCGATCTACTTCCTCGTGCCGAAGCTCTGGAACAAGCAGGGCCTCTACAGCCTGCGCCTGGTCAGCTGGCATGTGTGGCTCGCCACCATCGGCATCGTGATCTATGCGGCCGTCATGTGGGTCAGCGGCATCATGCAGGGTCTGATGTGGCGCGAATATGATGCGAACGGCTTCCTGGTCTACAGCTTCGCCGAAACGGTCGCGGCCATGCATCCCTTCTATGTCATCCGCGCGCTTGGCGGCGGCCTCTACATCGCCGGTGCCCTGCTGATGGTCTACAACATCTGGCGCACCATCACGGATGCGCCGGAGCAGGCCCCCGAACTGAATGCGACGGCTGGCGATCGGCCCGCCGCGCAGACCGCCTGATCCGGAGAGTGATATGAAATTCAGTCACGCAACCATCGAAAAGAACGCCACGCTGATGCTGGTCCTCAGCCTCATCGTGGTCTCCATCGGCGGCATCGTCGAGATCGCGCCCCTGTTCTACATGCAGAACACGATCGAGAAGGTGGAGGGCGTCCGGCCCTATGCGCCGCTGGAGCTGGCCGGTCGCAACGTGTACGTCCGCGAAGGCTGTTACAACTGCCACAGCCAGATGATCCGCCCGATGCGCGACGAGGTCGAACGCTACGGGCACTACAGCCTGGCGGCGGAGAGCATGTACGACCATCCGTTCCAGTGGGGGTCGAAGCGGACGGGTCCGGATCTCGCGCGCGTCGGACAGCGCTATTCCAACGACTGGCACGTTCAGCACCTGATCGACCCGCGCTCGGTCGTGCCCGAATCGATCATGCCGCCCTACGCCTTCCTGTTGGACAAGAAGGTGCGTACCGACGACATCGTCGCGCACCTGCGCGCCCAGCAGGCGGTCGGCGTGCCCTATACCGACGAGATGATCGAAGCCGCGGCCGAGGATCTGAAGGCCCAGGCCGATCCGGACGCCGACTGGGACGGTCTTCTGGCACGCTATCCGAAAGCGCAGACGGGCGACTTCGACGGCGATCCGTCGCAACTGACCGAGATGGATGCGCTGGTCGCCTATCTGCAGATGATCGGCACGCTGGTGGATTTCTCCGCCTATCGCGCCGAAGAAAATTACAGGTGAGTTTCATGGATCACGAAATCATGCGGCACCTGGCCGATACCTGGGGACTGGTCCTGCTGGTCCTGATGTTTGTGGGCGCAGTCGGGTTCCTGTTCCGGCCCGGAGCCAGGAAGTACTATCGCGACTGCAGCCGGATCCCGCTTGCCGATGACCGGAGGCCGAAACAATGAGCGACGACAAGAAAGATGACGTTACCGGCGTCGACACCACCGGACACGAGTGGGACGGTATCCGCGAGCTGAACAATCCGCTGCCGCGCTGGTGGCTGTACTCCTTCTACGCCACGATCATCTGGGCCATCGGCTATTGCATCGCCTATCCGGCGATACCGCTGATCGAAAGCGCAACGCCGGGTCTGCTGGGCTATTCCAGCCGGGCGGCGCTGGAAGACGACATGAATCTGGCACGCGAGCGCCAGCAGGACGTGATGCGCAACTTCACGACCATGTCGCTGAAACAGATCCGCGAGGATCCGACGACGTTCGAATTCGCCCGCAGCGGCGGCCGGGCGGCGTTTCTGGTCAACTGTGTGCAGTGCCACGGATCCGGTGCCGCCGGATCGCCCGGCTATCCCAATCTGAATGACGATGACTGGCTTTGGGGCGGCAAGCCCGAAGACATCCTGACGACCCTTCGGCATGGTATCCGCTACGATCGTGACGATGA
This sequence comes from Minwuia sp., assembly GCF_048263705.1. GTDB lineage: Bacteria > Pseudomonadota > Alphaproteobacteria > Minwuiales > Minwuiaceae > Minwuia. The sequence continues at coordinate 108,342 of NZ_JBLXDV010000013.1, read as the reverse complement.
TACGCGCTACTCGCTGATGCCGGCCTTTGGCAAGGATGGCCTTCTGGAACGCGAACAGATCGCACAGGTCACACAGCATGTGCTCGCCTTGTCCGGTCAGGAGCATGATGCCGAGGCCGCCGCGGCGGGCGCGGAAGTCTACGCGGAAAACTGCGCAGCCTGTCACGGCGAGCAGGGCAAGGGCGATCCCGCGCAGGGTGCGCCCAACATCAGCGATCCCCTGTGGCTGTACGGCGGCACGGAAGCCGAGATCCGGCAGCAGATCCACGCCCCCCGTCACGGGGTCATGCCGGCCTGGGATTTCCGGCTGAACGATGCGACCCTGAAACAGCTCGCGATCTACGTGCACTCACTGGGTGGCGGGGAGTAGGCACCTCATGAGCGACGCGCGGCAGGTCGATCGCATTGACGTCGAGCCGGTCAACAACCGGCGGAAACGGTCGATGTATGTCGCGCGTCGCCGCATCCATCCGATGCGCGTCTCCGGCGCGTTCCGGCGGTTGAAGTGGTGGATCATGGGCATCACGCTCGCGATCTATTACATCACACCTTGGATCCGCTGGGACCGGGGTGAAGGCATGCCGGACCAGGCGGTGCTGATCGATCTGGAACACCGCCGCTTCTTCTTCTTCTTCATCGAGATATGGCCGCAGGAATTCTACTACGTCGCGGGCCTGCTGATCATGGCGGGCATCGGGCTGTTTCTGGTGACCTCCGTGCTGGGACGTGCCTGGTGCGGCTATGCCTGTCCGCAGACGGTCTGGGTGGATCTGTTCATCCATGTCGAACGCTGGCTGGAAGGCGACCGCAACGCGCGCTTCCGTCTCGACAAGGCGTCCTGGGGCTTCGAGAAGATCCGCAAGCGGGTGACGAAATATCTGATCTGGATCCTGATCTCGGTCGCCACGGGCGGCGCATGGGTGTTCTATTTCGCCGATGCACCGACCCTGTTTGTCGATCTGTTCACCCTGGACGCGAGCTCTATCGCGTACATCACCGTTGCCATCCTGACCGCCACGACGTTCGTGTTCGGCGGCCTGATGCGCGAGCAGGTCTGCACCTACATGTGCCCGTGGCCGCGCATCCAGGCGGCGATGCTGGACGAGAATTCGCTGACCGTGACCTATCACGACTGGCGCGGCGAGCCGCGGGGCCGTCATCGCAAGTCGGAAGAAGCGCAGAAACTGGGCGACTGTATCGATTGCAACCAGTGCGTCGCGGTCTGTCCCATGGGCATCGACATCCGCGACGGTTCGCAGCTTGAGTGTATCAATTGCGCCCTGTGCATCGACGCCTGCAACAATGTGATGGCGAAGACGGGCGGCACACCGAACCTGATCTCCTACGCCAGCCTGAAGAGCTATGAAGTCGCCGCCGACGGCGGGACGCCCGAACCTTTGCTGAAGACCGTGTTCCGGCCCCGGACCCTGATCTACACGGGACTGTGGTCGCTGGTCGGTCTGGCGATGCTGTTCGTGCTGCTGACGCGCGACCGGCTGGACATCAGCGTGCAGGCCGACCGCAACCCGCGATACGTGCTGTTGTCCGACGGCCAGGTCCGCAACGGCTACACCATCAAGATCCTGAACATGGACCTGGAGGAGAAGCGCGTGCTGCTGCGGGTCGCGGACTTGCCCGGAGCGCTGATGACTGTCGTCGGCCAGGATCTCTGGCCCAGCCGCACGCGCGAGTTCGTGCTGGAGCCTGACAAGGTTGCGCAGTTGAGGGTCTTCGTGTCCGTGCCGCGCGATCAGCTGGAACCGGGCGACAACCCGTTTCGATTCTCGGTCACGGATCTGACGGGCATCGAGGAAGCACACTATGGCGCGCACTTCACCGCGCCGGAAGGATAGAACATGACCGACACGGCAGCCGACGTTCCCGTCAAGGGTCAGATCACCGGTCTGAAGGTCCTGTTGGCCTTCTGCGCCTTCTTCGGTGTGATCATCGCGGTCAATCTGATTCTGGCAGCGTTCGCACTCAGCACCGATACCGGACTGGTGGTCCGCAACAGCTATGTCGCCAGCCAGGATTTCAACAGGATGCAGGCCGCCGCCGCGGCGCAGGAAGAACTCGGCTGGTCGTTGGCGCTTGATCACGATGGCGCGGGGGTCGCCATCAGTGCGGTGGACGCGAACGGCACCGCATTGACCGGTCTGGTCATGACGGGCACCGCTCAGCGGCCGGTCTCCAAGTTTCAGGATCAGGCGTTGCGCTTTTCCGAGACCGGCACCGGCGTCTATCGTGCAGAAACCGGGCTGGGCGAAGGCGTCTGGCAGATCGACGTGACGGCACAGGACTGGCGCGGCCAGACCTTCCGGCGCATCTTCCGCATCGAAGGCGGTGCCGGATAATGACCTGCTGTACCACTTCCGCGTCGCCCTGTGCGCCGAAGATGCGGGACCTGTCGGGTGCGCTGCAGTCGCTGGACCTGCTGGTACCAGGTGTGCATTGCGCCGGATGCATCTCGCGCGTCGAAGGGGCGGTGCTGGCACTGGAAGGCGTCAGCTCCGCGCGGCTGAACCTCACGACACGGAGGTTGTCGGTCAGACATGCCGATGCACTCAGGCCTGAACGCATCATCGCGGCCGTCGAAGGGCAGGGCTATGACTGCCGCCGCTTCGATGCCGCCGAAGCCGGTGCGGCGATGCAGGACCGGGAAGGCCGGACCCTGCTGCGTGCGCTTGCCGTCGCAGGTTTCGCCGCCGGCAATGTCATGCTGCTGTCGGTGTCCGTCTGGTCGGGTGCCGACGGTGCGACACGCGACCTGTTCCACTGGATTTCCGCCCTGATTGCCCTGCCCGCCATCGCTGTGGCGGGTCAGCCGTTCTTCCGCTCCGCCTGGCAGGCGCTGAGGCAGCGGCATCTGAACATGGATGTGCCGATCTCGCTGGCCGTCATCCTGGCGGCGATTCTCAGTCTGGATGCGACCGTCAAGGGGGGCGAGGAAGCCTTCTTCGATGCCGCCGTGATGTTGCTGTTTTTCCTCCTCGTCGGGCGGTATCTGGACCACCGCGTCCGGGCACGCGCGCGGTCTGCCGTCAGCCAGTTGCTCTCGCTCTGGTCGTCGGAGGCCACGCGGCTGGTTGGCGGCGAAACCGAACGGGTCGCCATCGAGCAGATCGCCGAGGGCGACCTTTTGCTGGTTTCTGCGGGCGAGCGGATGCCGGTGGACGGCATCGTCGAACGGGGCACGGGTGATCTGGACTGCGCCATCGTCACGGGCGAGGCCGAACCGGTCACGGTCGTGCCGGGCGATGCGGTACGTGCCGGCACGCAGACCCTGACACATCCGCTGACCATCCGCGCGACCGCCGTCGGCGAGGATACGTTCCTGGCCCAGGTGGTCCGCCTGATGGAGGGCGCAGAACGCAGCCGGGGGCGGCATGTGCGGCTGGCCGATCGCGCCGCGCGCATTTATGCCCCCGCCGTGCATCTTGTCGCGGCACTGACCTTCGCGGGCTGGATGCTGGCGGGTGCGACGTGGGGCGAGGCGCTCTGGATCGCCGTCTCGGTGCTGATCATCACCTGCCCCTGCGCGCTCGGGCTGGCCGTGCCCGCCGTTCAGGTTGTCGCCAGCGGTGCCTTGTTCCGTGCCGGTATCCTGCTGAAGGACGGTGCCGCACTGGAACGGCTGGCCGAGGCGGACCGGGCGGCCTTCGACAAGACCGGTACGGTGACGATGGGGCAGCCCAGGGTCACGGGGTCCGACCTGCAGCCGCCACAAATGGAACTTGCCGCCGCGCTGGCGCGTCACAGCCGTCATCCGCTGGCCGTCGCGCTGGCATCGTTCGCATCGCAGGACATCGATCCCGGGATCACCGGGATTGTCGAACATCCGGGGCAGGGCCTGAGCGGGGTGCACGAGGGCATGACGTTGCGTCTTGGCAAGCCGTCATTCGTCGGGGTGCCGGATCCCGGTGAGGCAGGCGGGTCCGAATTGTGGTTCGCCATGAAGGGCACGGTCTGCGGCAGGGTCACGCTTGAGGATGCACTGCGGCCCGACGCCGTGGAAACGATCGGTCTGCTGGAACGCGCCGGCCTGGATCCCGTTCTGCTGTCCGGGGACAATGCCGGTGCCGTGGCGCGCACTGCCCGGCAGGCGGGCTTCGCGCACTGGCAGTCGGCACTCGAACCGGCAGACAAGATCGCGGCCCTCGACGCGCTGAAGGCCGCCGGGCACAGGCCCGTGATGGTCGGCGACGGGATCAACGATGCGCCTGCGCTGGCTGCGGCTCACGTGTCCATCGCACCTGCAAGCGCTTCCGATGTCGGTCGCGCGGCAGCCGATCTGGTGTTCACCGGCGACAGCCTGGCCGCCGTCGCGACGGCCCGCCACATCGCCACGGGTGCCCGGCGTCTGATCATCCAGAATTTCGGTCTCGCGCTGGGCTATAACCTGATCGCGATTCCGATCGCCGTGCTGGGCGGTGCATCACCGCTGGTGGCGGCCATCGCGATGTCTTCGTCGTCCATTGTGGTCACGCTGAACGCACTGCGGCTCCGCTGGCGGGTGAAGACGAAAGCCGCGTCCGCGCCTGCGGCGACCCTGAAGGAGATGCCGGCATGAACGTGCTCACCTTTCTGATTCCCGTCGCGCTGCTGCTTGGTGCAGCCGGTCTGGTCGCCTTTCTCTGGGCGCTGCGATCCGGTCAGTACGACGACCCGGAAGGCGCCGCCGAGCGCATCTTCACGCCCGACCCGATGGAAAAAGACACTCCTCCGCGATAGTCAGATCCGGCGCGGCATCCCGGCCCAATAGGGTTCGCGCAGCTTCCGCTTGAAGATCTTGCCGGAATCCTCGCGGGGCAGGCTGTCGGCGAAGACGATCTCGCGCGGGATCTTGTATTTCGCGACATGGTCGGACAGGTAGCGCTTCACGTCCTCGGGTCCGATGGAGGGGTCGGCGACCTCGATATGGGCGGCCAGGGCCTCGCCGAACTCGGCGTTCGGAATGCCGAACACGGCACAGTCCTTCACCCCCGGCATGCCCGCCAGCGCCTTCTCGATCTCCGCCGGATAGATGTTCACGCCACCGGAAATGACCATGTCGTTCTTGCGGTCGGCAAGGAACAGGCAGCCGTCCTCGTCCAGCCAGCCCATGTCGCCGTTGGTCAGGAAGCCGTCGACATCCATCTCGCGGCGGGCGGCGTCGCGCTTGTGATAGGTGAAGTCCGTGCGGTGGGGGCGCCAGATGTAGACCTCGCCGATCTCGCCGGGGGGCAGGTCCTTCTTGTCGTCGTCCAGGATGCGGATCTGGTTCTCGGCGATGGGCTTGCCGACGGTCCCGGTCTTGTTGATGGCCATGTCGGGCGTCACGATGGTGACGATGCCGTTCTCGGTCGAGCCGTAGTATTCATAGATCACCGGCCCCCACCAATCGATCATCTGCCGCTTGGCTTCCGGCGGGCAGGGGGCCGCGCCATGGATGACGTACTGCAGGCTGGAGGTGTCGTATTTCGCCTTCACGTCGTCCGGCAGACGCAGCAGGCGCACGAACATGGTCGGCACGACATGCATGTGCGTGATCCTGTGTTCGTCGATGATCTGCAGCAGTTCCTCGGCATCGAAGCGCGCTTCCAGATAGATCGCCGCGCCCGCGCGGGCCGCCCCCAGGCCGTAGGCGTTCGGTGCGGAATGATACATCGGGCCGGTCATCACCGTGCGGACGCCGCTGGCATCGACCGGGATGCCGAAGCCGTCCTGAATCTGCATGGCCTGGCGCGCCTGGGCTTCCTCGTCCATCGGCTCCCGCCGCACGCCTTTCGGATTCCCGGTGGTGCCGGAGGTATAGATCATCGTCCCGCGCGAGGCGGGGGGGGCGTCGGTCCAGGGATCCTTGTCCGCCTTGAAATCATCATAGGCGATGACGCCGTCCGGCAGGCCGTCCGGCACCGTGGCACCATAGGCTGCCGCGATTTCCGGCGGGGTCGGCACGGCGACGATGGTCACACCGTCGGGCACGGCGCCCAGGATCGGCTTCAGCAGGTCGGAGTGGATGACCAGCACCTTTGCATCGCAGTCGCGCAGGATGAAGCTCGCTTCCTCCGCCGTATAGTGCCAGTTGATCGGCGTCGCGTAGGCACCCAGCAGGGTGCAGGCGGCGGATGTCTCGAAGAAGGGAAAATCGTTGCGCAGGTAGATGGCGACGCAATCGTCTGTGCCGACGCCTGCATCGTTCAGGGCACGGGCAACCCGCATGGCATTGTCCAGCCGCTCCTCCGCCGTGCTGGTGCGGTCGCCGCTGATGATTGTGCCTGGTTGCATGGTCATTCTCTCGTTCCCTCTGAATTATTTGTCATCCCCGATGGCGCATTCACTCGGGGATCGGGTTGAACCAGCCATTTCCTGATCCCGATTCCCGTGTTTCGCTGACGCGAAAACGGGGATGACGTGTTCTTCCGATTTATTGTCAGATCTGCCGTCCGGCTTCTTTCCAGTAGGGCTCCCGCAGCTTCCGCTTGAAGATCTTGCCCGAATCCTGCCTGGGCAGTTCCTTCTCAAACACGATCAGCTTCGGCACCTTGAACTTCGCCAGCCGCTCGGCCAGCCATTCCCGGATGTGCGCTTCGGTCAGGCGCTGATCTTCCAGCTGGACGTGCGCGGCCAGCGACTCGCCGAACTCGTCGTCGGGAATACCGAACACGGCACAGTCCTTCACGCCGGGCAGGCCGATCAGCACCATCTCGATCTCGGCGGGATAGATGTTCACGCCGCCCGAGATGACCATGTCCTTCTTGCGGTCGCACAGGAACAGGAACCCGTCCTCGTCCAGATAGCCGACATCGCCACAGGTGACGAGATGGTCGATCCCGCACTCTTCGCGCTTCGCGTGGTTCTTGTTGTAGGTGAAGTCTGGCCAGCCCATCAGGCGCATGTAGACCTCGCCGATCTCGCCGGGCTTCAGCCAGTTGCCGTCGTCGTCGGCGATGCGCAGGTCCGTCCAGGGCAGCGCCTTGCCGACCGTGCCGGGCTTGGCCAGCGCCTCCTCCGCGCTGTGGAACACGGTCGCGCCGGTCTCGGTACCGCCGTAATATTCATAGATCACCGGTCCCCACCATTCGATCATCTGCCGCTTCACATCGGCGGGGCAGGGCGCGGCGGCATGGACGACATGCTTCAGCGACGAGCAGTCGTACTTCGCGCGCACCTCCTCGGGCAGCTTCAGCAGGCGCACGAACATGGTGGGCACCATGTGGATGTGCGTGATGCGGTAGTCCTGAATCATGCGCAGCAGGTCTTCCGGATCGAAGCGCGGTTGCAGGATCGTCAGGCCCGCCTTCGCCGCCGAACTCAACCCGTAGGCGTTGGGCGCGGAGTGATACATCGGTCCGGTGATGACCGTGCGGATGTCGTCGTCCTCGGTCAGCCCGAACACGATCTCGTACAGATCGGCGGTGCGCTGTTGCATCTCGGGGGTGGCGGGTTCGCGGCGGACACCCTTCGGATTGCCGGTGGTGCCCGAGGTATAGATCATCGTGTTGCGCTGGGTCTTCGGTTCCTTCGTGAAGACCGGCTGGTTGGCCAGCCAGGCGTTCCAGTTGATGCGGTCGTCAGGCACGTCGCGCGCCTCTTCCGGCAGGCCGTAGGCACCGGCGATCTCCGGCGGTGTGGGGACCACCAGAACGGCGCAGTCCTTCGGGATCGCACGCGCCACACCGGGCAGCAGATCGGCATGGATCACCAGCGCCCGCGCGTCGCAGTCATCCAGCACATAGCCGACCTCGTCCGCCGACCCGTGCCAGTTGATCGGAACGGCGTAGGCCCCGGCCAGGGTCGCGCCCATCGATGCCTCGAAGAAGGCGAAGTCGTTGCGCAGCATCAGGCAGACGGAATCATCGTCGCCGACCCCCAGCTTTTCAAATCCGCCGGCGGCCTTGGCGACATTGTGTGTCATCTCGGCGCGCTCGATGCGCCGGTCGCCCGACAGGATAGTGCCCCGATACATCTGACGTCCCTCCCCAGAAACGGTGTCGTTTCGTCATCTTTACGCAGGCGCGGGGATGCTGTGAAGTGCGCGCGGGCGAATCGCAGCTATTCGGGACGGGTAAATGTTGGACTGGCGACGGTTGCTTTCGGCCAGCCGCAGGACGGGTGACCGGCCCGATCCCGTGGATCCGGCCCGCAGCCCCTTTCAGAAGGATTTCGACCGGATCGTGTTCTGCTCGGCCTTTCGCCGGCTGCAGGACAAGACCCAGGTGCATCCGCGGTCCGAGAACGATTACGTCCGTACCCGCCTGACCCACAGCCTGGAAGTGGCGTCCGTCGGGCGGTCGCTGGGAGCCGGTGTCGGACAGATCATCGCCGGCCGCCGCCGACTGCCGCCCGACCTCAGTGCCGCGGAATTCGGCCATATCGTTTCTGCCGCCTGTCTGGCGCATGATATCGGCAACCCGCCGTTCGGCCATCGCGGCGAGGCGCTGATCCGGGAGTGGTTCGCGAACAGCCGCCGGGGGCAGTCGGCGATTGCGCCGCTGAACGAGGCCCAGCGGCAGGACGTGCTGAAGTTCGAGGGCAACGCCCAGGGTTTCCGGATTCTGACGCGCCTGCAGAACTGGACCGACAATGGCGGGCTGCGGCTGACGGCGGCAACGCTGGGGGCCTTCACGAAATATCCGCGGCTGTCGGTGCTTGCCGACAGCCCGTCCGCCCGCGATGCCGGTGCGCGGAAGTTCGGCGTGATGCAGGCGGAAGCGGACATCTTCCGGGATCTCGCGCGCGAGCTGGCGCTGCCCGAAGTCTCGCCTGGCCGGTGGCTGCGGCATCCGCTGGCATGGCTGGTGGAGGCCGCGGACGACATCTGTTACTCGATCGTCGATCTGGAGGACGGGTTCAAGCTGGGCAAGCTGAGTTTCGACGCCGCCGAATCCCTGTTGCGTCCGATCACGGGGGACGGGCGGCGGTATCAGGAGATCGCCGAGCCCGCCCGGCGCATCGCCTATCTGCGGGCCAAGGCGATCGGCCGACTGGTCGAGCAGGCCGTGCAGACGTTTGTGGATCTGGAACCGGCAATGCTGGATGGTCGTCCGGCCCCCTCGCTGCTGGAGGCGATGCCCTGCCGGACAGCCCTGGACGAGATCGCCCGGGTCACGGCGCAGAAGATCTTCGTGCCGGATGATGACTACGACATCTATCTGGGGGCCGATGAAGCCATCGCGCACTTGCTCGACTCCACGATGAAACAGGACGGATTCGGTCTTTCGGACTATGAACGCGTGCTGAAAGCGACCGATCACGTCTCGGGGATGACGGATTCCTATGCCTTGCAGCGCTTTCGCGACCACGGCGATGTGGTAGAACCGATGTCGCGCCGGTAGATGCGCGTCAGGGGGAGTTGAGGATGGATATCGATTACTACTGTGCTTTGACGTCACCATGGAGCTATCTGGGCCATGCCCGGCTGGGCAAGATAGCGGCGGACGCGGGGGCCACGATCCGGATCATGCCGGTCAATGCGCTGACCGTTTTCGACCGGACGGGCGGTCTGCCCCTGCCGAAACGCTCGCCCGAACGCCAGGCCTACCGGATGCAGGAAATCAAGCGCTGGCCGGCCAGGCTGGGCATTCCGCTGAACCCGCAACCCGCGTTCTTTCCGACCGATGAGACCCAGGCCGCGCTGATCGTCATCGCCGCCCGCGAAAGCGGCAAGGATGCCTTCGGACTGGCCGGGCGTTTCATGCGCGCCGTCTGGGCCGAGGAACGCAACATCGCGGACACGGCGACCATCGCCGCCATCGTCGGTGAGGCCGGGCTGGATCACGGTGCCCTGGCGCGGAAAGCCGAGGAGATCGACGCCGCCGCCATCCGCGATCAGCACGGCGAACAGGCCGTCGCCGAAGGCGTCTTCGGCGTCCCCAGCTACAAGATCGGCGACCAGCTTTTCTGGGGACAGGACCGGCTGTCGTTTGTCGAGGACGCGCTGAGTTGAACCAGCCCAGGGATGCGGATGCGATACCGCTGCTGGATGATGGCATACTGGCCGACATGGCCGGTGGCAGTGGCGACGATGTGGTTGCCGCGCTGGTCGAGGGGTTTCTTGAAGAGGCCCGTGACCGGGTCGCAGCCATTCTGAAGGCTGCGGCAGATCACGATGAGGCGGCCGTCGGATTTCAGGCGCACGCGTTGAAAAGCACATCGGCGACGTACGGTGCGTTGCGGCTGCGTCAGGTTGCGGCGGATCTTGAACGGGCGGCGCGTGAGGGCGACAGCGCCGCCATTCCGCTCGGCCTGCAGGGAATTGAGGCGCTCTGGCGTGAAACCGACGCTGCTTTCAGGGCCCGGTTCCTGACCGGCTGATCCTCTACGCGGACTGCGGACGGGTCTGCGTGCACGCTTCGGCGCAGGGGAAATGCAGCATGACGCGCGTTCCCCGTCCCGGTGCGGTGACCACTTCCATCCTGCCGCCGTGCAGTTCCACCAGCTTGCGCGTGATGGGCAGCCCCAGACCGGTCCCGCCCGCGATCTCCGCCGTCACGGCCCGGCCGAAAGGTTCCAGGGCCAGCTCCAGGTCCTCGTCGCTCATGCCGATACCGTCGTCCTCGACGAAAAGGATCAGGCCATCCCGGTCCGCCTGGGTGCCGATCTCGATCACGCCGTCGTCCGCCGTGAACTTGATGGCGTTGTTCAGCAGATTGATCAGCATCTGCCGCAGGGCCCGCTGGTCCGCCAGGAACCGGTCGCCGTCGGGGGCGATGCCCTGTCTGATCGTGCGTGACCCGGTCTCGTTCCGGAACAGGGTACAGGCGCGCCGGATTTCCTCACGCGCGGACAGGGTTTCAAGGTCCAGCTGCTGGCGTTCCGATTCGATGCGTGACAGGTCCAGGATATCGTTCACCAGGCTGAGCAGATGCTGGCCGCTGGCCGAGATGTCGCCCGCATATTCGCGATAGCGGGGATTGTCGATCGGGCCGAACATCTGCTGTTCCATGACGCTCGCGAAGCCGATGATCGCGTTCAGCGGCGTGCGCAGTTCGTGGCTCATGTTGGCGATGAACTCCGATTTCGCCCGGTTGGCGGCCTCGGCCTTCCGGCGGGCGACCTGTGCCTCCTCCTGCGCCGTGACAAGTGTCGTGACGTCCTTGCCGACGCCCCTGCAGCCCTGATAGGTGCCGTGGCGATCGTAGATGGGATCGCCGCTCAGATTGATCATGCGGTCGACGCCGCCGGGAAAGCGGAACAGCAGCGGCCGGTCGCGAAACGCCTTTCGGGTGGCCCATATATCAAGCAGATCCTGCCATTCCCGGGCCTGGCCAGCGGACATGTCGGACAGCGCCGAGAGCGTGATCGTCTTCCAGTTTCGACCGATGAACTGTTGCGGGTCCAGCCCCGTGATCTGGCGGATGCCGTCCGACAGATAGGTGATGTTCATCTCCGCATCGGTCTCGAAATACCAGTCCACGGCCATGTTCGCGAATTCGCGGAACCGGTCTTCGCCGCGCCGCAGTTCGAACTCGTCCGCCTTGCGCTGGGTGATGTCGATCAGATAGCTGTCGAGATACCGCTCTCCCGATGCCTGATCGACGGTCGTCCAGCCGTTCTCCATCAGCCATCGTTCCGCGCCCGTGACCGGGTGCCTGAAGCGGAACTCGATGCGATAGGGGGTGCCGTGTTCGATCCGGGCGACGCCGGCGTCATAATAGTGCGGCATGTCGTCGGGATGAATGGCGCGCAGCCACTGGCCCAGATCGACGCTGCCGTCCGGTTCCAGCACGCCGAGAATCTGCTGCGCGTCGCGCCCCCAGACCTGGGCACGGGTGTTGTCGTGGTTCAGGCGCGCAAACACCATGTCCTGCGTGTTCAGGACGTAGGATCGGAACTGGTCCATCTGGCGCCGGGATTCGGTGACGTCGATCAGCAGGACCGCGACCGCGCCGTTCTTGAAGCGCATCCGGCTGGTGTTCAGCCAGCGGCCGTTGCCGGTGCGGACGGTCAGGGTCTCCGAGGTCTTGCCCATGAAGTGCCGGACCGAGCTGCGGACGTATTTCTCCTCGATCCCTTCCGCATCCGGCAGATACTGCCGCGAGATGCAGTCGTAAAGCAGGTCCGAGAAATGTCCGCCGATGCGCGGGAAGCCTTCGAACCTGGGAAAGAAGCTGTGGAACGTCTCGTTGACGGCCAGGACATGGCCCTTCGCATCCAGGAAGATGATTCCGGTTTCGTCGTTGGTGATGGTCGAGATCACGCCGGCGGTCAGCGTGTTCGAGACCTGAACGTCGTCGATGATGGACCCGCGCAGCTGATAGACATCCTCGCCTCGAAGCCGGACGGAGAGCACCAGCCTGCGTCTGTCGGCCAGCGTGTATTCCAGCATCTCGCGGGTGCCGGCGTGCTGGCGCAGCACCGCGATGCCGCCCAGCGGATCCAGCCATGCCGCTATGCCGGGCAGTTCATCGAAGCCGATGGCGTCCAGAAAGACGGTGCTGGCCACGATCAGTTCGACCGTCGTGTCCCCGGCGCGCAGGAGCGCGATGGGACGGCTGTCATTTCGGATGACGTCGACGAGCAGGTCGCTGTCTGATGCTGATTGCACTGTGGTTCACCGGTTGTCTGAAGGGGCGGACCTTAGCCGGCATAGGTTCACAAATTGCAAACCGCCGCTGTGACGACGGCGGTATCGGCAGTGGAAAGAAGCGCCGCATCGGCCAACGGCGAAAAGCCCGAACAGTATCCTGTTCAGGCTCGACGTGCCGGCGATCTTCAGGAAGAGGTGCGGGTCAGAGACCGTCGCGCTGGGCGCGCTTGCGGGCCAGCTTGCGGGCCCGGCGAACGGCTTCGGCCTTCTCGCGCGCGCGGCGCTGCGAGGGCTTTTCGTAGTAATTGCGGAGTTTCATTTCACGGAAGATGCCTTCACGTTGCATCTTCTTCTTCAGGACCTTGAGGGCCTGGTCGACGTTGTTGTCACGAACGCTGACTTCCAATTTGACCTCTTTCGAGTTTGTCGCTTTGACACGGCTTTGATGAAATCCACGGGCAAAAGACACCCGCCCGGTGAAGCTGTCTCCACCGATGAAGCGCGGCTTATAACATGCCGTTCCTGTTGCGCCAAGGAAGAGTTGCAGCATTGCGCAGGCGCGACCGCACAGGCACTCTGCCCGCCGTTTTCTGGGTGAGGAGCGGCGGATGCACGATATTTCGGTACCACTGGCGGATTTTTCGGATCGGGTACGTTCCGAATGGATCGACCATAACGGTCACATGAACATGGGCTATTACATGGTCGTGTTCGACTATGCGACGGACGCCTTCCTCGATCATTGCGGCCTGACGACGGCGCACCGGGAGGCGGAACAGGTGACGACCTTCGCGCTGGAAGGCCACATCAACTACCTGGCCGAGGTCGGCGAGGGCGATCCGCTGCTGTTCAGGACGTATCTGATCGGGTTCGACGAGAAACGCATTCACTACATGCATGAAATGCTGCACGGCGAAGAGGGCTACCGGGCGTCGACCAACGAACTGATGAGCCTGCACGTCAGCCGCAGGACGCGCCGCGCGGCGCCGATGCACGAGGATATCCGCGCCCGGCTGCAGGCGATCATGGATGCGCAATCGGCGGCGGGGATCGAGATGCCGCCTGAGGCAGGCCGTTCGCTCGGGCTGAATAATCGCCGCAGGTAACGAACTGTCATACAAGATGACGGCGGGCTGTCGTAGGATGCCGTCATGCATGAAGCGGAACTGATCGGACTGGCCATCGTCGCTGGCGCTGCACTGGCGATGGGGGTGCTTTTCAGCCGGATCCGTCAGCCCGTCGTGGTCGGCTACATCGTCGCCGGTGTGGTCCTGGGTCCTTCGGTGCTGGCCGTCGTGCCCGGTCGGGAGGATGTGGGGCTGGTCGCCGAGATGGGCGTGCTCATGCTGCTGTTCCTGATCGGCATGGAACTCAGTCTCCGGAACTTCCGCCGGATCTGGCGCCTCGCCCTGACGGTCATGGCCCTGCAGTTGACCCTTGCCGTCGGTTTTGCCGTCGCCCTGGGCGCGGCGGTGGGGTGGCGCACGGAACTGATCCTGATCGTCGGCTTCGGCCTCAGCCTGTCCTCGACCGCGGTTGCCATCAAGATCCTGGACGATATCGGACAGTTGCGCACCGAGGTCGGCCGTCTGGCGGTCGGTGTCCTGATCGCGCAGGATCTGGCCGTCGTCCCGATGCTGATCATCGTATCAGAGATGGGGCAGGCCGACGGGGGACCGCTCAGCGCGGTCGTGCCGGTCGTGCTGGCCATCGCGGTGCTGGTGGCCATCGTCTTCCTTCTCAGCCGTCGCAAGCGCGAGCATCTGCCGCTGGGCTCCTGGATCACCGATCATCCCGATCTGGCGGCGATGGGCGGTCTGGCGCTCTGTTTCGTGGGGGCGGCCTTCAGCGGCCTGATCGGCCTGTCGCCCGCCTACGGAGCCTTCGTCGCCGGACTGGTGGTCGGCAACACGACCGAGCGCGCCAAGATGATCGCGGCAGTGCAGCCGATCCAGTCGGTCCTGCTGATGGTCTTCTTCCTGTCCATCGGACTGTTGCTGAACATCGACTTCATTCTCGCCAACTGGCAGATCGTGCTGGGTCTGCTGCTGGTGGTCACCCTGACCAAGACGGCGGCGAACATCGGGATCTTCCGCATGCTGGGCGAGCCGTGGCCCCGGGCCTGGCTGGCGGGTACCGTGCTGGGGCAGGTCGGCGAGTTCTCCTTCGTGCTGGTCGCAGCCGGGCTGGCTGCGGGCATCATCGATACCTATGGCGGCAACCTGATGACTTCCGTGATCGTGCTCAGCCTGGCTTCCAGTTCGCTGGTGCTGTTCACGGCCCGGCGGATGGCCGAGGTCCGCTGGCGGCGGGTGCGGACGTTCGAGGATGCGGTTGGCGCGATCTACGGCAAGGGTGCGAAACAGGTCGTGGTCCGGCCGTCGCGGGCCGCGCGGGATGCCGCACGGGTTTCGCTGACGCTGGGGGACTACAGCCGGACCGAAGTGGACCGGCTGATCAGGAAGGTGCGCCCCCGCAAACAGTTCAGGCCCGAAAACCCTCCCGATGCCGCCGACCCTGCAGATCCCACTAGCAAGGCTGCTGACGATGCAGACGACGCATCGATGTCGGGAACGGGATCCAGTCCCGCGTCAGATGATGATCGCAAGAACCCTTGAACAGGCGGCCCGCCGGCGGCTGAAGGGGCCTGTGGCCGGCGTGGACGAGGCGGGGCGGGGCCCGATCGCGGGCCCGGTCGTCGCGGCCGCGGTCGTGCTGCCCGAAACGCTCGATTTCAGCGGACTGAACGACTCCAAGAAGCTTTCCGCCTCCCGCCGGCAGACCCTGGCGGCGCTCGTGCTGCAGCACGCCGACGTCGGCATTGGCCTGGCCAGCGTCGCAGAGATCGACCGCCTCAATATTCTGCAGGCAACCATGTGCGCCATGCGTCGTGCCATCGGCAATCTGGCAAGAGAACCGGTGTTCGCCCTCATCGACGGCAACCGGATCCCGGAAAATCTGCCATGTGTTGCAGAATCGCTGGTGAAGGGGGACGGACACGAAATGTGCATCGCCGCCGCGTCCATCATCGCCAAGACCCATCGGGACAAGATCATGTGTGACCTGGCGCTCGAATACCCCGGATATGGGTGGGATGTACACGCTGGCTATCCCACTTTGGCACATCGGGAGGCGCTCAAAACCCTTGGTCCGAGCCCGCATCATCGCCGCTCCTTTCGACCTGTTCGTGACATGTTCACTTGAACAAAGCCCCATAAGGCCATGAGTCTACGAACTAATTTATTGACGCTCGAATCCCGGACCGGCAGTTTGAGACCGAATCACTGATTCGGGCCGGTGCGGCATTGCTGCATCACCCGGAGGGTCTGAGGGAGGCCGCATCGCGGCGAGGGGCATGCAGGAACTACCGGTCAACCGCATCATTCAGGGTGACAGCATCAAGATCATGGAGGGGCTGCCGGCAGGGTCGGTGGACATGATCTTCGCCGATCCGCCCTACAACCTGCAGCTGAAGGGCGAACTGAAAAGGCCGAACGACAGTGTCGTGGATGCGGTCACCGACGACTGGGACAAGTTCGACAGTCTGGAGGACTATGACGCCTTCACGCGCGGCTGGCTTTCGGCGGCGCGGCGGTTGCTGAAGGACGACGGCACGCTGTGGGTGATCGGCAGTTACCACAACATCTACCGCATCGGCGCGATCCTGCAGGACATGGGGTTCTGGATCCTGAACGACGTGGTCTGGCGCAAGTCGAACCCCATGCCGAACTTCCGCGGTCGCCGCCTGACCAATGCGCACGAGACCATGATCTGGTGCACCAAGTCCGAAGCGGCCAAGAGCTATACCTTCAACTACGAGGCGCTGAAGGCCCTCAATGACGATCTGCAGATGCGTTCGGACTGGCTGCTGCCGATCTGTTCGGGCAACGAGCGGCTGAAGGTGAACGGCAAGAAGGCCCATTCGACGCAGAAACCCGAGGCGCTGCTGTACCGTATTCTGCTGACGGCGACGCGCGACGACGATGTGGTGCTGGACCCGTTTTTCGGGTCGGGCACGACGGGGGCCGTCGCCAAGAAGCTGGGCCGCCGCTTCGTCGGGATCGAACGCGAGGACCGCTTCTGCCGTCTGGCACAGTCACGGATCGCGCGCGTGCGGACGCTGCCGCCCGAGGATCGGGTGATCACCCCGCCCAAGCGCCAGGAAACCCGTATTCCGTTCGGCATGCTGCTGGAACGCGGCCTGATCGAGCCGGGAACCGTGCTGCACGATCCGGCCCGCCGCCATGCTGCCAAGGTGCGCCCGGACGGGTCGCTGGTCTGCGCCGATGCGACGGGGTCCATCCACAAGATCGGGGCACACGTCCAGCGCGCGCCAAGCTGCAACGGCTGGGTCTACTGGCATGTCGATGTCGAGGGACATCTGAAGCCGATCGACCTGTTTCGCCAGCAGATACGCGACGAACTGGGCGCGATCTGAGCCGGAAAAACCCGATCAGCCGCCTTTTCGGTTCGCGCGCATCATCCGTTCGAAATGATGCATCGGCCACATGTCCTGCTCTTCGCCCCAGGCGATTCCGTCGCTGCCGCAGTCCCAGCGCACCAGTGAATTGATGTCGATGAAGGTGTGGCGGTTGATGACGATCTTGCTGACCGGTTCGCCCCTGGCCACCAGCTTGCGGCCTTCCTGATCGGTCAGCCGCATCTCGATGGAACTCATGTGCCCTGTCGCGGGATCGCGCGTGCCGGTCCGCGTGCCCTCGGCCAGCGACACCGTCCGCCCGTCGCGCCGCAGGAAACCGTAGGCCGCCGTTTCAACATCGCCTTCGATGTTCGTGACCGCCAGAAACCCGGTGTCGGCGTCTGCCATGCCGGTGATGTAACCGGCGCGGCGCGGGCGGTTCTCCGGCCGCCGGCCCCAGGTCCGGTCCCGCATCCCGAAACAGTCGATGTCGATGCGCTCGCCCAGCAGAATGATATGGCCGTGGACACGGCCGAACTGATCGAAATGATGCGCCGAACCGAAGGTCGAACCCGCGGCCGTCAGGGGTTCGGGGGACATGACGCCATCGAACCGCAGATCGGCCGAGAACAGGTTCCGGCCGCTGTCGTCATATCCCAGCGCGTAGGACATGCAGGGTTCCAGCATCCTGATCGTGGTGCCGGTGGGCAGCCGGATGTCGGTCAGATCCTGATCCTTCGGGATCGGCAGTGCGGTGTAGTTTGACGAGAACGGCACTTCCCACGGCAGGCAGGCGGTATCGTCCCAGACCCAGGCGCCGCCGGAAACAATTCCGATGTTGGGCCGCGCCATCGTGTAGAACCAGCCGCCCAGCCTGCGCTCGGGGTGATGGAACGAAAACCAGGCGGTCTCGGTCGCCCACCAGTCATCGTCCATCTGGTCGAAATGAAAGCCGTCGTCGGCGGCGGTGAATTTTCTTTCGGTCACGGCAGCATCCTCCCCGGCGACAGCTTCACCCGCCGATCTGCGCTTGTACAGTCCGTCGCTCCATGAAGCTCTGAAGACGGTGGACATGTCCCGTCAGGGTGCCCGCGTGATCCCCCGTCGCCATGACGATCAGACCGGCCTCGCCCGGCAGCCTGTCGATCCCGAGCGCGAGGCCCTCCGGCACGGTCTCATCATCCAGACCGGACAGAACGTCGGTCGCACGTGCGGGGTCGTTCAGGACAAGGATCAGGGTCGCGAACCAGCCGGGCGATCGGGGCGACAGGGCGATATCCGCGGCGTTCTCGGCGACGACACCGGCACCGTCGCGCAGGATCCGCATGTGCGAGCGTAGACGCGCCGCGCGGGCCGGTTCGCTGTGCGGCTGGTGATAACCGAAAACCTCCGAGCAGATCACGCAGGCGTCCGCGCTGACCGATATTTCCGTCCTCAGTTCTGTCTCCGACCCCGGCAGAAGGACGGACGGCTGGCCGTACCAGTTCAGCACCGCGCCGGTCTCGCCGCGCAGAATACGGGACACACGTGCCGGACCGTGCTCCCGGCTCGCGTGACAGGTCCGGGCACCCTGATCGTGTACGCGGGCGATCGCGCCGCCGTTCGCGCGGACGCGCTCGATCATGTTCTCGCCGCCGAACAGCCCGCCCGACACGGACTGCGGCATCACGGTCAGTCCCCGCTTTCTGGGTGGGTAGATGCCGGTGAGCGCATAGGGGTAACTGGCCCGCCGACGCTTCAGCCAGGTACCGTCCGGTCCGGCGGCGAAGACCAGGTCCAGATCGGCGGGGTGCGTCACAGACTTCGGAACAGGACGGCCTCGGTCATGCATGCGGCCACCTCCCTGACCCCGATCCCCGAGCGGCAGTCGGTGACGATCACCGGCTGGCCCTGCCGTGTGGATTCGGCTTCGGCGAGCATGCGGTCCAGATCGACGCCGACATGGGGGGCCAGCGTCGACTTGTTGATCACCAGCAGGTCCGACTGAATCGTGCCCGGCCCGCGCTTCCGGGGAATGTCGTCGCCCCCCGCCACATCGATGACGAAGATCCACCAGTCAACCAGATCCAGCGAGAAGGTCGAGGCCAGATTGTCCCCGCCGGACTCCAGCAGGATCAGGTCCAGTCGGGTAAACCGGTCTTCCAGCGCATCCGCCGCCGCCATGTTCAGGGTCGGATCCTCCCGGATCACCGTATGCGGGCAGGCTCCGGCCTCGACGGCGACGACGCGGCCATCGCCCAGCAGGTCCTGACGGATCAGCCGGTCGGCGTCCTCGCGCGTGACCAGATCGTTGGTGATCACGGCGGTCTCGATCCCCGCCGACGTCAGCATCGGCAGCAGCGCCTCGATCAGCGCCGTCTTGCCCGATCCGACCGGCCCGCCGATGCCCACCCGCGCTGCGGTTCCGTTGCCGCTCATCTGAGCATGTGCAGACGGTTGAGCGGCACTTCGGCAAACGGTTCGTGCCACAATTTCTCGCCATCGGCGAACACGTCGAAGGTCTGCGAGTCTACCGTGATCTCCGGTGTGCGGTCGTTCAGCACCATGTCCGCCTTGCCCAGCGACCGTACCGATTGGATCGGCAGGAACTTCTTCTCGACCCCCAGCTTGCGCTCGGTGTCCGCCTCCATGGCCAGCTTGCTGACGAAGGTCACGCCCAGGTGCCGCCGCGAACTGCCCAGCGCGCCCCACATCGGACGCTGGATGATCGGCTGGGTGCCGATATGGCTGCCGTTGCCGTCGCCCATGGCGGACCAGACGATCTCGCCGGACTTGATCACCATCCAGGGTTTGGCGCCGAACGACTGGCGCGGCCAGACCACCAGATCGGCCATCTTGCCCGGTTCGATGGATCCGACGTGCTCGTCGATCCCTGCCGCGATGGCCGGGTTGATGGTCAGCTTGGCCAGGTAGCGCAGGATTCTGAGATTGTCGGCGTTGTCGAACGGTTCGTCCGCCAGTGGGCCATAGGTGTCCCGCATGACGCTGGCGAGCTGGAAGCATTTCGCCGAATTCTCGGCCAGCCGTCCCATACCCTGCGTATCCGTCGCGAACATGGAGATCGCACCCATGTCGTGCAGACAATCTTCGGCCGCCATCGATTGCGGGCGGATGCGGCATTCGGCGAAGGCGACGTCCTCGGGGATGGCGAAGCTGAGAATGTGGCACAGCATCGTCATCGGGATGCCTTCCTCCAGCGCGCCCTTCGTGAAGGGGTTGGTCGGGTTGGTCGACGAGGGCAGCACGTTCGCCGCGCCGTTCACCCGGATCAGGTCCGGCGCGTGACCGCCGCCCGCGCCCTCGGTGTGATACATGTGAATGGTTCGCCCCGCGATGGCCGCCAGCGTGTCCTCGCAGAAGCCGAACTCGTTGATGGTATCGGTGTGCAGATGCACCGAATAATCATGCGCGTCGGCGGCCTTCAGCGCCCCGTCGATGACCGCGGGCGAGGCACCGAAATCCTCGTGGATCTTGACGCCCAGCGCACCACCGGCGACGGATTCAACCGA
This sequence comes from Minwuia sp., assembly GCF_048263705.1. Lineage (GTDB taxonomy): Bacteria > Pseudomonadota > Alphaproteobacteria > Minwuiales > Minwuiaceae > Minwuia. Next base: position 87,902 of record NZ_JBLXDV010000013.1, on the reverse strand, counting down.
CGCGTCGAAATCCATGCAGCCGCGCCCCAGGAAGCCGAAGTTCAGCGGGAACTCGTCCGCCGCGCGGATCAGCGCGCCCAGGATGTTCGGCCCCGACGAACTCACATCGAAATGCGGGCCGGGTGACATGCCGATCATGGTGGTGAAGCCGCCCGCCAGTGCGTGCCAGGCCTGTTGCGGCGACAGGAAGTGCGCATGCGCCTCGATCCCGCCCGGTGTCACGATGTGGCCGTCGCCATGCATGACGGTCGTGTTGGGACCCGTCGCCATGCCGTCGGACACGCCGTCCATCAGGTCCGGGTTCCCGGCCTTGCCGACGCCGACGATGCGGCCGTCGCGGATGCCGATGTCGCCCTTCACCACGCCCAGCACGGGATCCATGATGATGGCGTTGTGGATGACGACGTCCAGCGCGCCGCTTGCGTAGGTCCCGGACGGCTGAAAGCCCTCGCCGTCGCGCATGGCCTTGCCCGCGCCCGTGGTCAGTTCATCGCCATAGGTCGTGTGATCCTTCTCGATGCGCGCGATCAGCGAGGTGTCGCCAAGACGGAAGCGGTCATCGACGGTCGGGCCGTACAGCGTGGTGTAGGTCTCCCTGCTGAGGCGGGCCATCAGGCGTTGCCTCCGGTTTCGGGCAGTCCCAGATAACCGAGTTCCGCCGCCTTCCGAATCGCGCGGTCGCGCACGGCGGGGTCGTCCAGCGCCCCGTCCGTCAGGCCGCCGCCGCCGCGCATGGTGCGCGTGCCGCCGAAGGCGACCAGCGTGACGGTTCTGGCCACACCGGGCTCGAACTTCGCGCCTGCGCCGGAAGGGCTGTCGAGGCGCATCCCGAACGCCGCCGCACGGTCGAAGTCCAGTTGCCTGTTCACCTCGAAGAAATGCGCGTGGCTGCGCACCTGAATGGTCCGGTCGCCGCGATTGGTCACGGTGACGTCGACGCTCTCGCGCCCCGCGTTGATCTCGATATCGCTGTCTGCGGGCAGAATCTCGCCGGGGACCGGAGCCGTACTGGCGCTTCGGCCCGGCTGGATGGGATCGAACACGGTGATCAGCTTCGTGCCCTCGGCCATGTTCACCTCGACCGAGACGAAGGGGATCATCCCGGCCACACCCGGCAGCACGTCATCCGCCGTCAGCAGACTCCCGCCATATTCGACCAGCGCCGGATGATCCATGTCCCGCCGCGCCGCCGTGATGATCTCGTCGGCGATCAGCGCGATCGCTTCCGGCTGGCTCAGGCGTATGTTCTGGGCGCGGTAGCGGCGGGCGAGCTCGGCAGCGGTGAAAAGCGTCAGCCGCTCCTGTTCCGTGGGTGTCAGGTTCATTGGAAACCTCCGTTCAGGTGGCGAACAGCCGGGCATCGGACCGGCGGTGGCGCATCATCGCGATGTCCGCAGATGGACTGAAGCTTGTGGGCAAGGCATCGTCGGGCACGGGTTCGTCGGCCCAGCGGGCCAGATCCGCCCGGTGCCGCGTGACGGCCTGCTGTGCGCCGATGGCACCGGTCAGGCCCAGACGGATCGCGGCGTTGGCCAGCCCCGCCAGAAAGCGGTGTCCGGCCACCAGCTGTGCCGTGTGCTCGGCGATGCCGGCCATCGCCAGTACGGCACCGAGCGCCACCGGCTGATGCGGACGCAGACGGTCCGCCCGGACGCGCGTCATCAGTTCCGCCGCACCCGGCAGGGAAAGCTTCGATGCCGCCATGAGAAGTCCCCGGCCGGCCTGCGCCGAGGCCGTGCGCTGTGCCGATACCCAGGTCATGCGTTCCACGCGCGCATCAAGCGCGATCAGGTGGTCAGGCGCACGATGGTTCCGGTGCGCCAGCACCGTGATCACGCGCTCGAAGGGACCGAAACGGCCTTCGATCTCCTGTGCGAAGAACGCATCAAGCCGTGGACCGGGGATGCGGCGTCCGCCCGCCATCTGTTCCAGCCCGTTGGAGGTCGCAAAGCCGCCCGCCGGAAACAGCCCGTCCGCAAACTGCATCGCGCCCAGCAGTTCCAGCGCATCTGTCATGATACCACCCGGAAGCGTCCGTCCAGCGGCGCAAGCCGGGCGAGGTAGCTTTCGGCGTCGCCGCTGTCGAGTGCCACCTGAACCCGGCCATCCGAGAATGTCACCCGCCAGTGCAGGTTCCCGGCAGCGTAGCCGAGTTCCAGGGCCGAAGCCCTGTCGAGCGGTTCCAGATCCAGCCAGGCCGGCGCGCCCACGCGCACCACCAGCGCCTGCCGCTCGTCCAGATGCAGCACCGCGCCGTCGGCAAGGCGTTCCGACCGGGGCAGGGCGACCTGCACCGGCATGCCATTCTCGGTCGTCGCCTGGAACCGCCGCCGGCCCAGATCGGCCTCGGCGATCACCAGCATGTCCAGGCCACCGTCATGGTCCAGCCGATGCAACAGGCTGGCGGTATCCGGATCGTCGCGCCAGGCAACGATCCGGTCCACCATCCGCACATCGGGCGGTGACATGGTTCCGGCCCCTAGAGCGTCTTCCAGTCCTCGGCCTGCTCGAAGGCGTAGGCGGCCTTGTAGATCGTCGCTTCATCGTAGCGCTTGCCGACCAGCATCATGGAGATCGGCAGACCGTCGCCCATGCCGCAGGGCACGGCCATGGCCGGATGGTGCGTGATGTCGAACGGGGCGGTGTTGGCCAGCATCTCGAAGGCGCACTGCACATATTCCTCGCGGGTCGCGTCGGGCTCGGGCAGTTTGGTCGCCTTCAGCGGCAAGGTCGGCATCAGCAGCAGGTCATAGTCCGCCAGCACCTTGTCGTAGGCCGCCTTCAACTGCCGCGACTGGTTCATGGCCTTGCCGTAGTAACGGCTGCCATAGGTCTTGCGGATATGGGTACCCAGCAGCGTGAGCAGCTTGGTCGTCTCCGACATCTCGTTCGCGCGCTGCCGCCAGTTGCGATGGAAGTCCATCAGGCTGGTGACATACATGTCCTGGCGGCTGACGCCGTAGCCGTCGCCATACATCATGGTCTGGGTCAGGCCCTCGACCCCGATGGGCATCCAGATGGCCGGGCCGATCAGATGCCAGGGGATCGAGACCTCGTCCACGGTCGCACCCATCTTCCTGAACATGTCGGCGGCATGCATGTTGGCCGCATCGACGTCGGCTTCCGAATTCGGATGGCCGAAACCTTCCTGCACGACGGCGATCTTCATGCCCGCGACACCGCCTTCCAGCATCTCGGAATAGGGGTGGGTCTCGACGTCGAACTGGCGCGGGTCGATGCCGTCGCTGCCGGCCATGACTTCCAGCATCAGCGCATTGTCCTTCACGTTGGCTGTCATGGGGCCGGTGTGATCGACGTAGATCTCGATCGGCATGATGCCGGTGTAGGGCACAAGGCCGTGCGTCGGCTTCATGCCGTAGATACCGGAATAGGCGGCGGGCATGCGGATCGAGCCGCCCTGATCCCCGCCGACGGCCATGTCGACTTCGCCAAGCCCGACCAGCGTCGCGCTGCCCGACGACGAACCGCCCGCCGAGTAACCCATCTTCACAGGGTTGTGGACCGGGCCGGTCGCGTTGGTGTGGCTGCCGCCCGACAGGCAGAAGTTCTCGCAGTGCGCCTTGCCCAGAATGGTCGCGCCTTCGTCCAGCATCCGCGTGACGATCTCGGCGTCGACGTTGGGGACATAGCCCTCCATCGTCGCCGCCCCGTTCATCATGGGCACGCCGGCCAGCATGACATTGTCCTTCAGGACCACGGTCTTGCCCTTCAGCTTGCCCTCCGCAGCGCCCTCGACCGTCGATTTGACGTACCAGGCGTTGTAGGGGTTGTCCTCCGGCGCGGGGCGGTAGCCGGGCGTGCGGGGGTATTTCACTTCCGGCAGATAGTCCGGCAGCAGGTCGACAACGTTGTAGGCATCGATATTGGTCTGCAGCAGGCCGATGTAGGACTCGACGTCCGCATCGGTCAGCGACAGCCCCATTTCGTCCGCCGCGTCGCGGACCTGCTGGGGGGTGAGTTTGCTTACAGCCATGACAGTTCGTCTCCTCGGATGTTGTCTGTGATCAGGGGGCGAGATAACGGAGCAGCGCCGGATCGTTGCGGATGGTCTCCGCCTCCCCTTCCAGCGGGATCTGGCCGCGCTCCATCACGTACACGTAGTCGGCAACCCTGAGGGCCAGTTCCAGGTGCTGCTCCACAATGATGACGCTGATCTCGCGCGACAGCGCGGCCAGCCGTTCGGCGATTTCCTCGATCACGCCGATCCAGACGCCTTCGGTCGGTTCATCCAGCATCAGCATGGTGGGATTGCTCAACAGCGCGCGGCCGATGGCGAGCATCTTGCGCTCGCCGCCGGACAGCGTACCCGCGGGCTGGGACAGGCGCTGGGACAGCTTGGGGAAGAAATCCAGCACCTTGTCGATGCCGGCCTTGTCCTTCTGCGTGATCGCGCCGAGATTGAGATTGTCCTGCACCGACAGCTTGGCGAAGACGGCATGCTCCTGGGGCACGTACCCCAGGCCGTGGCGGACCCGCCATTCGGTGCCGACACCGGTCGCGGCCATGCCGTCGAACTCGATCTCGCCGGACATCGCCTTCAGTTCCCCTGCCAGCGTCTTCAGCAGCGTGGTCTTGCCCGCGCCGTTGCGGCCCAGTATGGCGACGCCGCCGGTGCGCGGCGCGGACATGGACAGGTCGAACAGGACCTGGCTGCGGCCGTAACCGCTGCTCAGGCCCTTCACATCGAGAATCTTGTCAGACACGGGTTGTGTAGACCTCCTGCACCTTGGTCGAGCCTTCGATCTCGGCGACCGTGCCGTCGTCCAGCACCTGTCCCTGGTCCAGCACCGTCAGGTTGTCACAGATGTCCTTGATGAAATCGAGGTCGTGCTCGACGATCACCAGCGCGCAGTAGTCCCGGATCGGCTCCAGCAGTTCGCCGGTCACGCGGCGTTCTTCCGGGCTCATGCCGCCGGTGGGTTCGTCCAGCAGCAGCAGCTTGGGCTTCAGCGCCAGCGCCATGGCGATCTCCAGCCACTGCTGCTCGCCATGGCTCATCTCGCCCGCCAGCGACTGCGCCTTTCCGGTCAGCCGGAACTGCGCCAGCATGTCCATTACGTCTGCGTCCAGCCGCTGCCGGGTCCGCGACAGCAGCAGACCCCACATGGACTGATGCGCCTGCAGCGCCAGCAGCAGATTGTCGTAAACGGTCAGTTCGGGGAGGATGGCCGTGATCTGGAACTTCAGGCTGAGCCCCCGTCGCGAGCGTTCGGCCGGCGACATGGTGGTGATGTCCTCTCCGGCGAAAAGGACCTCGCCCTCGTCGGCGAAATGATCGCCGGCGATGGCCTTCAGCAGCGTGCTCTTGCCCGACCCGTTGGGGCCGATCAGGCCGTGAAACGTGTTGGCGTGCACGGCGACATCGACACCGTTCAGCGCCCGCAGGGTGCCGAAGACCTTGCCGACGCCGGTGACTTTCAGCAGCGGTTCAGTCATCGTCGCCCGCCTTCCTGGTGTCGTCCGCTTCGGTCGAGGTGCCGCGGCTGCGGATGCCGAAGGATCCGAACCGCTCGCGCTGGCTGACCAGAAGCCCGACCAGGCCGGTCGGCTGATAGGCCACGACGACCAGCATCACCGCACCGAGCGCGATCGGCCAGTAGGCCTTCAGGGTTTCATTGTCGGACAGGATGACGGTCAGGCCCTCGATGACGCCCGCGCCGATCACCGGTCCGATCAGGGTGCCGACGCCGCCGAACAGCCCGTACAGCACGGCGTAGGTGGAGGTCGTCACACCGACGGTTGCCGGTCCCACGAACCCCTCGTGGAACGCGTAGATCGCGCCGCCCCACCCGGCGATCAGCCCGGCGAAGGAGAAAACGATCAGCTTGTAGGCCTGCAGGCGGTAGCCCAGGAAGGAAAGCCGCTCCTCGTTCTGGCGGATGCCGGCCAGCGCCAGCCCGAACTGGGACCGCACCAGATAGCGGCTGGCCAGATAGGCGATGAGCAGGAAGCCGAGGGCGAGATAGTAGAAGCCGATGCCGGGTTCGAGTTCGGTTCCGAAGACGGTCAGGAAATCCCAGATCGACATGCCGTTGCCCGCGCCGACCCACTGCCAGCCCGCGACCAGACGCTCGGCGGCGAACGAGGCCGTCAGCGTGCCCAGCGCGACGAAGATGATGGTCGGCGTGCGCTTGCCGATCAGCAGGAACCAGCCCACGAACAGGGCCGAGAGCAGGCCGATCAGCATGCCTGCGGGGACAACGATCAGCAGCGAGGTCATGCCGGTTTCTTCCGACAGTTTGGCCACGAAATAGCCACCGATGCCGAAGAACAGGGCCTGTCCGAAACTCATGATGCCGGAATGGCCCCAGCAGAGATCGAAGCTGACGGCCAGCATGGCCAGCAGCAGGATCGAGGTCACCCGGACCACGAAATAATTGTTGAAGTCGAGGGTGTCGCCCTCGGCGGTCAGATAGGTGATGAAGACCGGATAAAGCAGCAGAAGCGCCAGCATCACGAATTCGATGATGGGCAGCACCGACAGCGGCAGACGGGGGCGTTGCTTGCCACCGGCCTTGCCGTCCGCGCGCGAAGCGGTCGTTTCCGTCATCTCTGTCTCATCTCCGGGCTTGCGCCTTGTTGCGGGAAGGGTTTCGGGGGCGTGATGACCCCGGCCTTCATGACGAAGACCGGGGTATCGCGATCAGGTCAGCCGCATTCCTGCGGCGGGACCATGTTGGCCGAGCTGAGGATCTCGTATGTGCCGCCCCTGGCCTGCGCGACATACATGTTCAGCGCGCAATGGCCGGTACCCGGTACCATGCGGGAATCGCCGCCCGGCACGTCGGTGATGGCGACATCGTCGATCGCCGCCGACACCGCTTCCTGGCTGAGGTCGCCGCCGGTCTTCTTCACCGCCGCCTCGTAGAACTTGACGGCGCGATAGGCCCCGGTCGACGCCGAACCCGCGGTGAACAGGTACTTCGTGTCCGGGAACATCTCGGCATATTCCTTCTGCAGCTGCGCGCCGACCGGATCGTCCACCGTGTGGAAATAGTCGAGGCAGGTGTAGACACCCTCCAGTTCGCGCTCGGGCACGTAGTTCACGCTGTTCTCGTCGAAGTAGACGCAGGTGTGCGCGCCGCCGTCCTTCTGGAAGCCCGACTCGTACAGCTGTTTGGTGAAGGCCTGCAGGCCCGGCGGGATGATGGTGTTGAACACGCAGTCCACGCCCTCGCTCTTGATCTTGGCGACGGTCGCCGAGTATTCGAGCTGATCCAGCGGATAATATTCCTCGAACACGACCTCGCCGCCGCTCTTCTCGATCAGGGTGCGGGCGTACTTGTTCAGCAACTGCGGCCAGCGGTAGTTGGCCGACGGCATGGCAAAGCGCTTCTTCCCCTGCACATTGATCAGGTACGGGATCAGTTCGTCGCACTGCTGCGCCGGGGTCGGGCCGGTGCAGTAGAGGTGCTCGGTGCATTCCTGACCTTCATAGAGCTGCGGATAAAGATAGAGCGTCTTGCCGCGGCGCACGATCGGGTTCTTGATCGCCTCGCGCATGGCCGAGGTGATGCCGCCCACGACGACGTCGACCTTGTGCTGCTGGATCAGCTTGCGGACGTTGCCGACAGCGATCTTGGGGTCGGATGCCGTGTCTTCCAGGTAGAGCTCGATCGGACGGCCGTCGATACCGCCTGCGTCGTTGATCTTCTTCACGGCCAGCTGGATCACCTGCCAGTTGGAATTGCCTGACGGGGCGATCGCGCCGGTGATGTCCGTGGCCACGCCGAACTTGATCGGTCCTGCCGCGTGCGCCCAGTTGGGGCGCAGGATCCAGCCGCCCGAGAAACCGGCCACCCAGCCTGCCGCCGTCAGCGCACCCGCGCCGCGCAGCAGGGATCGGCGGCTGATGCCGCTTCCGCCATGTGTGTGTTTGTTCGCCATTCTAGATTCTCCCTTTAGTGATGAAGCCATCCGGCCGGAACTTGACGATGATCAGGGCGACGACGAAGACCAGGACCTCGGCCACGATGGGCTGGATCAGGTCTCCGACCATGACGCCGAACAGGGGGATTTCACGCAGCCACTGGAAGCCGGGCACCATCGCGCCGATCACGGCGCTGCCCAGGATCGGACCCTCGAAGGTGCCGACCCCGCCCAGCATGACCGACAGGAACGCCTGCACCAGAAACCGCACGCCCAGGTCCGCCGACAGCGAGAACAGGGGGACCATCAGTGCGCCCGCCAGACCGGCAAGTGCGGCCCCGAACGCGAAGGTGAAAGCGTAGAGGCGTGTCGTGGAAACGCCCGACGCGCGTGCCAGTCCGGGATTTTCCAGCGCACCGCGGATCTGAAGCCCGAACGATGTCCGCGTCAGGAAGATGAAACAGGAGATCATCAGCACGCCGGTCAGGAAGATGATGATCGCACGCCAGGCCGACACATCGACCCCCAGCAGCGACACCGAGCCCGGCACCGGTTCGTCGATGGCGTAGTACTGCCCGCCGATCAGCACACGGATCAGCTCGCGGATGATCAGGCCGATGGCAAAGGTCGCCAGCATGGCGATGACGGGGGAGGCATAAAGTCGGCGGATGAAGACGACCTCGATGATCACACCCGCGATCGCGACCAGGAAAGGCGCGGCGAGCATGCCGGCCCATTCGGGCAGGCCCAGTTCGCGGAAGATGTAGACCGTATAGGCACCCAGAAGGACGAACTCACCGTGTCCGAGATTGAAGATGCCCATCATGCTGGCAATCACGGCCAGTCCCAGCACCACCAGGACCATGATGGAAGAGAAAGCCAGCACGTCGAAGATCAGCTTGATGGCTACGTCCAAGTGAATGCCCCCTCGGCAATCGGTGACCTGCACGCCAACTGAAAAACAGCGGCACAACACAATCAGCAACGATCAAGCCAAGAGGGATGTTCGACTTTAACTTATTGATTCACCGGCAATTTCGTAACTCTCGACTCTGTCGCTGCCTGATTATTGGGTATATCTTAATCAGTAAAAAATCGCCGCTGCAAAGTATTTGAGCAAACCGACAGTTTGGCAATTTTTAGGGCGCATCCGGTCAAGAGCCGGTGGCGGGGCCCACATGCCGGAATGCCCGGAAATCCTTGCCTCCCGGCGCTTTTTCACGGTATTCCCTTCCGTGCGCGTCAATTGCCTGCAAGGAGTCCATCATGAACGTCAACGCTGCACCGAGCGAAGCCGCCACGCAGACTGTCGAGCATTTCGACGTGCTGATCATCGGTGCCGGTATCTCGGGCATCGACGCGGCCTATCACCTGCAGCAGAACTGCCCGGAAAAGACCTTCACCCTGCTGGAGAATCAGGAAAGCTTCGGCGGCACCTGGCTGACCCACAAGTATCCGGGCATCCGGTCGGACAGCGACCTGTTTACCTTCGGCTTCGGCTGGAAACCCTGGCGCGGCAAGCCGATCGCGACCGCCGACAAGATCCTGGCCTATCTGAACGAGGTGCTGGACGAGCAGGACATCCGCCGCCACATCCGTTTCCGCCATCACGTGACCGCCGCGCGCTGGTCCTCGGACGAGAAGCTCTGGTCGGTCGAGGTGCTGGACAAGGCGAGTGGCGAGGTCCGGCGCTATACCGGCAATTTCCTGTGGATGTGCCAGGGCTATTACAAGCACCAGTCCGGCTATACGCCCGATTTCCCCGGCATGGCGGATTTCAGGGGCCAGATCGTGCACCCGCAGGAATGGCCGGAAGACCTGGACTACACCGACAAGAAGGTCGTGGTGATCGGTTCCGGCGCGACGGCGGCGACGCTGATCCCGGCCATGGCGGACAAGACAAGCCACATCACCATGCTGCAGCGCTCGCCGACCTATTTCTTCGCCCGCCCCAACGAGAACGAGCTCTATACGCAGTTGAAAGACCTCGATATTCCCGACGAATGGACCCATGAGATCGTGCGCAAGAAGATCCTGCACGACCAGAAGACGATCCAGAAGGTCTCGTTCGAGAACCCGGACTATCTGAAGAACGAACTGCTGGGCGCCGCGAAGGCCCATCTGGGCGAGGACTTCGACATTGCGAAGCACTTCACGCCCCGCTACCGCCCGTGGCGCCAGCGGCTGGCGCTGATCCCCGACGGCGATCTCTACACCGCGATCAAGGCGGGCAAGGCGTCGGTTTTCACCGATGAGATCGACACCTTCACTGAAAACGGTATCCGTGTGAAATCCGGCGAGGAACTGGAAGCCGACATCATCGTCACGGCGACCGGCTTCAACTTCTCGATCCTGGGCGATGTGGCCTTCGAGGTCGATGGCGAACCGGTGGATTTCGCCGACTGCATCACCTATCGCGGCGTGATGTATTCGGGCATTCCGAACATGGCCTGGGTGTTCGGTTATTTCAGGGCGAGCTGGACCCTGCGCGCCGACCTGATCGCCGCCTATGTCAGCCGCCTGCTGAACCACATGGCCGAGAAGGGCGCCGACAGTGTGACGCCGACCCTGCGTCCGGAAGATCGCGACATGAACATCGGGCCGTTCATCGACCCCGAGAACTTCAACCCCGGCTACGTCATGCGCTCGATCGACCTGCTGCCCAAGCAGGGTGACCGGGAACCCTGGGTCTTCCAGCACGACTATTTCGCTGAGAAGGACGAACTGCCCGCCGCGCCGCTGGACGACGGGGTTCTGGTCTATCGCTGATGTCAGGGATGAGAGGCATCAGGTCGAGCGTTCGGATCCCTCGGAGCTGACCTGAACCGATGCTCGACTGAAGATCTAACTTTCGGGCTGACACCCCCGGCCTGTCCGGGGGCCTCGCTGAATATCCGCCGCCCCCGTACAAGGCGGGGGTGACACGCTTCAGGTGTTGCTTCGTGAAGCGGACGAACGGCGGGGGTTTGCTTAGAACTCCAGCGCGATCTTGCCGAAGTGTTTGCCCGCCTTCTGGAATTCCAGCGCGTCGCGAATCTCGGACAGCGCGAACGTGTCGGAAATAACCGGCTTGATCTTGTGCGCCTCCATCGCCTTGTACATGGCGAGGTGCATCTCGCGGCTGCCGACTGTGATGCCCTGAATCCGGCTGTTGGTCATCAGCACGAAGCCCATGTTCACTTCCGACGTCTGCCCCGCCAGAATGCCGATCATCGCGACCGTGCCGCCGATGCGGATGGATTTCAGCGATTGCGTCAGGGTGCCCGCGCCGCCGACCTCGACCACCAGATCCACGCCCCCGCCGGAGAGGCTCTTGGCCGCCTTGCCCCAGTCGGTGATGTCGCGGTAGTTGATCACATGGTCCGCGCCCAGTTCCTTCAGCCGGGCGGCCTTTGCGTCCGATGATGTGGTGGCGATCACCCGTGCGCCCATGGCCTTGGCGAACTGCAGCGCGAAGATCGACACCCCGCCGGTGCCCTGGGTCAGCACCCAGTCGCCGGGCCGGATGCGGCCCTGCTCGACCACCGCCTGCCAGGCGGTCAGCCCGGCGCAGACCGTGCTCGCGGCCTCGGCATCGGTCAGGAAGTCCGGCGTCGGCACCACGCCCGTCGCCGGGAAGCAGCCGAACTCCGCTGCGCACCCTTGCGCCGAACCGCCCAGCGCCAGCGCCTGGGCCTGTGCCGTCGGCGCGCCGCCCTGCCAGTTGGTGAAGAAGATCGGCGTCACGCGGTCGCCGGCCTGATACTGGCTGACGCCTGCGCCGACCTCGACCACCTCGCCCGCGCCGTCGGACATCGGGATCAGGCCCGACTGCTTCTGCTTGGAGCCATATCCGCCCTGCACGGTGACCAGATCGCGGTAGTTCAGCGAACTGGCGCGCAGGCGCACCTTGACCTCGCCGGGGCCGGGCGAGGGCTCGTCGATGTCCTTGACGGTCAGGTTCTCGATGCCCGGCTGTTGCAGAACGGCGGCTTTCATGTGTCTCTCCCCTTGATCAGATACTGATGAAGCTATGCAGTGGCGTTCGATGCGGCAAGTGTCAGCGGTCGTCCGCTCCTGTCATACCCGATGCCGAAGGCACCCGGGGATCGGGCTGAACCAGCCGTTTCCTGATCCCGATCCCCGCGCAAACCTGCGGCTCGACGGGGATGACAACGGGTTTGAAAGGGATGATGATGCGCTCCGACAAGGGAGGACCTGCCATGCTGACCGAAGCGGAAGTCGCGCACTATCACGAACAGGGCTTCGTGGTGCCGCAGAATTATCGCGTGCCTGAAGCCACCTTGCAGGCGATGCGCCGTGATCTGGACCGCCTGATCGAGACCAATCCGCATGTGAAGCCGGACGCGATGTTCACCCCCCACGAGATTGACCACGGTACCCAGGGGCTGAAGGGCGATCCGGTCTGGCTGGACTATGCCGCGATCCCTGAGATTCTGGACATGGTGGAACAGGTCATCGGGCCGGATTTCCTGCTGTGGGGGACGACCGTGTTCGGCAAGCCCGCGCATTCGGGCAAGGAGACGCCCTGGCATCAGGACGGCGAATACTGGCCGATCCGGCCGCTGGCGACATGCTCGGTCTGGATCGCGATGGACGAGGCCACGCCGGAGAACGGCTGCCTGCGCGTCATCCCCGGCAGCCACCGGCAGAAGAACCTGCTGAAGCATGACACCAACAACAGCGACGGCCTGACCCTGAACCAGCAGCTCAAGCCCGAGGAATATCGCGAGGAGGACGCCCACGACATCGTGCTGGAGCCGGGCCAGATCTCGCTGCACGACATCTACATGGTGCATGGCTCGAAACCGAACACGTCGCCGAAACGGCGGGCGGGCTATGTGCTGCGTTTCATGCCGACGACCTCACATTTCGACCGCGCGCTGGGGGCCGAGATCACCAAGGTGACAGGCGGGTCGGTCGATTTCGTCACCCGCCCGCTGTACCTGATGCGCGGGCGCGACGTGCATGGCGGCAACGACATCGCGCGGGTGATGTCATAGGTCATCTGGTCGCGACACCGGCGGAGCTGAAAGCGGCCGCGGCGGGCCGCCGGTTGCTGGGGCTCGATCCCGGCACGAAGACCATTGGCGTGGCGCTCTGCGACCCGTCCCACACGGTCGCCACGCCCCTGCTCACCATTCAGCGCAAGAAGGCCGCCGTGGACCTGGCCGAACTGCAGCGGCTCGTGGCCGAACATGGCATCGGCGGCATCGTCGTCGGCCATCCGCTGAACATGGACGGTTCGTCAGGCCCGCGCGCGCAGGCCGTTCGCGCCTTTCAGCGGAACCTTGAGAAGGCCATCGATCTGCCGATGCTTCTGAAGGACGAACGCCTGTCGACCGCTGCCGTCGAACGCAGCCTGATCGCACAGGACACGTCCCGCCGCCGCCGTGCCGAAGTCATCGACGCCCACGCCGCCGCCTACATCCTGCAGGGTGTACTGGACGCGGTCTGAGGCCCAGGTTCAGGGGGTGCGCCCCTCCAGCATCTGCGCGGTCGCTTCCTCGTTGGCAACATAGGCTTCCATGGCCTCCGCGCCGGTCATCTCCCGATCCGGGTCCAGCCCGTCGCCGTGCCGGATCAGGTTCAGCGCGAACCAGCCCAGCCCGGCTTTCGCAGGCTTGATGCCGCGTTCGTAGGCGGCGACGCTTTCGGCCCCGGCCAGCAACCGGTTGGGCGCGTCGGTGTCCACACACATGGGACGTCCCAGGCCGATCATGTCCAGTGCGCCGGACGCCAGCGCCTCCTCCATGCCGGCGCGGGTACGGAAGCCGCCGGTGACCATCAGCGGCAGTTTCGTCACGCCGCGGATCTGCTCGGCATAGTCCAGGAAATAGGCCTCGCGCTTCACCGTACTGGCGGCGACTTCAGTGCCCTCGCTGGTCTTCGATCCCATCATCGACGGTTCTTCGTAGTTGCCGCCCGAGATCTCCAGATGGTCTATTCCCGCGTCCTCCAGCCATTGTACGACCTGGAGGCTGTCGGAACTGTCGAAGCCGCCCTGCTGGAAGTCCGACGAGTTCAGTTTGACCGAGATCACGAAGCGCGGTCCGCAGGCGTCGCGGATCGCGCGGACGACGGTCAGCAGAAGCCTTGCCCGGTTCTCCAGGCTGCCGCCCCATTCATCGTCCCGCCTGTTGACCAGCGGTGTCAGGAACTGGCTGAGCAGATATCCGTGCGCCGAATGCACCTGCACGCCGGAGAAGCCGGTATCGCGCGCGACCTTCGCGGTGTGGGTGAAGCGGGCGATCACATCGGTGACCTCATCGGCGGTCATGGCGCGCGGATGGGCGAAGGCGCTTTCGGGCAGGGCCAGCGGTACCGCGGACGGCGCCACCGGATTTTCGCACACGCGGCGCGGCGTCTGACGCCCGGGATGGCTGATCTGCATCAGCAGGACCGTGTCATTGGCCGTTCCGGCCGCCGCATAGGCCCTCAGCGCCGCCAGCGCCTGCTCGTCCTGCGGCCCGTCGATCACGACATTGCCCGGGCGTTCCAGATAGCGGCGGTCGATCTGCACGTTGCCGGTGACGACGATCCCCGCGCCGCCTGCGGCCCAGCGCCCATACAGGCTGGCGTGCCGTTCCGTCGCCCGGTTCCAGGCATCCGACAGGCCCTCGGTCAGCGGTGCCTTGCCGAAGCGGTTCTTGACGGTCACCCCGCATGGCAGGGTCAGCGGGCTGGCAAGCGTGACATCGTTCATGGTTTCATTCCCTCCCCGGAATTCAGTGGACCGCAAACTTCCCCGGAATTTGCTCTGGATCAAGCCCCTGTCGGTTCAGATCAGGCAGTCTGGTGGTCTGCAACGGGTCCGAAAACAGGAAACAGAGGAGGGAAACCCTACATGGTCGCCATTTCCACCACCGTGAAGAAGCATGTCGAGGCCGCCATCGCCGAAGCCGCAGAGACCGGATATTCCGCAGAGGACACGGCGCGGTCGATGCTGTCGTTCGTCATGGCGATCTATCGCGAACATCGTGAGATCCCCGACATCATCGAGGAACTGCAGTACACGATCGACAATCTGGACCCGAACAAGGAGCACGCCTTCATGCGGCCCTGAATGGCCTTCGCGCCGCTTCGCAGCCGGCTGACATGAAAAAGGGCGCACCACGCAGGTGCGCCCTTTCCAGATGCCGACCGTAACCGGTCAAGCCAACCAGCGGCTATTCTGCGGTGATCACGTCCATCACCAGCTTGCCGTCAACCTTCACCGGCCCGTCTTCCTTGGCGCCCAGCGTATATTCGAAGATGCCGGTTTTCATGCCGCCATCCTCACCGTGCAGCATCAGCATCAGCATGTCGCCCTGCTTCACGGGTTCGGTCAGGATCGCCGAGACATTCTCGTTCATGCCGGCTTTCAGCGGAGCATAGCCCACCACGGGACCGGGCTTGCCGGACGCATCGGTGCGGTGGACGACCATCCAGCCGTTGGCGGGCGCGACGATGGACGTTGCCGTCACGGTGCCGCCCGAAACATCCTGATCTGCAGCTTTCACGCTGAGTTCGGCATGGGCGCCGGCCATGGCCAGGCCAGGCAGCAACAGACCGGCGGCGATAGCGGAAATAAAATACTGGCGTTTCATACTGTTTTCTCCTGCTTGCGCGCCTGACCCGGCCTGTTTCTGCTGAAGTGTCGCCGGATATCGGGCCTCCGGTGAAATCAAATGCCGAATGTCGGGATATCGGCGATCCTTCACGGCCTGGCAGGCGCTTATTGCGAACCCGGCGGCGTCGCTGACGGGTCAACTTCTTGATGAAGTCATTGTTTTTACGCGGGGTCATCGGGAATGGTTCACATCCTCGGCGGCTTTCCGAATCCGGATCGCGGGCACGCCTTCATGCGGCCCTGACCGGTTGCCCCCTTTGAGCTTCACAAAACTGTTGTAAGCTGGCGATATCGTCTGCGGGATCCTTGAACGATCCAGATGCGCAAAAGGGAGGCATCACATGACCCGGCATCACATGACCCCAAGAGACATTCGCCGGCTCGCCATGGCCACGGCCATCGGGCTTACGGCCACCACATCGATGGCACTCGCCAGGACCGACGTCGTGATCGGCATGCAGCAGGAACCGACCGTTCTTGACCCGACCGCCGATGCGACGGCGTCCATCGATTCCATCTTCACGCAGAATGTCTTCGAGTCCCTGACATCGGTGACCGAAAGCGGTGAGATCATCCCGGCGCTGGCCGACAGCTGGACCGTTTCGGAAGACGGCACGGTCTACACGTTCGATCTTGCCGACGGTGTGACATACCACGACGGCACCACATTCGATTCCGCCGATGTGAAGTTCAGCTTCGACCGGGCGATGGCCGAGGACAGCGTCAATCCGACCAAGGGCATCTTCAAGCTGATCACGTCGGTCGAGGCGGTCGATCCGGATACGGTCCGGATCACGCTGAGCAAGCCCGACGCCTTCTTCCTGTTCAACATGGCACAGGGCGACGCCTCCATCGTCGCGCCCGAAAGCGCCGATACCAACAAGACCAGTCCGGTCGGCACCGGCGCCTACAGGTTCGACAGCTGGACGCGCGGCGCTTCGATGACACTGGTCAAGAATCCGGATCATCGCGACGCCGGTGATGTCACCATCGACAGGGTGACCTTCCGCTTCATCGCCGATCCGGCGGCAGCGGTCGCCGCCCTGCTGTCGGAAGAAGTCGATGCCTTTCCCGGCATGCCCGCGCCCGAGGTGCTGGAGCAATTCAAGGCCGATCCGCGCTTCGACGTCGTCACCGGCACGACCGAGGGCGAGGTCATCCTGGCGCTGAACAACGGCAAGCCGCCGTTTGATGACATTCGGGTCCGCAAGGCGATCAGCCACGCGCTGAACCGGCAGGAGATCATCGACGGGGCCTACTACGGGTACGGCACGCCCATCGGGTCGTTCTTCCCGCCGCACCACAAGTCCTATGTCGATCTGACGGGACAGTACGCGCACGATATCGAGAAGGCGAAGGCGTTGCTGGCCGAGGCGGGGCAGAGCGATCTGAGCGTCACCCTGCGCAGCCCGCATTTCCCCTACGCCCGGCGGTCCGCGGAAATCATTCAGAACCAGCTGGCCAAGGCCGGGATCGCGGTTGCGATCGAGCAGGTCGAGTGGGCGTTCTGGATCGGAGAGGTCTACAAGAAGTCCAATTACGACATGACCATCATCGCCCACACCTCGCCGAACGACATGGGCAACTTCGCGCGCGGGCCGAAGTATTTCTACGGCTACGACAATCCCGAATTCACTGCCTTATGGGACCGGATCAGCACCGAACCCGATCCGGCGAAACTGGATGCGCTGCTGAAACAGGGACAGCGGTTCATCGCCGACGAGGCCGTGCATGCGTTCCTGTTCCAGCTTCCCAGGCTGGGCGTCTACCGCAAGGATCTGTCCGGCTACTGGACGTCGTCGCCGGTGCTGTTCGCCCCGCTGAAGGATCTGCGCTGGAACTGATCGCCGTGTCCGTTCAGGAGCCAGTCCGCCCGGCAGGCCGGGGCCGGCTCCGATGACGCGCTTTCTGGTGATGCGGCTGGTCACGCTGGCGCTGACCCTGCTGGTCGTGTCGTTCATTGTCTTCTGGACGATGAACGCGTTGCCGGGCGACCCGGCGCTGGTGATCCTGGGCATGGATTCGACCGAGGATGCGCGCGCCGCCCTCAGCCGGGAACTGGGTCTGGAAGCCCCGTTCTTCGAACGCTATTTCGGCTGGCTGGTCGGCGTGCTGCAGGGGGACTTCGGGACCAGTTTCAGCTTCGGCGTGCCGGTCGCCGACCTGATCGTGGAACGCCTGCCCGTGACGGTTCCGCTCGCGCTCCTTGCCACGACCTTCACGGTGGCTTTCGCGCTGATGCTGGGGGTTTACGCCGCCTCGCGCCACGGCCACGCGGGCGATGTCGGCGTCATGACCCTCAGCCAGCTCGGCATCGCCATTCCCGCCTTCTGGCTGGCGATCCTGCTGGTGATCCTGTTTTCGGTCTATCTGCGCTGGCTGCCGTCGGGCGGGTTTCCGGGCTGGTCCAATCCGGCAACGGCCTTTGCCGCGCTGGTGCTGCCGACGGTGGCGCTGGCGCTGGTGCAGTCGGCGGTGCTGGCGCGTGTCACCCGGTCCAGCGTGCTGGAGGTGATGCGGCTGGACTATGCCACGACAGCCCGGGCCAAGGGCCTCAGCCGCGGGGCCATGCTGCGCCGCCATGTGCTGCCCAACGCCCTGATCCCCATCATCACGGTCATCGGCATGCAGTTCGCGGGCGTGGTCACCGGCACCATCGTCATCGAGAACGTCTTCTACCTGCCGGGTCTCGGCCGCCTGATCTTTCAGTCCATCACCAACCGCGACCTGTTCGTCGTGCAGTCGCTGGTGCTGTTCTTCGCCGCGACGGTGGTGATCGTGAATTTCATCGTCGACGTTCTGTATGCGGTGATCGACCCGCGCCTGCGCGACCGGGTCAGGCGGGAAGGCCCGTGAAGCGCGTCAGCTTCATCCTGGGCGGCGGGCTGGTCAGCCTGGTGGTTCTGGCCGCGCTGGTCTCCACCTTCTGGACACCCCACCCGACGGACGTGATCAGCATCGCCAACCGGTTCCAGCCACCGTCGGCCAGCCACTGGCTGGGCACCGATCAGTTGGGCCGCGACCTGCTCAGCCTGCTGATGGAAGGGGCCCAGAGTTCCGTGATCGTCGCCTTCCTGTCGGTGGGACTGGGCGGCAGCGTGGGCGCGGCGCTGGGTCTGCTGGCGGCGGCGCGGGGCGGGATGCTGGAAGAACTGGTGATGCGCTGCGCCGATCTGGCGTTTGCCTTTCCCGCGCTGCTGTTCGCCATCATGCTGGCCGCGATCTACGGCCCGTCGCTGACCAATGCCGTACTGGCCATCGCCTTCATCAATGTGCCTGTCTTCGCGCGGCTGGGCCGGGCGGCGGCGAACCAGATCTGGGTCCGCGACTATGTCACCGCCGCGCGGGCGATGGGCCTGTCCACCTTCCGCATCACCTGGCGCCATGTCGGGCCCAACGTGGCGGCGATTCTGGTTGTCCAGATCACCATCGAATTCGCCATCGCCATTCTGGCCGAGGCCGCGCTGAGTTATCTGGGACTGGGCGTGCAGCCGCCGATCCCGTCCTGGGGGCGAATGCTGTCGGAAGCGCAGACGCTGCTGTTCATCGCACCGCAACTGGCGATCTGGCCCGGCGTGTGTATCGTGATCGCGGTGCTGGGCTTCAACCTGCTGGGCGACGGCTTGCGCGACGCGACCGACCCCCGGCTGAGAACCATGCGCCGCTAGATTTGGGACATCTCTGGGGAGGAGAGTCAGATGCAGGAACGCGCGACGGGATACGGGCTGATCGAAGGACCGCTGTGGGACGAGGAGCGGGGCCTGCTGTTCAGCGACGTGACGAACGGCGGGGTCTATGCGCTCGCCGCCGACGGCACGGTCTCGACCGTGCTGGAACATCGCAAGGGCATCGGCGGCATGGTGCACCACGCGGACGGCGGCATCGTCGTCGGCGGGCGCAACATATGCTGGAAGAGTTTCGACGGCGAAGGCTCGAAGGTGATGCTGGACAAGGATGTCACCGACACGGCCATCGGCTTCAACGATTTCACCACCGACGCGGCGGGTCGGCTCTATGTCGGATCGCTGGGGTTTCAGGTCTTCAGCGGCGACGAGGAAAAGCCGGGCCACCTGCACGTCATCGATCTGGACGGGTCGGTGCGCACGGTCTCGGACGGCATCATCCTGACCAACGGCATGGCGTTCTCGCCGGACGGCAGCCGGCTCTATCACTCGGACGCGCGCGCCAACATCGTGCGGGTCTATCCGGTCGATGACGGCAAGGTCGGTCCGTGGGAGACCTTCGCGACCTTCACCGACGGCCACCCGGACGGACTGTGCGTGGCCGAAGACGGCTCGGTCGTTGTGGCCGCAGCATTCGGCGATCATGTCGCCGTCTTCGCACCCGACGGCACCCTGCAGGCCAAGCACGAGGTGCCCCTGCCCATGGTGACCAGCGTGGCCTTCGGCGGCGAGGGGCTGCGCGACCTGTATGTGGTCACCGGCTCCGGCGAGGGGCCGCGCCCCAACTGCGGCAGTGTCTTCGTCACCAGCATCGGTGTCGCCGGTCTGCCGGTCCCGCCCTGCCGGGTCGCGCTGTAGCGCCCGACCATGGGGCTGAAGGACATCCACAATCTGGATTATGCCGTGCTGCTGTGCGAACGGCTGGACGAGACCCGTCGCTTCTACGCGGACGTGATGGGCTTTCCGGTCGAACATGAATCGGAAACCTGGATCTGTTTTCGCACCGGCGCGACCTTGCTGACACTGCGCCCGCGCGGCCCCGGCCCGGCGTGGGAGGATGGCCCGGCAGTCGCGGGTTCGGCCTCGGTGCAACTGGCCTTCCGCGTCCCGCCATCGGCCATCGATGCCTGTCACGCCGAACTGGTTGCCGCCGGTGCCGAAATCCTGCGCGGCCCAACGGACCTGCCCGCCTGGAACCACCGCACGATCTTCTTCCGCGACCCCGAAGGCAATCTGCTGGAAATCTACGCGGAAATCTGATGCTCAGCGCTTTGGCATCAATTTGGTTTCACAGTCAATCACAATGAAACTATATTGGAACCATCCAGATCTTTCGTGGAGCGTTGCCATGGGTGTTGCAGCCCACTTCATCGACGAATTGAGGGTGATCGGCGACCTTTGTGGCACCGACGTCGCCAACATCATTTCTGTTTCGAAAGCTACTGTTTCCCGCTGGTCGAGCGGAGATAGCGCAGGAGCGTCAAGCTTATGGTTAGGGCCTTGCGAGGTTGAGCATTTTTCATTTGCATTCCATATCTGTTTCATTATAAATTTCCATGAAACAGATATGAGGTTCAGGTATGGCCGATGTCATCCCACTTCGTGGTGTAAATGCCAAGACAACGCCGGTCATCGACATTTGGCGAGTTGGCAGATTGCATCACGTTCAGTTGCAGAACGTGATCGCTCAGGTGGGGCTCCCCGCTGAGAATGTCGTGATCGACGCGAGCGCGGCTCTTGAGCAGAAGAACCTGATTCAGGACATTCGCAATCTCGGCGGCAGGCTCATCCTCGATACCAATGTCGCGGAGATCAGCTCTGTCGGCAAAGTGTCGAAAAGGTTACGCAACGCGCCGTGGGCACCAGAAGTTGGTGTCCTGTCCGTTTCGACCATGAGCGCTTCTGACAGAACTGCACTGGTTGATGCCATTGCCGAGTATGCTGTGGAGCATGGATATCAGCGCGTCATTGCGCCCAGTCATGTGCTGAAAGGAGGGCTGAACACTCCTGTTTTCGATCTTGATCGGGCGTTGTGTGGAGAATTGAGGACAGCCCTGGACCGGATCGGTGGTAGTTACGTAGCTGTCGATTATTGCCTCATTTTGCAGCATACGGTTCTTAAGGTGTCCGAAGAGCGAGAGGCCATAAAGCTGGGATTGAAGAATATTCCCTTCGATAATCTCTGGATTCGAGCGGCTGGTTTTGGTTCCGATGCCACGCCTGCGGCAATTCAGAATTTCATCTGGAACCTCTTGCTATTGCACTCTCTGAGACGGGGAATGATTGCGGATTATGTAGATGGATTGGCTGCGGAAAGCGCAATGTATTTCGGTGCGGTGTCGGCCGTCTCGCGTGGCTTGGTGGCATCGGGCAGGTTTGACGTTGGCAGCTGGGACAAAGTTCCCAAGAACCGATCTCCTCAAGACAGCGGGCCGCCGGTCCGAATCCCAGTCTTCGGCATCGATGGAACTTTGACCCGACAAGAGTTTCAGTTGATTGGCTCGAACCCTCGCCTGCGGAGACTTGTATCTTGCGGGCGTGACTGCTGTGCAAGCGGTTTTAGCGATATGGAACAGGCACCTAAAATCCACGCAGTTAGATCTAGAAGACTTCAAATTGACGAGATCAATTCGGTCCCGGATTTACATAGGCCCAGCCATTTTTTGAGTCAGAGGATGAGTCGGTCTAAGTCTTTGGCAATTCAGATCGCAAAGATTGATTCAGGTTCCGAGAAGCTTGATAGAAAATTTGCTAAAGCAGCAAAACGGATCACTGAGGCCGAGCGGTCCTTGCAGGAGTTGGAGGTGCGCGTAACGAAAGATTTCGGGAGAAGCAGGGCGTTTTATGCTGATAGATTTGCGGGTGTGAAACTGGGAAGATCAGAAAAATGAACGCGAATCCGAGTGTAACGATGCAATACATCAGAGACCTTCGAGAACTTGGAGGTTTAAAAGGAACCGATGTGGCGAACATTGTTGATGTGTCGAAGGCCACGGTATCGCGATGGGAGAATGGCAGCAGCCTGCCTCAGCCAAGTGCTGAGATGGTTCTGGCCGATCTTCACTATGTCGTTCGGCGATTGGACAGTTACTACAGTTCTGATGAAGTCAGATCTTGGCTGTTGGCACGCCATCCTCAATTGGAAGACCGACGCGCCATCGACCTGATCAATCGGGGCGAGACAGAGGAAGTGCTGGCCATCATCAATCGTCTCGATTCGGAAGCCTACGTCTGACGATGAAAGAAGCCCGGGACGCCGATCTGCTGGACGCGCTGGAGGCTCTGCAACCGGTTTCGTGGGATGGTCCGGTTTGGCGCGCGACACGGGACGGACGAGATCCCTTGAACTGCGGTCGCGGACGTGGCCGCTGGGACGACGGTAGTTTCGACGTCCTGTACACCTCTCTCAGCGACGCGGGCGCGGTTGCCGAGATGCGGTACCACTCGGCCCGCGGACAACCAATCCCGCCGTCAAAGATCAGGTACCGGCTGTACGAGCTACAGGCGGTAATGAGTCAGGCGCTTGAGTTTGTGGACTTGCCGTCTCTCAAGGCCATCGGGATGGACGCCAGTCGCTATGGCGACCTCGCATATTCCAATCGAGGCGAAGAATATATTCTCAGCCAGCGAATCGCGGAAGCGGCACATTTCCTTGGTTTCGACGGGCTGATTGTACCGAACGCGCGTCATGCTTCTCTCAACGCCGTGATTTTCTGTGAACAGGCACCGATGGATCGTCTGCAGGTCGTCGGCGACAGGGGGCTCATCGACTGGATCCAGTGGCGTGACCGGATCGGTTTCTGACAGACCTTCACCAAAGCGAACAAAAACCGCACAGAGGCCCTTCACCTGACCCGCGCGCTGGCCCATATTAGCGCCCATGGCGACATCACAGAAACAGATCGACAGTGGCTTCCAGCGTGCGCTGCAGGAGGCTGAGGCACCGACGTGGCTGCCGGAACGGCCCGAGCGGCCGGAGAAGCTGGAGGGCGGCCGGCGGCTGACCATCGCGTCGGACTTCGAACCCGCCGGCGACCAGCCGCAGGCCATTGCCGAACTGATCGCGGGCACGCAGGCCGGCGACCGGGATCAGGTGCTGCTGGGCGTCACCGGCTCGGGCAAGACCTTCTCGGTCGCGCATGTGATTCAGGAGGTCCAGCGCCCGTCGCTGATCCTGGCGCCGAACAAGACGCTGGCGGCGCAGCTCTACGGGGAGATGAAGTCTTTCTTCCCCGACAATGCGGTCGAATATTTCGTCAGCTATTACGACTATTATCAGCCCGAAGCCTACGTGCCGCGCACGGACACCTATATCGAGAAGGACGCCTCGATCAACGAACAGATCGACCGGATGCGCCACTCGGCGACGCGCTCGCTGCTGGAGCGTGACGACGTGATCGTCGTGGCCTCGGTCAGTTGCATCTACGGCATCGGCTCGGTCGAGACCTATTCCGACATGACCATGGTACTGAAACAGGGCCAGCGCATCGATCAGCGCGGGCTGCTGCAGCGGCTGGTGGAACTGCAGTACCGCCGCAACGATCAGGCGTTCGAGCGCGGCGCCTTCCGGGTGCGCGGCGACACGGTGGAGGTGCATCCCAGCCATCAGGAAGACCGCGCCTGGCGCTTCTCGCTGTTCGGCGACGAGCTGGAATCCATCGTCGAGTTCGATCCGCTCACCGGCTCGAAGACCGGCGACATGGAGCAGATCAAGCTCTACGCCAACAGCCACTATGTCACCCCGCGCCCGACCCTGCAGCAGGCGGCCAAGCACATCCAGGCCGAACTGAAGGTGCGGCTGGAACAGCTGCACGCCGAGGGCAAGCTGCTGGAGGCGCAGCGGCTGGAACAGCGCACAATCTTCGACCTGGAGATGATGCAGGCGACCGGTTCCTGCGCGGGGATCGAGAACTATTCCCGCTATCTGACGGGCCGCCCGCCCGGCGCGCCGCCGCCGACCCTGTTCGAATATCTGCCCGAGAACGCGATGCTGTTCGTGGACGAAAGCCACGTCACCGTGCCGCAGATCGGCGGCATGTTCCGGGGCGACTTCCGCCGCAAGTGGACCCTGTCGGAATTCGGGTTCCGCCTGCCGTCCTGCGTCGACAACCGGCCGCTGAAGTTCGACGAATGGAACGCCATGCGCCCGCAGACGGTCTATGTCTCGGCGACGCCCGGCGGCTGGGAGCTGGAACGCACCGAAGGCGTCATCGTCGAACAGGTCATCCGCCCCACCGGCCTGGTCGATCCGCCGACCTTCATCCGCCCCGTCGCCGATCAGGTGGACGACCTGATGTCGGAAATCCGCGAGGTCACGGCGAAGGGCATGCGCGTGCTGGTCACCACGCTGACAAAGAAGATGGCCGAGGACCTGACCGAATATCTGCACGAGAACGGGATCAAGGTGCGCTACCTGCATTCGGACATCGACACGCTGGAGCGGATCGAGATCATCCGCGACCTGCGCCTCGGCGTGTTCGACGTGCTGATCGGCATTAACCTGCTGCGCGAGGGGCTGGACATTCCCGAATGCGGGCTGGTCGCCATTCTGGACGCGGACAAGGAAGGTTTCCTGCGCTCGGAGACCTCGCTGGTGCAGACCATCGGGCGCGCGGCGCGCAACGTCGACGGACGCGTCATCCTCTATGCCGACAGGATGACCGACAGCCTGACCCGCGCGCTGGCCGAGACCGAACGCCGCCGCGCCAAGCAGCAGGCCTATAACGAACTGCACGGCATCACCCCGCAGTCGGTGAAGAAGAACATCTCCGACGTGATGCAGTCGGTCTACGCGAAGGACTCGCTGACCGTCGATGTGGGCGACGATGTGCCGACGCTCACCGGCAAGGATCTGAAGGCCGTGATCGCCGACATCGAAAAGAAGATGCGCGAGGCCGCCGCCGACCTGGAATTCGAGGAAGCCGCCCGCCTGCGCGACCAGATCAAGTATCTGGAAAGCGCCGAACTGGAAATCGCCGCTGACCCCATGGCCCGCCCCAAGGGCCTCGCCGAAGCGCTCGCCTCCTACGCCCCCGGCGCGACCAAGGGCAAGAAGGACGGCGGCAAGGGAAGATTCAGCCGTGGCCGTACCAAGTCCGGCAGGCCGGGTGCGAGGCCGAGCGTGAAGAGCCGGAAGCGGTAGTTAGAGACGAAAATGACCCGGAAATTGATCAACGCGGTGGTTGATGTCAGGACTTATCTGGATTTGTTGGATTGGATCGTTCCGGCATTTGATTGAAACGACCAAACGCATAGGGGTCTCCGCCGCCGCCGTTTGGGGGCAACCGACGATTCAGCGGACGCCTCGGGTACTGGATAAACCGGAGGTGACAATCCGGGAACTGCCGATTCATAAAAGGGGTGGGGCCGCGATAGCGATCATTACTGCCCGGCATCGCGAAGGTTCTCGACATCGCGACCACCGTGCAGGATGCGGATGATTTCCACCCCATCCCCATCGGAAGTAAATGCTATCGCCGCCCGTCGTTCGAAGCCGGTCAGTCGAATACCTTTTCGAAGATCATCTCGCGCTGTTCCGGACAATGGCGTCTCGCCGAGACGTTCACAGCGCGCATATATGCGGTCGACATAACGCGTTGCCACCTGCCAATCGCCCGATCGTTCAAGTACGTAAATGAAGATGCTTTCGAGATTCGCCTGGGCTTCGGGCCTGTATTGAACACCGAGACGCTTCATCACGCCGAAGGATTGGGCCGGAATTTCTCATAGAGATTGTCCAGATGGTCGCGGACTTCTGCAGATGAAAGGGATGGTCTGGGATCATCCAAGGAGGCGTCGATCTTCGCCTTGATATCGGCGAGACCTGCCGGTTCGTCCCCGGATCGAAGCGCCTTCATCGCACCTCGCAGCGCCTGCTCGACCGACGAGAACTCACCGGACCGGACGAGCGCCCGGAGTTCGTCGGCGACATCTTCCGGGATCCGCACAGTAACTGTCATTTCAATCTCCTTGCCGATAAGCTGCCCAATTATGTCACAGATTGCTGATCGGTACGAAGCATGAGTAACCTGAACGACCAGTCTGAGCACGGGAATGCAGTGCCATCGGTTGTGGCCATTAGCGTTCGTGTATCTGCCGCCGACCTCTGGCACCGCCTCACCCAGCCCGGCTACCTCAAACTGTGCCATCCGTTCTGCGCGTCGACCGAGGTGGAGCGCTGGCCCGGCGAGGGGGCACGGGATTCGATCACCTATTATTCCGGACGACGGTATCGGCGGCACTTCGTGCGTTGGATCGAGGGTGAAGGCTACGACATTGAGCTTGGCGATGCGCCGAACCAGACGGCGCGGGTGTCATGGCGGATCATGCCGCAGGGCGATGCGCAATGCCGCCTGACCATCGAGGTCGTGCCCCTGTTCCCCGATGACATGCCAGAGGCAAGGCGGCAGATGATTCTGGAACGCGAATTCGGTGCGGACCTGGCGCATTATCTCGACGGCGTGGTGCAGGGCATCAGACACTGGGTCGAGACCGGCACGCCGGTCGCGGAAGACCAGTTCGGCTGGAACCCGTTGTATTCCCGACCGAAGGCGTCATGATCGCCGGATGATCCATCGCATCGACTGCATGACTCGGCTGGAGCCGGACGATGCCATGTCCCGCATCCGCGATGCGATCGCGCGCATCGGTGGCCGGATCGTCGATCACAAGCTGGTCGACGGTGTGGCCGCGACCTTCAATATCGCGCTGAAGGACGAACGGTTCGAAAGCTTTCTGGACGGGCTGCCCGAGATTGCGGTTTACGTGGAACGCGCCGTCAGTCCGGACCGACAGATCGGCCGCCCGATCCGCTGTCTGCTGTCGGTGCAGATCGTTCCGCCGCTCGACTGAAGCGACATTGCTCCGGGTCTGTCACCCCCGGTTTATCCGGGGGCTGCGGTGGATCTCGCAGGCGTCTGTTTCCGCAGTATGTTCGCAGAAGGCCCCCGCACAAGGCGGGCGTGACGTGCCGAGGAAGAGCGTTCGATCGGATCGATATCGAATTCAGGACCTGCCGCACCAGGCGGAACCGTGGCTGTCCATGCGGCAGGCGAGGGTGCGCCGCTCTGACGAAGTGGCTTCAACTGACCGCCGCTTCGCGATAGCGTCCGCTCCCCGCGCTGTCACGTAAGCCTCCGGCAGCTCCCTTTTCTCAAAGCTCCACGAGCATCTGCCATGCGCCCCGCACCATGACCCCGGCATCGTCACCGCCGCATCTGCCGACGCTGATCCTGATGACGGCGCTGTCGACCCTGTCGCTGAACATGTTCCTGCCCTCGCTGGCCAACATCGCGACCGAGTTCGACACGTCCTATGCGACCGTCAGCCTGTCGATCGCGGGCTATCTGGCCGTCACCGCGGTGGTGCAGCTTGTGGTGGGGCCGCTGTCGGACCGTATCGGGCGCCGCCCGGTCGTGCTGGGCACGGTCGGGATCTTTGTCGCGGCGTCCATCGGCTGCACGCTGGCGACCGACATCTGGACCTTTCTGGGATTCCGCATGCTGCAGGCGGCGATGGTGGCGGGGCACGCCATGTCGATGGCCATCGTGCGCGACACGCGGACCGAGCGGCAGGCGGCGGGCACGCTGGCCTTCATCAGCATGTCCATGGCGGTCGCGCCGATGCTCGGCCCGATGGTCGGCGGCACGCTGGATACGCTGTTCGGGTGGCGGGCGAGTTTCTGGTTCTACACGGGGTCGGGTGTGGCCCTGCTGTTGTTGTGCTGGATCGACCTGGGCGAGACCTATCCGCGCCGCGACCGGAAACCGGGCGATGCACCGCCGGGCAGGCCGGTGGACCTGCTGCGACTCGCGCCGTTCTGGGGGTTCGCGCTGTGCTCCATGTCCTCGGTCGGGGCGTTCTATGTCTTCCTGGCGGGCGCGCCGCTGGTCGCCGCCGAGACCTTCGGCATTTCCACGGCCACGCTGGGCCTGTTCATCGGTTCCATCACCATGGGTTTCGTTTGCGGCACCTTTCTGTCGACGCGCCTGTCGAAACGGTTCGACATCACGACCATGATGCTGGCCGGGCGGCTGGCCGCCTGCGCCGGGCTGGGTACGGGGCTGGTGATCCTGCTGTCGGGGCATCTGCACATCGCCACCTACTTCGGCGCGACGATCTTCGTCGGCCTGGGCAACGGGCTGACCGTGCCCAGCGCCTATGCGGGCGCGCTGTCGGTGCGTCCCGATCTGGCAGGCACGGCCGCGGGCGTGAACGGGGCGCTGATCGTCGGTGCCGGTGCCGGGCTGACCCTGGTCACCGGGGCGCTGATGGAAGCGACGGATGCGCCCGTGACCCTGTTGTCCATCATGTTCGGCACATCGTTTGCCGGTCTGCTGGCAACGCTCTGGTCGCGCAGGATGCGTGCGGCGCTCCAGCGGGAAATTCCGACCGATTAACATGTGCTGTGGACGCAACCGACGGACCGCGTGCAGAATACCCGCTCTGATAGTCAGAATGGAGCGATCTGCGTGCCGGTCAGGCGTCGTGTCTATCTTTCGTCCGCAACCGGGCTCTTTGACGGTGCCGCACGCGACGGTCTGCTGTCACAGGCGCGGGCGCGAAACGGCGCGCGCGGAGACGGACGCTGGCGCGATGCAGCCGGCTTCAGGCATCTGCGCCGGACGATCCTGACCGATGCCGGACAGACCGATCCGTCTCAGGTCATTTACTTCGTGGCACAAAGTTTCCTCGACAACGCGCGCACGGCGCTGTCTGATTGAAAGAGGCGGGAAACCAGATACACGTGCGAGACTTGCAACCGCTGGCGCCGGAGCCATTTGCGTCAGAAGAGATCAATCAAGAAACGTGGGGAGAGAAACTTGCCACACAGACGTCTCATGTACATGTCCACCGCGGTCGGCGATGTGGACGATGATATTCTTTTCGACATTCTGAGCGTATCCCAGCAGAACAACGCCCGAAACGATATTTCCGGCCTGCTGCTTTTCGGCAGCGGATGCTTTCTGCAGGTGCTGGAAGGCCCCGATGATGCGGTGGGCGAACTCTACGACACGATTCTCAGCGACACCCGGCACAAGGATCTGGTGCTGATCGAGGACATTTCGGTCGAGGAGCAGCTGTTCGGTGCCTGGTCGATGGCGTACCTGCGCGAGGAATCACTGCCGCCACGCACCCGTCGGGGCTTCATCGACTTGCGCCGGACCGTTCTGGAGGAAGCCGGCATGGGCAAGGGCGATCCCGGCATCATCCGGCTGCTGACGCAATCGTTCCTGAACGCCATTGCAGCCATGAACACGATCGAGAAACAGGCATGACCGGTGCCTGCCCTGCGCCCCCGGCACCGACAGTTGCACCGGTCCCGGCCCTTCGTTGAATCGCCCCGTCAATCCGGGATCGGAGACCGGATGGCTTCAGGCGGCATCCGATCCGGACGAGCGTCTGCGGCGGCGTTCTCCGCGACCGCGCCGGCCTTCGCCGCCGCCTTCAGCACCCTCGGGTGCCGGTTCCCGGTTGGCCTGCAGCCAGACGCGGCAGTCGGGATCGTGGCCCAGCAGCACATTGGCTGCCCGCACGGCGTTCATGTCTTCCGCATGCAGCGGGTTCATGATCGCGGAGGTCATGCCGGCGGCCGCGGCCATTGACAGGAAATGACCGTTCATGACGCGGCGGTTCGGCAGGCCGAAGCTGATGTTCGATGCGCCGCACGTCGTGTTGACCTTCAGTTCCTCGCGCAGACGGCGCAGCAGGGCGAAGACCTGTTTGCCCGCATCGTTCATGGCCCCGACCGGCATCACCAGCGGATCGACCACAACATCCGATACGGGGATGCCGTGATCCTGCGCCCGCTCGACGATCTTCTTCGCCACCGCATAGCGCACATCCGGATCGGTCGAGATCCCGGTCTCGTCGTTGGAGATCGCGACGACCGCGGCAC
The DNA here is from genome assembly GCF_048263705.1 of Minwuia sp. GTDB lineage: Bacteria > Pseudomonadota > Alphaproteobacteria > Minwuiales > Minwuiaceae > Minwuia. Next base: position 57,820 of record NZ_JBLXDV010000013.1, on the reverse strand, counting down.
CGTATTTCCGGATCAGCGGCAGCACGCGTTCCAGCGACTCGTCCTCGCCGGTGACCGAATTGACCAGCGGCTTGCCCTGATAGACGGACAGGCCGGCTTCCAGCGCCTCGATGATCGAGGAATCGATCGACAGCGGCAGATCCGTCAGCGACTGCACAAGCTGAATGCTCTCGGCCAGGATGCGGGGCTCGTCGGCGAGCGGAATGCCCGCGTTCACGTCCAGCATGGTCGCGCCTGCCGCGGCCTGCGCCAGCGCGTCCTTCTCCACCCGGCTGTAGTCGCCGTCCTTCATTTCGGCGGCCAGCAGCTTGCGACCGGTGGGGTTGATGCGCTCGCCGATCACGCAGAAGGGCTGGTCGAACCCGATGATGATTTCACGGGTCGCGGACGACAGGACGGTGCGGGTCATGGGATGCGCTTTCGCTGGAGTGGCCGACCGGTCAGGCTTCGGCGTGGATGGGCTGTGTGTCGGCGAAACCTTCGACGCCGCTCACCCAGGAGCCGCGTTCGTAGAGCCATTCCGACGTCCTCTTCAGGCCGCCGAACGGGAAGACGTGCATCTGCCGGATCGGACCCGACGGGTTGAACGCCCAGTAGGCCTCAAGCGGCCGCACGGTCGATTCCGGCGAGTGCCCGGTGGCCAGGGCGGTGACGGCACCGGCGCGCTTCTTCAGGAAGTTCAGCGACTCTCCGACACCGCAGGCTGCGGCATATTTCAAAAGGGTCATGATCTTCGCCGGACCGGCCACGCCCAGGTGGATCGGCAGCGTGTTGCCCGCCGCCGTGATACGCTCGGCCCAGGCGATGAAGCTGTCGGCGTCGAAGCCGAACTGCGTCACAAGATAGATCTCCGCGTCGGTCTGCTTCGCGAAGGCGTTCTTCTGCCGGATCGCGAGATCCAGGGCTTCCGTCGGGATGTCGGGGCTGCCTTCGGGGTGTCCGGCGACACCGATGCGGGTGAATCCCAGCCGGTCGAACCAGCCGCTCTCCAGCAGTTCGATCGAGGCGGCGATCGGTCCCATCTGGCGGTCCGGGCTGCCTGCGATCGCCAGCGCCTCGGTGGTGCCGGCCTCGTTCGCGAAGGCTTTCAGGCGGCTTTCGAACGCGCTCCAGCTCTCGAAGCGGCGTGCCGCCAGATGCGGGACGGCGACATAGCCGCAGTCCTGCAGCTTGCGCGCGGCCCTGACCAGCCGGTCATTGTCGTCGGAACCCAGGTCGGTGATGTAGACACGTGTGTTCACCGGAAACAGACCGGCCAGGTCGACCTTGTCCAGGATCTGGGCCGGTGTGGCTTCTATGGATGCGCCAATGCGCGGGGTGCCGCCCATCCGGATCACGTTATCCATCGGCCCTGCCTCCATTCGTTACCATTGCGTTGATGCGTTCCTGCGGGAATTCGGTTTCCAGTTGCGCCGCGAACTGGCCGGCCAGCGCCTCAAGATCGCCGTCGACGGTCTCCGGTTCGCCGCGCCGCCATTCCGCCAGATAGGCGTCGGAATCCTTCGCCCCCAGCTTCATCGCCGTACGATCGATGGCCTGGATGAAACGTTCGGGCAGTTCGACCGTCGCGCGCTTCCTGCCCGCTTTCACGATCACCTGCGCCGGGATATCCCGCCAGTAAACGACAATCTTCTGAGCCATCATCACCTCGTTGCCTGTCACCAATATGGGCATGGCCCCGCGACGCGGATGGCTTGGGCGCGACCAGGCGGAGTCGCTTCCGCGACAAAAACGACGTCGCGGAATCCGTTGGTTTCCAAGGGGTTTGGGGTTCTGTTTCAGGTGCGACGGTCAGATGTCGCACCTGTGTTATGACGACAGGGGGAGGGGCTCGCTCGCCTTCTCGACGAAGGCGGTCAGGTCGCCGAACCCGACGCGGCGGCGCTCGAACGCCAGCCCCAGTCGTTCGGCTGCGGCCTCGGCCCTGGCCGTCAGCACGTCATCGTCCGTCTGCGCCAGATAGACCAGCTTCTCGTAATGGCCGAAATAGGCGTCGCGCAGTTCCGGGTGGCGATCCAGGCCCAGGGACCTGATCACCATGCTGTCGAACTGACGGGCCAGAAAGTCGGTCAGGTAGAAGCTGGTGAACTCCTCGTCGGCCCTGGCCAGAAAGGCGTCGTTGCCGCTGAAGAAGGAATAGCAGTGCGGCCCCTCGATCCGTTCGACGCCCAGTTCCTGGCAGACGCGATCCAGTCGGCCACCGGTGCCGCAGTCGGCATATCCGACCAGAACGCGGGCATAGGTTTCGCGCGCGGCCAGCACCGCCTCGCGCACGGCATCAGGAATCCGGTCCGGCGTGTTGTGCAACTGCGCGGGCAGGCACTTCAGGGCGACGCTGCCCATGGCGGTCTGGCCCATCAGGGTGCCGATCTCGCGGGCCAGCGCGCCGCAGGCGATGATCAGGGTGCGTTCGCCGGCGGCATCGGTCAGATCCGGCCTCCGGCTGTATGTCGATGTATCAGGCATGGTCGTCTCCGGGACACTACTGTGGTCAGACGCGGCGTCATGTCGGGACACCGCTCACCGTCCCCCAAATCGTGTTTGTTCTCTGCCGGAACCCTGTTTCAGCTCGCTGCTCGTTGATTGTGGCGGCGTAGCATGTAGTCCTTGGCGGTCTCGACGGCCACCGCCGCATCGCGGCAGTAGGCATCGGCACCGATGGCGTCGGCGAACTCCTCGTTCAGGGGTGCGCCGCCGACCAGCACGACGTAGTCGTCGCGGATGTTCTTTTCCTTCATGGTGTCGATCACGACCTTCATGTACGGCATGGTCGTGGTCAGCAGCGCGGACATGCCCAGGATGTCGGGCTGGTGCTCTTCCATGGCTTCCAGATAGTTCTCGACCGGGTTGTTGATGCCCAGATCGAAGACCTCGAAGCCCGCTCCTTCCAGCATCATGCCGACCAGATTCTTGCCGATGTCGTGGATGTCGCCCTTGACGGTGCCGATGACGACGCGGCCCATCTTCGGCGCGCCGGTCTCGATCAGCAGCGGCCGCAGGATGGCCATGCCCGCCTTCATCGCGTTGGCCGACAGCAGGACCTCGGGCACGAACAGGATGCCGTCGCGAAAGTCGATCCCGACGATGCGCATTCCCTCGACCAGGGCCTTGGTCAGGATGTCATAGGGTTCCCAGCCGCGCTCCAGCAGGATGTTGACGGCTTCCTCGATCTCTTCCTTCAGGCCGTCGTAAAGGTCGTCCATCATCTGCTGGACAAGCTCGGCATCGTCCAGTTCGGACAGAACGATATCTTCTTCATCGGCCATGGAATGATCCTTCCCATGAGGACGCGTGCGAAACGCACGATCGGCGGTCGATCCACCTTCCTTCAGCTTATGACAGAGTTTGCAGCACGCTGGATTGACCGAAAGCGACCAGCGCGCGACGCAAATGCGACGCATGCGGGCTCGCCGCCGGTATGTACGCCTGTTCCGGGCGCGTCCTGCCGATGACGCACCCGGACAAGCGGGGCCGGGCGGCGTGGCCTTATCTGGTGGGCAAGATGGGTCGCTTCGGGAGAACAGGAACATGGGCGACGAGACAGAGCAGGGTTCGGGACGCCGGCGCGGACGCCGGGCGGGTGGCGGTGCCGAAGCACGCCGGGATGCGCGGCGCGGCGGCGGTATGGAAAGCTATGGCTTCATCCAGCGCAGCATGAAGCCCTTCGAGGTGCTGACGGACGAGGGCGCGGAACTGATCGAGACCAACGCCGATCTGGTGCTGGAAGAGATCGGGATCGAGTTCCGGGAGGATGAAGAGGCGCTGCAGATGTGGCGCGATGCCGGGGCGGACGTTCAGGGCGAGCGTGTGCGGTTCCCGAAGGGCCTCTGCCGCGACCTGATCAGGACCGCTCCGTCGCAGTTCACCCAGCACGCCCGCAATCCGGCCCGGTCCGTCGAGATCGGCGGCAACAACACGGTCTTTGCACCCGTCTATGGCCCGCCATTCGTGCGGGACCTGGATGGCGAGCGCCGCTATGCCACGATCGAGGATTTCCGGAACTTCGTGAAGCTGGCCTACATGGCCCCCGCCATGCACCATTCCGGCGGCACGGTCTGCGAACCTGTCGATGTGCCGGTGAACAAGCGTCACCTGGACATGGTCTACAGCCACATCAAATATTCCGACAAGCCGTTCATGGGGTCGGTCACGCATCCGGAACGCGCGGCAGATTCCGTCGCCATGGCGAAGATCGTCTTCGGTGACGATTTTGTCGACAACAACTGCGTGCTGATCAACCTGATCAATGCCAACTCGCCGATGGTCTTCGACGAGACCATGCTGGGTGCGCTGAAGGTCTACGCCCGTGCCGGGCAGGCCACCGTGATCAGCCCGTTCATCCTGTCGGGCGCGATGGCCCCGGTGACGCCCGCAGGCGTGCTGACCCAGACGCTGGCCGAGGCGATGGCCGGCATGGCCTTCGCGCAGCTCTGCAGGCCCGGCGCGCCGGTGGTCTTCGGCAGCTTTGCCAGCTCAATCTCCATGCAGTCGGGTGCGCCCACCTTCGGCACGCCGGAACCCGCGCTGGTGCTCTATGGCGCGGCGCATCTGGCGCGCCGGCTGGGCGTGCCGTTCCGTTCCGGCGGCGGCCTGTGCGGGTCGAAGACGCCGGACGCGCAGGCGGCCTACGAGACGATGGCGACGCTGAACCCGACCCTGATGGCGGGCGTCAACTTCGTGCTGCATGCCGCCGGCTGGCTGGAAGGCGGGCTGGTGTCGTCCTATGAGAAGTTCGTGATGGACTGCGACCAGCTCGCGATGCTGCAGCGCTTCAGCCAGGGCTATGACCTGAGCGAGAACGGCCAGGCCCTCAGCGCCATGCGCGAAGTCGGACCCGGCAGCCACTATCTCGGCTGCCAGCACACGCAGGACAATTTCCAGACGGCCTTCTACCGGTCGCCGCTGACGGATAACAATTCGTACGAACAGTGGCTGGCCGAAGGCGAGAAGCGGATCGAGGATCGCGCCAACGAGATGGTGCGCAAGTGGCTGTCCGACTATCAGGCCCCGCCGCTGGATGAAGCCATCGACGCACAGCTTCAGGACTTCATCCGCCAGAAGAAGGAATCCATGCCGGACGCCTTCACCTGAAAGGGTAACGCCCGGCCCTCACCGGCAGAGGCGGTCGACCGCATCTACAATCGTGAAATGCGCAAGGCTTTCAACTTCAAGGGGCCGGACGGCACCTGACCGTCAGTTCAGCGCGACGATGCTGGCGTTCAGATAGGTCGCGAAACTGACCCACGCGAGGTAGGGAAACAGCAGGACCGCCGCCAGTTTCCGGCGCGGCCAGATGATCGCGATCAGTGCCGCAATGGTGAGCCACAGCAGGCCGATGTCGACCAGTGCCAGGGCCGGCTGTTGCAGCGCGAAGAACAGGGGCGTCCAGGCGGCGTTCAGGATGCCGTTCGCAATGAACAGCAACAGCAGGTTCCGCCGCGCCGCCCCGGCTTCGGTCGCCACCCACGCCAGCGTCGCCGAAATGGCGGTCAGGATATAGATCGTGGTCCAGGCCGGGCCGAAGACCCAGCCCGGCGGTTGCAGCTCGGGTTTGGTCAGGGCGTCATACCAGGGGCCCATGGTCGTCGCCGCGCCGCCTGCCAGTGCGACCGCCAGCGTGGCGAGCCCTGCGATGATGGCCGGTTTCAGCCAGTGCTGTCGTTTTTCCATGGCGTGCATATGGGAAGGCCGTCATCCGACACGAACGCGCCGGTTTGTCGCTGTCGCAGCTGGCGCGCGTAAACCGGAACGGAACGTGTTCGGCGTCCCGCTATGCCGCAGCAAAAGAGAACAGACTTGACTCTGTTTTGCGGAACAGACCGGAACCTTGGCCGAACAGGCGGGCAGATCGCGCGAATCGATTCGGTTCCGATTCGCGTGACAGATTCTCAGCCCGCCGCCGCTTCCGCCGGGCTGCGCGCCATACCGCCATTGCCGCCGCGTTCGGCCAGATAGGGCCGTTCGCCCGCAACCGTCGTGCGGTGGAGCTGGCGCCGGAAGCCGTCGTAATCGTTCATCGCATTGTGCTGGACGCAGCGGTTGTCCCACATGACCAGCGTGTTCACCTGCCAGCGCACCCGGCAGGTGAGTTCGATGCGGGTAGCATGGGTATTCAGGAAATCGAGCAGCGGCCGGCTCTCCCGCTCGGTCATGTTCTCGAACCGGATGGCGTAGACCGGGTTGATGAACAGCGCCTTCCGGCCCGTCTCCGGCACCGTGCGGACGGCCGGGTGCACCTGCTCGGCGTGGGCTTCCTCGGAGTTGATGATGGTCATGGCCCGCTTCTCCCGGCCGAACAGCTTGGCCTCGGTGCCGTAGGGACGGCGCGCCGAATGAACCACGTTCAGCCCGTCCAGCATGTCGCGCATGCCCTGCGACAGGGTTTCGTAGGCCGCGTACATGTTGGCGAACGCCGTATCGCCGCCATAGGGCGGGATGTCCTTGGCGTGCAGGATGGTGGCGCGGGGCGGGGCCTCCTGAAAGCTCCAGTCCGAATGCCAGTTGCCGCCGAAGTTCAGCATGCCGGACTCGCTGGCTTCCTTTATCACCTCGATGATCTCGGGGTGGTCGGGCATGGTCTTCACATAGGGTTCGAAGCCGAATTCCCCGAACATGCGTGTGAACCGCTTCTGATCCTCGAAGCCCATGGCCTGATCGCGAAAGACGATGACAGCATGATCGCCGAACGCCTGTTCGATCTCCATCAGTGCTGCGTCGGAGACGGTCTGCGTCAGATCCACGCCCGCGATCTCGGCACCCAGAATGCCGGTGATCGGTGTGACTTCGATATGCTTGTAGTCCCGCATGATGGTTCCTCCCAGAACATCAGATATTCCGGGCGGTATCCTGATCTCCTGCGGCGGCTATGTCAACTCCACCTCGACGAAGACGAACTCGAAATCATTGTCATTGATGACGTCGTGCTCGACGCCTTCGCCGCGGTTGTAGGAAACACCGGCGGTCAGCGGCGCCTTCGACAGGCCCTCGGAGGTTTCGATGGTCAGTTCGCCGGTCGTGCCGGGAACCACGACATAGTCCATCTCATGGCGGTGCCAGCCGGTATGCGCGCCGGGGGCGAAGCGCCACTCGGTCACCACCACGCGGTCGGTCTCCAGTTGCTTGGTCGGCACGGCCATCGGGCGGTCAGCGCACATGGGTCAGCTTCCTTTCAGCATCTCTCTCAGTTCGAACTTCAGCACCTTGCCCAGCGCATTGCGCGGCAGGGCGTCCATGACGACGACCCCCTTCGGATGCTTGAAGCGGGCCAGGCGGTCATGGAACAGGCCCAGCAGGGCGGCCTCGTCGACCGTCTCGCCCGCGCGCGGCACGGCGACGATCACCGGCACCTCGTCCCAGCGCGGATCGGGCCGGCCGACGACGGCAACTTCGGCCAGGTCCGCATGGGCGATCAGGATCTGCTCAAGCTCGGCGGGATAGATGTTCTCGCCGCCGGAGATGATGACATCCTTCGCGCGGTCCTCGATGAAGGTGAAACCGTCCGCATCGACGCGCGCGATATCCCCGGTGCGAAACCAGTCGCCGTCGAAGGCGGCTTCGGTTGCGGCCTCGTTCTGCCAGTATCCGGCGAAGACATTGGGTCCGCGCACCAGCAGCTCGCCGGTCTCGCCGGGCGGCAGGTCGCGGCCTTCGCGATCGACGATCCGTGCCCGGACGTGGATCGCGGGCTTGCCGCAGGAGCCGACGTGATTGATGGCGTCCGGTGCGCGCAACACGACGGAGATCGGACAGGTCTCGGTCGAGCCGTAGATCTGCCCGACGGGCACCTTGCGGTCGTGAAAGCGCTGGATCAGGGCGGTCGGCACCGTGGTCGATCCGGCCATGATCAGCCGCAGCGACGAGATATCGGTGGTCGCCCAGTCGGGGTGCTCGGTCAGGGCCTGCATCATCGCCGGCACCGCAAGGCCCAATGTCGGCCGGTCGCGCTCGATGGCGGCCAGGGTCACACCCGGATCGAACCGGGGGTGCAGCAGCACGGTGGCCCCGCAATGCAGCGCCGGGGTGAGCTGATTGTTCAGGCCGCCGACATGAAACAGCGGCAGGTTGCCCAGGATCACGTCGGCGCTGGTCATGTCGTGCGCGTGGGCGCTGTTGACGGCGTTCCAGAACACGTTCGCCTGAGTCAGGACAGCCCCCTTGGGCGTGCCCGTGGTGCCGGACGTGTAGACCAGCAACACCGGCGCGTCATAACCGGGAGAGGGTGCCTCAGGCGTACCGGCACCCGGCGGGAGCGTTTCCCAGCCCACGGCCGTTCCGTCGATGCCGATGAACCGCATGCCGGGGAGCTGGTCCCGGATCTGGCCAACGTGATCGAAGAACAGCCGGTCGCAGAACAGCGCCTTCGGTGCAGCGTCCTTCAACTGGAACAGATGCTCGGGCGGGGCCAGCCGCCAGTTCAGCGTCACGAGGATCGCGCCGAGCCGCGCGCAGGCGAAGAACAGCGTCAGCTGCGCGACCGAATTCTCGCCCAGATGGGCGACGCGGTCGCCCGACCGGATGCCCAGATCCCGCTCCAGCGTTGCGGCCATCGCCTGGATGTCGCCGGCAAGCGCGGCGTAGGTCAGCGTGCCGTCCTCGTGCCGGATCGCCGCCTTGTCCGGGGTCTGGGCCGCCCAGCCGTCGATCCAGCCTGACAGGTCCATTACAGCAATACCGCGTCTGTTTCCGCGGGCGCATGGCAGACCACATCGGCCCCCTTGCGTTCGATCATCATGCGGGCGACGGCCAGCTTGGCGTCGATCGCATCGTCGTTCTGGTCCGGATCGTGGTGGAACAGGTACAGGCCCTTCACCTCGGCCTTGCAGGCCAGTTCGACGACCTGGCTGAGGCACGAATGGCCCCAGCCGACCTTCGAGCGGTACTCCTCGTCGGTGTAGGTGCTGTCGGTGACCAGCATGTCGGTGCCGCGCACGAAGTCCGCCAGATTGTCCATGTAGGTTTCGGAATGAAAGTCGGAATCGGGCAGGAACATCTCATTGTCGGTGATGTAGCAGAAGGACCGCCCGCCATAGTCGACCCGGTAGCCCAGGCAGTAGCCGGGATGGGAGAGCAGCATCGTCGTGACCTTCAGGCCCGCGACGTCATAGGTGTCCTCGCGCAGATCGCGATAGGTCACCCGCGCGCCGAACTCGCGCACCGTGATCGGGAAATAGGCCCCGCTCATCTGCTCCGAGACCAGCTTCTCGATCCCCATCGAGCCATGTGTCGGTCCGAGCACTTCATAGTCGTTGCCGGGCACGAAAAGCGGCGCGAAGAACGGCAGCGCGTTGATGTGGTCCCAGTGGGGGTGGGAGATGAAGATCTTGCCCTCGGTCCGGGCCGTGCCGCCGGCCATCAGGGCGTTGCCGACATCGCGGATGCCGCTGCCCGCATCGAAGATGAAGAACTGGCCGCGCGGGAACGACAGTGTCACGCACGATGTATTGCCGCCGTAGCGCAGGGAGTCCGGACCGGGCTTCGGCAGGGTGCCGCGGACGCCCCAGAACTTCACCTCGACCTTGTCGCCCAGAATGCGATCAACCGTCGCCAGGAAGCTGTCGGCCTTGATGGGCTTCAGGATATAGGCATCCGCGCCCAGTTCCATGGCCCGCATGCGATCGTATTCGAAGGCCTTGCCCGAGAAGACGAAGATCCGCATGTCGTCGAAGGAGGAATCCTCGCGCAGCGTCTGCGTCAGTTCCATGCCGTCCAGCTCCGGCATCATCACGTCGGTCAGCACCGCATCGGGGCGTTGTTCCCGAATGGCTTCCAGCGCTTTCGGGCTCGAATCGAAGATCTCGGCCCGGTGTCCGGCCTTTTCCAGCACGGCGCGCGCGTGGCCCGCAGTCAGCCGGTCGTCATCGACGATGATGAACCGCTTTGGCTCCAAGAAACTGTCCCCTCAAATCCCGGTTCCTGCACCGGTCGTTCCGCCCGGCCAAAAATGACGCAAAAAGCCCGTGCTGGCAATTTCGCCGCGCGCCCTATTGCGCGAACACCTTCTGCAGCAGGGCCGTGGTCCGTTCCGCCGGATTGTTGCGGATGGCGGCTTCTTCCTGCGCCAGATAATGGAAAATGCCGGCCAGTCCCAGATCCAGCACGTGGTCCGTCAGGTCGGCGCGCAGATCCGGCATCAGCGGCACCTTCGAGAACTGCCCGACGGTCTGCTCGTAGGTCTGCACGGCACCGACATCGGCGAGGCTGCTGTCGACGACGGGGCGCATTTCGGTCTTCAGTCCGGGTGTCATCTGCCGCCGGAAGTACTGTGTGGCGGCATCGTCGGGTCCGTTGAAGATCTGCATGACATCGTCGATGGTCATGGCTTTGACGGCATCGACGAACAGGGCCTTCGCCTTGACGGACGCCTGTTCGGCAGCGCGGTTGAGGCGGGTTTCAAGCTCGTCGAGCTGATTGGACATGCCGAGGCGGCCCAGCACCTGCTGCGCCTTCTTCAGGTTGTCCGGCAGGGGAATGTGGATCGCGGGGTCCGCGTTGAAGCCGCCAACGTCGCTGACCTGATCGACAACGCGGGCCGAGCCGACCCGCAGCGCCTCCTTCAGTCCGGCACCGATCTCGCCGGTGGAAAGGTTGCCCGCAGCACTGTCCGAAGACGACGCGCCGCCGGTGACGTTGCCCAGCAGGTTCTTTGCCTTGCCGAACAGGTTATCGGCCTGCGCCGGTCCGGCCAGCGACAGGGCGAGCGGCAGGGCAGTCATCAGAACGAGAAAAAATCGGCGCATCGGTGTGCTCCACGGTCAAGGGGTTCAGTCCGGATCGTCGCAGAGCATCTGCCGGGGAGGAAGCATAAAGACCGCGGCGGCCAGCATGGCCTGGATTTGGGGGGTCGGGGATCCTGTTCACCACACCGGCCGCCGGGCGTCTTTACGACTGGTCACAAGGGAGCAAGTGTCGGGCCAGACTCGGACGGCGAGCGGGTACAATGTCGGGAAAACGGTCATTGAGAACGTTAAGTCGCTGAACGCGCTTGAATTCCGGAGGTTTCTGAAAATCAGGCAAACCGATCCGTCGTCGCATCGCGATGACCGTGCGTGTCACAGAAAGACAGTATTGTGGTTAACAAAAGCCGTATCGTTCGTCCGGAGTCGCAATCTGTGAGTCCTTGCCAGGGCAAGTTGATCCCGCCTTGGGTGCATTTTGCGACGGACTTCGGCGTTCGGGTCGTGAAGAAGATCTCAGGTCTTGTTGCGAAACGCATCCAGGGACACGACCTCGCCCTGTTTTTCTTCTTCCTCGACCGGATCGGACGGTGTATCGGGCGCGGCATCGGGTGCGTTGTCGTCGGCGTTGCTCAGGACCAGATTGCCGCCTTCGGTCGCTTCCATGCCCTGCGGCTGGAACTGCAGGCCGAACTGCACGCTGGGATCGGCGAACGAGGTAATCGCATCATAGGGCACCCGGATGCGGGTCGGCAGCTTGTTGAAGCTCAACGACACCTCGAAGGCATCCTCGTTCACTTCCATGTCCCAGTACTGGTGCTGCAGCACGATGGTGATGTCGTTGGGATAGCGCTCCAGCAGGTGATCGGGCAATTCCACGCCCTCGTAGCGGGTCAGGAACGTGACATAGAAATGGTGATTGCCCTGCAGGCCGTCCGTCGAGGCTTTCTGCATCGCCGACCTGACAACGCCCTTCAGTGCGTCTTCAACCATCTGCGAATAGTCCATGCCGCCTCCCGGTGGTCAGTCTGTGTCGTGAAATCCGGTGCCGGTGGCACCGCGAAAGAGTGGGGGGCTTCTGTTGCCCGGCGCCCCCCGGACCGCGCTTACCTAGGTGTACTAAGCAGCAAGGGCCATTTCATTATCATTGGCACTTATCAAATGGCTCGTCACGGTGAGCCATTCCGGGCGAAAACCACACCTTTACCACGCGCGTCGATCCTGGTTCGCCCCCATGTCCCTGCACCTTGCGGGCGGGAAGTTGGTGGAGGCGCCGGGTACTGCCCCCGGGTCCGCTACGCTTATTCCATGAAGCGTTTATCGCCATAGTCGGGTATCCCCGACAGAACTGAATATAGGCCTTCGCGCGGGAAATGCCACACCGCTTCATCTCGACCCACATTGCTGCGCCGAATCGCCCTATCATGCCGCTCCTTGCGCACGCTCATGGAGTTCAGCGATGCCACTCACAGACGAACAGTTGCAGGAAATCGAAGCCCAGCGTGCGGTGGCGCAGCCGACACGGCGCGCGGTTTCCCCGGCCCTCGAAGAGATGCTCTACACCGCGCTGCCGGTGCTGGACCACGGCTTTGTCCGTGTCATCGACTACATGGGCGACGACGCTGCCGTCGTGCAGGCCGCCCGGGTGTCCTACGGCCGGGGCACGCGCAAGGTCAGCCAGGATGCGGGACTGATCAACTATCTGATGCGGCACCGCCACTCGACCCCGTTCGAGATGTGCGAGATCAAGTATCACATCAAGCTGCCGATCTTTGTGGCGCGTCAGTGGATCCGGCACCGCACGGCGAACGTGAACGAATATTCCGCGCGCTATTCGATCCTGGACAACGAGTTCTACATCCCGGCGCCCGAACAGTTGTCGGCGCAGTCCAGCAACAACCGTCAGGGGCGGGGCGATGTCCTGCAGGGCGAGGAAGCGGCGCGGGTGATGCAGTTGCTGCGCGAGGATTCCGAGCGCGCCTACGACCATTACGCCGAGATGCTGAACGAGGACGAAAAGGGCGAGCCGCTGGACCCCGAACGCAGCGGGCTCGCACGTGAACTGGCGCGCATGAACCTGTCGCTGAACTTCTATACCCAATGGTACTGGAAGACCGACCTGCACAATCTGATGCATTTCCTGTCGCTCAGGGCCGATCCGCACGCCCAGTACGAAATCCGCGTCTACGCCGACGAGATGATCCGAACCATGCGCGCATGGGTGCCGCTGTGCGCCGCCGCGTTCGAGGACTACCGGATGGGGGGCGTCAGCCTGTCGGCGAAAGCCGTGGCAACCGTCCGGCGGATGCTCGGCGGCGAGGCCGTCACCCAGGCCGACAGCGGCCTCACCGCACGGGAATGGCGGGAGCTGATGGCGGTGCTCGACCGGTAGTATCCGGACACCGGATATCGACATGTTTCCGGTATGTTATTTGCTCTGGCCAGCCTGTCAGAAGGATTGCCACCGCAGGAATCGCAAGTTAGGAACAGGGTCGTGCTGGCGTTCGCGATCTGCACGGCGTTGAACCATCATGAGTGAGGCAACCGGCCATGAGCCCGAAGGGCAAGAGACAGTTATGATGGAGCGTTTTGACAGCTGGTTGCAGGCCTTCGGTGCCGCCTGGCAGAACAGGGATGCGGTCGCGATGGCTGCTCTTTTCAATCAGGACGGTGCCTTCTTCGAAACGCCCTTTGGCCCGCCGCACAGGGGCCGTGACGACATTCAGCGCCACTGGCGCGATGCCTTTGCCAAACAGGCCGATGTCGTGTTCATGTACCGCGCGCTGGCCATGCAGGATGACCTGGGTGTTGCCCGCTGGGCGGCGCAGTTCACGCTGACGGAAACGGGTGTGCGGCTGGAGTTCGACGGCGTGCTGGAATGCCGCCTGGGTGCGGACGGCGAGTCGCGGCTGCTGCGCATGTGGTGGCATGACCGCAAGGCACCCAGACGCAACCCCGCCGCCTGATCCGGACGTTTACCTGCGCAGGATCGACGCTATCATCCACGAAATTTTCGGGGGAGAGAGAAGATGTCGGTGAAGGTATTTGACTGGCTGGCACACCACACGCAGTTCCAGGGCGACCGACTGGCTCTCGTCGATCTGACAAGCGGTCGTCGCTTCAGTTACGCGGCGCTTGACGAACGCGTGGGGCGGCTGGCGGCCCTGCTGCGAAACCGGTACGGCATCGCGCAAGGCGACCGCGTCGGTATCCTGGCCACCAACTCCACCGATGTCATCGAGGTCCAGTTCGCCTGCGCCAAACTCGGGGCGGTGTTCCTGCCGCTCAACTGGCGGCTGACGGTGCCTGAACTCTCGTTCATCTCCAGGGACGCCGGACCGAAGATCATGGTTCACGGGCCGGAATTCGCGGAAACAGCCGCGGCAGTCGCGCAGGAGGCCGGGTTCGAGCATCTGCTGCTGACCAACTGCGACGGCAGCGACAGCCCCTACGAGGAGGGAATCGCCGCGCAGACCGAAACGGTGCAGATGGTGGATCTCACCCACGACGATCTGTGGACGATCATGTACACCTCGGGCACGACCGGCCTGCCGAAGGGCGCGATGATCACCCACGGCATGACCTTCTGGAACACCGTCAACCTGGGCCATCCGCACCGGATCACGCCGGATGCCGTGCAACTGACGGTGCTGCCGCTTTTCCATACCGGGGGGCTGAACTGCTACACGAACCCGGTGCTGCATGCGGGCGGCACCGTGCTGGTGATGAAGGCGTTCGATCCGGCGGAAGGCCTGCGTCTGCTGGGCGACCCCGATCTGGGCATCACGCACTTCTTCGGCGTGCCCGCGAACTACCAGTTCATGGCGCAGCAACCGGAATTCGCCGACACGGATCTCAGCCGCATCGTGTCGGCGGGAGTCGGCGGCGCACCGGTCGCGGTGACCCTGCTGGAGACGTGGGGCAAGCGCGGGCTGGGGCTGGCCCAGGGCTTCGGCATGACCGAGACCAGCCCGACGGTCCTTGTGCTGGACGCGCGCGATGCCATGAAGGCCGTCGGCTCGGCGGGAAAGCCCGCGCTGCACAATCAGGTCCGGATCGTCGACGAGGACGGCAACGACGTGGCACCCGGTGAGGTGGGTGAACTGTGGTGCAAGGGGCCGAACATCACGCCCGGTTACTGGAACCGGCCCGAGGCGACGGCATCGACCATCACCGATGGCTGGCTGCATACGGGCGACGCCGCGCGCATGGACGAGAACGGCTTCTATTACATCGTGGACCGGACGAAGGACATGTACATCTCGGGCGGCGAGAACGTCTATCCCGCCGAGGTCGAGAATGTGATCTACCAGCTTGACCCCATCGTCGAGGCCGCGGTGATCGGTCTGCCCGATGACAAGTGGGGCGAGATCGGCTGCGCGGTTGTAGTGCTGAAAAAGGGTGCCGAGCTTTCCGCCGAAGACCTGATCAGCCACTGCCGGGCCAACCTGGCAACCTTCAAGACGCCGAAGCGGGTGGAATTCGTTCAGGCCCTGCCGCGCAACGCGACGGGCAAGGTGCTGAAGCGGACCTTGCGCGAAGATCTGGCCGCAGCCGATGCGGCGGTCTGATACTCAGGCTGCCGGCGTCTGCACATCCAGCGACAGCGCGTGCACCCGTTCTTCGAGTTCCGACTTCAGGACCCTGTAGATCGCGCGCTGGCGGTTGACGCGGCTCTGTCCCTCGAACGCGGCGGAGACGATCCGTACGTGAAAATGCGTTTCGCCATCCGGCCGGTGTCCGACGTGACCGCGGTGCTTGTGGGACTCATCCTGAACGTCCAGTTCGACCGGCTGGAAGGCGTCGGTCAGCTTGGTCCGAATGCGCTCGGCGTAGGTCATGCGGGCTCCATGGTGTGACGGGTGATCCAGCACGACTGGAGATACGTTTACTTCCGGCGTGTCAACCTTGTTCCTGAGTCAAAGCCGACCCATAATCCGCCCCATGCATTACGGACGCCGCAAACGTTTCGAGACCAGCGAGGAACGCAACCGCCCCATCGAGCGGTTCTGCGACCGTGCCGAGTGCACGGAAGAGGGGGCCTATCGCGCACCCAAGTCCCGCGACGGCGCGGACGGCTATCATCTGTTCTGTCTTGAGCATGTGCGCGAGTACAACAAGAGCTGGAACTATTTCGCCGGCATGTCGGACGTGGATGTGCAGGATTTCCAGCGCTCGGCCCCATGGGCGCACCGCCCGACGTGGCGCATCGGCGACAACAAGGCCAGCCGCTTCGAGGACATGCGCATGTCCGATCCCTTCGGGTTCGCCGACAGCGAGGAAGCGGTCATCGAACGCGCCCGCCGGACCGAACGGCGCTTCACCGCCGACCAGCGCCGCGCGTTTGACGTATTGCAGATCGAACCGACCGACGACTTGCGCGAGATCAAGCTTCGTTATAAGCAGCTTGCCAAACGGTTTCACCCGGATGCGAATGGCGGCGACCGCGGCTTCGAGGATCGGTTGAAACGGATCAATGAAGCCTATGGCGTGCTCAGCGCCAGTCTTAGCTGACGGAGACCTCCGCCAGCGCCTCCAGACAGACGACCAGGGATTGTTCATGACTTCGACTGACTATGCTTCCGAGCTGCCGACCTTGCCTGCCGGAAACCCCGATCTGATGCTTTCGGTGCGGGATACCTTCGGCATCGACAGTGACATGCAGGTGCCCGCCTTTTCCGAATCGACCGACCGGGTGCCGGTGGTCGATCCGGCGTACCTGTTCGATCGGGAAACCACGCTGGCGATCCTGGCGGGTTTCAAGCACAACCGGCGCGTCATGATCCAGGGATTCCACGGCACCGGCAAGTCGACCCATGTCGAACAGATCGCCGCGCGGCTGAACTGGCCCTGCGTGCGCGTCAACCTGGACAGCCATATCAGCCGTATCGATCTGGTCGGCAAGGACGCGATCATTCTGCGCGACGGCCAGCAGGTGACCGAATTCAAGGACGGTATCCTGCCCTGGGCCCTGCAGAATCCCGTTGCCATGGTATTCGACGAATATGACGCCGGCCGCCCGGATGTGATGTTCGTGATCCAGCGCGTGCTGGAACATGACGGCAAGCTGACCCTGCTGGACCAGAACCGGGTGCTGCACCCGCACAGCTGTTTCCGGCTGTTCTCCACCACCAACACCATCGGCCTGGGCGACACGACCGGGCTGTATCACGGCACGCAGCAGATCAACCAGGGCCAGATGGACCGCTGGAACATCGTCACCACGCTGAACTATCTGGAACATGACGCCGAATGCGACATCGTGCTGGCCAAGGCACCCGCCTATGACAGTGCCGACGGCAAGAAGGCGATCAGTTCGATGGTCAGCCTGGCCGATCTGACTCGGGCAGGCTTCGTGAACGGCGATATCTCGACCGTCATGTCGCCGCGTACCGTCATCACCTGGGCCGAGAACGCCGAGATCTTCGGCGATGTCGGATTTGCCTTCCGGGTGACCTTCCTGAACAAGTGCGACGAGATGGAGCGTCCGGTCGTGGCTGAATATTACCAGCGCTGCATGGGCGAGGAACTGCCGGAATCCGCCGCCATGGCAACCGTGGGCTGAGGCTGCTTTGGCGCAGGGTAACGAACCACCGACCGAACCGTTCAAACGCGCCGTCGCGGCGGCGCTGCGGGCGGTGGCGCGTGAGCCCGAGGTCGAGGTCTCCTACGGACCCGAAACCCCGGCACTGCGGGGCAAGCGTGCCCGGCTGCCGGTTCCCAGCCGCCGCATGGAAGCCGAGGAGCTGGCTCAGATCCGCGGGGCATCGGACTCGTTCGCGCTGAAGCTGCGCCATCACGATGCGGCGCTGCACCGCAAGAACATGCCGCAGGGCGGCACGGCGCGCGCGATCTACGAGAGCATGGAACAGGCGCGGGTCGAGGCCATCGGCGCGCGGCAGATGGCCGGCGTTGCCGACAACCTTCATGCGGCCCTGACCGAACGCTGCCGTGTGCGCGGCTATGGCCGTCTTCGCGATCAGTCGGAAGCGCCCCTGTCGGAAGCCGTGGGTTTCCTGATGCGTGAGGCGCTGGGCGGTCGCGAACTGCCCGACGACGCCCGGAACCTGCTGGATCTCTGGCGCGAGGATCTGGCCGAGAAGTCCGGCGGCGATGTCTCCGACCTGATGGCATGCCTGGACGATCAGGAACAGTTCGCCCGCGTCGCGCGGCAGCTGATCCGCGATCTGGGTTACATGGAGGACGATCCGACCGACGGCGAGGAGGACGATCAGGACTCCGACGAGGAGAACAGCGAACAGCAGCAGCAGTCCGAGCAGGAAGGCGAGGAAGGCAGCGAGCAGGCGTCCGAACCGCAGTCCGCCGAGCAGGGCGAGGGCGACGAGTCCGCCGATGAGCAGGGCGAGCAGGTCCAGGCCATGGGCGAGGACGACATGGAGGGCGAGGGCGACGAGGCGGGCAAGGGCAAGCGCCCCGTCTACCCGGACGATTTCGCCAACGATCCCGATCGCCGCCGCTATCAGCCCTTCACCAATGAATTCGACGAGGTCGTCGAGGCGGCGGACCTGTGCGATTCCGAGGAGTTGTCGCGCCTGCGCGCGCAGCTTGATCAGCAGCTGCACAGCCTGCAGGCCGTCGTCGCCAAGCTGGCCAACAGGCTGCAGCGCCGCCTGATGGCGAAGCAGAACCGGTCGTGGGAATTCGATCTGGAAGACGGCTATCTGGACACGGCGCGGCTGGCGCGCGTGGTCGCGAACCCCGTGCTCTCGCTTTCCTACAAGATGGAGCGGGACATGGATTTCCGCGACACGGTGGTCACCCTGCTGATCGACAATTCCGGCTCGATGCGCGGTCGTCCGATCACGGTCGCGGCCATGTGCGGCGATATTCTGGCCCGTACGCTGGAACGGTGCGCGGTGAAGGTCGAGATCCTGGGGTTCACGACACGCGCCTGGAAGGGCGGGCAGTCCCGCGAGCGCTGGCTGACGGCGGGCAAGCCGCAGAATCCGGGCCGCCTGAACGATCTGCGCCATATCGTCTACAAGCAGGCCGATGCGCCGATGCGCCGGGCGCGCAAGAATCTCGGCCTGATGCTGCGCGAAGGGCTGCTGAAGGAGAACATCGACGGCGAGGCGCTGAAATGGGCGCACGACCGTATCATCGCGCGGCCCGAACAGCGCCGCATCCTGATGGTGATTTCCGACGGTGCGCCGGTCGATGATTCCACTCTATCGGTGAACGCCGGCAACTATCTGGACCGCCACCTGCGCGAGACCATCGACTGGATCGAGAATTATTCCCCGGTCGAACTGATCGCCATCGGCATCGGCCATGACGTCACGCGCTACTACCGCCGCGCGGTGACGATCGTCGATGCGGAACAGCTCGGCGGCGTGATGATGGAAAAACTCGCCGAACTGTTCGACGAGGATCCGGGAGCGCCGGGGCAGCAGGGACAGCGTCAGGGACGCCGCGCGGGGCATTGAAGCGGTCCCGTCTCTGACTGAGTCGCCGACTCCGGACTTGTCACCCCCGGTTTATCCGGGGGCTTCCCTGAATCGCCGCGTTCGCTGAACCGTCCGTTGCTCCCGCACCGAGGCGTGGGCGACGCCCCACGTATCAGGCCGTTCCGATCAATGGCTGGAACGTTCCAAATCACGTCCGCTCCCTGACTGGATCGCGATTTCTTAGGCTTGCCCCGCAACGCCGGTCACGATCCGTGGTCAGGTGTCCGCCGACCGGCGATATGAACTCATGCGGTCATCCCCGCCTTGTGCGTGGATCCGGTTGATGAATCGAAATCAGACACCTGAGTCCGCGCCGACACGCCCGGCCGGATCCCCGCGCAGGACGGGGATGACCTCCTGCGGCCGGCATCTGCTCCCGGAACAGGAAGGGGGACCGCCCCGATGTGAACGGTCCCCCTTCCGCAGTCCTTGTTCTGACCGTCAGAGACATCGCGCCAGCCCGGTGAACCGGTCCAGGCGCGATGTTTCGGTCAGATCGGATCCCAGCTGAACACGTCGCCGGAACGCTCAAGCTCGAAGAAGCTCTTCTCCAGCGCGGGCATGCCGTGCTCGGCAATGGTTTCGGGCGTCCAGCCCTCGGCGCGGTGCGTCGAGCGGATCGGACGCGGCTGGCTGAACAGGTAGATCTCGTTCGACCGCACGCCGAAGATCTGACCGGTCACATGCTTGGACGCATCGGACGCCAGATACACGGCCAGCGGGGCCTGCTGCGCCGGGGTCATGCGCTTGATCTTCTCAAGGCGCGCCTGCTGTTCAGGCGTGTCCGAAGGGATCGTGCCGATCATGCGCGACCAGGCGAACGGCGAGATGCAGTTCGACCGCACGTTGAAGCGGCCCATGTCGAGCGCCACCGACTTCGACAGGCCGACGATGCCCAGCTTGGCTGCCGCATAGTTCGCCTGACCGAAGTTGCCGATCAGACCGGACGTCGAGGTGAAGTGGATCATCGATCCCGACTGCTGCTCTCGGAAATAGGGCGCGACCGAGCGGGCGACGTTGAACGAGCCCTTCAGGTGCACCTGCAGCACCATGTCCCAGTCGGGTTCGTTCATCTTGTGGAAGATCACGTCGCGCAGGATGCCGGCGTTGTTGACGATGCAGTCGACCTGACCGTAGGCATCGACTGCCGTCTTGATCATGTCCTCGGTGTCCTTGCGTTCGGCGACCGAGCCGAAGTGCGGCATGGCGGTGCCACCGGCATCCTCGATCGCGGCCACGACATCGCGGGCGGGCTTCTCGTCGCCGCCGTCGCCGGACACGGAACCGCCCAGGTCGTTGACAACGACCTTCGCGCCGTGCGCGGCCATCAGCTTGGAAATCTCGCCGCCGATGGCGCCGCCGCCACCGGTCACGATGCAGACCTTGCCTTCAAGCATCTTGGTATCACTCATGTTTTCTTCTCCCCTTGAAATCCAGAAAGGCGTGTCACCCCCGTGTCCGGCAGCGCCGGACCGGGGTGTGGCATCGCCGGTTCACAAGCCGTTACGGCGTCAGGACAACACGCCCGACGATCTTGCCCGCACGCAGGTCTTCCAGCGTGTCCCAGGCCGCGTCCAGCGGGCGCTCCGCAACCGGCATCGGCGGCACCTTGCCCGCCTTGACCAGTTCCATCAGTTCGCCCATCTCGGCCGGGCTGCCGACCAGCGATCCGCGCACGGTGATGTTCTTGAACGGGAACAGCGGCACCGGAATGGTCATGGCCCCGCCGAACAGGCCGATGATGACCAGAATGCCGCTGGCACCCAGCGAGGTGACGCCGAAGGTCGCCGTCTTGTCCGAACCGACGAAGTCCACCGCGCCGGGCAGGCCGCCGCCGGTCAGCTTGGCCACTTCCTTGCGGGTCGCCTTGTCGGACGGATCGAAGACATAGTCGGCCCCCGCCCTGGTCGCGGCTTCCAGCTTGGCCGGGTCGATATCGAACACGATGGTCTTGGCCTTGACCGCGGCCTTCGAGATCATCAATCCGGCCATGCCGACGCCGCCGGCACCGATGATGCCCATGAAGCCGCCGCGCTCGGCGTTCGGCTTGGCCTTCATCAGCGCGCCATAGGCGGTGATGCCCGAACATGCGTACGTCGCCGCAAGGCCCGTCGGCACGTCGCCGTAGTCGTACAGGAACTGCTCGTCGGGGCAGATGACGTGGTCGGCATAGCCGCCATCGACATGAACGCCCAGATTGCGGGGGCGGGTGCACAGCTCGGTATGCCCCTCATGGCAGATGTCGCAATCCATGCAGCCGATCCAGGGATAGACGATTCGCTTGTCGCCGACGGCGGCGGTCTTCACGTCCGGTCCGACGGCCACGACCTCGCCGACGATTTCGTGACCCAGCGTGAACGGCAGGCTGCGGCCCCGCTTGGCATCGGCCTGGTTGCCGCCGCCCATGTCGAAATAGCCCTCGTGCAGGTGAATATCGGAGTGGCAGACACCACAGGCCTCGATCCTGACGAGCACCTCCTTACCCTGCGGTTCCGGGTTCTCGTACGTGAATTCCTTCAGTGGCGCGCCGTATTCGTCAAACTGCATGCTGCGCATTTTCTGCTCCCCGTTTCAGCCAGTTCAGATCAGTTGGCTGACAGACTATGCCGGGCAGGGGCCGGTCACAACCGTTCCGGCCATGCGAACAGACCAACGCGCTTCGGCGCTTGACGGCAGTTTACACGCTGCTAATAAGGACCACTCAGGGAAGCAATACCCGGAAGTAATCTACAATTACCGGGATACAGGGGAGGAGCAGCGTGCGCCGATTTGTGGCACGTCGTGGATTCTGCGCAGGTGATGCGCGATGACGACAGAGATCCTCGAAGTCGATAATGTTCATGTCCGCTTTGGCGGCATCGTCGCGCTTGACGGCGTGTCGTTCACGATGCCGGAAGGCAAGATCGTTGGCCTGATCGGGCCGAACGGCGCAGGCAAGACCACGCTGTTCAATTGCCTCAGCCGGCTGTATGTGCCGACCGAGGGCGACATCCGGTTCAAGGGAGCGACCATTCTGGAGAGTCCGCCGCATCATATTGCGGACATCGGCATCGGCCGGACATTCCAGAATCTGGCGCTGTTCAGCACGATGACGGTGCTGGAAAACGTCATGGTCGGCGGTCATTCGACCACCAAGAGCGATTTCATCTCCAACGCGCTGCGGCTGCCCGCACGGGGCAGGGAGGAACGTGAACTGCGCGACCGGTCGGGTGCGCTGATCGAGTATCTCGGCCTTGGCGATGTTGCGCACAGCATCGTTGCGGGATTGCCCTTCGGTACGCAGAAGCGGGTTGAACTGGCGCGTGCGCTGGCCTCCGACCCCGAACTGCTGCTGATGGACGAACCGGCGGGCGGTCTGAACCACGACGAACTGGATGAACTGGGTGCCGTGATCCAGCAGCTGCGGGACGACCGCGGCATTACTGTGCTGCTGGTGGAGCATCACATGGGGCTGGTGATGAGCATTTCCGACAAGGTGGTCGCCATCGATTTTGGCCGGAAGATCTCTGAAGGCACGCCGGAAGAGGTTCAGAACGATCCGGAAGTGATCAGGGCTTATCTGGGGACGGGACACTGATGGCCATTCTCGAAGTCAAGGGCCTGAAGGCCTACTACGGTCAGATCGAAGCCCTTCACGGCGTCGATTTCGCACTGGAAGAGGGCGAGATTCTCGCGGTTCTGGGCGCCAACGGTGCGGGCAAGACGACCAGCCTGCGCGCCATCTGCGGCATGGTCCGGTCCGAAGGCTCGATCATGATCGAAGGTGACGATGTCATCGACATGCCCACTGAAAAGATCGTCAGCCGCCATCGCATCGCGCACGTGCCCGAGGGGCGCGGCACTTTCGTTCGCGTCACGACCGAGGAAAACCTGCGACTGGGGGCCTTCACGCGCCGCGACAAGGAAATCGAGCAGGATTACGAACGGGTCTATCACTATTTCCCGCGTCTGAAGGAGCGTCGCAACCAGCAGGCTGGGACGCTGTCGGGCGGTGAACAGCAGATGCTGGCCATCGGGCGCGCGATGATGCTGCGCCCGAAGATCATGCTGCTGGACGAGCCGTCTTTCGGTCTCGCGCCGATCATCACCGAGGAACTGTTCAAGATCCTGGGCACGATCAACCGCGAGGAAGGCGTCAGCATGCTGGTCGTGGAGCAGAACGCCAATCTGGCGCTTGATATCTCCAAGCGGGCCTATCTCCTGGAAACCGGCAACATCGCCATGTCCGGTCCGGCCGACGAAATCATGAATGATGAACAGGTACGCAAGTCGTACCTGGGTTATTGAGGAAAGAGGCAGATGGATCTTTTCATTGAGCAGACCCTGAGCGGCCTCGCGAGCGGCGCGATCTACGCCTGTCTGGCACTGGCCGTCGTGATGATCTACCAGGCCATCGACCATTTCAATTTCGCCCAGGGCGAGATGGCCATGTTCTCGACCTACATCGCCTGGTTCCTGATCGCGGAGGTCGGCCTGCCCTACGGCGTGGCTTTCATCGCCTGCATCGTGATCTCGCTGATCGGCGGCGGCCTTGTCGAGCGGGTCGTGTTCGCGCCCATCGCCAACGCGCCCGTGCTCAGCCATATCATCGTTTTCATCGCGCTGTTCTCGATCTTCAATTCGATGGCCGGGTTCCTGTTCGACTTCACGCCCAAGCAGTTCCCGACGCCGTTCGGACATGAGGCGCTGATCGACGGCGTGCCCTTGAGCGCGCATCGAGCGGGCATGGTCGGGGTGACTCTCGTCATGCTCGGCGTGATCTACGCATTCTTCCGCTACACGCCGATCGGACTGGCCATGCGGGCGTCGGCTGCTGCGCCTGAATCGGCGCGGCTTGTCGGCATCAACGTCAAGTTCATGCTGTCGCTGGGCTGGGGTCTGGCCGCCGCGATCGGTGCCGTTGCCGGCATGCTGATCGCGCCGATCACCTTCCTGACGCCCGACATGATGCTGGGCACCCTGCTGTATGGCTTTGCCGGCGCGGTCGTGGGCGGGCTTACCAGCCCCGCCGGTGCGGTGCTGGGCGGTTTCCTGGTCGGCATTCTGGAGAACTGGATGGGCACCTTCGTCGTGGGCAGCCAGCTCAAGCTCACCGTCGCGCTGATGCTGATTATTGTGGTGTTGCTGATCAAACCGGCGGGTCTGTTCGGGCGCCAAGAGGTTAAGAGGGTCTAAGCTGATGTCTGTTTCGAATCCCGCCGATATCCGCCCCTGGTTCCTGCAGGAGAATCCGAAGAAAC
The DNA here is from genome assembly GCF_048263705.1 of Minwuia sp. GTDB lineage: Bacteria > Pseudomonadota > Alphaproteobacteria > Minwuiales > Minwuiaceae > Minwuia. The sequence goes on along the minus strand of NZ_JBLXDV010000013.1, from coordinate 33,439 downwards.
GCATCCTGGTGCTGGGCGTTCCGCTCCTGCTCTGGGAAAAGATCGCGTTGCTGATCGGCCTGCTGGTGATCGTCATCCTGCCTGTCTTCTACGACGGCTACGACATCTACGAGTTCGGCAAGATCCTGATGTATGCCCTCGCGGTGCTGGGGCTGAACATCCTGACCGGCTTCAACGGCCAGTTCTCGCTGGGGCACAGCGCCTTCTTCGCGGTAGGCGCCTATACGACCGCCGTGCTGATGGATCAGTTCGGCATGCCCTACTGGACGACCATCGTGCCCGCGGCCGCACTGTGCTTTGTGGTCGGATTCCTGTTCGGCCTGCCGGCCCTGCGGCTTGACGGTCTGTTTCTCGCGCTGGCGACGTTCGCGCTGGCCATCGCCACGCCGCAGATCCTGAAATACGACGGTCTGGCTCCGCTGACGGGCGGCGTGCAGGGCATCTCGCTCAACACACCCTATCCGCCGGCATGGGTCGATTCGATCGCAATGTCGGTCTCGGGTCAGGAAATGTCTCTGGACAGATGGAAGTATATTTTCACGGCCATCGTCGTCGTGATCTTTTTCTGGCTCGCCTATAATCTCATCAACTCGCGTACGGGCCGCGCCCTGATCGCCATTCGTGACAACCCGCTGTCTGCGAAGACGATGGGCATCAATCTGGCAATGTTCAAATCGGCCTGTTTCGGGGTCAGCGCCATGTTCACGGGCGTCGCCGGGTCGCTGTTCGCGATCATGGATGAATATCTCGCGCCCGAGAGCTTTACCTTCGCCGAGGCCATCAAGTTCCTGGTCGGCGGCGTCGTGGGCGGGATTGCAAGCCTGTTCGGCGCGATCTTCGGGGGCTGGTTCGTCCTTGAGGTCCCGAATCTGGGCGACAGTCTGGCGGCCAACCTGGGTCTGTTCGTCTTCGTCGTCGCGATCGGCCTGATCGGCCTGATCATCGGCCGGCAGATCGGCACCTTCGCACAGGCCATGATCGGCTTCGTCGGCGGTATCGTGATCGGCATTCTGCTGAACGTGTTCATGGTCTACGGTTTCGACTTCCACGTCAGTGAAATGATCGACGTCAACAATCCGCAGGGGTTGTCCTGGACGGTTTACGGGCTGCTGCTGATCTTTGCGGTCTACGTCATGCCGATGGGTGCGACAGGTCTGGTTCAGATTCTGGTGCGCAAGATCGGAAAAACCCGATAGAGTTCCACTCTAACCGATCGGTGATGGGCGCACTGAATCGGACTGAATACCCAAGGCCCGACATGCAGAGGAGATATACATGAGCATCAAGACCAAAAGTCTGATCGCCGCAGCGGCCGTCGCCGTCGTGGCGGCCGGCGCAGCCGAGGCGCGAAATGCCCCGGGTGTGACCGATACCGAAATCAAGATCGGCAATACCAATCCCTATTCCGGCCCTGCGGCCGCCTACAGCTCGATCGGCAAGTCGATCAGCGCGTGCTTCGACATGGTGAATGACAAGGGCGGCATCAACGGCCGCAAGATCAACTTCATCTCGGTCGATGACGGCTACAGCCCGCCGCGTACGGTGGAGCAGACCCGCAAGCTGGTCGAACGCGAAAAGGTCGCTTTCGTCTATCAGGGTCTGGGAACGCCGACCAACTCGGCCGTTCACACGTACCTGAACAAGAAGAAGGTGCCGCAGCTGTTCGTCGCGACGGGCGCCACCAAGTGGGGCGATCCGAAGAACTTCCCGTGGACCATGGGCTGGCAGCCGAACTACCAGTCCGAGGGCATTGTCTACGCCCGCTACATTCTCGACACCGTCGAGGATCCCAAGGTCGCCGTGCTGTATCAGAATGACGACTACGGCAAGGATTACCTGCACGGCATGGAAATCGGTCTGGGTGACAAGGCGGACGAGATCATCGTTGCCAAGGAATCCTACGAGGTCACCGATCCGACCATCGAATCCCAGGTCGTGAACCTGGCCAACTCCGGCGCGAACGTGTTCTTCAACGTCACCACGCCGAAGTTCGCCGCCCAGGCCATCACCAAGATCGCCGAGATCGACTGGAACCCGCTGCAGATCCTGAACAACGTCTCCAGCTCCATCGGTTCGGTGATTTCCAAGGCCGGCTTCGACAAGAGCCAGGGCATCATCTCCGCCGCCTACTTCAAGGATCCGACGGATCCCGAGTGGCAGGGCGATGATGAATACAAGGTCTGGTCCGACTTCATGGACAAGTACTATCCCGATGGCGACAAGACCGATGCGTTCACCGCGTTCGGCTGGTCGGCCTGCAACACCATGATCAAGGTTCTCGAACAGGCTGGCGACGATCTCAGCCGTGAGAACATCATGAAGCAGGCTGCGAACCTGAAGGACTATCGCGCGCCGATGCTTCTGCCGGGTGTCATGATCAACACCAGCCCGACGGATTACTATCCGATCGAGCAGTGGCAGCTGATGAAGCTGGAAGGCGAAGGCTGGAAGCGTTTCGGTGAGGTTCTGGACGGTGCCGTCGGCTCCGGTTCCTGATCCAACCCGATAGCGTTCTGAAGATCAGGGTCGCCGGTTCCGCCGGCGGCCCTTTTCTGTGGGTGACGTCCTGGGAAGTCGCCGGGCGTGTCCCGTGGCAGAGACGGCCGGGCGGGCAACCGGCGCAAGTGCGCTGCGCCGCGTCAGTCCGACGGTGATTCCGTCAAAGCGGCAAACGATCTGGCGGCGCGTTCGCGAGGGCTTCCATCGCTGCCAAAAATCGGGCTGTATGCGTCGATGGACGAGACTTCGCAATTCGACGAGCAGGGCCGGTATGTTGCCGTGACGGACGGCATCTCGGTGCATGTCAAACCGGTGTTTCTGCCGCGTCAGTCGGATCCCGGGGCGGGGCAGTACGTCTGGGCCTACGAGATCACGATCAACAATCACTCCGATCAGACCGTACAGCTTCTGAACCGCCACTGGCGGATCACGGACGGCAATGGTCGGATTGAAGAGGTGCAGGGCCCCGGGGTCGTGGGCAAGCAGCCCGTGCTCTCGCCGGGGCAGAGCTTCAGCTACGCCAGCGGATGTCCGTTGAGCACGCCCAGCGGTTTCATGGGCGGGCATTTCGAGATGGTCGGCGAACGGGGAGAGCGGTTCCCGGTGCAGGTGCCGGTGTTCTCGCTGGATCTGCCGACATCCGACCGCTCCGTGAATTGAGCGGAACCTGATTCATGGGTGATCCGCGCGGTGTCCTGCTGATCAACGGAGTGCTGATCACCATGCTGGGGCTGGCGATGCTGATCCCGGCGCTGGTCGATCTGGCGTTGAACCATCCCGACTACGCGGCATTCCTGTCGGCAGCCGTGATCACGCTGTTCTGCGGCGGCGCGCTGATCGCCTCGACCTACCGGCGCGGTATCCAGCTGACCGTACGGCAGGCCTTCATCCTGACCAGCAGCGTCTGGGTGGTCCTGCCGGCCTTTGCCGCGCTGCCGCTGGTTTTCTGCGAACTCCGGCTTTCCTACACGGACGCCTTCTTCGAGGCCATGTCCGGCCTGTCGACCACCGGTTCGACCGTGATCACGGGGCTGGACGACACCCCGCCCGGAATCCTGCTGTGGCGGGCGATCCTGCAGTGGCTGGGCGGTGTGGGGATCATCGTCACCGCGATCGCGGTGCTGCCGCTGCTTCAGGTCGGCGGTATGCAGCTCTTCCGCATGGAAAGTTCTGAACAGTCGGACAAGGCGCTGCCGCGCGCGGCCCAGATCGCGGCGGCGACGGCCATTGCCTATCTGGTGCTGACCCTGGCCTGCGCAGCCGCGCTGTTCATGGCCAGCGTGCCAGCGTTCGACGCCATTGCGCATGCCATGACGACGGTCGCCACGGGCGGCTTCTCGACCAGCGATGCTTCGGTCGGCGGGCTGGAAAACGACGCCGCCGAATGGATCATCATTATCTTCATGGTGATGGGCTCGCTGCCGTTCGTGCTGTATCTGCAGGCCATCCGCGGCAGGCCGATGCTGCTCTGGCGCGACACACAGGTGCGCTGGTTCTTCATCACCGTCGGCACAGGGATCGGGCTGGTGCTGCTGCTGACGAGCCTGCTGGACCGCGACGGCTCCGCGCTCGAAGCCTTGCGTCTGGCAACGTTCAACACGATCTCCATCATCACCGGCACCGGCTATGCGACGAGCGACTACGGCTCCTGGGGGCGGTCGGCGACGGCATTGTTCTTCTTTTTCACCTTCATCGGCGGCTGCGCTGGCTCGACCTCGTGCGGGATCAAGATCTTCCGGTTCAGGGTCATGTTCGAAAGCGCGCGGGTGCAGATCAATCAGTTGATCCGGCCCAACACCGTGATGGTGCCCCACTTCAACGGACGACCGCTGGAGACCCACGTCATCGATGCGGTGATGGGCTATTTCTTCCTGTTCGCGATGGTGTTCGGGATGCTGGCGTTCCTGCTCACGCTGACCGGCCTGGACCTGACGACGGCGATCTCGGGTGCGGCGACGGCGGTGTCCAATGTCGGGCCGGGCCTGGGCAATATCATCGGGCCCGCCGGCACGTTCCAGCCCCTGCCCGACGCGGCCAAGTGGCTGCTGGCGGTTGGCATGCTGCTGGGCAGGCTGGAGTTTCTGACGGTGATGGTGCTGTTCACGCGCCGGTTCTGGCGCGGCTGAGGCCTGTCACGCGGCGATGGCGTGGTCCGGTTCGGCGCGCAGGACCGGGCCTGCGGGCAGATCGACCCGGACTGTCGTCCCTTCACCGGGCGCGCTCTGGATCGAAAGCGTGCCGCGATAGCTGTGCACAAGATCGCGGCAGAAGATCAGCCCGAAGCCATTGCCCTTCTCGCCGGACGTGCCGCTGCTGGTATGGCGTTTCTCGGGGTCGTTGATCCTCTGCAGGATCTCCGCGTCCATGCCCGTTCCCTGGTCCCTGACGATCAGGACGGCACGATCACCTTCCTGCGCGACGCACAGGCCGACCTGGCTGCCCGGCGAGGAGAACTTGAGGGCATTGCTGAGCAGATTACGCAGGATGGTTTCCACGCCGCCCTGTTCCGCAATGGCGGACACGGACGGATCGATGCTCCTTTCAAGCGCGATGTCCTTCTGGGCGAAACTGCGCTGCAGCGGCTCGAACGCGGCGTGGCAGGATTCGGCAAGGGACACCGGCCCGCGCTGGCTGCCCGCGATCTGAATCCGGACCCACGCCAGCAGGCTGTCGACCAGGGCCAGTGCCTGTCCTGACGCTTCGTGAACGTTCTCGGCTGTCCGGCTGGCCTTTTCCATATCGCCGGCCTTCACGAAGTGCTGCAACGCGTCGGTGCCGCCGACGAGGCTGTTGAAGGGCGTGCGGAGGTCGTGCGCCAGGATCGAGATCAACCGGTCGCGCGATTTCAGTTCGCGACGCAGACTGCTGCCAAGCTTGCCGGTCAGGAGCGACAGCGACCAGAGGGCGAAGATCATGGTGACGACGCGCAACAGCGCCATCGTGATCGTGACCAGCCCGTCGCTTTGCAGGTAGTCGGTGAAGTCGGGTCCCCGCATCACCGGAACGAGAGCCGCAACGATGGTCAACGCAAATCCGCCCGCGATGATACCGCCCGGTATCCGCGTCCAGTCGCCGATCACGCGGGCGGAAATCCAGGGGCGCAGGCTCACCACCAGCCAGCCACAGAGGACGATTCCGGCCAGACCGAGGGCGAGGACACGCATCTTTCCGTCCGCATCGACGAAGCCCCACCACAGCATCGACAGGCCGATGAAGGCGGCGACGGTCACAACCGGCCACCACCTCACGGTGCCACCGAAGAACACCCGCGTCCCCAGGATGGTGACGCCAAACCCGCCGATGGCCATGATCTCGCCCAGCACGATGGAAATCAGGTCCGGGATGTATCCCCGCATCGCGACCAGCAGTCCGCCGAATGCGATGATGGTGAAGCCGATGGACCACAGCCGTTTGGCGATGGCCGCCGACTCGATCGGCGGTCGGCGCTGTGCACCGATGAAGTAGGCGGCCGCCACGTTCATCGCGAACGACATCAGCAGCACGGTTCTGAGATCGATATCAATCAAGGTCGGATTCAGACCTGAGCAGAGAACGGTCGTTCATAAAACACCACGAAAAGCTTGTGATTTACTTAAATCAGATGCGCGTGGCGGGCGATGGCCACCCGGTGAGAGACTGGTGTACCCTGTGGCGGCAAATCTCTGGGGAGGGATGATCATGACCGTTCACGACAGCCGGATTCCACCTTTCGAGGACTGCGTTGTGGGTGCCATGCTGCACAAGCGGGCGGCGGCGCACCCGGACCGGGTCTTTGCCATCTTCGAAGACGGTGACCAATGGACCTACGCCGACATGCTGGTCCGCGCGCGCCGCGCGGCTGCGGGACTTCGAAAGCTCGGGGTGAACCGGGGCGACCACGTGCTGTCCTGGCTGCCGAATGGCAAGGAGGCGATCCTGACCTGGTTCGGCCTCAACATGCTGGGGGCCGTCTACGTGCCGGTGAACACCAGCTACCGCGGCGGCCTGCTGGAACATGTGGTGGCGCTGTCGGATGCCAGGCTGATCGTCGTGCATGCGCAACTGATGCCGCGGCTGGCGGATGTGGACCGCGCGGCCCTGACCGATGCCATCGTCATCGGTGGCGACGCGACCGCGATGGCGGGGCTGACCAGCCACCCGGAAACAGCGCTTCAGCCCGACGAGGAAGCCGAAGCCGACGAACCCGTGGCCCCCTGGGACAACCAGTACATCATCTTCACCTCCGGCACGACGGGACCGTCGAAGGCCGTGCTGTCGCCCTACCTCCAAGCCTATGCCATGGCCTGCGAGAGCTATCACTTCCTGACCGGAGAGGATCGCGTGCTTGTCAATCTGCCGCTGTTTCATGTGGGCGGCACGATCTTCGTCTATGTGATGTTGCATCATGGCGGCTCGGTGGTGATCGAGAACAGCTTCCGAACCGAGGATTTCTGGGAGTCGGTGCGCGAGAAGGGCGTCACCTCGACCTGTCTGGTCGGCGCGATGACGCCGTTCCTGCTGAAGCTGCCGCCGTCGAACCGCGATCAGGACCATCCGATGCGCTCCATCGTCACCATCCCGTGGAACGAGGATTCGCTGGCGCTGGGGCGGCGCTATGGCGTGGACATGTTCACCGGCTTCAACATGACCGAGATTTCCTCGCCCATCGTCTCGGAAGCCAATCCGCCCGCGCTGGGCACCTGTGGCAAGGCCCGCGACGGCGTCGAGGTGCGCGTGGTCGACGAGAACGACTGCGAGGTGGCGCCCGGCACGGTCGGCGAACTGATCGTCCGCACCGACCGGCCCTGGGCCATGAACAGTGGCTACTACAAGAACCCGGAAGCGACCGCGAAAGCCTGGCGCAACGGCTGGTTCCACACCGGCGATGCCTTCAAGTATGACGAGCATGGCAATTTCTTCTTCGTGGACCGGATCAAGGATGCGATCCGCCGCCGGGGCGAGAACATCTCCTCGTTCGAGGTCGAATCCGAGGTCACGCAGTATCCGGCGGTGCGCGAGGCGGCGGCGATTCCGGTGCCCAGCGAATTCAACGAGGACGAGGTGATGGTCATCGTCTCGCCCGCGCCGGGAGAAAGCATCGACGCCGAAGCCCTGTTCCGTTTCCTGGAACCGCGCATGGCCCACTTCATGCTGCCCCGCTACATCCGGGTGGTCGACGATCTGCCCAAGACGCCGACGCAGAAGGTGCAGAAGGTCAACCTGAAGGACGAGGGCATCACCGCCGACACATGGGACCGCGAGGCGGCAGGCATCAAGGTGAAGCGCGAAGCCGTCGGCTGAGAGGTGGTGTTGGATCGGCGGGCGAACAGCATGGCGGTTTCGAGAGACCGCCCCTGCGCGATCTTCACGCGCTTTTAAGGCGATGCTGGTCTAACATCGGGCTCTCACTGACGACGGATTTCCCTTGCTTGCATCGCTGAAGAAACTGCCGCCCAACGTACAGGGTGCCCTGTGGCTGCTTGTTGCCGGCATCTTCCTGTCGTCGATGGGCGTGTTCATCAAGCTGGCGAGCCAGGAACTGCATCCGTTTCAGGTGGCCTTCTTCCGCGCCTTCTTCGGCTTTCTGGTGATCGCGCCCTTCGCGCTGAAGGGCGGGCTGTCGGCAGTCAGGACGAAGCGGCCCTTCATGCATCTGATCCGCGGCCTGATCGGCGGTGTGGTGCTGCTGATGATGTTCTATTCGGTGGCGAACCTGCCGCTGGCGGACGTCACCGCGCTCAGTTTCACCAAGCCGCTGTTCCTGATCCCGCTGGCAGTCCTGTTCCTGGGCGAGAAGATCCGCATGCGCCGGACGATCGCCACGCTGGTCGGTTTCACCGGTGTCATCGTCATGCTGCGGCCCGGCGGCGAGATCGACCCGATTGCCTTCGTGGCGCTGGGGGCGGCGGCGCTGATCGCGGTGATCACCATCTTCATCAAGATCCTCTCGCGCGTGGACAGCCCCAACACGATGGTCTTCTGGTCCAGCTTCGTCCTCAGCTTCGTCGTGCTGGGCCCCGCGCTTTATCACTGGCAGACGCCCAGCCTGGAAGTCTTCGCGATGCTGGTCGGCCTGGCCGTCGTCGGCACCATCGGACAGTCCATGCTGATCCGGGGCTATGCCGTGGGAGAGACGACGGCGGTGACCCCGTTCGACTATGCGCGGCTGATCTATGCAGGCGCATTCGGCTTCATGTTCTTCGGCGAGATTCCGGACATCTGGACGGTGGTCGGCGCGCTGATCATCGTGGCCTCGACGATCTACATCGCACATCGTGAAGCCAAGCTGACGCCGGGCAAGAAGTCCACGGTCGCCACCTTCGACGGCCCGGCGGGCAGCAACGCTCCCGGTACGGTCAAGCATGGCTATCCGCATGTATCGGGGCAGACCATCGGCACCACCTGGCAGGAAGCGCGCGGTGCCGGAAGCCCGGGGGCACCAGGCAAACCGCCATCCTGAGTTTTCCTGCTCGGATCAGGGACAGGCGCAGCCGGACGGGACGGCGACGGCAGGTTGGTCAGGCGCAGTCCTTCAGTGATTGTGCCCCGCCTTGCGGTACATCCAACCGGTCGGCGGGCAGTGTCACCGACACCGCAGTGCCCTGGCCGACCGTACTTTCGATCAGCAGACTGCCGCCCATCAGTTCGACCAGCTTGCGTGAGACCGACAGGCCAAGCCCGGTGCCCCGCTGTCCGCCGTCGGGCCGCGATTCGACCTGATAGAACGGCTCCAGGATCAGTTCCAGATCCTTCTCCCTGATGCCGATCCCGGTGTCGCTGATGCGGATCACCACGCGTCCGCCGGGCTGAGCGGCAGAAGTGATGGAAACCCTGCCGCCTGCGGGCGTGAATTTCACGGCATTGTTCATCAGGTTGATCAGAACCTGTCGCAGCGATTTTTCGTCGGCCATCACGATCGCGGCAGTGTCGGGTATGTCGATGACCAGATCGACGCCCTTCTCCTCAGCCAGTCCCTCGACCATCTTGCGGGACTGGCTGAGAATTTCCCGCAGGTCCACGGCTTCCATGTCGATCTCATAGTGGCCGGACTCGATCTTGGACATGTCCAGCAGGCCATTGACCAGTGACAGCAGATGCTCCCCCGAATTCCGGATGTCGGTGGCATACTCCAGATATCTGGGGTTGCCGACGGGGCCGAGATACTGGTTCCGCATGATGTCGGCGAACCCGATAACGGCATTGAGCGGCGTGCGCAGTTCATGGCTCATGTTGGCGAGGAAGCCCGACTTCTGCCTGTTCGCCTGTTCGGATATCTCGCGCGCCCTGTCGAGCGCCTCTGCATGTGCCGCCATGCGCCGCATGAACACGGCACCGGCGGCGATGACGACGACGATGAAGGCGGTGAGCGCGGCAAGCATCCAGGGGATCATCGCCGTACCCGGCAGGTTCGGCTTCCAGATCAGCTTCAGGTCCGGATCACCGCCCGAGACCGGCAGGGGGACGGAGGCTTCGCCATATCCCGTTTCACGTCCGGCGATGGTCAGATCCCGCACCAGACCGGCCTTCTCGATGCTTGCCAGAAACGCCGGATCAAGCTTCTTCGAGAACACCATCACGTGGTCGGTGCTGATGTCGCGCTCATCGTCATAGTCGGTCATGCGGATGGCCGATGTGAGAAACAGTTCACCGTTGTTCCGCGTATAGGCGGACACCGACCGCGGCACCTCGTTGTCTGGCGACCGGCGCGCGGTTTCGATCAGTTCGGCCTCGCTCCGGCTCGCTGTCGGGGTGCCCGTCGCGTCGGCCAGGACGCCGTCGATCACGCGGGCCTTCTCGTTGCCGGCGCCGTCGAAGATGCGCACCAGATTGACGCCGCTCTGCGTATGCAGGAACGCGCCGATCTCGCTCTCGAGCCACGCCAGATCCGGCTCGACCGGTGTGACGATATGTTCGACCGCAGCATCCCAGTAACCGTATTCTTCCAGCAGGACGGCCTGCCGGTCCGTCCGGTTCAACAGCGCGGACTGCACAAGATCCACGGATACCTGCCGGGCGTTCCGATCCTGAAGATAGATGACCAGACCGGAAAGGATCAGCACGCTGAGAACGCTCAGCAGGGCCAGGCCGGTGAACGTCCGCCCGAGCGCGCGCCGATCTCTTTTCTCGACCGTGTCAGGAGGGGATGATCTGGCCATGCTGGGGCTCCTGACAGGTGTGGCGCACGGGCGAAGCCGGTAACCCGTGCAGCCGTTGACCGAGATGCGCCAGTTTCTTTCCAAGAGATTAACAATTGTTTTCCGTATGCGGAAAGGTAGTGGAACAGCGTGGGAATTTCGATCGAGGGGTTTGCTCGTCTCGACGGCATGTGATTTATCTCGGATAACCGAATATGGTCCTGGAAAGTCAAAGGGGAGAGAGACATGAAACTGAATGGTGCAGCCGCGGTCGTGACCGGCGGCGCTTCGGGTCTGGGCGGTGCGACCGCCCGCGAACTGGCTTCGGCCGGCGCGAAGGTCGCCGTCTTCGATCTGAACGAGGATCTGGGGAACAAGATGGCCGAGGAGATCGGCGGCATCTTCGTGAAGTGCAACGTCGCCGATGAGGATTCCGCCGTGGCGGCATTCGAGTCCGCGAAGGAAGCGCACGGTCCCTGCCGCGTGCTGATCAATTGCGCCGGCATCGGCACCGCCAACAAGACGACTTCCAAGGGCGAACCGCATCCGCTCGATGCGTTCAAGCGGGTCATCGACGTCAACCTGATCGGCACCTTCAACTGCATCCGGCTGGGCGCGACCCAGATGGCCGGTACGGACCCCGACGAGAACGGGGACCGCGGCGTGATCGTGAACACCGCATCCGTCGCGGCATTCGATGGCCAGATCGGTCAGGCGGCCTATTCGGCCTCCAAGGGTGGCATCGTCGGCATGACCCTGCCGATCGCGCGCGATCTGATGAACGACGGCATCCGGGTCTGCACGATTGCGCCGGGCCTGTTCATGACGCCCCTGCTGGCCGGTCTGCCGGACAATGTGAAGGACGCGCTGGCCGCGTCCGTGCCGTTCCCGAAACGCCTCGGCGATCCGTCGGAATATGCGCACATGGCCCGCGTCATCGTCGAGAACCAGATGCTGAACGGCGAGACCATCCGCCTCGACGGTGCCATCCGCATGGCACCGCGGTAGACCTGTCCCGGAACGGTGTTTGACGATTCCGTCAAACGCCGTTCCGCGCTACAGCACCTCGGTTTCGACTTCGCGGCCGAGTTCCGCGACCCGCCATTTGCCGTCGGCCTTCTCGATCCGCGTGATCGAGCAATTGTCGGGACGGAAGCTGATGACGCGCTGGTCGCCGTTCAGCGCGCCGACGATGGTGTTGATGGCGACGAAATGGCTGGAAATCACGGTGTCGCTCTCGATCTCGTCGATGGCGGCCAGCAGATCGTTACGCCAGTCCAGAAGGTCCAGGGCCGCCGGGTCGGACCAGGTTCCACCCATCATTCCGGTCAGCCACTCCCGGCGCTCTGTCAGGTTCTCCGACGGGGACGGCACCTCCGACACCCGCGGATCGATCCGCGCCGGTGAACCCCAGACGTGTTCCAGTGCGGCGGCCGTCTCCCGGCAGCGCCGCATGGGGCTGGCGACCAGCGGCAGCGGCCCCTTCGGACCCAGAACGTCGGCCATGGCGAGGGCCTGGCGGGTGCCGGTCTTGTCAAGCGGCGGGTCCAGGTCTTCGTCAAACGCGGCGGCAGCCTTGCCATGGCGGACAAGATAGATCGTGGTCATGGTCGTTCCTTCGGTCGTGTGATGTTACTCTGCGGCGGAGACGGGTTGGCGCTCGCCCGGTTCCGGCACGGTATCCGGCTTCTTCTGGTCGTCGCGCTGCGCCTGCAGGCGGCGTTCGATGAAGCCCACCGGTTTGGTGAAGCGCGCCAGCCCCAGATAGAACAGCGGCACGATGAACAGCGACAGGATCGTCGAGAAGCCGATGCCGCCGATGATCACGATGCCCAATGTTTCGCGCGTTTCGGCACCGGCACCGGTGGCCAGCGCCAGCGGCAGCGCGCCCAGTGCTGTCGAGATCGTGGTCATCAGGATCGGACGCAGTCGGGTTGCCGAGGCATTCAGCACGGCCTCGCGCACGCTCTGTCCCTGATCCCGCAGCTGATTGGCGAACTCGACGATCAGGATCGCGTTCTTTGCCGTCAGCCCGATCAGCATGATCAGGGCGATCTGGCTGTAGACGTTCACGCTGATGCCGGTGGCCAGCATCGTGCCCAGCGCACCGGTGATGGCGAGCGGCACGCCGATGATGATCGAGAAGGGATGGATGAAGCTTTCGAACTGTGCCGCCAGCGCCAGGAACACCACAGCCAGCGCCAGCGCAAAGGTGAAGTACAGCGCGCTGGATGATGATTTGAACTCGTCGGATTCACCTGCATAACCGATCCGGGCGGCCGCGGGCAGGTTCTCGGCGGCGGCATCCTCAAGGAACGTCAGCGCCTCACCCAGCGTATAGCCGGGTGCCAGCGATGCGGTGATCGTGACCGAGCGCAACCGGTCGGTCCGCGCCAGTTCGCCGGCGGTGGCCCCTTCCGACAGGCGGACGACACTTTCCAGCGGCACCAGTTGCCCGCCGTCGGTGGAGCGCACGTAGATATTGCGCAGATCCTGCGGGCTGGCGCGGTCGTTCTTCTGCGCACGCAGGATGACCTCATACTGCTTGCCGCCCTTCTCGAAAGTGGTGACACGCCGCTCGCCCAGCAGGGTTTCCAGCGTCAGGCCGATATCGCTGACCTGCAGCCGCAGATCGGCGGCGCGGTCACGGTCGATCTGCACCCGCAGTTCCGGCAGGGTCTGGTCGTAGTTCTTGTCGGGATTCAGCAGACCCGGGTTTTCCTCGGCCTTCGCAATGATCAGGTCGGCCCATTCGGCAAGCGTCTCATAGTCCGGCCCGCCGAGCACGAACTGGACCGGTGTCTGGCTGAAGCGCTGTCCCAGCGGCGGGCTGCCGAAGGCGAACGCCTTCACGCCGGGTACCGAGAAGATCTTCGGAAACACCTGGGCGATCACCTCGCCCTGGGTGACCGTGCGTTCGTCCCAGGGTTTCAGACGAACGATGCCGAAGGCGCGGTTCACGTCGCCCGGCCGTCCGAAACCCGGCGCCAGGATGACCAGCACCCGTTCGGCGTCACCGCGTTCGACAATGGACATCAGGCCCTGCTCGACCTCGGTGACGTAGCGGCTGGTGAAATCGAGGCTGGCTCCCTCCGGCGCGGTCGCGCTGACGAAAATCACACCGCGATCCTCACGCGGGGCCAGTTCCTTGGGCAGTGCCGTGTAGAACACATACGACAGCGCCGAGACCAGCACCGCGAATGCCAGCATCAGCAGCGGCAGCTTCAGGGTCTGCGCCAGCAGCCAGCGATAGCCGTCGGCCAGGCTGTCGAACATCCGGCCTGTGCGGCGGCTCAGCCAGCCGGATTCGCTGGCGGGCTTCAGGACCTTCGAACACAGCATCGGCGTCAGCGTCAGGGCCACGAAACTGGAAAAGATCACGGCTGTGGCGACGGCGATGCCGAATTCCCGGAACAGGCGTCCGACATTGCCTTCCAGGAACGAGATCGGCACGAACACGGCGATCAGGACGATGGTCGTGGCGATCACGGCGAACGCGATCTGGCGGGCCCCGTTGACGGCAGCCAGCAGGGGCGGTTCGCCCTCTTCGATGCGTCGATGGATATTCTCAAGCACGACGATGGCGTCATCGACCACCAGCCCGATCGCAAGTACCAGCGCCAGCAGCGTCAGCACGTTGATCGAGTAATCCAGCGCACCCAGCACGATGAAGGCCGCCAGGATCGACACGGGGATCGCCAGCGCGGGGACGATGGTCGCGCGGACGGACCTCAGGAAGACAAAGATCACCAGGACGACCAGTACCATCGCGATCGCCAGCGCCCGATAGACTTCCTTGATCGATTCCTCGACAAAGACCGACTGGTCGTAGGACACGTCCAGCGTCATGCCTTCGGGCAGCGCGGGGATGACCTTCGCCAGTTCCGCCTTCACGCCGCGTGCGACTTCCAGCGTGTTGGCCTTGGACTGTCTGATGACGCCGATCCCGACCGCAGCCTTGCCGTTGGACCGCAGTTCGGTGCGTTCGTCCTCGGCCCCCAGCACGACGTCGGCGACCTCCGACAGCCGAATGGCATAGCCGTCCTGTTCGCTGACCACGATGTTGCGGAATTCGTCGACCGACGACAGCGATGTCTCGGTGCGCACGGTCAGTTCGCGGGTGTTCGATTCCAGGCGGCCCGACGGCACCTCGATGTTCTGTGCGCGGATGGCCGCTTCGACGTCGTTCACCGTCAGGCCGCGCGCGGCCAGTTCGTTCTTCTTCAGCCAGATGCGCATGGCGAAACGACGGCCGCCGCCGGTGCGCACGCGGCTGACGCCATCCACGACCGAGAAGCGGTCGAGAATCTGGCGCTCGGCATAGTCGGTGAGTTCCAGGGAATTCAGCCGGTCGCTGGACAGGACCAGCCAGATCATGGGGCGGGCATCGGACTCGGTCTTGGCGACGCGGGGCTGATCGGCATCCGAGGGGATGCGGTTGATCGCACGGCTGACCCGGTCGCGCACATCATTGGCGGCGGCGTCGATGTCCCGTGTCAGATTGAACTCGACCGAGATCGAGGAGGAGCCTTCGCGGCTGGTCGAGGTGATGCGCTTCACGCCGCCGATACCGGCCAGTTCGTCTTCCAGAACCTGCGTGATCTGGGTTTCGACGATGGCCGCGTTGGCCCCGCGCCACGTCGTGTTCACCGACACGATGGGCGGGTCGATGTCGGGATATTCGCGCACCGTCATCTGGTCGTAGGAAAAGTAGCCGAGCAGCACCAGCACCAGCGACATGACGATGGCGAAGACCGGGCGTTTGATGGCTGTATCGGAAAGGACCATGGGTCAGCTTTGTCCCGCAGGGGCGGTGCGTACGGCGACATCGGCGCCCGGACGAACCTTCTGGACGCCGGCGGTGATGACCTGCTGGCCGGCGGTGATGCCTTCGATGATCTCGACCTTGCCGGGCCGGCGGCGTCCCAGCTTCACCGGCTGCCGGACGGCCTTTCCATCCTCGATGGTGAAGACGAACGCGCCGCCGTCCACCACCAGAATCGCTTCCTCGGGTGCCAGCAGCGCATTCTCGGTCCGGCTGTAGACCAGTTCCACGGTCAGGAACATGCCGGGCCGCAGCAGCCCCTCGGCGTTGTCGATTTCGGCGCGTACCGTGACGGCGCGTGTTGTCGGATCGACGCGCGTGTCAATGGTGGAGACGACACCTTCGATCGGTGTGTCCGGATAGGCCGACGAGCGCGCCAGCACGGTCTGGCCGGGATGCAGCGCCGCCAGGGCGGTTTCCGGCACATCGAAATCCAGCTTGATGACGGAGATATCGTCCAACGTGACGATGGGCTCGCCGGGCTGGACCAGAGCGCCGACGCTGGCCTGTTTGAAGCCGAGCCGGCCCGAGAACGGGGCCTGAAGGGTAAATTTCCCGATCCGCGCCTCGATCTGGCGAACGGCGGCCTCGGCAACGGCAACGCTCTGCGCCAGTTCCTCGGTCCGCGCCCGGGTCACCAGGCCCTTGCGCCGGGTCGCCTCGGCACGGTCATAGACCTGCTTCGCCAGCTTCAGTTCGGATCGCGCGCCTGTCAGATCGGCGGCGATTTCCGCGGTTCCGAAGCGGACCAGGACGTCGCCCCGGTTGACCTGCTGCCCCTCGCGCACGCGCAACTCCACGATGCGTCCGGCGATCTCGCTGGTGATGGTGACGGACTGGTTGGCGCGGGCCGTGCCCACGACACGCACGGAATCGAGCAGCAGACCGGGCGAGACGATTTCCGCATCGACGGGCACGGGACGACCGCCGCCGCGGCGCTCACCGTTTCCGGCTTCGGGCGGTGCGAAATAGCTGCCGATCAGCGGCAGGTCGGCCCGGTTCTGCCAGGCAAGGATTCCGGCGACCGCAAGCACTGCGACAACCAGAATCTGGATCAGAATACGCACGTTCGCCTCTCTCTCTTGCCGCAGGGCGTCACATTTATATGCTTGGTCCTGACCGCGCCCGGAGGAAAGTAACGTTTGAAGACCGAACGGCAAACAGCCATGTGGGCGCTGAATGATGAATTTGCCTGAATCTTGAGGAAATACGCACGTGACCACGATGCTGATCACACATATGGACTGCCTCTGGCACGATACGGGGCCGTCGCATCCCGAACGGCCGGACCGGTTGCGTGCCGTGCGTCATGCGTTGAACGAGGATGACTTCCCGGATCTGGTGCGCATCGACGCCCCGCTGGCCGATGACGAGATGATCGCCCGCGCGCATCCCGCCGACCATGTCGAGGCCATCTTCTCGGTGATTCCTGCGACGGGGCGGCTGCAGCTGGATGGCGACACGGTGGTCTCGCCGGGATCGGTGGAGGCGGTACGGCGGGCCGCAGGCAGCGTCGTGGCCGCGGTGGATGCGGTCTTTCAGGGGCAGGCCGACAATGCCTTCTGCGCGGTCCGCCCCCCGGGGCACCATGCGGAACCGCGTCAGCCGATGGGATTCTGCGTCTTCAACAATGTCGCCATCGGCGCGCATCATGCCCGGGCACGGTATGGCGTCGGGCGGGTGGCGGTGGTCGATTTCGATGTGCACCACGGCAACGGCACGGAAGCCATGTTTCGCGACGATCCCGACCTTTTCTACGGCTCGACGCATCAGTGGCCGCTGTATCCCGGCACCGGCGAGGCGTCGGAGACGGGGGTCGCGAACAATATCGTGAACGTGCCGCTGCAGCCCGATGCCGGTTCGGACGCGTTCCGTGAGGCCATGTCCGGCACCCTGCTTCCCGCCCTTGCCGCATTCAGGCCGGAATTTCTCATCATTTCCGCCGGATTCGACGGGCATCAGCGGGACCCGCTTGCCCACCTGAACCTGACGGACGAAGACTATGGATGGGTCACGCGCGAACTGATGACGATCGCGGCGAATTGCTGCGAGGGCAGGGTGGTTTCCGTGCTCGAAGGCGGGTATGACCTCGACGCGCTGCAAAGCGCGAGCGTGGCCCACGTGCGGGCGCTGGAAGGACGGGACGGACAATGAGCGATATTCCGGAAGACATTCAGGCCATGAGTTTCGAGGCGGCGCTGGCGGAACTGGAAACCATCGTCGGCCGTCTGGAATCGGGCGATGTCGATCTGGAGGCCTCCATCGACATGTACGCACGCGGTGCGCATCTGAAGGCCCACTGCGAAGCCAAGCTGAAAGCCGCCGAGGCGCGTGTCGAGAAGCTGGTGATCGGCGCGGACGGGACGCCAAAGGGCAGCGAACCTTTCGGAGACGACCAGAACCGATGAATGCCGAACTTGCCGAAGCCCTGAAACGGGCGGCCGCCGATGTCGAGGCGGCGATGGATGCCCTGGTGCCCGTGCCGGAGACGCTGGAGGCACGCGTGCATGAGTCCATGCGCTATTCCCTGTTTGCCGGTGGCAAGCGGCTGCGTCCGTTTCTGGTGATGGCGTCGGGCGACCTGTTTCATGTGCCGCGCGCGCAGTCTGTCCGGGCGGCGGCGGCCATCGAGATGATCCACACCTATTCGCTGATCCACGACGATCTGCCGTGCATGGACGACGACGATCTGCGTCGGGGCAAGCCCACGAACCACCGGCAGTTCGACGAGGCGACGGCGGTGCTGGCGGGCGATGCGCTGCAGCCGAAGGCGATCGAGGTTCTGCTGGATCCGGCCACCGATGCCGACCGCGAGATCCGCATCGCTCTCGCCATGACCCTGGTCCAGGCGGCCGGCGCCGAGGGCATGGTCGGCGGTCAGATGATCGACCTTCAGGCCGAGACGACATCGTATGACCTGGATCAGATTTCACGGCTTCAGAACATGAAGACGGGCGCGCTGATCGCCTGGTCCTGCGAGGCGGGCGCGATTCTGGGACATGCGACCGGGGCCGAGCGCGCGGCCCTGAAGGCCTATGGCCTCGATCTCGGGCTCGCGTTCCAGATCGCCGACGATATTCTGGACATCGAAGCCAGCCCCGAGGAGATGGGCAAGGCGACGGCCAAGGACGCCGATGCGGGCAAGGAGACCTTCATCACGCTGATGGGGCTGGATGGCGCACGCGCTCGGGCGGCGGAACTGGTACACAATGCCGTGGCCCGCCTTGATTTGTTCGGGGAAAGAGCCTTTCTATTGAGGGAGGTGGCGGAATACGTCATCAACCGCCGGTCGTGAGGACGCTCAGGGCGACACACTGAATCAAGACATGAGGTTGGCCGCGTGGCCGAAACGTCAAAGACACCGCTTCTCGACACGATCAACAGCCCGGCTGAACTGCGCGGTCTGCAACCCGACCAGCTGCGCCAGCTCGCCGACGAACTGCGCACCGAGACCATCGATGCCGTGTCCGTCACCGGCGGGCATCTGGGTGCGGGTCTGGGAGTGGTCGAACTGACCACGGTGCTGCACTACGTCTTCAATACGCCTGACGACAAGCTGATCTTCGATGTCGGACACCAGTGCTATCCGCACAAGATCCTGACCGAACGCCGCGACCGCATCCGCACCCTGCGCCAGGGCGGCGGGCTGTCGGGCTTCACCAAGCGGGCGGAGAGCCGCTACGACCCGTTCGGCGCGGCCCATTCGTCGACGTCCATATCGTCCGGGCTCGGCTTCGACATCGCCCATCAGATGCAGGGCCTGCCGCATCGTTCGATCGCCGTGATCGGTGACGGATCCATGTCCGCCGGCATGGCCTATGAGGCGATGAACAACGCCGGCAGCCTGAAAAGCCGCATGATCGTCATTCTGAACGACAACGAGATGTCGATCGCACCCCCTGTGGGTGCGATGAGTGCATATCTGTCGCGCCTGATCTCCGGCAAGCCCTATCTGTCGATCCGCGAGGTCGGCAAGAAGCTGGCCGAGAAGTTCCCGCGCCAGCTGTCCAAGATGGCGCAGCGCGCCGAGGAATATGCGCGCGGGATGCTGACCGGCGGCACCATGTTCGAGGAACTGGGCTTCTATTACGTCGGCCCGGTCGACGGTCACAACATCGATCACCTGCTGCCGGTGTTGGAGAACGTGCGCGATGCTGACGGCGGTCCCATCCTGGTCCATGTCGTCACCGAGAAGGGCAAGGGCTATCCGCCCGCCGAGAATTCGGCTGACAAGTATCATGGCGTCTCCAAGTTCGACGTCGTCACCGGCACCCAGCAGAAGGGCAAGCCCAACGCGCCCGCCTATACCAAGGTCTTCGCCAACGCGCTGGTGAAGGAAGCCGAGAAGGACGAGAAGATCGTCGCCGTGACGGCGGCCATGCCGTCGGGTACCGGCCTCGACATTTTCGGCAAGGCGTTTCCGGACCGAACCTTCGACGTCGGTATCGCGGAACAGCACGGCGTGACCTTCTGCGCCGGTCTGGCCGCGGGCGGCATGAAGCCTTTCGCCGCGATCTATTCCACTTTCCTGCAGCGCGGCTACGACCAGGTGGTCCACGATGTGGCGATCCAGCGGCTGCCGGTGCGCTTCGCCATCGACCGGGCCGGTCTGGTGGGCGCGGACGGACCGACCCACGCCGGGTCGTTCGACGTGACCTATCTGGCGACGCTGCCCGGTTTCGTGGTCATGGCGGCGTCGGACGAGGCCGAACTGGTCCATATGGTGGCGACCGCTGCCGCCATTGACGACCGGCCCAGCGCCTTCCGTTATCCGCGCGGCGAAGGAATCGGCCTCGACATGCCCGAGGAAGGCGTCCCGCTGGAGATCGGCAAGGGCCGTATCGTGCGCGAGGGCAATGCGCTGGCGATCCTGAATTTCGGCGGCCGCATGGCCGAAGTGATGAAGGCGGCCGACGATCTGGCGGCGATGGGGCTGTCGGCGACGGTGGCGGACGCCCGGTTTGCCAAGCCGCTGGACACCGATCTGATCGCCCGGCTGGCGAAGGAACATCCCCTGCTGGTCACCATCGAGGAGGGTGCGATCGGTGGCTTCGGCAGCCACGTGCTGCAGTTCCTGGCCGAGAACGACCTGCTGGACGGCCTGAAGGTGCGCCCGATGATCCTGCCCGACATCTTCATCGATCAGGACAGCCCGGCGAAGATGTACGATGTGGCGGGTCTGAACGCCCCGCAGATCATGCAGACGGTGCTTTCGGCCCTGGATATCGAAGGCAAGGATGGCGCGACCAAGCCACTGCGCGCCTGATCTGTCCGATTCCCTGTCACGAATCGGACACACGGGTTCGCTATAGGCTCTGCATCGTCAGGTGCATCACAGGTGAGTCATGAGCACGTCCGGTAACGTCAGCTGCCGCACCGTCTTCATTTCCGATATCCATCTGGGGACGCGCGGCTGCCAGGCCGACCTTCTGCTGTCCTTCATCAGGAGTTTCGACGCCCAGAAGATCTATCTGGTCGGCGACATCGTCGACTGCTGGGCGCTCAGGCGCGGCTGGTTCTGGCCGCAGACCCACAACGATGTGGTGCAGAAGCTGCTGCGTCAGGCGCGCAAGGGCGTGCAGGTCATCTACATCCCCGGCAATCATGACGAGGCGTTTCGGGACTATGTCGGCACCCATTTCGGCGGTGTCGAGGTCAGGATCGACGACATTCACACCGCCGCCGACGGCAAGCGCTATCTGGTGACCCACGGGGACGCCTTCGACGGGATCGTGCTGTACGCCCGGTGGCTGGCGCTGCTGGGCGACTGGTCCTACAGCATGGCCATCCGGCTGAACACGGTCGTCGCCCGCATCCGCGCGCGGCTGGGCCTGCCTTACTGGTCGCTGTCGGCCTACCTGAAGGGCAAGGCCAAGAGCGCAGTGCAGTTCATCGCCAGTTTCGAGGAAACCGTGGCCGCCGAAGCCCGCAAGCGGAATGTCGACGGGGTGATCTGCGGCCACATCCACCACGCCGAGATCCGCGACATTGATGGCATCACCTATGTCAACGACGGTGACTGGGTCGAGAGCTGCACGGCGGTGATCGAAAAGCACGACGGTTCGCTGGAGATCGTGCGCTGGACCGACCGGATCGCGGAGTCCTTCGACGAGAAACGCAAGGTCGCACGGTCGCGGACGAAAGCGGCGTAGGGGCGAGTAATCATTCCGCCTTCGGGCTTGACCCGAAGGCCTCCCACATCTGAAATCGGACAGATCCCTGCATGACTGCGGGGGGCCTTCGGATCGAGTCCGAAGGCAAAAGAAGCTGGAGATCTCCGGGACCGGCATGGATCGAGTACAACACCCTGCACAAGATCGCCGCCCGCCCATGAAAATCGCACTCATCACGGATGCCTGGACACCGCAGGTGAACGGCGTGGTCCGCACGTGGGGCCGGGTCATCGCCGCGTGCGGGGCACAGGGACATGAGGTTCTTGTCGTTTCGCCGAATGATTTCCGAACCGTTCCGCTGCCGACCTACCCGGAAATCCGGATCGCGGTGCGGCCCGGCGGCAAGCTGAAGCGGATGCTCGACGGTTTCCAGCCGGACGCGATCCACATCGCGACCGAAGGACCGCTGGGTTTCGCGGCGCGGCGCTATTGCCTGAAGTACGATCTGCCTTTCACGACCAGCTATCACACGAAATTCCCGGAATATATCTCGGCGCGCGCGCCGGTGCCGCTGGCGTGGGGCTATCGGCTGATGCGCTGGTTTCACCGGCCCTCGCGCGGTGTGCTTGTGGCCACGACGACCATCCGCCGCGAGCTGGAAGCCGAGGGTTTCGACAATATCGTCGACTGGACCCGCGGCGTGGACACGGATGTCTTCCGGCCCGGCAGACCCAGGGCCCTTGAGGGGGCAGAGCCGCTGTACCTCTATGTCGGACGGGTGGCGGTGGAGAAGAACCTGCGGGCTTTCCTCGACCTCGATCTGCCGGGCGAGAAGGCCGTCGTCGGCGGCGGGCCGCAGCTTGAAGACCTGAAACGGGACTATCCGGAGGTGCTGTTCCCCGGCCCGAAGTTCGGCGAGGAACTTGCGGCCTGGTACCGCAGCGCCACGGTCTTCGTCTTCCCCAGCCGCACCGACACGTTCGGGCTGGTACTGCTGGAGGCGCTGGCGTCCGGCGTGCCCGTGGCGGCCTTTCCGGTGCCCGGGCCGCTGGATGTCATCGGTCACGACGGGCCCGGCGTGCTGTCGGAAGATCTGGCGCGCGCCGTGATGGACGCGGCGTGTATTTCCGCCGAATCCTGCCGGGCGCACGCCATGCGCTTTTCGTGGGACGCGACAGCGGCTATCTTTCTCGACAATCTGGCGGTGTTCGAGAGGAAACGGTGATGGATGAAACTCTGAGGGAATCGCGGGTCGATCTGGCCTGCGCGCTGCGCTGGGCGGCACGGCTGGGCCTGCACGAGGGCGTGTGCAATCATTTCTCGCTGGCCGTGCCGGACGCGGACGGTGTCATGCGTGGCAACCGGTTCCTGATCAACCCTTATGGCTGGCACTGGTCGGAAATCACCGCGTCGTCGCTTCTGCTGGTCGATGCGGAAGGCAACATCCTGGAAGGCGAGGAGGAGGTCGAGACCTCGGCCTTCACCATCCATCGTGGCGTGCATCTGGCGGCACCGCAGGCCGTCTGCGTCATGCACACGCACATGCCGCACGCGACCGCGCTGACCCTGCTGGACGATATGGAACTGAAGATGTGCGAACAGAACGCGCTGATGTTCCACGAGCGCATCGCCTACGACGAAGAGTACAACGGCCTGTCCACGGACAATGAGGAAGGCGAGCGCATTGCGTCGAAACTGGGCAACCGGGCGGTGCTGATGATGGCCAGCCACGGCGTGACGGTCACCGGCGCGAACGTGCGCGAATGTTTCAACGATCTGTATTATCTGGAACGGGCGGCGACCTTTCAGGTGCTTGCGCGTTCGACCGGCAAGCCGCTGCGCGATCTGTCGTCCGAAGTCGCCGACAAGACGGCGCGCCAGATTTCGGAAGAACGCAGCCAGCTCGCCGAACGCCACTTCCGCGCCCTGCGCCGTATCCTGGAACGCGAGGAACCGGAATTCCTGAACTGACGCATGCAAGGCGGAACCCATGATGTCATCCCCGTCAGGCTGCAGGCCTGCGCGGGGATCGCGATCAGAAAATGGCTGGATCAGCCCGATCCCCGAGTCTCGCCGTTGGCTCGATCCGGGATGACGCTATTTGCGCGGTATGTCCCGTGATCGTCATGGATCGGCCGCGCAGGCTGCCCGACGGGCGGCTGACGGCGCATCTGCTGTCGGACAAGGTGGGTGACGCCGGTTACCGCGAACTGTTGCCGGTCGCGGTGTCGCTAGGGTGCCTGCCGGTGTTCCTGCAGTATCACGGCACCTACAAGGAACATTTCGACCTGATGGGGCCG
Source organism: Minwuia sp. (assembly GCF_048263705.1). Taxonomy (GTDB): domain Bacteria; phylum Pseudomonadota; class Alphaproteobacteria; order Minwuiales; family Minwuiaceae; genus Minwuia. The sequence continues at coordinate 9,588 of NZ_JBLXDV010000013.1, read as the reverse complement.
CGCCGGGTGCATGCGGCGCTGGCGCATCCGCAGATCGCGACCGTGCCGCGACGCAGGATCGCGCAAATTCTGAGGGCGAAGCGGATGTCGCTGGGCTAGACTGCGGACAATTGATTTTCGGGGAGAGTTTCTATGGATCTCGCATTCACTGACGAGGAACTGGCGTTTCGCGACGAAGTCCGCGCCTTCATCGAGGAGAACGTGCCGTCGGACATTCGCGAACGCGCGAAGATCGGCTGGAACTATCTGCCGAAGGAAGACTACGTGCGCTGGCAGAAGGCGCTGCATGCGAAGGGCTGGATCGCCCCGAACTGGCCGGAAGAATACGGCGGGCCGGGCTGGACGGCGGCGCAGCGGTTCATCTTCGAGGAAGAGTGCGCCCGCGCCGACTGCCCGCGCATCCAGCCGTTCGGCGTGACCATGGTCGGGCCCGTGATCTACACGTTCGGGTCGCAGGAGCAGAAGGACCATTACCTGCCGCGCATTCTGGCGTCCGAGGACTGGTGGTGTCAGGGCTATTCCGAACGCGGTTCCGGATCGGACCTTGCGGCATTGTCGACGAAAGCGGTGCGCGACGGCGACGACTATGTGATCAACGGCCACAAGATCTGGACCTCGGGCGCGCACCGCGCCGACTGGATGTTCTGCCTGGTCCGCACCTCGACCGAGGGCAAGCGGCAGGAGGGCATCACCTTCCTGCTGATCGACATGAAGACGCCGGGCATCGACGTGAAGCCGATCATCTCGATGGACGGCTACAACAATCTGAACGAGGTCTTCTTCGACGATGTCCGTGTGCCGGTCGCCAACCGCATCGGCGAGGAGAACAAGGGCTGGACCTATGCCAAGTTCCTGCTGGGCAACGAACGCACCGGGATCGCCGGCATCGGCCGTTCGAAAAGCGAACTGGCCCGCCTGAAGGCGATGGCCCGCGCCGAAAGCGCCTATGGCGGGCGCCTGATCGACGACCCGTCGTTCGCCAGCGGGATCTCGACCATCGAATCCGATCTGACGGCGCTGGAGATGTACAACCTGCGCAGCCTCGCCGAGGCCGCGGCAGGCCGTCCGGTGGGTGCCGAGGCGTCCATGCTGAAGATCCGGGGCACCGAGATCGAACAGGCGATCAACGAAACCATGGTCGAGGCGCTGGCCTATTATGGCGCGCCCTATGTCCACACCGGACTGAACTGGGCTTCGAACGAAGGCCCGGTCGGTCCCGAGTATGCGGATGGCGTCATGCCCCAGCACCTGCTGAAACGCGCGGCCACCATCTATGGCGGTACCACCGAGGTGCAGAAGAACGTCATCGCCAAGGCCGTGCTAGGATTGTGAGGATTTCGCTTCCCGCACTGCGCTGCGGGCTGGCAGTGGCAGCCCTGCTGTTCGCTTTCGATAAGACATCGGCGCAGACCGTGCTGGCCCCCAGCTATCAGGAGGTCTGCCGGGCGGGCGGTCATCCGAAGTGGACCTATGGCAAGGAAGGCACCCCGGTACAGTATCAGCCGCTGTTCGGCTGCGACCAGAGGTTCGGCGCGCGGCGGGATGCCGATGAGCGGTTCGTCGAGAAGCTGCAGGCGCGCGGGCTGGAGGGGACGGCCCTGTCGTGGGAGCTGGTCCGGCAGGGCTGGAAATGGATCGGGGTGCGAAAACTGCCGTCGGCGCTGAATCGCTTCAATCTGGCGTTCGAGGCCGACCCCGGCAACGGCGATGTCTATCACGGGATTGCGGTAGTCATGACCCAGACTGGCCAGCCCGGGAACATCGTCGATTACTGGTACACCGAGGCGGTCACACGCGAGACCGGGCAGCCGGGCCGGTTCGCGGACTACGGCCAGTTCCTGCTGCAGTCGGGACGGCTGGGCGAGGCGCGTCCGATGCTGGAAAAGGCCATCGCGCTGGAGCCGTTCAACGTCTGGACGCTGATGAATCTGGCCACGCTGAACTTCCGGCAGGACCGGCAGACGGAAGCGTGCGCGTTCGTCACCCGCGTTCTCAACGCAGCACCGCCGCCCGGCTATCCGAAGGATCGCTTCGACCGCATTCTCGAAGGCTGGCGGGACAGGCGCACGGAAGAGAACTGCGGCTGAGGGGGCAGGCCAATCCGTGTCTTGAGTGACAGCCAGCGTCGCTTTATACCCCGGTCTGCATGGGAGCCATCATGATCCGATTCCTGACCACTCTGACCGCCGTCATGACGGCGACTTTCCTGGCTGTGGCCTTCGTCGCGCCGGGCGCACACGCGCAGTATCGCGGCGATCTGCCCTACCAGACATTGTGCGGGGCGGAGAAGCATCCGGAATGGGCGTTCGGCGACGACACGTTCGAGATCGATCTGCGACCGCTGTTCGGCTGCGACGACCGTGTGGATTTCCAGCACGCCCGGGATGAGGAATACATCGAGAAGCTGGTCAAGCTGGGCTACGGCGGACCGCAACTCGGCGACCTGCTGTCCGAGCAGGGCTGGGTCTGGCTGAAGAAGCACAAGCCCGACCTGGCGATGCGTCGCTTCAATCTGGCTTTCGCACACGATCCCTGGAACGGCGATATCTACCACGGGATCGCGCTGGCGCTGGTCGAGAGCGGTCAGCCCGATAACGTCGTCGGCTACTGGTTCGGCCTCGCCACGGCGCAGGCCAAGGGAAGTGCACAGCGTTTCATCGACCACGGCCGCTTTCTGACCATCTCCGGGCAGTTCGAAAAGGCGCTGCCGGTGCTGGAACGCGCGCACACGATGCAGCCCGATCACACCTTTACTCTGATGAATCTGGCGCACGGCTATTTCGAGACGGGCCGCAAGCCGGAAGCCTGCACGACCGTCGACAAGCTGACGGTTGCGTCGGCGCCCGAAGGCTATCCGGCCGACCGTTTCGCACTGGTTGTCAGCCGGTGGCAGGAGCGCGCCGTCGCCACCGGCTGCTGAGCACCGTTCAGGCAGGACCGGTCAGGTCGTTGACCCGACCGGTACCGAAACCCCGACAGGCTTCCTTCCGGCTCAGTTTCCGCCTTCCAGCAGGCGACGCGCGATGACCTGAGCCTGAATCTCGCCGGCCCCTTCGAAGATGTTGAGGATGCGGGCGTCGCACAGGATGCGGCTGATCTCATACTCCAGCGCGAAGCCGTTGCCGCCGTGGCTCTGCAGGGCGTTGTCGGCGTTGGCCCAGGCCACGCGCGCACCCAGCAGCTTGGCCATGCCGGCTTCCAGGTCGCAGCGGCGGCCTTCGTCCTTGGCGCGCGCCGAGTAATAGGTGAGCTGACGGGCGATCATGGTCTCGACCGCCGCCCAGGCGACCTTGCCGTGCACGCGCGGGAACTCGAAGATCGGCTTGCCGAACTGCGCGCGGTCCTTGGCATAGCGCATGCCGGTTTCCAGCGCGTTCTGGGCCACACCGACCGCGCGGGCCGCCGTCTGGATACGGGCGCTTTCGAAGGTTGCCATCAGCTGCTTGAAGCCATGGCCTTCCTCGCCGCCCAGCAGGTTCTCGGCCTTCACCTCGAAGCCGTCGAAGCCCAGTTCGTACTCGCGCATCCCGCGATAGCCCAGCACCTCGATCTCGCCGCCGGTCATGCCTTCGGCGGGGAACAGGTTATCGTCCTCGCCGCGCGGCTTTTCGGCCAGGAACATCGACAGGCCCTTGTAGCCCGGCTCGTCGGGATTGGTGCGGGCCAGCAGGGTCATCACGTCGGCGCGGGCCGCGTGGGTGATCCAGGTCTTGTTGCCGGTGATCCTGTAGACGTCGCCGTCCTTCACCGCGCGGGTGCGCAGCGCCGCCAGATCGGACCCGGTGTTCGGTTCGGTGAAGACCGCGGTGGGCAGGATCTCGCCCGAGCAGATCTTCGGCAGCCATTGCGCCTTCTGCTCGTCGGTGCCGCCGGTCAGCAGCAGTTCCGCAGCGATCTCGGACCGGGTGCCCAGCGAACCGACGCCGATATAGCCGCGCGACAACTCCTCGGAGACCACGCACATTGACATCTTGCCCATGGCCGAACCGCCGAATTCTTCCGGCACGGTCAGGCCGAAGACGCCCAGTTCGGCCATTTCCTTCAACACGTCCATCGGGATCAGTTCGTTGTCCAGGTGCCACTTGTGCGCGTGCGGCGCGACCTTCTCGTCGGCGAAGCGGCGGAACTGGTCGCGGATCATGCCATAGGTCTCGTCCAGACCCAGTTCACCGAAGTTGCCGGTGTCCAGTGCATTTTCCAGCAGCACGGCGATCCGGGCGCGCACGGCGGGCGTGTTGCCGGCGAAGATCATCCGGCGCACGGCGCGGGTGGCGAATTTCTCGACCGAGCGCATCTGCACGCCCAGATCTTGCGGGCGCACGGTTTCCTGCTGGTTCATCGGAATGCCGTTGCCGATCTGCGCCAGGTACTCGCCATAGCCGGCCTGCAGGATCAGGCGTTCCAGTTCGCCCAGCTTGCCGTCCTCGTCCAGGCGCACGGCCCAGTTGCGCAACTCCCGCAGCGCCTCGACATAGGTCGCCAGCCAGGCCAGCCCGTGCGCGGCGAACTGGTGGCTTTCCAGTTTGGCCGCGTCGATGCGCCCGTCCTCGCCGCGCACCATCTCGGCCACGCAGGACACGACGACCTGCTTGTAGCGATCGGCGGAATCCAGGGCCTTCTCGGACACGTCCATCAGATCGGACAACAGCAGTTCTTCTTCAGGGGCTTCGATCGCCTGCGCGGTATCGGGCATGGGTCTCAACTCTCATTAAAGGTGACGTTTAGGTTAGCCGGGTTATGCCGCATCGGTCGAGGCAGCGCCATACCCTTGGCCGCGTTCGGGGCGATTTCACGCAGCCCCTTCGACGCCAGCGGGTTGCCAGAAGCATACGCACCCGCCGCCCGCGTCCGCTGCGCCTGCCGTGAACCCGGAAGAAGACCCCGACCTGCTGCCGTCGATCCGCACTTTCCAGGCGCAGCACGGCCTGACCGTGGACGGGATCATGAAGCCCGGCGGCGAGACGCAGGCGAAGGCCGCGCCCCTGATCGAGGCCAGGGTGGCCGCCGAGATCGGCGACGACATCGACCGCCCGAAGCCGTTCGCGGCAACCCCCAACCCGTCCATCGTGCGCAGCCACCCCGACAGCCGCACCCGCCTGTCGGTGCCTTTCGGCTCGGGCATGGGCCTCGATACCGACGACACCGACCACCGCCTCGCCACCGAACAGGCCCGCGAGATGGTGAATGTACAAAGACGGTTCAGAGAAAACAGGCTCGATTTCATCTCGGGTGGCTCCGGCCATGACAGAGTCGTTGGTGCGGGAGGCGCGAACACTTCAACGGCATCCCCGCCACCACCACCGCCAACTAATCGTCCGCCCTCCAGTCTTCCTGCCCCGCCCGGCCATATTCAGGACATTGACTTCTCGATCATCGAGGCTCTTGAGGGCGGCAATCATCTGAACATGTATTATCCCAAGGGAGCTGGAAATCTTCCTCATGCTCAAAGTGGACCGACCATTGGGATTGGCGTCGATCTCGGCCAAATGAATCGTGCTGATCTTGACGATTTGGTCAAACATCACGGTCTTGATCCAGCCATTGCTTCCAAGCTCAGGCCATATTTGGGTCTGAAGGGTATTGCTTCGGCTAGATTCATTCGAGCAAACCCACTGCAACTGAAAACATGGGAAACGCTCAACTTAAGCTACGCCAAGCACGGTAGCATCCGACAAACAGTGGAAACAAATTTTAATAGCGTGCAGGCAGCGCGTGGTTCTTCGGTTCGTTTTGCTCAGCTTCCACGAGATATCAAGACAACGATCCTGAGTGTTGCAGCGCAATACGGCGGCGACCTTCCTGCTGCAACACCTGATTTCTGGAGATATGTATCAAATAACAACCGCAGCGCGATGATCGCAGAACTTCGAAATTTCCACGATCAGCACGCCAGAAGGAGGAACCATGAAGCTGATTATCTGGAACTCGGTATTCATCCGCCACTTCCGTGAGATTCAGGAACGCACGTCGCCTGATATAGCGACGGTCGAAGTTCAGGACGCGACGGTCCGCGTTTCAACGAAGACCAGAGCATAGCGATACGGGCGGTGGCAGACAGTTCGGAGACCGGGGTGGCCGGATCGATCAGAATGCTCAGATAACCATCCGTCAAAGGCTCTCGCCATTGTGGTACGGAATTGTACCACTGATAGTAATGCAGCATTGCGAAATGCACCAATCCGGCTTGCATATCGACGATCATCGCCGCCGCTTCCGAGCAGGAATGCAGACGGCATGCGTGTCCCAGCCAGTATCGATCATCGATGACAACGGACGGGTTTGGAGGTCCGCCAAGCATCTGGCCAAGGTCGTCACTCAATGCGAAACCGCGTTCCCGATTTCCGGTCGCATTGGAACGCAGGCATCTGTAACGGCGTTGCATCAGGCTTCCAATGGCGGGCTCGTTGATGCGATTGATGCTCTGGTTCTCTCCAACCTGTTTGACATGCGAGACAATACGGATTGTCAAATCGTCATTGTCCGGCTTCGATCGAGCTTCGTCCGGGCTGGCTGGGAAGGAGATCAGGACAACACCCAACGCAGCGAAAAAGATGGTGATCAGTTCCCAAGCAGCGGCTTGCCTCATTTGAGCACTCCGTCCGGCAAAAAATGGTCTCTTTCTGTGTGACGCACGGTTGCAATCTACTCGTACCCAAAGGACCGCCGCGCAGAACAATGGTCAGACCAGACAGGACCATACTTTCCCCAGACAAGCAGTGTAAACGCCGCGAAGTCCCGGAACCAAAGGAATATGATATCCGCACGGAGACATGGCCGGGCACGGCACACGCCGATCACGCCAAAGACCTGTGGAGTCTCGGATTGCGCCGAACAAGTTTCACACTGCGACCGGCCCGCCCGCCAGCCAGCCAGATCATATGTCACCGGACGATGCAGTCCGCCAGCGGACCAGATGAACGCCAAACAGTTGAGCGACGCGCGGCGGTGCGATGTATCTGCTCGACAGCGTCGTTCAGCATTTCCGCCGTGACACGAAAAGGGATGCAGGCATCGCATTGCCCGACGCAGCCATCCGCAGGTTGCCTGAAAACATGGCGCAACCCAAAGCCGTGCTCTGGGACAGGCGGACGGAAGACAAGCCAGCCCTGCTTTACGTCTTCGATGTTCCCGGCGATCCGCGTCTGGGCAAGGCCGTGGTCAGAGTGGAGTTTCGCGAGCGGATGAATGGCCAGAACCGCGTTCAGAATTCGATCACGTCTGCCGGGATGGTCGAGCGTCGCAATTTGGCGGACACAAACATCTATGAACTGATAGAAGGCAGGCTGTGAAAGGTGCCGTCGTGGCGGGTCGCCACCCCCGCATACAGTAGCCGCTTTCACGGGTACCCCCAGGCCCAGCTTTCCTGTTGTCACGACGACGGCGGGATTTTAGCGGGAATTCGGGAACAGGTCCAGAACAGATTGGCGTGCCGTCGTGGCGGGTCGCCACCCCCGCATGCAGCAGCCACAATCGTGGACGCCCCCAGGCCTAGCTTTCCTGTTGTCACGACGACGGCTTCATTCTGGCGAGATCTCTGAGCATGTCAAAACATGCGCGCTTGAAGCCGGGTGTCCTGTGCGCGGTGTCTGTCAGGTGGGGTCCGTCTCGATGGTGAAGCTGATCTCGTCGAGCGCGTCGAACAGGCGTTCGCGGTCCAGGTCGCTGAGGGCGAGCAGGGGCGGGCGGATCATGCGGCTCATCCGGTCCGGGAAATACTTCCGCAGGATCGCCTTCAGCGCGGGCACCAGTGGCCAGTTCTGCAGCGCCAGCCGCTGGATGGACAGTTCGGTCTGCGCGATCTCGGCGGCCTTCACGTCGCCCTCCTCGATGGCCGCCCAGACCTTGCCGGCCGCGCGGCTGGTCACATTCACGGTGGCAGAGATGCAGCCCGCGCCGCCCTTCAGCCAGATCGGCACCAGCAGTTCCTCGGTGCCCGCGAAGACGTTGAAGCCGGGCACGCGGCTGAGCACTTTCGACATCTTCTGGAAATCGCCGGACGAATCCTTCATGCCGACGACGATATCGGGATAGGCGTCGTTCAGGCGCGCCAGCAGCCCGGGACTCAGGGAAAAGCCGACCATCTGGGGGAAGTCGTACATGTGGATGTGCGGGCGTTCGCGGCCCAGGCGGCGCACGATCTCGACCACGCTCTGGAACAGGCCGTCATCGCTGACCGTCTTGAAATAGTAGGGCGGCAGCATCAGCACGTTCGGATAGTCGTGATTGATCGCGGCGTGGATCAGGGCGACCGTGTCGGGGACGGCGGGCGTGCCGACACCGATCAGGATCCGGTCGCTTTCCCAGTTGCCTTCCAGTTCCTCGATCAGCGCGAGCCGTTCGTTGACGCCGATCGATGTGCCCTCGCCGGTGGTGCCCATCAGCGCCACACCGTTGCAGCCGTTGGCCAGCAGCCAGTCCACATGGGCGCTCAATGCGCCGACGTCGATGGTCAGGTCGGCATTGAACGGCGTCACTGCGGCTGCCCAGACTCCCTTGCGCGCTGTCGTCATAGTTCTTCGTCCAGTACGTGGTTTTCCAGATCGTCGTCGGCTTCGTCTTCGGTGACGACCCGGCCGCGAACGGAAATGCCGGCCTTGTGCACGCTGTTGGGGTCGCCCGTCAGCAGCGGATGCCAGTCCGGCAACGCGCCACCATTGTCCAATAGCCTGTATGCACAGGTTGAGGGAAGCCATTCCAGTTCGCCGACGTTCTCCGGCCCCAGCCCGACACAGTCGTCCACCACCGCGTGCCGGTTGGCATAGTCGCCGCAGCGGCAGGTGTGACAGTCCAGCAGGCGGCAGGCGACATTGGTGAAGACGATCTGGTCGGTGTCGATGTCCTGCAGCTTGTAGAGACAGCATTTGCCGCAGCCGTCGCACAGGGCTTCCCACTGCGCCGGCGACATCTTTTCCAGAGGAACGGTTTCCCAGTAGCGGCTGTCGCGCAGCTCTTTCGGTGCGATCGGTTTCACGCCAGCCATCCGGCGTCGCGCACGGCGGGCATGTAGGTCCGGCTGACGGGCACTTCCGTCCCGTTCTTCAGCACCAGAAACACCTTCCGGTCGTGACGCGCGACATCGGCCAGCCCGGCCCGTGCCACCCACCAGGAACGATGCACGCGCAGCCCGTCCAGGTTCTCCAGTTCAATCATGGCGTCGCTGAAACGATGCAGGATCAGATCGTCGCCCTGCGCGGTATATACCCTGATGTAGTGATCTTCCGCCTGCAGCGCGTGCAGGTCGGTGCCCAGCGCCACGGGGATGCGCTTCATGAATGCCGATCCGGTTGAGGCTGGCGTGGTCTTGGTCGTATCGGGATTTTGGCGCAGGAAGAAATAGGAAATGGGCACCATGATCGCCGTGCTCAGGGTCAGGACCTGCGGGTACAGAAAGAAGAAACCGAGTTCGCCATCCAGTTCGGGTCGGAAATGTCCCTCCAGCCAGATCACCTCGAAGGTGGCCGGCACCGACGCGATCAGGCAGGCACCCAGGACCGCCGTCCAGAACCGCTGCTCGCCGAGCCAGCGGTGCAGCAGGACGTTGCAGAGCCGCAGTTGCAGCCAGTTCACGATGATCATGAACCCCCAGTA
>NZ_JBLXDV010000012.1:0-122505 GCF_048263705.1 Minwuia sp. | reverse complement strand
CCAGCCAGCATGTTGAATCAGAACCAGACTGATTTGGGAATCCTAAATCGATTCAATCAAATATGGGGACGCTCTAGCCGCGATCTGCGACGCACTGCGCGAACGGAACGGTGCAAAGCAGGTACTGGAACGCGCCGTGCCGCTCCTTCATCGCCTTCTCGAACGTCTGCAACTGTCCGATGGCCCCGGCGATCGGGATCATGTCCGGTTCCAGCGGCGCATCGCGGTCCACGACGATCTCCATCGTCGACAGATGGGCCGGACACCCCGGCCCGGCCGTCGGGTCCTGGTCGTCACAGCGTTCGGCCAGGATGATGGTACCGCTGAGATAGGCGTATCCGGCCATCGGCGACTGTTGGGCAAACAGCCCCGGCAGGTAGGGAATGATCGTCATCATGTCAGCCTCGGACACGACCTCCGACGCGATCCTGAACACCCATTTTCCGGTTGCCGGATCCCGTGATTCCACATCGACAAGGATCGAGGGCACCCGCGCCCGGGCTGCCGGTTTCGGTTCCGGCGCGGCGGCGGGCGTTTCCGCAGGCCGGGTCCGCGCCGGCATGGCCGATGGTGCGGGTGCCTTGGCAACAGGTGCCGGCGTAGCGGGCTGCGCTGCGGCAACGGGTGCGGGCGGTCTCGCAGCCGCCGCCGGCGGTGCCTTCGCGACAGCCGCGGGTGCGGGCGGCTTTGCCGTGGCTGCCGGTTCGGATCTTGGCGGGGCGACCGGCGCTGGCGGCAGACCCATCGCCTGTTCGATCGTCCGGCCTTCGCCGACCTTCTGCGGGCGCAGAGCATCGTAGGAAGAGGAACAGGCGGCCAGCAGAAAGCACACGCACACGCCCGCTGCGCCCAGTCCGGTAAACCTTGCGCGCATCAGCAAACCTCCGGCGGCACACACTTCACGCGACGGAGTTTGGCGTCTCACACCGTTGCGGGCAAATGCGAAATCGGTCAGGCAGCCGGACGCGGCCCGGAACGCCGGATTTGAGGGCTGGCATTCCGGGCCTCAGGCGAGGTTCCGGCAGGTCAGACGATGCCGTGCTTGATGAAAGGCAGCGTGCGTATGCTGTCGCCCGTCGCGCGTGAAACCGCGTTGGCGACAGCAGGTCCGATGGGCGGCGTGCCCGGTTCTCCGATGCCGGTCGGCGGCAGGCCGGAGTCCACGATATGCACCTCGACTTCCGGCATGTCGTCGATCCGCAGTGGCTCGTAGGTATCGAAGTTCGCCTGATCGACCGTACCGTCTGTCAGCGTGATCTCGTTACGCAGCACTGCGCCAAGCCCGTATCCAATTCCGCCTTCGATCTGGGCGCGGACATTGTCAGGATTGACAACCACACCGCAATCGACGGCGCAGACCACCTTCTCGACCTTGATCGAACCGCCATCGCCCAGGCTGATCTCGACGATCTCGGCGACGTAGGTATTGAAGGACTTGTGAACTGCCACGCCACGGTGACGGCCTTCGGGTGGCGGCGTGTCCCAGCCGGCCTTCTCCGCCGCGAGGTTGAGCACGCCAAGCTTCCGTTCGTCATCCTTCAGAAGTTTTCGGCGGTACGCGACCGGATCTTCGCCAGCCGCATCGGCCAGCTGGTCGATCATCGTCTCGACAACATAGGCCGTATGCGTGTGACCGACCGATCGCCACCAGAGCACCGGCACGCCGACCTTCGTCGAATGCAGCTCCAGGTTCATCGCCCCGACGTCATAGGTCATGTCGCTGACGCCTTCGACCGATGTATCGTCGATACCGTCCTTCACCAGGAACTGCTCGAAGATCGTATCCGCCAGGATCGACTGGCCGACGATACGATGCTGCCAACCGACGATACTGCCGCTCTCGTCGATGCCTGCCTTGACCTTGTGAACGTAGGCAGGACGGTAATAGCCGCCACGGATGTCGTCCTCGCGGGTATAGATCAGCTTGATCGGTTGCGGCTTGCCCCATGCCTTGGCGATGGCAGCGGCTTCCGCCGTATAGTGACTATCGCCGATCGCCCGGCGCCCGAACGATCCCCCTGCCCAGAGCGTATTGATGGCGACCTGCGACTGATCGATCCCGAGCACAGCCGCAGCCGTGCCGTGATCGAGCGTCTGAAGCTGCGATCCTGTCCAGAAGGTGGCCGTTTCCCCGTCAAACTGAACGGTGATGTCGATCGGTTCCATCGGCGCATGCGCGAGATACGGGAATTCGTAAACGGCCTCGACGGTCCTGACGGCGTTTTCCAGCGCGCCCTCGGCATCGTCGTGACGATGGGTCTTCGCCCCCTCGGTGTCGGCGAGTTTCCTGTATTCTTCCATGAGATCGCCTGTCGACCGGGTCTCGGCCGCGCTTTCTTCCCAATCCAGCGTCAGCGCCTCTCTGCCCTTGATGGCAGGCCAGGTCGACGTGGCAAGCACAACGACGCCCTGCGGAATGGTCAGCACTTCGACGACCCCGTTGACCTTCCTCGCCTGGGAGGCATCGACCGACTTCAACGTCGCGCCCCACTTGGGCGGATGTGCCATGACAGCGACCAGCATGTTGTCGAGCTGAACATCCATGCCGTAAATGCCCGCAGCGCCTTTCGACTTCTCGGGCACATCGACGCGGGGGAACGCCTTTCCAATATAGCGCCACTGGTCCGGTGCCTTGAGTGTTACCTCACCTGGCGGCACCAGTTTCGAGGCCTCTGCCGCGAGATCGCCATACGACGCGCTGCGTCCCGATTCCTCGTGCCTGACGACACTGTCTGCGGCACTCAGGTCTGCCGAAGCGACATCCCAGCGCGCGGCGGCGGCTGCCATCAGCATTCTTCTGGCGGTCGCCCCGGCCTCGCGATACTGCATGAAGGCGTTCGGGATGGCCGTCGAACCGCCGGTGCCCTGCAGTCCGAAAAACAGGTTCTTGTATTTCTCGGCATCTGCGGGCGCGAACTCGACCCGGATATGTTCCGGCGCAGCGTCCAGCTCTTCGGCGACCAGTGTCGCCAGTCCAGTGGCAATACCCTGCCCCTTGTCCAGATGCTTGATCAGGACCGTCACCATCCCATCGGGCGTTATGCTGACAAAGGGATTGAAGGTCGCCATACCTTCCGAGGCCGTGGCGGCCGACGGCATCAGGTTCAGGCCGATCACCAGCCCGGCACCGGCACCCACGGTGAATTTCAGAAAGCTCCGGCGGCTGACCGACGGTGTTTCCCGGCTCATGCGTTCCATCATATGTGGCAACATCGATCAGGCCTCCATGATTTCAGAGGCGCGGTGGATCGCCTTGCGAATACGGACATAGGTGGCACACCGGCAGGCATTGCCCCACATGGCCGCGTCAATATCGTCATCGGTCGGTTTGGGCGTTTCCACCAGCAGCGCTGCCGCAGACATGATCTGTCCTGACTGGCAATAGCCACACTGCGGCACCTGCAGTTCCACCCAGGCTTTTTGCACTGCGTCAGCCGCCTTTCCGTCGACGCCCTCAATGGTCGTGATACGGGCTTCGCCGACCGATTCCACGGGCATCTGGCAGGATCTGACCGGCACCCCGTCCATGTGCACGGTGCAGGCACCACATGCCGCAATACCGCATCCGAATTTCGTGCCGGTCATCTTCAATTCATCGCGAATAACCCACAGAAGCGGGGTATCGGGATCGACATCGACGGATCGTTGCGCCCCGTTGACGGTCAATTGGATCATGAAACTTCCTCCTCATTCATCGAGGAGCAGGTCCCCGAGCAATTCCAAGTATTGGATGGTAGATAGATGTGTATTGCGTGCAATTCACAATTGAGCTCGCCACCGGAATGAATGCCGAACCGGGCACGGGGCATTTTTTGCTGCCCTTGCCATTCCCCGTTCGATCTGAAAAACATGCAGATGCACAACTGGCGTACTATATCCAGTCTGGAATTCGGGCGGACACCGGGGAGGTCGCCGCCTTTCAACCCGAACAGGGAGCTTAAGAAACATGATCGAGAAACTTCAGTTCTACATTGACGGCGCATGGGTCGATCCCGCGACGCCGAAGTCGCTGGATGTCATCAATCCGGCCACCGAGGAAGCATTCGCGCAGATTTCGCTGGGCAGCGCTGCCGATGTCGACAAGGCCGTGGCCGCCGCCAAGAAGGCATTCGTCAGCTATTCCCAGACGTCCAAGCAGGATCGCCTGGATCTTCTGAACGCCATCATGGATGCCTACAAGAAGCATTATGCCGACATGGCCGAGGCCATCCGCATGGAGATGGGTGCGCCGAAGACCTTCGCCGAGAAGGTGCAGGCGGCAACCGGCATCGGTCACTTCAAGACCATGTCCAAGCTGCTGGCCGATTTCGAGTTCAACGAAGACCGTGGCAGCACCCGCATTTCCAAGGAACCGATCGGCGTATGCGGCCTGATCACGCCGTGGAACTGGCCGGTGAACCAGATCGCCGCCAAGGTCGCGCCCGCGCTGGCCGCCGGCTGCACCATGGTCCTGAAGCCGTCCGAAATCGCCCCGATGAGCGGCATCGTCTTCACCGAGATCCTGCATGAAGCCGGCGTTCCGGCAGGCGTCTACAACATGGTGAACGGTGACGGTCCGGGTGTCGGCGAGGCCCTGTCGAGCCATCCCGACGTCGACATGGTGTCCTTCACCGGCTCCACCCGCGCGGGCATCTCGGTGGCGCAGAACGCTGCGCCGACGGTCAAGCGCGTCGCGCAGGAACTGGGCGGCAAGTCGGCCAACATCATCCTGGAGGACGCCGATTTCCAGAAGGCCGTGTTCGGCGGTGCCATGACCTGCTTCGGCAATACCGGCCAGTCGTGCAACGCCCCGACGCGAATGCTGGTCCCGATGGATCGCATGGACGAGGCCGGCGAGATTGCCGCCGCCGCCGCCGCCAAGGTGCGCGTGGGCGACCCCGCCGACGAGAACACCTCCATGGGTCCGCTGTCGTCGGACGTGCAGTGGAACAAGGTGCAGGCCCTGATCGAGAAGGGCATGGAAGAAGGCGCGAAGCTGGCCGCCGGTGGACCCGGCCGTCCCGACGGCCTGAACAAGGGCTACTACGCCAAGCCGACCGTCTTCACCCACGTCACCAACGACATGACCATCGCGCGCGAGGAGATCTTCGGCCCGGTGCTGTCGATCCTGGGCTACGAGGATGACGCCGATGCCGTCGCCATCGCCAACGACACGCCCTACGGTCTGTCCGGCTATGTGTCCGGCGATCCCGAGCATGCGGCGAAGATCGCATCGCAGCTCCGCACGGGTCAGGTGCACATCAACGGGGCGATGGCCGACGTGTTCGCGCCCTTCGGCGGCTACAAGCAGTCGGGCAACGGTCGCGAATGGGGCGAGATGGGCCTTGAGGAATTCCTCGAAGTGAAGGCCATGCTGGGCCACAACGCGGCGTGATCTGAGCAGGCGGGATGGGGATGGTCTGGTTGGCCATCCCGCCGACCTCCAGCTTGACGCCATCCGGGGATGGATGGGTCGGCCAGACGGTCGGCTCATGCATTTCCGGAACGGCACTGCCACACGGTATGGGAAAGGGTCGATTGCAAGGTCGGCCCTTTTTCGTGGTGGGCAACCCGCCTTCTTTCGCGCTGATCAGCCCACGCGCCAGGTGGTGCCCTGCGGCCCGTCTTCCAGCACCACGCCCATCGCCGCGATCCGGTCGCGGATGCGGTCGGCTTCGGCGAAATCCTTCGATGCGCGCGCCGCCTTGCGGGCTTCGATCAGCGCCTCGACCTCTGCACCATCGACATCCGCCTTGCCGTCGCTTGCCGCAAACCAGTCCGACGGTGGCTGCTGGCCGATGCCCATGTACCAGCAGGCGGCTTTCAGGGTCGCGGCCTCGGTCCCGCCCTGCTCGACAGCCTTGGCGATGCGGAAGATCTCGGCCAGCGCTTTCGGCGTGTTGAGATCGTCGAGCAGCGCGTCGCGCACTGCCCGCACGTCAGCATTGATGTCGTCGACCTCCACATCCCCGACGCCCTCCAGCAGACCGTAGATCCGGTCGAGGTTCTTCTTCGCCTGCTCCAGTCCGGCTTCGGAGAAATCCAGCGGATGGCGGTAGTGACCGGAAATCAGCACCAGCCGTGCGGCCTCCGCCGGCACCTTTTCCAGCACTTCGTGGATCAGCAGCACATTGCCGATCGACTTGGACATCTTCTGCCCCTCGACCCGCAGCATGCCGTTGTGCATCCAGTAGCGTGCGAAGATCTTGCCGCCATGGGCGCAGGTGCTCTGCGCCACCTCGTTCTCGTGATGCGGGAAGATCAGGTCCTGCCCGCCCGCGTGGATATCGATGCTGTCGCCCAGATGCTTCTCGATCATGGCCGAGCACTCGATGTGCCAGCCCGGACGCCCCTTGCCCCACGGGCTGTCCCAGCCGGGCATCGTGTCGTCGGACGGCTTCCACAGCACGAAATCCGCCGGATCCTTCTTGTAGGGCGCGACCTCGACACGGGCACCGGCCACCATCTCGTCGCGGCTGCGGTTGGACAGGCGGCCATACTCCGGGAACGACGGTACATTGAACAGCACGTGTCCTTCGGCCTCGTAGGCGTTGCCGCTCTCGATCAGCCGTTCGATCATGGCGACGATCTCCGGCATGGTCTCGGTCACACGCGGGATCAGGTCCGGGTCGATCACGCCCAGCGCCCGCACGTCCTCCCGGTAGATGTCGGCATAGCGGTTCGTGATGACGTCGATCTCGACGCCTTCCGCCTTGGCCGCCGTGATGATCTTGTCCTCGACGTCGGTGATGTTGGAGGCGTAGATGACATTCGGATAGAGCCGCTTCAGCAGGCGGTGCAGCACGTCGAAGACCACAGCCGGGCGCGCGTTGCCGATGTGCGGGTGGTTATAGACCGTCGGCCCGCAGACATACATCGTCACCCTGTCCGGATCGGCAGGCACGAATGCCTCCTTCTTTCGGGTCAGCGTGTTGTAGATCTTCAGGCTCATCGGATGCTTCCTTACAGGTTTGAACCCGTGTTTTAGTGCGCGCGGCAATGCATGCAAGGCCCGGCATAGCCATGAAGGGTTGATATGATAAACTGCATGAAGTGATTGTCAGATCGGTCGAACACACCATCTGATGATCCGCACACGTGAGGCGTTCGTACTACGCTTCGTTACAAGCACTGCGCGGCCATGTCGGCAAGGCGCGGTTAAGACTTAAGGAGCGGCGACGCAGATGGATGCACTGGTAAACGACCCGAAAACCGATACGAAGGGTCGCGAATACGATCCCGCGACCGGCAAGACACGCCCCAGCCGCGAGGAAGCGGAAGCCGCCGTGAGGACCCTGATCGAATGGGCCGGTGACGATCCGAACCGGGAGGGCCTGCTGGATACGCCCAAGCGTGTGGCCCGCGCCTATGAAGAGTTCTTTGCCGGCTACGACGAGGATCCGGAAGAGGTGCTGGGCCGGACCTTCGAGGAGGTCGAAGGCTATGATGACATCGTCATGCTGCGCGATATCCGCCTGGAAACCCACTGCGAGCATCACATGGTGCCGATCATCGGCAAGGCGCATGTCGCCTACTTCCCCGATGGCAAGGTCGTGGGCATCTCCAAGCTGGCCCGCGTGATCGACATCTACGCCAAGCGCCTGCAGACGCAGGAGACCATGACCGCGCAGATCGCCGCGACCTTCGAAAAGGTGCTGAAGCCGAAAGGCGTGGCCATTCTGGTCGATGCCGCCCACCAGTGCATGACAACCCGCGGCGTGAAGAAGCCCGGCGTTTCCTGTATCACCACCCGATTCACGGGCGTGTTCAAGGAAGATCGCGAGATGGAACGGCGCTTCATGGAGTTGTGCCGGGGCGTCTGATCGCCTGACGTGGCGTAAATCGTGATCGGTCGCGCTGTTCAAGTTCCGCAGCGACGCCTTACATGAGATGGATGTTCAGGAAACTTCTCGCCGGTTCGCTGCTGGGTATCGCCATTGCGGCGTGCACGCCCTCCCAGGATGTACAGGTCTCGGGGGATTCGGCCGTTGGCCAGGATTCGGTCCAGGGACAGACGATCGCGATCACCGAGACGGATACACGCGCCGTCAGCAACGCTGATCTGTCCGCCAGACTCACGGAACTGGGATATCGCGTCGTTCCGGCCACTGCGAACCCGGACCTGATCGCCCGATTCAACCTTGACGTGGGTGAACCCCGTACCGTCACGATCGAGCGCGAAATTCCCGAGTATGAGACCGTTCAGGAAGTCGTCATCGTGAACGGTCAGCAGCAGGTCTTTCTCGATGAACGGTTCCTCGGCTATCGCGTCGAACGGTTCGACGAAACCGTCTATCCCGCCGTCGCCGAACTGAATGTCCAGTCCGCGGACGGGTCCGGAGCGGAACGGGTGCGGCGCGCCGAGACCGAAGGAACCTGCGGCGAACCTGAGCGGCTGGCAGGGCCCATGCTGGACGCACTCTTCCAGAATCAGCCAGGCCGTTCCGTCAGGGTCGAACTGCCCGACTGCTGACAGGTGAGCGTCCGGAGGGCTGCGGTTCCGGTCAAGGGCACAGCGCTGACCGGTGTTTTTCCCACCGCATCCAATTTTTCGCCACATTCCCCGCCTAGTCATCGCTGAGTGCGGCAGCGAAACGACAAGTCTGAACGAAGCGGTTGCGCCCCAGCGTGGATTGCGCCAAAACCTAGACGCATTCTCTCACACAGGATCACACTGTCGCCGGGTTGCGGCGCACTTTTGAAGATAGAAGGCTTGTAGACGCCCCATGTTTTCCAGACTTTTCGGCTGGCTGTCCGCTGATATGGCCATCGACCTCGGTACCGCGAACACGCTGGTGTACGTGAAGGGACGGGGAATCGTCCTGAACGAACCGTCGGTGGTCGCGATCACCAACATCCGGGGCAAGAAGCAGGTCCTTGCCGTGGGCGACGAGGCCAAGCTGATGCTGGGCCGCACGCCCGGCAACATCGAGGCGATCCGCCCCCTGCGCGATGGCGTCATCGCCGACTTCGACGTCGCCGAGGACATGATCAAGCACTTCATCCGCAAGGTGCACAACCGCCGGGGCTTCGCCAGCCCGCGGGTGATCATCTGCGTACCGTCCGGTTCGACCGAGGTCGAGCGCCGCGCCATCATGGAATCGGCGGAGAGCGCCGGCGCGCGCCAGGTCTTCCTGATCGAGGAACCCATGGCCGCGGCCATTGGCGCCAACCTGCCCGTCACCGAACCGACCGGCTCGATGGTCGTCGACATCGGCGGCGGCACCACCGAGGTGGCCGTGCTGTCGCTGGGCGGCATCGTCTATTCGCGCTCGGTCCGTGTCGGCGGCGACAAGATGGATGAAGCCATCATCGCCTACATCCGCCGCAACCATAACCTGCTGGTCGGCGAAAGCTCGGCCGAGCACGTGAAGAAGGCGATCGGATCGGCCTGCCCGCCCGATGAGGGCGACGGCGAAACGCTGGAGATCAAGGGCCGGGACCTGATGAACGGCGTGCCGAAGGAACTGATCATCAGCCAGCGCCAGATCGCCGAAAGCCTTGCCGAGCCTGTCGGACAGATCATCGAGGCCTGCAAGGTCGCCCTGGAACATACCGCGCCGGAACTGGCCGCCGACATCGTCGACAAGGGCATCGTCCTGACAGGCGGCGGCGCGCTGCTGGGCAATCTGGACTATGTGCTGCGTCATGCGACGGGCCTGCCGGTTTCCATTGCCGATGAGCCGCTGTCGTGCGTCGCCATGGGCACGGGCCGCGCGCTGGAAGAGATCAAGGCGCTGAAGCGGGTCCTGCTCAACACCGACTGACCCGCGCGCACCGATCCCCGGGGAGGGAAACGATGAAATTCTATGATCTGGCTGCGGGCTCGAACCCGCGCCGCGTGCGCATCTACATGGCCGAGAAGGGCATCGAAATCCCGATGCACCAGATGGACATGATGAAGAACGAGCATCACACGCCCGATTATCTGAAGATCAATCCGTTCGCGAAAATGCCCGCCCTGGAGCTGGACGACGGCACGATTCTGACGGAGTCCGTCGCCATCTGCCGCTATCTTGAGGCCCTGCATCCGGAACCGCCGATGTTCGGGCGTACCGCCCTTGAGGAGGGCCAGGTCGAGATGTGGAACCGCCGCTCCGAGCTGGAGATCGCGATTCCCAGTGCGCAGTGCTTCCAGCACACGAGCGACTTCTGGAAGGACCGCCTGGAACAGATTCCCGCCTGGGGCGAGGCCTGCCGGAGCAAGGTCCTGAAACAGATGGTGATTTTTGACACGCATCTGCAGGGGCGTGAGTTCCTGGCCACCGACGACTACACGGTCGCCGACATCACGCTGCAATGCGGCGTCCTGCTGGGCAAGGGGATCGGTCTCCGGATTCCGGCTGAACTGGAAAACCTCACCGCCTGGTGGAAACGCGTGTCGGCCCGACCGACCGCCCGCGCCTGACCGCCGACCCACAGCAGTCGTCTTAACCTGCGATTTATCAATTCCTGCAACGCTGGCACCCTCAATCCAGCGGAGCGCGTGCATGAGCAGGTTCAACCAGTTCGCCAGACGGCTGAAACAGATCCATCTCCTGTTCCAGCCTCCCGAAGACCTGCGGCGGGAGCACGAACGCTTCGAGATTGCCGCCGCACTGGATATTCTGGACGCCCACGGCCATGAGAAACCGCACATGACAACGGACATCTCACACGGCGGGATCTTCGTCGAACCCCGGATTGCGGGTGAACCCGGCGACAGCATTCATGTGAGTGTCGGCGCGCTGTTGAGGAACGCGAAGGCGGAAATCGTGATTCACCGCGGCGATGGCACGGCGGTCCGGTTTGCGTCACCCGTTCACGGTGCGGCGCTGACCGCATGGCTCGTCAACCATCCCGCGCGGCCACTCAGACACTGATCACGTTCAGGTCTGGGGCGGGCTGACACGGTTGCCGGCAACCTCCGACTGTTTCTTCTTCTGCTGCTTCACTGCGCGACGGGCTGCGCGGTTTTCCCAGCGCTTGCGGCGCGCCTCGCGAAAGCGGGTGATGAAGCGTGCCGACCAGACATAGCCGATCCAGGCCGTGCCGATCGCCCAGGGCAGCGAGCCGAGAAACAGCGGCAGCCCCCAGATGTCGAACAGGGCGAGCGTACCGACCCACAGACCTTCCAGAAAGCCGACGTCCGCGCTGACAACGGCGGTCAGGCGTTCAGTGAAACTGTCCAGCCCGACGGAACCGAGTTCGTCAAAGCGGCCCAGCATCAACTGTCCCGTCAGCAGGAAGACATAGTAGATCGGCCCGATCGTGAACAGATTGGTCACCCAGACCCACGCCATCGCCGCGACCATGTGAAAATGGAACCGGGGCCCCAGCCATTTCGCCAGCCCCCAGATGGCCAGCACGAGGATGAGTTGAATCCCGACGGTCGGGGTGAAGGCAACCGCCAGCCCCACGGCCACGCCGCGTGCCACGAACTCTGGCGGCATCTGGCCGCGCTGCAACGGCACAATAAGTCTGTGGCGCGTCAAACGGCCGAGATTGCCCCAGAACCCCCGTTCGCCGCTGCTCTTCTCGATCGACATGTCTCTCCAGCTGGCCGGTCTCGTGCTCCGCAGGGGCGGATACTAGTCATCCTGATGCGTTGTTACAGTCCCAAGATGATCAAATAATGACGATGACGCACCTGCGGCGACCAGTTCGGCCACAATTGCCTGCCTGTCGGCTTCCGCACCGAAAGACTCGCGAAGGCTGGCCGCGCCCTTCCGCTTGGAGAGCTTCTCGCCGTCTCCCGCAAACAGCAGGTCGTGATGGTGATAACGCGGCGTGGGAAACCCCAGCAACCGCTGCAGGACCACGTGGATATGCGTCGCCTCGAACAGGTCGCGACCGCGCACAATGTCGGTGATGCCCTGCGCATCGTCATCGACGGTGACCGCGAGGTGGTAGCTTGTGGCGATGTCCTTGCGGGCCAGAACGATATCGCCCCAGCCTTCGCCGTCCCATCGCTGGGTTCCGGAAACGGCGTCGTGCCACACGATATCGCCGGTCTGTTCCAGCGCGTAATCCAGCTTCAGACGCCAGGCGGCAGCCTCGCCACGGGCCAGACGCACCGCCGCTTCGGCCGTGGAAAGCGATCGGCAGGTGCCCGGATAGAGCAGCCCGTCGAAGGTGGTGCCGGTGGCCGCCCGCCGGATATCGCCGCGGGTGCAGAAACAGGGGTAGACAAGCCCCCGCCGCCTGAGGCCGTCCAGTACATTCCGGTAGATGTGCAGCCTCTGCGACTGACGCCAGACCGGACCTTCCGCCTGCAGGCCCAGCCAGCGCAAGTCGTCGAGGATGCCCTGTTCGTATTCCGGCCTGCAGCGTGCGGTGTCGATATCCTCGATCCGCAGCAGCACCCTGCCGCCAGCCCGCCGCGCGACATCCCAGACGACAAGCGCAGACAACGCGTGTCCCAGGTGCAGCCAACCGGTCGGTGACGGGGCAAAGCGTGTGATGAAGGACATGTCACCTCGACAGGAATCAGGAGACCGCGATAATAGCGCGATGTCACAGCCCGCGTTCAAATCCGGAGAATCGCCCGAACTGCACGCCAGCCTTGAAGCGCTGTTCAGGGCAGACCCCGATCTGCGGCGCGCGCGCCAAGTCTGCGGTGCCCTGCCGGACCGGCGCAGGCCCGGCGGGTTCGAGGCCCTGACGATGCTGATCATCGAACAGCAGGTGTCGGTTGCCTCGGCGCGCGCGATCTGGGCGCGGCTGATCTCCGGCATCCAGCCCTTCTCGCCCGAGAACGTACTAGCGCACGATCAGGAGACGCTGCGCGGGTTCGGTCTGAGCAAACCCAAGGCGCGGTACTGTCATTGCCTCGCCGAAGCCGTGGTTTCGGGCCCATTGCGTCTCGACGCGCTGGAAACCATGCCCGATGATCAGGTCATGGCCGCCCTGACCGCCGTGACCGGGATCGGACGCTGGACGGCGGAGGTCTACCTGCTGTTCGCCCTGAACCGGCCCGACGTCTTTCCTGCGGGCGACATCGCGCTCCAGGCCGCTGCGCAGGACGTGAAGGGGCTGAAGGCGCGACCGACCGAGCAGCAACTCGTCGACCTGGCCGAGCGCTGGCGACCGCATCGCGGTGTCGCCGCGCAGTTGCTCTGGCGGTATTACGGCGTCACCCGCAACCGGGCCGATCCCGTCTCAATCTGAGGAGAAACAACGTGGCAGCGAAACTGGATGGACCGCGCGTCCCGCCCGCCGGCGGCGGCAAACCGTCGAAACTGATCGTGCTGGTGCACGGCTATGGTGCCGACGGCAACGATCTGATCGCGCTGGCCCCGTACCTGCAGCGCGTCCTGCCCGATGCGGCCTTCGTCGCACCGGACGGGCCGTCCCCCTGTGACATGTCGCCGATGGGCCGACAGTGGTTTCCGATCAATCTGGACGATCCGTCCCGCATGAGCCGCGACCCCGCCGCAGCGCTGGAGCGGTTCGCATCCATGGCCGGTGCCGCCGACGAGGTGGCACCGGTGCTGAACGGCTTCATCGACGACGAACTGGAACGGCACGGGCTGACCGGACAGGACCTCGCGCTGATCGGGTTCAGTCAGGGCACGATGATGTCGCTGCATATCGGACTTCGCCGGTCGCCGGCACCGGCCGCAATCGTCGGTTTTTCCGGCGCGCTGCTGGGGCCGGACCGGCTGGAGACCGAAGCCGTCAATCCCGTGCCCGTCCAGCTGATTCACGGCGATCAGGACGATCTGGTGCCGCCGCTGGCGATGTTCGGTGCCGCCGCAGCCCTGGGCCGCGCCAACGTGCCGGTGAGCTTCCACATCTCGTCGGGCATCGGGCACGGCATCGCCCCCGACGGTATCGAACTCGCCATCCGCCACGTGCAACGCGGGTTTGCCGACCGGCTCGAAGCGGCATCACAGCGGTCCAGCCGCTGGCCCCGGTCCTGAAACCGGTCGAGCAGCTGACATCTTGTGTCATCTGGCTGTCAAAACCACCGGATATGGCATTCATAGCGGTTGCACTTTGATCGCCAGGTGGCGAAACTTCATTCAGCCATCTGATGACCATGGATTCGTTGCGGGAGCCGGAGGCCAAGGGCCGTGTATCTGAGACCGGAGAAATATCCAGCACTGGTACTGAACGCCGATTTCAGGCCGCTCAGCTATTTCCCCCTGTCGGTCTGGCCCTGGCAGGATGCCGTGAAGTCCGCCTATCTGGATCGGGTCAACATCATCCAGTTCTACGACCGTCAGGTCTCCAGCCCCAGTTGCTCGATGCAATTGCCCAGCGTGATCGCGCTGAAGGAATATGTGAAACCGGCACCCTACCCGGCGTTCACCCGGTTCAACCTGTTCCTGCGCGACCGCTTCAGCTGCCAGTATTGCGGGGCGCACGAGGATCTGACCTTCGATCACGTGATCCCGCGCCGGGCCGGCGGGCGAACCACCTGGGAAAACGTCGTCGCCGCCTGCGCCCCCTGCAATATCCGCAAGGGCGGGCGGATGCCGGAACGGGCGGGCATGCACCCTCGCCGCCGGCCGGAGCGGCCGACGGCCCATCAGCTGAACGAGGTCGGGCGGGGTTTCCCGCCGAACCATCTGCACGAAAGCTGGCGCGACTATCTGTATTGGGATATCGAGCTGGAACCGTGAGGCGCTGCCGTATTTTCGCCCGATTCGTGGCCGAGACGGTAGGTTGATTTAGGACTCGCGGGGATCGGCGCAGATCGATAGAAAGCGGGCACGCAACAGGCTGCGCGACTGAGGGGGGACGGGTCGCGCAATCGGTGCAGGGAGTAGGTCAGAGAGTGCGACGTCCATCCAAACCACTGGCAGCCCGCATGGTCAGCCCTTTCGGTCTGATGCTCAACCGGTTCGCCTTCGCCGCGCTGGCGGCCTTCGCGGTGATGCTGCTGGCGGCGGGCGGGTCCGGTTTTTCGGGCGTCGAGCGGGTTCGCACGGCCATTCTGGATGTCGCCGCGCCGGTCCTGAACGTGCTGTCGCGCCCCGTGGGTGCCGTGAACGATACCATCGCCAGCGTCGAGAACGCCTTCAATGTCTATGACGAGAACGCGCGCCTGAGGGAAGAGAACGCCCGCCTGCTTCACTGGCAGGAAGTGGCCCGCCAGATGGAGCGCGACAATGCCCATTACCGCCGCCTGCTGAACGTCAGGTCGCGGTCGAGCATCCGCTACATCACGGCCCGGGTCGTCGCCGAGACCGGCGGTCCGTTCGTGAAGACCCTGATGCTGTCTGCCGGAGAACGCGATGGCGTCGCCCAGCAGCAAGCCGTCCTCAGCGCCCGCGGCCTGGTCGGCCAGGTCACGGAAGTCGGCAACGACGCCGCGCGCATTCTGCTGATCACCGATCTGAACAGCCGGATTCCGGTGCTGGTGGAACAGAGCCGCCGCCGTGCCATCATGGCCGGAGACAACAGTGGGCAGCCGAGGCTGATGTTCATGGAAGCCGAAGCCGAGATCCGGCCGGGCGACCGGATTGTGACATCGGGGCATGGCGGCGTTTTCCCCGCCGGACTGCCCGTCGGCGTCGTCGCGCAGGACGAGGACGGTGCCCTGCGCGTTCGGCCTTTCGTCCAGTGGAGCCGTCTGGAATCGGTCAGCGTATTGCGCTACCGCGCGCCGACGCTGGATCCCGAAATGGGCGGGCTATGACCGGAGACCGCTGGCATCCGTCGCAGCTGCTGATGGCCCTGCCCGGTCTGCTGACGATTGTACTGGTGCTGATGGGTACGGTCCCGATCGGTGCGCCCCTGCTCGGTCCCGCCCTGCCTTCGTTCGGGCTGATCGCCGTGTTCGTCTGGGCGACACACCGGCCCGATCTGCTGCCGCACTGGCTGGCCTTCGGCATCGGCCTGACCCAGGACCTGGTTCTCGGCGGACCGCTCGGCATGAACGCGCTGATTTTCCTGATCGTTCAGGGCATATGCGCCAGCCAGCGCCGCTTCATCGCCGGCAGGCCGTTTCTGCTTGGCTGGCTCGGGTTTGCGATCATAGCCGTCGCGGTGGCGATCGCGCAGTGGGTCATCGCCTGCGCCTATCTGGTGGCGCTCGTCCCGATCGAGGCGTCGCTGATGCAGGCCACCATCACCATCGCCCTGTTTCCACTGATCGCCGCACCGCTGATGTATCTGGCGATCCGGCTGGGCCGCGAGGACGCGGCATGAAGGAGCGCATCGAAAAGGCGCGCTATCCCGTGTTCACGCGCCGCGCCCTGATGCTGGGGGGCCTGAAGGCGGGATTGCTGACGGTACTGGCCGGACGGCTGTACTACCTGCAGGTGGTCGACGCGGACCAGTACAGCATGCTGGCCGATGAGAACCGCATGAACCTGCGGCTGCTTGCGCCCCCGCGCGGGCGCATCCTGGACCGCCGGGGCGTCCCGGTCGCGACCAACCGGCAGAATTTCCGCGTGGTGATCGTGCCGGAACAGGCACAGTCGGTCGAAGCCACGCTGGCCGCCCTGAACGAGATCGTGCCGGTCAGCGCCCATGACCGGGCGCGGGTACTGAAAGAGGCCGCGCGCAAACGCAGCTTCGTGCCGATCTCGGTGGTCGACAACCTGACCTGGGAAGAATTCGCCCGGATCAACGTGCGAAGCCCCGACTTGCCCGGTATCCAGCTGGACGTCGGCGATACCCGCGACTATCCGTTCCGCTCGCACATGGCGCACGTCATCGGCTACGTCGCACCGGTGTCCGAGAAAGACCTGAAGCAGGGCGAAGGCGATCCCCTGCTGGAGCTGCCGGGCTTCCGGATCGGCAAGCGCGGGCTGGAGCGCAGCCAGGAAGCCTCGTTGCGGGGCGCGGCCGGCAACCAGCGTGTCGAGGTCAATGCCTTCGGTCGGGTCATCCGCGAACTGTCGCGCACCGAAGGCCGTCCGGGACAGGACATCGAGACCACGCTGGACGCGCGGCTGCAACGGTTCGCCATGTCGCGCCTTCAGGGCAACAGTGCGGCATCGGTCGTCATGGACGTCTATTCCGGCGACGTGCTGGCCATGGCGTCAACACCCAGTTTCGATCCCAATGCGTTCAATGTCGGCCTGACCACGACGGAATGGAAGCGCCTGACCACGAATCCGAGGAAGCCGCTGACGAACAAGGCCGTGACGGGCCGCTACCCGCCCGGCTCCACCTTCAAGATGGTGGTGGCGCTGGCCGCGCTTGAAAGCGGCATCGTCAATACCTCTCACCGTGTCTTCTGCAACGGCAAGCACCAGCTGGGCAATCACACCTTCCATTGCTGGAAGCGCTGGGGTCATGGCTGGATGAACATGATCGACGCGATCACCGAGAGCTGCGACGTCTATTTCTACGACATCGCCCGCAAGGTCGGAATCGACCGGATCGCCGCCATGTCCGAGAAGTTCGGGCTGGGTCAGCAACTGCTGCCCGATCTGCCGGGCGAGAGCGCCGGTGTCGTGCCGACGAAGCTCTGGAAGGAAGGCGCGATCGGTGAACCGTGGCAGATCGGCGAAACGCTGATCGCGGGCATCGGCCAGGGCTACCTGCTGACCACGCCGCTGCAGCTGGCGACCATGACCGCACGGATCGCCAACGGCCTGCAGGCTGTCATGCCGCAGATCGTCAAGCGCCCGGAGCCGGTGCGTCTGAAGCCGCTGGGCGTGTCCGATGACGCGATGGACGTGATCCGTGAAGGCATGCATCTGGTCGTGCATGGCAAGAAGGGCACCGCGCGCAATTCCAAGATGGAAAACAGGGACTGGGAAATGGCCGGCAAGACCGGCACCGCGCAGGTCCGGCGCATCTCGAAAGCCGAGCGCGAATCCGGTGTGCTGAAGAACGAGGACATTGAATGGCGGACCCGCGATCACGCGCTGTTCGTGGGGTATGCACCGTTCGACGCCCCCCGATACGCCATCTCTGTGCTGGTCGAACACGGCGGCAGCGGATCGACGGCAGCCGCGCCGATCGCGCGCGACATTCTGGAACACACGCTGACGCTGGATCCCTCGAAAGCCGAACTGGCGCAGGCCGGTGCCGCGCAGAACGGGGGTTGAGCGATGTCGATGGCCTATCGCCGCAGCGAATCCCACCTCAGCATCGGCCGCAAGCTCCTGCGGCTCGACTGGGGTCTGGTGCTGCTCATCTCGCTGACAGCCAGCATCGGCTTTGCCATGCTCTACTCCGCCGCCAACGGTTCTCTGGAACCCTGGGCGATGCAGCAGATCAAGCGGTTTGCGATGGGCATGGCCCTGATGCTGGCCATCGCCCTGACCGATATCCGGTTCTGGCTGCGCTGGGCCTATGTCATCTATCTCGCGGCGCTGGGCCTGCTGGTGGGGGTCGAGATCGCCGGCACGACGGGCATGGGCGCGACGCGCTGGATCAATCTGGGCTTCATCAACCTGCAGCCCTCGGAAGTCATGAAGATCGCGCTGGTGCTGGCGCTTGCCCGCTATTTTCATGGCCGGTCGCTCGACGAGGTCGGCCGCATCACCTATCTGATCCCGCCGCTGGCGCTGATGGCCGTACCGACCGCGCTGGTTCTGCGCCAGCCCGACCTCGGCACGGCGCTGCTGCTGGTCGCGGGCAGTGCCGTGGTGCTGTTCCTGGCCGGCGTGCGGCTGTGGAAGTTCGGATTCGCCCTGGCAGGACTGCTCGCTGCCCTGCCCGTGGTCTGGTCCCAGTTGCATGACTATCAGAAGGGCCGCGTGCTGACGTTCCTCAACCCCGAGCGCGATCCGCTGGGTGCCGGTTATCACATCATGCAGTCGAAGATCGCGCTGGGATCGGGCGGAGTCTCGGGCAAGGGCTTTCTGGAAGGCACGCAGAGCCACCTGAACTTCCTGCCGGAAATGCGCACCGACTTCATCTTCACGATGCTGGCCGAGGAATTCGGCATGATCGGTGCCGTGCTGCTGCTCGGCCT
This sequence comes from Minwuia sp., assembly GCF_048263705.1. GTDB lineage: Bacteria > Pseudomonadota > Alphaproteobacteria > Minwuiales > Minwuiaceae > Minwuia. The sequence goes on along the minus strand of NZ_JBLXDV010000012.1, from coordinate 103,658 downwards.
CTACGCCCTGATCCTGATCTATGCCTATATCATCGGTTTCCGGTCGCGAAATCAGTTCGGGCGGCTGACGGCCATCGGCATTGCGGCGACCTTCTTCCTGTATGTGTTCATCAATGTCGGGATGGTCACCGGACTGCTGCCGGTGGTCGGCGTGCCGCTGCCGCTGATCTCATACGGCGGCACGGCGATGCTCACACTGATGATCGGCTTCGGCCTGATCCTGTCGGTCTCGATACACCGCCACGTCGATATCGCGCGCAATGACAGTTAGAACTGGATTGAAACGGTCCACAACGCTCAGCATGTCACCCCCGCCGCCGTGCGGGGGGGGCAACGGACGACCCAACGACCGCAGCGCATGTCGGGTAGTCAGGAAGGTCCCCCGGATAAACCGGGGATGACAGTCTGAGAACCGGCGATTCAGCAAAAGATGGGACTGGTTTAATTCTTGGCCTTGCCCTGCGCGATCGCCGCGCTGACCAGTGCGACAGCCTCGTCGGTATCCCATTCGGCCGGACCGACCAGACGGCCGAGTTCCTTGCCCTCGGCGTTCAGGATGACCGTCAGCGGCAGGCCGAATGCCTGAAAGGCGGAGCCAAGGCGGGATGTGGGATCGATGTAGAAGTCCATGCTCTCGACCTCGATTTCGCGGAAGAACGCCTTCGCCTTGTCCGCACCGCCACGGTCCACGGAAATTGCGACAACCTCGAAATCGTCACCGTTCAGTTGCTTCGCCAGGCGGTCGATGGACGGCATCTCCCGGCGGCACGGCGCGCACCACGTCGCCCAGAGGTTGACGAGCACCACCTTGCCCCTGAAGGCCTCGAACCCCAGCTTGTCGCCATCCGCGTTCTGGAAAGTCGCCTCACCGATCTCTTTCGGCGTTTCATGCGCGGTGAAATTCTGTACGTGACCGACCGCAAATTGCGACAGCGGGGGTTCCGCTGAGGCGACTTGCAGACTAAGGATCAGACCCAGGGCAACGGCCCCCAACATACGCAGCATTGTTTCACCAACCTCCCGGAAGCTCATGTCCGACACCAACAACAGCAACACCATGTGGGGCGGCCGTTTCGAAGGCGGCCCGGCCAGGGTGATGGAGAAGATCAACGCCTCGATCGGGTATGACCGGCGCTTCTACACGCAGGACATTCGCGGCTCGATCGCCCATGCCACAATGTTGGCGGACCAGGGCATCCTGACAAGGGACGATCTGGACCGGATCGTCGAGGGGCTGAACACGATTCTGCGAGAAATCGAGGAGGGCCGCTTCAAATTCTCGGCGGCCCTGGAAGACATCCACATGAATGTGGAAAGCCGCTTGCGTGAACTGATCGGGGATGCGGCGGGCCGGATGCATACCGCACGCAGCCGCAACGATCAGGTGGCGACTGATTTCAGGCTGTGGATCCGGGACACGATCGACCGCATCGACGCAATGCTGGTGGAACTGATCGAGGCCCTGCTGGGCCAGGCCGAAGCGCACGCTGAAACCGTCATGCCGGGCTTCACCCATCTGCAGGTCGCCCAGCCGGTGACCCTGGGCCATCACATGATGGCCTATGTCGAGATGGCCGGGCGCGACCGGGACCGCTTTGCCGAAACCCGCCGCCGTCTGAACGAGAGCCCGCTGGGGTCGGCGGCGCTGGCCGGCACGTCCTTCCCCATCGACCGGGAAGCGACGGCCAGGGCGCTGGATTTCGACCGCCCGACGGCAAACAGCCTTGATGCCGTGTCCGACCGCGATTTCGCGCTCGATTTCCTGCACGCATCGACAGTCTGTGCGATGCACCTGTCGCGGCTATCGGAAGAACTGGTCATCTGGTCGTCCGCGCAGTTCGGCTTCGTGAAACTGTCGGACGCCTTCTCGACCGGTTCGTCCATCATGCCGCAGAAGCGCAATCCGGACGCCGCGGAACTGGTGAAGGCCAAGATCGGCCGCGTGATGGGGGCCTATGTCGCGCTGATGACGGTCATGAAGGGCCTGCCCATGGCCTACGGCAAGGACATGCAGGAAGACAAGGAGACCGTCTTCGACGCCGCCGACACGATCGAACTGGCGATCACCGCCATGACCGGCATGGTCGCAGACCTGGAACCCAATGTGGCCGCCTTGCGCGATGCCGCATCGTCAGGTTTCGCGACCGCGACGGATTTCGCCGACTGGCTGGTCCAGAACCTGGACATGCCGTTCCGCGACGCACACCACGCCACCGGTGCCGCGGTCAGGATGGCCGAGGATCGGGGCTGTGATCTGGGCGACCTGCCGCTGAGCGACCTGCAGACCATCGAACCCGGACTGACGGAAGCGGTCTTCGAGGCCCTGACGGTCGAGAAGGCCGTGCACGGGCGCAAGTCTTACGGCGGCACTGCACCGGCGCAGGTGCGCGCGCAGATCGCCCGCTGGAAGGAGAAGCTGGCATGAAGATTTTCGTGACGCTGTTGCTCGTGACGCTGCTGGGCCTGTCCGCCTGCGGCAAGAAGGGCGATCCGAAGCCGCCGGCGAATGCGCCGGACGGCGCCCCGGCACCCGCCGAGCAGATGAAGCCGAAGGCATGAACCATTTCGACTACCGGAACGGTCACCTCCACGTCGAGGAGGTGCCGCTGGCGACCATTGCCGCCGAAGTGGGTACCCCGGCCTATGTCTATTCGGCGGCAACGCTGCGACGGCATTACAAGGTGTTCGCCGGCGCACTGGCGAGTGCAAACCCCGGCGTGAACCATACCATCTGCTATTCCATCAAGGCCAACTCGAATCAGGCCGTGATCAAGGTCCTGGCGGATCTGGGATCGGGGGCGGATGTGGTGTCGGGCGGCGAACTGAAGCGTGCGCTGCTGGCGGGCATCCCGCCGGAGAAGATCGTGTTTTCCGGCGTCGGCAAGACGGCGGCGGAAATGCGGGCCGCGCTGGCGGCGGGCATCAGGCAGTTCAACGTCGAAAGCGAACCTGAACTGGCCGTTCTTGCCGAAGTCGCGCTGAGCATGGGTGTGAAGGCGCCCGTCGCGTTCCGCATCAACCCCGACGTCGACGCCGAAACGCACGCGAAGATCTCGACGGGCAAGGCCGAGAACAAGTTCGGCATTCCCTTCGATCATGCGCGCGAGATCTATCGGCTGGCCGCCGCCCTGCCGTCCATCGAGATCGTCGGCGTCGATGTCCACATCGGGTCGCAACTGACCAACCTTGCCCCCTTCGAAAGCGCTTTCGCCCGTGTCGCCGAACTGACATCGGCGCTGCGCGAGGACGGGCACACGATCCGCAACATCGACCTCGGCGGCGGGCTGGGCATTCCCTATGTGCGCAACGCGCCCTGGCCGCAGCCGGACGCCTATGCCGCCATCGTCAACCGGACCGTCGGGCATCTGGGATGCGACCTGATCTTCGAGCCCGGCCGGATGATCGCGGGCAACGCAGGCATGCTGATGACGTCCGTCATCTACGTGAAACAGGGGACCGACCGCCGCTTCCTGATCCTCGACGCGGCGATGAACGACCTGATCCGGCCGGCCATGTATGACGCCCACCACGAGATCCTGCCGGAAAAGCAGCCCGATGACCGCTCCGGCTGGGATCGCGCCGATCTTGTCGGCCCCGTCTGTGAGACCGGCGACACCTTCGCCAGAGATTGTGAAGTGCCGCAGATGGCATCGGGTGATATTCTCTGTCTGGAAAGTGCGGGAGCCTATGGTGCCGTCATGGCATCGACCTACAACACCCGGCCTCTGATCGCCGAAATTCTGGTGGACGGAGATCGTTTTGCCACCGTTCGCCCGCGCGAGGATGTGGACCAGCTTATCGGCCGGGACCGGCTGCCGCCCTGGATGACGGACGACGAGACAGGGTAGCTCGCACCTGGGCAGTGAATGACAGGAGTTCGGATGGCGCAGCGAAAGCCCGACGGAACGGCAGACCTTCTGCAGAGGAAGGCTCAGTCCCGGCTTTGGCGAAAACGCACCGCGACCCGGCTGTCGATCTCCGTCGAGCGGCTTGTGCCCCTGTTCTGGCCGCCGGCAGCGCTCATCCTGCTGATCGTCGCGCTTTCCGTGACCGGGATATGGACTGCCCTGCCCGGGTGGCTGCATGTGGCCGTCCTGGGGGCGCTTGTGATCGCCGCCGCGGGCCTGCTGGTGCGCGGCATCATCCGGTTCCGGCCGGCCAGCGCAGACGAGGCGACCCGACGGCTGGAGGCATATGGCGTCGATCATCGGCCGCTGACCGCGATGAACGACGATCTGGCGCTCGGTCAGCGCGACCCTGCCGCGGAGGCGCTGTGGCAGGCGCACCGGCGGCGGATGGCCGAACGCATCGAGGCGCTGAGGGTCACGCCGCCGAACCCGGACATGGCCCGCCGGGACCCGTACGCCTATCGGTTCGCGGCGGTCTTTCTGCTGGTCCTCGGCCTGGCGATTGGCAGTACCGATCCTGGCGGCAACCTGATGGCCGCCCTCTCCCCCTCCTTCGATGCCGGAAAGGCCGACGAGACCGTTCTGGAAGCCTGGGTCACGCCCCCCGCCTACACCGGGCGCGCGCCGGTTTTCATCACGGCTGGCGCGACCGAAGATCCGCGGACCATCCAGGTGCCCGTGAACAGCCAGCTTCTGGCCCGTTTCCACGGGTCCGGCGACCCGGTTCTCGCATTCGGCGGGAACAGCCAGCCGTTCGACCGTGTCACGGACCGCGACCTTCAGCTTGAAACCGCCCTCACCGGGTCCGGTCTGCTGGAGATCCGTCGTGGCCGCTCGGTGCTGGGTGCCTGGCAGATCGAGATCGTCCCCGACACCGCACCCACGGTCGAGATCACCGAGGCACCCGAGCCGACGCTGCGCGGCGCGCTCCGGATCGCCTATCACGCGACAGACGATTACGGGCTGACCTTGATCGCCGCGCAGATCACCCGTCTGGACACGGATGAGGCGGTGGAGATCGAACTGCCCCTGCCGGGCCGGCGGCAGACGAAGATCACCGACGTCGTGTTCCGCGACCTGACCGATCACCCCTGGGCAGGGCTGCCGGTCGAACTGAACCTGAAGGTACGGGACGATGCGGACCAGATCGGCGTCAGCGCCCCCGTCGCCATGATCATGCCCTCGCGCAACTTCACGCAGCCGGCGGCCCGGGCCGTTATCGAGCAGCGCCGCAAGCTGATCCAGGATGCGGAGGCCAACCGAAGCTGGGTCGTCCGGGCGCTGGAGGCGCTGCAGATCAATCCCGGCACCTACAACGACGACCTGTCGGCCCATCTGATGCTGTCGCTGGCGAAATCGGAACTGCGGGACAGCGGCGATGACGCGACGATCTCGGAGAATGAACGGCTGCTCTGGCGGGCGGCCCTGCGCATTGAGGAAGGCCAGCTTGCGGTCGCGCTGAACAAGCTGCGCGATGTCCAGGAACGCCTGATGGAGGCCCTCGCCAACGGCGCTTCGGAAGAAGAAATCCAGCAACTGATGGACGAACTGCAGCAGGCCATGAACGAATATCTGGACTCCATGCAGCAGCAGGCCATGGAGCGGATGCAGAACGGCGAGGAACTGCCGAACAGCGATCAGGCGCGGCAGGTCGAGCAGCGGGCCCTGTCCGACCTGATCGACAAGGCCAGGGAACTGTCCCGGTCGGGTGCGCGCGATCAGGCGCGCGAAATGCTGTCGCAGCTTCAGAACATGCTGGAGAACCTGCAGATGGGCACACAGTCGCAGACGTCCCAGTCGGAACAGCAGGCGGACCAGATGATGGACGAACTGGGCCGCATGATGGAACAGCAGCAGCAGCTGATGGATCAGACCTACGAACGGCAGCAGCGCAGCCAGCAGCCCCAGGCACAGCGGCCCTCGCAACGCGACCCCTTCGCCTCTCCACGCCGGAACCGGTTTGGCCGCTCCCCCAACACTGATACGCAGAACCCGTCACGCGGCGGACAGCCCGGGGACACGGCGGACGAGGATCTCGCTGATGCCCAGGAACGCATCCGCCGGCAACTGGGCGAACTGATGCAGCAGCTTGGTGAGAACATGGGCCAGATCCCGGATGAACTCGGTCAGGCCGAGCAGTCCATGCGCGATGCCGAGGGCGCGCTGGGTCAGGGCGACAGGCAGGGTGCCATCGGCAGCCAGTCCGACGCCCTCAGCCAGTTGCGGCGCGGTGCGGAATCGGTGCTTGAGGACATGGCCAACAGGGGTCAGAACCCGGGCGACAACAACGAAGGGGCCAGCCAGGCCGGCATGGATGGCGAGCAGACCGATCCGCTGGGCCGGACGCCGACCGAGAGCTGGGGCGACACGAACGGCGATATCGTGCCCGGCGAGGGCACATTGCAGCAGTCGCGCGAAATCCTCGACGAACTGCGCAAACGTTCGGGCCAGCGCCATCGTCCGCCGCTGGAACTGGACTACATCGAGCGGCTGCTGAAACAGTTCTGACGCAGCAAACTTGCGTTCGCGGAACAAAGCTGCGAGGGTCTGCAACCGTTCGGGAGGAAACCGGACACGCGTCAACCAGAACCCTCAAGGGTGGGGGCGCTTCATAAAAGGACAGTCCAACGTGGCTGTCGCAGGGACGGCAAGAGAGTGAATGCATGAATGAGGCTGCCACGGGCGCCACTGACGGAGATCCGTTCGTCAGTTTTCAGGAAGTTCAGAAGAGTTACGATGGCGAAACGCTCGTCGTCAAAAACCTGAATCTGGACATCGCCAAGGGCGAGTTCCTGACCATGCTCGGCCCGTCGGGCTCGGGCAAGACCACCTGCCTGATGATGCTGGCGGGTTTCGAAACCCCCACGCACGGCAAGGTCATTCTGGACGGCGCACCGCTGAACAACGTGCCGCCGCACAAGCGCGACATCGGCATGGTGTTCCAGAACTACGCGCTGTTTCCGCACATGACGGTCGCCGAGAACCTCGCGTTCCCGCTGCATGTCAGGAAGATGAGCAAGGCCGAGGTCGAGCAGCGCGTGAACCGCGCCCTGGACATGGTCCAGCTTGGCGGCTTCGGTCATCGCCGCCCGGCACAGCTTTCGGGCGGGCAGCAGCAGCGCGTGGCCGTCGCCCGCGCCCTGGTCTTCGATCCGAAACTGGTTCTGATGGATGAGCCGCTGGGTGCACTGGACAAGCAGTTGCGCGAGCAGATGCAGTACGAGATCAAGCACATTCACGACAATCTGGGTGTCACGGTGGTCTACGTCACCCATGACCAGTCGGAAGCGCTGACCATGTCCAACCGGATCGCCGTGTTCAACGACGGCATCATCCAGCAGCTTGCGCCGCCCGACGACCTTTACGAGCGCCCGGACAACGCCTTCGTGGCGCAGTTCATCGGCGAGAACAACAAGCTGACCGGCACCGTCGAAGCCATCGAGAACGGCGTCTGCAAGGTACGCCTGGACAGTGGCGAGATCGCGACCGCCATGTCGATCAGCGATGCGGGCGTCGGCGGACAGACCATGCTTTCCATCCGGCCCGAACGGGTCCGGATCGCCGAGGAAGCCGCGAACTGCGATACGCAGGTCAGCGGCACCGTCGAGGAACTGATCTATCTGGGCGATCACATCCGGACCCGCATTTCCGTCTGCGGCCGCGATGATTTCGTCGTGAAAATACCGAATTCGACCGAGCGGGCCGGACTGACACCCGGCAACACGGTCGCACTGGGCTGGCGCACACGCGACTGCCGGGCACTGGATCGCCCGGACGATCTGTGAGCGCCGACCCTCAACAGTCCGAAACCAAGTAGCGAAAAGAAGGAGGCTAAACATGAAAAAATTAGCACTGACAGCCGCAGCGGCGGCGATGGCGGGCGGTATCGGCTTTGCCGGTACGGCATCCGCCGAAACCGAGCTGGTCATCGTCAGCTGGGGCGGCGCCTATTCCGCCAGCCAGCAGGGCGCCTATCACGACCCCTACATGGCCGCGAATCCTGACGTCAAGATCGTCAACGACGATTCCGCCAACGAGGCCGTGGCCAAGCTGCGCGCGATGAACGAAGCCGGCAACGTGACCTGGGATCTGGTCGACGTGGTTGCCGCGGACGCCATCCGTCTCTGCGACGAAGGCCTGGCCAAGGTCATCGACCACGACAAGGTCCTGGCCCCAGCCCCTGATGGCACGCCCGCATCGGAAGATTTCGGCGATCTGATCGTCTCGGAATGCTTCATCCCGCAGATCGTCTATTCGACGACCTTCGGTTATCGCACCGATCTGGTGAAGAAGACGCCGACCGATGTCTGCGATGTGTTCGACGTCGAAGGCATTCCGGGCAAGCGCGCGCTGGAAAAGAACCCGATCAACAACATGGAGTGGGCTCTGATCTGCGACGGCGTCGATCCGGTTCGCGTCTATGACGTGCTGGGCACGCCCGAAGGCCAGGAACGCGCCCTGAAGAAGCTGGGCACGATCAAGGACCATGTTGTCTGGTGGACCAAGGGTGCACAGACCCCGCAGCTGCTGGCTGACGGCGAAGTCGTGATGGGCTCGACCTACAACGGTCGTCTGTTCTCGGTTATCGAGGAAGAGAAGCAGCCGATCGCGATGCTGTGGGACTGGCAGGTGTTCGACCTGGACGGCTGGATCGTCCCGACGGGCACCAAGAACGAGGCCGCGGTGATGGACTACCTGAAGTTCGCCACGGACACGCAGCGTCTGGCGGATCAGGCCAAGTACATCTCCTACGGTCCGGCCCGCAAGTCGTCGGCTCCGCTGGTCGGCAAGCACGCCGAACTGGGCATCGAGATGGCACCGCACATGCCGACCGATCCGAACAACGCGAAGACCACCCTGCTCTACAACTATGAGTTCTGGGCGGACAATCGTGACGACATCGACGAGCGTTTCCAGGCCTGGCTGCTTCAGTAGGCCCGACGTTCGGTTGAGGATTCCGGGGCGGTGGCAAACCGCCGCCCCGGTTGCCTTCCCGACCGGCAGGCGCACGGAAACGATGCTTCATCCCCGAGCGGCGTGGTTCGCCCTTCCGGCATGCAGCACCTGAGAAACAGAATTTGCACGAACAGTGAGGTCCGGCCATGACCGAAGCCACGGTTGTCGAAGGCGGTCTGGTTACCGCTGACGGACGCCCCCTTCGTGCCAGCCTGAACCGCGCCCTGATGCGCAAGAAGCTGATCGCGGTGGGCATGGTGGTGCCGTTGTTCCTGTTCATCATGGTCACCTTCATGATCCCGATCGGGGACATGCTGCTGCGCTCGGTCGACAACGACATCGTCGCCGAGATCCTGCCCCGCTCGGTCGAGGCGCTGGAGGACTGGGACGAGACCTCGGGCGAACTGCCCGACGAGGCCGTCTTCAAGGCGATGGTCGAGGACCTGGTCGAGGCCAAGGCGGCCCGCGAGAACACCAAGGTCGGGCAGCGCCTGAACTATGAACGTCCCGGTATGTCCAGCCTCTTCCGCGGCTCGGCGCGCAAGGCCGGACGGATCAAGGAAGGCCCCTACAAGGAAGCCCTGATCAAGGCCGACAAGGACTGGGGCAAGGTCGAGACCTGGCAGACGATCAAACAGTTTTCCGGCCCCTACACGGCGGGCTATTTCCTGTCCGCGGTCGATGCCAAGCAGACGCCGGACGGTTCGATCGAATTCGTCGACAGCAACAAGGCCGTCTACGGCAAGCTGTTCCTCAGAACGATCATCCTGTCGACGGTGATCACACTGTTGACCCTGCTGCTCGGGTTTCCGATCGCGCTGCTGATCGCAACCCAGCCGGCGCGCATCGGCAACCTGCTGATCATCTGCGTGCTGCTGCCCTTCTGGACCTCGCTGCTGGTCCGGACCACAAGCTGGATCGCCCTGCTGCAGAAACAGGGGGTGATCAACGATATCCTGGTCTTCATCGGCCTGATCGGCGACGACGGCAGACTGGCCATGATCCACAATGCCACCGGCACCGTGATCGCCATGACGCACATCCTGCTGCCGTTCATGGTGCTGCCGCTCTACAGCGTGATGAAGACCATCCCGCCGACCTACATGCGTGCCGCCACGTCGCTGGGGGCGCATCCCTTCCCGGCATTCTGGAAGGTCTATTTCCCGAACACGATTCCGGGCATCGGCGCGGGCGCGATCCTCGTGTTCATTCTGGCCATCGGCTACTACATCACGCCGGAACTGGTGGGTGGCACCGACGGCACGTTCATCTCGAACCGCATCGCCTACAACATCTCGTCGTCATTGAACTGGGGACTGGCCGCCGCGCTGGGCGTGATCCTGCTGGGCATCGTGCTGGTCTTCTACCTGCTGTACGACAAGATCGTCGGCATCGATAACATGAAGCTGGGCTGAGACGATGGCTGCACTGCAACCCTACGCATCCCCGATCGAGCGCATCTGGTATTACGCCTTCCGCGTGATCTGCGGCATGGTCCTGTTCTTCCTGGTGTTCCCGCTGATCGTGATCATCCCGCTGTCGTTCAACGCGGTGCCGTTCTTCACCTTCACGCCGGAAATGCTGGCGCTGGACCCGGCGGGCTATTCCACCGAGTGGTACCGGGACTTCTTCACCAATCCGAACTGGCTGGGTGCGGTGGAGAATTCGCTGATCATCGCGGTATTCGCGACCATCCTGTCGACCTCGTTCGGCACGCTGGCGGCGCTGGGCCTGTCCCGGCCCGTGATGCCCTATCGCACGCTGATCATGTCGATCCTGATCTCGCCGATGATCGTGCCGCTGATCATCTCGGCGGCGGGCATGTTCTTCTTCTACAGCTCGGTCGGCCTGCAGGGCACGCACATCGGCGTCATCCTGGCCCATGCCGCGCTCGGCACGCCGTTCGTCGTCATCACGGTGACGGCAACGCTTGTAGGCTTCGACAACAATCTGATCCGCGCCTCTGCCAGCCTTGGCGCGACGCCGGTCCGGACCTTCTTCAAGGTGATCGTACCGCTGATCACGCCCGGCGTCATCTCCGGCGCGTTGTTCGCCTTCATCACCTCCTTCGACGAGGTCGTTGTGGTGTTGTTCGTCGGCTCGTTCGACCAGCGCACGATCCCGTGGCAGATGTTCTCCGGAATCCGCGAGCAGATCAGCCCGACCATCCTGGCGGTCGCGACGCTGCTGACCATCTTCTCGATGCTGCTGCTGTTCTCGCTGGAACTGCTCCGCCGCCGCAACGAACGCATGCGCGGCATCCAGCAGACGTAGGAAAAGTCACCGGGGCTTCGGATTCCCGCAACGGATAAACGTCAGGACGTCATTCTCCCCCTCATCAACCTGATGAGGAGAGAGCGATGTTCACGCCATTTGCCCTGAACGATCACATCATGCCCAATGGTGCCGCGGACGAGGACGATGTCCTGAAGACCAAGTCGGCCCTGCGCCAGACCGGAGACTACAAGGTGCCGGACTGGGGTCTGACCAACTGACCCGATCAGCCGATGCACGACGGCCTGAAAGCTTTCCAGGAACGTGAGGGGCTCGACCCCGACGGCTGGATTCGGCCCGGTGGCCCGACCGAGCGGACCCTGAATGCGGCGCTTTTCGAGCAATCCGACGACAGCGGGGACGGATTGGCAGGCACCCGCGTGTCGGCTTCGGTCGGTTCCGGCGGCGCGAACCGCCCGGATGACGTGAAGCGCGCCAAGTCCGCGCTGGGTGGCCTGGGTCTGTACCCGGCACCAGGGCCGCGCGCCCGGACGATGACGCCGAGGACGACCCGGATTTCACCTTCGCTGTCAGCGCCTTCGAGCGCGGATACCGGCTGCCGGTGACCGGCCGGATTGATCCCGGCAGCGCTGCAGCCACGCGACTGGAACGCCTCACCCGTCCCTTCGCGGCCCGGCGTCTGGCACAGAACAATCTGCGTGGCGGCACGAACCCCACCACCGCGCGCGCAGCAACCGTTCCGGCATCGCCCCCGGCCCGTTCGAAGCCTGCGGCCAAGCCAGCGCCCGCTCCGAAGCCAAAGGCAGGAACACCGCACCTGCACAAGTCCTTGAACCCCACCGACTTCGACGACCCCGCCTTCGGCGGCTGGTCACATTCCGACGCCATGCGACGCGGTGTCACCAAGAACGCGTCAGCAAATGCCGACGCGGGTCCGAGGCTCCCTGAGATCAACCTTGAGGCAGATCGGAAAAACAACATCCTGGCCAATGATGCGGCGGTCTTTCGGTTTTGGCATAACCCCTCCGCTCAATCTCGTGCGCCATGGTGGGAGGACCAAGACTTCGGTGCGGAAACTGTCGCGAAACACGCCGCCAAGATTGAGGAATTCGCCGAAAAACATCGGGTAGACCCTGACTTGGTCAAATCAATAATGTTCATGGAAAATGCCAGAGGAAATTTCGCAAACATCAACGAACTGGTCGACTACTTGGGGCTATCGAAATCCAAGGCTCCTATGAATATCAAGCCAACACCCTGGGACGAGTTGATGTCAGATCAGAACGCGGATTTCGATGACGAAGCGACCAATATCGAAGCTGGTGTCATCCTGATAAAACGCATTACTGACCGTCTTGAGAATCCGAGCCCGGCTGCCGTAGCCTCCGTCTGGAATTTCCTCGGTCGCGAAAAGACCAACGACATTGGCGCATATGTCGGTCGCATCTACGCTGAGAAACCATGGAACCGAGAATGACAAGCAACCCGAAGTCGCATGACAGTAAGCATCCGATCAGGTGGCTGCTTGTCGAATTTGGTGTTTCCGCGATTCTTGCGATTTCCCTCGTCGTCTACTGGTTCATTGTTCAGGACGCCGATTTCGAGGATTTCTGTGAGATCGTCTACGATGGCAGCGGTTGGGTGCCGATGTCGGATCAGTACGCACCGGATCTGTACTGCAAGCCGCGCTGGAACTTCACCATCTTCGCCGCGGTCTATTACTTCCTGATCGTCTTTGTGCCGCTGACGCTGACCAGACGGCTGATCCAGTTCGGGTATTGGCAGGTGAGACGCCACTCCTGACGCCGCTGCGCCTTGCCCCAACGGCACCGTGGACAGCCGCCTGACCGGCGCGGTAGTTTTGGCCAATCCGGGGAGGGGTGTCGATGGACCTTTCATTTTCAGCCGAGGAACTGGCTTTTCGCGAGGACGTGCGCGCCTTTCTGGCCGAGCACCTGCCCGACGATCTGGCCGAGAAGGTTCGCAGCCGCCGCGAACTGAAGCGCGACGACTACATGCGCTGGCAGAAGATCCTGCACCAGAAGGGCTGGATCGGCGGCTGGTGGCCGAAAGAGTACGGCGGTCAGGGCTGGAGCCCGGCCGAGCGGCATATCTTCGACGAGGAGTGCCACGAGGCCCATGCGCCGCCCCTGCTGCCGTTCGGTATCCAGATGGTCGGCCCCGTCATCTACACCTTCGGGCGGCCCGACCAGAAAGCGCATTTCCTGCCGCGCATCCTGTCGGGCGAGGACTGGTGGTGCCAGGGCTATTCCGAGCCCGGTTCCGGGTCCGATCTTGCCAGCCTGAAGACCACCGCCGTGCGCGACGGCGACGATTACATCGTCAACGGCCAGAAGATCTGGACCTCGCTGGCGCAATATGCCGACTGGATCTTCTGCCTGGTGCGGACCTCGTCCGAGGGCAAGGCGCAGCAGGGCATCAGCTTCCTGCTGATCGACATGAAGACGCCGGGCATTACCGTGCGCCCTCTGAAGCTGATGGATCAGGCGGCCCATGTGAACGAGGTCTTCTTCGAGGATGTGCGCGTGCCCGTCGCGAACCGCATCGGCGAGGAGAACAAGGGCTGGACCTACGCCAAGTTCCTGCTGGGGAACGAACGCGCAGGCATCGCCGAGGTCGCCTGGAACAAGAAGCTGCTGCAGAAGCTGAAGGATATCGCCTTCGCCACGCAGGCCGACGGCAAACCGCTCATCGAGGACAGCAATTTCTCGACACGGGTTGCGGAGACCGAGGTCAAGCTGACCGCGCTGGAATATTCCAACCTGCGCACGCTGGCCGGCATGCAGGACGGCTCGCCGCCGGGCGGGGAGGCTTCCATGCTGAAATTGATCGGGTCAGAAGTGACGCAATCGATTACCGAATTGACTGTCGAGGCGCTCGGGTACTATGCCGCGCCCTACGACACGCGCGACGATGCGCCCGGCAGCAACTGGACACCGGTCGGTCCCGACCATGCCGAGGGCGTGCTGGCGCAGCATCTTTTCATGCGCGCGATCACCATCGCCGGCGGGTCGAGCGAAATTCAGAAAAACATCATCGCAAAGATGGTGTTGGGACTTTAAGTTGACCGTCGGCGCGTGACGCCGGCACGAGCGGGAGGAAGACACATGGATTTCAATCTTTCTGAAGAGCAGCAGCTCCTGAAAGACAGCGTGGATCGTTTCATTCTGGACGATTACGACTTCGAGAAGCGGCGCAAGATCGCCAATTCCGACGACGGCTATTCCGAGGACAACTGGAAGACCTTCGCCGAGCTGGGCTGGCTGGCCGTGGGCCTGCCGGAGGAATATGGCGGCTTCGGCGGTCCGATCGAAACCATGATCGTGATGGAGGCCATCGGCCGCGGTCTGGTTACCGAACCCTACATGCAGACGGTCGTGCTGGGCGGCGGCTTCATCGCCGAGGCCGGGTCCGAGGACCAGAAGAACGAGATCCTGCCCGCCATCGCCGAGGGCAAGTGCAAGATCAGCTTCGCCTATGCCGAGCCGACCTCGCGCTTCAACCTGGCCGATGTCTCGACGAAGGCCGAGAAATCCGGCGACGGCTGGAAGCTGTCCGGTCACAAGTCGGTGGTCTATGGCGCAGCGAGCGCGGACAAGATCATCGTCTCGGCCCGCACCTCGGGCGGTCAGCGCGACCGTGACGGCATCTCGCTGTTCATCGTCGACAACAACACGAACGGCCTGTCGCGCCGCGACTATCCGACCGCCGACGGCCTGCGCGCCTCGGAAGTGATGCTGGAAGGCGTCGAGGTCGGTGCCGACGCGCTGCTGGGCGAGGAAGGCAAGGCCATGGGCGTGATCGAGAAGGTCACCGACGGCGCGCTGGCCGCGCTGTGCGCCGAGGCCGTCGGCTGCATGGAAGTGCTGAAGGACGAGACCAACGAATACCTGAAGACCCGCAAGCAGTTCGGCGTGCCGATCGGCAAGTTCCAGGTGCTGCAGCACCGCATGGTCGACTGCTTCATCGAACTGGAGCAGTCCCGGTCGATGTCCTACATGGTCACGCTGAAGCTGGACGAAAGCGACGAGGAACGCCGCAAGGCCGCCTCCGCCGCCAAGGCCCAGATCGGCAAGGCCGGCACCTTCGTCGGCGCGCAGTCGGTGCAGATGCACGGCGGCATGGGCATGACCGACGAACTGAAGATCAGCCACTACTACAAGCGGCTGATGCAGATCGACACCATGTTCGGCAACCGCGACTGGCAGCTGAAACAGTTCGCCGCCCTGACGCAGTAATCCACCCGCGACAGAGCGCACGGGATCACGGCCCCGGATCATCCGATCCGGGGCCGTTTTCGTCCGGGCGCAGGACGTTCGGAAACACGTAACGCATAATCCCCCGGTCCTCATGATCGTCTCCATTGGCAACAAAGGAGGCTGCAATGTTTGAACTGGAACTGGAAGACGAGGTCGGACCGGATCGCTCGGTCCGAAAGACGGACACGCGCCGCACGAAGTCAGCGCTATCGGAGCTCGGAAAGTATGGCCGGAGCCCGTCGCAGGCGAGCGGGTTTCCGGACAGCGAAATGTTAGGGTTCGTGGACCGATACATATCCAGCAATCTACCAAGACCTTGGGACTGGATGGGGTGCGGTATCATGTATTCTGGCACCCTTTGGACAAGGATGGAGAGCCTGAAGTGCTTGTGAAGCCGCCGTCGGGTCGACCAATTGAGCGCGGTGGTCATGATCTTCCCTTTGTGGATCGGCTCAACCGGCTTGACCCGCCCTACGAGAACGAGCATGGCCGGGAGGTTCGAATCGAGGTGCCGCCGCAGCCGCACTACAATTCGAACTCGGCGTGGTCGGATATCAACTTGTACCTGCCGAAAAGGGAACGTCAGATATCGGAGCCTGATCGCCGATGAGCAGATCCAGTCTGGTGATCGCAGCAACAATGACGATTTTCGCTGCAGTCTCTGCTTCTGTCCTCTTTCTCTTTGGATCGGATGGCGTCTCACCGAAAAGCCCGACTGTTGATTGTCGGGTTGGTGTCAGAGCTTTCGATCAGGAAGGCAGCCGGACTCCCGAAACTGTAGACACATATTCTGAAATGGCGATCGGCACATCGAACGCTCTTCGGTTCGGGATCAAGACCATCCTGCATGAATGGCAGCCGCGGCGAACCACACTCGACTTCCACGCCCCCTGTCCGGATCGCGTGGAGCGTGCCCGGTGGCTCGCGGATATTCATGCATTCAGAACGTCGGACGACGATCGCATCGTTTTCTATACCGCCGACGAGAGCGACCCTCGAGGTTATCGAGCACATGGGGATGAGCCACGATGAGAATCGTCTTGCTGACTGTCGCCATGATCATTCCAGCCCTGCTGTTCGCGGTCCATCTGTTCACGCTCGACAAATGGACACTCGATCCAGAGGTGTGGCGCGTCGCGGATCCGGTTGTGCAGACGCGGGCCGATTGCATGGTTCAGGTGCGGCAGGATTCGCGGTCCGATGCTTCAGTGTCTGAAGTGCGGCAGCGGTCGGCGGATTTCCGGGCCATGATCGACAGGCTCGCCCACGCCCGCGCGCTGCCCGCCGCCGAGGTTGCCATCGAAGAAGACCCCGCGCTGCTGACCCTGACGCTGATTCATGATTGCCCGAGGCGCGCGGAAGCGGTTCGGTTGATGATCGACTTTCACGCCATCGTCCGTCCGGAAGCACCGGCTTTCACCTTGGTCTCCGAGACGGTGAGCCTGTCCGATACGGCGCACCCCGCTACGGGCCCGGCCTGGCGGGACGGCAGGCGATAGTCAGCCGTTGCTGTAGTTCACGCACACCCGGCGCGTCTCGTCGGTGCTCAGCGGCTCGCCGGTGATGCCGCAGCGGGCCGTGTCCGCCGCTTCGCCGCAACCGCTGCCCCGGGGAATGTGACGGCAACAGGCAGCGCAGACACCGAACAGCGGCGCATCCTTGTTGTCCTGAACCGCCGCAAGCAGACGGCTGAGCCCCTGCACCATGGCGGCGGACGCATCGCCGTCCATCGTGGCGACAGCCTGTTCGATCCGCTTCACCGGGTCGCGCAGGATCAGCGATTCACCCTGCGGCGTCAGATCAATCAGGCACACCCGCTTGTCACGGTCGCTGGGACGGCGCGTCAGCAGGCCCTTGTTCTCCAGCGCGGTGATGGTCTGCGAGACGGTGCCCTTGGTCGCGCACAGGAACTGCGCCACCGCGCCCGGCGTGCGCGAATATCTGTTGGCCCGGCTGAGGAAACGCAACGCTTCCCACTGCGCCGGGTTCAGCCCGTCCACATACTGCAGTTCCCGCGTCAGCCTGCCCAACCGGTCGATCAGCTCGGCGACGCGCGGCCCGGCCTCGCCGAAGCCGGGTCGACCCGCTGCATCGTCAACCAAGTTTTCGTATGGTTTCGACTCGAAATTTTTCACTTGAGGGGCTTTTGCCATACCCATAACGTATCGAGGCGAAACCAATTGTCCAGCGTGACCGTGCACAGCGTGACGGTCGGTCGCGTCTGGCCCCCGGTCTACAGGGATCCTTTCGGGTCTGGCAGGCGGGGACAGGACATACAGAAGGACGGTTGCCATGATACACGACGACAGCATCCACTCCGCCCGGAACGAGCAGCGCTTCATCTCGACCGCCATGTCGATGCCGCTGCTCTCCGCGGATCATGAGCAGGATCTGGCCTTTCGCTGGCGCGACGAGGGCGACGAGCGCGCCCTGCACGAACTGGTCTCGGCCTACATGCGTCTGGTGGTATCGACGGCATCGAAATTCCGCGCCTACGGGTTGGCACGCGCCGATCTGGTGCAGGAAGGCTGTGTGGGCCTGATGCAGGCCGCCGCGCGGTTCGAACCGGAACGGGGCGTGCGTTTCTCGACCTACGCGACCTGGTGGATTCGTTCGTCGATGCAGGAATTCGTGCTGCGCAACTGGTCCATCGTCCGCTCAGGCACCAGCGCCTCTCAGAAGGCCCTGTTCTTCAACCTGCGGCGGCTGCGGGCACAGATCGACGGAGCCGGTGCCACCAGCCTGTCGGAGGATGCGCGGACGCAGATTTCGGAGCGGCTGAAGGTGTCGCAGCGCGAGGTCATCGCCATGTCGGACCGCCTGTCGTCGCGGGACCAGTCGATGAACGTGCCGCTGGGCGAGGAAGGCGGCGACGAATGGGGCGATTTCATGGTGGACGACCGGCCCAGCCCGGAAGACGTCACCATGACCAACCGCGACGGCAGCACGCGCGGACGCTGGCTGCGCGCGGCCCTGGCCGACCTGACCGACCGCGAACGCATGATCGTCACCGAGCGGAAGCTGAACGACGAGAAGGTGACGCTGGAGGAACTGGGCGTGCAGCTTGGCGTGACCAAGGAACGTGTCCGGCAGATCGAGCACAAGGCGCTGCAGAAACTTTCAGATGGGGTCCTGCGCCGCGCGCGCGATGCCGCGGAAGGGCTGGAACGGCTTGCCTCACCGGAAGGTGACGATCTGGCGGCTTGATCGCCGCGCGTCCCGGGCCACGTAATCGCCCGGATAACCAGAACAGGGAATGCAACCATGAGCGAGAAATTCACCCCCGGCGACAAGATGCCCGAATTCACCCTGCCGAAGGTCGGCGGCGGCGAGATCAGGGTCGGCGGCTCCGGCAAATGGCAGATGGCCATCGTCTACCGCGGCAAGCACTGCCCGATCTGCAAGCGCTATCTGAGCGGCATTCCCGACCTGAAGGACAAGCTGGACGAACTGGGCGTCGAAGTCGTCGCCATGTCTGCCGACTCAGAGGATCAGGCCACCGAAATGATGGCGGAAGTCGGTGTGGACGTACCCGTCGGCTATGGCATGGACAAGGCGACCATGCAGAAGCTCGGCCTCTATATCTCGGAACCGCGCCCGAACGAGACCGACCACCAGTTCCCCGAACCGGGCCTGTTCGTGACGAACCCCGACGGTCAGGTGCAGATCTTGGACATTTCCAACGCGCCGTTTGCCCGCCCGGATCTCGCGAGCATCCTGAACGGGATCAGCTTCGTGCAGAACAAGGGCTATCCCATTCGCGGAACGGCTTCCTGATACCCGATAACTGCGCGTTCATCTGACCGCGCGAATGTCCTATCCTCCCTGTCGGTGATCTGACGGGGAGGAACGACCATGAACAATCCGATGGGCCTTGAGGGCCATACCATTCTGGTGACGGGCGCGGCGCAGGGCATTGGCCGAGCGGTGGCGCAGCACGCTGCCGAACTGGGCGCGCGCGTTGCCATCAACGACATGAACGCGGACGGGCTGGCGGAAACATCCGACCTGCTGGGCCGCGACGACACGCTGATCCACGTCGGCTCGGTGGCCGATGCGGGCTTCGTCGAGCAGATGGTGAACGACACCGTCAAGCAGGCCGGCGCGATCCACGGGCTGGTGAACAACGCCGGCATCGTGCGCGCGGCCATGATCCACAAGATGCCGCTGCAGACCTGGCAGGAAGTCATCGACGTCAACCTGACCGGCGTCTACCTGTGCCTGCAGGCGGTGGGCCGTCACATCATCGACCGCCGCAAGGACGGCGACACGGCACCGGGCCGGATCGTCAATGTCTCCTCCATCGCCGGACGGCGTGGCACCATCGGTCAGATCAACTACGGTGCGGCCAAGTCCGGCGTGCTGGGCCTGACCATGAGCGCCGCGCGTGAGTGGGGCCGCCACGACATCAACGTGAATTCGGTGGCCTTCGGTCTGGTCGAAACGCCCATGACCGAAACCATCCGCGGCGAGAAATTCCGCGACCAGTACATGGCCAGCATCCCGCTGGGCCGTTTCTCGACACCCGAAGAGGTCGCGACACCCGTCTGTTTCCTGCTGGGCGGCGGGGCCAGCTACATCACCGGCCAGCACCTGACAATTGATGGTGGTTCGCACATCGGATTCTGATCAGGCTTGGATTAACACCCCGGCCTCGTGCCGGGGCAAGCCTGGCAGGACCGAAACTGGGGAGATACGATCATGACCGCCAAACACATCATCGACATGACCGGCAAGGTCGTTCTGATCACCGGGGGCAGCCGGGGCATGGGGCGCGAGATGGCGCTGGGGTTTGCCGCCGCCGGGGCCGATATCATCGTCGCCAGCCGCAAATATGCGAACTGCGATGCCGTCGCCGAGGAAATCCGGGCCATGGGCCGCCGCGCCCTGCCCTTCGGTGCGCATGTGGCGCAATGGGGCGACTGCGACAGGCTGATAGACGCCGCATACGCGGAATTCGGGCGGGTCGACGTGCTGATCAACAATGCGGGCATGTCGCCGCTGTATGAAAAGCCGACCGACATCACCGAGGAACTCTACGACAAGGTGCTGGACCTGAACCTGAAGGGACCATTCCGCCTCGCCTCGGTGATCGGGGAGCGGATGATGGAGGGCGACGGCGGGTCGATCATCAACATCTCGTCCGTCGCCGCGATCCGTCCGCGCAAGAACGTCATCACCTACGCCGCGGCCAAGGCCGGCCTGAACGCCATGACCGAGGCGCTGGCCGACGCGATGGGTCCGAAGGTGCGGGTGAACTGCATCATGCCGGGTCCGTTCCTGACCGACATTTCCAAGGCCTGGGATCTGCGGGCTTTCGAGGAACGCGCCCAGACCACCATCGCCATGAAACGCGGCGGCCAGCCGGACGAGGTCGTCGCCGCCGCGCTTTATCTGGCGTCGGACCATGCGGGCTACACGACGGGTGCCATCCTGAAGATCGACGGCGGCAGCAGGTAGATACGTCAGACGACGGTAACCGGCTCGACCATCCCGAATTCCGCGATCGGTTCGTAGATCGCGCCTTCGGAACCGAGGAAGCTTTCGAACAGCGTGAAGCCGTCGGCTGCGAATGGCGGCAGGAACAGGCTCGCGTTCTCGATCAGGTATCTGTCCAGCCTGTTCCGGTCGGGATTGCGCATGCGGGCGAGCGTGATGTGGGGATGAAAGCGACGCCGTTCGGGGGCATACCCCGCGCGCTGGGCGATCTGCTCGATCTTCTGGTTCAGATGGGACAGGCCCGGGTCGGCAACCACGTCGGCGTAGAGCATCCGCTGACGCCGCCGCTCCCCGAACAGCCCAAGGCCGTCGATGCGAATCGGCACAGGCGCGACGCGCAACCGGGACAGATCGCCGATCAGGTCCTCGGCCTGCCCCCCGTCCGTCTCGCCGAGGAAGCGCAGGGTGATGTGATAATTGTCCGGCGCGACCCAGCGCGCACCGGGAATGCCGCCGGCCAGCATCGAAAGCCGCTGTGTGACATCTTCGGGCAGCGGAATGCCCACGAACAGTCTCATCGGATCGCTCCGTCAGATTGCGGCGTATCAGAGTATCTTGAGCACATCCTCCGGCGGTCGGCCCACCGCAGCCCGGCCGTTGGCGAGCACGATCGGGCGTTCCATCAGTTTCGGTGTCGCGACCATGGCATTGATCAGAGCACCGTCATCCAGTGCCGCATCATTCAGCCCCTGCTCCTTGTATTCCGGTTCCTTGACCCGCATCAGTTCGCGCGGGGTCCGGTTCAGCTTGGCCAGAATGTCCGCGATTTCGGGCGCGCTGGGCGGCGTCTTCAGATATTCGATGATGGAGGGCTCGATACCCTTCTCGCGCAGCAGTTCCAGCGTCTGGCGCGATTTCGAACAGCGGGGATTGTGGTAGATCGTGACATCCATGGGTCATGCTCCTGTGCTGTTGCCCTGCAATCAGACGCAAAGCGCCGATTCGGTGCAAGCCTGTCGTCCGACTATGGCGAATTCAGGACATCCGCGACCGGTCCGGCCATCCGCTCGGCGATGATCTTCACGCCGTCCGGGTTCGGGTGGATTCCATCCGCCTGGTTCAGTTCGGCCTCCGCCGCAACCCCATCCAGCAGGAACGGATAGAGCGGCACGCCCTCGGCACCGGCGAGTTCAGGATAGATGGCGTTGAACTGCTGGGCGTACTCGGACCCCATGTTGGGCGGGGCGTACATGCCCGCCAGCATGACAGGCACATCGCGGTCCTGAAGCTGTGCCACGATGCCGGCGAGATTGGCACGCGTATCCGCCGGATCGATCCCGCGCAGGCCGTCGTTCGCCCCCAGCGCCACGATCACCAGATCGGGCTGTCCCTGCACCGCCCAGTCCAGCCGCGACAGCCCGCCCGCCGTGGTGTCGCCGGAGACGCCGGCATTCTCGACCGTTGCGGTGATGCCCCTGTCCTCCAGCGCCTTTTCAAGTTGCACCGGCAGTTCCTCACCCGCGTTCAGGCCATAGCCCGCGGTGATGGAATCGCCCAGCATCACCACCCGTTTTGTGTCATCGGCCATGATCGGCTGGGCCATCAGCAGCGTAACCAAAAGCAACAAGACGTTGAACGGGTGCAGGACCCGGCCATATCGGGTTCTGGATCGTATTGAAATTGCCGGAAGTGAATTCATGGGTGACAGCCTGATCAGTCTCAAGAATGTCCATCTGACGCTGGACGGGGCCGCCGGACCGGTGAAGATCCTGAACGGCATTGACCTTGATATAGGGGCTGGCGAGAGCGTTGCCATCCTTGGCCCCTCCGGCTCGGGCAAATCTACCCTGTTGTCGATCGTCGGCGGACTGGAAGGCGTCTCCTCGGGGCAACTCAGTTTCGCGGGCCGCGACATGACCGTCATGGACGAAGACGAACTGGCGCTGTTCCGCCGCGAACATGTCTCGATCGTGTTCCAGTCGTTCCACCTGTTGCCGACCATGACGGCCATCGAGAATGTCGCCGCGCCGATGGAACTGGCGGGCAAGGCCGATCCCTTCCCCCGCGCCGAGAAGGAACTGGCAGCCGTCGGCCTTTCCGAACGCAAGGGCCATTATCCCAGCCAGATGTCCGGCGGCGAGCAGCAGCGCGTGGCGCTCGCACGCGCGCTGGCCATGGACCCGGAACTGATCCTGGCCGACGAGCCGACCGGCAATCTGGACGGCGAGACCGGGCAGATGATCGTCGACCTGATGTTCGGTGCGAACCGCGACCGCGGCGCGACCCTGATGCTGGTCACCCATGACGAGAAACTCGCCCGCCTGTGCCAGCGCATCGTGCGGCTTAAGGACGGCGAGATTGCTTCCCAGGAAGTCACCGACGTCGGGCGCGCCGCCTGATGGGTGCTGCGTTCAGACTGGCCCTCCGGGATCTGCGCGGCGGCCTGGCCGGATTCCGCATCTTCCTGCTTTCGCTCGCGCTGGGCGTGGCCGCCATCGCGGGCGTCGGTTCGCTCACGTCGTCCATCGTCGACGGGCTGAAGGAAAACGGGCGTGTCATTCTGGGCGCGGACGTCGATCTGCGTCTGACCCACCGTCCCGCGACCGAAAGCGAATATGCATGGCTTGTCCAGAACGCCGATGCGGTCGGTACAACGCTGGAAATGCGCACCATCGTCCGCGCGGTCGGCAATGACAACCGCGCGCTGGCCGAACTGAAGGCCGTTGACGATACCTACCCGATCTACGGCACGGTCGACCTGGCCGGCGGCGGCACGCTGGCAGATGCGCTGGCCACCAACGCCGGCCTGCCAGGCGCCGTGGTGGAGGAAGTTCTGGCCAACCGGTTGGACCTGAAGATCGGCGATCAGGTCCGGGTCGGTTCGGCGGATTTCGAATTGCGCGGGTTGATCGAACGCGAACCGGACCGTTCGTCAGGCGGTGCGGTGACGCTGGGCCCGCGCATCATGGTACATGCCGACGCGGTCGACGCGACCGGGCTGGTGCAGGTTGGCAGCCTGATCCACTGGCACTACAAGGTGCAACTGCCGACCGGCGAGCCGGTCGCCGCATTCCGCACGGCGCTGAGCGACGCATTGCCCGATGCGGGCTGGCGCGTCCGGGATCGCGACAATGGAGCACCCGGCATCGCCTCGTTCCTGGAACGGCTCCGCATCTTCCTGACGCTGGTCGGCTTGACCGCGTTGCTGGTGGGCGGCGTCGGCGTCGGCAATGCCGTCAAGGCCCACCTGGATGCCAAGCGCAGCCAGATTGCCGTCCTCAAGGCACTGGGAGCCACCGGTGGCGACATCACCCGCATCTATCTGATCCAGATCATCCTGCTGGCGTTTGCCGGCATCGTTGTCGGCCTGCTGATCGGCGGCAGCGTGCCTTTCCTCGCCGGCAGCCTGCTGGCCGACGCCCTGCCGGCACCGCCCAGTGCCTCCATCTATCCCGGCGTGCTGGGGCTGGCGGTGCTGTTCGGGCTGCTGGTGACACTGACCTTCGCGCTCTGGCCCCTCGGTGTGGCGCGCAGGACCCGCGCCGCCGAACTGTTCCGCGCGGCCATGGGCGAAACCGGCGGACGGCCCGGTCGATGGTTCGTGCTCGGCACGGGAGTTTCGCTGCTGGGCCTGTGCGGGCTGACCCTGTTCAGCTCATCCGAGCCGCAGTTCGCGCTGTGGTTCATTCTGGGTGCGGCGGGCGTGTTCATCGTGCTGCGCCTGGCCGCCATGGGCATCGCGGCCCTGGCGAAACGCGCCATCGGCCCACGGCGCACAGCTTTCCGGATGGCGCTCGCCAACCTGCACCGGCCCGGCGCGCCGACGGCCTCGGTGATGATATCGCTGGGACTGGGCGTCACCCTGCTGGCCGCCATCGCCCAGATCGAAGGCAATGTCACTGGTCAGGTCGACCAGCGCGTCGCCGAGGAGGCCCCCGCCTTCTTCTTCGTCGATATCCAGCCCGACCAGCTAGAGCCATTCCTGGCCATGGCCAACGGCATCGACGGGGTCAGCAATGTGAAGACTGTACCGTCCCTCCGGGGCCGCATCTCCGCCGTCAACGGGGTGCCGGCGTCCGAGGCTGTCGTGGACCCGTCGGAAGCCTGGGTGCTGCGCGGCGATCGCGGTCTGACCTATATGGACACGCCGCCACCGAACAGTCCCATCGTCGAGGGTGAATGGTGGCCTGCCGACTATCAGGGCCCGCCGCTGGTCAGCTTCGAGGATGAGGCGGCGGCCGGGCTGGGCGTCGGCATCGGCGACAGGCTGACCGTCAATGTGCTGGGCCGCGACCTGACCGTTGAGATCGCCAGCCTGCGCAAGATCGACTGGGGCACGTTCCAGATCAACTATCTGCTGATCTTCAGCCCGAATGCGCTGGCAGGTGCACCGCACACCGTCCTGGCGACGGCGGAAGCCACGGATACGGCGGACAAGGCCCTGTTCCGGGCGGTGACCGACACCTTCCCCAACATCACCGTCATCCGGGTGAAGGAAGCGATGGAGCTGTTCGAGAATCTGCTGGGACAGATCTCGACCGCGATCCGCGCCGCATCCGGCGTCACGCTGGTCGCGGGCCTGATTGTGCTGGCGGGCGCCATCGCCGCCGGACATCGCCGTCGCGTCCGGGAATCCGTCATCCTGAAAGTGCTCGGCGCGACCCGTCGGCAAGTGCTGAAGATACAGGCCATCGAGTTCGCGCTGCTGGGCACGGCGACCGGCATCGTCGCTGCCATCGCCGGATCGCTGGCGGCCTGGGCGATCATCGATCTGGTGATGCAGGGCGATTTCAGCGTGCTTCCCGTGCGGCTCGCCGTCGTCATCATCGGTGCCATCGCGCTGACGACAGGTTTCGGCCTGTATGGCGCACACCGCGCTCTGCGCCGCAAACCCGCCGCCGAACTGCGCGAAGCCTGATCAAGGTCGGAGCGATGTCCCCGTCGTTCCAGACGTTCCGGTTTCGGATTTGAACGGCCCAACGCACGGAGAGTCACCCCCGCCTCCGTGCGGGGGCAACGGCCGACCCGGCAAGCGCCGCGCGCGTCAGCTATTCAGGAAGGCCCCCGGATAAACCGGGAATGACAGTCCGGGAGCCGGCGATCCCGTCGAAGACGCGGCGGCCCTAGACGAACCTGTAGGGGCCGCCTTTTTCCAGGGCACGCTTGTAGCCGTCTCGGGACTGCGTGCGCTCCGTGAAGCCTTTCAGGTTCGGGCGTTTCGCCAGGAACCCCTGCAGGTTGGCGATATCGGTCACGAAACTCATGTTGAAATCGGCGGCGGAGATCTCGCTGCCCAGCAGGAAGTCACGCCCTTCCAGCGCGCCCTCCATGTAGTCCAGGTGATTGTCGATCTCGCCCATGATGCGTGGCATCAGCGGCGCAGCGGCATCGCCCAGCCGGCTGGTATAGAGGCTGAGCAGGAACGGCAGCATCGCCGAGCCTTCGACGAAGTGTATCCACTGCAGATAGTCCAGATGCTCCGGGCTGTCCTTGGCGGGCGCGAACCGACCCTCGCCATAGGTATCGGACAGATACTCCAGGATCGCGCCCGTTTCAGCGATGACCCGGCCTTTGTCCTCGATGACCGGCGACTTGCCCAGCGGATGGACCTGCTTCAGTTCCGGCGGCGCGAGATTGGTCTCGGGATCGCGCTGATAGGTCTTGATCTCATAGTCGATGCCGAGCTCCTCCAGAAACCAGAGCACACGGTGCGAGCGGGAATGTTCGAGATGATGAAGAAGGACCATGGTTGCGCTCCGGCATTTTTCCGTTTCAGGTACGCGGGAGCATAGTTGAGATCGCCGCGCGCGCGACCGCAAAACACGTCTCCCGAAGGAGCGATACATGAAAGCAGCCGTCTGTCGCGCCTTCGGGCAGCCCCTCTCGATCGAAGAGGTGGAGGTTGCGCCGCCCGGCCCCGGCGAAATCCGCGTGAAGATGGCCGCCTGCGCCATCTGCCACAGCGATATTTTCTTCGCCGACGGAGCCTGGGGCGGCGACCTGCCGGCGGTCTACGGTCACGAGGCTGCGGGGATCGTCGAGACCGTCGGCGACGGGGTTTCAGGCCTCGCGGTGGGCGATCACGTCGTGGTCACGCTGATCCGGTCGTGCGGCCAATGCCCCTCCTGCGCCGTCGGCATGCAGGTGACCTGCGACGCGCAGTTTCCGCTGGACACCGCCTCGCCGATCCGGACCACCGCCGGAGAGCCGCTGGGCCACGGGCTGCGCACGGGCGCGTTCGCCGAGTATGTCACCGTCGATCACAGTCAGGCCGTCGCAATCCCGAAAGAGATACCGCTGGATGCCGCCTCGCTGCTGGCGTGCGGTGTGATCACCGGGTTCGGCGCGGTCGCCAACACCGCACGGATCGAGGCCGGATCGACGGTCGCGGTGATCGGTGCGGGCGGCGTCGGCCTGAACAGCGTGCAGGGTGCGGCGCTGAACGGTGCGTCGCTGATCGTGGCCATCGACATCGCCGACGACAAGCTGGCAGCGGCGAAGACCTTCGGTGCCACCCACACGCTGAACAGCCGCAGCGATGACCTGAAGACGGCCATCGCCGATCTGACGGCGGGCAAGGGCGTCGATTACGTATTTGCAACCGTCGGCGTGAAGCAGGCCATCGCGCAGTGTTTCGATATCGCGGCCCCGGGCGGCGCCATCGTGCTGGTCGGCATGCCGCCCAGCGGCGATCTGATCGATCTGGATCCCGGCACCGTCGCGGCGCTGAACCAGCGTATACTCGGCTCCAAGATGGGCACTGCCCGCATTCAGGTCGATATCCCCTATCTGATTACCCTGTATCAGCAGGGTCGCCTGAAGCTGGATGAACTGATCACCGGGCGATACCCGCTGGACCGGATCAACGAAGCGTTCGATTCCGTCCGGCGGGGCGAAGCGCTGCGCAATGTCATCGTGTTCTGATTTGGCTACGAACAACCTTCCCCCCTCAGGGGGAAGGAGAAGAAAAGTCGCTCACTGTCTAAGGTCAGGCGTCACCCATGAAACTCCAGTCCCTCAAGACCTTCGTCGTCGGCAACCCGCCACCGCGCAAGGGCGGTCGGTATTTCATCTTCGTCAAGCTGACCACCGCCTGCGGGATCGAAGGCGTTGGCGAAATCTACACCGCCACTTTTGGGCCGAAGGTTGTGGAGCAGATGGCCGCCGATCTGTTCCAGCGCACGTTCGAGGGACAGGATCCGCATGACATCGAGCGCATGTGGCGCAGGGCCTATGGCGCTGGTTTTTCGCACCGTCCCGACGTGACCATGGCCGGCGTCCTGAGCGGATTGGAGATGGCCTGCTGGGACATCATCGGCAAGGCCGCCGACCAGCCCGTCTACAACCTGCTGGGCGGCAAGGCGTGGGAGCGGCTCCGCAGTTACACCTACATCTATCCGTCTGAAGGCGACGTCTACCCGGACCCGGCGCTGACGCAGAAGACCGTCTACGACGATCCCTACATGGCCGCCGAGCGCGCGGCGGCATATCTGGCCATGGGCTTCACGGCGCTGAAGTTCGACCCGGCGGGACCCTATACGGACTATGACGGCCATCAGCCGGACATTGCGGTGCTGGATCGCTCGGAAGCGTTCTGCAAGCACATCCGCGAGGCCGTCGGAAACAGGGCGGACCTGCTGTTCGGCACGCACGGACAGTTCACTGTCTCGGGGGCCAAGCGCCTGGCACGGCGGATCGAGGCCTACGATCCGCTCTGGTTCGAGGAACCCATCCCGCCCGATCATCCGGAGCTGATGGCGGAGGTGGCGCGCTATACGTCCGTGCCGATCGCCACGGGCGAGCGGCTGGCGACGAAGTTCGAGTTCGCGCGCGTCATCGAGACCGGCGCAGCGTCGATCCTGCAACCCAATCTGGGGCGGGTCGGCGGCATCCTGGAAGCGAAGAAGATCGCCGGGATGGCCGAGGCACATCAGGTCCAGATCGCGCCGCACCTGTATTGCGGCCCGGTGGTCGCCGCGGCCAACATCCAGCTGGCGACCTGCTCACCCAACTTCCTGGTGCTGGAGAGCATCGAGCGGTTCGACGGCTTCTTCAGCGATCTGGTGAAGGGCGGCATCCGCTGGGAGGACGGCCATGTCATTCCACCAACCGCGCCCGGTCTGGGGATCGAACTGGATGAAGCAGTCGCCCGGGCGCATCCCTATGTGGGCGATGAACTGCATCTGGAGATGACGCCCGGCGGCGTGACATTTGGACAGCAATAGTCGCAATCATGATAAAGAAACGCTAGGTTCGTGATCAGTGAATTGCGGTTTCCGGGGAGGGAAAGATGAGCGCGCACGGTGAACATTTCGACGGGCTGGAGCTCCGCTCCGCGGATGAGCGCGAGAAGGACCTGATGGCAGCGCTGCCCAATCAGGTCGCCCACGCGAAGCAGCACGCCGATTTCTTTAGCGACCTGTACAAGGACATCGACCCGCAGGAGATCAACAGCCGGGAAGCCCTGCGCGAGCTGCCGGTGATCCGCAAGCCCGAGGTCGCCGAAGCCCAACAGAAGAACCCGCCCTTCGGCGGACTCAACGCCGTCAAGGTGACGGACATGGCGCACATCTTCATGTCGCCGGGCCCGATCTTCGAACCCGACGGACCGGGCACGGATCACTGGCGTTACGCACGCGCGCTCTGGGCCGCCGGATTCCGCTCGGGCGATATCGTCCACAACACGCTGTCGTACCATCTCACCCCGGCGGGCATGCTGATCGAGACCGGCTGCCGGGCCATCGGCTGCGCGGTGTTCCCGGGCGGTGTCGGCAATACGGAAATGCAGGTCGATGCCATCGAAAAGCTGAAGCCCACGGCCTACGCGGGCACGCCGTCGTTCCTGCGCATCCTGCTGGAGAAGGCCGACGAACTGGGTCGGGACTCATCGTCGTTCCGGAAGGCCTCCGTCGGCGCGGAACCCCTGCCGCCATCGCTACGCCAGTGGTTCGAGGATCGCGGCATCCAGACCACACAGGGCTATGGCACGGCAGACGTCGGGCTGATCGCCTATGAATCGATCCCCGTCGAGGGCATGATCGTCGATGAAAACCTCATCCTGGAAATCTGCCGGCCCGGCACCGGCGACCCGGTCGAGGAAGGCGAGGTCGGCGAGATCGTCGTCACCACCTTCAATTCGATCTACCCGCTGATCCGCTACGGCACCGGCGACATGACCGCCGTGCTGCCCGGCGAAAGCCCCTGCGGGCGCACCAACACACGCATCAAGGGCTGGATGGGCCGTGCGGACCAGTCGGCCAAGGTGCGCGGCATGTTCGTGCACGCCAAGCTGGTCGGCGAGATCCTGGCGCGGCACGACGGCATCGACAAGGCGCGGATCGTCATCACCAATCCCGACAATCGCGATCAGATGGTGTTGAAGGCCGAAGCGAAGTCGGGCGATGGCGCACTGAAGGACGCACTTGCCAAGTCGGTGCAGACGGTGACCAAGTTGCGCGGCGAGGTCGAGATCGTCGAGCCGGGCAGCCTGCCGAACGACGGCATCGTGGTCGAGGATGCACGCACGTTTGACTAGGCGGTGCAGGGGAATTGATTGAGATCCTCGCTTTCTCAGGTGGATCATGCCCGCTTTACGCGGGCATCCGGCGAACCTTTGAACTTGCGGCGAAGCCGTTCCGGATCCCCGCGCAAGGCGGGGATGAACCGCTGCGTATCCGCCATTCCCGTATCATTCCGGCGATATCTGAATTCACGATGCCGACGCAGGTTCGCCCGTGAGCGCGTCGGTCAAGCTCGCCATCTGCGTCCCGTCCGGCGACATGGTGCACATGGACTTCGCGACGTCGCTGGGCGTGATGCTGGCCCGGCTGGCGGCGCAGCGGGTGCAGAGTTCGCTCTACAACATACGCACGACGATCCTGTCGCAGGGCCGCCAGACGCTGGTGAACCAGGCACTGGCCGCCGACGCGACGCATCTGCTGTTCCTCGACAGCGACATGAGTTTCCCGCCGGACACCGCCATGCGGCTGCTGTCCCACAATCTGGACATCGTCGGCATCGCCGCCGCGATGCGCCGTGAGAACAGCCTGCTTCCCTCCGCGCTGAAACGCTGGGGAGAACGAGTCTCGCTGACGCCCGACGACGGTCTGGTGGAGGTCGATTATCTCGGTTTCGGCGGCATCCTGATCCGCCGGGCGGTCTTCAAGGCCATCGACAAGCCATGGTTCCCGATCAGCTTTCGCGAGACCCACCCGGAAAAGGGCGATATCTGGATCGGCGAGGACTACGGTTTCTGCGAGAAGGCGCGCGCCGCCGGATACCGCATCCATGTCGATGCCGGCCTGTCGTTCCGGTTCGGCCACATGGGACAGCGCCGGTTCAGGCTATCTGATGCGAGAAACTAGGTTCGTAGCTTAAAAGTCACATACTTGGCCGACCAATATCAATAGAGGTGACATTTCCATCAATATCATAAACGTCAATTGTGTAAGTGTCGGCTGGGAGATTGGCAAAAACCAAACTTGCAAAGAAAGTTCTATTTGATTGCCATATTTCGTAATTGTCAATACATGCGCTAACTGTGCATTTTTGCAGAACCTCCCCATTATGGATGTCAAAATGGCCGCGTAAACTTACATATCCACCAAATTTGGATTGCTGAAGTTCGGATGCCGATATTTCCTTAATCCACACGTGATTTTTTTTGAGTACAAGAGAGCTTGTAGTAAGCAAATTTAGCGATTTCAATTCCGGCCAAATAGAAATATTCACCGCCAAATTCTCACTATCAAGATAAACACCCCAAACATCGTACTTCCACGATGAAAAATCACCTGCCCCTCCCTTCCAGTACTGCGCGTGCTTTGCCTTCAGATCAGGTCGTTTGATAGCACAGGTTGTGTTAGCCGCATTTTTCTCATCGCCAGAAATTTCAGTTCCATCAACGTCCAAGATGAGTGCCGATCCACTTGATAGATCGGCAGCTTTTTGAAAACACGAGTCGATATCGCTTGATAATTTATCGAAAGCAACGGACAGTCTTTTCTTTTCGGCCAAAAATCTGAGGCGCATGTCTTCATTCTTGAATTCGAGTCGATTTAAATCATAAAGAGATTGCAGGTGCTCCATGCGCGCCCAAAGCTCATTTATGGTAAAAGCCCAGCGGCGAGCCACATCAATTTTTGAATACAACCCAACATAAGAACCAGCTTTTTGAATATCGTGCTCGGGAAATTCAATTGACATCTCTGCCAGTCTGAACGACTGAAGTTGAGCATTAGAATAGTTTCCGAGTGAGGAACGCCCTTCAGCTATTGCCTTTTTGACTCCCGCCAAATCACCCGGTGAAACCTTCATCAATTGTGAGACCAGACTGTCGGGCGAAGTTGAAAGTGGCACACCGTTCAAATAAATATCGGTTGTGACAGTGACACTAGAGTCAATTTTCCGGATCTCGTTCTCTAAATCGACCGAAATACTCCCCTCATACGATTCGCTTTCGAACATACCGTCCAGCGCTGCCTTCACCGACAAACTAGATTTTCGGTCATTCGAGGAAAATCTATAGAGAATTGTCATGGAGTGGGCCTTAGTGACTTCGGTGACAAAATGTGATCCGCACCTCTCATTAAAATTATCGCTATTGGAAGTATCTATGGCGGCATTTCCCAAACTATTTAGTTCAAGTGATTTAACACCTTGCGGAGCATACCGATATCCCGCATCAACGTAGACATACACCGTCCTACCGCCCTCAAAACTGCTCCTAACTGAGTTGTAATTCGTGCCTAGTGAAAACTTCGAAACCCCCAGTCTACTTTTAGCTGATGCCACTATGTCTATGTTCTGCGAGCTGCTCAATTCGAATAATGAAGTAGCGAACCCCATTCGTGCGAACTCGCTGCCAGTAGTAGGAGGCGTCTCCGGAATTGCATTGATACATGAGCGAACGCGTGGAGGCCTGGATGGAAACAACGGATCAATAGAGTCTCCAAGCTGCAATCCACTGCCCAATCTATTGTAAAGGGCCTTTACATCGACCTCTTGCGCGATCGCATAATCACTAAAAAGCTGAAAACCTAATATCGCTACTATCGTCAAGGTAAATCGTTTCATCACTTTATCCCCAAATCCCGATCCGCATCTCACGGTTCAACAAGCTCGATAGTTTGTCAACGTTTTAGAAAGACCACAGCGGATATTGCCCGTTAGTTTTCTCCACTTCGCCACTTTTTTATTCAAATTTTCAGGGCACTTAGGCTGAATCGGAGAGACGACCTCGGTCCTTCCCGACGGCGGCTGACTCCTCAACGCTCAGGGGACGGCTGGGCAACCAGGCGTACCCGTTCTCGCACAGTATGACGCATTCCCGCGTCCCGTGCGGCTTGTTCATGGGTGCCTGCAGGCCTACCGATTCGTGACTGTGTGCTTCGGCCCGCGCCCATGCCGCATCCGGATCGGTATCGTAGAGCCTGAATTCAACACCCCCGCCGCGCGGGCCCGTTTCCGGCAACAGCGAAGGCAGGGGATGGCTGTGATAGGTGTGATCACCGTGGATCTGGAAGACCTGAGCACCATAGGTCATGATCGCGAAATCGCCGGAAACCCTGTACGCCTGCATCCCGAAGACATCGGAAAGAAAGGCGGCCAGCCCCTCGACATCACGGGTCAGGATGTTCAGCCCGATCCCTTTCAGCGACCGCCCGAAATCCGCCGCGCCGACATTCTCGTAGTCCATATGCACACTCCCTTGCCGGGCCGTTGAAAAGGCATCGGCAGCTCCATTCTCAACCGCTCGATGCGCAAAAGTCACGACCGTTCGAACAGATGCGCCCGCGCCGGCGGCGGCGGGAGGCTCAGCAAGGCGTATGTATCGCCGCGACCAGCATCCGGTTCTTGAGGACCGCGAGTCGATGTCGCCAGTATGCCTGATCCGGGTTGCCAGCGATGCGCGCAAGCTCCGGGCCGATGCGCGCTTCGAACCGGTCCCAGGACGCCAGGACACCCGGCAGGTCCCGGCGGCGGGCGGACCACAGATCGTCGCCCTCCTTCTCCTCGAACCCCTGTATCTCGGCTGCGAGGCGCTGTTCCAGAGCCGCCTGGCGCGCAAGCACCCGTTCCGCCTGTTCGCCGGGGACCGGCTCGGGGTACATCACCGAGCTGCGGGTCCAGACCACAAAGCGATCCGCGTGGAACGAGACGGACTGCAGTTCCCACATCGCCCTGCCACTGCCGTCATGGCATTCCAGCCCGCTGACGAAATCCCGGGCAAAATCGAGGAAAATCCCGGCCAGCCTGTCGCGGTCCTCGGGTTCTGACTCTGCAGGGCGCACCCTCGCAAGCCACATCCGCTCGGACATCTGCACGCGCAGCATCTCCTGCTCCCGGCTGGCGCAGTACGTCATCCCGTACCCGCTTGTGACGAAATCGCAAATCGAGAACGGTCGCCGTGAGGCAACGATGAAATCCGCGTGCCGCGCACGGACGGCATACTCGGTTTCAGCGGGCGCGAAGCCCCCGAGACAGACCAGATTGAGGACCAGCCCGTCCTGATCGCGGGCGGCGAAATCCCCGATGCTGGCACGCTCGGCCAGTTCCCAGAGGTGGTAGAACGCTCCAGTCTCTGCGGTGACGCGCGCGTATTCATCCGTCAGATCATTGTCGGCCAGAAAGACATCCAGGTCGAAGGCGGGCGCATCGGCACAAAGCACCGATGGTTCATCGACCATGGTCGTTGCGTGCCCCTTGCCCCCGGCGGTCAGCGATGTCTCGTGCGCCGCGCTCTCAGGCGCAAGCGTCATCTGTCCCATGAAACACGCGACCGCGATCGCCCACACGCATCCGGGCCGCATCAGGCCGCCAGCACCAGTTCGCCGATCTGCGCCAGTTCGCGTTCATCGCTGGCCCAGACCATCAGGCCGGTAACGGGGCTTTCGTCCCAGGCGGCCAGCTTGTCGCGGATGCGTTCGGGCGGGCCGATCAGGCTGATCTCGTCGGCCAGACTGTCGGGAACGGCGGCGACGGCCTCACGCTTCTTGCCGTCCAGGAACAGGTCCTGGATTTTCTTCGCGGCATCCTCGTAGCCCATGCGCGCCACCAACTGGTTGTGGAAATTCTTGTCGCGGCTGCCCATGCCGCCGACATAGAGCGCCAGATTTTCCTTCACCTTGGCCAGCCCGCCCTCGACGTCGTCGGTGATCTGCAGACGGACGGGGCAGAATATCTCGAACCCCGGTTTCAGGTTCGCTTCCTGCTCGGCATAGACCTTCGGGCCGGTGGGCGAATAGTAGAGCGGATACCAGCCGTCGCAGATTTCGGTCGCCATCTTCACGTTCTTCGGCCCTTCGGCACCGAGGAAGATCGGCAGGTCCGACCGCAGCGGATGCACGATGGATTTCAGCGGCTTGCCCATGCCCCACGATCCCGGCGCATCTTCCGGGTACGGCAGCGTGTAGTGCGCCGACTGGTGCTGCACCGGCTCGTCGCGCGCCAGCACCTGGCGGATGATGTCGATACAGGCGCGGGTCCGCGACAGTGGCTTGGAGAAGCCTTGCCCGTACCAGCCCTCGACCACCTGCGGCCCGCTGACGCCCAGACCCAGGATCATCCGCCCGTTCGACAGGTGATCCAGCGTCATGGCGTGCATGGCCAGCGACGTCGGTGTCCGGGCGCTGATCTGCGCGATGGCGGTGCCCAGCTTGATCTTGCTCGTCTGCGCCCCGACCCAGGCCAGCGGCGTCAGCGCATCCGACCCCCAGGCTTCGGCGGTGAAGAACCCGTAATAGCCCAGCCGCTCGGCAAGCTGCGCCATCTCGACGAAATTCTGCGGCGGGTGGGCGGACCAGTAACCGGCCATCAGATTGAGTTTCAGTGTCATCACGTTCTCCCCTGCGTCTGCGGTCATGGTGCACGGGAACGGGGGCGAGAAAAAGACCCTGCGGTCGACACACATCTTGAAGATGCGACGGCGGATGCGCAGACTTTGGGGATGTCACCTGCACGACCCTATTCCCGCGCCGAACGCGTCGCCGATGCCGCGATCCACATCATCGGACTGGCGTTCGCCATCGGAGCCGCGATCTCCCTCGCCATCCTGGTGCTGCCGAACGGCGGCTGGCTGAAGCCATTGGCCGTTGCGACATACCTGGGCGGCCTGTTCGCGATGATCGGGTGCTCGGCGCTGTACAACCTGAGCCCGGAGGGGCGCTGGAAGGCCCGGTTTCGACGGCTGGATCATGCGGCGATCTTCGTCATGATCGCGGGCACCTACACGCCCTTCACACTGGTGGCCATCGGCGGTGTCTGGGGAATTGGCCTCTTCGCCTTCGTGTGGTCGGTCGCCATCGCCGGTGTCGCGCTGAAGCTGTTCTGGCCAGGCCGGATGGAGAAGCTCTCGATCCTCGCCTATCTGGCGATGGGCTGGTCGATCCTGGCGGCGATTCAGCCCCTGATCGAACACGTCTCGACGGCAGCCATCATCCTGCTGGCCGTCGGCGGACTGCTCTACAGCCTCGGCGTCATCTTCCACTTCTGGGAGCGCCTGAAGTTCCAGAACGCGGTCTGGCACGGGTTCGTCGTCGCGGCGGCGTCCTGCCACTTCGCTGCCGTCGTCGTGGACGTAGCTTAGGCTCCATCGCCAGATTTTCCGTCTTCGGACTTGATCCGAAGACCTCCCACGGATCATCCTGAGGCGCTGATCAGACGCATATGCGTGAGGCCCTCGGATCAAGTCCGAGGGCAAAAATGTGCGACAATCATTTCGTCATCCCCGTTTCTGCACTGCAGAACACGGGGATCGGGTTCAGGAAATGGCTGGTTCAGCCCGATCCCCGAGTGGCTGCGCCATCGGGGATGACGGTTCCAGAATTGTTACCCCGGCACGAACGTGTTCAGGCCGTCGGCGTGGGTCACGCGGCCTTTCGCGCCCAGGTGATCGACCTTCTCCATCTCCAGCAGCAGATCCGGATCGGAAGGCGTGTTGGCAATGAAACGGCTGCCGTCGCCCAGCCGCCCGAACACGATCGAATAGCTCGGTCCCTTGCGGTCGTGCAGCACGGCGTAGGTCTCGACCTCGGCATCGCCCTCCGCGATCTCGACCACCTGCGGTCCCTTGTCCGCGTCGATCTTCGCCTGATAGGTCTTCGGATCGACCGGCGCGAAGGGCTGTTCCGGCATATCGGTCGAGTAGATTCCCGCCGACTGCTTCGTGACGTAGTTGCCGTTGGCCGTGACCATGCCATAGCTGCCGGGCCTGCCGCGCACCCTGTCCATCATCTCGGCAATCGAGTGCGTGACATAGTTGTTCCCCGGCCCTCCGAAGTACGGCAGACCGCCGGTGACCGTGAGACCGCGCGGGTCGTCCTCCGGAATGCCCATCTCTTCGCAGGCGATCTGAACCGCAGACGGGAAACAACTGTACAGATCGAGGAAATCCATCTGGTCGATGGACTTGCCGGCCATCTTGGTGGCCTCGTGGCTGACATGCCGCATCGCAGGTGACGAGTGGAAGTTGATCCGCTCGGACAGGTACCAGTGATCGTAGGCATCGCCGCAGCCGTGCAGGAACACCCACTTCTCGCGCGGGATGCCCAGGGCTTTCGCCTTCGCCACTGACATAAGGATGACCGCCGCCGACTGGTCGATGAAGGCGTTGGAATTCATCAGCTTGGTGTAGGGGAAGCCGATGAAGGGGTTCTTTTCCGAGACCGTAGCGATCTGTTCGGCGCTGTAGCCTTCGCGCCGGTCGGCCAGCGGATTGTCCGCCGCCACCTTCGCAAAGCCTTCGAACAGGCGGCCCATGGTCATCATGTGCTCGTCAATGCTCTCGCCCTTGTGGCCCCGTATGGCGTTCTCGATCATCGGATAGGCGAAGATCGCACCCGCCATGCGATGCCGGTCTTCCATGTCGTTCCAGCCGCGTTTGTCGACGCCCCAGGCTTCCGCCTCACCGCCCGGATCCTCGGACCAGTCCAGATCGATCCCCGCACGCTGTGCCGCCTTCTGGGTGGCCAGCGCCTCGCCACCGACCACCATGGCGGCTTCCAGTTCGCCGCGCGTGATCATCTCGAACATGCGGTTGATCGACCATTGCGGCATGTTTCCGCCGGGATGGGTGTAGACCAGCCGCTTGGCGTTCGTCGCGCCCAACCGGTTGGCCAGAGACTTCGGCGGGTTCCTGTACTGACCGAACGGACAGACGAAGCGCCAGCTTGTGTCGGAAAAGGCCCGGATCTGGACGATGGTGTCCAGCGCCTCCAGCACCTTCGCCGCATCGCCTGCGTCCTTCGCGGCCTCCCGCGCGGCAGCCGCCGTCAGATCCATGGGCGACATGGCCGCGCGCGGATCGGGTTCGCGCTGCGTCACCTGGCCGGAGCCCACCAGTACCGGAATGCGTGTCTCGTCCATCATGTCCTCCCCTGAACTGGCTGCATGGTCGCGTGAAGCGGCCCTGCAATCAACGGTCTTGGCAGCATGGCACCGCTTCGCGAAACTGGCGTCAGGGGAGAATCTGCCGATGACCATTATCGATCCCGGCCTGCTGAA
Source organism: Minwuia sp. (assembly GCF_048263705.1). GTDB lineage: Bacteria > Pseudomonadota > Alphaproteobacteria > Minwuiales > Minwuiaceae > Minwuia. Next base: position 65,338 of record NZ_JBLXDV010000012.1, on the reverse strand, counting down.
GGTGCAGGCCGACGCGCCCGACTGGTACCACGCCGCGATGCGGCAGGCGGGCGAAGAGCGCTTTGCCGACGTTCAGGACTGTGCAGTGCATTACCTGTACTGGCCGTCGGAAGGCACGGCGCAGGGCAACCTGCTGCTGGTACACGGCGGCGGCGGACACGCCCATTGGTGGAGCTTCATCGGGCCGATCCTGGCGCGCGGCTACAACGTCGCGGCGATCAGCCTGTCCGGCATGGGCGACAGCGGTACGCGCGAGCATTATGACGCCGACGTCCGCGTCGCCGATCTGCGCGGCGTCATCGCCGATGCGTTCGCCGGGGGCCTGCCGACCTTCATCTGCGGCCACAGCTTCGGCGGTTTCATGACCAGCCGCTTCGGTCAGTTGCATGGCGACGAGGTCGCCGGGATCATCGTGGCGGATTCACCCTTCCGGCCGCCCCACTTGCGCGACACCGACCAGAAACGCCGCCCGCGCATGGGCAACAAGCGGTACTACGCGACCTTCGACGAAGCCTGGCAGCGGTTCCGCCTGATGCCGGAACAGCCCTGCGCCAATGATTTTCTGGTCGAACACATCGCGCGGCATTCCCTGAAACAGGAGCCGGAAGGCTGGTGCTGGAAATGGGATGGCGGGGCCATGAACAACCGCCGTTTCGGCGAACCGTTCCACGACTATCTGGCAGCCGCAACCTGCCGCAAGGCCTACATCTTCGGCGAGAAGAGCTTCTTCAACGAACCCGACACGCTGGCCTATGCCTCGGAACTGGTCGGCGGCCACGTCGTCGGCGTGCCCGAAGCCTACCACCACATCATGCTGGACCAGCCCCTCGCCTTCGTCGCCGCGATCAGGGGCGTATTGGCCGGGTGGCGACAGGCATAATATTCTTGCTTTGTTCCGAAATCTGAACGAGCCTGTTTCAGAACAGCATTGCGCTTGAAAGGAGATTCTTGTGGGTCACACGATTACTTTCATCCTCGTACCACCTGGCCAGCCGTACTCGCACAAAATCACTGAAGAAGGATTCGATATTTATTCAGTGATATCGGATTATTCTGAAGGGCCGCATCTCCACGGGCATGACTATGAAGAATTGCTCTTGACCAATTCGGCACCTCCGGAAGTTCCTGAAGACGAAATGCTGCGTTGGAAGATGACGCAAAGACAGGTGCGCCTGGAGTTTCGCCTCGAAGACGAAGCCCTGAGTGCAGAACTGGGCCCGGAAACCTCGCTTGAACGGCTGGCGGATCTGCGCAACGAACGCGCGGTGTTTCACGGTGAGCGGTACTGGGTCGAGGGCGAGTATGTCTGCGCGGAATCGCCGATCAACCCAAACCCTCGGTACGACTGGGGAGGCCTGGGTGGTCAGTTCGCAAGCGACTTCGCCGATCCTCCACCCTGGGAGCGGGAGATCGTCACGGAACTTTGCAGCAGATGCAAAGGCAAGGGCGAGATTCCCGGCAAGACCTATCTGCTGCCACGCCCCTTGCGCCTTACCAAGGAGGCCAGGAACGATCCCGGCAATCCAAGGACTTGCGCGATTTGCATGGGCGAAGGGAGCTTCTCGTATCCAGAGCGTCTGAAAGACGTGCCGGATCAGCAAATGATCAAGACAATCCCGGACGTGCTTGCCCGGATCGAGTGGAGCGAATCATGCTGGCCATCTTCACTCGTCGATCTGAACGGCGTGTGGCATGGACCGCCGGCAAACTATATCTACGGTGTCCCAGAGGAAGAGACCCCGGAAGAGATTCTGGAGAATAGTGTGTTGAAATTTCTCAGAGAAGCGCCTGAGGGAACACGGGTTGCCGTGGCGGACATGCATTACGCATAAGCTCGACCGAATGCCCGTCGGTCACCGCCGTCAGCGTCCGCTGGGTCGCCGCCGCCGGATCTGGGTCAGCAGGGCTGCGCCGCCGATCAGGTTGCCGGCGATGACGACGCCGAACGGCACGGCGTAGGTGCCGGACAGTTCGATCAGGCCCCAGATCAGCGGCGGGGCGAGCATCCAGCCGAGCGAGGCGAAGGCGTAGGCGCGGCCGTTCATCTCGCCGACCTGCCCGACGGGCGCCCTGAGCGAGACGGCGGTCATGAAGATCGGCGACCAGGAATTGCCCGACAGCCCCGCCAGCAGCGCGATGGCATACATCAGCAGCTTCGGCGTATCCGGCGTAAGGGACAGCGCCCCGAAGATCGCGACGGAGGCCCCGACCGCCAGAATGGCCAGCGTGATCTCGGGCGAGCGGATCCAGTCGGAGAACATGCCCGCAAGGGGGCGTCCGGCGATGGCGGCCACCTGGATGATGGCGAAGAACACGCCGGCCTCGATCGGCGACATGCCGACGCCCTCAAGCAGGTAGATGTAGGTGAAGGTGAACAGCGACGTGTGCGAGGTCGCAAAGGCAATCGCCGTCCAGCCCAGAAGCTGCATGTCCTTTGGCAGCATGAAGCGCTGCAGGGCCCGCCGCAGCCCGAACGGCGTCGAGGATTTCGCCGGGGCATCGTCCGGTCTGATTCTGAACACCGGTGCGAACAGCAGGGTTCCCAGTGCCGCGATCGCAACAACGATGGCCATCGTGTAGACGCCCGCCTGCCAGCCCACCGCCAGCATGGTGGCGGGCAGCAGATAGCCCGCGGTTGTCCCGGCCAGCGAAACCCCTGACTGGCGAATGGACATGAACAGCCCGACCCGGTGACGCGGCGTCTTGGCCGACACCATTGTCACGTTGGCGGGGCCATAGGGTCCGTAGAAGACGCCGTACATGAAGGCCGCGAACATGACCATCGACCAGGTTCCGGCCAGCGCCAGCATCGCCGACAGTCCCATGCCCACCAGACAGATCAGCATGGCCGGCACACTGCCGAAACGGCGCATCATGGCCCCGCAGAACGGGCTGGCCAGGCTGGTGCCGAGAAAGATGAAAGAGAACGCCAGTCCGAAATCGCGCTCGTCCAGCCCGGTTTCCGCGGCCAGACCCGGCGCGAGAAGCGTAAAGCCGATAAATCCGAACGCCGCCGCGCTTTGCGTCAGGAACGCTGCAGCGAGTGCCTGCAGACTGGCGGCATTGACAGTTTCGGGAACTTCGGACGGGACGGTCAGGGCGGGCTCTCATGTCTGCAGTCCGGGAAAGACTACCCAAACCGATGCATGCCGAAACCCGTAAAGAATGCAGGACACCTTCACACGAGCGGACGCCACCGACGGTGCTGGCCGGTCAGGTACCCGTCAAAAGCGGGGCTGGCGTCGACTCGTCGGCCATCAGGCCGTGAATTTTTGCGACCAGCAGGTTGATGTCCAGCGGCTTGGACAGATAGTCGTCCATGCCGGCGGCCAGACAGTCCTCCCGGTCGCCATGCTGTGCATGCGCCGTCAGGCCGATGATCGGTGTCCGGCGCCAGTCGTTCTCCTGCTCCAGCGTGCGGATGGCTCTGGTCGCCGCGTGCCCGCCCATGACGGGCATGGAAACATCCATCAGCACCAGGTCCGGTCTCTCCTGTATCAGACTGGCGACGGCCTCTTCCCCGTTCGACGCCATCACCGCGCGGCACCCCGCGATCTCCAGAATGCCGAGCACCAGTTCCTGGTTCACAGGATTGTCCTCGGCGACCAGTACCAGTGGCATGCCGTCTTCGCGATCGCGCCCGGTGCCGGTCCCGCCCGTGGCCCGGTCGGCGGCGGGTTCCGATCCGGTTGCGTCGTCAGGGGGTGGCATATCCGCCGCCGCCTTGACCGTCGCGGGTGCCGTGCTGCTCATGATCGAGACGAGCTGATCGTACAAGGTCGATGCGTTGGCGGGTTTGACCAGATGTCCCTGGACTCCCAGGTCCAGAAACTGCCCGCCGCCCTCGGGATACTCGACGGACGTCAGCATCAGCACCGGAATTTCCGACAGGCTTTCGGCGGCCTTCAGGGACCGCACCATGCCTGCCCCGTCCATGCCGGGCATGTTGTAGTCCAGAATGATCAGATCGCAGGTCTCACCGTCCGCCGCCATGCGCGCCAGTTCGCCGAGCGCTCTCAGCGCCGACGGTTCCGCCTGCCCGATCAGCCCCCATGCGCCGAGCTGTTCCATCAGGATTTCGCGGTTGACCGCATTGTCATCGACAACCAGTACGCGCTTGCCCTTCACATCGACCGGCACGATCCGGCGTTCGCTGGTCACATCATCGACCGGCAGGTCGAGCGTCACCGTGAAGGTGCTGCCTTCACCCTCGACGGACTGAAGGGCCACCGTGCCACCCATCTTCGTCACCAGCATGCTGACGATGGCCAGCCCCAGACCGGTCCCGTCATGGTTCCGGGTGGAACTGCCGTCGACCTGGACGAACTTGTCGAAGACATGGTCCGTCTGGTCTTCCGGTATGCCGATACCGGTATCGACGACCTTCAGAACGAGGGCGGCCTTCGCCGCGCCGTCACCGGCCTGATGCACGGTCGCCGAAGCGTCGATCAGAACATGACCGGCGTCGGTGAACTTGACGGCGTTCCCGACGAGGTTGGTCAGAATCTGCCGGATCCGGCCCGCATCGCCGACCATGCTGCGCGGCATGTCGGGGTCGACCCGGACGACGATCTCGATGTTCTTCTCTTCGGCACGGGCAGACATCAGCAGCGCGACATCGTTGACCGCATCGGCCATACGGAACGGTTCGTGACACAACTGCAGCTGGCCGGCGTCGATCTTGGAGAAGTCCAGAATGTCGTTGATGATTGTCAGCAGCGCGTTGCCCGAACTGGTCACCGTGTCGGCATAGCGTTTCTGGCGCGCATCCAGGTCCGTCTGCTGCAACAGTTCGGACATGCCCATCATGCCGTTCAGCGGGGTTCGTATCTCGTGACTCATGTTGGCCAGAAATTCGGATTTCGCATGATCCGCCCGCTGTGCCCGTTGGCTCTCCAGCGCCAGATCGGCGTTCTTCCGGCGCAGCGAGCGCAGCAGCAGGGCAATTCCGACCGCCGGAAACAGCAGCAGGACAAAGATCACCAGACCGATCAGAATGCCGAAATTGGTGAATTTCGCCCTGTTGATCGCGACCGCCTTGGTCTGATCCACGTAGACCTCGACAACGGCCACGACGTCGCCGTTGCGCACGACAGGAACATAGCTCTCGGCGTAGAAGTCGGGACGATCCGGCTGCGTCTTCCCGTCCTCGAATTTCGTCAGCGGGGTTCGGCTTGCCACCACATCGGCAGCCGTCTGGCTGAACGCACGCCGTTCGGCGCGCAGCGATCCCCCGCCGGGCGCGAGGTTTTCGGAAACCAGACGCAGGCGCCCGTCAGGCGAAAAGAGCTTGAAACGGAACACACCGTTGAAGGACCGGATCATGTCGAGCAGATCGCGTTCACTCTCGCTGAGGTATCCGCCCTGGGCGATCTCCCCGAGATTGGGCAGACGATCGGAGATGTAGTTCGCCCAGTCCAGCGAGATCCGTTCCGCCTGCTCTGCCGCAAGCCGGTCGGCCGTGCTCTTGACGATCAGATAGCTCGCACCGACGGACAGGATCGCGAGAACCAGCAGCCCGGCGAATATCTGCGCCGTACTTTCAAGAAACCGTTCCAGTATCCGCATCCGACCGAATCCACCTTACCGTACCTACCAGATCGCTGACGCGCAGGCGACGCGCCGACCCATGCTCTGGCAAGTTGACCCAGAAAGGTTAATCCTGCGTTTAGCTGTCCTGCGCCTGTCAGGGATTGCACCGCGCCGCGCGATTGGCGAGAGTCGCCGCCGGGGAGACGCTGAAACATGAAAAAACTTCTGATCGCCAATCGTGGTGAGATCGCCGTGCGCATCATCCAGACCGCCGCCGAACAGGGCTGGACGACCGTCGCCATCCATTCGACCGACGATGCCGAAAATCTGCACGTCCTGCGCGCCGACGAAGCGGTATCTCTGGCGCAGAAGGGGGTGGCGGCCTATCTGGACATCGAAAGCATCGTCGCGATCGCCAGAGACACCGGTGCCACAGCGGTCCACCCCGGATACGGTTTTCTGGCCGAGAACGCCGCCTTCGCGCAGGCTGTGACGGATGCCGGAATAACCTTTGTCGGCCCGACGCCGGATGTGCTGGACACGTTCGGCGACAAGGCCAAGGCGCGGGCGCTGGCCGGATCCAACAATGTCCCGACCGTGTCCGGTACGACCGGCTCCGCCTCGCTCAAGGAAGCGAAGGCGTTCCTGAAAGATCTCGGACCTGACGGCGCGGTGATGATCAAGGCCGTCGCCGGCGGCGGCGGACGCGGCATGCGCATCGTGCGGGCCGGCGAAGATATCGATGCGGCCTACGAACGCTGCCAGTCCGAAGCCAGGCAGGCCTTCGGCAGCGGCGACGTCTATGTCGAAGGTCTGATGCGGCCCGCCCGCCACATCGAGGTCCAGGTTCTGGGCGATGGCACGGGCGCGGTCACCCATTTCGGCGACAGGGAATGCTCCATCCAGCGGCGCAATCAGAAGATCGTCGAGGTCGCCCCCGCGCCGGACCTGGATCCGGCGGTACGCGATGCCATGACGCAGGCGGCCCTGCGGCTGGCCCGCGCCGTCAACTACCGCGGCCTCGGCACGTTCGAATTCCTGGTCGATGCGTCCGAAGATGCACCCGCCTCCGGCTATGCGTTCATCGAGGCGAACGCCCGCATTCAGGTCGAGCACACCGTGACGGAAGAGGTCTTCGACACGGATCTGGTCGCCCTGCAACTGGGCGTGGCCGAGGGCCGGTCGCTCGGCGATCTGGGCGTGGACGACGATTCACGGCGGCCAAACGGCTTTGCGATCCAGTTGCGTGTGAACATGGAGAAGATGACGGCAAGCGGCGACGTCATGCCATCCGGAGGCACGCTGACGGCGTTCGATCCGCCGACCGGCCGCGGCATTCGTATCGATACGTTCGGCTATGCCGGGTTCCGGACCAGCCCGGCCTTCGATTCGCTGCTGGCCAAGTTGATCGTGCACAGCCCGTCGACCAGTTACGCCGATGCCGTGAGCCGGGCCTATCGGGCCCTCTGTGCGTTCCGGATCGAGGGTGTCTCGACCAATGCCGGCTTTCTGCAGAACCTCCTGCGGGATCCGGACTTCATCGCCAACAGGGTGGATACCGGGTTCCTTGAATCGCGCCTGACGACGCTCGTCGAACCCGGCGATCACCCGAAACTCTATCGCGACCTGCCGTCCGTCCAGGCGGCGCGCAAGGGGGCCGGTGCACGGCTGCAGAGTTCAGATCCGCTGGCCGTGCTCGACTTCGGCAAGCAGACCGGCGGCGGCGATGGCAGCGCTGGCGACGACGAAGCGCCGGACGGGGCGCGCACCGTCCCCGCGCCGATGCAGGGCACCATCATTTCGGTCAGTGTCGATGAAGGTGCCGAGGTCCGGGCGGGACAGCCGTTGCTGGTGATGGATTCCATGAAGATGGAACACATCATCGAAGCGCCGTTCAGCGGCATCGTGCGCCAGATGGTCGTCGGAGAGGCCGACACCGTCTATGAAGGCGACGCGCTGGCCTATGTCGAACCCGCCGAGGTGGCCGCCGCAGCCACCGTGGCAGAGGAAAACGTCGATCTGGATGAACTGCGTCCCGATCTGGCGGAAACCCTGCAGCGACAGGCCATCACGCAGGACGAGGCCCGTCCCAGGGCCGTCGAGAAGCGCCGCAAGACCGGCCAGCGTACGGCGCGCGAGAACCTGGCCGACCTGCTGGATGAGGGAAGCTGGGTCGAATATGGCTCTCTGGCCGTTGCCGCCCAGCGTACCCGGCGCAGCATGGAAGACCTGATTGAAAACACGCCCGCAGACGGCATGCTGGCCGGACTGGGCCACGTGAACGGCGACCGGTTCACCGAGGACAGGAGCCGCGTCGCCGTCCTCTGTTACGACTACACCGTGCTGGCGGGCACGCAGGGCATGGTCAACCACAAGAAGAAGGACCGCCTGCTGCAGCAGACCATCCGCTACAAGCTGCCGCTGATCGTCTTCTCGGAAGGTGGCGGCGGACGCCCCGGCGATGTCGATGTCGGACAGGTCGGCGGCCTGGACCTGCACACCTTCGAGATGTTCGGCAAGATGAGCGGCCTCGCCCCCATCGTCGGCATCAATTCCGGCTACTGCTTCGCGGGCAATGCCGCGCTGCTCGGTTGCTGCGATGTGATCATCGCGACCGAGAATTCCAACATCGGCATGGGCGGTCCGGCCATGATCGAGGGCGGCGGACTGGGCGTGTTCAGCCCCAAGGAAGTCGGCCCCATGTCCGATCAGGTGCCCTCCGGCGTGGTGGATATCGCCGTGAAGGACGAGGCGGAGGCCGTCGCCACAGCCAAGAAATACCTGTCCTATTTCCAGGGGCCGGTCGATGGCTGGACCTGCGACGACCAGCGCAAGCTGCGCCGGGTCATCCCCGAGAACCGCAAGCGGCTCTACGACATGCGCGAGGTGATCGAACTGATCGCGGACACGGATTCGGTACTGGAACTGCGCAAGGGCTTCGGGCTGGGCATGGTGACGTCGCTGATCCGTGTCGAGGGCCGTCCCATCGGTGTCGTGGCGAACAACCCGAGCCATCTGTCAGGTGCCATCGACAGCCCCGGTTCGGACAAGGCCGCACGGTTCATGAAACTCTGCGATGCCTTCGACATCCCCGTCATGTTCCTGGTCGACACGCCCGGCATGATGGTCGGCCCGGAGATCGAGAAGACCGCGCTGGTCCGCCATTGCAGCCGCCTGTTCGTCGCCGGGGCCAATCTGACCGTTCCGTTCTTCAGCTTCGTGCTGCGCAAGTCCTATGGGCTGGGGGCACAGGGGATGGCCGGCGCGAGTTTCCATGCACCACTGTTCACCATCGCCTGGCCGTCGGGTGAATTCGGCGGCATGGGACTGGAAGGCGCGGTGAAGCTGGCTTACCGCAAGGAACTGGCCGCCATCGAGGATCCGGAAGAGCGCGCGGCCAAGTTCGATCAGATGGTCGCGGACTCCTACGAACGCGGTAAGGCGCTGTCGACGGCGACCTATTTCGAGATCGACGATGTGATCGATCCCGCCGATACCCGCCACCGCATCGTCGCCGCCCTGAAAGCGGCTCCTCCGCCGGTTCCGCGCGAAGGCAAGAAGCACGCGTGGATCGATACGTGGTGAGCGCCTGCCGGTGATGTGATAGACTGGGCGCATGACGAAGCACGAAAAGATCACGGTCGAATTGCCCGAAGAATTGGCTTCCGAGGTGCGGCGGCTTGTCGCCGATGGCTCTTTCGAGAATGAGAGCGCGGCACTGCAACAGGGTATCCAGCATCTGCTGGACCATGAGGCGGGGGTCGACGACTGGCTGCGGCGTGAGGTTCTTGCCGGACACAGCGAATATACCAGCGATCCGCGTTCGGCTGTGGACGGGGACCGGTTGCTGCACGCGGTACGCGAGGAGGCAGCGAACCTGAAGCGCAAGCGCGCGTGAAACTGGTCTACACGCGCCGCGCGACGCGACATCTGGCGGAGATCTGGAACTGGATCACCGAGAATGCCGATGAACGTACTGCTGATGGCTATGTCGATCGCATTCACCGACATTGCGAAACACTGATACCATTCCCGCAACGCGGCGATCGGAAGGACCATATCCTGCCCGGCCTTCGCACAATCGGTTTCGAACGACGCGTGGTGATCGCATTTGTGGTAATCGACGAGATGATTGTGGTTGAGGGGATCCTGTACGGCGGTCGCGACATCGAAACCTCCTTCCAGTCGCGGGACGATACCTGAGCGGCCTTGACCCCCGGTGCCCGATGCGGCCAATTGTGGTTGGCCCGTCATTGAGCGAAAGAATCTGCCATGCCTCTCCCCGTCTCGCCCCTCGCCCCTGAGAGTCAGCCCGATCTGCCAGCCATCGCAGGGTGCAAGGTCGGCGCGGTCGCGGGCGGCCTGCGCTACAAGGGCCGTCACGACATGACGCTGTTCCGGTTTGCGCCGGGCACGACCGTCGCCGGGGTGCAGACCACCTCGACCACATGCGGCGCGCCGGTGACGTGGAACGCAAAGCGTCTGCCCGGCGGCACGGCGCGCGCGGTGATCATCAATTCCGGCAATGCCAACGTCTTCACCGGTCGGCAGGGTGACGAGGATGTTGCCGCAACGGCTGCTGCGGTGGCCGAAGCCATAGGGTGTGCTGCCGAGGAGGTGCTGGTCGCCTCGACGGGCGTGATCGGCGAGCGGCTGCCCATCGAGAAGCTGGTCGCCTCCGTACCGGTGCTGGCCGAGCACGTTTCTCCCGAGGGCTGGGCCGAGGCCGCGGCAGGAATCCTGACAACCGACACGTTCGAGAAGCGCGCCACGGCGACGGCGAAGATCGGCGATGCGACCGTGACCATCAATGGCATCGCCAAGGGGTCTGGCATGATCGCGCCCAACATGGCGACGATGCTGGCCTATGTGGTGACGGACGCCGCCCTGCCCGCGACCGTGCTGCAGGCGATCCTGCCACCCATTGCGGACCGGACGTTCAACAGCGTGACTGTCGACAGTGACATGTCCACATCGGACATGTGCCTGCTGTTCGCCACCGGAATGGGTCCGCGACACCCCGAGATCACGAGCCCCGACGACCCGGCCCTGGCCGGTTTCACCGGTGCGCTGGAAGACATGCTGCGCGATCTGGCGATCCAGATCGCACGCGACGGCGAAGGCGCGCAGAAGCTGATCACCATCGACGTCACCGGTGCCGAGGACGACCGGGCCGCGCGCGCCGTGGCCATGTCCATCGGCAACTCGCCGCTGGTCAAGACCGCCATCGCGGGCGAGGACGCCAACTGGGGCCGCATCGTCATGGCCATCGGCAAGTCCGGCGAGAAGGCCGAGCGCAGCCGGATCTCCGTCAAGGTGGGCGGGGTCACGATCGCGCGCGACGGCGGTGCCGATCCGGATTATCGGGAGGCGATGATCATCGATCACATGAAGGGCCGCGACATCCGGATCGAGGTCGGGCTGGGCATCGGAGAGGGCACGGCCCGCGTCTGGACCTGCGACCTGACCCACGGCTACATCGATATCAACGCCGACTACCGCTCGTGAAACTGATACTGGTCGCCGCGATCGCGCTGATCAACGACCGGCGCGAAGTGCTGCTGGCGGAACGGCCCAAGGGCAAGGCGATGGCGGGTCTCTGGGAATTTCCGGGTGGCAAGGTCGAACCCGGTGAAAGCCCCGAAGCCTGCCTGATCCGCGAGTGTGCGGAGGAACTGGGTGTCTCGGTTCGCGCCGGTGATCTGCACCCCCTCACCTTTGCATCGCATGCCTACGACGATTTTCACCTGCTGATGCCCGTGTACGCCTGCCGGAAATGGTCCGGAAAACCTCAGGGGCTGGAAGGCCAGCGGCTGGCTTTCGCATCGACGGATGCCCTGGACGACTACCCCATGCCACCCGCAGACGCGCCGTTGCTGGCGGACATTCGCCGCACACTCGCCGACGCCGGTTGACCGCGCCACCGGCACCGCATACACCACGACGAAATCAATCCAGACGGAACCATCGACATGTCCAAGGGCCGCATTTTTTCAGGCGTCCAGCCGTCCGGGCGACTTACGCTCGGCAACTATCTGGGTGCGATCCGCAACTTCGTCCGCCTGCAGGATGACTACGAATGCATCTACTGCGTCGTCGACATGCACGCGATCACGGTCTGGCAGGATCCGGCTGAACTGAGGCACACGACGCGCGAGGTGGCCGCCGCCTATCTGGCATCGGGAATCGATCCCGCGAAGTCGATCATCTTCAACCAGAGCCAGGTCGGCGCGCACGCCGAACTGGCCTGGATATTCAACTGCGTGGCCCGCATGGGCTGGCTGAACCGGATGACGCAATTCAAGGAAAAGGCGGGCAAGAATCGCGAGAACGCGGCGGTGGGCCTGTTCGTCTATCCGAACCTGATGGCCGCCGACATTCTGGTCTACAAGGCGACCCACGTGCCGGTCGGCGAGGACCAGAAGCAGCATCTGGAATTGTGTCGCGACATCGCGCAGAAGTTCAATCACGACTACGGACAGGAGTTCTTTCCCGTCACCGAACCGCTGATCTTCGGGGCGGCGACGCGTGTGATGAGCCTGCGCGACGGGACGTCGAAGATGTCGAAATCCGACCCGTCGGACAATTCGCGCATCAACATCACCGACGATTCCGACACCATCGCCAGGAAGATCCGCAAGGCCAAGACGGACCCCGAACCGCTGCCGGAAACCGTCAAGGATCTCGAAGGACGCCCCGAGGCAGACAACCTGCTGGGCATCTGGGCCGCGCTTTCCGATATCACCAAGGAGGAGGCTGTGGCCGCCTTCGCGGGCGGCCAGTTCTCCGGCTTCAAACAGGAGCTCGCGGATCTGGCGGTCGCCAGGATGGCGCCGATTGCCGACGAGATGCGGCACCTCATGGACGCACCCGATCATGTCGACAGCGTGCTGGCCGACGGTGCGGCACGGGCCGATGCCATCGCCCGTCCGATCCTGGACGAGGTCAAGGACATGGTCGGCTTCTTGCGCGGCTAGCCTCGCGCCCCCACCTTGAAGCCATGAATGACAGGAAGTTGACGGCATGAGCGATCTGAACGCGGGCACGAACGATCAGATCGGGTCGGAGAAGCACCAGCGCATCGGCGGTCCCGGACGGGTCCGCCGCGTCGTGAAGGCATCCTGGAAACCCCTGCTGATCGCCGTCGTGGTGTTTGCCGCGCTCTACTATCCGGTCGGCATGGCAATCGTGCACAAGATCGACGACGATCTCGACTATCGCGCCGAGCCCGTCGGCATGGAGCCGGGGGCGTCCTACACGGTCGCGACCATGGCCGCGCTGATCGAGCGCGAAGTCGGACAGCACAACTGGACACCGAACGATCCGTGGTTCTTCCCGTCGGCGGGGCTGGATAACATGCCGAACTTCCAGCTTGGCATGATCGAGGCGCTCAGCCGGTTCTCGGTCGAGCTTCTGGACCAGATCGGGCGCGTGCGCGGTTCATCCGCCGCCGACGAAAATCTGAACCGCGCCGTCGGTCATCTGAAGATATCCGGCACCAAGTGGGCCTGGGACTTCTCGGTCTCATGGCTGCCTGCAACGCCTGCCGAAAGCGAATACATGGCCGCGCGCCGCGAGCTGATGCTCTACAATGAACGCCTGGCGGGCGGGTCCGCCGTGTTCGACCGCCGGGCCGACAACCTTCAGGCGACCATCGAACGCGTCGCAAACGATCTGGGCTCCGCCTCGCAGGCGATCGACGACCACGTGCGCGAACACGCGGGCGGCTGGTGGTTCGACTATCAGGTCGATGACGAGTTCTACCGCATCAAAGGCAAGGCCTACGCCTATTACATGATCTTCCGGGACCTGGGCCGCGACTACGAAGCGGTACTGGCCGAACGCAATCTGAACCGTCCGTGGAACGACATGCTGTCGGTCATGCGCACCCTGGCCGGGCTGGATCCGCTGATGGTCATGAACGGCTCTCCGGACGGGTTCATCTTTCCCAGCCACCTGACCAGCCAGGGTTTCTATCTGCTTCGGGCACGGACGAAGCTGAAAGAAATCTCGAACATTCTGTTGAAATAGCGCGCAGCCAAGCCGCACACTGTTCCCTCCATCAACAGTCCGCAGGGCGGAGCATGAGCGAGAAAGACCGGTCGGTCCGCAATTTCCTTGTCGTCGTCGATGACACGCCCGAATGCCGCCTGGCATTGCGCTGGGCCGCACGGCGCGCGGGCAGGCTGGGCGACGGCGGTGTCGTGCTGTTGCGCGTCACGGAACCGCCGGATTTCCAGCACTGGATGGGCGTCGGGGAACTGATGCGCGAGGAAGCGCGCGAGGAAGCAGAACAACTGCTGATCGCGCTGGCGCGGGAAATCCTGATGGATACCAGCCTCACACCGCAGTTCGTGATCCGGGAAGGCGACCTGATCGAACAGGTTCAGAATGTCATCGACGAGGACAAGTCGATTCGCATTCTGGTGCTGGGCGCGGACGCTTCAAGCAACGGCCCCGGCCCGCTCGTCAGAACCTTTGCCGGCGAGCGATCCGGATCGCTGCGCGTGCCCGTGACCGTCGTGCCCGGCACGCTCAGTCAGGATCAGGTGGACATGCTGAGCTGAGGCGGTCAGTCCGTGCCGCCCGGCACCACGAACTGCCTGCCATGCCAGTACCAGCGCCCCTGCCCGGCCGGCGCCGTGCAGTTGTAACGGCTGCGGCCCGGTCGTGCGTCACCCGGCGGCTGGAACGACACCGCCGCACCATCGATGCTCAGCGTCTGTTTCTGACCGCTTGAGGAATGGAAGCAGTTCAGCGTCTTCGCGCGGACGTCGGACAGGATCCGGAATCCGAACCGCGGATATGCCCCCGGCCTGATCACGGTATCCGCCGGTTCGAGGTCGGTGACGTCGAGCGGCAGGCTGCTGGCCGCAAGGCGGAACCTGTCGATCTTGCCGTAGGCCTCGTTCATGGCGAAGCGCGGCAGGGCGAACATGTTCCAGGATCGCGACAGCGCACCGGAATGCTGTCCGAACGCGGCCGAATAGCCCACCTGCCTTGCGACATCGATCAGTGCAGCGCTGTACTCACCATAGGGATAGACCAGCAGATCGGGCTGCGCATCGAGTTCGGCCCGAAACCGGTCGCGGGACCGTTCCAGATCATCCCGGGCTTCTTCGACGGCCATCTCGGCCATGTGTCCGTGGGCTGCCGAATGGGCACCGATCTCCATGCCCTCGGCCTTCAGCCGGCGAATCTCGTCCCAGTTCAGGTAACCGCGGATGCCGCTGTCGACCCCGTCGGTGGCCACGAACAGCGTCATCGTCCAGCCCCGCTGTTTCAGGCGCGGCCAGGCCTCGGTCATCACGCTGCGATAGGCATCGTCCGCCGTCAGCGCCACCGTGCGGTCGGGCAGGTCCGTGCCATCACGCAGGGCCTTCACAATCCTGGACAAGGGCCAGACCGTGAAGCCGCCCTCCTCCAGATGATCCAGATGCGCCTCGAACTGGGCCAGCCGGATGTTCGTCGCCGGCACACCGTCTTCGCCGAACCGGTGATAGGCAAAGACCACGGCATGATCGGCGGCAAATACAGGTGCAACCGCCCCCAGAAGGATCAGCCATGCCAATGCTGCTTTTTTCATCATGTCGGGCCTTCGTCATGCTTCCGGTTGAGGGTGCTATCTAGTATGACATCGCGAAACCAAGCGCCATGGCGTGTCAACGCAGGAGACCCAAGACCGTGACTTCAATCCTCAGCGATGCCGATATGGACCTGATCTTCAGAGACGCCCGAACGCACAATGCCTGGCAGGACAAACCGGTTCCCGAAGTCACCCTGCGCGCGGTCTATCACCTGATGCGCTATGGCCCGACCAGCGCGAACGGCTCGCCGGCGCGGCTGAAGTTCCTGGTGTCGGACGCCGCCAAGCAGCGCCTGAAGTCCTCGCTGTCCGAAGGCAACCTGGCGAAGACGATGGCGGCACCGGTCGTTGCCATCGTGGCCTACGACCTGAAGTTCTACGAGAAGATGCCGCAGCTTTTCCCACACGAACCGGATGCGAAGAACTGGTTCAGCGATCCGGACGTGGCACAGATCACGGCGTTCCGGAATTCCACGCTACAGGGCGCGTACCTGATCATCGCCGCCCGCTCGCTGGGTCTGGACTGCGGCCCCATGAGCGGCTTCGACAATGAAGCGCTGGACGCGGAATTCTTTCCCGACGGCCGGATCAAGTCGAACTTCCTGTGCAACATCGGCTTCGGCGATCCTTCGGGGCTGTTCGAGCGCAGCCCCCGGCTTGATTTCGACGAAGCCTGCGAGATCCTCTGATCGCGTCCCTGCTCGCCATCGACACGGCGACCGATGCGCTTTCGGTCGCGGTGGGCGTCGATGGTCATGTCCGGTTCGCCGCCCACCAGCGGCGAAAGCGCGGCCACGCAGAGGCGCTGGTGCCCCTGATGGCCACCGCCTTGACAGCAGCCGGTCTCAAGGCGTCGGACCTGTCCGCCGTCGCGGTGACCATCGGTCCCGGCACCTTCACCGGTGTCCGCATCGGTCTGGCGGCAGCGCGTGGCCTGCGGCTGGCCTGCGGTATTCCACTGACCGGTGTCACTACCCTGGAACTGATGGCACACACGGCAGCCCGGCGCTGGCCGGACCGCCCGGTCATGGCGGCGCTGGATGCCCGGCGCGATCAGGTCTACGCGCAGTATTTCCGGCGCGGGGACGGCCCCTATGCCGAGGCATGGAGCGCCCCAGCGGCGCTGTCGGCCGCCGGTGCTGCGGCGATGCTGAATCCCGGCAGCGTGATCGTCGGCAGCGGTGCCGCCCTGATCGCCGGGCATCTGGAGACACCGTCGACCATGACAGTGGCGGAGGTCTGGCCCGATGCAGCCGACATGATCGGCCTTGTGTCGGAACGTCCGCTGACCGGCGCGAATGCGCCTGCGCCGAAGCCTGTCTACCTGCGCGCGCCCGACGCGGTGCCCGCCCGGCCGATCCTGAACCTGTGATTGCGGTCGAGCGCACCCGTTCAGCACCCCTCCTGGCGGGTCTGCACGCGGCCTGCTTCGCCGATGGATGGACCGAATCATCCTTCGCCGATCTGCTGTCAATGCCCGGATCGACGGCCTGGATCGCCACCTTCGAGTCCCGACCGTCCGGGCTTCTGCTGCTGCGACAGGCGGCCGACGAGGCTGAGATCATCACGATCGGGGTTCTGCCGCAGCAGCGGCGCACGGGCCTCGGCGGCGCGCTGCTGCATGATGCGACCGGTCAGCTTCAGCAGTGCAAGGCGCTGTTTCTTGAGGTTTCCGAAACCAATGCCGGGGCGCGGCAGTTCTATCTCGATCTCGGTTTCGCCGAAGCGGGACGCAGAAAGGATTATTACGCAGACGGCTCAGACGCGCTGATCATGACCGCCCGCCTGCCGCTTTCTTGCGGCGGGGCCGCGCCGTCGCTATAGAAGCTGTCTGGGAATGCAAGGAAACGATCGAATGCCGGCCGGGGCCAAACCATCACGACTGGAACAGAAATGCGTCGATATCGGCATGCGCATGACCGATCAGCGCAGGGTGATCGCCCGCGTGCTGTCGGAAGCCGACGATCACCCCGACGTGGAGCAGGTCTATCAGCGCGCCGCGGCGGTGGATTCGAACATCTCCATCGCCACGGTCTACCGGACCGTTCGCATGTTCGAGGAAGCCAACATCCTGGAGCGGCACGATTTCGGCGACGGTCGCGCCCGCTATGAAGAAGCGACCGACGATCACCACGATCACCTGATCGACGTGAATTCCGGCGAGGTCATCGAATTCCAGAACGAGCGCATTGAAGAACTGCAGCGCCTGATTGCAGAGGAACTCGGCTACAAGCTGGTCGATCACAGGCTCGAACTTTACGGAACCCGGCTGGATCGCGACGGAAACAAGGGCTGACCCTTGGACGTCATCCGCATCATTTTGGTGATCCTGATCATCATCGCCATGACGCTGGTCCTGGCGATCCCGCATCTGATTGCCATCCTGCTGGGGTCGAGGTTTGCCACCTGGATTCCGATGCTGTGGCACCGCATCGCCCGGCGGTTGCTGCGGCTGAGCATTCGCGTGGTCGGCGAACCCGTCACCGGTGAGCCCGTGCTTTTCGTCAGCAATCACGTCTCGTGGCTGGACATTGTCACGGTGGGCGCGACGCTGCCGGCATCGTTTGTTGCCAAGCGCGAGGTCGGCACCTGGCCGGGCATCAAGTATCTCGCCAACCTGCAGCGCACGATCTACGTCAGCCGCGACAAGAAAACCGCCGACAGGGAACGCCAGGCGATGCTGAAGCGGCTGGAGAAAGGCGACAGTCTGATCCTGTTTCCCGAAGGCACCTCTTACGACGGTCTTCGCATCGGCGAGTTTCGCACGGCGTTCTTCTCGCTCGCCGACATGAATCCGAACGGCAAGAAGCTGAAAGTGCAGCCCTTTTCCATCACCTATACCAAGGTCGACGGCTTCCCCGTCACCCGCCGTTCCATGGACAAGGTGGCCTGGTACGGCGACATGGATCTGGCACCCCATCTGAAGGACTATCTGTTCGGCGGCCCCTACGAAGCCACGCTGAAATTCTACGCACCGGTCACGATCGACCAGATCGGCAATCGCAAGCTGCTGGCGCGTCATTGCCGCGACCAGATCGTGACGGGCAATTCCGAGGCGCTGTCGGGCAGTACGCGTCGGCTGGCACGTACTTGACTCCGTGTCCGTGTGGTCTAGTTTCCGGAATGTGTTTGTGCCGGACCGGCGCGGTAGGCGCGCTGATCCTTTCCTTCGTCCCTGACTGACGGGCCTGAGTGACCAAAAACCTTTTTATCAAGACCTACGGCTGCCAGATGAACGTCTACGATTCCGATCGTATGGCGGATGTCCTCGCGCCGCTCGGCTATCGTACGGTGACCACGCCGGACGATGCCGACATGGTCATCCTCAACACCTGCCACATCCGCGAGAAGGCGGCCGAGAAGGTCTTTTCCGAACTCGGGCGCGTGCGCCAGATGCAGGCGAAGCGCCGCGCATCCGGTGCGGAGATGGTGATCGGCGTCGCCGGATGCGTGGCGCAGGCCGAGGGTGAGGAGATCATCCGCCGCGCACCCTATGTCGATATCGTGTTCGGACCGCAGAGTTACCACCGGCTGCCCGAGATGGTCGCGCGCGCGACCCGCGCCAGCGGCGAGGCCGTTCTGGAAACCGACTTCGAGGTCGTCGAGAAGTTCGATCAGTTGCCGCACACCGCGACGTCGAACGGTCCGGCGGCGTTCCTGACGGTGCAGGAAGGCTGTGACAAGTTCTGCGCGTTCTGCGTGGTGCCCTATACGCGCGGTGCCGAATTCTCGCGCCCGGCGGCGGATGTGCTGGCCGAGGCGCAGCGGCTGACCGGTGCTGGCGTCGTCGAGCTGTCGCTGCTGGGGCAGAACGTGAATGCCTATCACGGCGAGGGGCCGGACGGATCGGACTGGACACTCGGACGGCTGATCCGGGCACTGGCTGACCTGCCCGGCGTCGCTCGCATCCGCTACACGACCTCGCATCCGCTGGAGATGACCTCGGATCTGATCGCCGCCCATCGCGATGTGCCGCAACTGATGCCTTACCTGCATCTGCCCGTGCAGGCCGGGTCCGACCGGATCCTGCAGGCGATGAACCGCCGGCATGACCGTGACACCTATTTCCGCATCATCGACCGCCTCAGGGAAGCCCGGCCCGACCTGGCGCTTTCCGGAGATTTCATCGTCGGCTTCCCCGGGGAGTCGGAGAAGGATTTCGAACAGACCATGGATCTGGTCCGCCGCGTCGGCTATGCGCAGGCCTATTCGTTCAAATACAGCCCGCGCCCCGGCACACCGGCGTCCGCGCTGTCGCTGCAGGTCGATGAGGACGCCAAGTCGGAACGGCTGCAGCGGCTGCAGGCGCTGCTGAACGAACAGCAACTGGCCTTCAACCAAGCCAGCGTCGGCACGACCATGGATGTCCTGCTGGAACGCAGGGGCCGCCACGAAGGGCAACTGGTGGGCCGCAGCCCGTACATGCAGGCGGTTCACGTCGATGCCCCCGACCATCGCATCGGACAGATCGCCCCCGTCACCATCCGGGCGGGCAAGGCGAACTCCATTTCGGGCACGATGTCAGACCGCTTTGACGAGGATGCAGCATGACCGATCGGATCCCCTCTTGAGCGACGTGACCGCAGGAACGCCGGATCAGGGCGGCCTGCTTGTGGATTTTGACGACAATTCGCTGCTGTCCTCGCTGTTCGGCGATCACGACCAGAATCTGGTGCGGCTGGAACAACAGTTGGGCGTCTCGCTGAGCACGCGCGGCAACCGGGTACTGATCGGCGGCGATCCGGAACTGTGCCTGCGCGCCAAGAACATTCTCGACGGCCTTTACCAGCGGCTGGAGCAGGGCCAGACCGTCAGCCGGCGGGAGGTGGACGACGCCATCCGGCTGGGCGAGCAGAGCAGTGCCGCCAGCGGCGTGGTGATCCAGACGCGGAAACGGATGATCCAGCCGCGGTCGCCGAACCAGATCCACTACGCCCGGCACCTGCTGGAACGTGAGATGGTGTTCGGCATCGGTCCGGCGGGCACCGGCAAGACCTATCTGGCGGTCGCCGCTGCGGTGTCGATGATGCTGGCCCGCAGGGTCGACCGCATCGTGCTGTCGCGGCCTGCGGTGGAAGCGGGCGAACGGCTCGGCTTCCTGCCCGGCGACATGCGCGACAAGGTCGATCCCTATCTGCGGCCGCTGTACGATGCGCTGTACGACATGCTGCCTGCCGAACAGGTCGCGAAGAAGCTGGAGACCGGCGAGATCGAGGTCGCCCCTCTCGCCTTCATGCGCGGACGTACGCTGGCCAACGCCTTCGTCATTCTGGACGAGGCACAGAACACGACGCCGGTGCAGATGAAGATGCTGCTGACCCGCCTCGGCGAGAACTCGCGCATGGTGATCACGGGCGACCTGTCGCAGGTGGATCTGCCGCGCGGCATGAAGTCGGGACTGCGCGAGGCGATCGAGGTGCTGCACGACGTCGACGAGATCAAGTTCGTGCATTTCGACGCCCGCGATGTCGTCCGGCATCCGCTGGTGACGCGGATCGTCAATGCCTACGCCCGCCAGCCGGAACTGTTCGAGACCGACACCGCCGGGCAGGAAGCCCCGCGGGGATGACCCGTCCGCAGGCCACGCAGGCGCCCGGACCGATCAGCCTGGAGATCGTTCACGACAGCGGCGACTGGCCGGACGTCTCTCGACTGCTGCAGGATGCCGCCGCCGCCGCATGGCGGATCGTCGGTGACGGCGAAAGCGCCAGCATCAGTCTGGCATTGATGGATTCAGCGGCCATCCGGAGACTGAACGCCGAGTTCCGGGGCAAGGATGCCCCGACCGATGTGCTCTCCTTTCCGGCAGATGAAAGCATGATGCCCGGCGAAGATGACATGCTGGGTGACATCGCCATCGCCGCCGACTATGTCCGCCGGGAAGCAGGCCTTGAGAACAAGACGTTCGAAGCCCATCTAGTGCACCTGTTCATTCACGGCCTGCTGCATCTGCTGGGCCATGATCACGAAGAGACTGAACAGGCGCAGGTCATGGAAGACACAGAGCGCGTAATTCTGGCACAGTTGGGGATCGCGGATCCCTATGCGGGCCGGACACTGGAAAACTGAAGGTATTTTGAAGCGGCCATGAGCGACCCATCCTCAAGTAGCGACCCCGCAGACGGCGGGGACAGTACGGAACAAGCCGACTCATCAGGCATCGGCACCTGGATCGGCGGCCTGCTGAAAGGCCGCAGCCGCAACCGGAACGGCGAGGCCGGCTGGCGGGAAAGCATTGAGGAAATACTCGAGGAACATGACGACGCCGACGAGCGCGGTGCCCTGGGCGATGAAGAGCGGCTGATGCTCGCCAACATCATCGCGCTGGGGGGCAAACGCGTCGATGACGTCATGGTCCCGCGCGGCGACATCGTCGCCCTGGAAGTCAGCCTTTCCCTTTCCGAGATCGTCGCTCGGTACCGGGAGGCCCCGCACAGCCGCCTGCCCGTCTATCGCGAACAGATGGACGAGATTCTGGGCGTGCTGCACATCAAGGATCTGGTGAAGTTCTGGGGCCGCACGGGCGAGATCGACCTGCCCAGCATTCTCAGGCCGCCGGTGGTGGTACCGCCGTCAAAGCCGGTGATCGACCTGCTGGTCGAGATGCGCGCAAGCCGCCGGCACATGGCCATCGTCGTCGACGAATACGGTGGCGTTGACGGGTTGGTCACCATCGAGGACCTGATCGAGGAAGTGGTCGGCGACATTCGGGACGAGCACGACGATGCCGAAGACCCCGGTTTCCTGGAGCATCCTGACGGGACCATCGACGTCGATGCCCGCTTCGAGCTGTCCGAGTTCGAGGAGCGGGTCGGCTGTGACCTGCTGGCCGACGAGGAAGACGAGGAAATCGACACGCTGGGCGGTTTCGTCTTCGTGGCGCTGGGACGCGTGCCGAAGCGGGGCGAGGTGATCCGGCACGATTGCGGTCTGGAGTTCGAGATCATGGAGGCCGACGCACGGCGAATTCACCGCCTGCGCGTGCGTGGAGCCGAACAGAACACCGCGGAAGACATCCACGTCGTGTCCGCCTCCTGACGGGCGGGCCGCATGTCACCGGCACGCAAACGGGTGATCGCACGCCTTTCGGCAGCCTTCATCCTGGGTGCGTTGACCACGCTGGCATTTGCGCCTTTCCACATCTTCCCGGTTGGATTCATCGGCTTTGGCGGTCTCCTGATCCTGATGAACCGGTGCGAACGCGGCGGTTCGGCGTTCTGGACCGGCTGGTTCTTCGGCTGGGGTCATTTCATCGCCGGGCTGTACTGGATCGCATCCGCCTTTCTGGTCGAGCCGGAAAAATTCGCCTGGATGATCCCGTTCCCGGTTCTCGGCCTGCCCGCGCTGCTCGCCGTTTTCCCGGCGATCGCCGTGCTGGCCGCATGGCGCATGGCGCCGGTCGGACCGCGCCGGTTGCTGGCACTGGCTGCGGCCTGGACGCTGATGGAGATGGCGCGCGGCACGGTCCTGACGGGCTTTCCATGGAATCTGATCGGCTATGCCTTCGGATTCCACGTCTATGCGATGCAGCCTGCTGCATGGGTGGGCATCTACGGGCTCAGTTTCCTGGCGGTTCTGCTGTTCGCGCTGCCTGCGCTGCCGGTCACGCACCGGTCGGACCGCCGGACACCCGCAGCCGTCCTCGGCCTGATCGCGATCGTCTTCGGCGCGACCGCTCTCCGGGTGGCACCGAACGTTGCCGATGGCGGACAGTTCACTGTCCGGATCATCCAACCGAATATCGCCCAACGCGACAAGTGGCGGCGCGATCTGCTGCAGGATCACTTTGCGGCGAACCTGCAGCTCAGCGAAGGCGCACGGGACAAAGCCAGGCCCGATGTGGTGGTGTGGCCCGAGACGACGGCTACGTTCCTGCTGGCGAACTCACCCGCCGAGCTCAGGGCGCTGGGCGATGTGGCAGCCCGGCTGGGTCAGGACGGCCAAGGCGGCGTTCTGATCACCGGTGCCCCACGCGCCGAGCAGGGACCCGACCGAGCGGCATTCTTCAACTCGGCGATCGCCGTGGACGGATCGGGCGCGATCGTGGATACCGCCGACAAGCATCATCTGGTTCCCTTTGGCGAATATCTGCCCCTGCGCGGCCTGTTGCAGATGACCGGACTGGAAAAGCTGGCCGTGGGCCGCGGCGACTTCTCACCCGGACCAGCAAACGAGACGCTGGAACTGCCGGGCCTGCCCGATGCGGCCGTGCTGATCTGCTATGAAGCGATCTTTCCGTCCCTCGCCCGGCGCGAGATGCGACCGGGCTGGTTGCTCAATCTCACCAACGACGGGTGGTTCGGAAATCTGACCGGGCCGGACCAGCATTTTTCCATCTCGCGCTTCCGCGCCGTCGAACAGGGCCTGCCGCTGGTCCGTGCAGCGGGTACCGGCATTTCCGCCGTCATCGGACCTTATGGCCGAATCGTCGAACGATTGCCGCTGGGGCAGCGCGGCGCGATTCAGGCTCAGGTCCCGGCACCGGTTCCGGTCACAATATTCTCACAGACCGGATCGGTTCCGTTGGGGGCTGGCCTGCTGCTACTTATGGTTGCCATCGGTTGGGTCAATCGTCGCAAAAGACCCTCCTGATCGGGTCAAGAGCCGCCCTGCCGGGCCATTAACCATAATACAGAACCGTTCGGGTAAGTTGATGCTACTCCGATACATGTCTTCGAAAGAAAAATAGGTGATCAAGCAACCATCAGGTGCACAGCCGAAACTTGCGAACGTTTGTACAGAGCCGTCCCGTTTCTTGTTCACCCCCGACAGAGACTTGACCCGAAACGATCCGCATTCCATAGAGAGCGCGGCGACCGAGGATCACGGGACGTCGCCCCAATGAAGAAAAGACAGATTGCCTCGAGGGGAAGTAGTTTGGCCGAACATCCGCATCCGGTAGATATCTATGTGGGCAGCCGCGTGCGTTTGTGCCGGACCCTGAAGGGCCTGAGCCAGCAGAAACTGGCGCAGGCGCTGGGACTGACATTCCAGCAGGTCCAGAAGTACGAACGCGGTGCCAATCGCATCGGTGCCAGCCGTCTGTTCGAGCTCAGCCAGATCCTGGAGGTTCCGCCTTCCTTCTTTTTCGAAGGCGCGCCGGCCAAGGGTGAAAACGCCTCCGATGCAGTCGCAGGCCTTTCGGAAAACGGACAGACCCCCTTTGATTCAGAGCGCCTGTTTCGCCGCGAGATCCTCGAATTCGTCCGGGCATATGACAAGATATCGGACGCCGCCGTCCGCAAGCGGCTGTTTGAACTGGTCAAGGCGATCGGCGGCCAGTTCGACGACAACTGACCATTTGCCCGCCTGTCGGTCCGCCCCGTGACGGCAGCCACAAACCCGGTGCGCCGCGGGCAGCGTTCAACAGTCACGCTTGACCGCATCGGTCTGGCTTGCCAGAAAGCGCTCAGCCTTGTGATCGGGGATCAGAACCCCAGCAGCCGTCAAATGGGAGGGGCTTGATGCCGCGTCAGAACTATCTCTTTACATCGGAATCCGTCTCGGAAGGTCATCCGGACAAGGTCTGCGACCGCGTATCCGACTCGATCGTGGACCTGTTCCTCGCCGCCGAGCCCGACGCGCGTGTGGCCTGCGAGACGCTGACGACCACCAATCTGATCGTGCTGGCCGGTGAAGTGCGCGGCCCGGCGTCGATCACAAAGGACATCATGGAGGAAACGGCGCGCAACGCCGTGAAGGCCATCGGATACGAACAGGACGGATTCCACTGGAAAACCGCGGAAGTGCAGGTTCATCTGCATGAACAGTCCGCCGATATCGCGCAGGGCGTCGATGCGGCGGGCAACAAGGATCTGGGTGCCGGCGACCAGGGCATCATGTTCGGCTACGCCTGCCGCGAGACCGACGACCTGATGCCCGCCCCGATCCACATGTCTCATCGCATCCTTCGGGACATGGCGGCGGCGCGCCATTCCGGCGAACGCGCGGAGTTCGGACCGGATGCCAAGAGCCAGGTCACGCTGAAATACGTCGACGGAAAACCTGTGGGTGCCACGTCGGTGGTCGTCTCGACCCAGCATGTCGACGGCCTGAGCCAGGAAGACGTGCGCGAGATGGTGCGTCCTTTCGTGGTGAACGCCCTGCCGGAAGGCTGGATGTGCCAGGAAGACGAGTTCTACGTGAACCCGACCGGCAAGTTCGTGATCGGCGGACCCGACGGCGATGCCGGACTGACCGGCCGCAAGATCATCGTCGATACCTACGGCGGTGCGGCCCCGCACGGCGGCGGCGCTTTCTCCGGCAAGGATCCGACCAAGGTCGACCGGTCCGCCGCCTATGCCGCGCGCTATCTGGCCAAGAACGTGGTCGGTGCGGGCCTGAGCGAGCGGTGCACGATTCAGCTTTCCTACGCCATCGGCGTCTCCAAGCCGCTGTCGGTCTATGTCGATCTGTACGGCACCGGCAATGTGGAGGAGGCCAGGCTGGAGAAGGCGCTGCAGGAGGTCATGGACCTCAGCCCGCGCGGCATCCGCGAGCACCTGAACCTGATGCGCCCGATCTACGAGCGCACGGCGGCCTACGGCCATTTCGGGCGCGACGCGACGGCGGATGGCGGGTTCTCCTGGGAACGGCTGGATCTGGTGGATGCGCTGAAGGATGCCTGCGGCGTCTGAGATGAGCGCGTCGAAGGGCCCGCCCTTCAGGTTCTACGGGCGGCGTCAGGGCAAGAAGCAGAGCCGGCGGCAGAACGATCTGCTGGCCGAACTGCTGCCGCGTCTGACGCCCGATCCGGACCACCTGCCCGACGGTGATATCTGGCTGGAGATCGGCTGCGGCGGCGGCGAGCACATCGTCTCGCAGGCCGCCGCGAACCCGGACGTCACCCTTCTGGGGTGCGAGCCGTTCCTGGAAGGCGTCGCGAAGACCCTGACCGAAATCGAGGAACGCGACCTGCACAACGTCCTGCTGCACGGAGACGATGCCCGCCCGCTGCTGGAGGCGATGCCCGAGGCCTGCATCGCGCGGACGTTCATTCTGTTTCCGGATCCCTGGCCCAAGACCCGGCACAACAAGCGCCGCTTCATCAACCCGGAAAACCTGGACCGGCTTGCCCGGGTCATCCGGCCCGGCGCGGGACTGCGCATCGGCACGGACCACATGGATTACGCCCGCTGGATCCTGCGCCACCTGCTGGATCATCCGGCGTTCGAATGGACGGCCGAGCGCGCCGATGACTGGCGGCAGTCGCCGGCCGATCATTTCGAAACCCGGTATGAGCGCAAAGCTCGCGACAAGGGTGACAGGCCGGTGTTTTTCGAGTTCGTCCGCAGGGCTTGATTGTGATCCCAAAATACATATTATCCGCCTCACACCAGTAAACGCTGTTTCAGAGCGTCACAAAGGGTGGGCCACGGGCCCACTTTTTTGTTTCTGCCTTCGGCGTGGTGGCATTTGAATCCGGCACGGAGCACGTCGCAGATCCCATGAGTTCAGGACTGACTGATCGCATTAGAGACATGATCGAGCCCTCGCTTGAGGCGATGGGTTATGATCTGGTGCGCGTGCGCTACATCGGCGGCGGTCGCCCGACCTTGCAGATCATGGCCGAACGCAGCGACGACGGCACCATGGGCATCGACGACTGCGAGGACGTCAGCCGCGCCATATCGGCCCTGATGGATGTCGAGGATCCGATTGCGGAAGCCTATCAGCTGGAAGTCTCGTCGCCGGGTGTGGACCGGCCACTGACCCGGGCAAAGGACTTCGAGCGCTACAAGGGATTCGATGCGAAGATCGAACTCGACCGGCCCATCGATGGCCGGAAACGGTTCAAGGGCATCCTGACCGGTTTCGAAGACGGCATGATCCATATCGAACTGGCCGGCGTTTCGGCGGACGAAGCCGCGATGTCGGTCCCGCTGGCGGATGTCGCCGAGGCAAAGCTGGTGCTGACGGATCGACTGGTCGAGGCGAGCCTGCGCGAGAGCAAGGCGCGGGAAAAGACACGCGGGAAAACCGGCGCGAAATCATCGGGCACGTCGCATGACGGGGCGTCCCATTCAGGACAGACGGAGTAAGGCAGATGGCGGTCACTACGGCAAACAGGCTGGAACTGCTGCAGGTCGCAGACGCGGTCGCACGCGAGAAATCGATCGAACCGGAGATCGTGGTGGAGGCGCTGGAGGAGGCGATCCAGCGTACGGCCAAGGTCACCTACGGCGCCGAGCACATGATCAGCGCCCAGATCGACCGCAAGACCGGAGACATCAGCCTCTGGCGGCTGCGCGAAGCGGTAGAGGAGGTCGAGGAAGCGGCCACCCAGATCTCACTGAAGGAAGCCCGGGAGATGAATCCGGACGCCGAGGTCGGCGACCTGATCTCCGAACCGCTGCCGCCCATCGATTTTGGCCGCGTGTCCGCACAGTCGGCGAAACAGATCATCTTCCAGAAGGTCCGCGACGCCGAGCGCGAGCGCCAGTACGAGGAGTTCAAGGACCGCGCCGGCGAGATCATCAACGGTCTGGTCAAGCGCGCTGAGCATGGCAACGTCGTCGTCGATCTGGGCCGTGCCGAAGCCGTGATGCGGCGCGATGAGCTGCTGCCGCGCGAAACCTTCCGTCCCGGTGACCGGGTGCGCGCCTATATCCACGATGTGCGCCGTGAGAACCGTGGCCCGCAGATTTTCCTGTCGCGGACCCATCCGCGTTTCATGGCGATGCTGTTCGCGCAGGAGGTGCCCGAGGTCTATGACGGCATCATCGAGATCCGGGCCGTCGCGCGCGATCCCGGCAGCCGGGCGAAGATCGCCGTCATCAGCCACGATTCATCGATCGATCCGGTCGGTGCCTGCGTCGGCATGCGCGGCAGCCGCGTGCAGGCGGTCGTGAACGAACTGCAGGGCGAGAAGATCGACATCATCCCCTTCACCTCGGATCCGGCGAGCTTCATCGTCAGCGCACTGGCACCGGCCGATGTGATGAAGGTGGTCCTGGACGAGGACCAGAACCGGATCGAGGTGGTCGTCCCGGACGATCAGCTCAGCCTCGCCATCGGTCGCCGCGGCCAGAACGTCCGCCTTGCCTCGCAGCTCTCGGGCTGGGATATCGATATCCTGACCGAGGAAGAAGAGTCCGAACGCCGCCAGAAGGAATTCCAGGAACGCAGCGAGATGTTCATCGAGGCGCTGGACGTGGACGAGATGATCGCCCAGTTGCTGGTCGCCGAGGGCTTTGACAGCGTGGAGGAAGTCGCCTTCTCGCCGCTGGAAGAACTGGAGGAGATCGAGGGCTTCGACGCGGAGGTCGCCGAGGAACTGGCATCGCGTGCACAGGACCATCTGGTGCGTATCCAGCAGGCACAGGACGAGCAGCGCAAGGAGATGGGCGTCGAGGACGCGGTGGCGGCCATCGAGAAGCTGACGCCGCCCATGCTGGTGAAGCTGGGCGAGGCAGGCGTGAAAACACTGGATGATCTGGGTGACTTTGCGTCGGACGAGCTTATATCGGATTCGGATGCCCCGTTGCGCGAGTTCGACCTGACCGTCGAGGACGCCAACGAGATCATCATGGCGGCACGGGCTCACTGGTTCGATGACGAGGACGAGACCCCTGCTGCTGAAGCGGCAGAACCTTCGGAGGAGGCCGGGGCCTGATGGCGCAGGGCGGAGCCTGCGTATGGCGCGCCGCGACAGCACCGAAGGGCCGGAGAGGCGCTGCATCGTAACCGGCGTCTCCGGCGAAACCGCACCGATGATCCGGTTTGTCCTGGGACCCGGTGACGTCGTGGTGCCGGACCTGGAGGAAAAGCTGCCGGGCCGCGGGGCCTGGATATCTGCGGATCGGGATGTTTTCGCGCGTGCCGCGAAGCGCAACCCGTTTCCACGTGCCTTCAGGACGGCGGCACGGCCGCCGGACGATCTGGCGGAAATGGTCACGGAACTGCTGCACAGGCGCTGCATGAACCTTCTGGGCCTCGCCAAGAGCGCCGGTCAGGTGGTCGCCGGATACGAGAAAGTGCGGGATGCGTCGGAACGCGGTCCGTTCGGGGCCATGATCGTCGCGGAAGACGGCGGCGACACGGCGCAGAGCCGTGCGAGAAAGATGGCCTGGGATGCGCCGCTGGTGACGCATTTCGGGCGCGACGAATTGAGTTTGGCCTTGGGGCGCGAAAATGTGGTACATGCTGCGGTCGCGCCGGGGCGGCTGGCCGGAAAATTTGTTCGGGATGCGGAAAGACACAGGCTCATGATGGGCCTCCCGGACGGCAGAGTAATGGAAAAGCGGATCGTAGATGACTGAACAGAAACAATCTGGCGAGAAAAAGACCCTGACCGTTTCGGGTGGGGGCGGACGGCTTGAGCTGAAGAAGACGGCTCAGGGCGGTGCCGTGCGTGCCGGCGGAGGTCGCGGCGCGCGCAACGTCCAGGTTGAGGTAAAGAAGAAGAAGCGCGGTCAGAAGCGCGACGGGGCGCCAGAGGTGCGGCTGCCCGGTGACGCGCAGGAAGCGCCGAAGCCGGACGTCGCCAAGATCGTCAAGGCGAAGACCGAAGAGCCGAAAGATGCGCAGCGTCCCGACGGACGCGCCCGGCTGGAAGCGAAGAAGGACCGTGTGGTCCTGCCGCGCCTGACCGCCGATGAGAAGGCCGCGCGCCTGAACGCCCT
The DNA here is from genome assembly GCF_048263705.1 of Minwuia sp. GTDB lineage: Bacteria > Pseudomonadota > Alphaproteobacteria > Minwuiales > Minwuiaceae > Minwuia. The sequence continues at coordinate 35,596 of NZ_JBLXDV010000012.1, read as the reverse complement.
GAAGTCCGCACAGTCTCAGGAAGCCGTCCGCAAGGCCCGCGCCGATGCGGAAGCCAAACGCCTTGCCGCCGCTGAAGAGAAGCGCAAGGCCGAGGAAGAGGCAGCCCGCAAGGCCGAGGAAGCAGCTGAGGCGAAGCGCAAGGCCGAGGAAGAGGCCGCACGGAAGGCCGCCGAGGAAGCGAAGCGCGCTGCCGAGGAAGAGGATGCCCGCCGCAAGGCCGTCCTGGAACGCGCCCAGCAGGCCAGCGGTATCCGCGCCTCCGCTGAAGGCGAACCGTCGCCGGAAAGCGAACGTTCCAAGCGCGGCAAGCCCGGTGCCGCGCCGGCAAAGCCCGGCACACGCGGCAAGCCCGGCGGCAATCGCCGCCGCAGCGGCAAGCTGACGATTTCGCAGGCGCTGGACGACAACGGCGAGAAGCAGCGTTCGCTGGCCGCCATGCGCCGTCGCGCCAACCGGGAGAAGCGTGAAACACGCGGCGGCGGTCAGGAAGCCACCGGCAAGATCGTCCGCGAAGTCGTGGTGCCCGAGGCGATCACCGTTGGCGAACTAGCCAACCGTATGGCCGTCCGGGGCGGCGAAGTCGTCAAGGCCATGATGAACATGGGCGTGATGGCGACCATCAACCAGACGATCGATGCCGACACGGCGGAACTGGTGATCGAGGAATTCGGCCACACCATCAAGCGTGTCGCGGAGTCCGACGTCGAGGACGCGATCGCACCACCGGTCGATGCCGAGGAGACCCTGCGGCCCCGCCCGCCGGTGGTCACCGTCATGGGCCACGTGGACCACGGCAAGACATCCGTGCTGGATGCGCTGCGCAAGACCGATGTCGTCCGCGGTGAAGCAGGCGGCATCACGCAGCATATCGGTGCCTACCAGATCACGACCGACAACGATGCCAAGCTGACCTTCATCGACACACCGGGCCATGCGGCGTTCACGTCCATGCGCGCCCGCGGGGCCGAGGTGACCGACATCGTCGTGCTGGTGGTTGCCGCCGACGATTCGGTGATGCCGCAGACGGTCGAGGCGATCAATCACGCCCAGGCTGCCGGTGTGCCGATCATCATCGCCGTCAACAAGATGGACAAGCCGGAAGCGGATCCGAGTCGCGTGAAGCAGGATCTGCTGCAGCACAACATCATCGTCGAGGAAATGGGCGGTGAGCAGATTGCGGTCGAGATCTCGGCGCTGAAGGGCGACGGTCTCGACAATCTGGTGGAAGCCATCGTTCTGCAGTCAGAGATCCTTGAACTGAAGGCCAACCCGGACCGGTCGGCCAGCGGTACCGTGATCGAGGCGCAGCTTGAACAGGGCCGCGGCCCGGTGGCGACCGTCCTGATCCAGGGCGGCACGCTGAAGGTTGGGGACATCTTCGTGTCCGGTGCGACCTGGGGCCGTGTCCGTGCGCTGGTCGACGAAAGCCAGAGCCGGATGGACGAGGCTGGACCGTCGCGTCCGGTCGAGGTCCTGGGCTATCAGGACGCACCGTCCGCCGGCGACGACTTCATCGTCGTGGACAGCGAGGCGAAGGCCCGAGAGGTCGCCGAATTCCGCCAGCGCCGGGATCAGAACCAGCGCGCGGCGGCCGGCAGTCGCGGCACGCTGGAGCAGATGCTCTCGGCGATCAAGGAAGGCCAGGCCACCGAGGTGCCGATCCTGGTCAAGGGTGACGTGCAGGGTTCGGTCGAAGCGATTGTCGCTTCGGCTGACAAGATTTCGACGGACGAGGTCAAGGCCCGCATTCTCCACGCCGGCGTCGGCGGCATCACCGAAACGGATGTCGGACTCGCGAAATCCGCCGGTGCCGTGATCTTCGGCTTCAACGCGCGCCCCAACAAGCAGGCCCGCGAAGCCGCCGAACGCGATGGCATCGATATCCGCTACTACAACGTCATCTATGAGCTGACGGACGATCTGCGCGAGATGATGGCCGGCGAACTGACGCCTGAATCCCGTGAGATCAATCTCGGTACAGCGGATGTCCGCCAGGTCTTCGCCGTCTCCAAGGTCGGCAAGGTCGCAGGTTGCCTGGTCACCGACGGCGTGGTCCGGCGCGGCGCGCATTACCGCCAGCTGCGTGACGGCATCGTGCTGCATGAAGGCGTCATCGCCACCCTGAAGCACTTCAAGGACGATGTGGCCGAGGTTCGGCAGGGCAGCGAATGCGGCATGTCCTTCGCCAACCATCAGGACATCCAGGAGAACGACCAGATCGAGGTCTATGAAATTCAGGAGATCGCCCGCACGCTCGATTGAGCGGCGGGTGCCTGAAAAGGGCCGAGAACAGGCAGGTAATGCGACACCATCGAAGCAAATCGGACGGGCCGGGCACCCGGCAGTTGCGCGTGGGTGAACTGATCCGGCACGCGCTGGTCGAGGTTCTGCGCCGCGACGAGGTCCAGGACCCCAGCGTGGCCGGCAAATCGATCACCGTGTCCGAAGTCAGCCTGTCGCCGGACCTGCGCAACGCCACGGTTTTCGTCGAACCGCTGGGCGGCGGCGATGTGGACGACCTGCTGGCAGGCCTGAACCGGTCATCGCGGTTCCTGGGCGGTCGCATTTCGCGCGCCGTGAACCTGAAGTACGCGCCGCGGCTGAGCTTCAAGCGCGACCAGACCTTCAATCACGCACAGCACATCGATTCCATCCTGCGGTCGGACGCCGTCAGGAATGACCTCGATGCGGACGAGTCCTGAGCTTGGGACGGCGCAAGAAGGGCGATATCGTGAACGGCTGGCTGGTTCTGGACAAGGACGTCGGCCCCACTTCGACGGACATGGTGAACAAGACCCGCTGGCTGCTGAATGCGCGCAAGGCCGGTCACGCCGGCACGCTCGATCCGCTGGCAAGCGGACTCCTGCCCATTGCCTTCGGTGAGGCGACCAAGTGCATCTCGATGCTGGTGGATGCCGAGAAGACCTATACCTTCACCATCCGCTGGGGCGTCCAGACGGAGACCGACGATCGCGAAGGCGCGGCAATCGCGACCAGCGACAACCGGCCGGACGCGGATCGGATACGCGCTGCCCTGCCTGCCTACCTGGGCACCGTCTGGCAGTCGCCGCCCGCCTATTCCGCGATCAAGATCAACGGTGAACGGGCCTATGATCTGGCACGCGAGGGCGATCCGCAGGACATCCCCGAACGGCAGGTCGAGATACACGAACTGGACCTGCTGGACATGCCGGATGACGATCACGCCCGCTTTCGCATGGTCTGCGGCAAGGGCACATATGTGCGCAGTCTGGCGCGCGATCTGGGTCGCGATCTGGGCACGTTCGGACATGTCGCCGACCTGCGCCGGAATGCCGTCGGCGCGTTCACCGAACAATCGGCAATTTCACTGGCGGAATTCACTGCGCTGTGCGATAAGCGCGCCGGCCATGAGGCCCTTTTGCCCGTCGAGACCGCGCTGGACGACATCCCGGCCCTGGCCCTGACAGGCGAACAGGCGAACCGTTTGCGAAACGGCCAGCCTGTACGGGTCCTCAACTTCACGTCTCCGGACGACCAGACGATCTGTGTGATGCATGATCAGAAACCCGTGGCGCTCGCGCGTTACCGGGCGGAAATGGTCGAACCGGTGCGTGTATTCAATCTCTGAACGGTCAGTACCGTTCGGACAAAAAATGGAGTAACCGATGTCGATCACTGCGGAACGCAAGTCCGAACTGATTTCCGAGTACGCCAAAGCCAATGGCGATACCGGCTCACCCGAAGTGCAGATCGCGATCCTGACACAGCGGATCACCAATCTGACCGAGCACTTCAAGACCCACAAGAAAGACAATCACTCACGCCGCGGGCTGCTGAAACTGGTCAGCAAGCGGCGTCGGCTTCTCGACTACGTGAAGTCGAAGGATGAGGCGCGCTATCGCGACCTCATCGGGCGTCTCGGCATCCGCCGCTGACGCGACGACGCCGGGTACAGAGGTATCCGGCGACGAGACCGGGATTTCGGGGCGCGATCCGCAGGGGCGGACGCGCTGCCCGGTCTCTGGACCAGCCCCGGATGGGCTGAAAGAAGGTATGCAAATGTTCGATATACACCGTAAGGAAATCATCTGGGGCGGGCGCAAGCTTGTTCTGGAAACGGGCAAGATCGCCCGTCAGGCAACGGGTGCCGTGATGGTCACCTATGGCGAGACGATGGTGCTGTGCACCGCGGTTGCCGCAAAGAAGGCCAAGCCGGATCAGGACTTCTTCCCCCTGACCGTCAACTATCAGGAAAAGGCATTCGCCGCGGGCAAGATCCCCGGCGGTTTCTTCAAGCGCGAGGCACGCCCTTCCGACGCTGAGACCCTGACCTGCCGTCTGATCGACCGCCCGATCCGTCCGCTGTTCGCCGACGGCTTCAAGAACGACACCCAGATCATCTGCACCGTGCTGCAGCACGATCTGGAGAACGAGGCCGACATCGCCGCGCTGGTCGGCGCATCGGCCGCGCTGACCATTTCCGGCCTGCCCTTCATGGGCCCGCTGGGTGCAGCGCGCGTCGGCTTCATCGATGGTGAATACGTCCTGAACCCGACCATGAGCCAGATGGTGGACACCCGCCTGGATCTGGTCGTCGCCGGCACGGGCGACGCCGTCATGATGGTGGAATCGGAAGCCGACGAACTGTCGGAAGACGAGATGCTGGGCGCGGTCATGTTCGGCCACAAGGCCTATCAGGACGTGATCGACGCGATCATCAGCTTGGCCGAAAAGGCCGCGAAGGAGCCCTGGCAGGAACCGCCCGCGCTCTACACCGACGGGCTGATGAACCAGGTCTCCGAGATCGCACGCGACGATATCGCCGCAGCCTACGGCATCCGCGAGAAGACGGGCCGCCAGGACGCCGTCAGCGCCGCCAAGTCCAAGGTCATGGAAGCGCTGGGCGACCACGAGGAAGGCAGCACTGCCGTCGGCTATGCGTTCAAGGATCTGGAAAAGAACATCGTTCGCAATTCCATCCTGGACACCGGCACCCGTATCGACGGCCGCGACGGTTCGACCGTGCGCCCGATCGAGTGCGAGGTCGGCGTGCTGCCCCGCGCCCACGGGTCGGCCCTGTTCACCCGCGGCGAAACGCAGGCGCTGGTCGTGACCACGCTGGGCACCGGTCAGGACGAGCAGATCGTGGACGCGCTGGCCGGCGAGAGCCGTCAGCACTTCATGCTGCATTACAACTTCCCGCCCTACTCGGTCGGCGAGACCAGCTTCCGCATGGGTCCGGGCCGTCGCGAGATCGGCCACGGCAAGCTGGCCTGGCGCGCCGTGCATCCGCTGATGCCGGCCAAGGACGACTTCCCCTACACGATCCGTATCGTGTCGGAAGTCACCGAGTCCAATGGCTCGTCGTCCATGGCGACCGTCTGCGGTACCTCGCTGGCCATGATGGATGCCGGTGTGCCCCTGCGCCGTCCGGTTTCCGGTATCGCCATGGGTCTGATCAAGGAAGGCGATCGCTATGCCGTCCTGTCCGACATCATCGGCGACGAGGACCATCTGGGCGACATGGACTTCAAGGTGGCCGGGACGTCGGAAGGCGTGACCTCGCTGCAGATGGACATCAAGATCGCCGGCATCACCGAAGAGATCATGTCCATCGCCCTGAAGCAGGCGCACGGCGGTCGCGCTCACATTCTGGACTGCATGGCCAAGGCCATCACGTCCGAACGTGAAGAACTGCGCGATACCGCGCCGCGCATCAGCGTGATCAAGGTGCCGACCGACAAGATCCGCGACGTCATCGGCACCGGCGGCAAGGTGATCCGCGAGATCACCGAAGTCACCGGCTGCAAGATCGACATCGATGACGATGGCACCGTGAAGGTCGCGTCCAACGACGGCGACGCCGCCAAGAAGGCGCTCGACTGGATCCATTCCATCGTGGCCGAGCCGGAAGTCGGCGCCATCTACAAGGGCAAGGTCGTCAAGCTGATGGACTTCGGCGCTTTCGTGAACTTCTTCGGCAGCCGCGACGGCCTGGTGCACGTCTCGGAACTGCAGGATGGCCGGACCGAAAAGGTCTCGGATGTCGTGGAAGAAGGCAAGGAAGTCTGGGTCAAGCTGCTGGACGTGGACGACCGCGGCAAGGTTCGCCTGTCGATGCGCTACGTCAATCAGGAGACGGGTGAGGAGATCGAGGGTATCGAGCCCCTGCCCCAGCGTGAACGTTCGGGTGGCGGAAACCGCCGTCCGCGCCGTCGCGACTGACCGCTGGCCTGACAAACCATCGAACTGGAAGACCCCGGTCCCGAAAGGTGCCGGGGTTTTTCATGTGAGGGGGGGAGCGCTGTTCAGAAGGGTGCCGCGGCCCCTGTCGGCACGGTGACCACACGCATTCCATCCACGGGTACCGTGAGGGATCGCGCAGAGCTGTTGGTCCCGAACGGATCATCCGACAGGAAACAGTTGACCCGGCCCAGCGTGCGATAGCATTTCATGGACGCCTGCGTCGTCGCGTTGACACACGCGGTCGCCTCCGGCCCAGCCACGTCGCAGACGTGCGCGGCATAGGCGACGGGCGTGTTCAGGACCGGATCGGGATCGACGAACGGGTTGGTGATGCACCCCGTCAGCGCCGTCGCCAGTCCAAGGCAGATAAGCAGGTTTTTCATGCCGGCAGTCTGTCGCGCGGATCCTGAAAGAACCGTAAAGATTCCGGCACCCGGGGCTCAGTTCGGCAGGGTCAGCCGAAAACAGGTGCCGTCGGGGCCGGTATGTTCGACCTCGATCGTGCCGCCGTGCGCCGCGACCAGATCATGGGCGATGGCCAGTCCCAACCCGGTACCGCCCGCACGTGCACGACCGACGAACGGACGGAACAGGTTTTCCCGCGCCTGATCCGGCAGGCCGCCGCCGGTATCGGTCACACGGATGATGGCTGCCGCTTCGGCGTGCCCGCAGGAGACCCGCACCTCACCGTCCGGGCCGGTCGCCTGCACCGCATTGCGTCCCAGGTTCATCAGAACGCGATAGATCTGATCGCGGTCGGCATAGATCTCGAACTCGGCATCGACATTGTTGACCCATCGGGGCGATGTCTCGGGATCCAGGGTTACCGTGCGGCCGACCTCATCCACCAGATCGCGCAGCCGGAAACGCACGGATTCGGGGGGCGGTTCGTCCGCACTGCCATACTTCAGGGACCGGTCGCACAGGCTGATGGCACGATCCAGCGACTGCAGCAATCGCGGGGTCACGCGGCGCACCGTCGGATCAACGGAATCCGACAGCAGCTCCGAGACGAGTTGCGAGGTGGCGAGTATGTTTCGCAGGTCGTGACTGATCTTGCTGACTGCCGTTCCCAGCGCCGCCAGCCGGTTCTTCTGCACCAGGGCCTGACGCAGATTGCGTTCCATCTCCATCAGTTCGTGCGAGGCGAGGCCGATCTCGTCACTGCGGCCGACCGGCAGCGGCGGCAGTTCGGCCGCTTCCGGATTCTTGCGGAAGGCGATCATGTTCTCGGTCATCCGGCGCATCGGCTTCACGAACATCCAGCGCAGCGTGAAGAACAGCAGCGTCGCGCTGACCATCGAGATGAAGAGGCTCAGGGTGAGAATGTTCCATCCATAGTCGAGCAGCGCCAGACGCAGGGGCCGCTCGGACATGATGATCTCGACATGGGCGTCTTGCGCGCCGCTGGCATAGCCGATGATACGGAGCTTTCGATCGCCGCCCCGCATGAGGGTCTCGAACGTGTCCGTGATCATCTCGACAACCGTCGCGTTGCGCAGGTCATAGGTCGTCGCCACGGCAGGCGGCATGTCATCGGCCAGCAACAGCATGCGCCGCTGCGGCAGCTTCATGATGACACTGTCGACGCCGACCGATTCCAGCAGCCTGCTCTTCAGTTCCTCGGAGATCATGTTGTCGGGTGCCGCCAGCACCGAAAGCGATGCCAGGTTCGCCTCGTCCAGAATCTGCGAAAGATAGGTGACGCGGTATCGCGCGACCGAAGGCACGAAGATCATGATCTCGGCAACCATCACGAATAGAACGGTCAGTATCAGCAGCCGTGACGAAAGGCTGCGCCTGATGGATGGCCGGTGTGACCAGTCGGGTTCGGCTGACATGCGCGAACCTTACGACGGGAAATGACGAAAAGAAAAATCAAGAATATCGCTGCGGGCCAATGATCGCGTCTCAACGAAAAGCAAGGGATGGCAGGCGGCCCCGAAAATCGGGACCGCCCGACCCGTCCTGATCAGTTCTTCTTGGCTGCACAGGGGTTGCAGGATTTTGCCGCGCACGGATTCTTGGCTGCACAAGGGTTGCAGGCCTTGGCCGCGCAGGGGTTACAGGCCTTGCACGCCTTGCAGGCACCGCAGGCGTTGCACGATTTCGCGGCACCGCACGACGAATGCGAGGCGGCATAGCTGGCGGGCACGGCCGCGGCCATGGCGACGGTTGCGAGGGCGGCGACGGTGAGAGTTTTCTTGATCATGTGACGTAAAGCCTTTTCGGTCAGAACAGATGAACCGCGGCAATCTTCGCGCGGCCTCATCAAGGTCACCATTCACGCATCAGATTGGAATTAACGGCTACTCACATTTTCGTATGCAACGCGGACGGCATTCGATGCCTTGACGCTGTGCCCTGCCGTTTGGCATTCTCGGCGGGCTGTTTGAACGTAACCGGGACGCGAATGTCATGATCAGGTCAGAGCTTATTTCGCGTATTGCCGAGCGGCACCGTCAGCAGCACGATGAGACCGATCCCGAACGGCAGCTGAGTCACAAGGATTTCGAACGTGTCGTCTCGACGGTTTTCGACGAGATCACCAGTGCCCTGGCAAGCGGCAATCGTGTCGAACTGCGCGGGTTCGGCGCATTTTCGATCAAGCGCCGGCCGGAACGCATCGGCCGGAATCCACGCACCGGGGAAGCTGTGCAGGTGCAGGAAAAATATGTGCCGTTCTTCAAGACCGGCAAGGAGCTGCGGGAACGGCTGAACGCCGACTGAGCAGCACAATGGTGCGGGGCGCCCTGTGAAAATTCTTCGTTTGCTGATGTTTCTGATCGCAGTCGTGATCGGGATCTCGATTGCGATCTCCAACCGTCAGGATGTGAGAATCGGTCTGGAGCCGATTCCGTTTTCTGTCGAGTTTCCGCTTTATATCGTCATGTTCGCCTGCCTGCTGGTCGGCATCCTGATCGGCGGTCTGGTGGTCTGGTGGCGGGACGGTGCCGTGCGCAGGCGCGCCCGCCGTGCCGAAGGACAGGCCGGCGACCTGAAGAACGAACTGACCGTCAAGGAAAAGGCGCTGGACGAAGCCCTGCATCGTGACGCCACACGCAGCAGCCAGCCCGCGCTTCGGGGCCCCGAAGCCGTCTGATGCGGATCATCGACGGCGATACCGTTGACAGGCTGCTGGACGAGACCGGGCTGGCCGACGCCCTGCTGGCCATGTTCCGCGACGGCTGCGAACAGCCCGTCCGCCATCACCACACCGTCAGCGTTCCCGATGATCCGGACGCCACCCTGCTTCTGATGCCCGCATGGCAGCCCGGTGAGTCACTGGGCATCAAGGTGGTCACCGTCTTTCCGGGCAACAGTGCGCAGGGCAATCCTGCCGTCCTGGGACAGTATCTGCTTCTGGATGCGCGCACCGGCGCGCCCGTGGCCCTGATCGACGGCACACGCCTGACCGCGTGGCGCACGGCGGCGGCCTCCGCGCTCGCAGCCCGCTTCCTGGCACGCGCCGACAGCAGGCGGATGGTGATGGTCGGGTCCGGTGCACTGGCCCCGATGCTGATCCGGGCGCACCGCGCGGCACGTCCTGGACTTGACGATATCTGCATCTGGAACCGCAATCCCGACAAGGCAGCGTCACTCGCCGAAACGCTCTCGGCGGAGGGACTTTCCGTCCGGCCGGCGGGCGATCTGGAGACCGAGGTGCGTGCGGCCGACCTGATCTCATGCGCAACGCTGTCGACGGCGCCGATCGTGAGGGGCGACTGGCTGAAACAGGGCGCGCACCTTGACCTCGTCGGCGCGTTCCGCCCCGACATGCGCGAGAGTGACGACCGGGCCGTCGAACGGGCGTCCGTGTTCGTCGATACGCGCCCCGGTGCGAGCAAGGAGGGCGGCGACATCGTCCAGCCGCTGGCGTCGGGCGCCTTGCAGATCGATGACATCCGCGCGGACCTGCACGAACTGTCCTCGGGACAGCATCAGGGCAGGTCGTCGGACGAAGAGATCACGCTGTTCAAATCGGTGGGTGCCGCACTGGAAGATCTGGCGGCGGCGAGACTGGTCGCCGAGAGACTCGCGCCGGCCTGACGGCTCAGGCGGACGCGGCGGACGGGTCGTCGCTTCTGGCGGGCGATGCCGGTGCCGGCGCATCGGCCGGGGGCGTTTCGATCCCGGCCTGCGTGAGCAGCCTGCTCAGCGCATCCAGCTTCATCATCTTCTCTTCCTTGGTGCGCGCCGCACCCAGAAATCCGGAGACGAAGTCCGGAATGGCCAGAGAACGCCGGATCGCCGTCCGGGCCATCTCGTCGGCCTTGCCCCGCGTGAAATAGCCATCGACAACCATGCGCAGCAGGCTGAAGCACTTTTCCACAACGGTCCCCTCGCCCTGCGTCACGCGTTCGATCAGCTGCGTGCTGCGAATCACCTTGCAGGCCAGTTCGTCCAGCTTGATAGCCAGCTTCTGGCGATGCATGTCCGGCAGGCCGCTGCCGATGACGGCATCCTGCATCACTTTCAGCCGCCGCAGTTTCTGGGTGACGGTGCCACCCTCCGTCGTCAGGTACATCTCCCCCTGCGGCGAGATGACGATGGGCATCAGGAACTCGCCCAGCTTCCGCTTGTTCTGATTGCCGAAGACATTGGCTTCAAGTTTCAGCAGGCGGTCGAACTTGACCTTGGGATCTTCGGCGCCGGCAAGCAGTTCCGAGATGGCTTCGGGATGCAGCCATCGGGCACAGCGCCGTCCGATGGCCTCGACCATCGGCAACTTGCCGATCCATTCGCCATCGGGCCGCTTCAGTACGGAAGCCAGTTCACCCACGGCCTTGCTCTCGGCCAGGATATCACCTTCGACCAGCCGGCTCTTGCCCTTGATCGCCTCGATCATGTACCGCGTCAGCGCCTGCTGGGTGCAGGGCAGCTTGCCCGCGGCAATCAACCGGTTGACCATCCGTGCATCGGGTGTGAAGCGCTCATCCTGGGCACTGACCTCTCCGATCGACAGGAAAGCCGCCCCCTCGATCTCGTGCTTGAGCGATGACGTGTTCCCGATCAGAACATGCAGGACCTTGCCGATCGACAGCAGCTCGGCCACGAAGGTGTCCGCCACCTCATGCACCCACGGCGGATGATCGGCCCGCACCATGCCCAGCATGCGGCTCATCTTGTCGTTGAAGTCGCGCGCACCGGCCAGATAGCCCGCGAGGGCGCCGTGCAGCAGATACGAACGGCTTTCCTTTTCGGCGATCTGCACGATCAGATCGTCCAGACCGCCTTCGTTCAGCCCTGGAAACGCTGCGGAGTCACGGCGAAGCGCCGCGACGCCCTTTTCGATCAGTTCGTAGATCTGCTTGATGCGTTCCTGGACGCCCTGTCCGGTCTCCTTGACCTGGGCGATCGCGGTCTGCTGCACCGCGCGCTGCAGGGATGTCCCGTTGTCCTGCAGCCGCTGGACCATTTCGGGGGAATGCAGCAGTTCGGTCGCCGTCAGCCCCCATTCCAGCAGTTCCTGGCGCAGCAGTCGATTGATCGCACGACGGCCTTCATAGGAATAGAAATCCTCGACCCGCCAGCAGATGCTGGGCATTTCCTCGTCGTTGTAGCGGGACGGCTTGGATTCCGCGCCGGAGAAGAAAATCTGACCGGAACGGTAGGTGTTGCTGTCCTTGTCGAACCGCTCCCGCATGACCTTGACCGAGCGGAAGGACACGCGCGCTTCCTGGGCCTTCCTGACCGCGGTCTCCTGATCGTCGACGACAGCCAGAATGGTCCACGCCGCGCCGCGCTGCCCCAGAACCTCGTAATGCACGTTGCTAGAAATCATGCTCGCTCCATCCATCCCGACGGTACCCGAGCACCGGTTAAAATATGCTTATGCGGGTGTGGGTTTTTCAGCCGCGCAACCGGGTCAGACGGGCCATCAGATCATCCGCGTCCGACAGCCCGCCGCCTGCTTCAGCATCCTTCAACTGGGCCAGCTTCACCTGCGCCAGCGACTTGCCGAGTTCGACACCCCACTGATCGAAGGCATTGGTGCCCCACAACACGCTCTGGACGAACGTCTTGTGCTCGTACAGGGCGATCAGCCGCCCCAGCGCGTAGGGCGTCAGCATGCGATGCAGGATCAGGGTCGATGGCCGGTCACCGGGAAAGGTCCGGTGCGGCACCAGCGCCGGATCGATGTACTGCGCACGGACTTCATCCGCCGTTCTGCCGACGGCCAGCGCTTCGGCCTGCGCCAGGCAGTTGGCCAGCAGCAGGTCGTGATGCGCGGCGTCAGTGCCTCGCGGACGGGCCGACACGATGAAATCGACAGGCACGACGTCGGTGCCCTGATGCAGGAACTGGAAGAACGAATGCTGTGCGTTGCTGCCGGGTTCGCCCCAGACGACCGGCGCGGTCGCACGGGCGACGGGGTGACCGTCCGCCCCCATTCGCTTGCCGTTGGATTCCATCTCAAGCTGCTGGATGTAGGCGGGGAACCGCGCCAGCCGCTGGTCGTAGGGGACAAGTGCCGTTGCCGGCCAGCCCATGGCATTCCGCCGCCAGACCCCGATCAGCGCGAACAGGACCGGCAGGTTCGCTTCCAGCGGTGCCGTGCGGAAATGATTGTCCATCGCCGCCGCGCCGGACAGGAAAGCGCGAAACTTCTCCGCTCCGACACCGATCGCCAGCGACAGGCCGATCGCCGACCAGACCGAGTAGCGCCCCCCGACCCAGTCCCAGAAACCGAAAACCCGCTCGGGCGGAATGCCGAATGCGGCACAGCCGGCGATGTTGCCGGATATGGCGGCCATGCGGGCGGTCGCACCATCGCCCAGCCAACGGCGGGCCAGTTCGGCGTTCGCCATGGTTTCCTGTGTCGTGAAGGTCTTGGATGCGACAAGCACAAGCGTCGTCTCGGGGCGCAGGTCGCGCACGCAGTCGGCGAAGGCCGCGCCGTCGACGTTGGCGACAAAATGCAGGCGGGGACCGTCCACATCCGGCATCAGGGCCTGCGCCGCCATGGCAGGCCCCAGATCCGAACCGCCGATCCCGATGTTGACGACATCGGTGACGGGTCCGGATCGGACCCGCTCGGCGTGGTCGAGAAACCGGTCACGCGCACCGGCAACGTCATCTCCGGCGGGCGCGGACGCACCGTCACGCAGGGCCATGTGCAGCGCGGCCCGGCCCTCGGTCACATTGACAGCCTGCCCCTCGAACAGCGCTGCCCGCCGTGCTTCGATGTTCGCCGACCTGGCCAGCGTCAGCAGGCTTCGCAAGGCGGCGGCATCCAGCTTCTCGTTGGAAAAATCGAGGGTCAGGTCGTCCAGGTGAAACGCCAGCAATCGAAAACGGCCGGGATCACGCTCTCGCAAGGTCCGCAGATGAACCGGCTTCAATCGTTCCGCTTCTGCGGCAACGGCGTCCCAGCTTTCGGTCAGATCCATCGGCCTACAATGGCAGGTCGTCCGCCAGGATCAATCGGTCGATGGTGTCGGTCAGTACATCGATCATGCGCGGATCATCGATCAGCACCGGACCGGGGCGGTTGAGCACCGCGTTGTTGATCGTGCCGATGACAAGCTGAAACCCGAACAGGAAGCGCAGCCGCACCTGCTCGCTGTCACAGCTCGGGTCGGAGGTTGCGATGGCATCCCATGTCGCGGCAACGGCCTTCCGCGCCGTCTCGCGCAGGGGCGGAATGCCGTCGGGGTCGCCCAGTTGCCTGTAGGCGATCGCCCGCATGAATCCCTGGTTTTCCAACGCGAATTCCAAGATCAGCTGGACCAGCCGGCGAATGGCGGCCTTGCGCCCGCCCGTCAGCTTTTCCGGCGTCAGTTCGCCGGCGATGATCGCCGCAAGTTCCTGCTGACGCTCCTTCAGCAACGCATCCAGCAGACCTTCCTTGTTGCTGAACCGTTGATAGAGCGTGCCGATGGAGCTGTCCGCGGCATCGGCGATGTCTTCCATCTTCAGTTCGGCATAGCCACGCGTCTCCAGCAGGCGATGCGCCGCATCCAGAATGACGCGCTTGCGCTTCTGACTGCGGGCCTGTTTCGCCGGCAGGACGCCGGTTTCACCATTGTCTTGTACGCTCACCGCGACCACCCTGTAGCAGGAAGTGAATAGGAATTTCATATCTGCCGCCCCCACCGCTCACAAGCGTTGATGACGAAACCCAGCCCGTTTTCGATTGACGGTCTCAGGCGGCGAAGCTAGCTTTAGGTCGATGATTTACGCCGCTCGGCATATCCTGCTAGGCAACGTCCTAGGCAGCCCGGCTCTCAGGTAGAGTCGGGTAAAGCCCCCGCGTGCGTCGAGGCCCTGTCAATTCATCTGATTGAGCGGCCGCCTTTCCTGTCCCATTCGAAGCGCTTGCACAATGCGCCTCAAATCCGCAAAACAGCCGCGGCTTCGACGCCTCACACAAGATTCTACGTCTCTGGAGACGATGACCATGCCGACCATGCCCAATCTTCACAAATATCAGGCCTTTCCGCAGATCGATCTGCCGAACCGAAGCTGGCCGACCAGAACCATCGACAAGGCCCCGATCTGGTGCTCTGTCGACCTGCGCGACGGCAACCAGGCCCTGATCGAACCGATGAACGGCGATAAGAAGACGCGCTTCTTCCGGCATCTGCTTGCCGTCGGCTTCAAGGAGATCGAGGTCGGCTTTCCTGCCGCCTCGGACACGGACTTCGACTTCGTCCGCCACATCATCGACAACAACATGATCCCCGACGATGTGACCATTCAGGTGCTGGTCCAGGCGCGCGAGGAACTGATCCGCCGCACGTTCGAGGCGGTGAAGGGTGCGAAGAACGTCATCATCCACTTCTACAACTCGACCTCGACGGTCCAGCGGCGCGTGGTGTTCGGCCTCGAAAAGGACGGCATCACGCAGATCGCGGTGGATGCCGCGAAGCTGATCAAGGACCTGATCCCGACGCTGGAAGGCAGCAACGTCCGCATCGAGTACAGCCCGGAGAGCTTCACCGGGACCGAACTGCCCTACGCGCGCGACGTGTGCCACGCGGTGATGGACGTGTTCGAACCGACGCCGGAGAACCCGATCATCATCAATCTGCCCGCAACGGTCGAGATGGCGTCACCCAACTATTACGCCGACCAGATCGAGTGGATGCACACCAACCTGAAGGACCGGGACTCGGTCATTCTCAGCCTGCATCCGCACAATGACCGCGGCACGGCGGTGGCGGCGACCGAGCTTGGCGTGATGGCCGGTGCGGACCGCATCGAAGGCACGCTGTTCGGCAATGGCGAGCGGACGGGCAATGTCGATCTGGTGACGCTGGCGCTGAACATGTTCACCCAGGGCGTGGATCCGGATCTCGACTTCTCCAACATCACCGAATCCATCGCGGTCGCCGAGGCCTGCAACCAGTTGCCGGTGCACCAGCGTCACCCCTACGCGGGCGAACTGGCCTACACGGCGTTTTCCGGCTCGCATCAGGACGCGATCAAGAAGGGCATGACCGCCGTGCGCTCGTCCAACGAGGGCCTCTGGGAAGTGCCCTACCTGCCGATCGATCCGCAGGATGTGGGACGCGCCTATGAAGGCATCATTCGCGTGAACAGCCAGTCCGGCAAGGGCGGCACCGCCTATGTGATGGAAAGCGAGTACGGCATCGAACTGCCGCGCCTGCTGCAGGTCGAGTTCAGCCAGGTCGTGCAGAAGATCGCGGACCGCACCGGCAAGGAGATCATGCCCGAGACCATCTGGGAATGCTTCGAGGAGACCTATCTCGACACCACCAGCCCGTTCGATCTGGTCAGCTACAAGGTCACCCAGGGGTCCGAAGACGGAACTTCTTCCGTAACTGCCGAGGTGAGCCGCGACGGCGAGATCACCACCGTTTCGGGCGAGGGCAACGGACCGATAAGCGCTTTCTTCCAGGGCATGAAGGATGCGTTCGGCATTCAGGCCAACCTGACCGACTATCGCGAGCATGCCATCCATGCCAGCGCGGGCGGGTCGCGCACGCGGGCCGTGTGCTTCATCCGGCTGGCGAACAGGCACGGCGAACAGCGCTTTGGCGTCGGCATCAACGAGAACACCACCACGGCCTCGCTGCGGGCCATCGTGTCCGCCGTGAACCGGCTGGCCGCCATTCGGTAACAGCAGTTGCACATCGGCTGACGTCGCGTGTATCTCTTGAGGCAATATTTTCAGGGGAGCGCGACGTCATGCACGATCTGGTCATTCGCGGCGGCAGCATCATCGATGGCACGGGTGCCGACGCCTACACGGGCGATGTCGGTGTCAGGGACGGCATCATCGTCGAGGTCGGCGGCAAGGTCGGTCCCGGCAAACGAGAAGTCGACGCGGGCGGCGCGCTGGTCACGCCGGGCTGGGTCGACATCCACACGCATTATGACGGACAGGCCACCTGGGACGGCGATCTGACGCCTTCCGCCTGGCATGGTGTGACGACGACGGTCTTCGGCAACTGCGGCGTGGGCTTCGCGCCGGTGAAGCCGGGGTCCGAACCCTATCTGATCAACCTGATGGAAGGCGTCGAGGACATTCCCGAAATCGTCTTGTCCGAAGGCATCGACTTCCGCTGGGAGAGCTTCCCCGAATTCATGGACGTGCTGGCGGAGACCCCGCGCACCATGGATATCGGCTGCCAGGTGCCGCACGCGGCGCTGCGATACTATGTGATGGGCGACAAGGGCGCGGACTATCAGTCGCTGCCGACCGAGGACGAGATCGCCAAGATGGGCACCATCCTGGAGGAAGCGCTGCAGGCCGGTGCCATGGGCTTCACCACCTCCCGCACCATCAAGCACAAGGCCGCCGACGGGCGCTTCACCCCGTCGCTGACGGCGCGCGAAGCCGAACTGTTCGGCATGGCCGACGCCATGCGCCGCGCGGGCAAGGGCGTGCTGCAGGTCAATTCGGACTTCGAGGAAGGTGACTTCGACATTCTGCGCGCCGCCGCCGAACGCGCGGGACGCCCGCTGTCGGTGCTGCTGATCCAGGTCGACAATGCGCCCGACCGCTGGAAGGACACGCTGAAGGGCATTCATGCCGCCAACGCAGCGGGCATCCGGGCGAACGGACAGGTCGGCACCCGCCCCATCGGCATCCTGATGGGGCTGGAGACGTCGGTGCATCCGTTCCTGAGCCACAAGACCTGGAAAGACATGGCCGACCTGACACCGGCCGAGCGCTACCAGCGGCTGAAGAACAACCCGGAACTGCGCCAGCAGATGCTGGATGAGAAACCGCAGGGCGGTCACGCCAAGTGGATGGACTTCGCGCTCGACAAGGCGCATCCGCTGGAATACCCGCTGAACTACGAACCGAGACCCGAGAATTCCGTCGGCAACCGCGCCAAACGCGAAGGTCGCGACAAATGGGAGGTCGCACTGGACCTGATGCTGTCGCAGGACGGCAAGGCGATCATGCTCTACCCGTTCGAGAACTACTATCACGGCGATCTGGAAGTCGTGCGCACCCTGATGACCGACGAACACACGGTCGCGGGCGTCGCCGATGGCGGCGCGCATGTGGGACTGATCTGCGATTCCTCCGCCCCGACCACCTTGCTGACGCTGTGGGGCCGGGACCGCGTGCGGGGCGAGAAGATCCCCCTGCCCTATCTGGTCAAGAAGCAGACCCGCGATACCGCCCGCGCCTATGGCATCACCGACCGCGGCACCATCGAGACGGGCATGAAGGCCGATCTGAACGTGATCGACTTCCAGAACCTGTCGGTGACCATGCCGGAGGTCGTCTACGACCTGCCCGCCGGCGGGCGGCGCCTGATCCAGCGCGCCAACGGTTATCGGCACACCTTCAAGGCCGGGCAGGAAACCGTCGCCAACGGCGAACTGACCGGCGCCCGCCCCGGCGGCCTGATGCGGGGGTAACACTCACCGTTCAACACACGGCCTCCTTTGGCCCTCGAATGGCAAGACTCGCGCATTTCCTGCACTCGATCCCCGAGTGGCTGCGCCATCAAGGATGACACTGTTTTCTCTCGTGTGTCATCCCCGTCACCCGCAGGGTGCGCGGGGATCGGGTCAAGAGCGTCCACCGCACGAGACATATCACCTCCGACTTCGCCTCGACGCCTTCCTGTGATCTAATATCGGGCGGGAGGATGAGAACATGGAACTGAACATCTGGCCGGTCACGGACGGCTTTGCCGCCGAGGTCGTCGATCTGGATCTGTCGCAGGCGCTTGATGACGCGACCGTCGAGGCGGTCAAGCAGGCCTTCTGGACTTATGCTGTTCTGGTCTTTCCCGACCAGAAACTGACCCAGGAACAGCATATCGACTTCGCGAAACACTTCGGTCCGCTGGAAACCTCTATCGGCAAGTACCGCAAGGATGTGAAGATGCGCATCCCGCTGGAGCTTGCTGACGTTTCCAATCTGGGCGAAGGCAACAGGATCCTGGATGAAGACAGCCGCCTGCGCCAGTTCCAGCACGGCAACCGGCTGTTGCACACCGACAGTTCGTTCAAGTTCGTGCCGGGCCGGGCCAGCCTGCTGTACGCGCGCGAGATCCCGCCGGCGGGCGGCATGACAGAATTCGCGGATGAACGCGCGGCCTACGCCGCGCTGGACGACGCCACGAAAGAACAGATCGACGGGCTGATCGCGGAGCACTGCATTCGTTATTCGCGCATGCGCATGGGTTACGATCGCTTCACCGAGGAAGAAATCCAGCAGATGCCGCCGGTCCCGCAGGTCCTGGTGCGGACCATCCCGGAGACGGGCCGGAAGAACCTCTACCTCGCCTCGCACGCCCTCAAGATCGTCGGAATGGAGGACGAGGCGGCACGTGCGCTGATCGACCGCCTGATCGCGCACGCGACGCAGCGGCAGTTCGTCTATACCCACCGCTGGCGGGTGAACGACCTCGTGATGTGGGACAACCGTTGCACCATGCACCGCGGCAC
This sequence comes from Minwuia sp., assembly GCF_048263705.1. Taxonomy (GTDB): domain Bacteria; phylum Pseudomonadota; class Alphaproteobacteria; order Minwuiales; family Minwuiaceae; genus Minwuia. The sequence continues at coordinate 16,479 of NZ_JBLXDV010000012.1, read as the reverse complement.
GCCATTTGATGATCTGAGATACAAGCGCGACGTACAAAGAGCGACGGTCGGCGAGCCGGCGAATTCGGTCGAGATGGCCGGGCTCCCCCTGCCGGAGATCGCAGCATAGGAAGGACTGAATCATGGGACTGTTCGGATCGAAACGCGACGATGGGGCCTTCGGGCTGGTCTCCGGCAGCTTCCCGGATCCCGAAACCGACATCGATCCCGCCAGGGACAGCGGCGAGGCCGTGCTGGCCGGCGGCTGCTTCTGGTGCGTCGAGGCCGTCTATCTGGAGCTGGACGGCGTCCACTCGGTGGTCAGCGGATATGCGGGCGGGACGGCGGAAACGGCGGACTACCGTTCGGTCTGCAGCGGACGGACGGGCCACGCCGAGGTTGTCAAGGTCAGCTACGATCCGGAGAAGATCAGTTTCGGCATGCTGCTGAAGATCTTCTTTTCGGTGGCGCACGATCCGACCCAGATCGACCGGCAGGGCAATGACATCGGCCCGCAGTACCGGTCCTCGATCTTCTACGCCAATGACGACCAGAAGAAGGTCGCCGAAGCCTATATCGCGCAGATCGATGACGCGGGCGTTTTCGACGACCGGATCGCGACGAAGCTGGAAAAGCTGGAAACCTTCTACGACGGCGAGGAGTATCACCAGAACTATGCTGCGCGGAATCCGACCCAGCCCTATATCGCGCATCTCGCCGCGCCGAAGGTCCAGAAGCTCTACAAGCTCTATCCGGAGAAGACCCGGGGCTGAACCGGCGGCGTCGATGCCTGTCGGACGCTCCGATCTTCACATTGCGCTTTGCCAGGCCGCATCCCAGACTGGAGCCACATTCAGTGGGGGACAGTGTTATGGGTCGTGTGGTGTTTCCTGGCCGTGGATTGAAGCTGCTTTGCGGCATCATGCTGGCAGCCGGCCTTGGTGCCTGCACCCTGATCCCGGACGCCGTGTTCGAGACAGCCGGTTCGGCCGCCGCCTCCTCCGCCGCCGGCACGTCGGATGACGGCGGCATCGCCAGCGCGACGCTCGCAACCGGGGCAAGCGGCAAGGACGGACCGGTCGAGGTCGGGTTCGACGAGATCGCCGCCCACTGCACGCAGCCCGCGGGGCCGCAACCTGAATCGCTACCCCTGATCGCGGCCGGCGCGGCGGCGCAGGCGGTGAAACTGGGCCTGGGACAGATCGACAAGGCCCTGAAAGACGAGATCGGCAGGTACACCAGACAGACCAAGCTCGTGCGGCTGCTCGATTTACCGGCCACCGCCGCAGCGTCACGGATGAAGACCGGCCACGCGCCGGCACGCGACTGCCTGATCTTCGCCGACGACAAAGGCGCGCCGGTTCTGGTGCTGGAAGCGGGTTACCTCGCAGGCGGTTCGGTCGATCCGGAAGCAGTACCGCTCCACCGGCTGGGATCGGAAACGCCGGTCGCCCTGAAGTACCGGCCCTTGTGGCTCGACCTCAACGGCTTCCGCCCGGAACGCGGCACCGAAAGATCCCATGCGGTCGTGGTAACGGTGCGCACCGCGCACTTCGTCACCCACGAACGCTACTCCGAGCGCCGACCGCAGCCGAAGTTCGAGCTTGTGAGTTTCAGACTGGACAAGGGTCTGCCCGGGACGGGCGGCCTGTCTCCCGCCCCGCGTGCGGAAGGATACAGCAGACCCTGGTCGGTTTTCCCGGCACTTGGCACGCCCGGCGGATCGCAGCGGCCCGGATCCGGCTTGGTCGAATTCCACTTCGAGATCGGCATCGCCGCGAACCCGCCGACATGGCTGAAGCTTTCGGACCTGCTGTTCACATCGATCACGAAGGGACTGCCGGAGGAAGCGAAAAAGGCGGTCGAGAAACTGCTCGACTAGAGACCTTTGTGGCCTACCACTCACCTTCCAGTCCGGCATATCCACCCTTGAAATAGAGCAGCGGCGCGCCGGACTTCTTCCGGCTCGTGTCCGTCACGCGACCGATGATGATGATATGGTCGCCGCCATCATGCATGGACGTGCAGACGCATTCCAGGTTTGCCAGCGCCTGGACGAGGCGCGGACAGCCGTTCTTGCCGTCAGACCAGACAAATTCGTCACTGGCGAACTTGTCCTCGATCTTGGAGGCGAAATGGTTCGACTGCGCCTGCTGGTCGTGACGCAGGATGTTCACCGTGAAGGCTCCGCCCTCGACGAACGCCGACGCGCAATTCGCCCCGCGTTCCAGGTTGAACAGGATCAGCGGCGGATCGAGCGACACCGAACTGAAGGAGTTCGCCGTCAGGCCGACCGGTGTGCCGTCTGCCTCACGCGTGGTGATGATGGTGATGCCTGTCGCGAAACAGCCGAAGACATCACGCAGTTCCCGTTGGTCCAATACCCCGAATCCCTCGCCCTCTGATCGTTCGGCCCGACTCTAGAACGTCACGGACCGTTTGGGAATCGCTGCGGGCCATTCCGTTGCCTCGTGCCGGACCGCTCTTATCGCTAACGCGTTCTTAACTGTAGAGGTGGCAAAGTCGGGTCAGTTGAAATCCAATCCTCTCGGGTGACCCAATGTTCTTCATTATCGGCGTCGTGGTCGTGATCGGCTCAGTGCTGGGCGGGTATCTGCCTCACGGCTCGTTCGCAGTCCTGATCCAGCCGCTGGAGGTCGTGATCATCTGCGGCTCTGCCCTGGGCGCGTTCATCATCTCGAATCCGAAGACCGTGATCTTCGGCGTCCTCGGGTCGATCAAGAAGATCCTGAAGGGCAAACCCTACAACAAGGACGCCTATGAGGAACTGCTGACGCTGCAGTACACGATCTTCAAGCTGGCCAAGGCCAAGGGGATGCTGGCACTGGAAGCGCATATCGAAGACCCGGAGAAGAGTTCGATCTTCTCGGCCTTCCCGAATTTCATGAAAGACCATCACGCCGTCGAATTCATCTGCGATTACCTGCGTCTGATGACCATGGGCACTGAGAACAGCCACGAGATGGAAGCCCTGATGGACGAGGACATCGAAACCCATCACCACGAGCAGCATGCGATCTCCTCTGCGGTCACGACGGTCGGCGACGGCCTGCCCGCCTTCGGCATCGTCGCCGCCGTGCTGGGCGTCATCATCACCATGCAGTACATCTCGGAGCCGCCCGAGGTGCTGGGCGGCAAGATCGCGGCGGCGCTGGTGGGCACGTTCCTGGGCATCTTTCTCGCCTACGGCTTCGTCGGTCCGATGGGCAAGAGCCTGGAAGCCTACGCGGAAGCCGAGACCAAGTACTATCAGTGCATGAAGGCCGGCATGCTGGCCTATCTGAACGGCTACGCCCCGGCGGTCGCCGTCGAATTTGCCCGCAAGACCCTCTACAGCCACGAACGCCCCAGCTTCAAGGAGCTGGAAGAGGCTGTCGAAAACGCACCGAAGGTCTGATCGGCTCCCGTCATGGCAGGCAATGAACAACCCATCATCGTCAAGAAGGTCATCAAGGGTGGCCACGGCCATCACGGTGGTGCCTGGAAGGTCGCCTATGCCGACTTCGTAACGGCGATGATGGCCTTCTTCCTGCTGCTCTGGCTGCTGAACGTGACAACCGACGAACAGCGCGCCGGACTGGGCGACTATTTCTCGCCGGCCGCCGTCTCGCAGCAGACGTCCGGCTCGGGCGGTGCCATGGGCGGGCAGACGATGGTGCGCGACGGTGCGCGGATTTCCGACGCCGGACTGCCGACGGTGGTCGTCTCGATCGGCGACATCGAGGACGAGGAAGAGAACCACGAGGACGGCAAGAAGTTCGATCCCGCCGGCGACGAGGTCGACGAGGAAGGCATCTCCGACAATGCCTCCGACACGACCGAGCGCGAGGAAGGCCGCCAGGGCAAGCCCAACGAGGAAGATATCGCCGAGGCGCTCGCCCGTCGCGAACAGGAAGCCTTCAACGAGGCGATGGACGCCATCGAGGAAGCCATCAACGAGGCACCGCCGGAAATTCAGGAGCTCGCCAAGAACCTGATGGTCGACATGACCGAGGAAGGACTGCGCATCCAGTTGGTGGATTCGGACGGTCGGTCCATGTTCGAGAAGGGCAGCCCCGATCTGGAAGGCCACACGCAGCAGATCCTGACGCTGGTCTCCGACGTGATCGGACGCCTGCCGAACCAGATCAAGATCACCGGCCACACGGACGCCACACCGTTCCGGTCCACCAATGGATACGGTAACTGGGAGCTCAGCGCAGACCGCGCCAACGCCAGCCGCCGCGCCCTGCTCAACCTGGGCGTCCCCGAGACGCGGATCGATCAGGTCACCGGCAAGGCGGCACAGGAGCTTCTGGTCACCGAAAATCCCTATGCCGATGCCAACCGGCGCGTGGCCATCGTGCTGATGCGCCAGGCGGGACTGGCACAGAAGCAGCAGCCGATCGACGCGCTGAAAGGCCTCGGCCTGAAAGTCGAGGAACCGGAAGACCGCGGGCGCTGATCTGTCCGGCGGGCCCGAACGTAACCTGGCCACGGTTAAATCCGATGCGGAACGCACCACATTGACGGTGTACCGATCAGAAAGTGGCAAAGAACATGGCAGACAGCGAAAACGGCCTCGGCACCCAGATGATGCGCTATGCGCGCGTCGGGCGCTCAATGGGCGGACTCGCGGCCAAGATGGCGGGCGAACGTTATCTGGGCGTGAAGATCGATCGCGACGATCACGCGCGCGACCTGCGGGCGGCACTCGGCGGCCTGAAGGGACCACTGATGAAAGTCGCGCAGATCCTTTCGACGATCCCCGAGGCCCTGCCCAAGGAATACGCCCAGGAACTGGCGCAGCTTCAGGCCGACGCCCCGTCTATGGGCCCGGCTTTCGTGAAGCGCCGGATGATGTCCGAACTCGGCCCGGCGTGGCGCAGGAAGTTCGACAGTTTCGATCGCGAGGCGGCCTCGGCGGCATCGCTGGGTCAGGTCCACCGCGCGACCGATCATGACGGCAACCGGCTCGCCTGCAAGCTGCAGTACCCGGACATGAAATCGGCCGTCGACGCGGACCTGAGACAGCTCAAGCTGATCTTCTCCATCTATCGCCGCTACGACAAATCCATCGACACATCGAACATCCATGCCGAGATCGGCGACCGCCTGCGCGAGGAACTGGACTACAGGCTGGAAGCGAAGCACATGGCGCTCTACCGCCTGATGCTGGCCGATGAGCCGGGCGTGCACGTGCCCGAGGTCTATCCCGATCTGTCCACCGACCGGCTGCTGACCATGAACTGGCTGGACGGCAAGCGCCTGCTCGACTGGAAGGACGCCCCCATCGAGGAGCGCAACACGCTGGCCACCAACATGTTCCGGGCCTGGTATGTGCCGTTCTACGGTTATGGCGTGATCCACGGCGACCCGCATCTGGGCAACTACACGGTGCGCGACGATCTGACGATCAACCTGCTGGATTATGGCTGCATCCGTTCGTTCAGGCCGACTTTCGTGGGAAGCGTGATCGACCTCTATCGCGCGATTCGCGACGATGATCGGGAACTGGCGGTGCACGCCTACGAAAGCTGGGGGTTCGAGGGCCTGAACAACGAGGTCATCGACACGTTGAATCTCTGGGCGGCCTTCGTCTACGCCCCCCTGCTGGAAGACCGGCCCCGGCGGATCCAGGAGTTCGGCGACGACGGCGTCTACGGCAAGGACGTGGCCGAACGCGTGCATCGCGAACTGAAGGAACGCGGCGGCGTGACCCCGCCCCGTGAGTTCGTCTTCATGGACCGCGCAGCCATCGGGCTCGGTGGTGTCTTCCTGCACCTGAAGTCAGAGATCAACTGGTACCGGATGTTCCACGAGATGATCGAGGACTTCGACGCCGACACGATGGCGGAGCGGCAGAAGCAGGCGTTCAACGAAGCCGGTGTGCCGCTGCCCTGAGATGCCGTCTGATCAGTCGGGCCGGTCCATCGAGAAGGTTTCGTTGATCACCGCATAGTCCATGTATCCCAGGCGCGCGACCGGCTGGTAGGAGGCGATATCGATCATCCCGTCCTTGATGATCCGTTCGTCGATATGCACCCCGACGACCTCGCCGACGACCATGTTGTTGATGACCTTCGGGTTGGATGACTTCAACTGGATGACCTGGATCAGCCTGCATTCCAGATTGACCGGCGATTCCTTCACGCGCGGTGCCTTCACGATCTCGCAGTCCACCGGCGTCAGGCCCGCTGCCTTGAACTCGCTCTCGTTGCGCGGCAGATGCGCGGCGGTCTTGTTCATGTGATCCTTCAGATCCCAGGTCACCATGTTGACCACGAACTCCCCGGCTTCGCGCACGTTGTCCACCGTGTGCTTCATGCCGCCCTGCGGATGTGCGCCGTTGCAGCCGAACACGACCGTCGGCGGAAAATCGGTGATGGCGTTGAAGTAGCTGAAGGGCGCGAGGTTCACCTGACCTTCGGCATCGCGGGTCGAGATCCAGCCGATGGGACGCGGCGCGACCAGCGCCTTGAAAGGATTGTGCTTGAGACCGTGATGCTCGTCGGCGCGATAATACATGTGTGTTTTCCCCGGAGAAATATTGAGCCAGAACCTATGGCGGCAGGCCCCGCCGATCAATCACGCAATCAGAAAAGGCTTTGCGCGCGGATATTGCTTCGGTTAGATGGCAGCATGGATGGACAACGGATCATACGACGACGACGCAGCTGACACTGCCCGGACGCCTGCCGCAGACGCAGGCTCCGCCGGACAGCACGATACACCTGCCTGCCAAACGTCCCGATTCGAGAGCCTTCGCCATGTTCACCATTTCCCACCTCGACGCAGCCGCTCGGGCTGAACTTCCCGCCTTGCTTGACGTGTCATTCGGACCCGACCGTCACGCCAAGATCGCCTACCGGTTCCGCGACGATGTGGCGGAGGCTGAAACCTACGGCCTGGCCGCATGGGACGGCGACCTGATGATCGGGGCCATCCAGTACTGGCCCTGTTCCGTCGCCGGCGTGAAGGCCCTGCTGCTCGGTCCGCTCGCCGTCGCGCCGTCATACCGGGGGCGCGGCGCGGCCAAGGCGCTGGTCAACCAGAGCCTCAGGCTTGTCGAGGATGCGGGACTGGATCTGGTTGTCCTGATCGGCGATCCGAAACTCTACCTGCAATACGGGTTCACACCCGCAAGAGGCCAGGACCTCAGCATCGACGGCGAACCGGACGAGCGGGTCCAGATGAAGCCGCTGACCGAGGCCGGACGCAGGGCGACCGGGCTGGTCTCACCCGGCACCTGATCTGCGGCTCCGCTACAGCTTCTCGATCTTCACCGGCAGGCCGTCCAGCGGCTTCGGAATCGGAATGCGTGCCCACTGCGGCTCGTAGCCCGGTTCCAGGCTGATGCGGAAGCGCTGCAGGAACTGGAAGGCAAAGGCCTTCACCTGCATGTAGGCGAAGTGGATGCCGAGGCACTTGTGCGCCCCGCCGCCGAAGGGCGCCCAGGCGAACTTGTGGTTGCGGTCTTCCGCGCGGTTGGGGCTGAAGCGGTCGGGATCGAACTTCGCCGGATCGGTCCAGAGTTCCGGCATCATGTGCACGTAGCCCGGGCTGACAGAGACGTTCGATCCGGCCGGAATCACCTTGCCCTCGAATTCGAAGTCGCGCACCACACGGCGCGGGATGAAGGGCACCGGCGGAATCATCCGCAGCGCTTCCTTGAAGACGCGTTCGGCGTTTTCCATCTTCGCGATGTCTTCATAGGACAAATGCGCGCCGCCGATTTCCGTGATCTCCTTGCGCAGGCGCTCCTGCCACTCCGGATGCGCGGCCAGCGCCCACATCATGGTGGTCAGCGAACTGGTGGTCGTGTCATGGGCGGCCATCAGCAGGAAGTTCATGTGATCGATGATTTCCTGATCGGTCAGCATCTGGCCTTCGTCGGATTCGGCGTAGCAGAGCTGGCTGAACATGTCCTCGCCCTGCTCCCCCGCCGCCCGGCGTTCGACGATCAGGTCGGCGAACAGCCCGTTCAGGAACTTGCGGGCCTCGACGCCCCTGTGCATGGCGAAACCGCGCACCGGCTTGCGGATGACCGCGATGGAGGCCGCCACTTCGTCCACGAACGCCTGATTGATCTTCTGTGCCTCTGGCCCGGCATCGATGCCCAGAAAGACGCTTGCCCCCATGTCGAGGGTCAGCTGCTTGATCTGCGGATAGAACTTGAACTCGGGCGTCTTCCCCCACGCATCCAGACGCTGTTCGATGCCGCCGTTCATGCGCAGCAGATAGTCCTTCATCGGTCCGGGCTTGAAGGCGACCTGCATCACCTTGCGATGGGCGCGGTGATCGTCGAAGTCACGCAGCATCAACCCGTCGGAGAACAGACGGCTGAGCATGTGGTGCCATCCGGCACGCGAGGAGAAATTCTTCTCCCGGTCCATCAGCACCATCTCCAGCGCGTCCGGCCCCAGCATGGACACCGACCACTGCATGAAGGTCTTCGACTTGTAGACATTGCCGTAGTCGGCATGCGCCTTCATCGTGGTGCCCAGCGGGTCCTTGATGAAGCGGATCGTGCCGAGCAGCGGAATCTTCGGCGGATTGCCCGGCAGATGCGCCAGATCCTCGGACCCGGCACGCGGGTATCCACCATTGGATTCCAGTTCCTGATCAATCACAGCCATGATTTCGACTCCCCGAAGTGATGGGTCATTTTGGTTAAGTGAACGATAGTCAGTTACATGTCGTGACGCAAAGGGAAACCTGCGAATCCGGCAACCGGCGTGTCACGACCAGACCGGCATCACCATGATGGCCGCCGCGGTGCACAGGCTGAGGGCAAAGATGCGGAAGGCCCGCTCCGATGCGAAGCCGAACGCCTTGCTGCCCGACCAGATCGCCAGCGCGTAGGCGGGTGCCAGCAGCGCCGCCAGCAACAGCCGTTCCGGCGTGAACAGACCGAACCAGAGATGCATGGCACCTGCCATCATCCCCGTCAGTCCGAAGAAGGCGAAGATGTTCATGCGCATCTGTGCCGGCGTGGTCTCGCTGCCGGCCCAGAAGACGATGACCGGCGGGCCCGAAAGGCCGGCGATGCCGCTGCCCATGCCTGCTGCCGTGCCGACGGCCACGATGCCGGGCACCGGCATGGGTTTCCTGCGCCTGTATCCGCTTGCCAGACCGACGACGGCCCCGAGCACCAGGATCGAAATGATCCATTTCAGCGGTTCTTCCGGCGTCGTGGCCAGTGTCCACACCCCAAGCGGGACGCCGATCACCGCGCCCGCGAACAGGGGTCGGATCTCCGACCAGTTGCAGTTGCGGAAACCCGTGACTGTCAGCGGCAGCACGATCACGAAATCCATCAGCCACAGCGTGATCACCGCCGTCTGCGGCGCAACGAAGATGCTGGCCAGCGGCACGAAGACCATCGCCGCACCGAAGCCGGCAAACCCGCGCACCAGACCCGTTGCGAGGGCGATAATGGCGAGGATCAGTGTCTGTTGCGTCAGCAGCGCGTCGGCCTGGACGGCCAGTTCGTTCATGCCGTCGTGTCGGGCGCGATCTCGACGACTTCACCGTCCCGGATGGCCAGGCCGATCCGTCCCGCCTTCAGATCAAGCGCGGCATCGCCGAAGACCGCGCGTCGCCAGCCCTGCAAGGCGGGAACGTCGGCATCGTCTGCCGCCGCGATCTTTTCCAAATCGGCGGAGGGGCAGACCAATTTCTGCGCCACATTGTGCTGAGCGCATTTCCGCTTCAGCAGAACCTTCAGCAGTTCAACGATGGGTGCCAGCGCCGGATCGGGCGGCATCTGCCTCGGCAGTTTCGGCCAGCTTTCCTTCGGCTGCGACAGCACGTCCTCGGAAAGCTTCAGGATCGCCGAACCGAACGGGCCATCCGCCATCTTGCGATTGAAACCCCGCACCTTCGCCAGCTGATCGAGGCTCTTGGGCGGATCGGACGCGATTTCCATCAGCGATTCGTCGCGGATCACCCGGTTGCGCGGCAGGTTCCGTTTCTTTGCCTCGGTTTCGCGCCAGGCGGCCAGCGCCTGAACCATGGCCAGAAAGCGTGGCTTGTTGGTGCGCGTCTTCAGGCGTTTCCAGGCGTCTTCCGGTTCGACGATATAGGTGCCGCGCTCGGCCAGCACATCCATCTCGCCCTGCACCCATTCGGTCCGCCCGGACTGTTCCAGTTCATCCAGCATGCGCGCGTAGACCGTCCTGAGGTGCGTGACATCGGACAACGCATAGGAAAGCTGCTTGTCGGTCAGCGGGCGGCGCGACCAGTCGGTGAAGCGGCTGGACTTGTCGATATGTTCGCCCGCCAGCTTCTGGACCAGCGCGTCATAGGCGATCTGTTCGCCAAAGCCCATGACCATCGCCGCCACCTGCGTATCGAACAGCGGCAGGGGCACCTCGCCGCCTTCGTGCACGAAGATTTCGATGTCCTGACGCGCCGCGTGGAAGACCTTCACGATCGACGGGTCGTACAGCAGGTCGTAGAGCGGTTTCAGGTCATTGCCCTTGGCCAGCGGATCGACGATGACACCTTCGTCCTCGGGGCCCGCAAGCTGTACCAGGCACAGCAGCGGCCAGTAGGTGCTTTCGCGCAGGAATTCAGTATCGATGGCCACATAGGGCTGTCCGGCCAGCGACGCGACATAGGCCGCCAGTTCTTCGGTTTCGGTGATAATCTGCATCTGCCGCAGATAGCACAGATTCACCGGCACGGCAGTCTTGATCTTGACAAGGCAGGGCGGCAGATGTTCGTTCCGCCGCAGAGACCCGATGCAGTAACTCATTCCTTCCCGAACTGGTCAGACCCATGCACGCCTATCGCAGCCATACCTGCGGCGAACTGCGCCGCGAACACGAGAACGAAACCGTCCGCCTGTCGGGCTGGGTGCATCGCAAGCGCGACCACGGCAACCTGCTGTTCGTGGACCTGCGCGACCATTACGGGCTGACCCAGTGCGTGGTCGAGACGGGCGAGGCCGGTTTCGCCGAACTGGACGGCGCACGTTCCGAAAGCGTGATCACGGTGACGGGCCGGGTCGTGGCCCGTGATGCCGAAGCGATCAACCCGGATCTGCCGACCGGCGAGATCGAGGTCCGGATCGAGCGCATCGACGTGCAGAACGCGACCGGCGACCTGCCGATGCCCGTGTTCGGCGATCAGGAATATCCCGAAGACATCCGCCTGACCTACCGTTTCCTGGACCTGCGCCGGCAGCGCATGCACCGCAACATCACCATGCGCGCGAAGATCATCGCAGACATCCGCCGCCGCATGACCGAGGGCGGCTTCATGGAATTCCAGACGCCGATCCTGACGGCCTCCAGCCCCGAAGGCGCGCGCGACTTTCTGGTGCCCAGCCGCATGCATCCCGGCAAGTTCTACGCCCTGCCGCAGGCGCCGCAGCAGTTCAAGCAATTGCTGATGATCTCGGGCTTCGACCGCTATTTCCAGATCGCACCCTGCTTCCGCGACGAGGATGCCCGCGCCGACCGCAGCCCCGGCGAGTTCTATCAGCTCGACATCGAAATGAGCTTCGTCGAGCAGGAGGACGTCTTCCAGGCCATCGAGCCCGTGCTGACCGGCACGTTCGAAGCCTTCAGCGACTGGCCCGTGACCACCAAACCCTTCCCGCGCATCCCCTTCGCCGATGCCATGCTGAAGTACGGCACCGACAAGCCGGACCTGCGTCTGCCGGAAGCCATGGACATCTGTGACGTGACCGAAAGCTTCCGCGACAGCGGCTTCGGCCTGTTTGCCAAGTCCGTGGCCAACGGTGCAGTCGTGCGCGCGATACCGGCCCCCGGTGCCGCATCCCAGCCGCGCCGCTTCTACGACCAGATGAACGACTGGGCGCGTGCGGAAGGCGCTGGCGGCCTGGGCTACATCATCTTCGGCGAGGACGGGCCGCGCGGCCCCATCGCCAAGAACCTGGACGACGACCGGGTGGCTCAGATCAAGTCCGACTGCGGGCTGTCTGACGGCGACGCCGTGTTCTTCGCCTGCAATAAGGCCGCCGGTGCCGCCAATCTGGCCGGCAAGGCGCGGGTGCGCGTCGGCGACCAGCTGGAACTGCTGGAGCGCGAACAGTTCAAATTCTGCTGGATCGTCGATTTCCCGATGTATGAATGGGACGAGGACGAGAAAAAGGTCGAATTCTCGCACAATCCATTCTCCATGCCCCAGGGCGGCATGGAAGCGCTGGAGACCATGGACCCGCTTCAGATCAAGGCCTACCAGTACGACGTGGTCTGCAACGGCGTGGAACTGTCCTCGGGCGCCATCCGGAACCACCGCCCGGACATCATGCTGAAGGCGTTCGAGATCGCGGGTTATGAGGCCGAGCAGGTGGAGAAGGATTTCTCCGGCATGCTGAACGCGCTGCGCTACGGCGCGCCGCCCCATGGCGGCATCGCCCCCGGTGTCGACCGCATCGTCATGCTGATCCTGGACGAGCCGAACCTGCGCGAGATCGTCGCCTTCCCGATGAACCAGCAGGCCGAAGACCTGCTGATGGGCGCCCCCGCCGAAGCCACGCCACGACAGTTGCGCGAACTGCACATCCGCACGGTGTTGCCCGAGCCCGAGAAGAAGCAGGTCTGACACGAGCGGCAGGGCATCGATGCACGCGGCAACGTGAAACCACCCCGCGCAGCGGGGCTTGATCAAAGTTTACCCCACACTCCGCTGCCAGGCTGCCCGGTGCGGCGTTCCCACCTGCGCAAACCGTGACAGGCTTCACCGCCCGCTAGGTTCCGGGATCGAGTCCCGGAACGGGGGAGAGTGTATGATGGCCTCTCCACAAACCATCACGCGCAGCGGGACTTGATCCCGCTGCCCAGTGCGGCGTCTACATCGGCACAAACTGCGACATGTTTCGCCATCCGCTGGGTTCCGGGATCGAGCCTGTCCCCGCCCCGTGCGGGGATCTCGGAACGCGGAGGAGTGTATGATGGCCTCTCCACAAACCATCACGCACAGCGCCTGCATCGGCACAAACCGTGACAGGTTTCACTATCCGCCGAGGTCGAGATCGGGCCTGTCCCCGCCCTGTACGGGGATCCCGGAACGCGAGAGAGTGTGCGATGATGTCTCAACAAACCGCCACGCGCGGCGACGATCCGGCTGAGCCGACCCCGAGAATAAGTAATCGGTCACCTGCCGAGATGGCATGGCAGCCGTCGCCGGACTGCGGTATATCTGACTCCATGGCTGATATTGCGACATCGTCGGCGGAGACGGCGGAAGACCGGGCGAGCGACCGATCGGACCGGGCGCGGGCGCGGGTCGGGTTCTTCTTTCTGAACATCGGGCATCTGTTCGATCACATGTTCATGCTGATCTTCGCCACCGCCGCGATTGCGCTGGTGGGCATGGACGGCATGACCTACGGGCAGCTGGCCGAACTGGCCACGCCAGCCTTCGTCGCCTTCGGCGCGTTTTCCCTGCCTGCGGGCTGGCTGGCCGGCAAGTGGTCGCGCGAGGGCATGATGTCGGTCTTCTTCATCGGCATCGGCCTGTCGGCCATCGCCATGGGCTTCGCCGACAGCGCCAACCAGATGATGCTGGCCCTGTTCCTGATCGGCATGTTCGCCGCGATCTATCATCCTGTCGGCATTGCCATGGTGGTGCACGGCAAGCAGAAGGTCGGCCTGGCGCTGGGCATCAACGGTGTCTGGGGCAACATGGGCATTGCCGTCGCCCCGCTGGCAACCGGCATTCTGGTGGAACTGTCGGGCTGGCGCGCCGCCTTCATCCTGCCGGGCTGCATCGCCGTCCTGTTCGGCATCGCCTATATCCTGTTCGTGCGCAACGAGGCCCGGATGCCCGCCGCCGCGAAGAAGCCGATCATCGACCCCGACCAGTCCGAGTTGGAATGGAGCGTACTGATCCGCGTCGCCATCGCGCTGATCCTGACCATCCTGTTCGGCGGTATCGTCTTCCACACCGTCAGCTTCGCCCTGCCGAAACTGTTCGAGGAACGGCTGATCGCGGTTACCACGGATCTGAAGAGCATCGGTCTGATCACCGGCGCGGTCTTCGCCATCGCCAGCTTTGCGCAGATCGTCGTGGGGCGGCTGGTGGACCGCTACAGCCCGCGCACAATCCTGCTGATCGTCGCCTTCCTGCAGGTACCCGCCTTCGCCGTCATGGCGACCCTGACCGGCCTGCCCGCGATCTTCGTTGGCATCATCATGATGATGGTCGTCTTCGGCGAGATCCCGATCCATGACACCATCGTCACCCGGCACACCAAGTCGGCCTGGCGCAGCAATGTCTTCGCGGTGAAGTTCGTCATCGCCCTGCTGGTCGCCGCCGTGGTGCCCAAGCTGATCGGCACGGTGCACGATGCCTATGGCTTCGAGACGCTGTTCTTCATCCTGTCCGCGGCGGCGGCCGGTGTCGTGATGTCGGCGCTGATCCTGCCCAGGGCGCGAAAGATCACCGCCACCTGAATCCGGCCCTGAAAGGAGCGCCCATGACCGAGCACCTCATCACCACCGAGGAGGGTCTGCGCGCGCTCTACGGCGAAGCCAGCGGGCGTGCCGCGGCCAAGGCCATCGGCAAGCTGGACAAGCATTGCAGGCACTTCATCTCGCTGTCGCCGTTTCTGATCCTGTCGAGCGCGGATGCCGACGGACGCGGCGATGTCTCGCCGAAGGGCGATCCGGCGGGTTTCGTTCATGTCATCGACGACAGCACCATCGCGATCCCCGATCGGCCCGGCAACAACCGGATCGATACGCTGATCAACATCGTGCAGAACCCGGACGTGGCCTGCATCTTCCTGATCCCCGGCGTGCGCGAGACTTTGCGCGTGAACGGCAAGGCCGAGATTTCCACCGACCCCGAGTTGCTCGCGCAGATGGAAGTGAAGGGCAAGCTGCCCATCAGCGCCATCGTCATCCATGTCGAGCAGACCTTCCTGCATTGCGCCAAATCCATCATCCGCTCGAAGATCTGGGACGAGGAGGCGCAGGTGGACCGCAAGGTGCTGCCGTCCCTGTCGCGCATGATCGCCGACCAGCTGGATCAGCAGATAAACGAGGCGGAAGCCGAGAAGCAGCTTGAGCAGGCCTACCGGGATCGGCTTTATTAGCCACAGATTCTGAAGACAAGCTGCACGGGGAGAGCAAGCATGGCGAAGATCGGATTTGTCGGTGTCGGCAACATGGGCGGGCCGATGGCCATCAACCTCGTCAAGGCGGGGCACGAGGTGAAGTGCTTCGACCTGTCGGCGGACGCGGTAGCCCGTGTCGTCGAAGCTGGCGGCACGGCAGCGGACTCCGCGACCGCCGCAGCGTCAGGCGTCGAGTTCGTCTGCACCATGCTGCCCAAGGGCGACCACGTCCGCGCGGTCTATCTGGGCGAGGACGGGCTGATTGCCTGCTCCGACGACAGCACCGTCTTCATCGATTGCTCGACCATCGACGTGGCGACGGCGCGCGAAGTCGCCGAGGTCGCCCGCCAGGCGGGCAAGGCCATGGTGGATGCGCCGGTCTCGGGCGGTGTCGGCGGTGCCGAGGCGGGCACGCT
This sequence comes from Minwuia sp., assembly GCF_048263705.1. Lineage (GTDB taxonomy): Bacteria > Pseudomonadota > Alphaproteobacteria > Minwuiales > Minwuiaceae > Minwuia. The sequence continues at coordinate 987 of NZ_JBLXDV010000012.1, read as the reverse complement.
GACCTTCATGTGCGGTGCGACCGACCAGGCATTCGAGAAGGTGAAACCGATTCTGGACGTGATGGGCGGCAAGATCGTGCATGCGGGTGGCGTCGGCAACGGTCAGGCGGCCAAGATCTGCAACAACATGGTGCTTGGGATCACCATGATCGCAGCCGGCGAGGCCTTTGTGCTGGCCGAGAAGCTGGGGCTGGATCACCAGACCTTCTTCGACATCGCATCGACCTCGTCCGGCATGTGCTGGCCGATCAACACCTATTGCCCGGTCCCGGGTCCGGTGCCGACCAGCCCGGCCAACCGCGACTATCAGGCAGGCTTCACCGCCGAGAACATGCTGAAGGACCTGCGCCTGTCACAGGCCGCGGCCAGCGACACCGGCACGGCCACCCACATGGGCAGCGAGGCGCAGGAACTCTACAGCCAGTACGCCGAGGCCATGGAAAAGGGTGCCATGGACTTCTCCGGCATCATCAACATGATCCGCGAAAAGAGTGGCGGCTGATGAACTACTGGCTGTTCAAATCGGAGCCGAACACCTGGGGCTGGGACGATCAGGTGAAGAAGGGCGACGAAGGCGAAGGCTGGGACGGCGTCCGCAACTATCAGGCCTCCAACAACATGAAGGCCATGAAGGTCGGCGACCTGGGCTTCTTCTATCATTCGGTGAACGAGAAACAGATCGTCGGCATCGTCGAGGTGATCGAGGAATACCGCCCCGATCCGACCGACGAGAAGGGCCGCTTCGGCATGGTCACGGTCAAGGCCGTGAAGCCGTTCCCGCAGCCGGTCACGCTGGCCGATGTGAAGGCTGAGGAACGCCTTGCCGACCTGCCCCTGATCAAGCAGTCGCGCCTGTCGGTGATGCCGATCCCGAAGGACGCCTGGGATATCATCTGCGAGATGGGCGGGCTCTAGAGCGTCCCCATATTTGATTGAATCGATTTAGGATTCCCAAATCAGTCTGGTTCTGATTCAACATGCTGGCTG
>NZ_JBLXDV010000011.1:0-130132 GCF_048263705.1 Minwuia sp. | reverse complement strand
TCAAGAATGGCAACTACCTGTGCGAGTTGCGTTATTTCGTTTTCATGGTGATTCCATGAAAACGAAAAACGCTCTAGGTTCATAGCGGCGCAGGCAACCGCCCGGGCAGGTTTCGCGTGTCCGGTTTCTTGATTCGGACCGGGTGGAGGCGTATGTAGCGGCTTCCCGGCGGATCGGCCGGTTTCAGACTATCGACAGAAGGATATTCCGATGGGCTATCGCGTCGCCGTCGTGGGCGCCACTGGCAATGTGGGCCATGAGATGCTGAACATTCTGGACGAACGCATGTTCCCCGCCGATGAAGTCATCGCGGTCGCAAGCAAGCGGTCCAGGGGGCGCGAGGTCACTTTCGGCGAGAAGACCCTGAAATGCGAAGTCCTCGACGACTTCGATTTCGCGCGCGCCGACATCGCCCTGTTCTCGGCGGGCGGTTCCATCGCCACCGAATATGCACCGAAGGCCGCGGCGAAGGGCTGCATCGTCATCGACAATTCGTCGGCCTTCCGCATGGACCCCGATGTCCCGCTGATCGTGCCCGAGGTCAACGCCGACGCGCTGGCGGGCTACACGAAGAAGAACATCATCGCCAACCCGAACTGTTCGACGGCGCAGCTTGTCGTGGCGCTGAAGCCGATCCACGACCGGGCGAAGATCAAGCGCATCGTGGTCTCGACCTACCAGTCGACGTCGGGCGCGGGCAAGGCGGCGATGGACGAACTGTTCGACCAGACCAAGTCGATCTACGTCAATCAGACGAAGGAACCGCAGCAGTTCACCAAGCAGATTGCCTTCAACGTCATCCCGCATATCGACGTGTTCCTGGACGACGGCTCGACCAAGGAAGAATGGAAGATGATGGTCGAGACCAAGAAGATCATGGATCCGAAGATCAAGCTGACCGCGACCTGCGTGCGCGTGCCGACCTTTGTCGGCCATGCCGAGGCGATCAATCTGGAACTGGAAGAGCCGCTGTCGGCGGACGAATGCCGCGAACTGCTGCGGGAGGCACCGGGCTGCATGGTCGTCGACCGCCCCGAGGACGACCAGTACATCACGCCGATCGACTGCGTGGGCGACTATGCGACCTTCATCAGCCGTATCCGCGAGGATTCGACGGTCGAGAACGGTCTGAACCTCTGGGTCGTCTCCGACAACCTGCGCAAGGGCGCGGCGCTGAACACGGTCCAGATCGCCGAAACGCTGGGCACCCGCTTCCTGAAGAAGGCGGCCTGACAACTATCTGACAGCGACTGGGAACGGCGACCGTCAAACGCACAGGCTGTCATCGCCACCTGCGTGCGGGGGCAACGGACGACCAAGCGAACGGCGCGCGTGCCGGAGATGCAGCAAGGCCCCCGGATAATACGGGGGTGACAGTCCGAGAGTCGGTGATTCTGCCAGAGAAGTGACGGCTCTAACCGCCGGGCAGGTCGACTTCCCATGGCGCGTGGGATGACGGTCCGCGCATCAGGTGCACGCGGTCGAAGATGCGCCCGCCCGGTATCGCGTTGATGACTTTCAGATCGCCCAGTTTCCAGGCGTCGCGATTGCGCAGCATGTCCGTATAGACACGCATGTTCTCGCGCCAGGTGTAGTGGATCCAGTGATCCAGCACAGCGAAGATCGATGAGTCGTTGTCGCCGCTGATGACGAAGCCGCGATCGTTGAACCAGCGCGCGACGTCCGGGTCGTCGAACTGCATGTCGACCCAGAGCGGATCGCGTTTCTCCAGCCCGTTGTGGCCGACGACCTGTTTCGAACCGGCGGCAGTCGGGCCGAAATTCTCGCCCAGCTTGTCCAGCACGTCGTTCTCGCGGCTGACGATGTTGTAGAAATGCGGGGCCCGGCGGTTCGGGACGTCGGCAATCTGCCAGAGGTTCAGCCGCTGCATCATCAACTGCCCTTCCAGCACCTTCTCGGCCCCGGCCAGAATGATCACGCGGTCCAGCCGGTTCAGCATCGCGGTCAGGCTGTCGCGGACGGGCTGTGGCGTCGGTGTGCCGACGACCGTATCCGGCATGGCCAGCGCGGCCGACTGCGCCAGTCCGCGGATCACCACGCGGGACCCGAGACTGTGGCAGAAGATATCCACCGGTCGATCGAGCAACCGCGTCACGATTTCCGCAACCATGGCGAGATACCAGGCTGTATCTTCCGCCGCCAGATAGGCCTTGGCGTAGAAATTCAGCCCGTGGTCGAACAGCGACGAGAAGAAACCGGGGTTCGAGTACCAGCCGAAGGCGATGCACAGGCCTTCCGCGCCGGCGTCACCGTCGGCATAGCCCAGCCCGACCGGCCAGCTGGTGGAATGGTGGCGCATCTCGGTCACTTCGTCGGTGGGTTCGAAGTGATAGACACGGGCGTGCGGGTTGTCGGCCTTGTGATGGTGCGGCGGGCGCACCACGGTCATTGCCGGGTCGAACTGAAACCCGTGCACCATGATCGTGACCGGCTTGTCAGCGGGCAGGTTCGCCGCCTCGATGGCAAGGCTGCGCGCCAGATAGCGTGCCAGCGGATGGCTGTCATCGGGCATGGCCGGGCGTTCGATCTTGCCCAGTTTGCCGGTGCCGCGCTGTCCCGCGCCGCGTTGTGCGCTGTAGTCGCGATAGTCCAGATTGCCCGCGGAATCGGGCGCGTAGATCCCGTCCCCCAGGACGGAAAGTCTGATGATCGACATGATGGCCCCCCAGCCAGAAAACGCCCGGGGGACAGATTAACCGACGCTGCGTCAGTTCACCAGTTCGAGACCGATGGCCGTGGCCTCGCCGCCTCCGATGCAGATGCCGGCGACGCCGCGTTTCAGGCCACGTGTCTGCAGCGCGTTGATCAGCGTGATCATGATCCGCGCGCCGGATGCGCCGATGGGATGGCCCAGGGCGCAGGCCCCGCCGTTCACATTCACCTTCTCGGCGTCCAGGCTGAGTTCCTTCATCGCGGCCATGGGCACGACGGCGAACGCCTCGTTGATCTCGTACAGATCGACGTCCGCGTCGGTCCAGCCCAGCTTGTCATACAGCCTGGTGATCGCGTGCACCGGCGCGGTGGTGAACCATGCCGGCTCCTGCGCATGGCTGGTGTGGCCCAGGATCCGCGCCAGGGGCGTGAGGCCGCGCTTCTCGGCCTCGGACTGGCGCATCATCACCAGCGCCGCCGCGCCGTCGGAAATCGAGGAAGAGTTCGCCGCCGTCACCGTACCGTCCTTGCGGAAGGCGGGCTTCAGTTGCGGGATCTTGTCGAGGTTGGCATTGCGCGGCTGTTCGTCGGAATCGATGGTGACCTCGCCCTTTCGGGTCTTCACGGTGACGGCGGCGATCTCGCCGGTCAGCGCACCCTCGGCCTGTGCGGCCTGCGCGCGTTTCAGGCTGCGGATGGCATATTCGTCCTGGGCCTCGCGGGTGAACTGGTAATGCTGGGCGCAATCCTCGGCGAAGGTGCCCATCAGGCGGCCCTTGTCATAGGCATCTTCCAGCCCGTCCAGGAACATGTGATCCTTCACCTCGGCATGGCCCAGCCGGTAGCCGTCGCGGGCCTTGGGCAGCAGGTAGGGGCTGTTGGTCATGCTCTCCATGCCGCCAGCGACCATGATATCGTTCACTCCGGCCAGCAGCAGGTCGTTGGACAGCATCGCGGCCTTCATGCCGGATCCGCACATCTTGTTGATGGTCGTGCAGCCGGTGGCGTCGGGAATGCCGCCGCCTTTCGACGCCTGCCGCGCCGGGGCCTGCCCCTGACCGGCGGGCAGCACATTGCCCATGATCACCTCATCCACATCCGCGCCGTCCACTCCCGCACGATCCAGCGCCGCCGCGATCGCCGCAGCCCCCAGTTCGCTGGCGGTCTGCCCAGCCAGTTCGCCCTGAAAGCCGCCCATGGGGGTCCGGGCCATACCTGTGATGACGATGGGATCGGTGCTCATGATCAACCTCTTGGAAACGTTCTGTTGCTGGATGAAAGATAGTGCAGGGACCGCCCATTGACCAATTCCCAGACGCCGCAAGGGTGGTATGTTCGGGCCGAAACCTGAGGGGGAGGACACATGCCATGAACCTTTATCGACTTTTGCGCGAGGCCGACGAGGCCGTGAAGCCGGTGCGTGTGGGGCTGATCGGTGCGGGGAAGTTCGGGTCGATGTTCCTGGCGCAGTGCCGCCGGACGCCGGGCATGCATCTGCTGGGCGTGATCGACATGGCGGAAGGGCGCGCTGCCGAAAGCTGCCGCCATACCGGCTGGCCGGATGCGCAGATCGACGCGCGGGATGCCGCCGACGCCCTGAAGACCGGCAAGACATGGTGTGGACAGGATGCGATGGCGTTGATCGCAGCGGACGGGCTGGACGTCGTCATCGATGCGACGGGCAACCCGGCGGTCGGTATCCGCCACGCGCTGGCGGCCTTCAAGCACAAGCGCCACGTGGTGATGGTGAATGTCGAGGCCGACGTGCTGGCCGGACCGCTGCTGGCGCGCCGCGCGAAGGAGGCGGGTGTCGTCTACTCCATGGCCTACGGCGATCAGCCTGCCCTGATTTCCGAGCAGGTCGACTGGGCGCGCGCCATCGGGCTGGAGGTCGTCTGTGCGGGCAAAGGTACGAAGTACCGTCCGGTCTACCATCGCTCCACCCCGGACACGGTCTGGGACCATTACGGTCTGACGCCGGAGCGCGCGAAGGCATCGGGCATGAACCCGCAGATGTTCAATTCGTTCCTCGACGGTACCAAGTCGGCGATCGAGATGGCGGCGGTCTCCAACGCGTGCGGTCTGACCCCGCAGTCGCACGGGCTTCGGTTTCCGCCCGCTGCGGTCGAGGAACTGTGCTCGATCCTGCGCCCGCACAATGTCGGCGGCATCCTGGAACATGAAGGCACCGTCGAGGTCGTCTCCTGCGAGACCCATGACGGCGTGCCGGTGCCCAACGATCTGCGCTGGGGCACCTATGTCACCTTCAAGGCCCCCGACGAATATGTGCGGAACTGCTTCTCCGACTATGGGCTGGTGGTCGATGACACGGGCGACTACGGCGCGCTGTGGCGGCCCTATCACTTGATCGGGCTGGAGTTGGGTATCTCGGTGGCCTCGGTCGCGCTGCGCGGGGAAGCCACGGGTGAGTCGCTGGATTTCCGTGGCGATGTGGCCGCAACGGCCAAGCGAAAGCTGAAAGCCGGAGAGATGCTGGACGGCGAAGGCGGCTTCACCGTCTACGGCAAGCTGATGCGCGCCGATGAATCCCTGAAGGCCGGCGTGCTGCCGCTGGGTCTGGCGCACGGCATGAAGCTGAAGCGGGACATCCCCCAAGACGGTTTCGTGACCTGGGACGATGTGGACTTCGACGCCAAGGACCCGACGGTCGCCTTCCGCCGGGAGATGGAAACGGCGTTCAGATAGGTCCGCCGGGACCGGCCAGCGCCCTGACCAGCAGTGCATCGCGCTCGTAGACGTCCTCGCGGAAGCTGATCGTGCCGTCTTCGTCGGCCCAGGCCGTGGCATAGATCAGGTGTACCGGGATCGGGGTGCCGAGCCGGACGACGGTGGTCGCGCGGCTCCGGCGGATTTCGTCGATCTTGTCCGGGCCGGGTCCGCCGCCCCGGGCCATCAGCCAGGTGACCAGTTCGAAGGGTTTTTCAAGCCGTACGCAGCCGGACGAGAAGGTGCGCACCACCTTCTGGTAGAGGCTGCGTGCCGGGCTGTCATGCAGGTAGACGTCGAAGCGGTTGGGAAACATGATCTTCACCTCTCCCAGCGCGTTGTTCAGATCGGCGCTCTGGCGCAGCCTGTAGGGGAAGTTCGTCGCGGAGAGCTGCGACCAGTCGATGCTGTCGATCGGCACCGGTTTCGCATCCGCGGTCCAGCCGGAATAGACCTCATAGCGACCCTTCTTCAGGAAATCGGGGTCGGCCTTGATCTTGGGCAACAGGTCTTTCGCGGCGATCTTCGGCGGTACGGTCCAGGTCGGATTGACCTCGATATACAGGATCCGGTCCGAGAAGGACGGCGTCATCCGGTAGTTCTTGCCGACGACGGACCTGATCCGGTTCGTCACCTTGCCGAACTCAACCGTCATGGTCTCGAATCCGGCGATGTTCACGCGCACATGGTGCTTGCCCAGATCTTCCGGCAGCCAGCGCCAGCGTTCCATGTTCAGGGCGATCTGCTGCAGGCGGTCGGCAGCCGTCCGGTTCAGGGCGGTCCGCGTCGCTTCGCCGACGACGGCATCGTCATCCAGTCCGTTCTGCCGCTGGAACCGGCGCAGTGCACCGGCGACTTCAGGTGTGATCGAGGATGCGTCCGCCTGCTCGGCCGCCAGGAACTCCCAGTAGACCAGCCGCTGGATCAGCGCTTCGACGCGTGCACCGCTGTCGTTGGGTTTCAGCGCCGGACCCTCGGCGAGGACGGGTGCCACCGGCTTTTCCGCCATCTCGCGATAGCGCGGCAGGGCGGCCTTCAGTGCCTGATATTCGGGGTGTTCGGGGGCGATGCGGGTGAGCAGGCCGGCCACCTCGGCCTGCGGATCGGCCAGCCGCTGCAGGAATGCGGTCAGATCGAAGGGGCGGACGGGAAGAAACACGTTCGGGTCGGTGCGGTTCGGATCGCGCCGTCCGACCGAAACGTCCCTGGCGTACGTCAGCACCTGTGCCGTTGCTGCCATATCCATGGCCGCGAGCGTGGCGGCGGGCGTGCTGTCGTCCAGTTCATCCAGCATCTCGGGTGTGAACGAAAGCACATACTCGGACGGAGTCAGCCCTTCCCGTCCGGCGTCGGCGAGAATCCGCAGCGCGCCCTTCAGCCGCTTGTGGTCCCTGTCGGACGAGGCAAACCAGATCGGCCGCCAAGATCGGGCTTCGTAGAAATCCAGGATGGCCTTTTCGATCAGCGGACGGTTCTCGACATGCACAGGCCTGTTGACGCCGATATCGCCCGACCGCAACAGGATCTCCTGTGCGATCTGGTCCCGGTCAGCACTGCGGGCGGTCGGCGGCAGACCGAGCGACACCAGCATTGCCAGCGCGCAGAACCTGATGGGCTGAAAAAAGCGCATGATGCGACCTGCTTCCTGTTTCTGTTGCTCCAAGGTGACATGCCCTGCAGGCGTTGCAACGCCTTTCGTTGAACGGAACCGGTCAGTGCTGCTATAGAGCCGCCATCCTCCGCATCGAAGGGCATCGCCATGCGCACCGCCAGCTATGAACGCCGCACCAAGGAAACCGAGATCGAAGTCGAACTGAATCTCGACGGGGGCGGCAACTATGATGTCTCGACGGGTGTCGGGTTTCTGGATCACATGCTGGAGCAGCTTTCCAGGCACAGCCTGATAGACCTGAAAGTGCGCGCGAAAGGCGATACGCACATCGATTTCCATCATGTCACCGAAGACGTCGGTATCGCCATCGGCACGGCCTTTTCCGAAGCCCTGGGCGACCGCGCAGGTATCACGCGCTATGGATCGGCGCTCATTCCGATGGACGAGACCCTGACCCGGGTGGCGCTGGATATCTCGAACCGCCCCTACCTGATCTGGAAGGTCGCCTTTTCGCGCCCGAAGCTGGGCGATTTCGATACCGAACTGTTCAAGGAATGGTTCCAGGCCTTCGCCCAGGCGGGCGGCATCACGCTGCATGTCGAGACGCTGTATGGCGAGAACAACCACCACATTGCCGAAAGCAGTTTCAAGGCGCTGGCCCGCGCGCTGCGGCAGGGTCTGGAGATCGATCCGCGCAAGTCGGATGCGGTCCCGTCGACCAAGGGTGTACTGGGCGGGAGCCTGTGATCGCATGAGCGTTGTGATCGTCGACTATGGCTCGGGCAACCTGAGATCGGCGGCGAAGGCATTCGAACGGCAGGCGGCGACGCTGGACAGGCCCCCTGCCATCTCGGTCTCGGGGCGTCCCGAGGACGTCGTCGCGGCGGAGCGACTGGTGCTGCCCGGTGTCGGCGCGTTCGGAGACTGCCGTCAGGGCCTGAAGGCGGTGCCCGGGCTCTGGGATGCCATTGTCGAGTTTGTCGAGCATGAGGCCCGGCCGTTCTTCGGCATCTGTGTCGGCATGCAGCTGATGGCACAGCGCGGGCTGGAGCACGGGGTTCACGAAGGCTTCGGCTGGATCGATGGCGTGATCGACCGGATCACGCCCGACGATCCGGCCCTGAAGATTCCCCACATGGGCTGGAACGTGCTGAAGACCGATACGCCGCACCCGGTGTTTCAGGGGCTTGGTGACGATCCGCATGCCTATTTCGTGCACTCCTACGCCTTTCGGGGGGTCGATCCGTCGGCACAACTGGCCGAAGTCGGATACGGCGGCCCCGTGGTTGCCGCTGTCGGGCGGGACAACATGATCGGAACCCAGTTCCATCCGGAGAAGAGCCAGCACGTCGGCCTGACCCTGATCCGCAATTTCCTGTCCTGGTCGCCATGACGGATCTGAAGGGACACAGCACGTCGATCGAACTGCTTCTGAAGATCGAGGAGAATGATCTTCAGGACCTGTGTACGGCGACGGAAGACGCCATCCGCGACGGCAACGGCTTCGGCTGGCTGGAGCCGCCGCGCCGCAGCGTGCTGGAAGCCTACTGGAAGGGTGTCGTGCTGATGCCCGAACGCGAACTTTTCGTCGCCTGGCTGGATGGCCGGATGGTCGGCTCGGTGCAGCTTGTCCGGCCGTCGCGGCACAATCAGGCGCAGGGCCATATCGCCCGCCTGACGACGTTCTTCATCGCCCCCAGCGCGCGCGGGCTGGGACTCGCCCGCGACATGCTGTGGAAAGCGGAGATGGCTGCCGTGGAACATGGCTACAGCCAGCTTGAACTGGATGTACGCAAAACCCAGAAGGCGGCAATCCAGCTCTACGAACGGCACGGCTTCGTGCGCTGGGGCGAGCGCGAGGCCTATGCCATCGTCGATGAGAAGCCGGTCACGGGCTATTTCTATTCGAAGGTCCTGGACCGCAGAAAGAAGAAGAAAAACAAATGAACCTCTATCCCGCGATCGATCTGAAAGACGGCAAGTGCGTGCGCCTGCTGAAGGGCCGGATGGAAGATGCGACCGAGTTCAATCCCGATCCCGCGGATCAGGCGCGGCGGTTCGCCGAAGCCGGTTTCAGCCGGTTGCACCTGGTGGATCTGAACGGCGCGTTCGACGGGCGATCGACCAATGCGGCGGCCGTGTCCGCGGCGCTGGCAGCGACGGATGCGCCGGTCCAGCTTGGCGGCGGCATCCGCGATCGCGCCGCAATCGACGGCTGGCTGGAAAGCGGTGTGGCGCGGGTCATCCTGGGCACGATGGCGCTGCGCAATGCCGATCTGGTGAAGGCGGCCTGCCGTGATCACCCGGGCCGGATCGTTGTCGGCATCGATGCGCGCGACGGTCGCGTCGCCGTCGAAGGCTGGGCCGAACAGTCGGACATGCGTGCCATCGATCTGGCGAAGGCGTTCGAGGACGCGGGCGTCGCCGCGATTGTCTTTACCGACATCGATCGTGATGGCGCGTTGCAGGGGGTGAACGCCAGCGCAACCGCCGCGCTGGCGGAGGCGATTTCGATTCCCGTCATCGCGTCGGGCGGTGTGGCCGGGATCGCGGATATTCAGAAACTGAAGGCGCTCGAAAGCACGGGCATCGAGGGCTGCATCATCGGTCGCGCGCTCTACGACGGGCGTATCGATCCCGCCGAAGCCCTGAAGGTGGCGAATGGCGATGCTTAAGGCGCGCATCATTCCCTGCCTGGATGTGAAGGACGGCCGCGTCGTCAAGGGCGTGAACTTCGTCGATCTGCGGGACGCGGGCGATCCGGTCGAGCAGGCGACGGTCTATGATGCCGCCGGTGCCGATGAGCTCTGCTTTCTGGACATCACGGCCAGCCATGAGAAGCGCGGTATTCTGCTGGATGTCGTGGGACGCACGGCGGAGAAATGCTTCATGCCGCTGACCGTCGGCGGCGGCCTGCGTGAAGTGGCCGACGTGCGCGCGCTGCTGCTGGCCGGCGCGGACAAGGTCTCGATCAATACGGCGGCGGTCAATCGTCCTGAATTCGTCTCGGAAGCGGCCGAGAAATTCGGCAGCCAGTGCATCACGGTCGCCATCGATGCGAAATCCACCGGACCGGACAAATGGGAGATCTTCACCCATGGCGGTCGCAATCCCACCGGGCTGGATGCAATCGCATGGGCGCAGGAGATGGAACGCCGTGGCGCCGGTGAGATCCTGCTCACGTCAATGGATCGCGATGGCGCCAAGACCGGCTACGATATCGCCCTGACCCGCTCGATTTCGGACGCGGTCGGGATTCCGGTCATTGCATCCGGCGGCGTCGGCAATCTGGATCACATGGTCGAAGGTGTGCGTGACGGGCACGCTTCCGCTGTGCTGGCCGCGTCCATCTTCCACTTCGGAACCTATTCGATCCAGGAAACCAAGGCCTACATGGCCGAGCGCGGGGTGCCGGTCCGCATCGTCTGACGCACAGGGACCGAAACGCAATCACCCCCGCACGGAGGCGGGGGTGATGCTGTTCGTCAGCCGGTTCAATGGATCGCGGCGGCAGGTGCCTCCGGACCGTCTGAACCGGACCTCAGGTTGTCCGTCCGGTTTCCGATCAGCCTGTCGTTGATGGTCAGACCTTCGGGACCGGCTGAAATCCGCACGGTCTCGCCGTCCATGATCTCGCCGCTCAGGATGGCCTCGGCCAGCGGGTTCTGAAGCCTGCGCTGGATCACGCGCTTCAGCGGGCGCGCGCCATAGGCGGGATCATAACCCTGATCGGCCAGCCAGAGCTTTGCCGCGTCGTCCATCTCAAGGGTGATCTTGCGATCGGACAGCAGTTTCTCCAGGTGACCGAGCTGGATATCGACGATGCCACCCATGTGCTGCCGAGACAGCCTGTGGAACAGGATGATCTCGTCCAGCCGGTTCAGGAACTCGGGCCGGAAGTGGTTGCGGACCGTGTTCATGACCTGACCCTCGACCAGTTCGACGTCCTCGTCTTCCTTCTGGCTGGCGAGATACTCGCTGCCCAGGTTGGACGTCATGATGATCAGCGTGTTCTTGAAGTCGATGGTCCGGCCCTGGCCGTCAGTCAGGCGACCGTCGTCCAGCACCTGCAACAGGACGTTGAACACGTCCGGATGCGCTTTCTCGACCTCGTCGAACAGGATCACCTGATAGGGACGCCGGCGGACGGCCTCGGTCAGCGCGCCGCCCTCGTCATAACCGACGTAGCCCGGAGGCGCGCCGATCAGCCGGGCGACCGCGTGCTTCTCCATGTACTCGGACATGTCGATGCGGACCATCGCCTGATCGTCGTCGAACATGAACTCGGCCAGCGCCTTGGTCAGTTCGGTCTTGCCGACGCCGGTCGGGCCCAGGAACAGGAACGAACCGATGGGCCGGTTCGGATCCTGCAGTCCGGCACGCGAACGGCGCACGGCGTGGCTGACGGCCGCGATGGCGTCCTCCTGGCCGATGACGCGGGCACCGATCCGGCTTTCCATCGCCAGCAGCTTCTCGCGTTCGCCGGCCAGCATCTTGTCGACGGGCACGCCGGTCCAGCGGCTGACGACGATGGCGACATCCTCTTCGGTGACCGATTCCCGGACCGATGCCGGGGCGCAACGGCCTTCCGCATCGTTCAGCTTGGCTTCCAGACCGGGGATGACGCTGTAGGTCAGCTCTCCGGCGCGGGCGAGGTCGCCGCGGCGCTTGGCGTCGTCGAGGTCTGCGCGCGCGCGATCAAGCTCTTCCTTGACCGTCGCCGCCTGTTCAAGTTTCGACTTTGCCGCTTCCCACGCTTCCGTTGCTGCGCGACTTTCCTCTTCAAGACCCTCAAGCTCCTCTTCCAGCTTTTCCAGCCGGTCTTTCGACGCCTGATCCGTTTCCTTGGTCAGCGCTTCCCGCTCGATCTTCAACTGGATGACGCGACGGTCGATCAGTTCCAGCGATTCCGGCTTGCTGTCGACTTCCATGCGCACGCGCGACGCGGCCTCATCGACCAGATCGATGGCCTTGTCGGGCAGGAACCGGTCGGTGATGTAGCGGTTCGACAGGGTTGCCGCCGCGACGATCGCGGTGTCGGCAATCCGGACACCGTGATGGACCTCGTACTTCTCTTTCAGGCCACGCAGAATCGAAATGGTGTCCTCGACCGTCGGTTCAGCGATGAACACCGGCTGGAAACGCCGCGCCAGCGCCGCATCCTTCTCGATGTATTTCTGATACTCGTCCAGCGTGGTCGCGCCCATGCAGTGCAATTCGCCGCGGGCGAGGGCGGGCTTCAGAAGGTTGGACGCATCCATGGCGCCGTCGGTCTTGCCCGCGCCGACCAGCGTGTGCAGTTCGTCGATGAACAGCACGATCTCGCCGGCCGCCGCCTGAACTTCCTGCAGCACCGCCTTCATGCGTTCCTCGAACTCGCCGCGGTATTTCGCACCTGCGATCATCGAGCCCAGATCCAGCACCATCAGCGTCTTGTTCTTCAGGCTCTCGGGGACGTCGCCATCGACGATGCGCCGCGCCAGACCCTCGGCGATGGCGGTCTTGCCGACGCCCGGTTCACCGATCAGCACGGGATTGTTCTTGGTGCGGCGGGACAGCACCTGGATCGCGCGGCGGATCTCGTCGTCGCGACCGATCACCGGATCCAGCTTGCCCTCGCGCGCCGCTTCGGTCAGATCGCGCGCATAGCGTTTCAGCGCGTCATAGCCGTCCTCGGCCGAGGCGCTGTCGGCGGTGCGGCCCTTGCGCATGTCGTTGATGGCCTGATTGAGGGCCTGTGGATTCACGTTGGCCTTCTTCAGGGACTCGCCGGAGATGGCGAGCGCGATCAGCAGCATCTCGGCCGTGACGAACTTGTCGCCGGCCTTCTTCGCCGCTTCCTCGGCCTGCTCGAACAGCTTGGCCGTCGCCGGATCCAGATAGAGCTGGCCCGCGCCCGCGCCTTCGACCTTCGGCAGCTTGGACAGTGCCAGTTCGGTCTGCTGCATCGCGTTGCGCGGATCGCCGCCTGCCGCCTCGATCAGGCGTGCGGCCATGCCCTGCTCGTCATCCAGCAGGACTTTCAGGATGTGATCCGGTGTGAACTTCTGATGGCCTGACCTCAGGGCCAGTCCCTGCGCGGATTGAAGGAAGCCCCGCGCGCGCTCGGTATATTTTTCGAATTCCATGATCCCTCGCTTTCCGGCCCGCCGCCCGCGTCCTCGTCAGAGGCCCGCCTTCGGTCGTCCCGGGATCGTTTCAAACTCTGGACACTACACAGGACCCCGTCCGGGCATCCTGCTCCCAACATGTTGTGATTTGGACACAGGGCTGCAAGATGGTGACAGGTGATTTCTTGATCTTCCCGACGGTTCGGGACACTCTCCGCGCCATGATCCGTATTGACAAGATCGCGACCTGGCCGGTGAAGGGCCTCGGTCCCCTGTTTCTGGAGCGGGTTTCGCTTGAAAAGGGCGAGGCGCTGCCGTCCGACCGGGCCTATGCCATCGCCCGTGGGGCCGCGATGGAGCGGGGCGGCGATGTGGCCGACCTCGGCTGGCGCGACTGCATACAGCTGAAGAACTGCCCGAAGCTGGCTGCACTGGAAACCGAGTTCGATCTGGACGAGCAGGTATTGACGCTCAAACGGCAGGGACGCCAGGTCGCAAGGGGAAACCTGTCCCAACCCATCGGGCGCACGCTGATCGAGCAGTTCCTGACCGCCTATCTGGGCGATGATCTGCAGTCGCCGCCGAGGATCGTCACCGCGCCGGGCACGACCTTCAGTGACGCGAAACAACCGCTCCTGTCGATCATCAACCTGGAAACCCTGCGCGACATCGAACGGGTGGCACGCGCGCCGGTGGATCACCGCCGGATGCGGGGCAACCTCTATATAGACGGGCCGGACGCGTGGGCGGAGTTCGACTGGATCGGGCAAGAGTTTTCGATCGGCGCGGCGCGATTGAGGATCGTGGCCCGGATCGACCGCTGTGCGGCGACCAATGTCGATCCCGACACGGGTGAGCGGGACATGCAGATCCCCAAGGTGTTGCAGTCCGGTTTCGGACACATGGATTGCGGGGTCTTCGCCGAAGTGATTGAGGGCGGTGAGATCGCGGAGGGCGACGAATTTGCGAATTGATCGCAAGAATGACTTCCATCGAGGATGTTTCGCCCCATCTGCATCGCGAACGGCCCTTCACGATGGTCCCGCGCAGGAGGAAACGGAATGACTGCTTATGATCTTGTCGCCAGCCGGGTCTCGATCGGCCCGAAGCTGCAGACCGATGAGGCTGTCTCGGACGCCGAACTGGAGAAGCTTTATCAGGCGGCGATGACCGCGCCGGATCACGGCAATCTGAATCCCTACCGGTTCCTGACCATTCGCGGGGCGGCGCGGGAGAAGCTTGGCGACATCTTCGCCGAGGCGGCCCGGCAGCGCGATCCGGACATCGATCCGGCGAAGGTCGAGAAGGACCGGCTGAAGCCGCTGCGGTCGCCGGTCGTGATCGCCATCATCGCGAAGATCACCCCGGACCACCCGAAAGCCCCCCGGATCGAGCAGGTGCTGACCGCAGGCATGGCTGGATACAACATGATCCTTGCCGCGCAGGCGCAGGGCCTTGGCGCGATCTGGCTGAGCGGCGCGCCGGCCTATGATGCCAACGTGCTGTCAGCACTCGGGGTCGGCGAGAATGAGGAAATGCTGGGCTTCGTCTATGTCGGACGCCCGAAGCGGGAGATCGCCGGGCCGCGCCGCGCCGACTGGCGCAACCATGTCAGCGAATGGACCGGCGCGTAGCGGAAGCGGCCGCCGCGCTGCGCAGGGGCGGGCTGGTCGCTTTCCCGACCGAGACGGTCTACGGCCTGGGTGCGGACGCGACCGATGACAGGGCCGTCGCGCGGATCTTCGAAGCCAAGGGCCGTCCCAGTTTCAATCCCCTGATCGTTCATCTGCCCGATGCCGAACGGGCCAGGCGTCTGGTCGCGTTCGACCCGCTGGCCGACCGTCTGGCGGCGGCCTTCTGGCCCGGTGCCCTGACGCTGGTGCTGCCGCGTCTGCCGGGGTGTCCGGTGTCGCTTCTGTGTTCTGCCGGGCTGGAAACGCTGGCGGTTCGGGTCCCGGCGCATCCGCTGGCCACCGAACTGCTCGAAGCGGCCGGTGTGCCCGTGGCCGCCCCGTCCGCCAACCCCTCGGGCAGACTAAGCCCGACAGCGGCGGGTCACGTGAAGGACGGGCTGGGCGACCGGGTCGATGTCATCCTCGACGGCGGTCCGTGCGGGGTCGGTCTGGAATCGACGGTGGTCGGCATTTTCGATGGCACACCCGTCCTGCTCCGTCCCGGCGGGGTCTCCGTGGAGGCCCTGGAAGCGGTCTGCGGGCCACTCGCTCACCCGGCGGAAGATCCGGAAGCACCGCAAAGTCCCGGCATGCTCGCCAGCCATTACGCCCCCCGTCAGCCCGTGCGTCTGCATGCGGATTCGGCACGGGCGGGTGAAGTTCTGCTGGGTTTCGGTCCCGATGCGCCCGACGGACCGAATCTCAGCGTGTCCGGCGATCTGACCGAAGCGGCGGCGAATCTGTTCCGGATGCTGCACGATCTGGATCGGGCGGGTGGCGCGGGCATTGCCGTGATGCCCGTCCCGGAAGAAGGGCTGGGCCGGGCGATCAACGACCGGCTCAGACGCGCGGCGGCGGACCGAGACGCGTGATCACCGCCACCGCCGCCAGCAGCAGCACGACCAGGTACCACAGCGCCGGTTCGTATACCCCGGCGAAGTCATGGATCAGGCCCATCGATCCCGGGCCGAGGCCCTGACAGAGATAGGCGAAGACCGCGAGCAGGCCGTAGTTCTTGCCGTATCCGTCCGCCCCCAGCCAGCGCCGGATGAACAGCGGCGGCAGAATGACGAGACAGCCAACGACGAAGCCGGACAAGGCGCAGGCGAGATACAGGAAGTATCCGTCATCGACCAGATTGAGCGCGCCGATCCCCGCAGCCTGCAGCAGGTAGGCGACGATGGCGATGGCGCGCAGATCGAACCGCTCCGCCAGGAACCCGAGGCCGAAGCGCCCGATGATTCCGGCTGCGGCGGTGATCGCCACTGCGTCGGCGGCGTCGGTACGCGACAGCCGTTCCTCCAGGATCGGGATCTGGTGCGACAGGTAACCGACCTGTGCGGCCAGACTGATGCCCGACGCCAGCGCGATCACCCAGAACATCGGCATGCGCGCGGTCGCGCCGAGATGTTTCAATGCTGGGATCGACGTTTGGGGCACCATCGTGTCGACAATGGGCCGTGACATGAACAGCAGGCAGAGCGGCGCCACGACCGCCATGGTCACCCCGCCCATGATCAGAGCGGCCTGACCGAATCCGTCGGTTTCCGTGATGCGCGCCATGGCGGGCACGATCAGCATGGCCCCGACACTGGCACCGGTCAGGGCGAAACTCATGGCGATGCCGAGACCCTTGTCGAACCATGCGCCCAGCGTGGCGCTGATCCCGACCGCACCGACGGCGGGATAGCCGATCGCCATCAGGGCAAAGCAGGCATAGACGTGCCACAACGCCTGCACCTGACCCAGGCCGATCACGCTGGTCCCGACCAGCAGGGCACCGGTCGCCGTGACCAGCCGCGGGCCGAAACGGTCGATCAGGCTGCCGATGGTGACGGTCATCGGGATGCCGACGATCCAGAAGAAGGTGATGGCACCGGAGATCTGTCCCGTGGTCCAGCCGTGCTCCAGCTTCAGCGCGGACATATAGAGACTGTGGCCGTAGAACACCGTGCCCCAGCCGAACACCGCCATCAGGAAGCAGACACCGGTGACCACCCAGCCGCGATGGGGGCCCTTGCGCTCTGGCGCGGTGCTGAGAAGTCCGTCGGTCATGGCGCGATCATAGCCGTTCGTCGCGCCGGGTCACCGGTCACCCCTGCATGGCCGCCATCCGCCGATAAAGCTGACGGGGGGTCATGAAGGGACGGGTTTTCATGCCGACCAGATGGGCGACGACGTTGACGCAGGTGAAGAGCCCGCGCACCTGCCACGGCTCGGGCCTGCCGGCGACAAAGACACGGCAGCGGGCGGTACCGTTGCCGATCCCGCGCCTGATGGGCGGCAGGATCTGATGGCTTTCCGCAACACCCAGCCCCAGAAAACACGAACCCGGATTGCAGATCAGCCACTTTCCGTCGCCGAGCGGCGAAACGGCGAGGACGTGGCGAAATCCGGGGCGCAACAGCGTCAGCGCCCGTGACAGAAATCGATTGCGCCAGGGCGCACCGGGCGGCGCGGCCGGAGGATCGAGAAATACGACCAGCCAGACCTGTTTCGGATCGGGCAGGTCGAAGCTGAGTAGCGGTGCGTGATGTCGTTCCATGCATCCAGACTGGCCGCCCTGACGCAAAGCGTATCCCGGTTTCTTCAGTTTCCGGAAAAATCGGCGATGCGCTGCTTCCACGTCAGAGCGTCTTCCGGGCTTGTGATCGCGGTGTTCAGTCCGGCCATGGATGTCACGGGGACGGCGACACGGTCCACGCCCGCCGCAGCCAGCGCATTCAGTTCAGCAGGGTCGTCCGGCATGGACACCGTGATCTCGATCTCTGCGGGGTCGCGTCCGACCTCTGCTGCCGTCTGTTTTGTCAGCGCGATCAGATCGGCGGGGGCATCACGCGCCGGGAAGAAGCCGTCGCCCAGGCGTCCGGCCCGCCGCGCCGCCGCCTTCGAATGACCGCCGACGATGATCGGCACATGCCGGTTCACCGGTCGGGGTTCGCAATAGAGCGGATCGAAATCGATATGGGTGCCGTGGTACTCGGCGGGACTGTCCGACCAGAGCACACGCAGCGCGCGGATCGCATCGTCGGTGCGTGGCCCGCGTTCGGCGAAGTTGGCGTTCAGCACTCTGAACTCCTCCTCCATCCAGCCGACGCCGATGCCCAGGATGATCCGCCCGTTCGACAGGGCGTCCAGCGTCGCCACCTGCTTGGCGACATGCACGGCGTTGTGCTGCGGCAGGATCAGGATGCCGGTCGCCAGCTTGATGGTCGATGTGCGGGCGGCGACATAGGCCATCCAGATCAGCGGATCCGGCAGGGGGATATCCTCGGCACCGCCCGCCATCTTGCCGCCCTGCGCGTAGGGATAGTTCGGCTGGTAGTCCTTCGGGACGATGGTGTGCTCGACCGTCCAGAGACTGTCGAACCCGGCTTCCTCGGCCGCCTCGGCCAGCTCGACCGCCTTCGCCGCGTCGGTGTAGGCCGACGTGTTGCAGTATCTCATGCCGAATTTCATCGTGGTGCACTCCCCTGACATCATGACGCCGCCGGTCATGGTGACCGACGGCGTCGTTTCAGGATAGCGGTTTCGCGGTCAGCGGATGCCGAGGCGCTTCGCGATCAGGTGGTCGACCGAGATCTTGCCGGCGCCGTGAATGAACAGATAGGCCAGCAGGATCATCCAGTAGAAATGCTCCAGGTTGCTGTAGGCCGGGTTGGCCGCGCCCAGCACGAACTGGATGACCAGCGCCATGACGAACAGCGGGAGCACCGCGAACCGGGTCAGGAACCCGAACAGGATCAGGATGGGCATGCCCAGTTCGAAGAAGGTCGCGAAATAGGCCGCGATCTCGGGCGGCAGGACGGGCACCATGTATTCATACTCGAACAGCAGCTTGGTGTTCTCCCAGTCGGCGATCTTCGTCTGACCGGCCAGCCAGAACACGCGGGCGATCATGATCCGGATGGCCAGATCGATCAGCGGCGTGCCGAATTTCTCGATTGTTGCGAACAGTCCGGCGAAGGTGCCGATCAGGCCGCCCGGCCCGCTCTGGCTTTCTGTTGCGCTCATCATGGTTCTCCTTCTTCGGGGTTCGGAGTTCTGGCGAAATGCCCGCCTGCCAGGTGGCGGGCGAGCGCCCCCTGAAGATCGAAGGCGGGATCGGCGGACTGGGACGCAACTGCAGCCTCGCCAAGTGAAGCCCCGGACATCAGGGCTGTCAGAAATACATGCTCCGGGCGATCAAGTGGGATCGCAATCACGTCAACATCGGGCCGGATGACCAGAACGTGCTGTGGGCGGGGCGCGATATCGACCGTGTTTTCCGGTGCCATCCAGACGGCGTGAACCGGCCATTCGGATTCGATCAGAGATGCCGAAGGCAGCAGTGGCAGGCTTTGCGCCACCAGTTCCTCCGGCGGCAGGCCCGCAAGGTCGTCGGGCCCGAGCGATGCCGCGTCGGGCGCGCCGTAGGCCGCGTTGACGGCCCACTCCAGCGCTGCGAGGTCGCCGAGGAACGGCCAGGCCGACAGGGGTTCCGAACGGCGGATGAAGTCCGGCAGTTCCGACCCGTAGTCGAGCAGATGGTTCATGCGCGGGGGCAGGTTGCGCACGAAGGCCGCCGAAAGACGCTGGAACATCTGTTCGCCCAGCACGGTCTGGACGGCCGGAAAGGCATCCGCCAGCACGGATTTCAGCGACGCAAAGGTGTTGTTGCGATGGATTTCGAACCGGTCGGCCTGACGCCCATCATCGTGGATCAGATCCAGGACCGGTGCGGCATCGCCCGATACGCCCTCGGCAAACCGGCGCTGCATGTCGGCGAGGCGGCTCATGCCGAAAGCCGGGCGTCCGGACCAAGTGCGTCGAGGCGCGACTGGGCCTGCGCTACCTCGTCGAGCAGAACGTCGAGTTCGGGAATATCGGTATCCCATTCCACCAGTGTCGCCACAGGCCCGGTTCTGGCGATGGCCGCTTCATACAGCGTCCAGACGGACGGGCGGACGCGGCTGCCATGATCGTCCAGCAGCAGCGTACCTGTCGGCGTTTCGCGTTCGGTGTGTCCGGCCAGGTGAATTTCACCGACGGCGTCGAACGGCATGGCATCCAGGTAGGTTTCGGCCTCGAAGCCCAGGTTGGTGGCGCTGACATGGATGTTGTTCACGTCCAGCAGCAGGCCGCATCCGGCACGGGAAACGGTCTCGGCGACAAAGGCCGCGTGGTCCATCTCTGCACCGGCGAATTCGAGATACATCGACGGGTTCTCGATCAGGATTTCACGACCGATGGCGTCCTGAAAGATGCCGATATTGCGAGCCAGCGTGGCGACGGCCTCTTCGGTGCAGGGCAGGGGCAGCAGGTCGGTCAGGCTCTGACCGCCGACCGCGCGCGGTGCGCGGACCCACGCGATGTGATCGGAGATGGCAGCCGGATGGAAGCGGTCAGCCAGCGCACGAATGCGTTTCAGATGATGACGATCGGGCTCATCGACGGACCCGAGTGACAGTCCCACGCCGTGAAAGCTGACCGCAAAACGCTCACGGATCGCTTCAAGCTGGCGCAGCCGGGGGCCGCCCGGAGACATGTAGTTTTCGGTATGGACCTCGATCCAGTCGACGGCGGGCGGTCGGTCTATGACCTGCAGCACATGGGGGTGGCGCAAGCCGAACCCGGCGGTCGGCGGAAGACTGGTGAATGAGGTTTGCATGGCGCGATCATGTGGCTACCGGTTGATCGGAATCCGGGGGCGGCAGACTGGCCGCCGCCCCTGAACCCCTGACCAGACTCAGCCGGCCAGCTTTTCGTTCACGCCATCAAAGGCAGCTTCCTTGCCACCCTTCTCGGCGCACTCGTCCTTGGTCGCCAGCTTCCACTCGCCACCGTCATAATCGACGGTCGACTGACCGGCGCAGGAATGCGTGCCGGCCTTGTTGGCGCAGTCGTTCTGGCCAGCCTTGGAGATGCCGTAGCATTTCACCTTGTCGGCGGCGCTTGCGTCGACCGGAACCAGGGTTGCGGCCATGCCAACGGCACCAGCCAGGGCTGCGGCGACGGTCAGGCTCTTGATGGATGCGTTCATGTTTCTTCTCCTTGGTTACGTTACGTATGCTTTACGTTGGTGAGCGGGGTGGTCGTTGCCTTGTTCTCAGCTTCGAGAACACACCAGAGTGTCATCCCACTCAATAACAACTCGGTGAACAAGGTCTGATCCCTGAACGGGCAGCGAATTCCTTCCTCGATGATGATCAGCTTTTCGGCGCGTTGGAAGCGTCGAATTGCGGCACCGGACCATCCGGCGAAGCCTTGGATTCCAGGTTCTGCCAGTTGACTTCGGATTTCTTCAGGTTGCCGGGGATGTCCTCTTCCCAGAAACCCACGACGGACTTGGTGATGTTCAGATAAAGCTGCCCGTCCTTGATCCGCCAGAGGTTGGGGTTGGCCGGCACCTTGCCGCCCTGCGCGATGCCATAGGCGCAATGCCCATCATAGGCCGGTGCGTACTTGCCCGGATTGGCGACGAACATGTCGCGGTTCTCGGCGCTGGAGAACGCCCAAGTCGCGCCGTTGTATTCTGCAGTGTATTTCGCGTTGCCGGGTACAGCGGCGGGTGCGGGCGTCCCGACCGGTACGGCGGGCAGCGCGTGGTAGGCAACCACGTCATAGCCGCTGGCGGCGTATCCGGTGCTATCGACATATTGTTCACCGGCGAACGCGCCGGAAGCGGAAACCAGACCGGTCATCAATGCGGCTGCGGCGACCGTGCCTCTAAAAGTGCTCTTCATCATCGTCAGAAACTCCTTCTGAAACCTTCCTGTCGTGACACCCGGTGCTGGTCCTGAAAGGTCCTTGCCGCGGTCATTCGGGCATATGATGCGTGTCAGCCTCCAATTGTTACCGCCGGTCTGGCCTCACTTGCGTGATCAGCCTGTGACTAGTCCGTGAACGTGAATGGCGCGTGAACGGATCGGTTCAGTCAAGCTGTTGTAATACAGGTCTTTTCATCCCTGCCGATGAAGATGGCATGGAATCGGATTTTTGCCGTTCACGTTGAGTTGAGGAGCCGCTGAACCGGCGAACGGCGTGTTCAGCGGGCGTCGAGCGCCGAGACAACGGCAGCCACGATGTGATCCGGGACCTCCTCGGGCAGCGGACCCTGTGCCTGCGCAAACAGTTTCTGGCCCAGTTCTATGGACCGGACGTAGCCCAGATAGCTGGCCCGGCACTGCGGACAGAGCGACAGGTGCCGCTCGAAAAGGGCGGTCTGGGCTGCCGGCAGGTCGCCCTCGCGGTAATCCATCAGGAAGTCTTCGAACTGCTGGCAGGTGATCTGGCCCGGCAGGGTCCGGAATACCCATCCGGCATATCGGTGCCGCAGCGGCGCACGGTCCGCATGGTGGCCCCGCGCGAAGGCCAGCGCGATCAGCCCCAGCAGCGTCTTCATATGCGACCCTCCGCCAGCAGGGGTTCCAGATGGCGGCGCAGCGCGGAACGCGCGCGGTGGATGCGCACCTTGGCCGCGTTCTCGGTGACGGAGAGCGTTTCGGCGATGTCGGGCAGGCTGCGCTCCTCGATATCGCGCATGATCAGCACGATCCGGTGCGTGTCGGGCAATGCCTGGATCGAAGCGTGGACCTGACGCCGCGCGTCGTCCCGGACCAGCATTTCCTCGGCGCTGAGGTCGGCGACGGTTATCGGATGGGACTGGAAGCCGTCCGCATCGAAGGTCGGCAACAGCGCGTCGATGGGCACCTCGGCCTTGCTGGTCTTCTTTCTGAGGTGTGCCAGGGCACAGTTCACGACGATGCGATGCAGCCAGCTGCCGATCTGCGCGCGGCCCTCGAACTGATCAAATTTGCGGATCGCCAGGATCAGGGCTTCCTGGGCGCAATCCAGCGCATCGTCGCGATCGCCGACGTAACGCTCGGCCACGCGCGCCATGCGGGACAGGGCCTCGCGCACGACGCGTTCATGATCCTGTGGCGACCGGGCCCCCAGCGCACCGGCCAGACCGGCCATCCCTGCGGCGGACATGTCGTCCTGCTGCTGGAAAACAGGCCTGAACTGCCGAACGAACCAAAGCACGATCACCGCCATATCGTTGAGGTGCGCGCAGCATATGGGTGTTCATTGCGCCTGTCACACCTATGCTGCGCGGGGCCTCTGACGCGTTCGTGATGCGCGTTTCTGTAATCGAACGGCGGCGTGGACCATCGTACCGCCAGACACCGCACCAGGGGGACGACTGCCATGAGCACTGACCAGCGGACATCAGCCAGCAGGCAGGCACCGCGATGGCTGCCCCCCTTGTTTCGAAAGACGCGCGAAACGTCCGATTTCCTCAGCAAGACGCTGTGGCCGATGCTGGATCTGTTCATCCGGCTCTGGCTGGGTCAGACCTTTCTGGTCGCCGGGATCATCAAGCTTGGCAACTGGGACAGTGCGCTGTTCCTGGCGACCTATGAATATCCCGTCTCATGGCTGGACCCGGCGCTCGCTGCGGCGCTGGGGGCCGCCATCCAGGTGATCGGCGGCCTGATGATCGCGCTGGGTCTGGGCACGCGGTTCGCCGCCGTTCCGATGCTGATCCTGTCTCTGGTCATCCAGTTCGCCTACGTCGAGATCAATGTGCACCTGTTCTGGGCGATCCTGTTCGGCTGGTATACGGTCGCCGGTGCCGGACCGGTCTCGCTCGACCGCGTGCTGGGTCGCGGCTTCGTGCGCCTGCCGTTGCCGCTGGTCGCGTCGTTCGGGCGGGTCAGCGATTTCGGCCGCTTGTGGCTATCGCCGTTCTATCTCGTCTTCATCAGGCTGTGGATCGCGCAGATATTCTTCAGCGCCGGGCTGGCCAAGCTGACAAGCTTCGAGAACACGGTGCTGCTGTTCGAATATGAATACATGGTACCGCTGCTGCCGCCGGACTGGGCGGCGCTGCTGGCGACCTTCTTTGAACTGGTCTGCCCGGTCCTGCTGGCGGTCGGGCTGTTCACGCGGCTGGCGACGCTGCCGCTGATCGCCATGACGCTGGTGATCCAGTTCACCTATCTGGACCATGCCGATCATTTCTACTGGATCCTGCTGCTGGGCATGCTGGCGCTGGGCGGACCGGGGCCGATCTCGCTGGACCGGCTTGGCGTGACTATGTTGCGCCGCGCCTTTCCCGGCGAACTTCAGCCCGCGCGCTGGGATGACGAAAGCCTGCCGCATGTCGTGATCGTCGGCGCCGGGTTCGGCGGCGTGGCGGTTGCGAAGGGATTGCGGCATCCGCCGTGCCGTGTGACCCTGATCGACCGCCGCAACTATCACCTGTTTCAGCCGCTGCTGTATCAGGTCGCGACCGCGGGGCTGTCTCCGGCCGACATCGCCACGCCGATCCGCGAATTGTTCCGCACCCAGCAGAACGTCCGGACGGTGATGGGCCGCGTGACGGGTATCGATACGGAGAACAGCCAGGTTCTGATCGGCGCGGACGCCATCGGCTACGATCACCTGGTGATCGCCACGGGCGCGCGGCATGCCTATTTCGGCAAGGACGCGTGGGAGGAACACGCGCCCGGACTGAAGAAGATTCCGGACGCCACCGAGATCCGGGGCCGTATCCTGCGCGCCTTCGAACACGCCGAGGCTGCGGATGACGCCGCCGAACGGCAGGCCTGGATGACCTTCGTCATTGTCGGCGGCGGGCCGACCGGTGTCGAGACGGCGGGTGCCATCGCCGAGCTGGCGCATTCCGGCATGGAAGGCGAGTTCCGTCATGCCGACCCGACCGACGCCCGCATCATTCTGGTCCAGAGCGGGGCACGGCTGCTGCCGCCCTTCCCCGAGAAGCTCTCCGAGTCGACGAAGCGGTCACTGGAGAGGCTGGGCGTCGAAGTGCGGCTGGGCGGTCGCGTGACCGGTATCGAGGCGACCGGAGTCCACATCGGTGACGAATTCATTTCCGCCAGGACGGCCATCTGGGCCGCCGGTGTCATGGCCTCCCCGGCTTCGAAATGGTTGCAGGCCGACCACGACAGGGCAGGCCGTGTTATCGTCGGCGGCGATCTGTCGGTTCCGGGGCATCCGGAGATCTTCGTGATCGGCGATACGGCCTCGTCCGCAGGCTGGGACGGCGAGCCCGTACCCGGCCTCGCACCCGCCGCCAAACAGGGCGGCGAGCACGTCGCGACCGTCCTGCATCGGCGGATCGTCGGACGCGCCGCGCCCGCCCCTTTCCGGTACAGGCACGCAGGCAATCTGGCGACCATCGGCCGGGCGTCGGCGGTTGCCGATCTCGGCTGGATCACCTTCTCCGGTGCGCCCGCCTGGTGGTTCTGGGGTGTCATCCACGTGATGTTCCTGGGATCCATGCGGAACCGCATGTCGGTGGCGTTCGAATGGATGTGGGCCTATCTGACGTTCCGCCGGTCGACGCGCCTTATCGCGGAAAAGGCCGAATAGGCGCTTTCACCGCCGCTCGCCCCTGACGCATCCGGGCTGCGACGTTTTTGACCACTGCAAATACGGCGCGGCTACCCACCTGATAAAGCGACGGCTCATATCCGTCAAAAATAACAACAATCAATGGGGAATACTCATGCTGGGCTGGGCCTTACTTTTCTTTGTCGTTGCCATCATTGCAGCCGTGTTCGGCTTCGGTGGTATCGCATCGGCGTCTGCCGGCATCGCGCAGATCATCTTCTTTGTTTTCGTCGTACTGCTGGTGATCTCGCTGATCTTCGGCGCTTTCCGCGGTCGCGGACCAAGGGTCTGACCGCCTCACGATCCCGAAAGTGAACGCAATATCAGGAGAGAGCCATGGCTGACAGCAACAGTGGATCAAACATCACGGCCATCCTCGCCGTCGCAATCATCGCGGTGGTTGCCGTGGTCGCAGTCGCCTTCCTCGTTCAGTCGAACGACAAGCCGACGGTCGGCGAAGTGATCGAGAATACAGTGGATGAGGCGACCAAGAAGTAGCGTCCGGTCGTCGCTGCAGAAAGCCGTCGGGTCGTGCGATCCGGCGGCTTTCGTGCGTCTGGAGCCCCCCTCAGGACCATTTTGTGGCGGGGCGGGCCTGCGGTTTTCCGTCGATCGCAATATCGACCTTCTCATTGAAGAAGCAGAGGTGGTCCCTGATCGGCTCGGCCTCGCGGACCGGATCGTCGTAGCTCCAGACCAGATTCTCCAGCCTCTCTCCGCCAGCGGTGACATGCCAGTAGCGGGCGATCCCCTTGTAGGGACAGGCCGTCGTGAGATCCGACGGTGACAGGTCGGCCCTTACATCGTCCTTCGGCATGTAATAGCGCACCGGCAGGTTGGTCTCGAACACGAACAGGGCGCGCGTGGTGCTGGCCAGAAGTTCCCCGTTCACCGAAACTTCCACCTTTCTGGAAGACGGCAGCATATCGACGCGAACGTGCGGATCCCGCGCGTGCACGAAGATTTCCTCGTCCTCCTCGAACCAGCGGTCCATCCGGTCCCAGTAGAATGCCGCGTAGCTGGCCAGTTCCGGTACGGCGTCGATCGGCTCCGGGTAGGCCCAGACCGCATTCGACGCCCGGCGTTCGCCGACCACGACATCCCAGTAGATCGCGTCGCCCTTGTAGGGACAGTGGCTCGAATGTTCTGTCCGCTCAAGGAAGCCCGCCTGCACATCGTCCAGCGGAATGTAATACACCGGTGTCCGACCCGTTTCATACAGGTACAGCGCACCCGTCGTATCCGCGATCATCTCGCCGTTGAACTCCACGCGCACGCGCTTGTTGCAGGGTTCCGTCTTCACGGAATGGGCCGGGGCGGGATTGGTGTCGGGCATGAGTCCCTCCTGATGTCAGCAGAACACCCTGTAGATATGGCAGTTGCGGGTGACGTCCATCCTATTCGGGCACGGCGTTGGCCATCGACTGCCGCATGTGGTTGATCAGGTCGACCTTTGTGATCAGGCCGTAGAAGGTCTGGTCATCGGCCACGATGGCGACCTTGTCGGCACGCAGGATGGGCATCAACTCGGCTTCGCTGGCCGAGGGGGCGATCTTCTCCAGTCGGCTGACCATGAAGTCGGAAACCGGCTGCTTGAAAGCCTCTTCCTCGGGCTTGCCCTGGACGGCCAGCAGCAGGTCGCTCTCGTCGATGATGCCGGTGATCTGCGTGCCGTCCATCACGGGCATCTGCGATATGTCGAACATCCGCATCCGGGAGTAGGCGGTCAGCAGCGTGTCGCCGGAAGAGACGCTGACGACATCGCCTTCGTCCGCACGTCGGATGATCATGTCGCGCAGGTCGCCGTGACGGCGGCGCTTCACCAGACCCTGATCGACCAGCCACGCCCGGTTGAAGGCCTTGGAGAGATACTTGTTGCCCGTATCGCACACCAGCGTCACGACGCGCTTCGGCTCCGTCTGCTCGCGGCAGTATTTCAGCGCCGCCGCCAGCAGGGTTCCCGTTGACGATCCGCCCAGAATGCCTTCCTTCGAGAGCAGTTCACTGACGGCCGCAAAAGCCTCGGCATCGGTGACATAGATGCCGCGCGAGATGACCGAAAGATCGCAGTTCGGCGGAATGAAATCCTCGCCGATGCCTTCGACCAGCCAGGACCCGACGTCGGTGGAAATGTTGCCGGTATTCGCGGCCTCGGCGACGATCGATCCTTCCGGATCGGCGACAATCATCTGTGTCTTGGACGATTTCTCACGCATGAAGCGACCGATGCCGGTGATCGTGCCACCGGACCCGACACCGCAGAAGATCGCATCCACGTCGCCGTCCATCTGTTCCAGGATCTCCGGTCCCGTGCCCTCGAAATGAGCCTGAGGGTTGGCCGGGTTGGAGAACTGGTCCACCCAGAAGGCGCCGGGAATCTCGCGCTGCAGGCGTTCGGCGATGTCCTGATAGTACTCGGGATGCCCCTTGCCGACGTCGGATCGCGTCAGCCGCACCTCCACGCCCAGCGCCTTCAGGTGCTGAATCTTGTCCAGGCTCATCTTGTCGGGAATGACCAGGATCAGCCGGTACCCCTTCATCGCCGCAACCAGTGCAAGCCCGAGACCGGTGTTGCCGGCTGTCGCTTCGATCAGCGTGCCGCCGGGTTTGATGCGGCCTTCCTTCTCGGCGGCCTCGATCATGGAAAGACCGATCCGGTCCTTGATGGACCCGCCCGGATTCTGACTTTCCAGCTTGGCGAACAGGCGGCACGGTCCGGTGTCGAGATGGGCAAGTTCGACCATCGGCGTGTTGCCGATCATGTCCAGAACAGACGGATGGATGTTCATGCCGGATCGCTCCCCGAAAAGGTCTCTTGTGGGCACAGGATAGAGCAAGCCGGCGTCCCGGTCATCCGATGCCGTGCGGGTCGCTGTTTCAGGTCGCGAGGGCTTGCCGGAAGACGGCCGGGTCCACGTTCCCGCCCGAAACGACCGCGACAGCTGTGCGTCCCTCCAGCGGCAGTTTTCCAGACAGGAATGCCGCCAGCGCGACGGCGCCGCCCGGTTCGGCGACCAGTTTCAGTTCAAGGAAGGCGGTCTTCATCGCGGCCAGTGCCTCATCGTCAGTGACCGACACACCCGACGACAGGGTCCGCTGACCGATCGCAAAGGGTATCTCGCCGGGAGTGGGGGTCAGGATGGCGTCGCAGATGCTGCGCGCGTCAGGATCGACGCTCTGACGCGCGCCAGCCGCCAGTGACCGGCCCCAGTCGTCGAACCCGGCCGGCTCGGCAGGATGTATCGCGATGTCGGGAAATGCTTCTTTCATGACCAGCGAAACGCCGGTCACGAGACCGCCGCCCCCCGCCGGACAGGCCAGCAGGTCGGGGCTGGCATCGGTCTCGCCACACTGTTCGATGATCTCGATCCCGGCAGTACCCTGTCCGGCGATGACACTGGGCTGGTCATAGGGTTTCACAAGCGTCAGGCCGCGCTCGTCGATCAACCGTTCGCCGAGCGCCTCGCGGCTTTCGCCGAACCGGTCATACAGTACCAGTTCCGCGCCATATTCGGCCGTATTGCGCTTCTTCAGGTCCGGCGCATCCGACGGCATGATGATGGTTGCCGGCACACCGAACATCCGGGCGGCGAGGGCGACGCCCTGGGCGTGATTGCCGGACGAATACGTCAGGATGCCGCGCGCGCGGACATCCGGATCCATCGACGACAGCGTGTTGTAGGCCCCGCGAAACTTGAACGAACCGGTCTTTTGCAGGCATTCGGCCTTCACCAGAAGCCGCCCGCCCGCCTGCGCGTTCAGACGCGGCGATTCCAGAAGGGGCGTGCGCACGGCGTGGCCCGAAAGCCGCCGCGCCGCGTCACGGATGTCATCGGGCGTGACGGCCATCTCAGGCGGCCCCGACGATGGCCGGAAGTCCCTTCAGATCCTCGATCTGCACGTCGGGCGTTTCGGGAATGCGCTCCACCGGTTGATCGAAACGATTGACCCAGACCACGTTGTAGCCGAACGCCTTCGACCCGTTGGCATCCCAGCCGTTCGAGGACTGGAAGCTCATCTCGCCTGGCGACAGTCCCAGATCATCGACCGGTATCTGGTAGACCGAACCGTGCGGCTTGAAGACGCCGACGGCTTCCACCGAATAGACGGCGTCCAGCAGGTTCGTCAGTCCGGCGTTGGAGACCGCGGCATCCAGCATGTCTGGCGATCCGTTCGACAGGATGGCTGTTTTCATTCCGGCGTCCTTCAGGCGGGTCAGCACCTCTTTCACTTCCGGATAGGCATCCAGCCTGAAGTAAAGATCCAGCAATGACTGACGCAGCTTCGGGTCGTCGATGGAGAGCGCGGCCATGCCATAGTCGAGTGCATCCTGTGTCACCTGCCAGAATGTCGTGTGCCGGTCCATCAGGGCGCGCAGCCAGGTATACTGCAGCTGTTTTGTCCGCCAGATCTCGGCGAGCGGCTGCCATTTATCACCCAGGTCGGCCGCGCAGTGCGCAGCGGCTGAATTGACGTCGAACAGCGTGCCGTAGGCATCAAAAACGCAGGCACCAATGCCTTCGAATGTGTTCTCCGACATTGTGGTTTCCCCGGCTGAGAGCATGCTCTGACAGAAGAT
The DNA here is from genome assembly GCF_048263705.1 of Minwuia sp. GTDB lineage: Bacteria > Pseudomonadota > Alphaproteobacteria > Minwuiales > Minwuiaceae > Minwuia. The sequence goes on along the minus strand of NZ_JBLXDV010000011.1, from coordinate 100,357 downwards.
GCCGCCGGCTGTGTGTTCGTCAAGGCGGAAACAGCCGCCATTTACCGATCCGAAAGGTGTCGCAGCCAGAATGAAGGGCCTGCTGCCAATACGCGAAAGAGGCTGATATGAAGAACCTCATATCCCCGACCGGAATTCTGGTGAGGCCGGCAGCGCTCTGGCTTGTGGCCCTAATCCTGCTGCTTGCCGTGGTGCCCGGGAGCGGATCCGCGCAGGCGGGCTATGTTCTTGACCGGGTGAAAGCGGACGGTGTCCTTCGGTGCGGCGTGACCCGCAGCGGGCCAGGGCTGTCGGAAATCGGCGAGGATGGCAGATGGCGCGGACTGTTTGTCGATTACTGCCGTGTCGTCTCGGCCGCGGTTCTGGGCGATCCGGACGCCATTGAGTACGTTGAGGTCAACGACATCGTGCGCTTCGACGCGCTGCGCGAGGACGGGTTCGACGTGCTGATGGCGAACACGACATGGACCATCAGCCGCGACACCGGTCTGGGATTGAGTTTCGCCGGGACCATCTATTACGACGGGCAGAGCTTTCTGGCGCACCGGTCCCTGGGCGCATCGTCACTGGACGAGGTCGAGAAGGCAACGGTCTGCGTCAGTGGCGGGACCACGACACTGAAGAACGTGCGCGAGATGGTGGCGGCGCGGTTTCCCGGCCTGACCGTTGCGGAATTCAGGTCGATTGACGGGACATATGACGCCTTCTTCGCGCGCGAGTGCGAGATCATGACCTATGACCGGGTGACGCTGGTTGCCCAGTTGCGCAGCAAGGCGAGCAACCCGGAAAACTTCATCCTGTTCCCCGAAGTCGTTTCCAAGGAACCCCTGGGCGCCGTGGTAGGCGGAGGGGACATGGAGTGGTTCGACATCGTTCGCTGGTCGATCCTGGCGACCATTTCCGCGGAAGAACTTGGTGTTTCTTCCGGCACCGTGGACCAGATGCTGCGTTCCGACCACCATGAGGTCCGGCGTCTGCTCGGTCTGGAAGGCGACATCGGCAACGCCATGGGACTCGGGAACGACTGGGCCTTCAACATCATCCGCCAGGTCGGCAACTACGGCGAGATCTTCGAGCGCAATGTGGGCGCGGGATCGCCGCTCGGCATTGATCGCGGATTGAATGCGTTGTGGACGGAGGGTGGGCTGCACTATGCACCGCCCTTTCGCTGACATGACAGACAGACGCGCACCGGTCTGATGCTCAGAACGGTCTCGTCAAAACTGATTCTTGCATTGGCTGCAATCACGTTCGTCGTGATTGCGGCCATCATGCTTGCGCTCGTCACCTTCGACCGGATGCAGGCCGACTATGATGCGATTGCCAATGAATCCCTGCCGCGGCTGGCCGCCACCTCGCGGCTGGGCAGCCTGGCAAGTGCCATTGCCGCCATGGCACCGACGCTGGTGCAGACTGAATCGGTCTTCGCGATGCGCGCGACGAATGACCGGCTGGCGGACCGGTTCGCAGCTCTTGACCGCTCACTGGTGGAATTCTCCGCCAGCTATGCCGACGGGGAAGGCGCGCCGGCTGTCCTGGTCGAGGCCATTCGTCTGCGGCGCGACGAGATGGCCGGGAACTTTGAACGCCTGACCCGCGCGATCGAGAGACGCCTGGTGATCGAGAGGATGATCGGCAATGCGGTACGCGACGCGGCCCGTATCGATGCCCGGCTGCAGAAACTGGAAGACGAGATGGGCGACGGGCGCGGCCTGCTGCCTTACGGCTGGCTGATCGAGGCGGACTGGGCCCTGACGTCGGTTCTGGCCTTGCCGGTGGCCGAGACCGACGCCCGCATACGGAAGCTGGCCACCGAGTTCGACGAGCATCTGCAGCTTTCCCAGCAGCGGCTTCAGGCGCGCATGACCGGTCAGGATCTGCCCGAAGCCGTGCAACGGATGAATCGTGACATCGAGGCGTTTGCCGTCGAGACATCCGGGGTCTTCGAACTGCAGCGCGAGATGCTCGAACTGCGGCGTCTGGAACGCGGGTTGCTGGCCGACAGCGCGCGCCTGTCCAGCCGCCTGTCGACGGCGGTCGCGGATCTGTTTTTCGAAGCCAAGACGGCGGCCGCCGAACGCAACGACCGTATCGCGCTTCTGGAACGGGAAAGCACGGCGATACTGGTCAGTGCCATGATCCTGTGCACCATCCTGATCATCGGCCTTCTCATCTATCTGCGCGGTCATGTGCTGCAGCGGCTGTCGGTATTGAAGCGCGCCATGTTCGATTATGTCGAGGGCAAGCGCGCCGTCACCCGGATCAGGGGCAATGACGAACTCGCCGACATGAGCAAGGCCTTTCATTTCATGGTCGGTGCGATCGACGAACGTGAGCAGCGACTGACCGAGGCGCGCAATCAGGCGGTTCAACTCGCCGAAGATGCCGAAGCCGCCAACCAGGCCAAATCGATGTTCCTGGCCAACATGAGCCACGAACTGCGGACGCCGCTGAACGCTATCATCGGTTTCGCCGACATGATCCAGATCCTGAAACCGGATGCCGAGCGCAATCGCGAATATGCGTCCTACATCGGCGAAAGCGGCAAGCACCTTCTGGCCGTGATCAACGATGTTCTCGACTATTCGAAGATCGAGGCGCAGAAGTGGGAGCTTGACCGGGAACACGTCGACCTTCGCGACATCGTTGCCGCGGTGAAGCCGATGATCGACTTCCAGATGTCGCAGAAGCAGATCAGGCTCTCCAGCGCCTTCACAGGCAGTTCGGCGTTGCTCGCAGATCCGCAGGCACTGAGGCAGATCCTGCTCAATCTGCTGTCCAACGCGGTCAAGTTCTCGCACCCCGGCGGCACGATCGATATCACCGGTCGGATGCCGGCCGACGGCGGATATGTGATGGAGGTGGCGGATCGGGGCGTCGGCATAGCACCCGACGAACTGACCAGAATCCTGCGTCCCTTCCATCAGGAGCGGAACCAGTATCAGGCAGACGGCGGCGGCACGGGACTCGGGCTGAGCATCGCCGATAATCTGATGCAGCTGCACGGCGGATCGCTGGCGGTTGAAAGCGAGAAGGGGCACGGTACAACGGTGCGCCTGACATTTCCGGCGGAAATCATGCTGGAGCCGGAGCAGATCCCGGCTTCGCAGATACGGAGCGCCGCCGACTGAAGTCGGGCCGCGCATCGCAAGGTGTCAGCAGGGCTTGCCGCTCTTGCTGCCGCAGAGGTAGGTCCCCCTGAGGCCGATATCGCGCGCCAGATGCGTTTCCCCCCTGGACACGCCGGCCAGTCGCAGCCGATAGACCTGCAGCGCTTCCATGACCCGCTGCGTGTAGTTCCGGGTTTCCGAGAAGGGGATCATCTCGATCCAGTCGACCGGGTCCATCTGACCGACACGGGGATCGCCATATTCGACCAGCCAGCGGTCAACGCGGTGCGGACCGGCGTTGTAGGCGGCTGCCGCCATCGGCAGATAGCCGGCAAAACGGTCAATCTGATCGGCCAGATAGGCCCCGCCCAGTCTGGTGTTGTAGGCGGGATCGCGGGTCAGCCGGTTCAGCGAATAGGCAACTTCCTCGGCCCGTGCGACCTGCCTGGCCGTAGCGGGCATCAGCTGCATGAGGCCACGGGCACCGGCGCGGCTGACGGCGTACTGGTTGAACGCGCTTTCCTGGCGCGTGATCGCGTGGGCGAGCGCGGAAGCGATGTGTCCCTGCCCGTCGGGTGCCTCGGCGACGGGATAGGCGATCCTTGGCGCGGGCGAACCGCTCACGTCGGCAAGCTTGCCCGCCATGACGCTGTGTCCGGGTCTGTCGATTTCTTCCGCCAGCGCCAGGGCAAGCGGATGGATGTCGGGCCGCTCGGAGGTCTTGATCATGTGCGCGAAAAACAGTCGCGACAGGCGCTCCTGGCCGACTTCGCGCAGCAGCCGCACGATCGCGGGCAATTGCTCGATCCTGAACGCGGCAACCTCGGCCGGGGAGGCAACGGCCGCAGCCTCAAGGTTGATGACCCTTTCTCCGATCTCATGCGCGCCGAGCTGGCTGTAATAGGTGGTCTGATAGCCTGCCGCCTGCCGGAACCAGTTCGCGGCGGTCGCGGTATCTCCCAGCGCCGCGTAAGCCCGTCCGATCCAGTAGGCGCCCCGCGACCGGCTGACGGGATAGGAGACATTGTCGTACAGCGTCTGGAAATGCGTCAGCGCTTCCCGGGGCTTGCCCAGGAACCGCAAGGCCAGCCAGCCGGCTTCGAACTCACCCTGTGCAAACGCGGCCCCGGAACTCAGCCCGTGATCGCGTGCAATCAGATAGGCTTTGTCAAACTGCCGCTCCTTGATGAGGTTGCGGATCTGGACGCGGCGCTCGATCCAGATCTTGCCCAGATCGCCGTCCAGCACACCCGACGCGAGCAGCATGGCCTGCGCCTCGTCCGACCGGTCTGTCCGCCTCAGCCACTGGATGCGTTCATAGGTCAGCCCGGAGTCGGATGTCAGCTGGGCGGGCACCGCGCGGTAAGCCTGATCGGCGTCGCCTGTCTGATACCGCAGTTTCAGCCGTGCGTCGGACAGCGCCCGCATGTCGGCAGGCACCAAGGGATACATCCGCTGTGCGGCGCTGCGCTCACCGTCCCAGAGCAGCCTGTCGAGCCGGTGCCAGTGATCCGCAGATGTGAAGGAACCTGCGAACGCATCCAGCAGGGCCTCTTCCAGTTCCACGTCGGGATTGTTCTCGCGCCAGACCTCGCGTGCCAGCTCGACGGCGGCTTTCGTGTCGCCATCCGCCTTCTGCAGCAGGGCAAGCCGGACCTTTCCGTTGTCGGTAACCGGCGAATGTGTGTCGAAATAGCTCTTCAGTGTCGCCGCATCGGCGTTTTCGAGCACGCTTTCCTCGCGACGGCGTTCGATGGTCGAAAGGCCTGGGAAATCGGCATGGTCTGCGAGGAAGCGGTCATAGTCAGACCGGGCCGCCATCGTCTCGCGCGACCGCAGGCGCAGCCATTCCAGCACGGGACGCAACGTCGGATCCGCGACCGCCGCCGTTGTGAGCTGCGCGGCCGAGAAAAGGCCCCGATTGGCCAGGGCGAATGCCTGCCGGTACAGCAGCCGGTCGTTCTCGGACAGCTGTCCGGTCTGCGGCGTGGTTTCCCGTGCCGGATTCGGTTCCGGCGGCGGCGGGGTTGCGGCCGCAGCGACCGTCAGCAAGCCGATCTGAACAACGGCGGCGACCGCCAGCGACGTCAGGGAGAGTCTCGTCAAATGAGCCATTGCGATTGTCATTCTACCAACTTAGGCGGGCGCTCCCAATTCACAATGCATTGCGTCGGATGAACACACTGCTTGCCCGGGACCTTGCCGGGTCGCTATAAGCGGGCGTCCGCCTGACGGACCGATGTTCCCATCCAACGGAGGAAGGCTAATGGATATCAAGGGATCGATGCCCGCGCTCATCACGCCGTTCCAGAACGGCTCCGTGGATGAGGACGCGTTCTGCAAATTCGTGGAATGGCAGATCGCACAGGGCAGCCACGGACTGGTGCCCTGCGGCACCACCGGCGAGTCGCCCACCCTGTCGCACGACGAGCACAAGCGCGTCGTCGAGCTGTGCGTGAAGACCGCGAACGGCCGCGTGCCGGTGATCGCGGGCACCGGATCGAACAACACTGCCGAGGCGCTGGAATTGACCGAGCATGCGAAGAGTGCCGGTGCGGATGCCTGCCTCGTCGTGACGCCGTACTACAACAAGCCGAGCCAGGAAGGGCTGTATCAGCACTTCGCGGCGATTGCCGAGGTCGGCCTGCCGGTCTTCATCTACAACATTCCCCCGCGTTCGGTCGTGGACATGACCGATGCGACCATGGCCCGGCTGGCGAAGCTGGACGGTATCCTGGGTGTCAAGGATGCGACCGCGAAGCTGGACCGCGTCTCCACCCAACGGCAGGCCTGCGGCAAGGATTTCATCCAGCTGTCGGGCGAGGACGGGACGGCGCTTGCGCACATGGCGCATGGCGGGCGGGGCTGCATCTCGGTAACGGCCAATGTCGCGCCGAAGTTGTGTTCCGAGTTCCAGGAAGCCTGCCTGTCGGGCGATTTCGGGACGGCCCTGGAGATTCAGGACCGGCTGATGCCCCTGCATGTCGCCCTGTTCGTCGAGCCGAGCCCGGGACCGGTGAAATACGCGGCCTCGAAGGTGATCGGCATCAATGATGCGGTGCGTCTGCCGATGGCGGCGATCACCGATCAGACCCGCGCGCAGGTCGATGACGCCCTGCGTCACGCGGGCCTGCTGAACTAGCGCCGGGCACGTCCGGAAGAAAGTATCGTATCGTGGGCAAGACCATCGCCGAAAACCGGAAGGCCCGGTACAACTACTTCATCGAGGACACGCTGGAGGCGGGGCTGGTCCTGACCGGAACCGAGGTGAAATCACTTCGGTTCGGGCGGGCCAACATCGCCGAAAGCTACGCCTCGCCCGAGCAGGACGAACTCTGGCTGATCAACGCGAACATCCCCGAATACAAGGGCGGCAACCGGCACAATCACGAGCCGACCCGCCGGCGCAAGATCCTGTTGAAACGGCGCGAGATCAATCGTCTCGCGGGCGCGCGGAACCGGGAAGGCATGACCCTCGTGCCGCTGAAGCTCTACTTCAACGACCGGGGGCTGGTGAAGCTGATGATCGGCCTGGCCAAGGGCAAGAAGGTCCATGACAAGCGCCAGACCGAGAAGGACAGGGACTGGCAGCGCCAGAAGCAGCGACTCATGCGCGAAAAGGGCTGACCCGCGCTATCGCAGAGCTGTTTCCGGCGGCACGCCGCTGGGCAGCAGCAGCCACATCTCCAGCGGATCGTTCATGGTGCCCGCGCGTTCGCCGGCTGCGTCGCCGGGACCTGTGAAATAGTCGGCACGCACTGCACCGCGGATCGCGCCGCCGGTATCCTGCCCCATCATCAGACGTTGCATATCGGGTCCGGCGTCGATCCAGAAGGGCAGACCGAAATACCAGGTCCGCCGGTCGATCGCGATGGATCGATCGGGCGTCAGCACAACGCCTTCGGCGCCGATGGCACCCTCCTTGTCCCGTTCCGTGAAGAACACGTAGGAGCGGTTCAGATCCATGATGGCGTTGGCCTGATCCGGGTTCTCACTCAGCCATTGCCGGATCGCCTGCATCGACATCTTCGCGCGCGGGACATGCCCCTGTGCGATCAGATCGCGGCCGATGGCGCGGTAGGCATGGCCGTTCTGTCCGGCATAACCGATATAGGCAACCGAGCCGTCCGGCATGACGATCCGCCCCGATCCCTGGATCTCCAGAAAGAAGGCGTCGACGGGGTCGGCCAGCCAGATCAGTTCCAGGTCCCGGCCCCGCAGGGCACCTTCGCGGATCGCCTTGCGGTCATGGTAGGGCACCAGTCGACGGGCCTTCACCTGTCCGGCGATCGACCTGTTGCCCAGATCCTTGTCGAAATCGGCCAGGCGCGCGGTGATCAGATCGTCGGGAACCCGATAGAGCGGTACCGGGAAGGCATCCGACGGTGTGCGGTCGCCCTGATAGACCGGTTCGAAATAACCGGTCAATCGGCCCTTTTCGGTGCCGATCTTCCAGGCGGTCCAGTGATCGGCGAGATGGTTCTTCAGGGCATCGTCACCATCAGGCAAGGCGGCGCAGGCCGCCGCCATGTCGGGCCCCAGGGGATTGGTCCGGCGCGGCCAGCTGGCGCAACTTGTGTCCAGCGCCCTGCGGAAGCCGTCCAGCCCGTCGTCCGACCAGCCGGGCAGTGCAGTCACCGGCACATTCTGGAACACCACACTGGGCGGCATTTTCGGTCGCGCGTCGCGGAACAGATACCAAGCGGAAGCCGCGATCACGGCGATGATCGCCAGCAGCAGCAGTGCAGGTACGCTACGCCTCATTGGTACTCCGTTTCAGCTTGCGAACGACGTCGGCCGGAAAACTCAATGGGCAGAGCGTGTGGTGATCAGTTCCCAGTTCGGATTGCGTGACCGCGTATCCTTCGCGAAGGTCCAGATGTCGGTCACTTCGCTGATATCCTCGGCGTCGCCGCCAATGATCTCGCCGTTCTCGTCGCGCGTGACCGAAATCATTTCCGCGACGAACTTGACGGTCACTTCGGCGGTCCGGCCCGACATCTCGGCTTCGACGATATCCACTGCATTGAAGCCGATCAGGTCGGTTTCCAGTGTCTCGTTGCGTGCCTTGCGCTGATCGATGGCGTCGCTGAAGTTCTGATAGACCTTCGCGGCGAGCAGCGGTTTCAGCGCGCGCTTGTCGCCCTTGGCGAACGAGGTGACGATCATCTCATAAGCAGCCCGGCTGCCTTCGATGAAGCCCTTCGGATCGAAGCTCTGATCGGCCTGGCCGATCTCGTACAGCGACCGTTCAAGCGGTGTGGCGTTCTCGGCGTCGAAGGCGGGCTCGGGCGACGGAGGCTGATCCGCGCCGGGCAGGCGAATGACGTTGTCGTCGTTCGACGAGGGCTGCCCTGAACGGTCGTCGGACGTCGGACGCACCCGCGATCGTGGCTCTTCCTGCTCATGCCCCGTGCGCTTGCCCAGCGTGTTTTTCAGGCGAAGCACGAAGAACGCCGCAATCATGCCGAAGATGATGATCTCGAAAATCGGGAAGTCGCTACCCATATCATCCGTTCCGGGACTAAACCCGTTTCATTCTCACGGGCGCGGGAAGTCGCACCCTACAACCTTCAACATAGGCCGCGGAGGTCAACCGAACAAGCCATGCCACTCCTGTTGCTGCTGATATTTGTCGGCGTTCCCATACTCGAAATCGCCGTCTTTATTCAGGCAGGCGATCTGATCGGCCTCTGGCCCACCCTCGCGATCATTCTGCTGACCGGCATCGCGGGGACCGTGCTGCTCAGGATCCAGGGTTTCGGCGTGGTGCGCCGGATTCAGCAACAGGCCGATGAAGGCAAGGTGCCGGTCTTCGAACTGTTTGAAGGGCTTTGTCTTTTTGCCGCAGGCCTGCTGCTGCTGACGCCGGGTTTTGTGACGGACACCGTCGGCTTCCTCCTGTTTCTGCCCCCTGTACGAAAGGCGATGGCGGCCTTCATCGCCACGCGCATCCGCGTGCGCGGCGCGGGCCGTTTCCAGTTTGGCACGGGGCGTCCGGGCGGACCCGGTCACGGCCCCCATCGCGGTCCGGGCGACGGGCAGGGACCGATCATCGACGGTGACTATCAGCCTGTCGAGCCGGACAGTCAGAAGCTGCGCGACTGAATTCACCCACCGCCGTATCCGATTTTGCCTGTGACATGCGACGACCGGCATGTTAGCCGACAGACCATATCAATCATTCCAGCAGGACAGTTTCTCAATGGCCGACGAACAGCAGCAGCCTCAGGTGCTCGTGAACATCCAGTACGTCAAGGATCTCAGCTTCGAGGTGCCAAACGCACCGCAGATCTTTGTCCAGCAGGAATCAAAGCCGCAGATTTCGGTGAACGTCGACATCGACGCCCGCCGCCTGGAGGGCAATGTCTTCGAGGTCGTGCTGAAACTGGAAGTGAATGCCAAGTCCGGGGAGGACCAGGTGTTCCTGGTCGAACTCGCCTACGGCTCGGTCTGCACGCTGGAAAACGTGCCTGACGATCAGGTTCAGCCGACGCTGCTGATCGAGGTGCCGCGCATGGCCTTCCCGTTCGCGCGCCGTGTGATTTCCGACGTGACGCGCGACGGCGGCTTTCCGCCGCTGCTGCTGGATCCGATCAACTTCATGGCGCTGTATCAGCAGAACCAGCAGAGCCAGCAGAACGCCGAGGCACCGGAAGGCCCGCTGAACTGAGCGCGGATGCGCTCAGAACGTGAGCCGGAAATACAGCAGGTCCGGATGTCCGCCATCCTGCGCGGGCGTGTATTCCCGGAACCCGCGTTTGCGGTAGATCTCCTGCGCGGCGGTCATTGACGACAGCGTATCCAGCACGACGCCGCGATATCCAAGGGCGCGGGCGCGGTCGATGACCGCCTCGGTCAGGGCGCGCCCGAGACCCAGTCCCCGTGCGGCATCCGTCAGATAAAGCCGCTTCATTTCGGCCTGATGGTCCGGGGCAGGTCTCAATCCGACCGTGCCGACGACCTGATCACCGGCTTCAGCGATCAGCAGGGCACCGGTCGGCGGCTGATACTCGCCGGGAAAACGCGCCATCTCGTCGTCGAACCCCTGGAAGCAGAGATCGACATCCAGGCTCTCCGAATAGGCCAGGAACAGCCGGCGGGCAGCATTGACATCCTCAGGCGAGACAGCGTCCCGGACCCGGATATTCTCAGCCATTGCGCAACAGGAACTCGCGTCCCACCTTCACTCTCGGCGTGCCGTCATATTCGATGACGTCGGCGGTCGCATAGGTCTCGCTCCAGCTCTGCGGCAGGTACGAACCCGTCCCGACGACATCGATGGGGGCGTTGATCGAGCCCATGACGCGGCACTTCTCCGGCCCGAAGCCGGAGGACGCCACGATGCGGACCTGCTGAAAGCCTTCCTCGTCCAGGCGCTCGCGCAGATGGAAGATCGCCGCGGCGGAGACGCCCGTCCCGATGAGATAGCGCAGTTCGGATTCAGTCCGATACTGGCGCGTGGCCTTGGGCACGTGCCGCTCCAGCACCTCGTAGGACTTCGCCGGATCCAGCCCCTCGACATAGCGGCCGCCATGCGTGTCCAGCCTGATCGACAGGTCGCCCTTGCTGGCCATATCCGGGAAACGGCGGCACACGGTCAGCGCGTCGGTCAGTTCACGCCCGAAGTAGTCCACCAGCACCGTCAGCTTGTCATCGGGGAACACCTCGCGAAACATCTCGGCGGCGCGCAGGGTCGAACCGGCATATCCGATCAGGGCGTGGGGCATGGTGCCCATGCCGCTCTTCTGGCCGAAGAAGTGCGCGGTGGCGTCGGTCGCATTGCCGATGAAGCCGATGGCATCCTTGTCACGGCGCGCGGCCGCCGATCCGACCGAGGCCGCGTAGGCCATCAGTTCGGCCATGTCCGGCCCGGTGCAATGCCGCGCGTCCATCGCCAGGAAGGCCGACTTCGGCATGTCGCAGCACATCAGGAACGCGTTGTGCGCCGATACGCAGGCGGCACCGAGCTTCTGCAGGTACAGTGTTTCCAGATCGACCAGATGCTGCAGGCCGCCGGTCAGATAGAGCAGCGGGTCGCCCGCGCCGACCCAGTCGCCTTCGGCATGGCAGAGCTCGATCTCGAAGGTGACATCGCGTTCGCGGGCCACCTGTTCGATCCAGTCCACGGCGATCTTCGGCGAGAAGATGACGGGACGGCGCATGAAGACGGCGTATTTGACCGTGACGTCGCCGAACCGTTCGACGATCGCCTTGGTCCGGCGGAAATAGTGATCCGTCCGGCTGGCGATGGTGTCTTCGATGGCAGGATCGGACGGGGCAGGGGCGACGTGCGCGCCGTCCCTGCCGACGATCTTCAGTTCAGGACGCTTCTCTGAGGCTGTCATTGTTCCGGCCTTCCTTCAGCATTTCGGCAATCAGGAACGCCAGTTCCAGCGCCTGGGATCCATTGAGGCGCGGATCACAGTGCGTGTGATAGCGATCCGACAGGTCGTTGTCGCTCAGTCCCTGTGCACCGCCGATGCATTCGGTAACATCCTGGCCGGTCATCTCGAAATGGACGCCGCCCAGGAACGTGCCTTCGGACTGATGCACCTGAAAGACCTCCTGCACCTCGCGCAGGATGCGATCCACGGGCCGGGTCTTGTAGCCGCTCTCGGACTTGATGGTGTTGCCGTGCATCGGATCGCAGGACCAGACCACGTGGCGGCCCGCGTTGCGGACGGCACGCACCAGGCGCGGCAGGCTTTCGGCCACCTTGCCGGCACCGAACCGGCTGATCAGCGTGATCCGGCCCGGTTCGTTCTCCGGATCCAGACGTTCCAGCAGTTGCAGCAGGTTGTCGGGCTCCAGCGTCGGGCCGCACTTGATGCCGATCGGGTTGATCACGCCGCGCAGAAATTCGACATGCGCTTCGTCCAGATCGCGGGTGCGGTCGCCGATCCAGAGCATGTGCGCGGAGGTGTCGACCCAGTCGCCGCTGGTGGAATCCATCCGCGTCATCGCCTGCTCGTACCAGAGCAGCAGCGCCTCGTGGCTGGTGTAGAAATCGACCTTGTTGATCGACGGGGTGTTGCGTTCGTCGATGCCGCAGGCCGCCATGAATCCCAGGGCGTCGGCAATGCGGTCAGCGGTTTCCTGATAGCGCTCACCCGCCGGGCTGTCGGCGACGAAGCCGAGATTCCACTGGTGCACGCGGTGCAGATCGGCGAAGCCGCCCTGCGCGAAGGCACGCAGCAGGTTCACCGTGCTGGCAGCCTGGCTGTAGGCCTGAAGCATGCGCTGCGGATCCGGTTCACGCGCCTCGGCATTGAACTCGATGCCGTTGATGATGTCGCCGCGATAGCTCGGCAGTTCGACGCCGTCGACGGTTTCGGTCGGGCCGGAACGCGGCTTGGCGAACTGCCCGGCCAGGCGGCCGACCTTCACGACGGGCATCTGTGCGCCGAAGGTCAGCACCACGGCCATCTGCAGCAGCACCTTGAAGGTGTCGCGGATGTTGTCGGGGTGGAACTCCGCGAAGCTTTCGGCACAATCGCCTCCCTGCAACAGGAACGCGCGGCCGGCGGCGACTTCCGCCAGGCTTCTCTTCAGGTTCCGCGCCTCGCCTGCAAACACCAGGGGCGGGAAGCTGCTCAGCCGTTCCTCGACAGCGTTCAGGGCATCCGTGTCCCGATACTCGGGCACCTGCCGGATCGGCATGGCACGCCAGCTCTTCGGGTCCCAGTTGTTCGCAGCCATGTCACTCTCCTGTATCCGGCCTGAACCTGAACGATCGTCTGCGCTGCCGGTCGTGTCCCGGGCGCACCGCGTCAGTCAACGAACTTATAGTGCGGCCCATTCGGAAAGGAAACAGCGCGCCCGGCGGTGCGCCTTTACCCTTTGTTGATCCGCATCCGGCATGATGACGCTTCGTGCCGCATTTTTCGTTTCCGGGATGGAACAGCGATTTGAGCCAGGACACCGCCACCGTACTGATCGTCGACGATCTGGAAGTCAGCCGGATCATGCTGTCGCGCGGGCTGAAGAGCCACGGGTTCGACACGCTGGTCGCCGGCAGTGGCGCGGAAGCCATCCGGATTGTCGACAGCCAGCCGGTCGATATCGTCCTGATGGATGTCATGATGCCCGGCATGAGCGGAACGGACGCCCTGCGCCTGCTGCGGTCCAGCGCGGAACACGCCAATCTGCCGATCATCATGGTGACGTCCTACGATGCGCCGGAAGGCGTCAGCCAGGCGCTGGACTGGGGTGCCAGCGATTACATCACCAAGCCCGTGAACATCCACGTGACGGTCGCACGGATCCGTTCGCAGATCGAGCGCAAGCGCGCCATCGACCAGTTGCGCGCGACCAACGCCAGCTTTCGCGAGCAGGTCAAGCAACGCACCCGGGATCTGGAAAGGATCAACGACGAACTGCGTGGTGAGATCAGACGCCGCCGCGATCTGGAAACAGAATTGCGAGAGGCCACCCGCAAGGCGGAGAGCGCCAACCGGGCGAAATCCGACTTCCTCGCGACCATGAGCCATGAACTGCGGACGCCGCTCAATTCGATCATCGGATTTTCGGATCTGATCCGGCTGCAGCTTTCCAAGCTGCCGGACGGAGAGCGGCTGGAGGAATACGCCAGCTATATCAACGACGGTGGCAATCACCTGCTGGGCATCGTGAACGACATTCTGGATCTGTCGAAGATCGATGCCGGGCGCACGGTGCTGAACGAATCCCATGTCGCGATCGAGGATATGGCCGAGCGCAGTGTCCGCATGGTGGACGGGCTGCTCGACGGTCACACGATCGACGTCGTGGTCTCCGCCAGCCTGGCCGACGTGGAAATGTTCTGCGACGAGATCCTGATGCGCCGGGCCATGGTCAACCTGATCAGCAACGCGGTGAAGTTCTCCGACGGCGGCACCACCATCCGCGTATCGGCCGACATGTCGAACGACGGCGATCTGGTGCTGAGCGTCGCCGATCAGGGAGTGGGCATCGCGGCAGAGGACATTCCGAAGGTGATGGAACCTTTCGGTCAGGCCAGTTCCGAGCTGTCGCGGTCCCACGTGGGCACCGGGCTCGGCGTGCCGCTAACCAAATCGCTGATCGAACTGCACGATGGCCGTTTCGAACTGACCAGCGAACCCGGTGTCGGGACGACGGTGAAACTGTATCTGCCGGGTTCACGGCTGACGGCACGCACCAGCGCTGCATCGCACTCGGTCGCCTGAACGGCTCTCTCTCTACCGCCTCTTCTGCTCGCGCGAGGCAATGTAGAGCCCGCTGGCCACAACGATGGCGGCCCCGATCCAGACCCACTTGTCGGGGAAGGTGTCGAACAGCACAAAGCTGAAGAAGGTCGCACCGACCAGCTGTCCATAGGAAAACGGCGCGACGACCGAGGCCTCGGTGTACTGGAACGCCTTCACCACCATGTAGTGCCCGAACCCGCCCAGCGCGCCCAGTCCTATGAACATCAGCCAGTGCAGACCGTTGCGGGGCATCTCCACGCCGTAGATCAGGAAGAAGGACGACACGATGGCGCCGAACACGGCGGTCAGCGTGATGGTCGTTTCCGGATTGTCATTCGATGCCAGCTTGCGGGTCAGCAACTGGTAGAAGGCGTAGGACACCGTGTTGGCGACGATCAGCAGGATCGCCCAGTGAAAGGCCGTGCCGCCGGGGCGGATGATGATCATCGCGCCCGCGAAGCCGACAATGACGGCCATCCAGCGCCGAAAGCCGACCTTTTCGCCCAGGAAGGGGACCGAGAGGGCGGTCACCAGTATGGGACTGGTGAAGCTGATTGATGCCGCGACCGTCAGATCGACGAACTGGATGGCATAGAAATACAGCGCCGTGCAGGCGAACAGCAGGAACGACCGGATGCCCTGGCTGACGGGTTTTTCCGTGCGGAACAGGCCCCAGCCATGCATCGGCATGAAGGCGACGATCATGAACACCAGATGGCCGAAATAGCGCGCCCACACGATCTGCCCGTAGGGATAGCCCTCGGCGGCCAGATATTTCACGCTGGCATTCATGGTCGGGAACATCACCGTCACCGCCAGCAGCATGAAGCCGATGCCGACAACGGGAGAGCGGGCCATCTGGCCGGGAGCATTCGATGGATGATGATCGACGGTCAAATGCCGGCGCGTCCCTTACGCTGGTTGGTTACAGTCCCCTGTCTAGCCTGTAATGATCGGTGTGGCTTATGCCAATTGCGCAAGGGGCGGATGAGCATGGATGACGGGGCAGGATGACGGTGCGGCTGGGGCTGTTGTGCGGCGTCGAGCGTGAGGCCCGCATTGCGCGCGCGATCGCGGCGGAGGCGGATCTGACGGTCGAGGTCGCGTTGTCGGCGGCGCAACCCGATCGCGCGGCTGAATGCGCCAGGGCGCTGGTGGCCGGAGGGGCCACGCATCTGCTCAGTTTCGGTCTGGCCGGGGCGCTGGTCGATGATCTCAGACCGGGTGACCTGCTGTTGCCGGCGGTGGTCACAACGGTCGATGGCGAGCGATTCCCCGTCGATGCGGACTGGTGGCGGCATGCCGGTGGGCTGTTGCCGGCGGCCCGTCATGATCTGCTGCTGGGTGTCGATCAGGCCGCCCGGACGCCCGGCCAGAAGATTTTCCTGCGGGAGAGCGCGCAGGCCGCCTCGGTCGACATGGAAAGTCATCACCTCGCGCGGGCCGCGCACGATGCCGGCCTGCCGTTCCTGACGATCCGGGCGATCTCGGACGACCGGCGATCCACGATCCCGCAGGCCGCCATGGCGGGCGTGGGGCCGGAAGGCCAGGAACGCATCCTGAATGTCATTCTGTCGCTGCTGCACCGGCCGAACGAGCTGAAGGCGCTCATCCGGCTCGGCATCGGCAGCGGTCAGGCGTTTCGCAGCCTACGCGGCGTCGGAGGCGCTGCCTTCGCTCCGCCGTGACGCCGCCTTCGGTTCGGTGGGTGCCTCGGCGACCAGCTTGTCGAACACATATTCCGCCGGACGCTGGTTCGACAGATCGATTTCGTCGGCCATCGGTCCGTCGGTCCTGACGCCTTTCAGCGCGACCATCAGGCCCTTCAGCGGGTGCTTGACCATGTCCTGCACGGCGGTCGCCTCATAGCCGCAATGAACCATGCAGTCGGCGCATTTCTCGTAGTTGCCGGTGCCGTACTGATCCCACTCGGTCTCTTCCATCAGTTCCTTGAAGGTCGAGACATAGCCTTCGTTCAGCAGATAGCAGGGCCGCTGCCAGCCGAACACGTTGCGCGTCGGGTTGCCCCAGGGCGTGCAGCGGTATTCCTGGTTGCCGGCCAGGAAATCGAGGAACAGCGGCGACTGGCTGAAGGCGTACTTCGCGCCCTTGGCCTTCTGTTTGGCGAAGATATCGCGGAAGAACTGCTTGGTCTTCTGGCGGGTGAAGAAGTGGGTCTGGTCCGGTGCGCGTTCATAGGCATAGCCCGGCGAGACCGTGATGCCCTCGACACCCAGTTCGGTCGCGAAGTCGAACAGCGCGATGGCGTCGTCCGACGATGCGTTATCGAACAGCGTCGAGTTGATGTTGACCCGGAAGCCCTTGGCCTTGACCAGCTTGATGGCCGCGACCGTCTTCTCGAAGACGCCTTCCTGGTCCACGGCACGGTCGTGATGTTCGCCCAGACCGTCCAGATGGATCGAGAACGTCAGATACGGCGACGGCGTGTAATCGTCGATCTTCTTTTCCAGCAGCAGCGCGTTGGTGCACAGATAGACGAACTTCTTGCGCTTCACCAGTTCGGCAACGATCTCGCCCATCTCCTTGTGGATCAGCGGTTCGCCACCGGCGATCGAGACCATGGGCGCACCGCATTCCTCGGCGGCACCGACTGCGTCCTCGACCGACAGGCGCTGGTTCAGGATGTGGTTCGGGTAGTCGATCTTGCCGCAGCCGGGGCATGCCAGATTGCAGCGGAACAGCGGTTCCAGCATCAGCACCAGCGGATAGCGCTCGTTGCGCTTGATACGCTGTTTCAGAATGTAGGCCCCGACACGGACCTGCTGTCGCAATGGAACACCCACGTCGTTCTCCCAGTCTGGAAATCGATTTCAGCGCGCATGGATACACCAGCCGCTTCGCACCTGCAACAAAGCGGCGATCACTTCCGTGCGCGCGCGCTTTCGATGCAGGCGATCAGGGCGGGCAGGAACAGCAGCGTGAAGAACAGGATCGACAGGATCGCGATGGTCAGCAACTGACCCATCGACGCCATGCCCAGATGGGGCGACAGGGCCAGCCCGCCGAAACTGGCCAGTGTCGTCAGCGAACTGAAAAGCACCGCCCTGGGCGTCGACGACCGCATCAGACCGTCTCCGGATCCGCTCGCACGGCGGCGCATGACCAGGTGGATGGCGCTTGCCACGCCCAATCCCAGCAGGAGAGGCAGCACGATGACATTCGCGAAATTGAGTGAAATCCCGAACAGCACTGCACTACCGAGGGTGGTCACGGCGGCCAGAAACACCGGCAACGCCGTCAGCAGGACGGCACTCAGACTTCTCAGCATCAGCGTGATGAGCATCAGGATGAGGACGGCGGCGATGATCGTGGCCTGCCGGAAGCTGTCGACGACGGCTTCGCCTGCCGCGGTGACGGTAATCGGCACGCCGGTCGCGTTGAGTGTCACGGTCCGGACCGCATCGGCGAAACGTTGCATGTCCGCGTTGGACCGTATCGGAAAGGCCGGGCTGACCTGCAGGCGGTGCCGCCCGTCGTCGGACACCCAGAACGACCGGAGGCTTTCGGGAATGTCGGCGGCGGTGGTCGCGGTGGCCTCGAACGCCAGTCTCAGATCTTCAAGCCAGGGTGGCAGCAGTCCCGTTGCGCGTTGCTCGAAGGTCCTGAGTGCATCGGCGTTCATCGCGGTGAGTGCGCGATAGAGGCGTGCGCCTGCATCGTGCAGCGGTGAGTCCGGCGCGGACTGGAGCGTCGTGCCGAAGGATGCGACCGCCGTTTCACGTGCCTGCGGTCCGGGTGCCTCCGCAGGTGCCGCGCTCAACACCGGAAAGAGGAAGAGCGTCGCGTTCTCCAGCGCTGCGATTTTCTCGGGCTGATCCTTCGGCACGAACCGCGGCAGGTAGAGGACCCGGTCAACTTCCGGCAGGTCGGACAGGCGCCTGGCCAGACCGTCGGCCTCGGCGGCTGACCCGGCCAGGGCGTCAATCGCATAGACATCGCCGCCCACTGCCAGATCCCGGAAGGCGGCAACCGATTCCGCCTTCGGGTCCTTCAGGTTCAGCGGATCGAAATCGAACCGGACATCCAGTGTCAGAACGAGACCCGCCAGCCCGATCAGTCCGCTCATCACCAGTACGGGCACCGCCATGCGTCGGCTGCGCGGGGGCACCGGACCGGCTGGTGCGGGCACCGTGGTTCCGGAACGCGCTGCCAGCGAGAGCAGGGCGGGCAGCAGGGTGAGGTTGAGCGCCAGCGCGATGATCATGCTGCCCGCTGCAATCAAGCCCAGTTCGGCCAGCCCGCGATATACCGTTGGCAGGAATGCGAGGAACCCGATCGCCGCGGCGAGGGCGCTCAGTGCGAGCGATGGCCCGACGCTTCCTGCGGCGGTGACGCTGGCGTCCCGACCCTGTCCTGCTTCCCGCGCGCGCAGGCTGAAATGGATCGAGAAATCCACGGCCAGCCCGATGAACAGAACCGCGAAGGCGACCGAAAGCAGGTTCAGTTGGCCCACGGCGACAGTCGCGAAGCCGAGACTGATGATCAGCCCGCTCACCAGGACGGCGAGGGTCGCGAGGACGGGACGGATGCCGCGCAGCCCGATGATCAGCAGCAGCAGGATGCCCACGCCCGAGATCACGCCCGCTGTCGAACCGCCTAGCTTCACGCTTTCAAGTTCTTCGGTGTTCAACGCCGCGTTGCCTGTGATGCGGTAGCTGATGCCTTTCGGGGCGGTGTCGATGATCGCGCGCAGTTCGGCGATGGCCGCCTTGGCGGGCGACAGGCTGGCATAGTTCTGGACCGGCTTGGCGATCACGATCTGGCGGCCCGTCAGCCCGCGCTGGCCCTCGACGGTCAGTTTCCTGCGCCACGACAGCATGGCCGGGGCATCCGGATCGTTCGACGCCATTCTGGCCAGCGTATCGACCAGTTCCGTCAGTTGCGCCGCCTCGGCACCTTCCGGGTCGGCCTGCGTCACCGCCAGTCCAAGCATGTCCAGCAGGCCGGTCAGATCGGGCCGCTCGGCCAGCGTCGCCAACAGGCCCTGCGCCGATGCCAGCCGGTCCAGCAGGTCCTGCAACCGCTCGGTTTCCATGAACATCAGGCCGTTGCGCCGCAGATAGGGATCCAGGGCCGGCGCGCTCACATGTTCGAAGATTTCCGGCCGTGCCGTCATCGCTGCGGCGACGAACCGGGCGCTCTGTTCCGCCTGCTCCGGCGTCGGGGCGTCGATCACGACCGCGATCTGGTCGCCGTACCAGGGGAAAGCATCTCGAAAGGCCGTGTTCGCCTGCCGGAACGGTGCTTCCGCCGAGATCATGTCCAGATTGTCGGTGTTGATACCCAGATGGCGTGCCGACCAGAAGCCGGACAGCACAGTCACCACCAGGACGAGCACGATCGTGACGGCGGGATAACGGGTCGCGGCCCGCGTTGTACCCTCAGCCATGTGCGCGGCGAAGTTGGTTTTCATGCTCATCCGGGGGCACGATCCTGTTTGCGGGTTGGCGTATGCGGGCTTAGCGGCCATATGATGGGACCGCGCGCAAGCGCTCTACTATCTGACCATCAGATCAGCGTCGAGGACAGGAAGTTCAATTGATCGATATCCGAGGAATTCTGAAGGCCGTCGCCATCGCGCTGACCGCATGCATGATCGCGCTGTCGCCCGCGAAGGCCGCCGGTGAACGCGCGGTCGTCGAGAACCTCAACGCGGTCCTGCTGGAAACGATGCAGGAGGGCCGTGAGAGGGGTTTCGCCTGGCGGTACGAAAAACTGTCGCAGTCGCTGCCCGGCATTTTCGATTTCCCGCTGATGGCCCAGATCGGGCTGCAACGTCACTGGTCGGGCATCGCCGAAGTCGACCGGCGGAGGATCATCGACGCGTTCACACGCATGTCGGTCAGCACGTTCGCCAGCCGGTTCGACGACTTCAAGGGCGAACGCTTCGAGGTCGAGGGTGAGAAGCCGGGGCCCCGCGATCTGGTGCTCGTGTCCTCGGTCATTCACCGCACCACGAAGGAACCCGTCACTCTGACCTACGTGGTCAGGCCCGATGATGACACGCCAAAGGTGATCGACGTGCTGGCACAGGGCCGGTTCAGCGAACTCGCCCGGCAACGCGCCGAAATGTCGTCGGTCTACGGGGCTTCAGGTGTCGACGGTCTGGTGAAGGCGCTGAACGACAAGGCCGCGCAACTGGCCGCCGAATGACCGGCGGGCGCCCCTGATGCTGGCCGTTCTGGCCTTTCTGGGGCGCAACGCGGCGATGGTGCTGGCGTTCGGCGTGTTTCTCGGATTCGCGCTGCCGTGGCTGGCGGAACTGGTGCGCCCGTTCCTGGCGCTGTTCATTGCCGGGCCCCTGATCATCGCGCTGATGCGGATCGAATGGGCCGAGATGTGGGCCTACACGCGCCGCTGGCCGCTGGTGCTGGTGCTGTGCCTGTGGATGCTGATCGTCTGCCCGATTGCAGTCTTCATGATCCTGGACGGTACGGAAGTCGCGCCGGGTGTGATCGCCGGGATCGTGCTGATGGCCGCTGCGCCGCCCATCGTTTCCGCCGCCGCCATCGCCCTGTTTCTGGGTCTGGACGGTGCCATCATCGTGGTCGCAACCGTCGCCGCCATGTGGCTGACACCGTTCATCCTGCCGCCGATGGCGCTGAACCTGCTGGACCTGCAACTGGATATCTCTCTCGGGGTGTTCACGGGACGGCTTGCCCTGCTGACGGCCATCGCCTTCGTCGGCGCGTGGATCGGGCGCTGGCTGCTGGGCCGGGAAAGGCTCTCGCGTGCCAAGACGCATCTGGACGGCGCTGCGGTCCTGATGATGCTGTGCTTCGTCGTCGGCGTGTTCGATGGCGTGACCGAGATGGCGCTGGCGCAGCCGCGTCACGTGCTGATCGCCTGCCTGCTGGGATATGTTTTCAACATCGGGTTGCAGGTTGTTTCCACGGCCATGTTCTGGAAACTCGGCCGGCGGCTGGCGCTTTCGGTCGGTCTGATGAGCGGCAACTGCAACATGGGGCTGGTTCTGGTCACCCTGACCGACAAGGCCGACGCGGATACCGCGATGTTCTTCGCCATGGGACAGTTGCCCATGTACACCTTGCCTGCGCTGCTGACACCGCTTTACCGTCGGCTGATGGCGTATGAAAAACGAGAGGAAGCGACATGAGCAGAACCGTCCTGATCACCGGAGCCGGGCGCGGGATCGGCCGCGAACTGGCGAAGCGTTACCTCTCATCGGGGGCGACGGTGCTGGTCACGGCACGCGACACCGACGACCTGAAGGACCTGGTCGCCGACGGTGCAGAGGCCTTCAGGCTGGAGGTTACCGATGCCGGGAACATCGCCGCACTGAAATCGAAACTGGACGACCGTCCCATCGACATTCTGATCAACAACGCGGGCGTGATCGGGAAACAGCGCACGCAGTGCCTCGGCGATCTGGACAAGGATGACTGGATCGACACGCTGCGCGTCAATGTGGTCGCGCCCTTCGCGATTTCGGAGGCCCTGGTCGACAACGTGATGGCCAGTGACGAGAAGAAGCTGATCGTGATCTCCAGCATCATGGGGTCGATTTCCAGCACTTCGGCCACCGACATGATCATCTATCGCTCGTCCAAGGCGGCGGTGAACATGGTTGTGAAATGCATGCACAATGATCTGTCGCCCAGGGGTGGCATCGTCGTGCCGCTGCATCCGGGCTGGGTTTCGACGGACATGGGCGGGTCTGAGGCACCGGTGAAACCCGCCGACAGTGCCAGAGGGCTCGTGCAGGTGATCGACGGGCTGACGTCCGAGAAATCCGGACGGCTGTTCGATTATCAGGGCAGCGAGATCGGCTGGTAGTCAGTCACCGGTCCGTCAGTCCCAGTAGGCTCCGGCGGCGATCGCGAAGTGCAGCCGCGTGTCCTCGGCCACCGTGAAGTTGGTGATCCCGACCAGATTGCCCGCGCTGTCGAACAGGCCGCCGCCCGACGATCCCGGCGCGGCATGGGCCGACGTCTGGATCAGGCTGATGCCGTTGTTCGAGCGCAACTGGCTGACAATGCCGTCGTGAAAGGTCTGCTGCAGCCCGTGCGGCGCGGCGACGGAATAGACCCGTTCGCCCATCTTCAGGTCTTCGAAGGCACGGATGCCCGCCACCGGATGCAGGGCCATGTCCTGTGAATCGAGCAGGCAGCGGTCGGTCGCCGGGTGCGAGCGGACCAGCCGGGCACGGCCATTCTCCTCGCCCTGCAGCAGGACGATCACACCGGCTCCCTGAAGGATATGGCAGTTCGTGGCCAGCAGGCTGTCGGATATGGCGACGGCGGAACCCTGTCGCACATGACGGCCCGCGCGGAAGTCGGCCACCGATGCGGCGGACAACACGACATAGACAGACGGCGAGATCCGGCTGAACAGTTCGTCCGGCGCGCGTTCGGGGCCGGACAGTGATGTCGGCTCGGCGGGGCGCGCGCCACGCCATCCGGGCCAGAAGGGGTCGGCGGGATCAAGCTGGTGGAAATCGAGCACACCGGGCGTCAGCGCGGCAACGCGACGGTCGCCGGTGGATGCGGCCCTGCCGATCTGCTCGGCCTTCGGACTGTCGCCCTGACGGGTGTTGGTCGCGCTGATCGCGGACTGCTTCGCGTCGGCGGGCGGATGCTCAAGGAAACGGTCGCGCAGCTTTTCCAGGCACGCGGCCTCGCGATGCCCGCTCACCTTCGCCGCGCTGTCGCACATCTGACGGACGCGGTTGCGCATGGGGGCGGTCAGCGCGGCCAGGTCCGGGTAGACCACATCGACCCGCTGTTCGACCATCTGCTGTTCGATGCAGCGCGCCCAGGGTGCGGGTCCCCTGTTCAGGTCGGTCAAACAGGCTTCCCGCAACTGCCGGGCCTGCCGCAGCGACAGGCTTTCAAGATCCGGCTTGAACACCAGCTTGCGCCACGCCCGTACGTGATAGTCGAGGCATTCCAGATGACGGCGTTCGATCCGCCCCTCATCGACCTTGCAGACCTGCTTCATGGCCTCCTGCGCGTCGATGGTCAGGTTCCTGAGATCAACCGTCTGGGCCGACGCGGAAAGGCTGCCGGCAAGCAGCAGCGCAGCCGTCAGCAGGCTGAAAGTCGTCCATCTCGGCGGGGCCAATCGCATGGCAGCGACCCTATCAACCGGCAATTTCAGGCGCAAGAACATGGCTAAGAAAGGGTTAACGTCGGGAAGCAGGGCGGTCGATCACGAAAAACGGCGCCGGGTTGCCCCGACGCCGCAGTTCGTTCGTTACCGGGTGATGGATCAGCCCATGGCGGCCTTCACCTTTTCCGGCGTGATCGGCAGGTCGCGGACCCGCGCGCCCGACGCCGCGAAGATGGCGTTGGCGATGGCCGGAGCCGTCACCGTCACGCCCGGCTCACCGGCACCGGCCGGATAGTGGCCCGTGGACAGCACCGTCACGTCGATTTCCGGAATGTCTTCCATGCGAAGCGGCGTGTAGGTGTCGTAGTTGTCCTGCTGGATCGCACCGTTCTCCATGGTCGCGACTTCCTTGGTGGCCAGCGATGTACCCCACAGGGCACCGCCCTGAACCTGGGCCTCGACACCCGACGGGTTCACCGCCGTGCCGACATCGATCACCAGAGTCAGTTTCTGGATCCTGAAGTCGCCGGTCGCCTTGTCGACCTTCACCTGCGCGGCGCAGGCCGTCCATGTCGGGCTGTTGCGTTCCTGGGCGGACACGGCAGCCAGACCGATGCCGACGCCGTCGCCCATGTCCTTGCCATAGCCGCCCTTCTCGGCGGCCACTTTCAGGACATTGGCCAGACGCTTGGCACCGCCGACCGAATTTGGGGCCGTACCCGCGTTCTTGCCGGTGGCGTCCAGCATGTCCAGCTTGAACGCCAGCGGATCCTTGCCGGCCTTGTGCGCCATCTCGTCCAGGAAGCACTCCACCGCCCAGAACGTCCAGCCCGGTGCGACCGAGCGCAACTGGCCTGACGGCGTGGCCGATTGGGCCTGCGGCGACATGATCGTGGTCACCGTCTGGTTGGGGATGGTGTACCAGTGGTCGGAGCCGTTGATCGAGAACGGATCGACCTTGCCCTTCTTGTCGACCGAGTCGGCCAAGAATGCCGGTGCCTGCCGGGACGTGGCCCAGGCCGAAACGACCGACTGTTCCATGGCGTCCATCTTGCCGTCCGTGGCACCGCCGCGCACGACCTGATGGGTGATGGTCCGGCTGAAGTCCATCGTGGTGTCGGCTTCACGGCTGTAGATCAGCTTCACCGGCTTGCCGGCAGCTTTCGCCGTCATCGCCGCGACCAGGATGTAGTCCGATTCCAGCCGGCGCCCGAAGCCGCCGCCCAGGTGGTACTGATGCACGACGACCTGGCTGGGATCGATCTGCAGCACGGCCGGGACAAGACCCAGCGCCAGCGTCTGGAACTGATTGCCCGCATGGATGTGGTAGACGTCGTCCTTCACTTCCACGGTGGCGTTCATCGGCTCCAGCGGCGCATGGATGTTCAACTGTGTCGTGTAGGTCGCCTCATGGGTGACCTTCGAGCCCTTCATGGCCTTGGCCGAGTCGCCGTCCTTGACGAAAAGCTGTGCGCCCTCAGCCGATTTCTGCAGCTTCTCGGCTTCGGCCATGATGGTGGCCGACGAGACCTGGGTGTTGGGCCCCAGATCGTAGGTCACCTTCAGCGCGTCCCGCACCTTGATCGCCTGCGGATAGGAATCCGCCAGCGCCACGACCCAGCCGGTGGTGGTGTTGGTCGGGTCCTCGATCACGACATGGCCCTGATAGCCGGCCACCTTCTTCGCGGCACTTTCGTCGACCGCGGTGACTTTCGCACCGTGACGGACCGGCGGCACCTTGGGCGTGCCATAGACCATGCCCTCGACGAAGACGTCGATGCCGAACTTCGCCGACCCGTTGGTCTTGCCGGGAATGTCCAGCGCGCCGACGGATTTGCCGACCAGCTTGCGCTTCGCCGGATCCTTCAGCGCGATCGCACCCAGTTCCTCTTCCGAGAAGTTGCGCGCGGTGACGCCGGACTTCACCAGGTCGCCATAGCTGATCTTGCGGCCTGACTTGGCGTGCATGACCATGCCGTTTTCGGCAGTCAGTTCGGCCAGCGGGACACCCCACTGCTTGACCGCGCCTTCCATCAGCGCGATCCGCCCGGCAGCACCGGCGCGCGACAGCTGATCGAAGGTCCAGTTCACCGACCAGGAGCCGCCCGTGACGAACAGGCCGTATTCCGGTGCCGTCGATACATACTTGATCGAAACATTCTCCCAGGGCACCTCAAGTTCCTCGGCCAGGGCCTGCGCCAGCGGTGTGCCGACATGCTGGCCCATCTCGGCCTTGGTGATGTTGACCACCACCATCCCGTCGCCATCCATTTCGAACCAGATGTTGGGCGAGAAGCTGCCTTCGGCCATGGCTTCCCTGATGCCCAGCGGGCCGCCCATCAGGGCGTAGCCCATGGTCAGTGTGCCGGTCGCAAGCGATCCGACCAGAAAGCTGCGCCGTGATACGGCGATTTTTTCGTGCTTTGTCATGATCAGTCCCCCCTTAACCGGCCATCTCGGTCGCGGCGCGTGCCACGGCCTTCTTGATGCGGACGTAGGCCATGCAGCGGCACAGATTGCCGGTCATCGCGTTGACGATGTCCTCGTCGGACGGGTTCTTGTTCTCGTTCAGGAACGCCGCGGCCTGCATGATCTGACCGGACTGGCAGTAACCGCACTGCGGGGCCTGCTCGGCGATCCACGCCTTCTGGACCGGGTGGTCGCCGCCCAGTCCTTCGATGGTGGTGATCTCGGCACCCTCGGCCGCCTCGACCGGGGTGATGCAGGTGCGCGTGGCCTGACCGTCGATGTGAACCGTGCAGGCGCCGCAAAGGCCCTTGCCGCAGCCGAACTTGGTGCCTGTCATCTGCAGATGTTCGCGAATGACCCACAGAAGTGGGGTATCCGCGGGGACGTCGACCGCCTTGGTCTCGCCATTGATTGTGAGCGTAGCCATGTTTCCTCCCATCGGTGCGCCCTCGGTTTGCCGGGGCGCTTTTTTGTCATTCTCAAGGATGTGACTTAAGACCGGTCGGCACTTGACGTGCTGTTGTTTCGACCTGATCAGTGATCCCCAGTTCACAATTTTGAGGGACGTTGCGTCATTCTGTCAAACGATCATCCTGTTTTTGCGGCATTCATCGTTGCAGGTGCCGCCTATTTGATCAGCGCGCTCGCGCCGTCCATGGCAGCCTGCGACACGCCCGTTGCCGCCTTTGTCGTTTCGGATCAGAGCCGGATCGAGCGTCCGCTGTGCGATCTGGCCGGTGATGCCGAAAGGGGCCGGGCCATCGTCGCAGGCCGCAAGGGAAACTGTCTGGCCTGCCATCGTGCACCGATCCCCGAAAAGAAGTTTCACGGTACGATCGGTCCGCCGCTGTTCGACACCGGACTGAACCACAGCGCTGCGGAACTGCGCCTCAGACTGGTCGATTCAACCCGGCTCAACCCGGACACCGTGATGCCGGCGTTTCACCGGGTCAGGGGCCTGAACGGCGTTCGCGCCGACAGGGCCGGTCAACCGATCTTGAGCGCGCAGGAGATCGAAGACGTGATAGCGTGGCTGCTCACCCTGAAACAGGAAGTGCCGGATTGATCGACCGTCGCGGATTCTCGAAACTTGGCCTGGGCGGGTTGCTGATGCTGCTGTCGCCCTCGGCGATGGCGGAAAGCATCCGCAACAGGCTGTCCCTTTCCCGACGCACCTTTCCGGTCAAGCCGGATCCCGAGGATGCCGAGATCATGATCGGGCGGGCGGTGCGCGGGCGTGAGATCACGCCGGATCTGGTGATCATCGATCTCCCGGGCATTGCCGAGAACGGCGATGCCGTGCCGCTCACCTTCGACGTGGCCTCCGCCATGGCCGGACAGGACTATCCCGAGATCGTGCATGTGTTCGTCAAGCACAACCCGTTCCCGGAGGTCGCGCGCTATCATTTCGGCGTCTGGAACGGCAGCGCACGGACCGAGATGCGGATCAGGATGCGCGAAAGCTCGGACGTCGTCATCGTCGCCGAGATGGCCGACGGTCGGGTCGGTGTCGCGCGGCAGGCCGTGGACGTGCTGGCCGGGGCCTGCGGCTGATGGCGGCCGGAGATCGCCGCATCAGGGTGCCGGAACAGGTCAGGCGCGGCGAGATATTCGAGGTGCGCACGCTGGCCCGCCACGCGATGGAACCGGGCGTGCGCTTCAGCACCGACAACATCGTCGTCTACCCCCGTCATATCCTGCAGGAAGTGCTCGCCTTCTATAACGGCAATCAGGTCTTTCGCGCCGAATGGTTCAGTTCGGTCTCGGCAAACCCGTATCTCAGCTTCCATCTGAAAGCAGTCGAAAGCGGCGAGATCGAGGTCGTCTGGGTGTCGGACTACAATGTACGCACCCGTGCCAGAACAGCCATCCGGGTTATCGACGCCTGATGCGCGTGCCGTACCGGCGTAGTAGGATTCCCGGATGGAATGGACCGACACCGGCATCGTGCTCTCCCTGCGTCGACACGGCGAGACGTCGGCGGTGGTTTCGCTGCTGACGGCCGAACGCGGACGCCATGCGGGTCTGGCGCGGGGTGCCTTCGCGAAACGCCTGCGGGGCGTTCTGATGCCCGGCAACGCGGTCAGGGCGACCTGGCGGGCGCGGACCGAGGATCATCTGGGCTCACTGCTGATCGAACCCATGGTCGCGCGGGCAGGCTTCATCATGGACGATCCCGCACGTCTGGCCGCCCTGAACAGCGCCTGCGCCCTGCTGGACGGCGGCCTGATGGAGCGGGAGGCGCATCCGGCGCTCTATCGCGCAACCGAGGCGCTGTTCGACGCCTTGTCTGCCGCGACGGATGACTGGGCCGAGGCCTACTTTGCCTGGGAACTGGGATTTCTGGCCGAACTCGGGTTCGGGCTGGATCTCAGCAGATGCGCGGGCGACGGGCGAACCGACGACCTCGGTTATGTGTCGCCGAAGTCGGCGCGCGCCGTATCGCTGGAGGCGGGCGCGCCCTATCGCGACCGGATGCTGCCGCTGCCACGGTTCCTGATCGGTGAACGGGGCCGTCCGCCGGCGAATCATCCGGGCACCGATCTGGCCGATGCCGCCGAACTGACCGGCCATTTCCTGGAGCGGCACGTGTTTACCCACCGCGAGGGTGGAATTCCGGCATCTCGCGGGCGATTTGTTGAGATTCTGTTGCGTGAGCACACAACATCTGGTGTTGTGCGCTGACTTGGACATATCTCTGGAAGGTCACCCCTGCCTTGCGCGGGGGCCCGGCGTGGCTTTGCCGCAAGTCTCATGACTTGCCGGACGCCCGCGCCAGGGCGGGCATGACCCGAAGTGCATGGGTCCTCGTTCAGACCAAGCCTGCCAGGTGAGAGCAAGACACCCGATGACCGACCAGACACCGCCCGAATGCGAGAATATCGAACCCGTCCCCCTCGGCGAGGCCCTGAGCGAGCGCTATCTCGCCTATGCCATGTCGACCATCATGTCGCGCTCGCTGCCCGACGTGCGCGACGGGCTGAAGCCGGTGCACCGGCGGCTGATGTACGCCATGCGTCTGCTGCGGCTGGACCCGGATGCGGGCTTCAAGAAGTGCGCGCGCATCGTCGGTGACGTGATGGGCAAGTTCCACCCGCACGGCGACACGGCGATCTATGATGCGCTGGTGCGGCTGGCGCAGGATTTTGCGGTGCGCTATCCGCTGGTCGAGGGGCAGGGCAATTTCGGCAACGTCGACGGCGATAACGCGGCGGCCATGCGCTACACCGAGGCGCGCCTGACCGAGGTCGCCGAGCGCCTGCTGGAAGGCATCGACGAGGACACGGTCGACTTCCAGACGACCTATGACGGCGAGGAACGGGAGCCGCTGGTGCTGCCGGCGGCCTTCCCGAACCTGCTGGCGAATGGTGCTGCGGGCATCGCCGTCGGCATGGCGACCAACATCCCGCCGCACAATGCGTCCGAGCTCTGTCTGGCGCTGGAAATGCTGATCAAACGGCCTTCCAGCAGTGTGGCCGATCTGATGGCGCATGTGCCGGGGCCGGATTTCCCGACCGGTGGCGTGCTGGCCGAGGACCGTGAGAACATCATTGCGGCCTACGAGACCGGGCGCGGCAGCTTGCGCCTGCGCGCGCGCTGGGAGAGGGAAGAGGCCGGTCGCGGCACCTATCAGATCGTCGTCCATGAACTGCCCTATCAGGTGCAGAAGGGCAAACTGGTCGAGAAGATCGCCACGCTGATCAACGACAAGAAACTGCCGGCACTGGCCGACGTCCGCGATGAATCTGCCGAGGACGTGCGGCTGGTGCTGGAACCGCGCGCCCGCACC
Organism: Minwuia sp.; assembly: GCF_048263705.1. Taxonomy (GTDB): domain Bacteria; phylum Pseudomonadota; class Alphaproteobacteria; order Minwuiales; family Minwuiaceae; genus Minwuia. Next base: position 70,685 of record NZ_JBLXDV010000011.1, on the reverse strand, counting down.
ATCGACGCCGACGCCCTGATGGAACAGCTTTTCCGCCAGACCGATCTGGAAGTGAAGTTCGGCATGAACATGAACGCCCTGGACGCGACCCGCACGCCGCGCGTGATGAACCTGAAGGAGATGCTGCAGGCATTTCTGGATCATCGCCTGGTGGTGCTGGAGCGGCGCACCCGACACCGGCTGGCGAAGATCGCCGACCGTCTGGAGGTGCTCGGCGGATATCTGATCGCCTTCCTGAACCTGGATGAGGTCATCCACATCATCCGGACGCAGGATCGCCCGAAGCAGGCGCTGATGGACCGCTTCGAACTGACCGAGCGTCAGGCGCAGGCCATCCTGGACATGCGGTTGCGGCAGCTGCGCAAGCTGGAAGAGATCGAAATCCGCAAGGAGCATGACGCGCTGACCGCAGAGCAGTCCGATCTGAACGATCTGATGGCCGACGAGAAACGCCGCTGGAAGACGATCCGGACCCAGATTGTCGAGCTGCGGAAATGGCTGGATTCGAAACCCGATCTGGGCCTGCGCCGCACCAGTTTTGCCGACGCCCCGTCGGAAGAACTGGCCCAGGCCGCCGACGAAATCCTTATCGAGCGGGAACCGCTGACGGTCATCTGCTCCGAAAAGGGCTGGATCCGCGCGGCGCGCGGACACATCGCCGCCGATTCAGACCTGAAGTTCAAGGAAGGCGATCAGGGGCGCTTCGTCATTCATGCGCAGACCACGGACAAGCTGCTGCTGCTGTCGACCGACGGGCGGGTCTATACGTTGCCATGCGACCGGCTGCCGGGCGGGCGCGGACATGGCGAGCCGGTGCGCCTGATGATCGACCTGCCGAACGAGCACGATATCGTGGACCTGTTCGTGCATCAGCCGGGCCGCAAGCGGCTGATCGCGTCGGATGCCGGGCGCGGCTTCGTCTTTGCCGAGAACGATGTGCTGGCCTCGACGAAGAACGGCAAACAGGTGCTGAATCTGGGCAGCGGCGAGGAAGCCTTCGGTGCCGTCGAGGTGACCGGCGACTCGGTCGCGGTCATCGGCGAGAACCGCAAGCTGCTGGTCTTCGGACTGGACGAACTGCCCGAGATGTCGCGCGGCAAGGGCGTGATGCTGCAGCGCTACAAGGACGGCGGCATGAAGGACGTGAAGTGCTTCGCGCGCGATGAAGGGCTGACATGGACGTCACCCAACGGTCGCCAGATGCGCGAAGACGATCTGATGGGCTATACCGGCAAGCGCGCCAGCGCCGGACGCATCGCCCCGCGCGGCTTCAACCGGTCGGGACGGTTCTGATCTCAGCCCTGCGCGCCGATGGCCGCCAGTACGTCGTCTGATCTCAGCGAACAGTCGCCGCCGTCGTAAGGGCGACCGGCGTCCGTTGCGAGCCACGCGATCCCTTTTGCCACCCACAATGGCGGTATATGTACATCCGGATCCAGCTGGCTCACCGGATTGACGCCGGATTCCCTGATCGCGACCTGCATGTCGGTCGCGACCGTGCCGGGCGACAGGCCAACGACCCGCAAGCCGTGTTCCGACAGTTCCTTGTGGGCGCAGGCCGTCAGCGAGAGCACCGCCGCCTTGCTGGCGCAATAGTGCGACCAGCCTTCAAGCGCGCTGGTCGCTGCCCCGGAGGAGATGTTCACGATCACACCGGCACCCTGTGCGCGCATGGACGTGGCGCAGGCGTGGATGACGTTGTAGACGCCCTTCACGTTCACATCGATGACATGGCCCCAGGCTGCCGGATCGGAATCCGCCAGCCGTGCGATGGGTTCGATCAGCCCGGCGTTGTTGACCGCCAGGTCGACAGGTCCGAACGACGAGGCGGTCTCGTCAACCGCGGCCTTGACCTCGCACCAGGACGCGACATCGCATGGAACGGCCAGCGCGGTGCCCTCTCCGTGTGCGGCGTTGATCTTCAGCGCGATCCGGCTGATCGCATCGCTGGAACGGGCCAGCAGGGCGACCTTTGCCCCGCATGCCGCCAGATGAACCGCGGTGGCCTCGCCGATGCCGCGGCTGGCCCCGGTGACCAGGGCCACCCGTCCTGACAGATCAATGCTCATATGCAGTGCTCCCTTGGCCATCCGGATCAGGCGGAGGCCGGTTCGCCCCTTCGCGCCAGAATGACGACCAGTGCGCCGGGCACGATCAGTGCCAGCGACACAAGCGCGAGCGTCAGATGGCTGTAGCCGATCATGCCGCCGCCCGGCGTCGCCAGGATGATGCCGCCCACGGCGAGCAGCAGTCGCGCGACAGAGCCCAGCGTGTTCTTGGGTATTCGCCCGAGACCGATCAGATAGCCCTGCAGACCACTCGCCAGCATGACCACGCCGGCGAAGGCGGTACAGCAGACGATCAGGATCTCCATCGTCTCGCCCTGCAGCAGCAGCGCCGGATTGAAGACGAAGAAGAAGGGGATGAAATAGATGATCGTGCCGAGTCGCATGGCCTCGAATCCGGTCTCCATCGGCTTGGCGTTCGCGACCGACGCGGCGGCGAAGGCGGCCAGCGCGACCGGCGGCGTGATGAAGCTGAGCATGCCCCAGTAGAGCATGAACATGTGCACCGGCATCGGATCCAGCCCGGCGCGGATCAGCGCCGGTGCCAGGATGATGGCCAGGAAGATGTAGGCAGCCGTGACGGTCATGCCGATACCCAGGATGAAACTCGTCAGCGCGCCCATGGCCAGCAGGATGAAGACGCTGTTGCCGGCCAGATAGACCAGATCGTTGGTCACGGACCCGGCCATCCCGGTGCCCACGACCGCGCCGACGATCAGGCCGATGGCGGCCAGGATGCCGGCCAGTTCAGCCAGCAGGAACACGGTGGCCTGAATGTATTTGTAGAACTTGGCCCAGTCCATGCGGTGCTTCGGATTGAACTGGTTCAGGATCAGCAGCAGCGCCGTCGCATAGAAAGGCGCGCGGGCCTCCTGTTTCATGAACACCAGCATCAGCACCAGCACGATGAAGGCGAAGATGTAGTACCAGCCGTCCTTCATCACATCCAGCAGCCGGGGCATTTCTTCCTTGGGCAGGCCCTGGATATTGTTCCGGGCCGCGTAGGAATCGATCTGCACGAACAGGCCGAAGTAGTACAGCACCGAGGGGATGATCGCCGCGATGGCGACTTCGATATAGGCGACGTCCAGGAAATCGGCCATGACGAAGGCCGTGGCGCCCATGATCGGCGGCATCAGCACGCCGCCGGTGGAGGCACAGGCCTCGATACCGCCTGCATACTTCGGCGAGAAACCGATGCGGCGCATGGCCGGAATGGTCAGCGTGCCCGTGGTCAGCACGTTGGTGATCGGTCCGCCCGACATGGACCCGAACAGCCCGGACGAGAAGATCGCCACCTTGGCCGGTCCGCCGCGCACATGACCCAGCAGGGCGAAGGCGAAATTGATGAAGAACAGGCCCGCGCCCGTGTAGAGCAGGGCCATGCCGAAGGCCAGGAAGCCGAAGACCAGCAGTCCGAAGGCCCGCATGGGGATGCCGAGCAGGCTCTCGATCGAATAGATATGAAAGGCGGCCGTATCGAAGAAGCCCATCGGCGCGCCCTGAATGACCTGGGGCACCTGATCGGCGACGATCGGATAGGCCGAGATGATCAGCACGATGAAGAAGATCGGCCAGCCGCCGGTGCGCCGTCCCGCCTCGATCACCAGCGCCCACATGATGACGGCCAGATACTGCGCCCATTCCGGCGCCAGATATTCCCAGGCTTCCTCCTGGATCTGCAGCGAGTTGCCCAGCAGATAGAAGGTGACCACCAGCGTGATGATCGCGAAGGCGATATCGTACAGCGGTACCTTGTCCCGGCGCTGTCCGGCGTAGGCGGGAAACACGATGAAGACGGTGGCCAGCATCATGCCCACCAGGGCGTAGAGATACTGGTTCACCAGCAGGGGGTAGCCGATCTTGCTCTCGCCGCCGACCAGCCCCCACAGATCGTTGAGCCGGGCGTCCAGCTTGAAGATCTGGTAGATGGACAGCAGGATCGCGAGACTGCCGACAACCGTGACGATGGCCTGCCACGTCGGTCCAAGAGACCGGGTTCGCGCCAGATCGACGTCGGGGACATCCTCTTCGGTGATTTCCAGTTTCTTGTCGGACATTGGACGGACTCCGGGTGTGGGGGTCACGGGCGTGGTTTTCAGGTATTACAGGGTCGGCGTGCCGTGTTCCGGAACGAATCCGGGCACGTAATGCGATAGCGGAACGCGGTAAGGCGACGCGATTGATGGGCCGGGCGGTCCCGGATCCGCAGATCCGGAACCGCCCGGCTCACAATGGCTTACCAGGTGTAGAAGATGACGTTCAGTCCGGCAGCTTCCAGCGCGTCTGCACGTGCTTTCATCCAGCCTTTCTTGAATGACTCGTCATCGTCGGGCGCATCGGCGACATAGCTTTCCCACGCCGCTTTCAGCACGCCCTGACGGTTCAGCGCCGCAGCCTGCAGTTCGTCCTGACCTTCCGGCCATACGCCGACCTCCTTGTAGTAGGAGATCGCACCCTCGTGGTACGGCACCAGCTTGTGGAACTGCTGGTTTTCCATGGCCCAGCCAGCGGCACCCGGTGCCGAATCCTTGAAGGTGTCGAAGTTGGTGTGGATCGCCTTCACGATGCCGTAGGACACCTTGCTGTCCAGATCGTCCTTCGAGACCAGGATCGGATAGGGCGTGTTCGCCATCCACTGGCCGCCCTCGGCCATGCCCGTGCCGACCGTGGCGAAGGTCGGCAGATACCAGGGCACCACCGCATTCAGACGTTCCCAGCACGCCGGTTCATTCGGCACGGACAGGAACTTGAGGCCGCGCGGGCCCGCCTCGATCTTCTTGTTCAGGGCCGAGAAGGTGGCGTTGTTGAAGGCATCGACTTCATTGTTGATGAAGCCGTCGACCGTCGGGCCGTGCCCGCCGAACTCGACCTTCTCGACGTCGTCCCAGCCGAGACCGCCGCAGGCCAGCATGGATTCGACGGCCTTGTTCAGTGCCGGCGCACCGCGCACCCAGGCCACGCGCTTGCCGCGCAGGTCTTCCAGTTTCTGGATGTCGCCACCGGCTGGCGTCACCATGCCGACCGCGGCACCCTTGCCGATCGACAGCATGTGCAGACGCAGCGGCTGCGGACCCCAGTCCTTGCTGCCGAAGGTGAAGACACCTTCCTGCGCATAGACCGAATCCGAACCCGTCGCCGTGAACTGCGCGCGGCCGGCCTTCACCGGACCGAGGCGGGACACGTCGTTCTTGCCCGGCAGCACGCGGACATTGACGCCGTGATTGTTCTTCAGAATGGAGCCGAGGCCGACCATCTGGCTGTAGCCGGACGAGCCCACGTCATAGGCGGAAACGACGAGCGTTCCCGGCAGTTCGATATCGGCCGCGAATGCGCTGGACATGCCCAGTGCCGCTGTGGCCATCGCACCCACCGTCAGGGTGCGTCGCGTGATCTTGATCATTCTGGTTTCCTCCCCGGAATTATGTCGGCGGGTTGCTTTTTTGCTTTTCCCGTGCCGACATCGTGGCGACAGGATACCCTCAGGTCAACCAAACTTGATCCGCAAACGCCGGTCAGGTCAGCGGCGGCAGTTCCCTTTTCAGCACTTTCTCGAACCGCCAGACCTCCAGCGGGTAGGGCGCGTCCAGCGTGGCGAGTTCCTCCACGAAGGTGCGGGCCAGGTGCCATCCGCTCTTGCGATAGAAGGCGGCGGCCCGTTCGTTGCCGATCACGCACGACAGCCAGGCAACCTCGGTCCCGCCCGCGCGCAGCCGGGCCTCGGCGTTGGTCATCAGTGCCGTCGCCGCAGGCGTGCCCCGGGCCTCGGCCGACACCATGATCTGGTAGAGTTCGTCGCCCTTCAGGCTGCAGAAACCGACCGGTTTGCCGTCCACGGCGGCGATGCGTGTCGATACGAGCATGTCGGCCAGCCGGATGCGGAAGCTCTCCTCGGTGCGGATCGCTGTGAGTTCCGCCGGCACATGGGCCGCGTGCCCGTCGTGCCAGGCCGTGTACCAGATGCGCGCCAGCGCGGGGATTTCATCTTCGGATGGGCGGCGGATCTTGATCATGGTTTCCGGCTTCCTTTCTGTCGCGACCGGGAAGCTATCAGGTCGTCCGTTTCCTGACGACCTGCGCTTGACCACGGACTCGACACCTGACCAAGATCGCGCCGCACCGGGCGGGGGATTTCGATGGACGGGAAATGGCGGGCGGTGAGCCTGCTCTGCATTGCGGAGATCTCGGCGCTGAGTCTCTGGTTCACCGGCGCGGCGACCTTGCCTGCGATCCGTAGCGAATATGCGATCGGCGATCTGCAGGCGTCGCTCTACACCTCCATGCTCAGCATCGGGTTCGTCGCCGGGACGCTGACCAGTGCCATTCTGGGGCTGGCCGACCGCTGGCGGCCGCAATGGTTCTTCTTCTGCTCGGCGCTGCTGGCCGGGCTGGCCAACCTGCTGATCGCCTTCCTGGATCCGGGGTCGCCGCTGGTGCCCGCACTGCGGTTCGTGATCGGCGCGTCGATGGCCGGCTGCTATCCGGTCGGCATGAAGATGGTCGCCACCTGGGCGAAGGGCGACATGGGGCTGCTGGTCGGCATTCTGGTCGGCGCGCTGACCCTGGGGTCGGGCGCACCGCATCTCAGTCAGGCCTTCCTGCAGGGACTGGACTGGCGCATGACGCTGTATGTGACGTCGGCCTTCAGCGTCTTCGCGGCGGTGCTGGTGCTGTTCGTGAAGCTGGGCCCCAACGCCATGGCGGCGGCGAAGTTCAAGCCCGCAGCCGTGCTGGAGGCCTGGCGCAACAAGGCGCTGCGCCTCGCCAATTTCGGCTATTTCGGCCACATGTGGGAACTCTATGCGGTCTGGGGCTGGATCGTGGTATTCCTGACGGCCTCCTACACGGTCTGGTACGGTGAGGGCGATCCGCGCATCGGCGTCAACGCATCGCTGACGGCCTTCGGCGTGATGGCCGCGGGGGCGGTCGGCGCGCTGGGGGCCGGGCTGCTGGCCGACCGGATCGGCCGCACGACGGTGACCATGGCGGCCATGGCCCTGAGTGCGCTGTGCTGCCTGACGGTCGGGTTCCTGTTCGGCGGGCCGCCCTTGCCGATGGTGCTGCTCTGCCTGTTCTGGGGCGTCGTGGTGATCGCCGACAGCGCGCAGTTCTCCTCGGCGGTGATGGAACTGGCCGACCGGGACCGCGTCGGCACCATGGTCACCGCCCAGACCTGCATCGGCTTCACGCTGACCCTGATCACGCTGCATCTGCTGCCCGAGGCGGCGGACCTGATCGGATGGGAATGGGCCTTCAGCGTGGTCGCCATCGGACCCGCACTCGGCTTCATCGCGATGGGCCGTCTGCGCGCCCATCCGGATGCAGTGAAGATCGCGGGCGGCAAGCGGTGATTGCAGTCCCATTCAAGCCAGCCTAATAACGCACCCTGGATTTTCTGATTCCTGAGGGGGAAGTGCGTGTCGGCGCGGATCGACGTTCAGAACCTGTCCATCAGCTTTGGCGGCCTGAAGGCTGTCCAGGATTGCACCCTGTCGGTCGAGGCCGGGTCGATCACCGGACTGATCGGCCCGAACGGGGCGGGCAAGACCACCCTGTTCAACATGGTGGCGGGCACCCTGAAACCGACGGGCGGTACCATCCTGATGGATGGCGAGGACATCACCGGCCTGCCGTCGGATGTTTTGTTCCACAAGGGCCTGCTGCGTACCTTCCAGATTGCGCACGAGTTCGCCCACATGACCGCGCTGGAGAACCTGATGATGGTGCCGGGAGACCAGCCGGGCGAGAACCTGTTCGCCACCTGGTTCCGTCCGTCGCTGGTGCGCGACCGTGAGGCCGAGGTGAAGGCCCGCGCGCTGGAGGTCATTGATTTCCTGAGCCTGGATCACGTGAAGAACGAACTGGCGGGCAACCTGTCGGGCGGACAGAAGAAGCTGCTGGAACTGGGCCGCACCATGATGGTCGATGCGAAGGTGGTGCTGCTGGACGAGGTCGCGGCAGGCGTGAACCGCACCCTTCTGCAGGATCTGATCGGCAACATTGAGCGGCTGAACCGCGAACTGGGCTATACCTTCTTCATGATCGAGCACGACATGGACATGATCGGGCGCATGTGCGACCCGGTGATCGTCATGGCCGAGGGTACGGTGATGACCACGGGCACCATCGCCGAGATCAAGAACGATCCGGCGGTGGTCGAGGCCTATTTCGGCGCGGAGGTCGCCTGATGGCCCTGCTGGAAGCCCGCGAGTTGCATGCCGGATATGGCGGGATGAACATCCTGAACAGCGTCACGATCGAGGTCGAGGCCGACCAGATCGGCGTCATCGTCGGCCCGAACGGTGCGGGTAAATCCACCAGTTTGAAGGCCATCTTCGGCCTGCTGCACATCTCGGAAGGTTCGGTCGCGCTGGACGGCACGGAGATCACGAATGCGGCGCCGGAAACGCTGGTCAAGCGCGGCATGGCCTTCGTGCCGCAGGAATACAACGTCTTCCCGACCCTGTCGGTCGAGGAGAACCTTCAGATGGGCGCGTTTGTCCGCCGGGACGATTTCTCCGGCGTGATGGAACAGGTCTATGGCTTCTTCCCCGACCTGAAGGACAAGCGCCGCCAGCCTGCCGGTGAACTGTCCGGCGGCCAGCGCCAGATGGTGGCCATCGGCCGGGCGCTGATGATCGAACCGAAGCTGATCCTGCTGGACGAACCGACGGCGGGCCTGTCGCCGCTCTACATGCAGCAGATTTTCGACCGCATCATCGCCATCAACGAAGCTGGTGTCGGCGTGCTCATGGTCGAACAGAACGCCCGGCAGGCCCTGAAGATCGCGCACAAGGGCTTCGTGCTCGCCGCCGGACGCAACCGTTACACCGACACGGGGGCCAACCTGCTGGCCGATCCCGAGGTCGCCAAAAGCTTTCTGGGCGGGTGAGATGATGGTGCAGATGCAGGCTGAAACACTGATGCGTTCTTCCCCCTTTGAGGGGGAAGTGGCCGCCGCAGGCGGTCGATGGGGGGTGCAGCCGAAGGCTATCGGCTGCGGAGATGCCGAGTTTCGGACAGCGTCCGGTTCACCCTCACTCCAACCCTCCCCCCTCAAGGGGGAGGAAGAAATAGACCATAGTGCGACATGTTTTTCTTCCTGCCGCGGGAAACTGGACAGCGGTCGAATTGGCCATGAATGAACTCGTTTTCTTTGTGAACAAGGTGGTGATCTCCGGCGCGGTGATCGGTTCGATCTATGCGATGGGGGCAATCGGCGTGACGCTGGTCTTCGCCATCCTGCGCTTCGCCCACTTCGCGCATGGCGATCTGATGACGCTGGGCGCCTTCATTGCCTTCGCGCTGACGGCCAGTTTCCCCGGCATCGGTGCGCATGTAGGGTTGCCAAGCGCGTTTGTTCTGCTGCCGATTGCCATGGTTCTGACGGCGCTGGTGGCCATGGGGATCGACCGGACGTTCTACCGGCCCTTGCGGCGCACCAGCCTGAAACCGGTCGTCTTCGTGATGGCTTCCATCGGCGTCACCCTGATGATCCAGGGGCTGGTGCGCCTGTTCGCGGGACCGTCGTCGCGGCAGCTCTATATCGACGACCGCAAGGACATCTTCCGGCTTGAGCTGCCCTTCGATCTGGCAACGATGAAGATCGTGGTCACCGAGCCGCAAATCCTGCTGTTCGTCTTCACGGCGGTCGCCGTCATCGCGCTGCATCTGTTTCTGACGCGCTCGCGTCTGGGCAAGGCCATGCGTGCGATGTCGGACAATCCGGACCTTGCGCGGGTCAGCGGCATCAATACCGACATGGTGGTGCGCACGACCTGGATCATTGCCGGCATGCTGGCGGCGGCGGCGGGCACCTTGCTGTCGCTGGACGTGACGCTGAAACCGGACCTGAGTTTCAACATCCTGCTGCCGATCTTCGCCGCCGCCATCGTCGGTGGTGTCGGGCGACCCTATGGGGCCGTGCTCGGCGGGTTCGTCGTCGGCTTCGCGGAGACGCTGGCTGTCTTCAACTGGGCCATTCTGCTCAGGCCGTTCAGCGAGAGCATCCCCGACTGGATCGAGCTGCCGACCAAGATCGCCTTCGTGCCGACCGAGTACAAGATCACGGTCCCGTTCGTTCTGCTGGTGGTGATCCTGATCTGGCGACCCACCGGTATCCTGAAGGGGAAAGTGCTGTGATCGCGCGGCGGGAAATCGTCCTGTACGCCGGACTGGTGCTGCTGGTGCTGGCGGTCTTCCTCTCGCAAGGGCCGGCCTACGGCGTGCGGATGCTGGCCGAAGCCGGCTGCTATGCCATTCTGGCGCTCGGCCTGACAATACAGTGGGGCTATGCGGGCCTGTTCAACGCGGGTGTCATGGGTTTTGTCGCCATCGGCGGTGCGGTGACCATGATGCTGACCTACCCGGTCAATGCCGACTTCTGGAACTCCGACAATCCGTCGGAACTGGGCAATGTGCTGCTCTGGCTGATCGGCGGCGTCGCACTGGTCGTCGCGACCAGCCGCCTCGACCGGATCGGAGTCCCGAAGTCACTACGAACCGCCATCACGGCTGTTGTTGCCGGTGCGGTCTATCTGACAGTCGTCATGCAACTGGAACCTGTCGCCAGCGAAATCGAGAAGACCGCTGGGTTTGTCGGCGGGCTGGGGCTGCCCGTCTGGATCGGCTGGGCGATGGGCGGCGTTGTCGCCGGCCTGATCGCCTGGTTCATCGGCCATATCTGTCTCGGCCTGCGCAGCGACTATCTGGCCATCGCGACGCTGGGTATCGCCGAGATCATCAAGGCGCTGCTGAAGAATTCGGACTGGCTGACGCGCGGGACGCTGACCGTGTCGCCGCTGCCGTGGCCGGTCCCGACGCCCGACGAGATCGGTTTCGTCGCCGCCCGCAGCGCCTATCTGGCGGTGACGGCCGTGCTGATCGTGGCGATCTACTTCCTGCTGCAGCGAGCCTATCACGCGCCGTGGGGCCGGATGATGCGTGCGATCCGCGACAATGAGGTCTCGTCCGCCTCGATGGGCAAGAACGTCAACCGGCGGCGGCTGGAAGTGTTCATCCTCGGATCCGTCCTGATGGGCATCGGGGGCGCGGCACTGGTCAGCTTCTCGCGCATCTTCGATCCGTCCGGCTTCATCCCGCTGAATCACACATTCCTGGTCTGGGTGATGGTCATCCTGGGTGGCGCGGGCAACAACCGCGGAACCATTTTCGGGGCCCTGCTGGTCTACGTGATCTGGACCATGTCCGAACCGGCGGCGCTGGCCCTGTTCGATGTGGTCAGGGCTGTTGGCGAGACGGCTTTCGCGTGGGAGGCGCCGGCAGACCTGAACAGCCGCGCCCTGCAGATGCGGGTGTTCGTGATCGGCCTGACGATCACGCTGGTGCTCCGCTACGCGCCCAAGGGCGTGCTGCCCGAAGAGGTCCGCAAGCACGACTGACGGACCGGATCACCGGGGATCAGCAGCGGACCGGGCTGAAGCGAGGGTGCACCTCCTCATGATTCCGTCATGTCCGGCACCGGGTCGCGCAGACACGAAAAAGCCCGGACGGCTGGACCGCCCGGGCTTCGCCGATCGGATTTTCGGGTTGCCTACTTCAGCACGCCCATTTCCGTGAACTTGCCGCCCTTGACCATCATTTCGACGATCACGCCTGGCACGTCGCCGGCCTTGTCGAATTCATGGCTGCCGGTGGCACCTTCGTAGTTGATGTCCTTGCCAGCGGCGAGGGCGGCCTTGGCCTTGGCCCATTCACCCGGCAGGATCACCTCGCCCGGTGCCGATGCGACCTCGCGCAGCGCCGCAGAGACACCGGCCCGGTCGGCCGAACCGTTCTTCTCGATGGCGAGTGCCAGCAGGAAGGCCGCGTCATAGGCCTGTGCGGCAAAGACGGCGGTCGGATCGATACCGGCGGCCCGCGCAATCACGCTGAACTTGCCGGCACCCGGAATATCGGGTGTGCCAGGCTTGGTGGCGACCATCGTCGACAGCCGGTCTGCGCCGATGGCATCCAGCAGCGCGTCGCCCACCATGCCGTCGCCCCCGACGAACTGCGAAAACAGCCCGCTCTCGATGGCCTGACGCAGGATGGTCTGACCCGAGCCATCCGCATATGCCAGCACGACCAGGGTTTCGGCGCCCGACGATTCCAGCGAACCGACTTCCGCGCGATAGTCGGCCTTGCCGTCCTCATGCGCTTCCGACGCGGCCACGGTGCCGCCGCCGCTCTCGAACGCCGACGACAGCGCCTCGGCAAATCCCTTGCCGTAGTCGTTGTTCACATAGGAGATCGCAATGTTGTTGATGCCCTTCGACTGGATCAGCCGGGCCAGCACTTCGCCCTGATAGGCGTCTGACGGTGCCGTGCGGAACACCAGGTCCTTGTCGGCCAGACCGGTCAGGGCCGGTGACGTCGATGCCGGTGACACCATCACGACGTTGCCGGGGATGCCGGCGTTGTTGGCCGCCGAGATCGTCGCGCCTGAGCACAGGGCCCCGACGATGGCGGTGACTTTCTCGGCGTTCACCAGACGGTCGGCGGCGTTGGCCGCGGCGGTGGCGTCGGCGCAGGTGGTGTCGCCGGTCGGCATGATCACCGTCTGGCCGTCCAGGATGCCGCCCTGGTCGTTGACGTGGGTCGCAGCCAGCTTGGCACCTTCGGCGATCGGCGGCGTCAGGCTTTCGATGGGGCCTGTATAGCCGCCCAGAAAACCGATCTTGACGTCGGCCATCGCCGGTGCCGATGCCAGCAGTGCCGCCGTGCAAACCGCTGCCAGCAATGATTTCCCGTATGTGTGCATTTCTTCAACCCTCCTGTCGGAAAATGCTTCAGTGAGCAGTCTTAGACCTAGTGGCCGTCGGCAGGAAGGGCGGTTGACCAACTGCGCGGCATTTTATTGTTGCCAGATCAACCGGATTTGCCGCCGTCCGCCTTGCCCAGACCGATCTTCTTGGCGAACTCCGATCTCTGTTTAGCATAGTTCGGCGCGACCATCGGATAGCTGGCAGGCAGGTTCCAGCGCGCACGATATTCGTCGGGGGTCATGTTGTGCCGGGCCTTCAGATAGCGCTTCAGCATTTTCAGCTTCTTTCCATCTTCCAGGCAGATAAGGTAATCCGGCGTCACGGACTGTTTTATCGATACTGCGGGTTCAGGCTTAGGTTGTGGTTTGCCGTGGTTTCCATTCGCCAACGCGCCCAGAGTTGAATTTATACGTTTGATCACAGTATCGACTTCTTCTGGGTTTGCCGAATTGTTCGAAAAATAGGCAGCGGAAATTCTACTCGTGAGTATTAGATGTGACTGATTGGTTGCCGCCCGCAATCTCTTGTCTTCTTTGTCCAAGTGTCCCTCCCGGCTCCTGACTGGTTGTTTCAACTTGTCTTGCGTGTGCAACTTTGACGATATCTTTATGAATTGCACCAGAAATTTCGCCGATATTGATCAGGCAATCTTAATGCGCTTAACTTACTGCAACTTTTAGGTGCAGTTTTTTGACGCACTGTTTGTGGTTGAATAATACCCTGTTTATCGCGAAGTGCGGACCGGATCCGGGCATGTCGCGGGCGCGACATTCACGGGCTTCGCAAATGCGAACAACATATGGTATGCCCCGCCCATCGTTCTCGCAAAGGAGCTTCCGGATGGCGACAGTCGTTGTTGCTTCAGATCATGCCGGTTTCGAAATGAAGCAGGTTTTGAAGGCGCTGATTGCTGATATGGGCCATCAGATTGCGGATGTGGGAACCAATGATACCGCATCGGTCGATTATCCCGACTTCGGCGCTGCAGCAGCGAAGGAAATTCGCGACGGGCGGGCCGACCTTGGCGTTCTGGTCTGTGGCAGCGGGATCGGCATCTCGATCGCCGCCAACCGCGAACCCGCCGTACGGGCGGCCCTGTGTCATGACGTGACGACAACACGGCTATGCAGGCTGCACAATGATGCAAATGTCCTCGCGCTGGGATCGCGGGTGACAGGGATAGAGACCGCGAAGGAGTGTGTGAGAACATTCCTGACGACCGACTTTGAGGGCGGCCGCCACCAGCGCCGCGTCGACAAGCTGGGCCAGGCGCCCGACAACGCATAGATTCGAAGGAACAAACGCATGGCAGAAGCCGCCTACGCAGCCGCTGATTTCTGGAACAAGGATCTGCAGCGCGACGATCCCGAACTGTTCGAGTCGTTCGGGCTGGAGATGGACCGTCAGCAGAACCAGATCGAACTCATCGCATCCGAGAATATCGCCAGTCCCGCGGTCATCCGGGCGATGGCCACCGTCTTCAACAACAAGTATGCCGAGGGCTATCCGGGCCGCCGCTATTACGGTGGTTGCGAGTTTGTCGACATCGCCGAGAAGCTGGCGATCGAGCGGGCCTGCAAGCTGTTCGACTGCAGCTTTGCCAACGTGCAGCCGCATTCGGGCGCGCAGGCCAACCAGGCGGTCTTCATGGCGCTGCTGAAACCGGGCGACACCATCATGGGCATGTCGCTGGACGCGGGCGGGCACCTGACCCACGGCGCGCCGCCCAACCAGTCCGGCAAATGGTTCAATGCCATCCAGTACGGCGTCCGGCGCGACGATGCGCTGATCGACTTCGATCAGGTCGAATCGCTGGCGCGTGAACACAGGCCGAAGCTGATCGTGGCAGGCGGGTCCGCCTATCCGCGCGTCATCGACTTCCAGAAGTTCCGCGATATCGCCGACGAGGTCGGTGCGATCCTGATGGTCGATATGGCCCACTTCGCCGGTCTGGTGGCAGCCGGCATTCACCCGAATCCGCTGGAATGGGCCGACGTGGTGACCTCGACCACGCACAAGACGCTGCGTTGCTCGCGCGGCGGCCTGATCCTCAGCCGCGATGACGCGTTGGGCAAGAAGATCAATTCCGCCGTCTTCCCCGGGCTGCAGGGCGGTCCGCTGATGCACGCCATCGCTGGCAAGGCCGCCGGTTTCGGCGAGGCGCTGAAGCCTGAGTTCAAGGCCTACAGCAAACAGGTTGTCGCCAATGCCGCGGCGCTTGCCGGGTCGCTGATGGAGCGGGGCTTCGACATCGTCTCCGGCGGCACGGACACGCACCTGATGCTGGTCGACCTGCGTTCGAAGGGCGTGACGGGCAAGGATGCCGAACACACGCTGGAAAACGCCCACATGACCTGCAACAAGAACGGCGTGCCGTTCGATCCCGAGAAGCCGACGATCACGTCCGGCGTCCGGCTGGGCACGCCTGCGGGTACGACGCGCGGTTTCAGGGAAGCCGAGTTCCGGCAGGTCGGCAACCTGATCGCCGACGTCCTGGAGGCCTATGCCAAATCGAACGGCGACAATTCGCATGCCGAAGCCGTCGCGCGGGAAAAGGTCGTCGAACTATGCGGGCGTTTCCCGATCTACACTCAGGGCATATGATCGACGACTGCTGAGTCGCGAGGGGGAACCAGATGCGCTGTCCGTACTGCCATAACGCCGATACCCAGGTGAAGGATTCGCGGCCGACCGAAGACAATACCGCGATCCGGCGACGGCGCTTCTGTCCCAACTGCGGTGGCCGCTTCACCACGTTCGAGCGCATTCAGCTGCGCGAACTGACCGTGGTGAAGAAGAACGGCCAGCGCGTGCCCTTCGACCGGGACAAGATCGCCCGCTCCATCGATATCGCCATCCGCAAGCGCCCCGTCGACCCGGAGCGGGTGGACCGCATGATCAACGCGATTGTCCGCCAACTCGAAAGCTCGGGCGAATCCGAGATTCCGTCGCAGACGGTCGGCGAACTGATCATGCGCGCGCTCGCGAATATCGATCAGGTCGCCTACGTCCGCTTCGCCTCGGTCTACCGGAATTTCCGCGAGGCGGCGGATTTCGAGGATTTCATCGGACGCGAACTGGGCCGGACCGACGACGACGACTGACACAGACCGGCGCCACATGCGCCACGCGCTGGCCCTTGCACGGCGGGGCCTTGGCCGGGTCGCGCCGAATCCGGCGGTCGGCTGCGTGATCGTCCGCAATGGACTGATTGTCGGACGCGGCTGGACATGGCCGGGCGGACGTCCCCACGCGGAAACGGTCGCGCTGGCGCAGGCCGGCGCCCAGGCGCGCGGTGCCACCGCCTACGTGACCCTGGAACCCTGCAGCCATCACGGTGAAACCGGACCCTGTGCCGACGCGCTGATCCAGGCCGGTGTGGCTCGGGTCGTCGTCGCGCTCACCGACCCCGATCCGCGTGTCAGCGGACGAGGGCTGGCGATGCTGCGGGAGGCCGGTATCGAGGTTCGCGAGGACATCTGTACCGGTGAAGCGCGCGAGCTGAATCAGGGATTTCTGTTGAACCGCACCATCGGACGCCCGCTGGTGACGCTGAAGCTCGCGACCACGCTGGATGGCCGGATCGCGACGCGGACACGTGAATCGCAATGGATCACCGGACCGGCGGCACGGCGCGCAGGGCACATGCTGCGGGCCACGCACGATGCGATTCTGATCGGATCCGGCACGGCGCGCGCCGGTCCGGGTGGGGCTGGACAGCCGCCTGTCCCTGCCTCTGACCGGGAATCTGGTACGGACGGCATCCGATGTACCGCTGCTGGTCTTCTGTGCTCCGCAGCATGATCAGACGCGGGTCCAGGCGCTGACCGATGCGGGCGCGGGCGTTTTCGAAACCGAACCTGACGGCAGCGGTCTGCCTTCGGTGACGCGGGTGCTCGAAGCGCTCGCGGCCTCCGGAATCACCCGTCTGCTGGTGGAAGGAGGCGCGTTGGTGGCCGCCGCGCTGATCCGGGCGAATCTGGTCGATCGCATCTCTCTTTACCGCTCGGGCAGGGTGATCGGCGGTGACGGGCTGCCCGCCATCGGCGGTTTCGGGCTGGAGGTCCTATCGGATGCCCCTGCCTTCACGCATACCGGCAGCCGCATTTTGGGCGACGATGTGCTGGAAACATATCGCCGCGCGGATTAAAAGAACCGCATGTTCACTGGCATCATCACTGACATCGGTCGTATCCGCTCCATCGAGCCGCGCGGCGACCTGCGGCTGGTCATCGAAACCGCCTACGAAACCGCCTCCATCGACATGGGCGCGTCGATTGCCTGTCATGGCGTGTGTCTGACCGTGGTCGACAAGGGACCGGGGTGGTTCGCGGTCGATGTCAGCCAGGAAACCCTCGACCGGACGGCCATCGGCAGCCTGGGTGAGGGGGCGGCCATCAATCTGGAACGATCGCTGCGCGTCGGTGACGAACTGGGCGGTCACATCGTGACCGGTCACGTCGATGGCCTGTCGAGAATCCTGAAGATCGAACCCGTGGGCGACAGCCGGCGCTTTGTCTTCGCCTTGCCCGAAGATCTGGCGCAGTTCGTGGCCGAGAAGGGATCCGTGACCCTGAACGGTGCGTCGCTGACCGTGAACGGCGTGAGCGATGACAGCTTCGAGATCAACATCATTCCGCATACGCAGGAACGCACGACATTCGGTCGTCTGGCCGAAGGCGATCCCGTGAACATGGAAATCGACATTCTGGCGCGCTATGTCGCGCGTCTAGCTGACACCAAAGCCAAGGCCTGAAATGAGCTCTGAATTCACGCAGTACCTGTCCTCCATCGAGGACGTGGTCGAGGACGCCCGCAACGGCCGCATGGTCATTCTGGTCGATGACGAGGATCGCGAGAACGAGGGCGATCTGGTCATTCCCGCCCAGTTCGCAACGCCCGAAGCCGTCAACTTCATGGCCAAGTACGGGCGCGGACTGATCTGCCTGTCGATGAGCGAACAGCGCGTCGCACATCTGGGGCTGGATCTGATGTCCAAGGACAACCGGACCCGCCATCACACGGCATTCACGGTCTCGATCGAGGCACGCGAAGGCGTCTCGACCGGCATCTCGGCGCATGATCGCGCGCTGACCATCCAGACCGCCATCGACCCCGACAAGGGGCCGGCCGACATCGTCACGCCGGGCCATGTCTTCCCGCTGGTCGCCAAGAGCGGGGGTGTTCTGCAGCGGGCCGGACATACCGAGGCCGCGGTCGATATCGCGCGGATGGCCGGCCTGCGCGAGGCGGGCGTGATCTGCGAGATCATGAACGACGACGGCACCATGGCGCGGATGCCCGACCTGATCCGGTTCGCGCAGTACCATAATCTCAAGATCGCGACGATTGCCGACCTGATCGCCTATCGCCGGCGCTCCGACAAGCTGGTGTCGCGCAGCCACGAGACCGTGCTGGACAGCGAGTTCGGCGGGGCCTTCCAGATGATCGTCTTCGATTCACAGGTGTCGTATGCGGAATCGATCGCCCTGGTGAAGGGCGACATTTCCGGCGATGATCCCGTGCTGGTCCGCATGCATGGCTATGATCCGAACCCGGACCTGTTCGGCGAGACCGGCGGCAAGGCCGGCCGTCTCGAACTGGCCATGCGCGAGATCGCGGACGAGGGCAGGGGCGTTCTGGTCTTCCTGCGGGAATCCCGGCACATGCGCATTTCCGAGTTCCTGCAGGCGCAGGAGAGCCAGGACAAGGCCAAGCTGGCGGATCTGCGCGACTATGGCATCGGTGCGCAGATCCTGAGCGATCTGGGCGTCAGCAAGATGGTCCTGCTGACCAACTCGCCGAAGCATGTGATCGGGCTGGAAGGCTACAATCTCGAAATCGTCGGTACACGCGAACTGAAGGGGAGATAGGCTATGGCCGGACCGCATGTGCTGATTGTCGAGGCACCCTATTACGAGACGATTTCCGACGGGCTGGCGCGTGGCGCGCTGCAGGCGCTGACGGTTGCCGAAGCGACCTACGAACGGATCAGCGTGCCGGGCGCGCTGGAAATTCCGGGGGCGATCGCGATGGCCGAGAACGCCGTGATCGAAGGCAAGAGAAACTACGACGGCTATGTGGCGCTGGGCTGTGTCATCCGCGGCGAGACCACGCACTACGATCTGGTTTCCGAGGAGTCCGCCCGCGCGCTGATGGACCTGACCGTCTATGACGGTGTCGCCATCGGCAATGGCATCATCACCGTCGAGAACGAGGAGCAGGCCTGGTCCCGGGCCGATCCGAACGACAAGAACAAGGGTGGCGGTGCGGCCGAGGCGGCCTTGCGCATGATCGAGCTGCGCCGGCAGTTTGCGGGCAACGCATGAGCCGACGCCGGTCATCGTCCGGTGCGGGGCAGGCCCGCAGGCAGCGCAGCACCGCGCGGATGCACGCCGTGCAGGCCGTCTATCAGCTGGAGATCAACGAGGGTCGCGTCGATGACCTGATCGCCGAGTTCCAGGCGCATCGGCTGGGACATGATCTGGACGGGGAGCCGGTGATCAGCGCCGACCGGGAGTTCTTCAGCGATCTGGTCGCCGGTTGCCACCAGCGGCGCCAGGAGCTGGATCAGCTGGTCGAAAGCAGCCTGAGCCTGGATTATGCCATCGACCGGCTGGAGATGCTGTTGCGCGCGTTGCTGCGGGTTGCCGCCTACGAACTGCTGGCCCGGATCGATGTGCCCGCCCGCGTGGTGATCGACGAATATGTCGACCTGTCCCATGCGTTCTTCAACGGTGCCGAACCTTCGCTGGCCAATGCGGTGCTGGACCGGATCGCCCGCAAGGTGCGTGCGGACGAACTGTCGAAAAAGGTGCGATGAGCGGCTTCGGCGAGTTCGAGTTCATCGCCGATCTGCTTGCGCCGCTCGCCGGAGATACGGCCTTCAACCTGACCGATGACGCCGCCTTGCTGCCGCGTCTCGGCCACGGCGAGGCCTGGACCGTCACCAAGGATGCGATGGTCGAGGGCGTGCATTTCCTGCCCGACGATCCCGCCGACCTGATCGCCCGCAAGCTGTTGCGCGTGAACCTGTCGGACCTTGCGGCGATGGGCGCGCGGCCTGCCGGTTACATGCTGTCGCTGTCGCTGGACCGGACGAAGGGAAGGGACTGGCTCGCGTCCTTCTGCGCCGGTCTGGCCGAGGACCAGCGGACCTTCGTCATCAGCCTCTTCGGCGGCGACACGACATCGACGCCCGGTCCGGCGAGCTTCTCGCTCACGGCCTTCGGTGCTGTCAGAAGGGGCGCAGAGTTGCGCCGGAACGGGGCGCAGCCGGGGGACCGCGTGTTTGTCTCGGGGACGCTTGGCGATGCGGCGCTCGGACTGCGCGTCCTCCAGCAGCAAGCCGTCGTTTCCGATCAGGACGCGGACTATCTGGGCGGACGCTATCGGTTGCCGCAGCCCCGTGTCGCATTGGGGCAGGCGCTGGTCGGGCGGGCATCGGCCTGTCTCGACGTTTCCGACGGGCTGCTGGCCGACCTGGGCCATATCGCGAAGCATTCGGCTGTCGGGATCGAGATCGATCTGGCTGCCGTACCCGTCTCCGATGCCACGCGCCGTCTGATCGGTGCCGACCCGGACCTGGCGCACATCGCGCTGAACGGCGGCGACGACTATGAACTCGCCTTCACGCTGCCGGCAGGTGCCGGTCTGCCGGAGGCGGCGGTTCAGGTCACGCAGATCGGGCGCGTCATCGACGGTGCGGGCGTCAAGGTCATGCGGGACGGCCAACCGGTCACGGTCAACCGCCCCGGCTGGCGTCACTTCTGAGCCGCGAGTTCGGCCATGGCGAGCACGTTGCGCGCCTGTTTCAGATGCGGCATGTCCAGCATCATGCCGTCCATGCCCACCGTTCCCAGTCCCGGATTCTGCTCGAACACGTCGACCACACGCTGTGCGTGGGCGATGTCTTCCGCCGTCGGCGTGAACGCATCGTTGATCACCTCCGACTGGGCGGGATGAATCGCGATCTTGCCGATGAAACCCGACCGCAGATCGTAGAGGCATTCGTCGCGCAATCCGTCCAGATCGCGGAAGTCCGGATAGACGACGCCGACCGGCTGGGCACCGATGGCCCGCGCGGTGGACAGGCACAGGGTGCGGGCCAACTGGAACGGCGCGTCATACTCGCCGGTCTTCGGATGCCGGTTGGTGCTTGCCCCCAGCGCAGCTGAAAGGTCCTCGCCGCCCCAGGTCAGCGCTGAGAGGCGCGGGCTGACATTGTCCAGATAGGTGTGGAAGGTGGTCAGCGAGGCGGCCGTCTCGGTTGCCACGCAGCAGATCCTGGTCGATCCGGCCTCGATCCCTTCACGCACCTCCAGAATATCCAGCATGGTCGACAGCGTGTTCACATCCACCGCCGAATAGACCTTGGGCAATACGATTCCGTCCGGCGCGCCGGGCATCACCGCAGCCAGATCGGGCAGCGAAAGGGGCGTGTCCAGCGGGTTGATCCGGACGTACAGCCGTTGCCGTTCACGGTCGGTGTGAGACTTCAGGAATTCCTGCGTCATCTCGCGGGCGATATCCTGACGGTCGTCGGAGACCGAATCCTCAAGGTCCAGAATCAGCGCGTCAGCCGGGTTCTGCGGCCCCTTGACCTGCTTGCGCTCGCTGTCGCCGGGCACGAACATCCATGACCGGATGATCTCCGGCTTCTTGTCCGCGCTCATGCTTCTGCGGGCCGCTTGCGCATGAAGCCGGTGCGGACGCAGTAGGCGACTTCCTTGCCATGCTGGTTGTAGCCATAGTGCTCGAACTCGACCATGCCCGCATCGGGCCGCGACTTGCTTTCGCGCTTCGCGCGGATCTTGGTGACGCAGGTGATGGTGTCGCCGTGGAAGACCGGGTTCGCGAAGCGGCAGTCGGTCATGCCCAGATTGGCGATGGTGGTGCCCAGCGTCGTGTCGCCGACCGAGACACCGATCACCAGGCCCAGCGTGAACAGGCTGTTGACCAGCCGCCCGCCGAATTCGGTGTTCTTGGCGAACTCCTCGTCCAGATGCAGCGGCTGCGGATTGTGGGTCATCGCACAGAACATCAGGTTGTCCGTTTCGGTGACCGTGCGGGTCAGCGCGTGCTTGAACTCCATCCCCACTTCGAATTCTTCGTAATACAGTCCGGCCATTTCTCTCTCCCCAGATTGGCTGTCATGCGGGGCGGGCGGTCGCGCCGCTCGCCAGCATTCGGTTGATCGTCTCTTCGTCGTACCCGATTTCGTTCAGGATTTCGACGCTGTGTTCGCCCAGGCGCGGCGCATGGCGGGTCGGTGCGGGCTGGGTCGCGGACCATGTGCTGGGTACGGCCATGTCGCGGATCGTGCCTTCGCTCGGGTGCTCGCTCACCTGGAAGAAGCCGGTCGCCGCCAGGTGCGGGTCGGCCAGCAGGTCGTCCAGGCTGTTCATCGGCATGACAGGAATGTCCGCGTCGTCCAGCACTTTCTGCCACGCCGCCGTCGTGCGTGTCTTCAGAAGGGCAGCGAGGTCAGCGTAGATGCTCGCGATGTTCTCGTTGCGCGCCGTCATTCCGGCGAAGCGCGGGTCGGCGTCATGTTCGGCCTCGCGCCCGATGGCCCGGAAGAAGGAACGCCACTGCCTGTCGGTATAGATCAGCACACAGATATGGCCGTCGCTGGTCGCATACGGACGCCGGTCGGGCGCGAACAGCCGCTTGTAACCCGGCGGGCCGAGCGGTGGCTCGAACGCCATGCCGCCCAGATGTTCGCCCAGCATGAAGCTCGTCATCATCTCGAACATGGGTATGTCGATGCGCTGACCCTCGCCCGTTCGAGACTGATGGAACAGCGCGGCGTTGATCTGTCCCACCGCCCACAGCGCGACGCCGCGATCCACGATGGCTGCCGGGACGTAGGTCGGCTCCTGCCCGTAGACCTCCATCGTGACGCGCGGAATGCCGATGGCGCCCTGGATCAGATCATCGAACGCCGGTCTGTCCGCGTAGGGGCCGTCCTGCCCGTATCCGAACAGGCCCGCATAGATGATGCGCGGATTGATGTCGGCCACGGTCCGATACCCCAGGCCGAGACGTTCCATCACGACAGGCCGGCGGTTGTAGAGCAGCACATCGGCATCTTTCAGCAACGCCTTCATGGCGGCCAGCCCGTCCGGCTGTTTCAGGTCCAGCACGATGCTCCGCTTCGACCGGTTCACCGACAGGAAGATGTGACCCATGCCGGGATTGCGCAACGGGCCGATCCCGCGCACCGGGTCGCCGTCCGGGGCTTCGACCTTGACGATGTCCGCGCCCAGATCGCCCAGAATCTGTGTCGCGTACGGGGCCATCAGCAGGTTCGACAGATCGACGATGCGCACACCGTCGAGCGGTTTGGCTGTCATCGTGCGGCCTCAGTAACTCTTGGGCAGGCCGAGGACCCGCTCGGCGATGTAACACAGGATCAGGTGGGGCGTGATCGGGGCGATGCGGTGGATCAGGCATTCCCTCAAGTAGCGCTCGACGTGGTATTCCTTTGCATATCCCATCCCGCCGTGGGTCATCACGGCGTTGGTGCAGGCCTTGAACGCGGCTTCGCCCGCCAGGTATTTCGCGGCGTTCGCCATCGCGCCCGCATCCTCTCCGCGGTCATAGAGCTGCGCCGCACGGAACGCCATCAGGTTCGCGGCCTCCAGTTCGGCCCAGCTCTCGGCCAGCGGGTGCTGGATCGCCTGGTTCATGCCGATCGGTCGCCCGAAGACGACGCGTTCGTTCGCGTAGTCGGTGGCCCGCTTGATCGCCGCACGGCCCAGGCCCACCAGCCCGGCCGCGATCAGGATTCGCTCGGGGTTGATGCCGTCCAGCAGATAGCGGAAGCCCTTGCCTTCTTCGCCGATGCGGTTCTCCACCGGAATTTCCAGATTGTCGAAGAAGACCGAGTTCGAATCCACGCACTTGCGGCCCATCTTCGGAATGCGCTGGATCTCGACATGATCCCGATCCAGATCGGCGAAGAACAGGCTCAGCCCGTCCATCGGCCTTTCGGTCTCGCTTTCGTCGGCGGTGCGGGCGATCAGCAGGATCTTGTTGGCGACCTGCGCGGTCGAGGTCCAGATCTTCTGGCCGTTGACGATGTAGCGGTCGCCCTTGCGCACGGCGCGGGTCTTCAGGCGCGTGGTGTCCAGGCCGGTGTTCGGTTCGGTCACGCCGAAGCAGGCGATGTCCTCGCGCCGCATGACGGGCGGCAGCATCCGGCGTTTCTGCTCCTCGGTGCCGTAGCGCACGACCGGGTTCAGGCCGAAGACCGTGATGCTGACCGATGACACGCCCCCGTTGCCCGCGCCGGACTGGCTGATGGCCTGCATCATCATGGCCGCTTCGGTGATGCCCAGACCGGCGCCGCCGTATTCCTCGGGCATGGCGATGCCCATGAAGCCCTGGTTGGCAATGGCGCGACAGAAGTCTTCGGGGAACACCCCGTCGTCGTCCCGTGCCAGCCAGTACTCATCGCCGAAATCGGCGCACACGCGTTCAACCGTGTCGCGGATCTGAAGCTGTTCCTCGGTGAAATCGATGGACATGGAAGACCCCTCTTCGCTTTCTCAGCCGGTCACCCCGGCTGTATGCCGGGGTCCGGAGCGGTTTCGCCGCCAGTTTTCTAGTTTGACCGGATGCCGGGACGGGCCCGGCATGACCTTCCGCCCGGATCCCAGAGTGCCGCGTCGCGTCATCGGGGATGACCACGATGGAGGTCACTTGTAGTGCTTGCGGAAATCCGGCTTGCGCTTTTCGTTCAGGGCGGAGACGCCTTCCTTGGATTCGTCGGTGTCGTAGTAGAGGCGCAGTGCCTGGAAGGCGAGGCCGCCGATGCCCTTGATGTTCTCGGAGTCGGCGTTGAACGAGGTCTTGGCGAGCGCGATGGCGGTCGGGCTCTTCTCGTTGATCTCGTCACACCATTGCCGAACCTCGGCGTCCAGATCGGCTTCGGGCACGACCTTGTTGACCAGACCCATGTCGCAGGCTTCCTGCGCGGAGTAGCGGCGGCACAGGTACCAGATTTCGCGCGCCTTCTTCTCGCCGACGCAGCGCGCCAGCAGCGCGGTGCCATAGCCCGGATCGACCGAGCCCATCTTCGGTCCGACCTGGCCGAAGATCGCCGTGTCGGCCGCCAGTGTAAGATCGCACAATGTCGCCAGCACGTTGCCGCCGCCGATGGCATAGCCGCGCACCTTGGCGATGACCGGTTTCGGCATGTCGCGGATCGCGGCGTGAAGCTGTTCGACCGGCATGCCGACCGTGCCGCGCACACCGCCCTGATACTGGCCGTCGTGGTTCTTCTGGTCGCCACCGGTGCAGAACGCCTTGTCGCCCGCGCCCGTCAGCACGATGGAGCCGATGCTCTTGTCGTAGCCGGCGTCGTACAGCGCCTCGATCAGTTCGACGACGGTATTGTAGCGGAAGGCGTTGTAGACATCGGGCCGGTTGATGGTGATCGTCGCGGTGTTATCCGTGACGTCATAGATGATATCCTTGAATTCCATGGGTTTTTCCTTGTGTGTGATGGCTGTCAGCCGTTCATGGTGAGTCCGCCGGAGACGCTGATCACCTGTCCGGTGATAAAGGCGGCGTCGTCCGACAGCAGGAAGGCGATCATGCCCGGATAATCTTCCGGTTGGCCGAGACGGCGCAGCGGGATCGAGCGTTCCAGCGCGGTCTTGATCTTGCCGTCGGGGTCGAAACCGTCGAACAGCGGC
The DNA here is from genome assembly GCF_048263705.1 of Minwuia sp. Lineage (GTDB taxonomy): Bacteria > Pseudomonadota > Alphaproteobacteria > Minwuiales > Minwuiaceae > Minwuia. Next base: position 45,146 of record NZ_JBLXDV010000011.1, on the reverse strand, counting down.
GTCTGGGTCGGACCGGGGCAGACGGTGTTGCAGGTGATCTGCTGCCGGGCGTGCTCGCGGGCCAGGGTCTTCATGAAGGCGATCACCCCGCCCTTGCAATAGGAATAGACGCCTTCGCCGGTCGAGCCGACACGGCCCGCATCCGAGGCGACCGAGACGATCCGGCCGGCACCCCGTTCGGCCATCTTCGACAGAACGGCGTGGGTCACGTTCACCGGCCCGAACAGGTTGATGTCGACGATCTTCTTCCAGAGTTCCGGATCGGATTTCAGGAAGGGCACCATCTTGTCCCAGCCGGCGTTGTTCACCAGTCCGCCGACCGGTCCGAGGTCGTTCTCGACCTGATCGACCGCCGCAACGACCGCACCGTGATTCACGATATCGAGCGCATAGCCCCTGGCGCCATTACCGATCTCGCCGGCAGCAGCCCTGGCCCCGTCGCCGTTCAGGTCGAGGATCGCCACCTTCGCGCCTTCCTCGGCCAGCCGTCCGGAGACGGCCCGGCCAATGCCGCTGGCGCCTCCCGTCACGATGACAACCTTGTCCTTCAGACCACGCATGGCTCACCCTCCCCCGATAACATCTGTTTCTGTCTCACAGATTTGATACGCTAGCTTACCAATCGGGGATGGAAAGCAAAGGGGAGGAAATCATGAGTGGTATGCTGGAGGGACGTTCGATCCTTGTCACCGGTGCGGCGGGCGGCATCGGGCAGGCGGCGGCAGTGCTGTTCGCAAAGGAAGGCGCGCGCGTGATCGCGGCCGATCTGAATCCCGACGGGCTGGCGGAAACCGCCCGGATCGCGTCAGACGCCGGACAGGCCATCGAAACCATCGAAGCCAATGTCGGCAGCGAGGATGACGCCAACCGGCTGGTCAGCGAAACCATCAAGCGCCACGGCATGATCGACGGCGCGTTCAACAATGCGGGCATCGAAGGCGACTGGGCGCGGACCGACGAATCCACGCTGGAGAATTTCAATCGTGTGGTCGGCGTGAACCAGACCGGTGTCTACCTGTGCATGCGTGCCGAAATCCAGGCGATGCTGAAGGCGGGCGCGAAGGGGTCCATCGTCAACACCGCTTCCATCGCCGGCATCGCGGGTGCCATGTACATGCCCGCCTACATCGCGTCCAAGCACGCCGTCGTCGGTCTGACCAAGGCCGCCGCCATGGAATTCGCGCGCAAGGACATTCGCGTCAACGCCGTCTGTCCGGGGCCGATCAAGACACGCATGCTGGATACGCTGATGGGGCATCACCCGAAGGCGATGGACGCCACCAGCGATTCAACGGCCATGAAGCGTCTCGGCGAACCGCAGGAGATCGCCGAGGCGGCCTGCTGGCTGCTGTCGGACCGCTCGTCCTACGTGACCGGCGTTGCGCTGCCGGTCGATGGCGGCATGGTCGCGGGACCGTAGGGGTTCGCGCGCGCGAAGACAGCACAACAGGGAAATCGGGAAGGGACGGGACATGGCAGACAATCATCATGCGGCGGGCGATCAGGCGCAGTTTCATCACATGCGGGACGGCACGCTGGACGACTGGCAGATCATCGCCCGGCACAACAAGCCGTTCTCACAGGGGTTGGCGGACCGGCTGCTGACGCATCTGCAGCTGCTGAAGGGGGATTTCGGCGGCTTTGCCGTGGACCGGCTGGAACACAGCCTGCAGACCGCGACGAAGGCGCACCAGGCGGGGGAGGACGAGGAATATGTCGTCTGCGCCCTGCTGCACGACATCGGCGACATGCTGGCCAGCTACAATCACGCGGACCTGGCGGCGACGATCCTGCATCCCTTCGTGTCGGAGGAAAACCACTGGATGGTCGAGAAGCACGGCATCTTCCAGGGCTATTACTTCTTTCACCACCTGGGCCTGGACCGCGACATGCGCGAACAGTTCCGCGGTCACCCGGCGTTCCAGCGTACGGCAGACTTCTGCGAGAAGTACGATGCCGCCGCGTTCGACCCGAACTTCGAGTCCATGCCGCTGGAGGCTTTCCGCCCGATGGTTGCGCGTGTCGTGGCCAAACCGAAGCGGTCGATCTACAAGGCTGCCGTCGAGGCCATGTAGCCGGATCGGGGCGAGGGCCGGCGGGGATTGAAATTTTTTCCGTCTCCAGTGGCGACAAGCCCCTTGCCAGCCCGGGGGATTTGTCCTAAATCCACGGCCTCACGAGCGGGCGTAGCTCAGGGGTAGAGCATAACCTTGCCAAGGTTAGGGTCGGGCGTTCGAATCGCCTCGCCCGCTCCAGTGAATTCAGTGGCTTAGGCCGCGTGCGGTTTCAGGTCCAGGTTACAATCGTAACCGGACCTGGTCGCCGCAAGCGATGTTATCTTGCCGAGCTGACGCTTTCTTTTTTCGACACCTGTCCCTGCCGTCTGGAAGTAGGTCGCTTTTTTTTGCATGGACCGCGTCGGCGGCACATGCAGATCCGCGCGGGTTAACGCTTCCGCAAGCCCGTTGTGTTCCCATCATTCGATGTATCTTTCGCGCTCTGAAATCCGGACCCGTTCTCGGCAATCTGGTTTCACTCTGGTGGAACTGATGGTCAGCCTGTCCATCGTTGCGATCCTGATGGCGATCGGCATCCCGCATTTCCGCGCGCATATTCTGGAAAGCCGCCTGGACAGCGCGCTGCCGCAACTGGCGCAGATTCAGGCCCGCCAGCGCATCCATTTCATCGAGAACGGCGAATATTGCTGCGGGGCCGGCACGACCAGCGAGGACGATCTGGACGCGGGCCTGGGGCTGCGCGTGGAGGAGAACGGCGATTTCTGCTTCGTGTTCGTCTGCACGGACACAAATCTCTGCGCCTCGACCGTGGCCGGCGGGTTCATCTCGCCGACAGAAGCCGGAGACCCCACTCCCGAATTCGAGGTCTGGGCCATCCTGCGCGAAACCACGGGCGTGATTACCGGCCCGAACAGCGTTACCTGCACGCCGCATACATCGAAGCGCCCACCCGAAGGATGGGTCGAGGCCGCCGCGTCGGGCGAACCGGGACGGCAGGGGCTGGCCGTGGTGCTGCGATATCCCTCGCCGGTCAACGGCGTCGACACGGCCACCAGCGCGCGTGGCATCAGACATGTCTGGAATGGGGGGATCAGTCTGACCGATGCGATGCTGCCCTGACCAGATTCGCGGTTTCACCCTGATCGAGGTGATGGCGGCGGGCGTGATCCTTTCGGTGCTCGTGCTCGGCCTGACGCAGGTGTGGGCCGCTGTTGCCGAACGCTCCATCGATACGACCGTCCGACAGAAGGCCGTGTTCGTTCTGAATGGCGAGATGGAAAGACTGTCCGCGCTCTACAATCTGACGGCCTTCGGCGACAGCGTGGCACTGGATACCAATGGCTATGGCGCGCCTGCCGGGTTTGCCGATGACCGTGCGGTCTACAGAACCGCGGCCAATGCCTTCATGCCGACCGGCGCCGATGCCTTTGTGACCGACAGTGTCGCCACGTTCGAGGCCGGGCCCGACGCGCTGGTGCTGCTGGACGACAACAGCCCCGACAGCACTGACCGCGCCTATGTCTGGATCGATCGCCAGCGTGGCATTCTGGGGCGTGTGAGCTGGAGCGAACTCGATATTCCAGCCGGAAAACCCAAAGGCGCAACTGCCGGTGGTAGCGGTCTGTGTTTCGACTTCGCGGGCGGCGTGGACGGAGCCAACTGCCGGGAGATCACGCTTTATCTGGACTACCCGTTCCGGCTGGTCGGTGGAACACCGACCTCCAGCGATGACGTGGTGCGAATCCTGCCGCTCAAGACCATCGTGGGACGCTGGCGATGAGCCCTCGAAGGCAACATGGCGGGTTCACCCTGCCGGAGCTTATGATCGCGGGCGCGATCGCGTCGTTCCTGATGCTGGTGACCTGGGAACTGCTGCTGCAGGGCGCTGAGATTCATGCAGAAACGGAAGCCCGCGCGCGGATGAACGATCAGGCGCGCCAGAGTTTCGAGATCCTGACCCATGGCGGCACGGCGTCGGGCGGTGCGACCGGCACCGATGGTACCGGTCAGGTGCGCGGCGTGCGGACAGGTGAGGCGGTGCCTGCGGGACTGCGGACGAATGGGCGCCTGACCCTTTCGGGCAACGGCCTGCAGATCGACGGTGACCGCAGCGCAGATCAGACAATTACATGCATCGCGGCGAACGATCCCCTGCCGGACTGCACGGGAGAAGGAAATGTCCTGACCGTGCGCGGCTGGATCGCCGAAGACCCGACGCTGCAGGCCACGACACGCAGTGTGGCAGGGCGGACCGTCGAAACGGGTCTCGGCCTCGCGGACCCGTTGCATGTCCAGCGCCGCCAGCGCCGACCCGGTGCGGAATCCGAAGACTATCGCACCATCATCACCCGCATGACCGAAGGGGCGAACTGAGATGGAACCGCATGTACGACAGTCGGGTTACGCCATTGCTGCCATCAGCATCATGGGTCTCGCGGCGATGACCAGTGCTGCCATACTTGTGCAGGAGTCCGGCGTTACGGAAGCCGATGCGGTGGAAGAAAACCTGGTCCGCGTGCGTGCCAACTGGGCAGCGCAAGGACACCTGAATTATATTCTCAGCCGGCTTCGCGAGGATGGATCATGCAACAACGATTGCAAGTCATCAGACAACACCCGTGTCTCCAGGACCGATGGTTTTGGCAATGAATTGACCAATGCCAACCAGAACGGTCCGTCGGCAAATGGAAACAGACGCCGCTGGCAATATGCCGAAATCGACGAGAACTATGCGATTGATGTTGCCTTGGAAGCCTTTGATGCTGGTGGAACCAGTGACGGAAAGATCCAGGTTGATACAGTGTTTCTTGGTTCTTCCGTAAGGCTCCAGAATGTTGATCAGGTCCTCACAAGAATGACTGGATTGACCGCCACGATTTGTACTGCATTGACATCTTCAGGTGATACTTGCCCGGTGGCGGTTGCTGACACTGACGTCGGCGGCATTGCCCGCATCGAAGATTTCAGGGTGCTGCGATGAACCATCAGATGCCAGCCGTTCGGCCGAAACCCGATACGCGCGGCGGCGACCGCCGCGCACATACCCGCTATGAGACGTCCGAACCGGTTCTGACCATCATCGGCGATGTCGCGGTGCCGTGCCGGCTCTCCGACATTTCGATGGGCGGCGCGCTTCTGGAGGGCAAGCTGCCGCTGCAGCCCGGCGCCATCTTCGCGCTGTGCGTGCTGGACCTGCCGGAAATCGAGGTGAAGGCCGTTCACTGCGGAGACGGATTCTACGGGGTTCAGTTCACGGACCCCGGCCGGCACCGCCATGCGGTCGGGGTCTGGATCCGCCGCCGGATGAACGGCAAATGACAGACCTGCCGCACCTGGCTGCTCAATGGCCCGCCTTCGGCGTCGGGCTGGGTGGCGTGCTCGGCCTGATGGGCGGCAGTTTCCTGAACGTCGTGATCGGTCGGCTGCCGCCCATCGCGCTTGACGAAACGCGTTCCGATGAATGGCCGCGCGTCCTGATAACGCCTGGTTCCCGCTGTCCGGCCTGCGGTCATGCGATCCGCGCCCGGCACAATATCCCGCTGGCCGGATACCTGATGCTGCGCGGGCGTTGCCGCGACTGCGGCGCGCGCATCTCCCTGCGGTATCCGCTGATCGAACTGGCCGGCGGCATCCTGGGTGCCGCGGCCGTGCTGGCGATGGGGTTTACCTGGGCCGCGCTGGGTGTCGGTATTCTGCTGCTGGCGCTTCTGGCCCTGAGCGCCATCGATCTGGATCACCAGATACTGCCGGACCAGATCGTGCTGCCGATGCTGTGGACTGGCCTGCTGTTCAACGCCTTCTCGGTTCTGACGTCACCGGCCGACGCCATTGTCGGCGCCGCCGTGGGTTTCGGTGCGCTGACCGCAATCCGTTCGGGCTATCGCGCGCTGCGCGGGGTTGAGGGCATGGGACGCGGCGATGCGAAGCTGGCCGCCATGATTGGCGCGTGGCTGGGCCTGGACGCCGTGCTGACCACGCTGTTACTGGCATTTCTGGCGGGGACCATGGTTGCCCTGGCGGCGATTGCGCTGAAACGGATGCGCACGGATCAGCGCATGCCGTTCGGACCGGCGCTGGCCGCCGGTGCCTTCGTGGCGGCGATGGGGATCAGCTTCTACTGATCCGCTGCTGCCGCATCGCCGGTCGCAGTGTCCGGATCCAGTTCCGAAACCTGTGTTCCCGCCGGCTGGAAATCGATCAGAACCCGTGAGCCGAGCCCCTGGTCGCCATAGCGGTATTCCATGCGCACATAGTTGCGCGCGGCAGGCGCATACCACCATCGCTCGAACCCGGTCCAGCCGGTCACCGCGTTACGGGTGCGCATTACGACGATATAGGTGTCGAACGCGCCCGCAGGCACGGAGATCCGTTCCTGGCCCTCCAGCATCCATGAGGTGACATGCACGCGCGTGACGTTGTTGGCCGTGTATTCCCGCGTGAATACCAGAGGTTCATTCGCGCTGAGACTCATGCCCGCGTCCGCGGGGATCGAGCGGTAGACGATCTCGCGATAGGCGGTCGCAGACTGGGCCGCTTCGCGCAGAAACCCGCGACGGCTGATCCACTGGGTCGGATCGTCGAGACGGCGCAGCAGCGTCACGCCACCGCCTGCGTCCTCGACCTGCAACCCGTAGCCGTCATTGTAGCGCCAGCGGTCTCCGATCTGCCAGCGCGGGGCGCTGACCGACAGCATTGCCGCTGCCTTCTGCGCCGGCGACGCGCTGTCGTGCTGCCGGGAAACGGACTGTGGCGTTGCCGTCGCCGTCACTGGTGCTTCCGACGTGCCGTATCGCGCACTCTGGCAGGCACCAGTGGCAAGCAGCAGGCCAACGGCCAGCAGCCGGTATCGGTTCGCGACCATGATCATTCCACCCATGTCGTTCTTATTGTTCGTCCCGCCGGATCCAGTTCCCGTTCGAGCAGGATTGCCGGAAGCCATCGGTCTTCGATCACCTCGGGCCGCGTCAGGACCCGGATCAGGAAATGCCCGTTCTGCTTCTGCCAGCCGGACAGGATCAGCCGCCGATCGTTGAGCCAGGCCGCCGTGCCGGCCGCACTGGCGAAGCTGGCCGGCTGCTGTGATCGGGTGTCGAAGGAGAGGAATCTCTCGCGCACCACCAGTTCATTCTTCTGAGCAGAAACGATGTCCTCGGCGGCGTCCGCGATATCAGAACGCAGGCCGTTGACATGGATCAGGTGATACCAGGCCGGACCTGCAACCACCGCCAGCAGGCACAGCACCCCGCCCATCCAGGCGAACGTGGTCAGCAGCCGTGCCAGTGTTGCCTTGCGAAGCTGACTCATTCGTCTTCTTCCAGCAGCCGGATCGCGTTCGGAAAGGGCTTGCCGGTCTGATTCATCAGGTCGCTGGACGCGCCCGCCAGCCGCTTGCGCTGCTGCTGGATATAGGCCGGGGTGCCGATCCGCTCGGCAATATCGCGAACGAACGGGATGTCTTCCTCGATGATCCTCGGCGTGATGAAGAAAATGGTTTCGGAGACGTTGTTGGTCGACTGCTCGTTGCTGAACAGAAATCCGAGAAGCGGGACGTCCTTCAGTCCGGGTACGCCCGCATCGCGTTCCAGCCGGTCATCGTCGAACAGCCCACCGACCACGTAGGTGCCGCCGTTGGGTACCAGAACTTCCGTCTGGACTTCCTGACTGCGCACATCGATCTGGCCGAAAACGCCCGCACCGGGTGCGGAATTGACCGCGTTGATGCTCAGGCGGATCAGGTTGCGCTGGTCATCGACGGTCGAGGGCACCACCGAAGGCGTGATTTCCAATGTCAGGCCGGTCTGGATCTCGGCCAGTCCCTGCCCGTTGTCGCCACCCGTATCCACCTGAACGAACAGATCCTGTGCGCGCGTGATGCGGGCGGTGATGTTGTCCAGGGTCACGAGACGGGGGGCGGAAAGAACCTGCGCCTTGTTCTCTTCCTCCAGCGCGTTCAGTTGAAGCTGCAGGATGTTGCCCGCACCGCTGATGACGAACGACGCGAGCGTAGTATTTGCCGCTGCTGCCACCGGCAACAGGGAAAGAGCGTTCAGGCCGTTGGAGTCGAAGCCATTGCCCTGATTGCCGACCTGACCGCCGTTCGTGCCTGTATCGATTGCGCCACTGCGATTGCCGCCCGCCTGACCGGTCAGCGACCCGCGGATCGCGACTCCCAGTTCTTCGGCGACGCCAACCTGCGCGGTCGCGATAATCACCTCGATCTCGATCATCTTCAGCGGCTGATCCAGTTCCAGAACGACCTTCTCGACACTGGCGATGGCTTTTGGGGTACCGCGAACGATCACGGAGTTCGTGCGGGGGTCTATGGATACCTGCGGTCGGATGATCTCCTGCATCCGGCGATAGAAGGCCTGATCGCTTTCTCCGTTCTGACCGCCGCCGACATCGAATCCGGGCTGGCCGGAACGTGCGACGCTCAGATCTCCCAGCATGGCTTTCAGGGTTTCCTCGATGCCGGGCACAGTGATCGAGCGGCCGTGAAACTGGCGCGTCGTTGCGCCAACCGATGCGAACCGCAGGGGTATGACCTTCACATCTGCCTCGACGGCCTGACGGTACATCTGTTCCTCGATCTCGGCGCGGCGATTGGCAATGCGCTTGGCTTCGAACTCCTCGGCCTGCGCCTGGCGGACCCCGGCAGAATTCTCGACCCGTGCGATCAAGGCGCTGATCTCGGCAATACGGTCCGCTCGACCTTCCACCAGAACGGTCCGGGTGGCCGGATCGTAGTCGATACCGTCCATGCCGATCTTGAACCGCGTCAGCATGCTGCGGATCGCCGGAAAACTGGCATAGCTCAGCGTGATGAATTCACGCCGCGGTGTCAGATCAGTACCGCTTTGATCGGCATAAAGGGTGACTGTTCGGGTGGCGGGATTGTATTCCCAGGCCAGCCCCTGTTCGGTGACGATCTGTTCGAAGGCATGCCGCGGCAGCACCTTGTCGAACTTCAACGATACCTGGCCGGCAACATCGGGTCGGAAAAATGCCGACAGGCCAGCAGTCTGCAGAATACTGCGGAGCACGGCGCGAACATCATCATCTACAGATGTCCGGCTATAGCTGATCTGATCGTTCCAGGGCAGGGCCGCTGTCTGTTGCGCGCCGGTGGGCGATGTCCATAAAAGAAGCAGCAAACTCGCCGTTGCGACGGCGCACCGCTGAGATGCGCGAAAACCACGTAGAAGACTGATCATACTGGGGCCCATGGTTCTGTTTCTCCCGGAATTCTTCTCAGGAACACCGGCTCTCACGCACCGGTACGGTTAACCATGATGAATGCATTTGGTTAAAGCAGGCTTAAGCTTCGGGTGAGACTGTCGCCAGAATTGCTGTCGCGTCGTCCTGGGGGGAGAGGCCCGAGACCAGAGCCTCAATTTCCGGATCGCAGGAATTCTCATCGAAACCACGCTGCGACAGGGCCTCCAGCAATACGTCGTCGCAACCGTCCGAGGCGATCAACAGAGACAATGACCGATCCAGCGGGACCGCGGATATCGATATCTCGGGTGACGGTACCAGGCCGATCGCGCTTCGGATCCGGGCCTTACGCATCGACCGCGCATTGCCGGCGGACGCATGGTCTTTTGTCAGGCGCTTCAGCTTTCCATCTGTGACCAGAAAGACCGCCGAATCGCCAGCATGAAAGACGATGACCCTGTGCTGCGGCCAATCCACCAGAATGCCTGCGACACAACAACCGCCGCGGCGACGCTCGGTGTTCGGCATGCTCAGGCTGCGCGACAGCAGTTTGCCGTTCACGTCGTCCAGAAGCTGCCTGAGAGCGCGTTCCCGATTCTTGCTTTCAACCAGCACGTTGCTGCCGCTGGCGAGAGCGTTGATGCAGGCCTCCGCGGATTCAGCGCCGGCATCGGAACTGCTGATACCGTCCGCGACGACCAGCAGGGGAGGAGCCGTGAGATTGAGATATCGGTCGCCGTTCGCTTTCCGGCGGACGCCCTTGATGGAGAAACCGGAGAACTGCAGGACGTTTCCGGCGATTGCAGTTGCCGAAGATTTCTCAGCTGCGAGACTGCCTGATGGCATGAAGACCATATCAGGATGCCGCCATCAGCGTATTCGAGTTCGATTGATCACCGGTCTCGGAAAGTTCGAACTCGATGCTTGGCACTCCGGCCGTTCCGGGACCGTCACCCAGCAGAATACGCCCCCCATGATCAAGCGGCGCGCTGCTGTTCTGGTGCACGAACTCGGTACCACCGTCATGGCGCACGACATAACAGCCCCGGCGGCTCTGATCGACGAGGTAGAAATGTCCCTGGCTGTGGATGATCCGGGCGTGGGGCCTTGAAATACGGGGGTCCGAAAGCGAGAGATCGCAGATCAGATCGGGCCGACGGGGGTCCGGTCGACCGATCACGAATTCACCGCCGTCCTGATAGATGAGATTCTGGTGTCCATTGTGCGTGACCCGAAGGCACACGGACATATCGACGGAATCGTCGTCATCGTCGAACTGCGTCATGTCATCCTCGGCGTCATTGTGGACAATTCGCCGGGCCGGGAACCTGATTGTCACCGAGGTGCCGACGCCTTCCTCGCTCTGCAGCGAAATCTCGCCATCGTGGTGTTCGACCATCGAACGGGCGATCGCGAGCCCCAGTCCCGCGCCACCATGACTGCGACTCAACGTGCTGGATCCCTGGAAGAAGGGCGCAAACACCTTCTGTATCTTGTCTTCCGCTATGCCAATGCCGTTGTCGGACACGGTCAGCGTCAGGCTGTCGTCGTTCTCGATCCGTGCGGCGATCACGACATGCCCGGACTCCTTGGAATAGCGGATGGCGTTGCTGACGATGTTGATCAGCATCTGCCGCAAGGCTCGCTCGTCGCCGAGGATGTGGCCGAGGCCAGGTGACAATCGGATATCGGTCCGAACGCTGCCCTTCCGGGCGTCCGGGCCCAGGAGGCGCACAACGGAATGGATCAGTTCGACCGGATCGACTTCAACATCCTGGAAATCGATCTTGCCGGACTGCATGCGCGAGACATCCAGAAGGTCATCGACCAGCGAGAGCAGGTGTCTGCCACTGTCGGTGATGTCCTTGAGATAGGTCTTGTACTGATCCGTGCCAACGGGGCCCAGTTGTTCGCTGTGCATCAGTTCGCTGAAACCGATGATCGCGTTCAGGGGTGTGCGCAGTTCGTGACTGAGGGTGGCCAGAAAGGTTGCCTTCGCCGAATCTGCGGCGGCAGCCCGATCGCGTTCGTTCTCAAGCTCCTCGGTGCGGACCTCGAGTTCCGACCGGGACTGCGCCAGTGCCGCTTCAAGCTCAGCAATTTTCTGGTCATCGTCTGTCATCATCGTACCGGACTTTGCCATTTGTTTCCGGACCTGAAGAAGCGGTTTCCCCGGACCGGTATCCAATAGTGGCAGGTAGATGTTAAAATACCTGTAAAACCAGCGATGCCGCCGCTCATCGCTGTGCTCCAGCGCCGTTGTCGCCAGCCTGCTGATTCCTGAACCGCAGAATATAGAGTTCCACTCCGCCGGGATCGTCGCGTCGCAGCAGGATCCGGTCATCCAGGATCGAGGTGATCTCGCGGCCGGAGATTTGATCGCCAATCTGGAAATCCTGATTGTCGATGGTGGCGATGCGCACTTCGCCCAGTTCGGCGATGCCCGAAAGCGTGAGGATATCCGACAAGTCGATTCGATTCTCGCCATTCGCTGTATTGGCGTCGAGCCGCTGAAAGGGATTGCGCCGTCCGGCAGAGCCGATCTCGTTCGCCAGTTCGGCCAGCCGTGGAATCTTGAGGGTACGCGCATTGTTGCTGGGCAGCAGCTGAATCTGGAAGAGGGCTTCCGGATCTTCGCTCGGCGCATTCTCGATCCTGGCGCCGAAGGCCACCAGTTCGACATCCAGTTCTTCCAGTGCCGCGATGAATCCCTCGAAATCATGGTAGTTGGCCTTGATATCCACCAGAAACAGGTCTTCCTGATCCTGGTGTGGGCGGATGCTCTGAATGGGGACGTCGTGTTCCATCGCGATCCGGCCAATGCGATCGATGAAGACGGGCGTGGAGGTCAGCCGCGGCTGGCTTTCCTGCGCCGCGATCTGCTCGGTGGCATCCTTGAGACGTATCGCGACCCGGTCCGTATCCTGCAGCAGGTGCGCGCGCACCACTGCGGCCGATGCTGACAGGTTTCCGTGAATCACCATCATGTTCACGACCCAAGCGATACCGAACGCCGCCGCAAGAAACAGAAGCGAACGGACCAGCGGTGACAGAGGCGGCATCTCAAGTGTCTGGCCGAACAGTTTCATCGGGACTGTTCCTGACCGCGCGGGCCCAGGTTCAGGATGTTCTCCTGGACTTCGTTGCGACTGTCTGTCGTTCGCCTCAGTCCGTCCAGCGCTCCGTCATTTTCGCCGCTCGCCATCGCCTCGGCCGCCTGCTTGCGCTTGTTCCTGTCGTACCATGCGTGCAGTTCAAAGGTCACCTGACCCGTATCTGTCGGCTCCATCCCTTCGAAGGTGATCTGGCGGAAATCACTCATGAAGCGAGGATCGGCTTCAAGACGTTGAATGAAAGTCGCCACCTCGGACAGATGTTCGCGATCATCCAGCATCGTGCGGCCACGAATCAGAAGCTTCGTCGTAATGACGTCGGTCGCACCGACGCTGCGTTCGTCCTGAATGATTGTCGTGTCCGTCAGCCATAATCCCGATGGGATTGCCTCGGAGATGGCTAGAAACTTCTCGGTCCAGAGAATCTTGTTGGTCACCTGATCGCGGGTCCGCAGATCACGTTCATGACTGGCGAGCAATGCATCGAGTTGCGTCCGCAGAGAGGTTGTCCTGTCCGCTGTCGCAATCAGCGCATTGGAGTTGCGCCGCGTATCGGCCAGAAGCGGTGAGAGCAGCATGTCATTGATCAGGAAGACACCCAGAAGCGCGCCGACAATGGCTGCGCCGACCGAAGCGCGGCGGTTCCGCTTCTGAATATCCGGTTCGGGTTTCGCACCGCGTTTGCGTTGTCCACCGTTCTTGTCTTTCCGGCCAGGCTCTACCGCCGGTTTCGCCTGCGGCGTTGCGGTCCGCACATCTTCGTCAGGCACGAAGGCGTCGTCCTGAAACCGGTAATGAGTCTTGCCGTGCACGATCAGCGAATCTTTTGTGCCGCGCAGCAAGTTCAAGGGTGCCTTCAGCCCCGGCGCATGCGCGACTGAGACCGGCGTTTCAAAGGCGATACCGATCTGACCTGAAAGCCAGTTCCGGAGGCCGCGCATCTCGTCAACGCTGCCGGAAAGTGCAAGGGCGGAGGGGGGGTCGGCCAGCCTGTTTTCCGCAAAATCGTCGATCGTCTGGATGATGTCGCGGACCAGATTTGCGGCCACCGAGACCAGGGCGCGATCCGAACGGCTCATCCGCGTCGAGGTCTCGTCACCTTTCAGGTCAAGATGGGAGATCAGATCGCGGTCAGCCAGCATCGCCAGTGCCTCGTCGTCAGACAGGGACTGCGCTTCAGCAAGCTTGGATGCGAAATGAAGCGTGCCGATGGGCAAGACGCGCTGTACGATTGCCCCGGAGGCGCCTTCTGCCAGAATGATCTGGGTATGGCGTGAGCCGATTTCGAGCGAACCCGTTGTGCACTCGGGTTGTCCTGTCGCACGGCTGATGACATCTACCGCCACGGGCGCGATCGAGCGTATCCGAATGGCCAGGTCGCCCGCTGCGCTGAGATAATCGCGTATGCGGTCCAACGGCACCGCAGCGATCACCTTGCGTTCCATTTGACCCGGATGGTCCGGACCGAACGCGCAGACATCAAAAGCGGATTCATCCCGGCCGAGCACTTCTCTCGCAAGTTTGGCGGCGCTTTCCCGATCGCTCATTCCCGCCCGGATCAGCCGGTTGTCCAGAACTTCGATCTGTGGATCGCTGACGGCAAGATCTATCCATTTGAGCCGTCGGCGTTCTTCCGGCTCAATCGCCGCAAAGGCAGCCTCGACCTGTCTCAGTAGTTCTCCCTTGTTGCGATAGCCGGGAGGCAATACGACTCGGTCCGATGCCTCACGGTCCGTCCGATCGGCCTGATCGGAAAGCACGGAGAGCCGCCAGCCCCCCGCATCCACGCTGATCTGCGCTCCCCTTGTCAGAGCGTCACTTTCAGAGTCCGTGGAAATACCCTTGCTTACGTTCTTGCGGCCGCGCTGCAGCAGCGACGTCACGCGGGGCTTAACAATGTCGGCAATCCGGCTCATGCGTAATGGTTTAGGCCTGTATGGTTAATGTCGACTAAACATTCCCCGACAGTTCGAAAACCGGCAGGAATGCCGCCACCATCATGCCCGCGATGCCGACGCCGACGACGGCGGTCAGCAACGGGTTCAGCATGGTCGTGATACCGGTCAGCCGCTGCAGCAGGATCGTGTCGAAATACTCCGATGCCGAGATCAGCAACTCGTCCAGTGTTCCGGCTTCTTCGCCGGTTGCGATCATCTGCACGACGACATCACCGAAGATATCCTCACCCCGGAAAGCCTGGGCAAGCGAACTGCCGGCCTCGACCCGGTTGGCGACGTCGTGCACCGATTCCGAGACATATGTGTTGGAAGCGGCATCTGCCGAAGTACGCAGGGCCTCAACAGCCGGAATGCCGTAGCGCAACTGCACACCGAATGTCCGACAGAAACGGGAAAACGCCGAAAGCCGCCAGACCTCTCCGATCAGCGGGATTTTCAGCTTCCATTCGTCCCACAGCATGCGGCCGGAGTCCGAGGCGATCCACGTCACCAGCATGACAATGCCGCCGACAGCCGCGATCAGCAGCAATGGCCAGTTTTCGATATAGGCATCGCCCAGGTCCATCATCAGCTGTGTCGGTGCCGGAAGTTCGCGTCCCAGCGTCGAGAACATCTGGCCGAAGCGCGGCAGGATGACGAAGGTCATCATGTGAAAGACCATGATGAACACGCCCGTCACGAACAACGGATAGGTCAGTGCCGCTCGAACCTTCTTGGAGACGGTATCCTTCTGCTCCAGATAGTTGGAAAGCTGCTGCAGGGCGTCGGCCAGACGCCCTGAATTCAGCCCTGATCGGACCACACTGACATACAGGCGGCCAAAGACCTTGGGGTGTTCGGACATGGAATCGGCCATGTCGACACCGGCGCGCACATCTTGTGTGACGGATTCCAGTACATCGCGAAGTCGGCCGCGCGGCAGTTCCCGGGCCAGATTGGCCAGGGCCACAGTCAGGTGCAGACGTCCGTTGATCATCGCCGAGAACTGGCGGGTAAAGATGTAGAGGTTGGAGAGCTTGACGGTGTTCAGCATCAGCTGTCACCCAGCACTCGGATTACTTCGGAGAAGGAGGTGCGTCCCTCTTCGACCAGGTAAATGGCATTCTCCATCATGGACATCATGCCGGCATCGCGCGCGACCCCCCGGAACCGCGACAGATCGAAATGATCTGAAAGAATTTCTTCGCGCAGTTCGTCGGTCATGGCGAACAGTTCGTGCACCGCCTGCCGGCCCGCATAGCCCGTATGCCGACAGTGCGAACACCCGGTGGTGGCCGAATAGGGCAGATCAGGCTCGATCCGGATTCCCAGACGATGGAGCTTTTCGGCGGAAACGCCCTCGGCCCGCAGGCCCGCAAGAATCTCCTGACCGTCCAGCGTTGTGACGCAATGTTCGCAGTGTACCCGGACCAGCCGCTGGGCGATAACCAGTGACAGGGCGTTGGCAATCAGAAACGGCTCCACATTCATGTCGAGAAGCCGGTTCACAACGCCCGCCGCATCGTTGGCATGGATCGTCGAGAAGACGAGATGGCCGGTAAGTGATGCCTGCACCGCCAAATGAGCTGTTTCGCGGTCACGGCACTCGCCCACCATGATCACGTCCGGATCCTGCCGCAGAATGGTCCGCAGGCCATTGGCGAAGGTCATGCCGATGGTATCGTTGACCTGGGTCTGGTGCACGCCTTTCAGGCGGTACTCGACCGGATCCTCGATGGTGACGACGTTGCGCGCCACACGGTCGATTGAGGAAAGGCAGGAATAGAGTGTCGTAGTCTTGCCCGACCCGGTCGGCCCGGAAAGCATGATCATCCCGTAGGGTGCGTTAATGCGGTCGAGTAGCAGCCGCAGGTCATGGTCCGTCAGGCCGAGACTTTCCGGACGCGGCCGCAGTGCCGATTCATCGAGAAGGCGCATTACGATCTTTTCGCCGGTCACCGTCGGCAAGGTGGACACGCGAATGTCCACGGGCTGGTCACGTATCGCGACACTGATGCGGCCATCCTGGGGCAGGCGGCGCTCGGCGACATCCAGATTGGACAGCACCTTGATGCGTGCGATCACCGTGGCCTGCATTTCGCGCGGCAGGCGCAGTTCCTCATGCAGCACGCCGTCGACGCGGTTGCGCACGATAAGGTTTTCGCCAGTAGGTTCGATGTGGACGTCCGAGGCCCCGAACTCATGTGCCTTGTGCAGGATATAGTCGACCACGACGGGGATATCCCAGCCCTCGATATTCTCGGCGCGCGTTTCTTCGGCCGCCCAGGAAATATCAATGGGGACGAACATGGTGCCATGATCGTCGCTGTCAGATCCGAGCGAGCGATAGCGCCCGAGTCCGTCCAGCAGCACATCTGGCAAGACCGGTATGGCGACAACCTGGTCCCTGCCCGAACGGCGCTGAATCCAGTCGCGCACGGCGACATCGAACGGATCGACGGTGGCATATCGGAACACACCATCTTCCGGGCTGCTGAGCGGCAGTACCTCGAAGCGGTCCGCAAGACTGGCCGAAAGCCACTGCGCATGCTCCAGGATCGGAAACAATGTCGACTTGTCCGCGATCAGGTCCTGACCGCAGCGCCGTGCAACGGCACGATAGACTTCCGCAAGATCTCCGGCCATCCGGTCGCGTGCCAGCATGCGCAGGAAGCTGACACCTGCTTCGCGGGCTTTCAGGGCGACGGAGACGGCACGACGCTCCTGCATCCTGCCATCGCGCACCAGATCACGGGCGAAACCGCGCAACACGTTACTCTGGGCCTTTGGATCCGGCGCGACGGGCGGGCCGCCCGCCGGATGGTCTTCGTCATCCAACGTTTTTTTATCCGGTTCGGAAGGAAAGAGAACGGTCTCGGCATTCTCCTCGCCGGATTCGGTCAGGAACTTCAGGGCCTGACCACTTCGTCGCGCTGCGGCCTGTTCCAGAAGTTTGCGGACGACGGGATTGTCATTTTCGTGTGCAGGGGATGTGACCAGGTCGAGTGGCGATGTCAGCGCCTCGATCGCTGCATCCGGGAGGGTTTCGTCCGGCTGGGTCTCCTCGATGGCTTCGTATGGTGTTCCCGGTTCGTCGGACACCGGGTTTTCATCGTCCTGGCCGGGGGCAACCGCATCAGGACCATCCAGGGTGGTCTGATGCGTCGCGGCGATCTCGTCAGCCGCGTCCATGACCGTTTCGTCGTCCCAGCCCGAAGCTGTCGAATCGGCTTCGGTCATGTTCTTGCGTGGTGAGTCAGCCATTGTCGAACGCCACACGAAACCCGAGATCGTTGCGCCGAGACGACTGATCGACCCCGTCCCGGAATGCGCATCGGCACAGATGCGCCATGCCCTCGTGACCGCCACCCCGGATGGCTCGTTTCTGATCCGTTGTGTCATCATGGCAGGGATCTTCACAGCCTTCCCGCAATTGCCGGTAGGCCTGTTCCGAATACCCGTCCTGGCACCATTCGGCGACATTGCCGGCCATGTCCCAGAAGCCCAGGCGGTTCCGCCCCTCGGGATAGGCCTTGACAGGTGTCGTCGCGCCGACCGCCTCATCGAAATTGGCGAATGCGGGCCCCGGTGGCTGATCGCCCCAAGGGTATTCGACAGCCTTTGCGCCGGCCTTGGCGGCCACTTCCCACTCGGCTTCTGTCGGCAATCGTCCTCCCGTCCACGTGCAGAAAGCACGGGCTTCGTTCCAGTCGACCATCACGACAGGGTGGTCAGACTGCCCGAATACCGGGTCATCGATCAGGGGCGGTGGTTTTGCGCCGGTGTCGCGCACAAAGGCGAGATACTGGGCGTTTGTGACCGGAGTTTCGGTCAGGCGATAGGAAGAGAGCTTGATACGGCGCATCGGCTTCTCGGCTGCGTGCCGGACGTTGGGCGGCGAACCGATCAGGTATTCGCCCTCCGGGACCGTGATATCGGTTAGTTGATCGTTCTGTCCGTCCCGCACCCGGTCGCCGGTGCGATCGGCGATGATGGCATGCAGCGAACGGACGATCTCGGTCGCGCTTTGTGGCCTTTTGTCAGGGTCAATGCTCAACAGCCGCATGATCAGCCGGTCGAGTCCTGCAGAAACAACGTCCGATAGCTTGCCGGGCGACTGCAGGTCCACGCCGATCCAGTCGGTCCGTGTGATCTTGCTGGGCCGGGCGCGGCCCAGCGGATGCTGACCTGTCAATAGTTCGTAGGCGATGACCCCGAACGAGAAGAGATCGCTTCGGACATCGACGAAGCCGTCAAACTGTTCTGGAGCCATATAACGCGGCGTGCCGCCTTTCAGGCCGGTGCCTTCGTCCTTGTCCAACAGCGAAAGGCCGAAGTCCAGAATCAGCGGTCGGTTGATATCGCCATTCATCAGAAAGATGTTCGCCGGTTTCAAGTCCCGGTGAACGATGCGTCGGTGGGCCACCGAAAGCGCGTCCGCTATCTGCAGCAAAAGGCCAAGCCGATCGTCGAATGTCTCGATCTGCCGATCGCGGTTCGCGGCGATCCAGTCGCTGAGTTCCTCACCTTCCAGCAGATCCATGACGACGCCGAATCCTTCCGGCCCGTCGTATATGTCGTGTACTGGGCAGATCGCCGTGTGCCGCAAGGCACGGGAGACCAGCACCTCCCTGAGCATCAGCTTGCGATTGCGTTCCGACTGCTGCTGGTCACTGCGCAGAAGCTTGATCGCCAGATCGATTCCCAGAAGCGCATCGTGGACCCGAAAGACATCAGCCGAGCCGCCGCGACCGATGTGTTCCCAGTTTCGGAACCTCGATCCTGGCGTATCGAGGCGTGCACTGGAAGCCGGAAACGTCGCATCGGGTCGCTGCGAAGAGGCGGAGACCGACGCGGAAGAAGGATTCTTCTGCGCCGGCTCCGATTGTCCCGCCAGTGTCATCTTTCAGCCGGGCCTTAGCCGCAGCTGTCGCAGGTCGCCTGCACCGCACCGGTTGCAGCGCAGTAACCGCCGGCCGTCAGGTTGGTGAAGTCGGTTTCGCCGTTCACGTACGGTGCCCGGTTCAGATTGCTGTCCCAGCCCGTGGCCGTCGTCTTGACGTTTGTGTATGCGATCTTGCCGCCGGTGACGCCGGAACTGGCGCGCCCGCTTGCCGTGATGCAGACGACAACCTCACCTTCCAGGGGCGTGCCTGTGCCGCCGACCGTCGCGTCAATCGTGTAATCGAAATTGCCATCCGGGTTCAGCACCAGAAAGGGAATGATCGTTGTCAGTTCGGTCGTGCCGGAGCTATCAGGTGTCAGTTCGGTACCGTCGATGTCGGCGACCACATCAGCCGCGCTCTTGAGCTGCGAATCCTCGTAGGTCTTGATACCCGCTGCGATGCGACCTGCGGCCTGACTGACCTCTGCGGTCTCACTTGCGCGCACATAGGCGAATACACGGGGAATGCCGATCGCGGCCAGAATCCCGATAATGGACACCACCACCATCAATTCGACCAGCGTGAAGCCAGCCTGTCGTTTCTTGCTGTTGCGCTGTGCGGTCATTTTCTGCTCCTCAACACGGTACCGGACGTTGGGCGGCCTTCATGATCAGGCAGCCCAGAGTTCATTGCTTCGTGCACGAGAGAGTGACAGCGAAGTATGAAAAAGTTGTAAAACCGTGTTTTCGGGCGTCGCGGTCGATGCGATTTCCGTCGTGCGTATCCTGTCAACGCGAGCCCGATCTGATCGCCGGTTGAGCGACTTCCGAGCGAACGAGAAATTCCTTCATTCCGGGAATGCTATCGTGCTTAGCTCCCTTTTTTTCAGTGCCATTTCTGATCAGAGTCTCGGGCACAGGCGGACGCGTCTTCAGCGGTTGATGAGGGCGAGCATGATTGCGAAACAGGCGCTTTTGCAGGAGTTCATTGACGAAGCAGATCGACTTTATCCTGAAGTCACTGTGCACACTCTCACTTGGGGCGAGATTGACCTGGAACGTCCCGATGAAGTTGCTCCAGAAAACCCATAATGACCCATTATCGTTTCAATCAGGATTGAAGGGTAAGTTTAGCCAGTCACCGTTAACGATTGCCTCCCAACATAGACGTCCAGACCATCGACCTTACTCAAGGTGGCTTGCTCAACACCACGCCGATCAACACCACCAGGATGCAAAGATCGATCCCGATCTCATAGAACGGCCACCCGACGATGTGGTGGGGTTTCTTGAACTGCATCATTAGGCATCGTACATGCGACCACGTCATCAAGTTCAACGGGGAGCCGATCTCGTCGGTGAAGACGTCACTCTCGAAGGCTGCTGGCCGGGCCGGTCTCGGAAAGCTCGGAACGCATGTCTTCAGACATACGGCGGCGACCTGGGCCAAGATGCGCGGGGAGAGCGATGAGAGGATCGCGACGATGATCGGCGCCAGTGTGAGGATGGTGCGAGAAGTCTACGGCCACCATGACCCCGAATACCTGAGGACGACTGTAACCTCTGGCCTGGTTACAGCTGTAACCGTGAAACGATCAAAGCCGCACTAACAGGCCCGGTATCGGCGCAAGGCCTACAACTAAGTGCTTGTAAATACTTGAGAACACAACCTTGCCAAGGTTAGGGTCGGGCGTTCGAATCGCCTCGCCCGCTCCAGTTTTCTCGGGATCAGACATACCCTCTCAACGGTTGCCGTTGGGCTGATCCTGCGCCGCCACGCAGCTCCGTCGTCTGCTGCGACCGGCGTAATTCCTTCTTTGTTCTTGTTTTCGCAGAGCCGGTCCTATATGGCACGGCGGCATGTTTCTGAGCATTTCGACAACGCATCGACCGGCCACAGACCTGGGATTCCTGCTGCGCAAGAATCCCGCGAACGTGCATCGTGCGGAACTGAGCTTCGGGCAGTCGATCATCTTCTATCCGGAAGCGCGGGAAGACCATTGCGAAGCGGTGCTGATGCTGGATATCGATCCGATCCAGCTTGTGCGCGGGCGTCGGAACAGCCGTGGTGCGGCGTTGCTGGATCATTATGTCAACGACCGGCCCTATGCGGCCTCGTCCTTTCTGTCGGTGGCGATCGCCCGGACCTTGCGCGACGCCATGGCCGCGCGCGCACCGGAGCGGGAGGCCCTTGCCGACACGCCTATCCCGTTGAAACTGACGGTGGTTCCGCTGCCGTGCAGGGGCGGGGATGCGATCGTCCGACGCCTTTTCGAGCCATTGGGATATGAGGTCGAAGCGGAAGCGGCGCTGCTGGATTCCGAACATCCGGAATGGGGGGACAGCAGGTACCGCACGGTGCGGTTGAGCGGAACTGTCCGGCTGTCCGACGCGCTGACCCATCTCTATGTGCTGATCCCGGTCCTCGACAATGCGAAGCACTACTGGATCGGCGATGACGAGGTCGGGAAACTGATCGCCAGGGGCGGCGCATGGCTGCAGGGCCATCCGGAGCGCGATCTGATTGCCGGGCGCTATCTTCATCGTCGGCGGTACGTGAACGAGGCCCTGTCGCTGCTCGATGAAAAGTTCGGCACCCACGAGGACGGGGATGAAGATGGCACCGTTGGCGATGAGGAGACGCTGGAGAAGCCCCTGAGGCTCAATGACGAACGGTATGAAGCCGTCACCGCCGCATTGCTGAAGCTGGGCGTCACCCGGGTCTGCGATCTGGGATGCGGGGAAGGCAACCTGCTCGGCCGCCTCATGCGCCAGAAACAGTTTCAGCGCATCGTCGGCTTCGATGTCTCCAGTATGGAGCTGGAGAAGGCGGAGCGGCGGCTGAAGCTGGATCGCATGTCGGAAAGCCAGCGCGCGCGGATCGGCCTGTTCCGCGGGTCGCTGGTCTATGAGGACACGCGTCTGGAAGGTTATGACGCCATCACCCTGATCGAGGTGATCGAGCATATCGATCCCGAACGGCTGGATGCCGTCGAGCGGGTGGTTTTCGAACGTGCCCGCCCGGGTGCCGTGATCGTCTCGACACCCAACGCCGAATATAATGCGCTGTTCGACAATCTTGCGCCCGGCGCGATGCGTCATGCCGATCACAGGTTCGAATGGACACGCGCCGGGTTCGAGGACTGGGTCGAGGGCGTGTGCGCGCGGCGGGGATACACCGCGTTCTACGAAGGCATCGGCGCGGCCCACGCCGACCATGGTCATCCGACGCAGATGGCGGTTTTCCAGAAGGGGGCAGCCGGATGAGCGCCCCGATTGAAATCTCCATCCCGGAATATTGCCTGGTCCTGCTGATCGGACCGTCGGGAGCGGGCAAATCCACTTTCGCCCGCCGTCATTTCAAGGCCACGGAAATCGTTTCCTCGGACCATTATCGCGGTGTGGTCGCCGATGATGAAACGGATCAGTCGGCGACGAAGGATGCGTTCGATCTGGTCGAATATGTCACCGGGAAGCGGCTGGCCGCACGCCGCCTGACCGTGATCGACGCCACGAACGTGAAGCCGGAAGACCGGGCGCGCTTCGTCGCCCTTGCCCGGAAGTATCACGCGCTGGTCGTCGGCCTGGTCTTCGCCATCGATGAGAAGATCTGCACCGAGCGGAATGCCGAACGTCCCGACCGGCGGTTCGGGGCGCAGGTCGTGCGCAATCACGTACGCGCGCTGAAACGCGGCTTGAAAAGCCTGCAGAAGCGCGAAGGCGTGCGCATGACGCACATCTTCAGCAGCCCGGAAGAGATGGATGCGCTGAAGAGTATCGAACGCACGCCGCTCTGGCCGGACAAGCGTCACGAATCAGGACCGTTCGACATCATTGGCGACATTCACGGGTGCGCCGCCGAGCTGGAAAGCCTGTTGCGGAAGCTTGGATACGGGCTGGAAACGGACGGTGTGCCGGGGTTGCGCGGCTATCGCGTGACACCGCCCGAAGGTCGCCGCGCGGTCTTCGTCGGTGATCTGGTGGACCGGGGACCGCGCTCGCCCGATGTCCTGCGGCTGGTCAAGGGCATGGTCGATGCCGGTACGGCGTTCTGCGTGATCGGGAACCATGAAAACAAGCTGATCCGGAAGCTCAAGGGCAAGAACGTCAAGCTGACCCACGGGCTTGCCGAGACGGTCGAGCAGTTCGAAGCGCAGCCGGAAGGCTTCGCCGCAGAGATGTGCGACTGGATGGACGGGCTGATCAGCCACTATGTGTTCGACCGGGGCGATCTGTGCGTTGCCCATGCGGGCCTGCGCGAGGACATGCAGAACCGGGCCAGCGGACAGGTGCGCAGCTTTGCCATGTATGGCGATACGACGGGCGAGATCGACGCGTTCGGTCTGCCGGTTCGTGCCGACTGGGCCGCCGGCTATCGGGGGCAGGCGAAGGTCGTCTACGGCCATACGCCGACCCCTGACGCGGAATGGATCAACGGCACGATCTGCATCGACACCGGCTGTGTCTTTGGCGGCAGGCTGACGGCATTGCGCTGGCCGGAACTGGAACTGGTCGACGTACCCGCCGAACAGGTCTGGTGCGAACCGGTCAGGCCGCTGGTCGCGCCGGAACCGGCAGGCGATCCCACAGCGATCCGGCTGGATGACGTGCAGGGCAAACGCGCGATCGAGACAGGCGGCAATGGCCGGGTGATGATCTCGGAGGCGCAGGCCGCGGGGGCGCTGGAAACGATGAGCCGTTTCGCCGTCGATCCGCGCTGGCTGATCTACCTTCCGCCGACCATGTCGCCGGTGGAAACCAGCGCGCAGGAGGGCTGGCTGGAGCGGCCGGAAGAGGCTTTTGCCTTCTATCGCGCCCGCAATGTCGCCGAGGTCGTCTGCGAAGAAAAACACATGGGTTCCCGTGCGGTCGCCATCATCTGCCGCGACGCCGAGGTTGCGGAAAAGCGCTTCCGGTCGAGCGGGCGGACGGGGGTGATCCATACGCGGACGGGGCGTTCGTTTTTCCCTGCCAACCGCGAGGCGGCGGTGCTTGAACGGCTGCGGACCGCCATCACCCAGGCGGGCTGGTGGGACCGTTTCGACACCGGCTGGGTCTGCCTGGACATGGAGATCATGCCCTGGTCAGCCAAGGCGCAGAGCCTGATCACAGAACAGTATGCGCCGGTCGGCAGCGCGGCCCAGATAGCAACGTCCGTCGCCGAGGCGGCTCTGGCGCGGGCGGTCGCGCGCGGTGTCGAGGTGGGCGAGGAGCATGCGAAGGTCCGGGCCCGGCGGGAAGCCGCCAGCGCGTTCGCCGATGCCTACCGGACCTACGTCTGGCCGGTTGACGGGGTGGATGACCTGAAGCTGGCGCCGTTTCACCTTCTGGCCACTGAAGGGCACGTTCATACCGACCGGCCCCATCGCTGGCACATGGAAACGCTCGCGGAACTCGCGGCAACGGGGGATCCGATCCTGATCGCCACCCCCTGGCGCGCGGTCGATCTGAATGATGACGCGGCCATCGGATCAGCCTGCGCGTGGTGGGACGGTCTGACGGCAAAGGGCGGTGAGGGCATGGTGGTGAAGCCTGCCAGCTTCGTCGCGCGGGGCAACAAGGGGCTTGTCCAGCCTGCCGTCAAGGTGCGCGGCAGGGAATACCTCAGGATCATCTACGGTCCGGACTATGACGCCGCCCATCATCTGGCACGGCTGAAACAGCGCGGTCTGGGGCGGAAGCGGTCGCTCGCACTGCGCGAGTTCGCCCTGGGCCTGGAATCGCTTCAGCGCTTCGTGAACCACACACCGCTGGCGAAGGTGCATGAGTGTGTGTTCGGCGTGCTGGCGCTGGAGACGGAACCGGTCGATCCGCGCCTCTGAGCCTTTACTCCGGCGAAACGTCACCGACGGGGCAGGCCTTCCGCGTTGTCCGGCACAGCGGTGCGATATCGAAACGAGGCGGCGCGCCCGCGCCGACGCTTTTCCCGCAGGTGGAAGCGTGACGCCTGGATGTGCGGAACTTCCGGCTGAAACTTCTGGCTTCGGAGAGGGGAGCAGTCGTATGCGATAGGGTATGCACTCAGCCGATTCCCCATCAGAAAGCAGCCGCCCGATCATGGCCGATCCGCTCATCGCCGCGAAGAAGGAATTGAAACGGGCGTTCGGTTTCGATGACTTCCGGCCCGGACAGTCGCAGGTCGTGGAAGCGTTGCTGTCGGGCCGCGATGCGCTCGCGGTCATGCCGACGGGGGCCGGCAAATCGCTGTGTTACCAGATTCCGGCGCTGCTGATGGACGGGCTGACCGTGGTCGTCTCGCCGCTGGTCGCGCTGATGGAGGATCAGGTCGCCGCCCTCAGGCTGAGCGGAATCGCGGCGGAGACCATCAATTCCGGCCGGGACCGCGAGACCAATGTTGCCGCCTGGCAACGGGTTGCGGCAGGTGAGACACAGTTGCTCTACCTGTCGCCCGAACGATTGATGACCCAGCGGATGATCGCTGCCCTGCGCCGTCTTGCGCCGGCCATGTTTGCGGTGGACGAGGCCCACTGCATTTCCCGCTGGGGATCGGCGTTCCGACCGGAGTACGAACAACTGGGGGCGCTGCGCGCGGCGTTTCCCGAGGCACGGCTGGCAGCATTCACGGCAACGGCGGACTCGACGACCCGTGAGGATATCGCGGCCAAGCTGTTCGGCACACGGCCCGAAATCTTCGTGGCCGGTTTCGATCGGCCGAACATCACGCTTCGGGCGCAGGCGCGCACCCGCTGGCAGGATCAGCTGGCCGACTTTCTGGACACGCGGCGCGATCAGTCGGGCATCGTCTATGCGCTGTCGCGCAAGAACGTCGATCAGGTGGCGGCTTTCCTGACCGGGCAGGGCTTCAGCGCGCTGCCCTATCACGCGGGCATGGACGCGGGACAGCGGGCGCTGCATCAGGATCGTTTCATGACCGAAGATGCCGTCATCATGGTCGCGACGATCGCGTTCGGCATGGGCATCGACAAGCCCGACATCCGTTATGTCGTGCATACGCATCTGCCGTCGAACATCGAAGCCTACTATCAGGAAATCGGGCGCGCGGGCCGGGACGGTGCGCCGTCGGAAACGCTGCTGCTCTACGGTCTCGACGACATACGTTTGCGCCGCCGCTTCATCGACGACGATGCCTCCGATGCGGCCACCAAGCGACGCGAGCACAAGCGACTGGACACGCTGGTCGCCTATGCCGAAGCCTCGTCCTGCCGGCGTGTCATGCTGCTGGGCTATTTTGGCGATACCACGGGACCGTGCGGCAATTGCGACATCTGCCTGGACCCGCCGGTGATGGTCGATGCGTCCGATCAGGCGCGTCTGGCCCTGTCCGCCATCGAGGCGACGGGCCAGCGTTTCGGGGCCGTGCACATTGCCGATGTGCTTCGCGGGTCCGAAAACCAGCGCGTGATGGACCTGGGCCACGACCGGTTGCCGATGCATGGCAGGGGCAGCGATCGTGCCAAGCCGTGGTGGCAGGCCTTTCTGCGCCAGCTTGTCTCGGCAGGGCATGTTTCTGTCGATATCGAGGGATTCGGCGGGCTGCAGATTACTGCGAGCGGTCAGAAAATCCTGCAGGGTGGTGCCGGTTTCGAATGCCGCGAGATCGTGACGAAGAAACCGAAGTCCGCGACGCGTTCCGGCGGTGCCGCGGCACAGACGCTGGCACCCGAGAACGAGGATCTGATGGCGCGCCTGAAGGCGCATCGTCTGGAACTGGCCCGCGCGCAGTCGGTGCCGCCCTACGTGATCTTCCATGACCGCACGCTGCTGGCGATGGCCGAGCAGAAGCCGACGGATGCCGAAGGGTTCCTCGACCTCCCCGGCGTCGGCAAGTCCAAGGCCGAACGGTTCGCGGAAAGCTTTCTCGCCGTGCTTCGGAACGGCTGAGCACCCTGTTCGCAGGTGTGCGGTGCCTGTGTCGATCCACATCCCGTCATTTGTTCACAATCCGGCTGCCGTTCGACTCTCCCATTGACTCTCCCGTGCGGTCCTGACTTATATGAGAATATAAATAGAACAAATAGGGTAAATATGGAACATGCGCCCTGAGAGATCACATCATCCAAGGCTCGTTTCGGTAAAGAAACAGGCGAATCTTGCCGGTTCGGAGACGCCGGACCTGTCGCGCCTGCCGCATTGTCCGGCGGGTAATCCGCAGTTGGCGGAACTGTTCGCGCAGTCGCAGGACGCCAGCGCCATCGGCTTTGCGCTGGGACAGATACCTGCGGGCAAGCCCGTGTTCTGGGTGCAGGACCGTCTCTCCGCACTGGAGATGGGGCGTCCCTACGGGCTGGCGCTGAAACGCTTCGGTGTCGATCCGGAACAGTTGGTGCTGGTCTGTGCGCGGGATGCGAAGGATGTCCTCTGGTCGATGGAAGAGGCGCTGAAATGCACGGTGCTGGGGGCCGTGATCGGCGAGGTCTGGGGCGATCCCAAAGTCTGCGACTTCACGGCCAGCAAGCGGCTCGCGGTCCGGGCCGAGAAGGCGGGCACGCACGCCTTCCTGATCCGGTTCGGGGCGTCGGAGTCGCTGTCGGCGGCACGCAGGCGCTGGCGGGTCTCGTCGCTGGCATCGTCAACCCATCCGCATGATCCGCGCGCGCCGGGCAAGGCCCGATGGCGCGCTGAACTGTTTCGCGCCCGGGACACGCGTCCGGGCATATGGGAGGCCGGTTATGACGCAACGGCGCATCGTCTCGATCTTTCTGCCCCACTTCCCGATCCAGCGCTGGCGGCACCGTCGGCATGGCGCGCAGGCGGCAGAGATGCAGGCCACAGAAGGGCCGCTGGTTCTCGCGCGTGAAGGCCAGCACGGCCCCGTCCTGCACGATGTGAACGCGGCGGCGGCGAAACTTGGCATGAAGCGCGGCGCGCGGGTGACCGACATGAAGACGCTGGTGCCGGACCTGCTGGTGCTCGATGCGGACGAGGCAGCCGATGCCGCCGATCTCAAGCGTCTGGCCGCGTGGTGCCGGCGCTGGTGCCCCTGGACCCGGACGGATGGTGCCGACGGGCTGTTGCTCGACACCACCGGATCCGACCATCTGTGGGGCGGGGAGGCGGCCATGCTGGCCGACATGCGGGATGCCTTCGCCGGGGCCGGGCTGACCGCGCATCTGGCCATTGCCCCGACGATTGGCGCGGCCTGGGGCCTGTCGCGCTACGGACGGGCACCGACGGTCATCTGCATGCCGGAGACGTTGTCCGACACGCTGGCATCGTTGCCGGTGGCCGCGCTCCGGCTGGATCATGACACGGCGCTGCTGCTGCACCGGCTGGGCCTGAAGACGGTGGGATCGCTGGCCGGGATCTCGCGGCTGGCGCTGGCGCGGCGGTTCCAGCGCGAGAAAGCCGATTCCGCCAACCCGTTGCGCAAGCTGGACCTGGCGGTCGGGCGCATCGCCGAACCGCTGACGGCGAAGATGCCGGAACAGCCCCTGCGCACCGTGCGCCGCTTCGCCGAACCGGTGGCCGAACTGCAGAGCGTCGTCTTCGTGCTGGAGCAGTTACTGGAGGAGCTTTGCCTGCTGATGGCGGAGAAGGGAGCGGGCGCGCGGCGTCTCTGCCTGACCGGATACCGCACCGATGGCGGCCACTCGGAGGCGGCGGTCTCGATCAGCCGCGCCAGCCGCGACCCGGCGCATCTGGCAAAGCTGTTCGAATACAGGCTGGACCGCCTGGAGTGCGGCTTCGGTTTCGATGCGCTGGTGCTGGAGGCTTCGTTCTTTGATGAACAGTCCGCTGCCCAGCAGGATCTGGCAGGCAATGTTCACGAAGGGCTGGAATTCACCCGGCTGATCGACCGGCTGGTGGCGCGCATGGGGCCCGATGCCGTGATGCGGCTGGCACCTCAGGGAAGCCATCTGCCCGAACGGGCCGAGGCGATTGTGCCCGCCGGAGACGTACCGGCAAGACATGATGACCCGCCGGATCCGGCCCTGCCGCGGCCCCTGCGCCTGCTGCAGCGCCCGGAGGAAACGCAGGTGCTGTATGCGGTCCCCGACGGCCCGCCTGCACAGTTCGTCTGGCGCAAGCAGGTCCACCGCATTGTCCGCAGCGAGGGACCGGAGCGGATCGCGCCCGAATGGTGGCGGGAGAAATCGACCGTGCGCCTGCGCGACTATTACCGGATCGAGGACAGCCGGGGCAGCCGCTACTGGATCTTTCGCGAGGGCCTGCATGGCGACACGCGCGGCGGCAGCGAGGACGAGAACCCGCCGCGCTGGTACGTGCACGGCATCGATGCGTGACAGACCATGCCCGACGCGCCGCTGACCCCTGAACGCCGCAGGATCGAGAACCCGGAGGATTTCCGCGCCAACCCGCGCAGCGCCTTTGTCGAACTGGGGCTGGTCACCAATTTCTCGTTCCTGCGCGGGGCCTCCGACCCGGTCGAGCTTGTGACGGCAGCGCATGTGCTGGGCTATGACGCGATCGGCATTGCCGACCGCAACAGCATGGCCGGTGTCGTGCGCCTGCACGCCGAGGCGCACAAGGCCAGGCTGCGGCCCGTCATCGGCTGCCGCCTCGATTTTCTGGATGCGCCGTCCCTGCTGGCCTACCCGAAGACGCGGCTGGGGTACGGCCAGCTCTGCAGCCTGCTGTCGGCGGGCAAGATGCAGAGCGCCGAAGGCAAATGGCAGCGAAAAGGCATCTGCGACCTGACCCTGCAGATGGCGGTGGATCGGCTGGGGACGGCAGACGATCTCGCACTGATCGCCCTGCCGCAGGACGATCCCGACCGTTTCGAGGCCGATCTGCCGCACCTGCTGGACGCTCTGCCCGCCCTGACCCATGTCGCGGCCAGCTATCTCTATCGCGGGGATGATCGCGCCCGGATCAACCGCCTGGACCGTCTGGCGCAGGCGCACGGGCTGCGGCTGGTGGCGAGCAACGATGTGCACTATCACGTCGCCGCCCGGCGTCCGCTGCAGGACGTGATGGTCTGTATCCGGGAGAAGGTGAAGATCTTCGAGGCCGGCCACCGGCTGAACCCCAACGCCGAGCGGCACCTGAAAGGCCCCGACGAGATGATCCGCCTGTTCGCGGACTGGCCCGACGCCATCGCCCAGAGCCGGATCATCGCCGATGCCTGTACCTTCTCCCTGTCCGAACTGCGCTACGAATATCCGGAAGAGACCGTGCCCGGCGGGCGGACGGCGGATGAATATCTGGCGGAACTGACCTGGAAGGGCGCGGCAAGGCGATACCCCAATGGCATTCCGGACGGCGTCCGGGCGACGCTGGAGAAAGAACTGGCGCTGATGGCGAAGATGGATATCGCGCGCTACTTCCTGACCATCCATGACGTCGTGCAGTACGCGCGGGGCGAAGGTATCCTCTGTCAGGGCCGGGGATCGGCGGCCAACAGCGCGGTCTGTTACTGCATCGGCATCACTGCGGTCGATCCGGCCCAGCACGACCTGCTGTTCGAACGCTTCATCTCCGAAGAGCGCAAGGAACCGCCCGACATCGACATCGATTTCGAGCATGAGCGCCGCGAGGAGGTCATCCAGCACATCTACGACCGCTATGGCCGCGAACGGGCGGGGCTGTGCGCGACCGTGATCCACTACCGCCCGCGCATGGCGATCCGCGAGGTTGGCAAGGTGATGGGCCTGTCCGAAGACATCACCAGCGCGCTGGCAAAGACCGTCTGGGGCAGCTGGGGATCGTCGGGGGACGATCTGAAGACCGAACAGGCCGGGCTGGACATGTCGGACCCGCATCTGAAACGCACCATCGCGCTGGCGGACCAGTTGATCGGAATGCCCCGGCACCTGTCGCAGCATGTGGGGGGCTTCATCCTGACCCAGAACCCGCTGACCGAGACCGTGCCCATCGGCAATGGCGCGATGGCCGACCGCAGCTTCATCGAATGGGACAAGGACGATATCGACGAACTGGGCATCCTGAAGGTCGATGTGCTGGCGCTGGGGATGCTGACCTGCATCCGGAAATGTTTCGACATGATCGCGGCGCATTATGACCGGCCCTTCACGCTGGCGACCGTGCCGCAGGAAGATCCGGCGGTCTACGACATGCTGTGCGCGGGCGATTCCGTCGGCGTGTTTCAGGTCGAAAGCCGGGCGCAGATGAACATGCTGCCACGCCTGAGGCCGCGCAGGTTCTACGATCTGGTGATCGAGGTCGCGATCGTGCGTCCCGGCCCCATCCAGGGCGACATGGTGCATCCCTATCTGCGCCGTCGGCAGGGCAAGGAACCGGTGGAATATCCGGCCCCCGGTCCTGAACACGATCCGGACGAGTTGAAGAACATCCTGCAGCGGACGCTGGGCGTGCCGATCTTTCAGGAACAGGCGATGAAGCTGGCCATGGTTGCGGCGAAATTCTCGCCCGTCGAGGCTAACCAACTGCGCAAGGCCATGGCGACCTTCCGCTCGCGTGGCATGGTCAGTGCGCACAAGGAAAAGATGGTCAGCCGAATGGTCGAACGCGGCTACGATCCGGAATTCGCCGCGCGCTGTTTCAGCCAGATCGAGGGCTTCGGCGAATACGGCTTCCCCGAGAGCCACGCTGCCAGTTTCGCCCTGCTGGTCTATGTCTCAAGCTGGATGAAATGCCACTATCCGGCGGCCTTCGCGGCGGCGCTGCTGAATTCCCAGCCCATGGGGTTCTACGCCCCGGCGCAGATCGTGCGCGATGCCCGCGACCATGGCGTCACCGTGCTGCCGGCGGATGTGAACTACAGCGACTGGGACAATATTCTGGAACCCTGCGGGACCGATGCGTCGGGGAATATGGCATATGCGCTGCGCCTCGGGTTCAGACAGATCGACGGACTGTCCAGCGAGGATGGCGGGAGGCTGCTGGCGCATCGCGGCACGCCCTATGCGGAGGTGGTCGAACTGCGCGAACGGGCAGGTGTTTCGGCGCGCGGGGTGCAGATCCTGGCTGCGGCCGATGCCTTCCGCTCGCTCGGACGGGACCGGCGCGGGGCGCTGTGGGATGCCCGCGCGGTGAAGAACGGCCCGGACCTGCCGCTGTTCACCTATGACGCGCAGAAGGACGAAGGCGCCGACGTGCCGGTGCTGCTGCCCGCGATGCCATTGTCGGAACATGTCGTTGCCGACTATCAGACCACGCGCCTGTCGCTGAAGGCGCACCCGATGAGCTTCCTGCGGGCGAGCTATACGGCACAGCGCTTCACGCCGGCGGCGGACCTGTGGCAGATGCGGTCGGGCCAGACCGTCTCGGTCGCCGGGATCGTGCTGATCCGTCAGCGCCCCGGCAGCGCCAGGGGCGTCGTCTTCATCACGCTGGAGGACGAGACCGGCGTCGCCAACGTGGTCAACTGGCCCGACGTGATGGCGCAGCATCGCAAGGTGATCATGGGCGCGCGGCTGCTGGCGGTGCACGGGTATGTGCAGAAAGAGGACAATGTCCTGCATGTCGTGGCGCGTCGCCTGACCGACGAGACGGCACGGCTGGACGACCTGTCCGCCGATCCGCTGCAACCGCCCCTCGCGCGCGCCGATCATGTGGTCAGTCCGCTGCCCTCGCACGGCGGCCGTCATCCGCGCAACGTGCGCGTGATCCCGAAAAGCCGCGACTTCCACTGAGGGCCGGCATTGAACTGCCCGCCGACAAGTGGAACCCTGTCACGCATGCGCGAATCAGATCTCTACGAACCGGTGAAAGCCTATCTGGAGGCGCAGGGCTATGAGGTCAAAGCCGAAATCGGCGACTGCGACCTGATGGCCGTGCGCGGGGACGAACCGCCTGTTGTCGTCGAACTGAAACTGACATTCTCACTGACGCTGGTGATGCAGGGCGTGCAGCGCCAGAGCCTGTTCGATCATGTCTATCTGGCCGTCCCGGTATCCTCGGAGAGGGGCTGGAAACTGCGCTATCGCGACATCATCAGGCTTTGCCGCCGTCTGGGACTGGGACTGCTGGCCGTGCGGACCGGGCAGAATCCCGGTGTCGAGGCGCATCTGGATCCAGGTCCCTATGAACCGCGAAGGAACAGCCGACGCGCAGGGCGGCTGCTGAGGGAATTCGAACGCCGCGTCGGTGATCCCAATGTGGGTGGCGTGACCGGGGTCAGGCGCATGACCGCCTATCGCCAGGACGCGCTGCGCTGTGCGATCTGCCTGAGTGAGAACGGCCCGACCAAGGCCTCCATCGTCGCTTCGGCGACAGGTGTGACGCGGGCGGCGACCCTGATGCGCGCCGATCACTATGGCTGGTTCGAAAGGATCGCGCGGGGGATCTATGCTCTTACTCCGCAGGGTGCCGGAGCGCTGAAGGATCTCGCCGCAACTGTGGAGGTGCTGCGTCCTTCTGGCGAGTGAGACAGGCCACCATCCGTACGTGTTTATCTAGTCCCGATGGTGGATCACCACCAGCGCCTGCGCCTCTCCACCGACCGAGCGTCCGCGGTGCCGCAGGTCGGATTCGAAGTAGATGCAGTCGCCCTCGGACAGCAGGACCGTCCGGTCCTCGATCTCGAACTCGACCGTGCCGGACAGGATGAAGATCATCTCTTCGCCTTCGTGTTCGAAATGCACATCGCTCTCGATCGTCGGAGGGAATGTGAAGATGAAGGGGGACATCGCCTTGTCGGACTTGCGATGGGCGATGGCCTGATAGTCATACCCGAAATTCGAACCGCCGCGCACGACCGGCTGGCGTTCGTCCGCCCTGACGATCGAGACCCGGCCTTCCAGCGGGCCGTCGGAAGGGTCGCTCTGAAAGAACCAGGCGATGTCGCAGCCGAGTGCGCCGGAGATGCTCGACAGGGTCGCGACCGGCGGAAGCTTTCGTGCGTTCTCGATCTTGGACAGATAGCCCTTGGTCAGCCCCGTGCGCGTGGCGAGGGCCTCCAGGGTCATCTCGCGGGTCTTGCGCATCTCGCGCACACGCCGCCCGATCCGGTCTTCCGCTGTCATCCGGCCGGTCAGGCAGGATGCTTCAGCGTCGGCAGCGCCCGGGCGTTCGCGCGCATGGCCGTGTCGTACTCGATGACCTTCGCCACATCATCGCGCACGCCATCGTCGTACAGGCGCGCCAGCAGGTGCAGGCTGAGGTCGATGGCCAGAGAGACGCCGCCGCCGGTCATCACATGCCCGCAGTCGACGATCAGGGCCTCGGTCGGTGTGATCCCGGCATGGTCGCGTCCCATGATCTGCAGCGGCGGTGTCTCGTCGCCGATGCCGGCCCGGCGGGTGGTCGCGGGCAGGCCGTCCAGCAGATCCGTCGCGGCCAGGATCAGGCCGCCGGTGCAGACCGATGCGATGATGCCCTGTGGCGCACGGTCCCGGATGAACTCCAGAACCGCAGGCCGCGTCCGCTGCTCGACCCAGCCCGGCCCGCCGCAGACGATCAGCGCATCCGCCGCCGGACAGCCTGCAAATGTGTGATCCGGCAGCATCCGCAGACCGCTGGACAGGGTGACCGTAGCCTCCGTCTCGGCCACCGTGAAGAACGCCAGATCGGGCACCACGCGGCGCGCCATCGAGAAGACGCCATAGGTGCCGCCGATGTCGATGGGCTCGACGCCGTCATAGACGAAGATTGCGATGCGCCTGCCAGCCATGACGGGGCTCCCTTTCCGTGTGTGCTGTGCCGATGGTGACACGTTCCTTGACTTGGTGGGAAACTTTTTGTCGAATGTTTCCCGAGTGGTTTTCAAGTTTCATCAAGCCGGGAGGCACCTCGATGTCCGCACCTGTCACGGCCAGCAAGGCCAAGAAGTCGAAGATCGAACCGACCATCGGGGGCTCCACCTATGTGAACCCCGCCGACATGGAATGGGGACCGAGCCAGTTCGAGGGCATCCAGATCAAGGTGCTGTACGAGAACAAGGAAGCGGGCGAGATGACCTGCCTGCTGAAATGGGAACCGGGCGCGACGCTGCCGTTCCACAAGCACCCGGAAATCGAACAGTCCTTCGTGCTCGAAGGCTCGTTCTACGACCATGACGGCATCTGCAAGGCAGGCGAATATGTCTGGCGCAAGCCGGGCTCGTTTCACGAAACCCACTCGGACGAGGGCGCGGTTCTGCTGGCGATCTACCGCAAGCCGAACATCTTCAAGAACACCGCCGGTTTCTACGCGGAAAACGAAGGCAAGGGTTTCGAGGAGTCATAGGCGCACGACCCGGTTCTTGCGTTCCTGCGCCTTCCGTTGCGACACTGCGGATGAAATCAGAGCCGGGAGGGCGCGATGGCCGACACGACCAACACGAAGCGCAGGACGCCGGGCGTCTACGCCTACGCGGGTGCCGACCTCGACTGGGTCGATTCCAACAAGCCGGGGACGCAGCTCGCCGGTGTCCGCATGGACAAGGAAGCCGGTCTGTTCCTCGGCTATCTGTCGTTCGAGCGGTTTGCCCAGACGGGGCTGCATCATCATCTGGGGCCGGCGTCCTCGTACGTGATGCAGGGTGCGCTGACCGACTATCAGGGACCGACGGTTGCCGGACAGTGCGGCATCAACCTGAAGGGCGCCACCCACAACGCCATCGCCTATGAACCCAGCCTGCTCTGCGCCCGGCTGGACGCCCCCGTGATCTATCTGGATGCGGAAGAAGCGGATGAAGGCGTGCCCGTGCACACCGGTGCGGTGTCGGGCGAGATCACCAACCCGAACCCCGAAGCGATGCCCGAGGTTCATGTGACCGTTGCCGACGTGCCCTGGCTCGCCACCGCGGCGGCGGGCGTCGTGCGGCGCAATCTCTGGAACTATGACACCACCGGCATGGACCGGCGGCTGCGCCAGATCCAGATGCTGCCGGGCACCTCGCTGCCTCCGCTGAAACTGGGCGGGCTGACGGACATCTTCCTGATGTCGGGCGACCTGAATGTCTCCGGCGAGATCGGCCGCAACGGCGATTTCTTTGTGCTGGAAGCCGGCACCACCGTCGAGATCGGCACCCGCTACGGCGCACTGATGTTCGTCTGGGCCGAGGGGCCGGGGGCATGGGTGGACGACGAGACGAAGCCGGACCTGTGGGGGTTCTAGGGCCCTTCTCAGCCTTTTTCAGGGTCGGGCATCGCATCTGCGCATCTGCTGAAATGCGCCATCGCGGATAGCGCGTCGTCCTCAAGGCAGGGTTCGACCCGCGCCTTCGCGGTTTCGCACCATGCCTTGACCTGATCGTCGGTGTCCCGGATTTCGGCGCTGAGGTTCAGGATACGGATGCGGTTGGTGCCGACATCTGATCCGAGCTTTTTCGCCGATTCATATGTCGCGATCAGATCGTCCCGTCCGGCGGGTGCCGGATCGGCCTGCCTCAACGCAGCCAGGTTCCGATCCTCCAGGGGCACCCGGAACCAGAGCGCATCCAGGCCGCCGCGCTCGGCATAGTACGACGTGCAGGCGCGATAGAGGCCGTAGGTGTAACCGACGGTGCGCACGTCTTCCGACAGCGATTCGGCGACCGCGGGTCCGGCGACCAGGCAGGTCAGCCCGATGATCATGATTTTCCGCGTCGAAAGCATGGGTCCTCCGGGTTCGTCGAGCTTGAGCCCTGCCACGGGCCTGTGCGAGTCTGTGTGAGATAGGGGTTCATGGGGTGGTTCTGCAATGGCATTCGATTTCTCATCCGTCGCCCGCGAAGGGCTGCCGGCACCGTCAGGGCGCTTTACCGGGCATCCGCCGTTCCTGTTCGTCGGCGGTAACAACGCCGAGGA
This sequence comes from Minwuia sp., assembly GCF_048263705.1. Taxonomy (GTDB): domain Bacteria; phylum Pseudomonadota; class Alphaproteobacteria; order Minwuiales; family Minwuiaceae; genus Minwuia. The sequence goes on along the minus strand of NZ_JBLXDV010000011.1, from coordinate 8,339 downwards.
GATGGTGCCGGTCGACGACCTGCGTGCCGCCGCCGATGCGGTGCTGGCGCGGGAGGGCGCGAGCATGGGCATGTACAATGTACATTCGGGTCCGCAGGGGCACCGGGGTCTGCGCGATTTCCTGTCGGGCAAGCTGAAGCGCTATGCGGGGATAGACTGCCCGGCGGACGACATCATTCTGACGTCGGGGTCGCTGCAGGCGATGGACCTGATCAACGAGGTGCTGCTGGCCCCCGGCGATACCGTGCTGATCGAGGCCTCGAACTATGGCGGTGTCTATCCGCGGCTGGCGAAATGCGGCGTCCACGCGGTGTCCGTCGCCGTCGATGCGGACGGCATGAACATGGATGCGCTGGAGACGGAACTGGCGCGTCTTCAGGCCGAGGCGGTCCGCCCGAAATACATCTACACCATCCCGACCGTGCACAATCCGACCGGCACCATCCTGCCGCGCGCGCGTCGCGAACGGCTGCTGGAACTGGCCCGCGCCCATGACGTGCCGGTGTTCGAGGACGAATGCTATGCCGACCTGGTCTGGACCGGCGAGCGTCCGCCCGCGCTGATGGCGCTGGACCGGGATGCAAGGGTCATCCACATCGGCACCTTCTCCAAGACCATCGCACCGGCGCTGCGCGTCGGCTACATCGCCGCGCCGTGGGACATGCTTTCGCGTATCCTGTCGGTGAAGGCGGACGCCGGATCGGGCGCGCTGGAGCAGATGGTGCTGGCCGAATACTGCCCCCGCCATTTCGACGCGCACCTGAAGCGCCTGAACGCCCATCTGGAAGCCAAGCTGGACAATCTGACGGCCGCGCTGGACGAGTGTTTCGGGACCAGCGTTCACTACACGCGTCCGCCGGGCGGCATCTTCCTGTGGGTGCGCATGCCCGATGGCGTCGATACCGACCGCCTGAACCAGGTTGCGCTGGCCGAGGGCATCGCCATCAATCCGGGCAGCGAATGGTCCCGCGAAGAGGGACGGAAGCAATGGATCCGCATCTGCTTCGCCCACCCGCCACAGGACGTCATGCGCGATGGCATCGCGAGACTGGCCCAGGTCTGCCACGCAGAATTCGGCGTGCCGGAGGTGAGTGGAAACAGGCATCTGTAGGCCCTTTACCGGGTCCTTGCGGCTCGCTTCGGTTCAATCCGGCGGTCTTGGCGCAGTGGAGACGCCGCGCTGGGTTCCGGGATCGAGTCCCGGAACAGGGAAGAGTGTGCGGATGCGTTCATGCCAAACCACCACGCGCAGCGGGATCCCCGGTCAAGCCGGGGACAGGCTTGATCAAAGTTTATCCCGCACCCCGATGCGGGGGTGCCCAGTGCAGCGTTCGCATCGGCACAGACTGCGACGTGTTTCACCATCCGCCGGGTTCCGGGATCAAGCCCGTCCCCGGCCTGACCGGGGATCCCGGAACACGGGGGAGTTCGCGGCAAGGTTTGCGCAACCATGAAAAAGGGCGCGCCGGTTGTCCGGAGCGCCCTTTCCCGATCTCGACTGCAAGTCGTCGTCAGACCTTGCGGTGGTCCGGCGCGGCCTTCCAGAAGTACTTCTTGAAGCCGCGGCGCTCGTCCTCGACCTTCACGCGGAAGACCATGCGCAGCGGCATGCCGACCTCGACGCCGCCCTTGTCGACGTCGGTCAGGTCGGCCATCAGCCGCCCGCCGGCCTCGAAAGTGACCATGCCGAAATGGGTCGGCGGGTCCGGCGAGTAGGTCAGGCCGTCCGCCGTCCATGACTGCACGGTGCAGGGCACGTCGGCGAAGCGGAAATCTTCCTGGCTGTGCCATTCGCCGCAGTTCGGGTTCACGCAGATATGGGCCTTGGGATACTGGACCGTCCCGCACTTGGTGCACTTGCCGCCGACGAAGCCCAGGACCTTGTCGCGGTTGCGGTACAGGGTGGTCAGCGCGGTCTGCGCGTCGACCTCGGCGCGAATGCCCTTGTCGCGTTCGATCAGTTCGTTGAAGGCGAGGTAGCGGTTGTAGTTGCTCTCTTCCTTCTTGCGGGCCAGGAAGCCCTCGACGCCGCCCAGCGAGGGCTTGAAGCCGGAAATCGCATCCGTCGCGCGGAACAGCATCAGGTCACAGCCCTGACCCCAGCCGATGACCAGAATGGTCTGGCCCGGCTTGGCCGCCTGCAGCGCACGGGACAGCATGATCAGCGCGTGGGCCGCGCCCGCCTCGCCCATGATGGCGTGCATGTTGTCCTGCACGGCCTCGTCCTTGATCCCGGCACCCTTGGCGATCTTCTGCGGCACGCCACGGATCAGGGCGGGCATGACCATCATGTCGATGTCATCGCCGGAGACACCGGTCTTCTTGAACAGCGCCTCGATCGCCGGCGGCACGATCTTGAAATAGCCCTCGTCGCGGATCCAGCGTTCTTCCCAGTTGTAGTCGAAGCTGCGGTTCTGGCCGCGATAGTGATCGACGAAATCGGTCGACATCTGATGGCTGCCCAGGAACTCGGCGATGACATTGTCATTGCCCAGCACGAAGGAGGCCGCGCCGTCGCCCATCTGCAGTTCCTGCGCGCCCGACGATGCGGTCTCACGATGATCGGCGGCGAGATAGAGGATCTGGCCATCCCGGCCTTCGATGTTCTCAAGTGCCTCGATCATGCCCGAGGTGCCGGCCCGCATGGACGACGTCAGATCGACCGTCCGCAGATCCTCGCCCAGTTGCAGCGCGGTGGCCGCGACGGTCGCGTTCTGGCGGTCGGCGAAGGGCATGGTCGTGGACGCGAAATGGATCGCGCGGATGTTCGACGGCGGTGTCTCGCCCAGGCAGTCGCGCCCCGCCTCGACCGCCATGGTCAGGCTGTCCTCGTCCCAGTTGCACATGGACCGCTCGCCCTTGGCCAGTCCGGCCAGTCCTGGATTGAACCAGCCATTCGCCTCGACCACAGCCTTGCGCTGCAGCCTGAGACGCGGCACGTAGCCGCCAAATCGGGTAATGCCCGCCATTTCGCTCTCCCGGTAATTCTCCCCGTGCGCACCTGACGGCGCGCTTGGGACCAATAAAGCCCAAGCCCCGTTGCGCCGCAAGGGGGCGGGGGTTGCATAAGACAGGCATCGGCCTGCTGTCTGGCACATGACCCGTACAGCCGCACGCTTGACGCTGCCGCCCGCGGACGCTAGAACGCGCGCCTTGCCAAATGGTCACTGCCCCGTTCGTCTAGTGGCCTAGGACGCTGGCCTCTCACGCCGGAAACAGGGGTTCGAGTCCCCTACGGGGTACCATTTGCGACAACCTCCCTCCTTGATCGTTCCGGATTCCGGGGCTGTTGCCGTGATCGCGCCCTGGTGCGCACATGCAGGATCTGAACCTTGTCCACAGGCGCTTCACAGCCGTCGAGACTGCCGCTGCGCGGACTGCTGTTCGGGCTGGTCGCGCTGGTCGGCTGGACGGCCTATGTGATCATCGCGCGGCACGGCGCGCTTGTCGGATTTTCACCGCTCGATCTCGCGGTTGCCCGCCTGGTGCCGGCCGGTCTGATCTTCCTGCCCTACCTGCTGTATTTCGGCTGGCGCGACCTCGGCGGGATCGGCTGGGGCAGAGGGGTTGTGCTTGCCGTGGTCGGCGGCCCGGCCTTCGGGTTCCTGATGGCGGGCGGTTTCACGCTGGCCCCCGTGACGCACGGCGCCGTCATCGGACCTGCGACGCTGACACTGGGAGCGACGCTGCTGTCGGTCGTCTTCCTGGGCGAGCGCCCTGGCCGGCGGCGCATCGTCGGCCTGATCGCCATCATTGCCGGTATTCTGATGGTCGGCAGCGGCGCTCTGGACAGCGCGATCACGGGACGGATCCTGCTGGGCGACCTGTTGCTGATCGCCGCCAACTTCAGTTTCGCCGTGTTCACCATCCTGCTGCGCGTATGGCAGGTGCCGCCGCTGAGAGGTGCGGCGGTGGTGACGGTGCTGTCGATGGCGACGATGCTGCCGGTCTATCTGCTGATCGGCGACGTCGATCGCATCGCCCTGATCGGCTGGGACGAATTCGCGATCCAGTGGCTGGGACAGGGCGTGTTCGCCGGATGCATCGCAACGGCGGCGTTCATGGCGGCGGTGCAGTTGCTGGGACCGTCGCGCGGCGCGGTATTCCCGTCGGCCATCCCCGCGTCGGCGGTGCTGGTCGGTGCTCCGCTTCTGAACGAAATCCCCGGCGGGATCCAGATATGGGGCGTTGTCGTCGTGACCATCGGACTGGTGCTGGCGGTCGGGCTGCTGGACAGGCGACAGACCTGACCGACGCGGCTGGCGGCAAGTGCGCCGACGTTCAGGTTTCCCTTTTTGTCAGCTGCACATCATCGGAGGTTGCGCCATCGTCGGCGAGTTCGTTCGCAAAAGCGTGGTTCCTGTCGCGATGTCCCGCCTCGTCGGCGCGGACCTCGACGATGACATCGCGCAGCCTGGCGTTGGCGGGCAGGCCCCAGTAGTCGATGGCGATCTCGGGCGCGGGCGGGTTGTCGATGTCTCCGTCGTCGATGCTTTCAAGATATTGCGTGTAGCTGACGACGGCTTCCTCCTCCAGATAGCCGACCACACGGTGCGCGATCTTCGGCGCGAACAGATACAGCCAGAAATAGAGATTGTAGAAGACCGCCTGCGCGACCATCACCAGTATGCGTTCCAGCCGGGTAGGCTGGGCGACCTCGACGAACGTCATGAGGTGCATGCGTTCGTTCTCGGCTTCATCAAGCAGCTCGCGGATCCATCCTTCGTCCCCGCGAATGGTACGCAGCGCCTTCAGATGCTGCAGCAGGCCGCCGACCATGCCGGGCACGGCGGCGACCGTTTCCAGAACGACGGCACGGTGTCCGTACCGCTTGGTGAAAAACCAGTCGGCAAAGATCCGCATGAACTTGACGATGCGCAGGGCCATCCTGTCGCTCAGGTGTTGCGGTTCGAAGTGGAGTTGCTCGACAGGTCTGGTCATCGCGATCTCTCCATATCAGGCTGACGGACCAGTCCGGCGGCGGCACCACGATGCCGCGGCCCTGATCGTCTCCCAGATGGCTTCCCCAGCCCGCGAAGCAAGGAAAACCGCACCGCTTGCGACCCCACGCCGCGATGGGACTCTCCGGCATTTGACATGGCATATGGCTCGTGCGCATCTGCGCTGAGACGCGACAGCCTACAGAGAAGGTTCAGGAGGTAGACCATGACGGACATGCCCAACGATGCCGTGCAGACGCAACTCGCCGGTGCCGCCGAGATCGTGACCCGGCATCTGGACAATGCGCTGGAAGAATGCACCGAGCAGGGAATCGGTCGCGAGGTCTTCTCGGCTGCGGTGATGGCGACCCTGATGCAGGCCATGCAGACCAGTCTTGGCAGTGCCGCCCCGGAAGCCCTGCGCGACATGGTGGCGGTCATGGGCGCAGGAGACGAAACGCCCAACTGACACGGCGTGCACCGGCTGGGCCGCATGTGGCAAAATCACGTATGACGCTTCGTTGACAGCCCCGGACTGCCTATCTAGTGTGCGCTGCACCATTGGCGGTTCTGTCTGTCAGTGGCGATATTTATTACTGGTGCGGGGGTCTTCTGGTCCGTGTGCCTGCCTGTCATACCATCAATAATCCTGGAGATCGCGGGAGATGAAAGTACTCGTCGCTGTCAAACGCGTCGTTGATTACAACGTCAAGGTACGCGTGAAGGCTGATCAGTCCGGCGTTGAACTCGCCAACGTGAAAATGTCGATGAATCCGTTCGACGAAATCGGCGTCGAAGAGGCCGTGCGTCTCAAGGAAGCCGGCACCGCCGACGAGGTCGTGGCCGTTTCCATCGGTGTCCAGCAGTGTCAGGAGACGATCCGCACGGCGCTGGCCATGGGTGCCGACCGCGGGATTCTGGTCAAGACGGACGACGAGGTTCAACCGCTGGCCGTTGCCAAGCTGATGAAGGCCGTCTGCGACGAGGAAAAGCCCGATCTGGTGATCCTGGGCAAGCAGGCTATCGATGACGACAGCAACCAGACGGGCCAGATGCTGGCCGCGCTGCTGGGCTGGAGCCAGGGCACGTTCGCGTCGGAGGTGAAGATCGAGGGCGACAGCGCCCACGTCACCCGTGAGGTCGATGGCGGCCTGCAGACGCTGAAGCTGAAGATGCCGATGGTCGTGACCACGGACCTGCGCCTGAACGAACCGCGTTACGCCAGCCTTCCGAACATCATGAAGGCGAAGAAGAAGCCGATCGATACCAAGACGCCGGAAGATCTGGGCGTCGATATCGCGCCGCGCCTGAAGACACTGAAGGTTTCCGAACCGCCGAAGCGCCAGGGCGGCGTGAAGGTCGAGACTGTCGAGGAACTGGTCGACAAGCTGAAGAACGAAGCGGGAGTGATCTGATGGGTATTCTGGTAATAGCTGAACACGACAATGCCGAGTTGAACCCGGCCACCCTCGCGACCGTCACGGCCGCATCCAAGATGGGTGGCGATGTCACCGTGCTGGTGATCGGTTCCGGTTCGGGAGCGGTCGCCGAAGCCGCCGCCAAGATCGATGGTGTCAGCAAGGTGCTGCATGCCGATGACGCCGGCTACGAGCATGCAACGGCCGAGAATCGCGCCGCGCTGATCGTCAGCCTCGCCGGCGACTACAGTCACATCGTCTCGCCCGCCACGACATCGGGCAAGAACGTGATGCCGCGCGTCGCCGCGCTGCTGGATGTTCAGCAGATTTCCGAGATCACCGACGTCGAAAGCGCCGATACGTTCGTGCGCCCGATCTATGCCGGCAACGCCTTGGCCACGGTCCAGTCCTCGGACGAGACGAAGGTGATCACCGTTCGCCCGACGGCCTTCGACAAGGCGGCGGAAGAAGGCGGCAGCGCCTCGGTCGAGAGCGTTTCCGCCGTCGAGGATCCGGGCCTGTCCGAATTCGTCGAGGAAAAGCTCTCCGAATCGGACCGCCCTGAGCTGGCATCCGCCAAGATCGTCGTCTCCGGCGGTCGCGGCATGCAGAACGGCGAGAACTTCGAGATGCTCTACAAGGTGGCAGACAAGCTGGGTGCCGCCGTCGGCGCTTCGCGCGCGGCCGTCGATGCGGGCTTCGTGGCGAATGACATGCAGGTCGGTCAGACCGGCAAGGTCGTCGCCCCGGAACTCTACATCGCCGTCGGCATTTCGGGTGCGATCCAGCATCTGGCCGGCATGAAGGACAGCAAGGTGATCGTCGCGATCAACAAGGACGAGGAAGCTCCGATTTTCCAGGTTGCCGACTATGGCCTGGTTGCGGATCTCTTCCAGGCGGTACCGGAACTGGAAAGCAAGCTCTGATCGGGAGCTTGCCCATCCGGATCCTGCCAGCAACGTCCATCAGGAGACAGTGAAGACATGAGCGAAACGGGTTCGATCCGCTCGATCGGCGTCATTGGCGCCGGTCAGATGGGCAATGGTATTGCGCACGTCTGCGCTCTGGCCGGGTATGATGTGGTTCTCAACGACATCAGCCAGGAACAGCTGGACAAGGCGCTGGGTGTGATTGAAGGCAACCTGATGCGTCAGGCGGCCCGCAGCAAGATTTCCGACGCCGACTGTGCCGCCACCCTGGCGCGGATCAAGCCGAGCATCGAGATGGCCGACATCGGCCAGACCGATCTGGTGATCGAGGCGGCGACCGAGGACGAAGCCCTGAAGAAGGTGATCTTCCAGTCGCTGACCGAGCACCTGGCCGATCACACGCTGGTTGCGTCCAACACCTCCTCGATCTCGATCACGCGACTGGCGTCGGTGACGGACCGCCCGGAACGGTTCATGGGCATGCACTTCATGAACCCGGTGCCGGTCATGCAGCTTGTCGAACTGATCCGCGGCATCGCGACCGAGGACACCACCTTCAACACCGTGCGCGAAGTGGTGATGAAGCTCGGCAAGACGCCGACGGCCGCGGAAGATTTCCCGGCCTTCATCGTCAACCGGATCCTGCTGCCGATGATCAATGAAGCCGTCTACACGCTCTATGAAGGCGTTGGCTCGGTGGATGCGATCGATACGGCCATGAAGCTGGGTGCGAACCATCGCATGGGGCCGCTGGAACTGGCGGATTTCATCGGGCTGGATACCTGCCTGGCCGTGATGCAGGTGCTCTACGACGGCCTGGCCGATACCAAGTACCGTCCGTGTCCGCTGCTGGTGAAATATGTCGAGGCGGGCTGGCTGGGCCAGAAGGTCAAGCGCGGTTTCTACGACTATCGCGGTGACGCACCGGTGCCCACGCGCTAGGGCGGAAACAGTCTGAATGGAACCATTCAGACAGTTTTCAAGAATGGCAACTACCTGTGCGAGTTGCGTTATTTCGTTTTCATGGTGATTCCATGAAAACGAAAAACGCT